>NZ_JBFTZI010000004.1:0-545862 GCF_056406895.1 Polaromonas sp. P1_A2 | reverse complement strand
GACAACGCCGGCCCTGATCCGCTTGTCTCTGCGCTCCTCGGCCCAGCCAGGACGGGGCAATCGGGATCGGGAACCGAATACCGAAATACCAAGAAGACAAATACTAACAAGGACTCGCCATTGCGAGTGCTTGTGGGTGTCTGTCTTGGTATTTTTTCTCCCCACCCGTTGTGTATGCGCCGAGGTGCGCAGGGTCTGGGGGATAAGGGATCGCGTTGTTTGAGCGAAGTGAAACGTAGCGAGTTTAGCGAGACCCCGGCTGAACCGAGCACCGCAGGTTGCCCGTAGCGAAGCGAAGGGACGCAGACACCAGGGTCGCCTTTTCTTTTGCTTACTTTTCTTTTGGCGAAGCAAAAGAAAAGTGAGTTGCCGCCGGGCAACCCCCGGCCAGCAGCTCTCAGCAAAGGGAGCAGGCGCGCAAGCCGGAGCAAGACCCGGCAAGCCCCCCGCTGCATGGCCAATCAGCCTTAATTGGCCGCCGTAAACCGGCGCCGTATGTGCCGCGGCGTCTCCACCTCATCCACAATCGCCACGGCCAGGTCGGCCACAGAGATTCCGGCCGGCTTGTCGCCCTGGCCAGGCAGCAACTCATCACCCCCCAGCCGGTATTTGCCGCTGCGTTCGCCGGGCGCCAACCCAATGGGAGGCGAGACAAAACTCCAGTCCAGCGAGGTTTCGAGCTTGAGCTGGTTGAGCGCCTCGCGCGCGGCCAGCGCGCCCTGTTTGTATTCGGCGGGGAACTGCGGCGTGTCCACCAGTTGCAGGCCGGGCGCCACATACAGGCTGCCCGCGCCGCCCACCACCAGCAGGCGCTTCACGCCGGCCTGCTTGACGCCGGTCACGATGGCCTGGCTGGCCTGCAGGTGCAGGTCGTAAATCTTCGGCTCGCCCCAGCCGGGGTTGTAGGCGCTGATGACAGCGTCATGGCCGGCCACGGCCCTGGCGACCTGGCCGGCGTCCAGCGCGTCCGCGGCGACGACCTTGAGGCCGGTTTGCGGCGCGACTTTGCCGGGGTTGCGGGCCAGCACCGTGACCTTGTGGCCGCGGCCCAGCAGTTCGGAAAGAATCGGTGCGCCTACAAAACCGGTGGCGCCTATGAGTGCGATGTTCATGATGGAAATTGCCCTGTGGTTGAAAGAAGCTGTTAGTTTGGTTGCTTCACAAGCAGCTGAATAGACGGCAAAATTCAACAACACTGTGAAGTACAACTAATCAATGAGTGACAAATCCCTGGACCAGCTCAAGCGCATGGCCGTCTTTGCCGAGGTGGTGGCGGCGGGCTCACTCACTGCGGCGGCGCGCCGCCTGGGCATGACGCCCTCGGCCGTGAGCCAGCATTTGCGCCAGCTCGAGCAGGCGCTGGGCCTGGCGCTGCTGCATCGCTCGACGCGGCGCATCACCTTGACCGAGGCCGGCGAGCGCTACCACGCCGGTTGCGCGGCCATGGTGGGCGCCGCGCGCGAGGCCGAGCAGGCCCTGGTGCGCCTGCGCGACGAACCCGAGGGCGAACTGCGCCTGACAGCGCCTGTCGGCTTTGGCAGCCTGCTGGCAGCAGCGCTGGCGCCGCTGCGCGGGCATCCCAAACTCACACTGTGCCTGCTGCTGGACGACACGCTGATCGACCTGGTTGAAGAGCGCATAGACATCGCTTTGCGCGTCGGCTCGTTGGCGGACTCATCCCTGGTGGCACGCAAGCTCGGCGTCATGAAGCGCCAGCTTTGCGCTTCCCCGGCCTACCTGGCTGAACGCGGCTGGCCCGCGCATCCAAGAGACCTGCTGCAGCACGACTGGCTGGCGAGCAAGCCGCAAACCGCCGGCGTCGACATGCTGGAACTCACGGGGCCGGAGGGGGAGCGGCAAACCCTGCGGCTGGAGCCGCGCGTGCAGGCATCGCAGGTATCGGCGCTGCATGCGCTATACCTCGCGGGCTGGGGCATAGGCATGGCGGTGAGCGAGGACGATCGCACGGCGCTGGCCGAGGGCCGTTTGCTGCCGATACTTCCGGGCTGGCGCATGACGGATGTGCCGGTGTATGCCGTCACGCCGCGCCGCGGCGAGCAACCGGCCAAGGTGCGCTACACGCTGGAGCTGCTGGCAGCCTGGTTTGGCGAGGCGCAGGCCGCCAACCTCAAGCCTGCTGCGAGCGCGGCCTGAGCACCAGCCCGCCCAGCATCACACAGGCCAGCGCGGCCACCACGAAAGCCACACCGGCCCATTGCCAGGCCGTGACGACCTCGCCCAGCACCAGCATGCCGGTGGCCAGACCGACGACGGGCACACCCAGGCTGAAAGGCGCAACGCGGTTCGCGGGGTGGCGCTTGAGCAGGTTGGTCCACAGGCCGTAGCCCAGGATGGTGGCGGCCCAGCCCAGGTAAGCCACGGCGGCCCAGCTCGACGCGCGTGCCTCCAGCCAATGCCAGCGTAGGGGCTCGGGGTCAAAAGCCCAGGACAGCGCGGCAAAGGGCAGCACCGCGACCAGGCTGCTCCACACCACAAAAGCCAGCGGCGAATAGTCCTTGTAAGTCTGCTGCACGCGGCGCGCCACGATGTTGGACATGGCCCACATGGCCGCCGCGCAAAGCGTGAGCACAAAACCCAGCGGCGTGGTGGCGCTGCTGCCGTCCGTGCCCACGTAGTTGAGCGCGAAGCAGGCCAGGCCCAGGGCCGCGAGCGCCAGGCCGGCCTGCAGCGGGCGGCTGGCGCGCTCATGCAACAGCACAAAACCAAACAGCGCCGTCCAGAACACCTGGGTCTGCTGCAGCACCGAGGCCAGCGCCGCCGTCATGCCGACCTTGAGTGCGAGAAACAAGATGCCGAATTGCCCCACACCCTGGAAGAGGCCATAGAACACAATCCACTTCCACGCGATCTTGGGCGGGCGTATCAGCAGCACCAAGGGCAGCGCGGCAAACACATACCGCGCCGTGCCGAGCTGAAACGGCGTGAAGTCGCGCAGCGCGAATTTCATGACCACAAAATTGACGCCCCACAGCACGACCACGGTCAGGGCGGCCGCCAGGTCGCGGCTCGTCAGGGAGTTACTTTGCATCAGTGGAACGAGACAGGCGCGGCTCAGGACAGCTGCATGCTGCGCGCGGCGTCCAGGTGCGCCTTGACGCGCTGGGCCAGCGCGACGTCGCCGGGGGTCTCGGGCCGCCATTCCTGGGCGGGCAGGGCCTTGCCGTCCAGGTCCACCGCGACAAATACCACCAGGCATTCGGTGATCACCGCCATCTGGCCGACTTTCATGTCGCCGGCGCGCACTTCCACCGAGATGTTCAGGCTGGTCTTGCCGGTGTAGGCCAGCCGGGCTTCGACTTCGACCAGGTCGCCGATCATGATGGGGCGCTGAAAACGTATGCTGCCCACCGAGACGGTCACGCAGTAGCGCTTGGCCCAGCTGGTGGCGCAGGCATAACCGGCCTCGTCAATCCATTTCATGACGGTGCCGCCATGGACTTTGCCGCCGAAGTTGACGGTGCTGGGTTCGGCCAGGAAACGAAGCGTGATGGAGGACATGGGAAGCTGCCGGTGGGTTGCGGGATGTTCAGGCGTGCTGCCAGGCGATGCCGGCCACACGCATCATATTGTCGCCCATCACGCCCTCGATTTCGGCCGCGCCCAGGCCCACCTGGCGCAGCGCCTCCGGCAACAGCCGCCAGGTTTCGACCGGCGTGTAAGTCATGCGCTGCACGCTGCGGTCATAACCGGCAGCCTTGGGCCACCAGTAGTCCGGGTCGTAGTCGCCGGGCGGGTTGTCGTTGAGCTCGTCCTGGCGGAAGCTGATGTCCAGGCCTATGCCCACATGCTGCGCGCCCACCAGGCCGGCCACATAGGCCACATGCCGCGCCATGTCGCCTGCGTCGGGCGTGGGGGTGCCGAGAAAGGCCGACACGCCCGAGATACAAACCACGCCGCCGGTGGCCGCGCAGGCGCGTATCTGCTCGTCAGTGATATTGCGGCCGTGCTCCACCAGCGCCAGCGGGTTGGCGTGGCTGAAGATCACCGGCTTTGACGAAGCCGCCATGATGTCCAGGCTGCAGCGCCGGCCGGTGTGCGAACAGTCCATGAGCAGGCCGGCCTTGTTGACGGCCCGCACCATGCGCAGGCCCAGCGGTGTGAGGCCGCGCGCCTCGTCATGGCAGCCGTCGGCCACGCTGTTGTTGCGGTTGTAGGCAAAGTGGATTTGCCGCACGCCGAGCTCGCGGTACAGCGCCACCATCTCGGTGTGCTCCTGCAAGGGCATCGCGCCTTCGAGGTCAAAGCCGATGGCGAGTACGCCCGCCGCGGCGGCTTCGCGGATCTCCTCCACGCTGGAGACCAGTCGGTAGCGATCCGGGTTCGCCGCGATCCTGGTGCGGAAGGCGGCGATCACCGCCATGATTTGCGACACCGGGTTCATGTCCATGCCAACGTTGATGGACACATAGTTGACGCCGGCGGCGCGCAAGGCGTCCATGGGCGAAAAGTCGGCCGCCGGGTGCAGCGGCAGGCAGGCATGGGCTTCCCAGTTGATCATGTCGGAGGCCTCCGTGGGTGAAAAGAAATTAAAACACGCGCACGCCCGATGCGCCAGTCAAGAATAGCCACCACTATGCCGTGGTGGCCACCCCGGCCGCGGCGCGGCGCTTGAAACCGGTGGAAGCTTCCATCAGGCTCAGTGTGTAGGCATTGGTGACCTTGTGCGCCGCCAGGTCGGCCGAAGGCAGCATCTCCACCGTCTGGCCGCGCTGCATCACCATGAGCCGCTCACACAGATGGGTGACGACGGCCAGGTCATGGCTCACCATGATGAAAGTCAGGCCGCGCCGGCGCCGCAGCTCCTCGAGCAGGTTGAGCACCTCGGCCTGCACCGAGGCGTCCAGCGCCGAAGTGGGCTCGTCCAACAGCAGGATTTGCGGCTCCAGGATCAAGGCCCGCGCGATCGCGATGCGCTGGCGTTGCCCACCCGAAAGCTGGTGCGGATAGCGAAAACGAAAGCCCGTGCCCAAACCGACTTCCTCGAGCGCGCGCTCTATGCGCGCCTCCGCATCGAGGATGCCGTGGATGGCCAGCGGCTCGGCCAGGATGCGGTCCACCGTGTGGCGCGGGTGCAGCGAACCATAAGGGTCCTGGAACACCATCTGCACCTGGCGCCTGAAGGCCTTGCTGCCGGGCGCGCTGTCCTGGCCCAGCAACCGCACCGTGCCGGCCGTGCGCGGCGCCAGCCCGCAGATGGCGCGCAGCACCGTGGACTTGCCCGAACCCGATTCACCGACGATGCCGAAGCTCTCGCCGGGGTTCACGGTAAAGGTGGTGCCGACCACCGCGACAAAACCGTCGTATTCGACGCGCAGGCCGCTGGCCTCCAAGCCCAGCGCTTTGGCTCTGCTCGCCGCGCTCACAGCGCCCACTCCGGTTTCCGGTCCAGCGTGGCCAGCGGATGGGTGGACGCGCCCAGCCTGGGCAGGCAGGCCATCAGGCCGCGCGTGTAGGGATGTTTGGCCTGGGCCAGGCCGCCGGCAGCGAGTTCTTCCACCACACGGCCGGCATACATCACGAGAATGCGGTCGCAGAAGGTGGACACCAGCCGCAGGTCGTGCGAGACCAATATCAGGCCCATGCCGCGCTCGGCCACCAGGGTGTCGAGTATGGACAGCACCTGCAGCTGCACCGTGACGTCCAGCGCCGAGGTGGGCTCGTCGGCGATCAGCAGGTCGGGGTCGGCGATCAGCATCATGGCGATCATCGCGCGCTGGCCCATGCCGCCCGAGACCTCATGCGGGTAGAGCCTGAAGACGCGCGCCGGGTCGTCAATGCGCACCGACTCCAGCGCGGCGAGCGCGCGTTTTTTGGCTTCCGCGGGCGACACGCGGGTGTGGGCCTGCAACGTCTCCACGATCTGCGCGCCAATCGTCATGACCGGGTTCAGCGAAAACTTCGGGTCCTGCAACACCATGGCGATGCGGCCGCCGCGCAGCGCGCGGCGTTGCGCCGGCGCGCAGTTAAGCAGGTCCGTGCCGGAAAACTCCAGGCGCCTGGCGCTGATGCGGCCCTCCGGTGCGGTCAGCCCCATGATGGCGCGGCCGGTCTGCGACTTGCCCGACCCTGATTCCCCGACGATGCCCAGGCGCTCGCGGCCCAGGCTGAAAGACACGCCGCGCACCGCTTCGGTCATGCCGCCGCCGCGGCGCGGAAAGCTGACGCACAGATCGTCAACCACCAGCAGAGGAACGTTGGCGTCCGTCATTTGGCCGCCTTGGGGTCCAGCGCGTCGCGCAAGCCGTCGCCCAGCAGGTTGAAAGCCAGGCTCACGATAAAAATCGCGGCGCCGGGCGCGGCCGCCACCCACCACTGGTCCAGCACATACAGGCGGCCGTTGGCGATCATCGCGCCCCACTCCGGCATGGGCGGCTGCGCGCCCAGGCCCAGAAAGCCCAGGCCGGCGGCCGTCAGGATGATGCCGGCCATGTCCAGCGTGACGCGCACGATCACCGAGGACAGGCACAGCGGCATGATGTGGCCCAGCACGATGCGCCAGGGCGAGGCGCCCAGCAGCTGCACGGCGGCGATGTAGTCGGTCTGGCGAATCGTCAGCGTCTCGGCGCGCGCCATGCGCGCATAAGGCGGCCAGGAGGTGATGGCAATCGCGATCACCGCGTTCTGTATGCCGGGGCCCAGCGCCGCAACAAAGGCCAGTGCCAGGATGAGGCGCGGAAACGCGAGAAATATGTCGGTGATGCGCATCAGCACCGCATCGACCCAGCCGCCGGCATAACCGGCCACGGTGCCGACGATCAGGCCCAGCGGCGCGGCCAGCACCGCCACCAGGATCACCACCATCAGCGTGATGCGCGAGCCGATGATGATGCGCGAAAAGATGTCGCGCCCCTGGTCGTCGGTGCCGAACCAGTGCGTCCACGAGGGCGGCAGCAGGCGTGTGGTCCGCAGGTCGCCGGTATAGGCCGAATAAGGCGCCAGCAGCTCGGCAAAGATCGCCACCCCCACCAGGCCCAGCACGATAAAGAGGCCCAGCATGGCCAGCCGGTTGCGCGAAAAATCGCGGCAGCCGTGGTAGACCCGGCCCATAAAGGCCTGGCGGCGCGAGGTGGGCCTGTCGGTGTCCAGCCAGCTGCGCAAGGATGCGGCTTTGGAAGTCATCGAATGCGGGTCCTTGGATCGAGCAGCTTGTAGAGCACGTCGGAGAGCAGGTTCAGCCCCACAAAAATCGAGCCCACGATGATGGTGCCGCCCAGCACCGCATTCATGTCGGCGTTCTGCAGCGAGTTGGTGATGTACAGGCCCAGGCCCGGCCAGGCGAACACGGTCTCGGTCAGCACCGAGCCTTCGAGCAGGCCGGCATAGGACAGCGCGATCACCGTCACCAGCGGCACCATGGCATTGCGCAGCGCGTGGCGCCAGATGATGCGCGACTCCGACAAACCCTTGGCGCGCGCGGCGATCACGTATTCCTGCGCGAGTTCGTTGAGCATGAAGGAACGCGTCATGCGGCTGATGTAGGCCAGCGCGAAATAACCGAGCAGCGAGGCCGGCAGTATCAGGTGCGAAAACACATTGCGAAAAGCCTCCCACTCGCCGGCCATGGCGGTGTCCAGCAGCAACAGGCCGGTGACGGGCGTGAGCGTGTATTCATAGCTGACGTCGATGCGGCCCGGCCCCGAGACCCAGCCCAGGCGCGCATAAAACACCACCAGTGCCATCAGCCCCAGCCAGAAGATGGGCACCGAATAACCGACCAGGCCTATCACGCGCACCACCTGGTCCACCAGCTTGCCGCGCCGCACCGCCGCCCACACGCCCAGCGGCACGCCCAGGCCCGCGCCTATCAAGATGCCCAGGCTGGCCAGCTCCAGCGTTGCCGGAAAAGCGCGCTTGATGTCCGTCATCACCGGGTTGGCGGTCAGCACCGAGGTGCCGAAGTCGCCCTTGAGCACCTTGCCCAGGTAGATGTAGAACTGCTGGTAGAGCGGCCTGTCCAGCCCCAGCTCTTCACGCACGCGCGCGATCACATGGGCCGGCGCCCGGTCGCCCACGATGGCCAGCACCGGGTCTATCGGGATCACCCGGCCTATGAAAAAGGTCACCGCGAGCAGGCCCAGGTAGGTGAGCAGTATCACCACCAGGAAGTTGCCAAAGCTCCTGGCGTGGGGTGCAAGGCGTTGGCCGGCCGTGCGCGTGCTCACCGCGCTGAGCGGCGCCACGCCGGCGGCCGTGGGATCGGGGATGGCCAAAGTCGGTGGAGCCGTCAGTGCTTGGACACGTTGAACACGTAGTTGCTGTCGAAGGTCGGGCCCAGCTTCAGGCCGTCGACGTTGCTGCGGTAGGCCGCCACCTCGGTCTGCTGGTACAGCATGATGAAGGGGCTGGTCTTGCGGAACTCGGCCTGCAGCTCCTCGTACATCTTCTTGCGCTTGCCGGCGTCGCGCTCCAGCACGGCGGCGTCCGACTGCTTGGTCAGCTCGGGAATCGCCCAGGCATTGCGCCATGCCAGGGGCTTGGCCTTGGCGTCATCGGCGTTGTCGGGGTTGCGCGTGAAGGTGTCGGCGTTCGAATGCGGGTCCCAGTAGTCGGCGCCCCACTGGCCTATGTACATGTCGTGGGTGCGCGCGCGGTACTTGGTCAGCGTCTGCTTGCCGTCGCCGGGAATGATCTCGATGTCTATGCCGGCCTGCTTGGCCGTCTGCTGGAAGGCTTCGGTGATGCCCTGCACCGGCTGTATGGTGCGCATGTCGATGGTCACCTTGAAGCCGTTGGGCAGGCCGGCCTTGGCCAGCAGCTGTTTCGCCTTGGCCACGTCGAGTTTGTAGGGCTTTTCGGTGCTGGCGCCCAGCAGGCCCTGCGGCAGGAAGTTCTGGTTGACCACGCCGATGTTTTTGATCAGCGTGTCGCCGATGGCGCCGTAGTCGACCAGGTATTTCATGGCTTCGCGCACTTCGGGCTTGGCCAGGTTGGGATTCTTCTGGTTCAGGCTGATGTAGTAGACCGTGCCCTTGGGTGTGGAGGTGAGCTTCACGTCCTTGTTGGCCGAGAGCGCCGCGATGTCCTGCGGGCTCAGGTTGCGGGCGATGTCGATATCGCCTTTTTCCAGCAGCAGGCGCTGCGTGGCCGATTCCTTCACGTGGCGGTAGATCACGCGCGCGAGTTTGGATTTGGTGCCGTAGTAGTTGTCGTTGCGCTCCAGCGCCACGATTTCATTGGCGCGCCACTCGCGCAGCTTGAGCGGGCCGGAGCCGGCATAGTTGGTCTTGAGCCAGGCATAACCCCAGTCGCCGTTGACCTCCTTGGACTGCACCAGCTTCATGTCGACAATGCCGGCCACATTGGCCGTCAGGCAGTTGAAGACGAAGGTCGGCGCGTAGGCTTTGTCGGTCTCCATGGTCAGCACGGTCGGGCTGGTGGCCTTGATCTTGTCCTTGACGTTGGCCTTGGAAAAGCCGAACTGCGTGAGGATGAAGGCCGGCGATTTGTCCAGCATCACGGCGCGCTGCAGCGAGTAGGCCACTTCTTCCGCCGTCAGCGGATTGCCCGAGGCGAATTTGAGGCCGGGCTTGATCTCGAAGGTATAGGTCTTGCCGTCGGCCGAAACATTCCAGGACTTGGCCACGTCGCCCACCAGCTTGGACGGGTCGTTCACGTCCAGGCGCAGCAGGCGGTCGTAGGTGTTTCCCATGACTTCACCGGCGGACAGCTCGAAGGCCTCGGCCGGGTCCATGGTGATGATGTCGTCAAAGCCGAATGCCAGCACCAGCGTGTCCTTGGGCGTGGCGGCCAGCGCGGCGCCGGCGCCGCAGGCCAGCATGGCGGCCGCGGCCGTGGCGCAGAGCACGCGGCGGCTGATGAGGGGGAGCATGTGGTTCAAGATGGTTTCCTTCTGTTGGACGGTTCAAAAAGAATGCGCTGGGCCGCTTGTGGCGGCTGCGCCCTGGCCCTGGGAGGCTTTAGAGGAGAGCACGAACCGTGCCCATATGCCCCGCTGGTTGCCGCTCGTAACTTGTACATACAAGCTCGGCAGCTGATGCATTCTGCGCCGCTGCCCGCTCGCGTCAAGACCCGGGTTTTCCGCGATTGCCGAACGAACCAAAAAGGGGCGTCGGGTCTGTCTCCAGGGATTTCATGGCGCTTTTGCCGCCGGCGGCAAAGCTGCGCCCAAACACCGGTTTACGGAGGAAAACACCTAGCAAAACCGCGCCCACCCGGCTTGACGGCCAATTTGGTGTAACGATACAGTAAATCGTTCTACAAAGAACGCCGAAATTCCCCAGCGCACCGTAAAACACATCAGGAGACAAAAAATGGGTTCACTTTCACGCCGCCGCTTTGTCCAGGCCACTTCTGCCGCCTCCGTTGCCATGGCGACGGGGTTTTCGGGCCTGGCCAAGGCCCAGTCCGCCGTCGCGCTACGCCTGTCGTCCGCGCACCTGCCCGACCTCAATTCCTCGCACTTCGCCTGGCAGCAGCTCATGGAGGCCAACCTCAAGAAGGCCGTGGGCGACAAGATACGCATCGACTACTTTCCCAACAACCAGCTCGGCAAGGAAAGCGACGTGGTGCAGCAGGTCAAGGTCGGCTCCATCGACATGATGCTGACCGGCTCGTCCATCTGGGCCACGGTGACGCCGCAGCTGGGCATGCTGGACCTGGGCTACCTCTTCGACAGCTACGAGCATGTGGCCAAGGCGCTGGACAGCGGCGTGGGCGCCAAGCTCAACGAGATGCTGCAAAAAAGCACCGGCTGCCAGGTCATCACCTGGAGCGCGCACTACGGCGCCCGCAATGTCTACACCAAGCAGCCGGTCAAGTCGCTGGCCGACATCAAGAACGTCAAGCTGCGCGTGCTGCCGACGCCGGCCTTTATCGAGACCTTCAAGATCATGGGCGCCATCCCCACGCCGATTTCCTTCGGCGAGCTCTACATGGCCGCGCAGACCGGCGTGGTCGACGGCTTTGAACACGATTCGGGTACGGTGCTGGCCAGCAAGCTCAACGAGGTGGTCAAGCATTGCTGGATGACGGAGCACCTGTTCAGCCCCATGGTCTGCATCATGGGCAAGCGCGGCATAGAGCGGATCCCGGCCGAGCTGCGCCCGGCCTTCATGAAGGCCGCCGCCGATTCGACGGTGCAGCTGCGCAAGACCGGCACCGAAAAAGGCCTGCAGGGCATAGAAGACCTGAAGAAACTCGGCATCACTTTCACGCCCATGGCCAAAAACGAGCGCGACCAGGTGCGCAAGGAAATGGAAACCAAACTCTGGGCCGGCTTTGCCAAGCAATACCCTGAAACCGCGCCGCTGTTCACGGCCATCAGCGCGGCACGGGGCTGAGCATGGAAGCCAGCCTGTCGGCGGCCCTGCCCGGTACCGCGGCCGCCAGCCCCCCAGCCCCGTCCCACAACCCGGCGCAGGCCTCGGCGCCCGGCTTCAGCGTCGGCCATTCGCCGGGCCGCTGGCTGGCCTGGCTGATGCGCATGACCGAGTACGTCGCGGGCGCGGTGCTGGCCGTCGACGTGCTGGTGGTGTTTGCCTCGGTGGTGTTTCGTTACTTCCTGCACGAGCCCTTTGACTGGGCCGAGGAAGTGGCGCGCGCGCTGATGATCGTGCTGGTGTTTTTCGGCGCGGCAACCGTCCTGGCGCGCAGCCAGCATGTGGGCGTGGACATCTTCCGCGGCCTGTTGCCCGCGCGCTGGCAGCCGGCGCTGGTCCAGTTCGCGAGCTGGATCATCGTGGGGGTTTCGGCCAGCCTCTTCGTCTCCTCGGTCGGCCTGCTGGTGGACTCCTGGTCCAGCACCACGCCCATAGGCCTGCCCCAATGGATCTACACCTTCCCCGTCGTGATCGGCAGCCTGTTCATGACCCTGTTCGGCATCGCCAACGCGGTCAACGGGCCTTCGCGCGTGGTCTGGTCCACGCTGGGAATCGGCATCGCCATGGTGGCGGCGGTGGTGGGCTGGAACATGCTGCTGCCCGGCCTGGCCGTCAAACCCTGGATGCTGCTGACCGCCGGCTTCCTGGGCGGGCTGCTGCTGGGCGTGCCGATTGCCTTTGTGCTGGGCCTGTCCTCCCTGGTGTTCTTCATGGCCGACCCGTCCCTGCCCATGCTGGTGTATTCGCAGCAGGTGATGGCGGGCACCGACCACTATGTGCTGCTGGCGATTCCCTTTTTTGTGCTGGCCGGGCTGCTGATGGAGTCCAACGGCATGTCGTCCCGCCTCATTGAACTGCTGCTGCGCATGTTCGGCCGGGTGCGCGGCGGACTGGGGCTGATCACCATCACGGCGACCGCCTTCTTCTCGGGCGTGTCGGGCTCCAAGCTGGCCGACATCGCGGCAGTGGGCGGCATCATCATGCCGGCCGTGCGCAAGACCAAACAGGACCCGAACGAGACCGCGGGCCTCTTGGCTTGCACCGCCGTGATGGCTGAGACCATCCCGCCCTGCATCAACATGATCATCATGGGCTTTGTCGCCAACATCTCGATTGCCGGCCTCTTCATGGCCGGGCTGGTGCCGGCGGCCGTGCTGGCGCTGTCGCTGGCGGCGGTGACGGTTTACGTGGGCACGCGCATCAACCCCGACGAGGCCTTTGACGTGCGCACGCCGATGCTGCGCCTGCTGGGCGGCGCCATGGTGGCGCTCATCATGGTGGCCATGATCGGCAAGGGCGTGACCTCGGGCGTGGCAACCTCCACCGAGGTCTCGGCCTTTGCCGTGGTCTATGCGCTGGTGGTGGGCTGGATGGCGTTTCGCGAGCTCACGGCGAGGTCGGTGGCGCAGCTCTTTGTGCGCTCGGCCTCCATGGCCGGCGGCATCCTCTTTATCGTGGCGGCGGCGTCCAGCGTGTCGTTTGCGCTGACCATACAGCAGATCCCGCAATACCTGTCGACTTTCATGATCGGTTTTGCGCATGCCTACGGCAGCACCATGTTCGTGATTCTTTCGGTGCTCATCATGATCGTCTTCGGCGCCGTGCTGGAGGGCGCGCCCGCGCTGATCATTTTCGGCCCCCTGCTGACGCCGATTGCCTCCCAGCTGGGCGTCAATCCATTACATTTTGGGACCGTCATGGTGATTGCCATGGGATTGGGCTTGTTCGCGCCGCCGGTCGGGTTGGGCTTGTTCGCCACCTGCGCCATCACCGGCACGCACGTCAAGGACGTGGCCCGGCCCATGATGAAATACCTGGCGGTGCTGTTCGTCACGCTTATCCTGCTGGTGCTGGTGCCGCAATTTTCGCTGTGGCTCCCGACCCGCATGGGGCTGTGACCGCCTTCAAACCTTGATGAAAAGACAAACGCCGTGAGCAAGATCCGAGATGTCGCCAGCCTGGCCGGGGTTTCCACCAGTACCGTGTCCAACGTGCTCAACGGCCGTGCCAACCGCATGGCCGCCGAGACGCTGGCACGCGTGGAAGCCGCGATCGCCGAGCTCAAGTACCGGCCCAACTCCACGGCGCGCCAGCTCAAGACCGGCTACACGCCGCTGATAGGCCTGTTGGTGCCGTCCATGGCCAACCCCATGTACGGCTTCATCGCGCGCGAGATCGAAACCCTGGCGCAGGAGCGCTACGGCTTTCGCATCATGATAGGCAACACCTACCGCGACAGGGACAAGGAGACGCGCTTCTTCGACGACCTGCTGGCCCACGGCGTGCGCGGCGTGATCATCATCTCCTCGCTGATCGACGAGCAGCACGTGGAGGCCGCGGCCGAACGCGGCATGGTGATGGTGAGCTACGACAGGCGCGCCACGCCGAACAGGCGCTCCATCGTCGACCACGTCACGGTGGACAGCTTCGAGTCGGCGCGCATCGCCACGCAGCACCTGATAGACCTGGGCCACCACCGCCTGGCGTTTGTCACGCCGGCCGGCCGCACCATGAGCCGTAACGAAAAAATCGCCGGCTTTATGGCAGCCGCCAAAAACGCGGGGCTGGAGGGCAGCGCCCGCGTCGTCGAAGGCACGCCGGTCGACGAGTACGGGGACTCCATGATGAGCGAAGTCGGCCGCGCCCAGGCCGGCCTGCTGGCCCAAGGGCCCGAGCGGCCCACCGGCGTGATAGGCGTCAACGACCTGATGGCTTTCGGCCTGATGGCGGGTTTTCGCGACACGGGCCTGGCCGTGCCCGAAGACGTGTCGGTGATCGGCATCGACAACGTGTTCCTCTCCACCCTGATGCACCCGGCCATGACCAGCGTGCGCCTGCCGGTGCCCGAGATGGCGCAGGTCATGGTCGAACGCGTGATGAGCCGGCTGGCCGACCCTTCCATAGAGACCCGGGAATACATCTTCCAGCCCACGCTGGTGGCGCGCGATTCCGCCGTGAGATACCAGGCCCGCGGGCGCTGATTTTTGGTACGAACTGAACACAAGGTTTTTGAATGGCAACGGTTTTTGTCAGCCACCCCCAAAGCAAGCTCGGGCACTACTTCGGCGACCGCGCGATCGCCGCGCTGCGGGCCTTCGCCGAGGTGCGCTTCAACCCGGGCGACACCGACCTTTCCTCCAGCGAACTGGCCGCGCTGGCCGCCGGCAGCGAGGTCATCATTTCCTACCGCCAGACGGTGGGCGACGAGGCGCTGTTCGCCGGCCTGCCGCGCCTGCTGGCCTTTGTACGCTGCGCCATCGACATCCGCAACATCGACGTGCCGGCCGCCAGCCGCCACGGCGTGCTGGTCACCCAGGCCAGCGCGGGTTTTATCCCCTCGGTCAGCGAATGGATTGTCGGCGTGATGATTGATTTGAGCCGCCACATCAGCAGGGCCGCGGCCGACTACCACGCGGGCCGGCCCGTGCTGCCCGCCATGGGCCGCGAGCTGCGCGGCGCCACGCTGGGCGTGATCGGTTACGGGCAGATCAGCCGCTACCTCTGCGACGTGGCGCTGGCGCTGGGCATGCGCATCGTGGTGCACGACCCCTATACGCCGACCGGCCGCAAGGAGCTTGAACAGGTCGAGCTGCTGCCCTTGCTGCAGCGTTCCGACTACGTGGTCTGCCTGGCCGCCGCGACGGAAGCCACCGAGAATTTGATGAACGCCGCCACCTTCGCGGCCATGAAGCCCGGCGCGTTTTTCATCAACGCCTCGCGCGGCAACCTGGTCGATGATGACGCGCTGATCGCCGCGCTGGACGCCGGCACGATTGCCGGCTGCGCCGTCGACGTGGGCCGCGCGCCCGACCAGATGCCCTCGCCGCGCGTGGCCGCGCACCCGCGCGTGATCGCCTCGCCCCATATAGGCGGCCTCACGCCGCCCGCGGTGGAGCACCAGGCCATGGAAACCGTGGCCCAGGTGGCTGAACTGCTGCAAGGGCGCGCGCCGCAGGGCGCGGTGAACGCGGCGCAAGCCCACCGATGGCAGCAGGCAACCCAGGCGCCGCAGCCGGCCTGAGTACCGTCCTTACTTCCCCTCTTTTTGCGAAAGCCCTTCCTTTCATCATGCAAGCCACCCAGAACAAAACCTATGCCGGCGCCTGCGACTGCCACGTACATATCTACGAAGACAAATACCCCATGGTGCCCAACGTGGCCTGGGTGCCGCCGCATTTGCCGGTGGCCACTTACCGCGAAGTGCAACAAGCCCTGGGCCTGAGCCGCGCCGTCATCGTCCAGCCCTCGGCCTACGGCTTTGACAACAGCTGCACGCTGGACGCCGTGGCGCAGCTCGGCGAGGGCGGCCGCGGCATCGCGCTGGTGGCGCCCGAGGTGACGGATGCCGAACTGCGGCGCCTGCACGACGGCGGCATCTGCGGCGTGCGCTACATGATGATCAACCCGGTGCTGGAATGGAGTTCGCTCGAGCCCATGGCGGCGCGCCTGGCCGCCATGGACTGGATGGTCAACCTGCAACTCGACGGGCGCAATTTCCCTGAGCATGAAGAAATGCTCAAGCGCCTGCCCTGCAAGCTGGTGATAGACCACAACGGCAAGTTCCTCGAACCCGTCAAGCCCGAGCATCCCGCCTTCCAGTCGCTGCTGCGTGTACTGGACACGGGCAATGTGTGGATCAAGCTGTCGGCGCCGTATGAGACCTCGAAGATCGGCGCACCCGGCTATGACGATGTGAGCCTGATCGCGCGCACGCTGGCCGAAAAATTTCCAGAACGTTGTCTGTGGGCCAGCAACTGGCCGCATCCGGGGCGCAATCCGCCGCCTTCCGAGGTCGACCTCTATGACTTGCTGTTTTCCTGGGTGCCGTCGGATGCTGTCCGGCGGAAGGTTCTTGTCGACAACCCGGCGGGACTGTACGGGTTTCGGTGAGTTTCAGGGTTTTATAGCTCTAGACTAATGACTGCGAAGACCATTGCTCCTGGCTTAATAGCAACCAGGCGTATAGGCAGATTAACGGGTGCTTGCCCCGGTCTTGCCGGACCCTGGAGCTTTGCCAGGTGCTTTGGGCTCGGCAAGTACCGAGAAGAACGCTCCGGCGATGCCTATGAGAAAAAATGCCGTGATTCTCGTGAGGAAAGAAGAATGCTCCTCCCATCGCTTCAATAGCTCGGCATCCGACACTGAATAGATCGTTCGGTAACCCTCGCGAATCTCGGCAACGACAAGCACGTCGCCATAGAAACTAGGCATGCTCACAATTTCGGCGACGACCTCTTTCCCCTTGTAGGCAGGGTCGCAGCCCCCTCTTGAACCATAAGCAGAGGCAGAGCAAATCACATACGCTTCCCCGATTCTGCTTACCCGGGCGCGCTTGGAACTCTCATCGATGTATTTGCCTGAAACCTGCCAACCGCGTTGTAACTTCGTCTCCGCAGGAAGCGCAATGGATTTCACGGCCACGGTGAGGCCAACAAACACCGCCAGCGCCAGCAGGCTGGTATAGGCGATAGGTTTGGCGTAGGAAGGATCCCAGAAAGGCTTTTTCTGATGGGGATCTTCCATGCTCTATCAGCGCGCTAGCCGCGTGCGGCCTGCAGCATGTCGCGCGTCTTCAAGGCCTCACGCCGCGCGGCTTCAGCGAAATCGTCATTGGACGACGCATAAATAATCGCGCGTGACGAGTTGACGATGATGGGAGCGCCGGGTTTCCAGCCTGCACGCACCGTGGCCACGGCGTCCCCCCCCTGCGCACCTACGCCGGGAATCAACAAGGGCAAGGTGGGCGCAACAGCGCGCACACGCTCAATCTCCGCCGGGTAAGTCGCCCCCACCACCAGGCCGAGCTGGCCGTTCAGGTTCCACGGCCCTTGCGCCAGGCGCGCCACGTGCTCATACAGCAGCGGCTGCCCCTCAATGGAGGCAAAGCGCTGGTTCTGCAAATCATCGCCACCCGGGTTGGAGGTGCGGCACAGCAAAAATGCGCCCTTGCCTTGGTATTTCAGATAAGGCGCGACCGAGTCAAAACCCATGAAGGGGGAAAGCGTCACCGCATCGGCGCCGTAGCGCTCAAACGCTTCCTTGGCGTACTGCTCGGCGGTGGAGCCTATGTCGCCGCGTTTGGCATCCAGGATGATGGGCACCTGGGGTGCGACGCGGCGCATGTGCTCCATCAGGCGTTCGAGCTGGCCTTCGGCGCGGTGGGCCGCGAAGTAGGCGATTTGCGGCTTGAAGGAAATCACCAGGTCGGCGGTGGCGTCGACGATCGCGGCGCAGAAATCGTAAATCTTGTTGGCGTCGCCCTTGAGCTTGCCGGGGAATTTGGTCGGCTCCGGGTCCAGGCCGACGCAGAGCATGGAGTTGTTTTGGCGTTCTGCGGCGCCCAGCATGTCGAGGAAAGTCATACCCCATATTGTAAGAAGGTGGCTCTTCAGCAGGTTTTGCCTCAAAACGGGACAATCGCGCAAACCATCAGACCACCCTGCATGCAACTCTCCCAACGCCAACTCGTCCTCCTGGTCCTGCTCACCCTGGTCTGGGGCCTGAACTGGCCGGTGATGAAGATGGGCGTCGCGGACTACCCGCCGCTGACCTTTCGCGCGATCTCGATCTGGCTGGGCATTCCGGTGCTGGGCCTGGCCATGGTGCTGCTCAAGGTGCCGTTTTTGGTGCCGCGCGACAAATGGCGCGAGTTGTTCTGGCTGGCGGCGGCGAACATGTTTGTCTGGCATGCGCTCATCATCCTGGCGGTGAAAAACCTGAGCAGCGGGCGCGCCGCCATCCTGGGTTACACCATGCCGATTTTTTCGGCGCTGCTGGGCGCCTGGTTTTTCGGCGCCAAGCTCAAACCGCGCAACTGGCTGGGCGTGGCCGCCGCGGCGCTGGGCGTGGCCCTGCTGCTCTGGTATGAGCTGACCAACCTGACGGGCCGGCCGCTGGGCGTGCTGTGCGCGCTGGTGGCGGCCGCCGTGTGGGCGCTGGGCACGCAGCTGCTGCGCAAGACCACGATTGAGGCCGCAACCTTGACGATCTCGTTCTGGATGACGGTCATGACGGCCGTGGTGATGAGCGGGCTGGGCATGGCGTTCGAGCTGCCGCAGTGGAAAGCGCCTTCGCCCACGGCCTGGGCGGCGATTGTCTACAACGCGGTGCTGATCTTCGGTTTTGCCCACGCGGCCTGGTTCACGCTGGCGCGCGCACTGCCGCCCGTGGCCTCGACGCTGAGCGTGATGATGATTCCCATCCTGGGGGTGTTTTCAGGCGCGCTGGGCCTGGGCGAGGTGCTGCACTGGCAGGACTGGGCCGCGGTGCTGCTGATGGTGGCGGCGATCGCCTCGGTGCTGGCGCCCAGCCGGGACGGCAGCACCAAAACCTGACAAAAATCAGCCGGACAGTACCAAGCTCATGGCCAGGCACAGGTCATCCCAGGCCTTGGCCTTGTCAGAGGGGTTGCGCAGCAAATAGGTGGCGTCATAAGTCACCACCGCCTGTGCGCCGTGCAGGGCGTGCACCTGGCCGCGCAACCTGCCGAAGGGCTCACTCGATTGCAGCAAGGCCTGCGCGGCCAAGCGGCCCATGACCAGCACGATGTCGGGCTGCGCGCTGGCCAGCAGGGCCGGCAGCGCCTCGGGCAGGGCAGCACCCACACCGGCCGCCGCGCCGCGCACCAGCGGCGCGAGAAGCACCACGCCGGCCTTGTGCAGGCGGGCGGCGCGCAGCATGTTGTCGAGCAGCTTGCCGGCATCGCCCTCGAAAGGGTTGAAGGGTTCGCGTTGCAGCGCGGCCGCCGGTGTTTCGGCCAGCACCAGCCAGCGCGCACCCTGGTCATGGGCGGCCTCGGCATACAAAGCCTGGGCCGCGCCCATGCTCCAGGCGCCTGAGATATTGGGTGCGGCGGCTTCACGCGCTTCGGCGGTCGGCGCGGCCACCGGCGCGCGAGGGGGCGGGGTGCGCAGCGGCGGCGGCGCTTCGCGCGCCACGGGGGCCGCCGCCGGCGTGGCTTGCGGCAGGGCTGCCGCGGGGCTTGCCACTGCGCCGGCGCGGGCAACAGCCGCGTCCATCACCGCTTCAGCCGCGGGCGCCGCCTGCGGCAGCCACACGCGCACACCCATCTCGCGCAGCATGGCGCGGTGCCGTTTGTCGAGGTCCAGGCTCATAGGGCCAGGCTCATGACCACGGCATCTTCGCGCGCGGAGGCGCCGGCCGGGTAGTAATTGCGGCGCGTGCCGACATGGCGAAAGCCGTAGCTCTCGTACACCGCCTTGGCGCGCGCATTGCTCACACGCACTTCCAGCCACAGCCACTGCGCGCCCTGGGCGCGCGACCAGATGGCCAAGCCGTCGAGCATGATGCGGGCCCAGCCCTGGCGCTGGTGTTCAGGTGCGACAGTGATGTTGAGCAGGTGCACCTCGTCCACGCCCTTCATGGCCACGAAGTAGCCCAGCAGCCGGGCGTCGGGGGCGTTGCCGGCGGTCAGCAGCTGCGCCTGGTAGCCGGCATTGAGCGAATCGAGGAAGTTGCCCTGGGTCCAGGGCTGGCTGTAGGCGCTTTGCTCCACCCGCAGCACCGCGTCCAGCCAGGCGGACGTCATGGCTTCGAACTGGGCTTCCAGGGGTTTGAGGATGGCGTTCATGGTGAAAGGGGCGGGGCCTCAGCGAGGAGCTTGGCGGCCTTGACCTGCTCGCGCTCCTCGGTGGTGAGCGCTACTTTATCGCGAACGTAAAGCGGCAGGGCAAGCTCTGCGCTCACGCAGTGCCCGGCGGCGGCCAGCATGGGCGCCAGACGCAGCAAGGCAGCGGCCGTGGGCAGGGCCTCGGCCTGCGCGGGCATGGCGGCCGGCAGGCGCCCGGCGTAGACGGCAAACACATTGCCGGCCAGCAGCCCGGCCGCCGCATCGGGCACAAAGTCCTCGGGCCGCAGCAGCTCGCATTCGCCCAGCGCGCGGCACTGGCCATCGCTGAATTCAAAGCTTTGCACATACATCTCGTCCATGCGCGCGTCGAGCAGCGCCGTGATGGTGGACGGCTTGGCGCCGGCCTGCTGCGAGCGCGCTTCCTCGGCCACCGCCATCAGCGTGTCTATGGGCAGTACCGGCATGCCGGCGCCGTTCCTGGCGCCCAAGGCCAGGCCCTGGGCCACGGCGCAGGCGGTGCGCAGGCCGGTAAACGAGCCCGGGCCGCGCCCGAAGGCGATGGCGTCCAGCTCGCCCAGCGCCAGCCCGGCTTCGGCCAGCAACGCGAGGACGGCCGGGATCAGCGTGGTCGAGGCCTGCGCGCCGCCCGGTCCGCTGTGCTGCCAGGTCCGCGCGCCGTCGGTCACGGCCACCGACATGCGGTCGGTGCTGGTGTCAAAGGCGAGGAATTTGAGGAATGGAGGCATGCGGTCGGTCGGGTGTATCGAGGGCCGGCAGCGCTTGATTAAAGGGGCTGGCGGGCAGGTGCACCTCGATTATCCCCGCCAATGGCCGGCGCGCTGCCGCGATAATCCCCGCATGACCCAAGACCCGCCGCGCCCGCGCGCGCCGCATGCCCTCGCGCGGGGCCTGCTGGCCGCCGCGCTGATCGCCGCCCTGCCCTGCATTCCCCGTACCGCCCTGGCGCAAGCCCCGCGCCTGCCCGCCCCGATCGAAAAAGCCCTGGCGCGCGCCAAGGTGCCGCGCGACGCGGTGTCCATGCTGGTGGTCGAAGCGGCCAGCGGCAAGCCGGTGCCGCGCCTGAGCTGGCGCATAGACACGCCGATGAACCCGGCTTCGGTCATGAAGCTGGTCACCACCTACTCGGCGCTGGACGCGCTGGGGCGCGACTTCACCTGGAAAACCAGGGTGATACTGGACGGCAGCACCTCGGGCGGCCTGCTGAGCGGCAACCTGGTGGTGCAGGGCGGAGGAGACCCCAAACTCGTCGTGGAGCGCCTGCAGGCCCTGCTGGCCCAGGTGCAGGCCGGCGGCGCGCGGGTGGTTCGCGGCGACATCGTGCTGGACCGCAGCGCCTTCAGCGTGCCCGCCACCGACCCGGGCGAATTCGACGGCGAGCCGCTGCGGCCCTACAACGCGCGGCCCGACGCGCTGCTCATCAACTTCAAGTCCATCGTGATGACGTTCACGCCGGACCTGCCCAGCGGCCGCGCGCTGGTGCGCTACGAGCCGCCGCTGGCGGGCGTGCAGGTGGGCGCCAGCGTGCCCCTGGTGCGCGTGGCGCGCTGCGGCGACTGGCGCAGCGAGTTGCGCGCCAGCGTCGAAAACCCGCTCAACATCGAATTCCTCGGCACCTATTCATCGGCCTGCGGCGAAAAAGTCTGGCCCAGCGCCTATGCCGACCCGGCCAGCTTTGCCGCGCGCGCCATCGAGGGCTCATGGCGCCAGCTGGGCGGGCTGCTGACCGGCACCGCGCGCGACGCCACGCCGCAGGAACTGGCCATGCTGCGCAGCACCGGCACGCTCTCGGGCGAAAAAGCCTCGATACGGTTTGAGCACCAGTCGCCGCCGCTGCTGGAAGTGGTGCGCGACATCAACAAATATTCGAACAACGTGATGGCCCAACACGTCTTTTTGACGCTGGGCCTGCATGCCGGCCTGGGCCAGCCCAAAAGCGGCACGCTCGATTCGGCGCATGCGGCGCTGGCCGCCTGGTGGAAAAAAAACCTGCCAGGCACGGCGCCGCCCTTGATGGACAACGGCTCAGGCCTGAGCCGCCAGGAGCGCGTGACGGCGGCGGCCCTGTCGGCCCTGCTGCTGCATGCCGCCAGAAGCCCGCTGGCCGCGGACTTTGCCGATTCGCTGCCCGTGGCGGGTGTGGACGGCACGCTGCGCGAGCGCGGCAAAAACGTGGCGGGGCTGGCCTTCCTGAAGACCGGCTCGCTGCGCGACGTGAGCGCGATCGCGGGTTACGCCAACGGCCACAGCGGCACGCGGTATATCGTGGTGGGGCTCATCAACCACCCGAACGCCGGCGCCGCGCGCCCGGCGCTGGACGCGCTGCTGGAATGGACCGTGAAAGAAGCGGCCCGCTAGGGAATTTTTCGGCCCCGGAGCGTGCAAGTTATCCCTGGGGGGTGTGGACAAAGCTGTTGATGACCCCGGGGCTTGAGGGCCAAAACCCCATCCGGCGCGGCTTGCGCCACAATGCCTGAAATTTGGGCAGCCGCCTGCCCGGCGCGGCAGGCTGAACCGGAGCCTCACCATGCAAGCAGCCAGCCCCTCCCCCAACAGTAACAAGGCGTACTGCCTCGTGCTGACCACAACGGCCACGGCGCAGGAAGCACAAAGCCTGGCCCAAGCCATTGTCGAAGCCCGATTGGCCGCCTGCGTGCAGATCCAGCCCATCCAGAGCATTTACCGCTGGCAGGGCAGGCTTTGCGACGAAACGGAGTTTCGCCTGTCGGTCAAAACGCCGCTGGCGCGCTACGCGGCGCTGGAGCGCTTCATCAGCGCGCACCACGGCTACGAAACACCGGAGATTGTGCAGATACCGATCACCGCGGGTTCCGCGGCCTATTTGCAATGGCTCGATGAAGAAACGCAGGGCGGGCCGGACGAGCCTGAGCCCGAGGGGCAGTTCGCGCTGCCTTAAAAACCGTTTAAGACCGCGCCTCGCGCAAGGAGGCTGCCAACAGCCCCAGGCCCAATGCGCCCACAGCCACCGAGGCGATACGGTCGGCCGTCCCACGCGTGCGGGCATAGGCCAGCCGCACCCGCTCCCGCGAGAACAGGTAAGCCAGCAAGGTATGCCAGCACAGCGCATTGGCCACGATCATGGCGACCGCCGCTGCCTGCAGCGCCGGACTGGGCGATGCCGGGAATGATGCGGCAAACACGCTGCCGAAAAACAGCGCTGACTTGGGGTTGGTGATGTTGGTCAAAAAGCCAAGCCGGAAAGCCGCCGGCGAAGACACCGTGGGGCCGCTATTGCCCAGCGCCACGCCGCCGGAGCGCCAGAGCCGGCTCGCCACATACAGCAGGTACAGGCCGCCGGCTACCTGGAGCGCCAGGCGCAGCCCCGGAAAGACCTGAAAGACCGCATTGACGCCCAGCACCGCGCAGAGCGCCCAGATAGCCGCCCCCGCCGTCACACCCAGGGCCGCGAACACCGCGCTGCGCGCACGGTCGCTGGCCGCGAGCTGCGAGACCAGCAGCACGTTGGCGCCGGGACTCATCATGGCCGCGACGTGGAGAAACCAGATGGTGAGGAGGATGGAGAGCATGGTCGTCCTATAGGCAGTGATGTCGACAGCGCGGGCGCCTTCCGGTCAAGGCGCCGCGGGCAGGTCGCTTCTTTGCAGCAGCACGGCCCGCTGGTCCATGGCCCGGATGGTCCAGCGACCGCTGGTCCAGCTTGGCAATTTCTCGAGGGACCGGAAATCCTGATGGTTCAACAGCATGTAGCGCACATCGTATTTCTTCAAAAATTCCGTGAGCAACGCATCGTCGCGGACCAGCTGCGCATTTCGCCGCGTGTACTCGGCTCCGTAGGAGTCGACCCGCGAATCGATGGAGGGACGGAGCCGCGGATAGGCTCGATAGACCAGCTCAGCTCCCAGTTCGTAAGAGTTGATCACGTTCCCTTGCAAATCAGGGGCATTCAACTTTTTGACCATGAAGCTGGTGTAGCTCGAATTCATCCCTTTCGCGGAATGAGGAAAAGCACCGGAAGTATTGCCGAATTGCGAAGCCAGGCCCAACACCAACGCGGCCGCAAGGGTGCAGATCGCGTAGCCCCAGACGCGCGACTTTGCGTTCTGAGACCCTGTCGGTGCCAGAGCTGAAAGCACAAACGCCCCGACCATGCCCATATAAACGAGAAATCGGACAGTATTGAGCGCCAGGATCAGGAACATCAAAAACAACAGCAGGTCCACGGCGCTGAGCCTGCGCCATTGAAGCAGCATCACCGCCCCGGTGAAGGCGGCACAGCCAAGCCCTATCCATATAGCCGGGATTTCACGCCACCCCGGCATAAAAGTTGGCATCCATTCATTGATCATCACCTTGTCCGCATCGGCGTGCGCAAAGTTCACGACAAACTGCAAGAGTTCCAGGCCGGCGGGGTTGACCAGGGATGCAGCCAGGGCGGCTATGGAGAAAAGGGCGAATGCCTTGGAGATTCGCTTTTGACGCGGGTCACCCGCGGCACCTAAACGAAGTGCGTCCAGCCACAGGCCCACGGCATAAATCGCCGCGATGACGGGTGCCAGGATAAAAGACCCATGTGTGTTGGCCCAAAGAATCACCACGAGCAAGGCACCCGCCCATGTCAGGGGCCGAGGCCTCTGACGGCAGGCCTCCAGCAAAAGCCAGTAAAAACCAAGGAGAAATAGCGAAACCAGCTCAGGGCGCAGGAAGTGGCGTTGATTCTCCACACCCACGGCCAGAAAGCCCAACAGCAAGGCAACCGGCAAATTCTTTTCGCTACGCCTGTAGGCAAGCCATGCCATGAGGCAGAACAGCGCGACACCGGCGACGCCCATGACCAGGGGCAGACCATCCTCGCCAACGAGCTGGATCAACCAGTAAAACATCAGGGACGGCAACCACTCGTGCGCATTGAAATGGGCGTCACGTATCTCCGTGAACGGAAACAGAATGGTCTTCGGGATGGTGTGATCCCGGGCGATAAGTTCCCCCACTTTTGCCTGCAGCCAGAAGTCATTGGCCACTTGGGGCATGACGCTGATGAAAATCAACGCAACGATGATGGTCACCAAAGCTGAAATACGCCAGAGCTTCAACCAAGAACCGGCTTGCAGGGTGTTCGCGGACGCGGTGCTTAAAGACTCACCTAACTCATAGGGTTTCAAAATGCGAGCCTTCCATGTCGATGTCGATTCTTCGCTCGGGCGGTTTTCGGCCTCATATCTGCAGCCTGCGGCTCAGACAGGGCGCGACCAGAAGTTCGCCTGCTCCGCGTTCCACGCAGCCGCCGCCCCTGCCGGCGGAGTTTCGTTTATACCGCAGCGCGTTCAGGCATGCCCTCAACTCGCGGCCGCGCGCCCCAGCCGGTCGCGCACGCCGTCCCATTCGGCATCGCGGGGCGGGTTCTCGACCCAGATCAGCTTGACGCCCTTGGCGTCGAAGTCGCGCAGCACGGCGAACAGCTGCTGCGCGGTAGCCAGCGCGTCGTCGGGCATCCGGCGGTACAGCACTTTTTCGGACTTGATGCGCACAATGCTGCGGGCATACACCGCGATGTGGGCCGCGTCGGCGCCCAGCAGGTCCAGCGCGGTTTGTATGGCCCCGGCGTCCATCAGGCGCAGCTTGGCATTGGGGGCGTAGTGCGCTTCCAGCGTGCCGGAGGCGCGCGGCGCATCGCCCAGGGCCTGCTGCTCGAATTCATCCTTACCAAGTACGGCCTCACCGCAAGCTGCCTCGAGCTGCGCGCGCGTGAGCACGCCGGGGCGCAGCAGCACGGGCCGGCCGCGCGTGCAGTCGACGATGCTGGACTCTATGCCGACGTCGCAGGGGCCGCCGTCCAGCACCAGCAGGCCGTCGCCGAACTCCTGGCGCACATGCTGCGCGGTGGTGGGGCTGACGCGGCCAAAGCGGTTGGCGCTGGGGCCGGCCACGCCGGTGTCGCAGGCCTTCAGGAAGGCCAGCGCGACAGGGTGTGCGGGACAGCGCAGGCCAATGGAATCCTGGCCGCCGGCGGCGGCCGCGGCGACGCCGGGCTTGCGCGGCAGGATGACCGTGAGCGGCCCGGGCCAGAAGGCTTGCATCAGGCGCGCCGCAAACGGCGGCACGCCGCTCGCATAAGCCTCTACATGCGCGGCGTCGGCCACATGCACGATGAGCGGATGGTCCGCCGGCCGGCCCTTGGCCGCAAAAATGCCGGCGACGGCGCTGTCGCTGGACGCGTCGGCACCCAGGCCGTACACCGTTTCTGTCGGGAAGCCGACCAGTTCGCCGGCCTGGATACGGCGGGCGGCCTCAGCAATGGCCTGTGGATCGGTGCCGGACAAAATCATCGGAAGTCGATCAGATGTCTTCAAGCCCGGGCAAGCCCAGGATGGCGGCCGCCTGGCGCGCCGTGGCCTTGACCGTGGCGATATCGGCGCCGGTGATGTTGAGGTGGCCCATCTTGCGGCCGGCGCGCGCTTCGGTCTTGCCGTAAAGGTGCAAATGCGTGCCGGGCAGCGCCAGCGCGGCCTGCCAGTCGGGCGTGCGCGAACGGCCATCGGCATCGAGCCAGACGTCGCCGAGCAGGTTGAGCATGACGGCCGGCGAATGCTGGCGCGGCTGCGGCAGCGGCAAGCCGGCCATGGCGTGCACCTGCAGGTCGAACTGCGAAACATCGCAGGCATCCATCGTGTAGTGGCCGCTGTTGTGCGGGCGCGGTGCCATCTCGTTCACCACCAGCGCGCCGTCGGCGCTGCCGTCGTCGACCAGGAAAAATTCGACGCAGAGCACGCCCACATAGCCGACATGGTTCGCGATGGTGTGGGTGGCCGCCAGCGCGCGCTGCGCCAGGGCGGCGGGCATATTGCCTTCATAGGCCTGGGTGACGGCCAGGATACCGTCCACATGCACATTGCGCTGCGGCGCGAAGCTCACGATGCGGCCGTCCCAGCCGCGCGCCACGATGACCGAGCATTCGGCCTTGAGTGGCAGCATTTTTTCGAGCACGCAGGGCGCTTGCTTGAGGCCGGCCCAGGCGGCGGCGAGTTCGGCCGCGTTCTTGACGCGGACCTGGCCCTTGCCGTCGTAGCCCATGCGCGCGGTTTTTAAAATCCCGGGCAGCAAGCCGGCCGGCACGGCAGCGAGCTGCGCCTCGGTTTCTATGACCGCATAAGGCGCGCAGCTGACGCCGGCCAGCGCGCCCGACTCGGCGGCGCTGGCGGTGAAGTGGGATTTTTCCTCGATGCGGTTTTGCGCGATGGCGACGGCGGCCGCCCCCGGCGCCACGGGCCGGCTGGCGGCCAGGGCCTGCAGCGCGCCCGCGGGCACGTTTTCAAATTCGGTGGTGATGGCGGCACACAGCGCGGCCAGTTGCTTGAGGCCTTGCTCGTCGGCGTAACCGGTCTGGATGTGGTGGTGGCTGACCAGGCCGGCCGGGCTTTGCGCGTCGGGATCCAGCACGGCGGTGAAATAACCCAGGCGCTGCGCGGCATGCACAAACATGCGGCCCAGCTGGCCGCCGCCCATCACGCCCAGCGTGGCGGGCCGGCCGGAGTCGGAAACGGTGCCGGGGAAAACAGGGAGGCCGGAAGGAAGGCTCATGCGGGCGGCAGGGTCATGGCGTGGGCGGCGGCGGTCTGCTCGGCGCGGAAGGCCTGCAGTTGGGCGGCCAGCGCCTTGTCGTGCAGGGCCAGCATGGCGACGGCGAACAGGGCCGCATTGGCCGCGCCGGCATTGCCGATGGCGAAGGTCGCGACGGGAATGCCCTTGGGCATCTGCACGATGCTGTGCAGCGAGTCGACGCCTTGCAGGTGCTTGCTGGCCACCGGCACGCCCAACACCGGCACAACGGTCTTGGCGGCCAGCATGCCGGGCAGGTGGGCCGCGCCGCCGGCGCCGGCGATGATGGCCTGCAGGCCGCGGCCCGCGGCGGCTTCGGCATAGGCGAACAGCTCGTCGGGCATGCGGTGGGCCGACACCACGCGCGCTTCATGCGCCACGCCGAACTGCGTGAGGATCTGCACCGCGTGCTGCATGGTCTCCCAGTCGCTGCTGGAGCCCATCACCACGCCCACCAGGGGGGCGGCCGGATTGTTTGTCGTCGTCATTGGGACCTTCTGGGTCTTGGGGTTTGCAGGCTGCGCGCCCGTAACCCCTGATTTTAAGGGCTAGGGCCTGCATGCTATCGTTTGGGCTTGCGCCCGGGCCCCGCCGGGCTGCCGCCGCCCCGCGCCGCGACGGTTGAAACCTCTCTTTCCAGCCCCACTTTTCACTGAATCATGATAGACGTCACCATTGCCAATTTCGAAGCGGAAGTCGTTGCCGCTTCCATGACCACTCCCGTGCTGATCGATTTCTGGGCGCCCTGGTGCGGCCCCTGCAAGTCGCTGGGCCCTATCCTGGAAAAAGTCGAGGCCGAGTACGCCGGGCGCTTCAAGCTCGTGAAAATCGACTCCGACCAGGAGCAGCAGCTGGGCGCGGCCTTCGGCATACGCAGCATCCCGACCTGCATCCTGATGATGAACGGCCAGCCGGTGGACGGCTTTGCCGGCGCCCTGCCCGAAGGCAAGGTCAAGGAGTTCCTGGACAAGCACCTGCCGCCGGCCGGCGAGCCCGAGGAAGCCGAACTGGCGCTCGAGGAAGAAAGCACCGACCCGGCCGACGTGCTCGAAAAACTGCAGCACGCCGTGGCCGCCAACCCGGCCGACGACAACGCGCGCTTTGACTACGTGAAGCTGCTGCTGCAGATGGGCCGCGAGGACGACGCCAAGGTGGCGTTTGCGCCGGTGATCGCTCAAACCACAGTGGTGCGGCGTTTTGACTCGCTCAAGCGCTGGATGGACGCCATGGATTTTGCCGCCACGCAGGGCGCGGGCGGCGCTGCCGGCCTGGACGCCAGGATCGCGGCCAACAAGCGCGATTTCGAGGCGCGTTTTGACAAGGCGCGCGGGCTGATGGTGCAGCAACGCTGGACCGACGCCCTTGACGAGTTGCTGGAAATCCTGATGCGCGACAAGGCCTGGAACGAGGAGCTCGCGCGCAAGACCTACATCGCCATCCTCGACATCATGGAAGCGCCCAAACCCAAGGTCGCCGACGGGCAGATTCCGCCGGAAGACCCGGTCGTGGCGACCTACCGCCGCCGCCTCAGCAGCGTGGTGTTGAGCTAAGTCCCGCTCACGAACCAAAAAGCCAGCGGGTCAGGGCAAAGGCAAAACCGAAGAGCGCGGCGTAGCCGGCAACCTCCAGGCTGAATTCGCGGCGCGATTCGCGCCAGGCGCGCAGCCGCTCGACCAGCAGGCCCGCCACCACGGGCGCCAGCAGCAGGTTGAGGATTTGCAGCCAGTGCAGGCGTATCGCCAGGTGGGGCACGACCAGCACGGTCAGGATGCCGGCGCCAATGCCGGTCATGACGGACCACGCCGCTTCCTGCGTCGCCGTCAGTTCGTGGTCGCGCCCGCGCAGCTTGTACCAGGCGGCCTTGAACGCCCCGCCGAACATCTCGCCAAAAAGCTGCAGAAACAGCTCGCCGAAAAACTCGAACAGCAGTTCCAGCAGGAATTCCATCGCGGCGCCGGGCTGGGCCTGGGCTTCAGGCCGTCAACCGGGTCAGCGCTTCCTGGTATTTGGCCGCCGTTTTGGCGACCACATCGGCCGGCAGGTGCGGCGAGGGGGGGGTTTTGTCCCAGGGCTTGCCGTTGATGCGCACGGCTTCGAGCCAGTCGCGCACGAACTGTTTGTCGTAGCTGGGCGGGTTCGCACCTAGAGCGTAGGCGGCTTCATAGCCTTCTATGGGCCAGTAGCGCGAGGAGTCGGGCGTCAGCACTTCGTCCATCAAGGTCAGCGTGCCGTTTTCGTCGAGGCCGAACTCAAACTTGGTGTCGGCAATGATGATGCCTTTGGTCAGCGCGAAGGCCGCGGCCGTGCTGTAAATCTCTATGCTGATTTTTTTGATCTGCGCGGCGAGTTCAGGGCCGACAACCTTGACCACCTGCTCGTAGCTGATGTTCTCGTCGTGCTCGCCGGCTTCGGCTTTGGCGGCCGGCGTGAAGATGGGCTCGGGCAGCTTGCCGGCGTTCTTCAGGCCCGCGGGCAGCGGCACGCCGCAGACGGCCTGGCTCTCCTGGTATTCCTTCCAGCCGCTGCCGGCCAGGTAGCCGCGCACCACCGCCTCGACCGGGAGGGGCTTGAGGCGCTTGACCAGCATGGAGCGGTTCACCACCTGCGGCACTTCGGCCGGCGTGACCACGCTTTCGGGCGCCTCGCCGGTCAGGTGGTTGGGGCAGATGTGGCCCAGCTTGCCGAACCAGAACAGCGCCATCTGCGTGAGCAGCGCGCCCTTGCCGGGAATCGGCTCGCCGAGGATGACGTCGAAGGCGCTGAGCCGGTCGCTGGCCACCATCAGCAGCCTGTCCTTGCCCACGGCGTAGTTGTCGCGCACCTTGCCGCGTGCAAGCAGGGGCAGGGAGGTCAGGGCGGAGGTATGGAGTGCTTGGGTCATGGTGCAGGCGTGGGAGGGGGAGTCAACGTAAAAAGCCCGCGACTCGCAAGAGCCGCGGGCTTTGAATTATCGCCAATCCGCGCGGGTGGACGGCGGGAATTTTCAATGCACCACTTGAGCCAGTTCACCCTTGGCATATTTGGCGGCCACGGCCTGCAGGGTGTCGCCCTTGATCTTGGCGCCCTGGCCTTCGCAGCCGAACTGGATGTAGCGCTGCTTGCAGATCTGCTTGGCGGCTTCGCGGGCGGGCTTGAGCCATTCGCGGGCATCGAACTTTTCGGGGTTTTCGGCCAGGAACTTGCGCACCGCGGCCGTCATGGCCAGGCGGATGTCGGTGTCAATGTTGATCTTGCGCACGCCGTGCTTGATGGCTTCCTGGATTTCCTCGACGGGCACGCCGTAGGTTTCCTTCATGTTGCCGCCGTACTGGCGGATCAGGGCCAGCAGCTCCTGCGGCACCGAGGAGGAGCCGTGCATCACCAGGTGGGTGCTGGGAATGCGCTTGTGGATTTCCTTGATGCGGTCAATCGCCAGGATGTCGCCGGTGGGCTTGCGCGTGAATTTGTAGGCGCCGTGGCTGGTGCCTATGGCGATCGCCAGCGCATCGATCTGCGTGCGTTTGACGAAATCGGCGGCCTGCTCGGGGTCGGTCAGCAGCTGCTCGCGCGTCATGGTCGCGTCGGTGCCGTGGCCGTCTTCCTTGTCGCCCTTCATGGTTTCCAGCGAACCCAGGCAGCCGAGCTCGCCTTCGACGGTGACGCCGTACTTGTGGGCCAGCTGCGAGACCTTTTTTGTCACCTCGACGTTGTAGTCGTAGCTGGCAATGGTCTTGCCGTCGGCTTCCAGCGAGCCGTCCATCATCACCGACGAAAAGCCGAGGTCGATGGCGCCCTGGCAGACGTCGGGGTTCTGGCCGTGGTCCTGGTGCATGACCAGGGGGATGTTGGGATACATCTCGATGGCCGCCTGGATCAGGTGCTTGATGAAGGGCTCACCGGCATATTTGCGCGCGCCGGCGCTGGCCTGCAGGATCACGGGCGCGCCGGTTTCCTTGGCCGCTTCCATGACGGCTTGCACCTGCTCGAGGTTGTTGACGTTAAAAGCCGGAATGCCGTAGCCGTTGACTGCCGCATGGTCCAGCAGCTCGCGCATCGAAACGAGTGCCATGATCAGAATCCCCAGAAAGTTAAAAACGCTGCCGAAAAAGGCGAGGTCCCCGCGGAGGGCCGCGCAGCACGAGGGCTGCCTGCATGGGCCGTAACCGCCAAGTAACCGAGGCCTTCATTCTACCGGCTGCGTAAAGACCACTTATTTAGGGAGTTAGCGGCAGAACCATGCGGTAACAGCGTGTAAAAGGCGCGGGCGCGGCTGGCTGGGTAAATCGGCCGCCGTGCACGTCCATCACGCGGCCGACGATTTTATGGCCCAGGCCCAGCCTTTCGGCGGAAGGCGCCACGGCGCCGGGACGGGCCTGGCCGTCATCGCAGACCTGCAGCCACGCCGCGTCGGCGTCGCGGCCCCACTGGACACAGACGAAAGTGCCCCGGGCCGTATGCTGCAGGGCGTTGTCGACGAGGTTGCGCAGGGCCAGTTCCAGCAGCAGCGGATGGGCCAGGACCTCAAGCCCCTCCTCGCCCTGCACGCTGAGCGTATGCCCGCTTTCCCAGGAAGCCTGCGCGTACCCCGCCACCACCCGCCCGGCCAGGGTCCCCAGGTCCAGGCGCTGCATCTGCTGCTGCAAGTCCGCGCGGCTGGCCCGCGCCAGTGAAAGCAGCTGGGTGATGACGTGCCCGGCACGCATCGCGTCGGCACCGATTTGCGCCAGCGCCTGCTCGCGCGCGGCGGGCGAAAGCTCGCCGCGCAGCGAGGCCGCCTGCAGCGCGATGGAAGACAGTGGGGTGCGCAATTCATGGGCCACCTCGCTGGCCAGCTGCCGCTCGCGCTCCAGCGACGCCTGCTGCTGGCCCACCAGCGTGTTGATGGAACGCACGACCGAATTGAATTCGCGGTAGGGATGGCGGGCCTCCAGGCGCTCGGCCTTGTCCACTTCAAGCTCGGCCACGTCGCGCGACAGCGCCTGCAGGGGGCGCAAGCCGCGCCAGATGGCCGCGCCCAGCGCGAGCGCCACCACGGGCAGCAGCCACAGGCCCGGCTCCGCCAGCTGCCCGGCAACGTCGGCGGCCATCTCGTCGCGCTCGTCGGCACGCACCAGCACGGTGACCTGCCGCGCGTGCGAGGCGTCCCACTGTGAAAAGCTGCGCCAGGTGGCCGGTGGCGTGCCCAGTTCGAGGTCGGCGAAACCGGAGCGTTCGCTGAAAGGCGGCACAGGTGCGTCGCCCGAGCGGGCCAGCAGCCGGCCGTCGGCGCCGCGCACCAGCACGCTGAGGGAAGGCTGGTAGTCATGGCTCTTGAGCGTGGGAATGGCGGGACGGACGGTTTCCCTCGCCGCGTCGACGAAGGGCGGCAAGTCCAGGTTGAGCATCAGGGCCGCGGTACCGGCCAGGTGCCCGTCGGTCAGTTCGCCCGCCTCATGGATACCGGTGCGGTAACCCACCGCCACAAAGCCGGCCCACACCAGCAGCAGCGCCGCCAGCACCCACAGCAGCAGGCGGCGCGTGAGCGAAGCCTGCGCAGGCAGCGCGGGCTTCATGCGCCGTCCTCCCGCGGTATGAAGTAGCCGACGCCGCGCAAGGTCTGGATCAGGCCCTCGCCCAGCTTGCGCCGCAGATGGTGAACGTGGACCTCCACCGCATTGCTGCCGACGGCATCCTGCCAGTTGTAGAGGCGCGCTTCGAGCTGCTGGCGCGACAGCACCCGGCCGCGCGACTCCAGCAGCAGGAGCAGCAGGGCGAATTCGCGCGGCGCCAGCTCCACGCCCTCACCCGCGCGCAGCACCGTGCGGGCCGCCGGGTCTATCACCAGGTCGCCGTGAACCAGCAGCGGATGGGCCCGGCCCGCCGCGCGCCGCAGCAGCGCGCGCATGCGCGCCTCGAGCTCGTCGAGGTCAAAAGGCTTGACCAGGTAGTCGTCGGCGCCCAGGTTCAGGCCCGAGATGCGGTCTGCGACCTGGTCGCGCGCGGTCATGATGAGCACCGGTGTCAGCGGGTCGGGCAACGCCCCGGGCGCGCCCGCACGGGCCTGGCGCAGCCGCAGCAGCAGGTCGCCACCGTCGCCGTCGGCCAGCCCCAGGTCCAGCAGCACCAGGTCAAACGGCTCGCTGGACAGGGCGGCCCAGGCCGATCCCAGACTGGCGCAGACATCGACCGCATAGCCCCGCTGCTGCAGATTGGTCCGCAGGCCCAGGGCGATGCCCGCATCGTCTTCGACCACCAGGATTCGCATGGGGGCCATTGTCGGCGTTGCGGGCCGCGGCGGGGGGCGTTTCACCGCCCGCCGCAGGGCCTTAAGGGTGAGTTAAGACGCTCAACCTATCTTGCGGCATCCCCTGCCCACCCGCTTGCGCGACATGCCCATGACCGCTTCCCGCTCCCTTCACGACAGCGCCCCTGTTTCATCCCAAGTGTTCCTGGCAAGCCTGCTCGGCCTGGCGCTGCTGCTGGCCTGGGACCATTCAGGCCTGGACCTGTGGATGGCGCACTGGTTCGGCTCCGCCACCGGCTTTGCCTATGAAGACCACTGGTTCTGGCGCGGCACGCTGCACGACGACATACGCTGGCTGCCATGGACGGTCGAACTGGCGCTGCTGGCGGCCGTGGCGCGGCCTTTCGGCGCCCTGCGAGGGTTGGCCGTAGAGCGCCGGGTGCAGCTGGCGCTGAGCACGCTGGTCTCGCTGCTGGTGGTGTCCACCCTCAAGCTGCACAGCCTCACGAGTTGCCCCTGGGAGCTGCGCGAGTTCGGCGGCACGGTGGCCTATGTGTCGCACTGGGCCTGGGGCCTGCGCGACGGCGGCAGCGGCGGCTGCTTTCCGGCCGGCCACGCCTCGGCGGGTTTTGCGTTTATCGGCGGCTTTTTTGCGCTGCGCCATACCCTGCCCCGGGCGGCGCGGCGCTGGCTGGCAGGTGCCCTGGCGGCGGGTCTGGCACTGGGGCTGGCGCAGCAGGTGCGCGGCGCCCATTACATGAGCCACACGCTCTGGACCGCCTGGCTGTGCTGGGCCTCGGCGGCGCTGGTCGACAACATCGTCACCCAGATGCTTTCGCAAAAGCCGTCACCGGCCCGGGCGCAGGTGCCCATGCTCGCACCGGGACGCTAGTCCGCAGCAGTAAGGTTCAGGCTACTCTGCAAATTTTCAGCATGTTGGTGCCACCGGGCGCGCCCATGGGCTCGCCGCAGGTGATGGCGTAGACGTCGCCGCTTTGCACGATATTGCGGCGCAGCAGGTGGCCTTCGGCCTGCTCGAGCGCGGTGTCGCGATCGGCGCTGGTGTCCATCAGCAGGGGGCGCACGTTGCGGTACAGCGCCATCTTGCGCTGCGTGGCCAGGCGCGGCGTGAGCGCGTAGATCGGCACGCGGATATCGTGGCGGCTCATCCACAAGGGGGTGGAGCCGCTGTCGGTCAGCGCCACGATGGCCTTGGCGCCCAGGTGGTGGGCGGTGAACAGCGCACCCATGGCGATGGACTGGTCGATGCGGCTGAAGGTCTTGCCGGAAAAATCGCCTTCCAGTTCCTTGTATTCGGCTTTCTCGGCTTCCTCGCAGATCTTGGCCATCTCCTCGACGGTCTCCAGCGGGTACTTGCCGGCGGCGGTTTCGGCGCTGAGCATCACCGCGTCGGTGCCGTCCAGCACCGCGTTGGCGACGTCGCTGACCTCGGCGCGCGTGGGCACCGGATTCACGATCATGGACTCCATCATCTGCGTGGCGGTGATGACGACCTTGTCGCCGGCTCGCGCCATCTTGATCATGCGTTTTTGCAGGGCTGGCACGGCGGCGTTGCCGACTTCCACGGCCAGGTCGCCGCGGGCCACCATGATGCCGTCGCTGACCTGCAGGATTTCCTCGAGCTTGGGGATCGCTTCGGCGCGTTCGATCTTGGCGATCAGGCCGGGCTTGTGTTTATAGGGCGCGGCGGCCACGTTGCACAGCTGGCGCGCCATTTCCATGTCGGTGGCGTTCTTGGGAAAGCTCACGGCCACATAGTCGGCCTGGAAGCTCATGGCCGTCTTGATGTCTTCCATGTCCTTGGCGGTCAGCGCCGGGGCGGTGAGGCCACCGCCCTGCTTGTTGATGCCCTTGTTGTTGGACAGCTCGCCGCCCAGCTTGACGGTGGTGTGCACTTCTTCGCCGCGCACCATGTCGACGGTGAGCACGATCAGGCCGTCATTGAGCAGCAGCACGTCGCCGGCTTTCACGTCGCGCGGCAGTTCCTTGTAGTCCAGGCCCACGCCCTTGAGATCGCCGGGTTCGGTGCGCGAGGCATCGAGGATGAATTTCTCGCCGGGCTCGAGCTGGACCTTGCCTTCGGCGAACTTGCCGACGCGTATCTTGGGGCCCTGCAGGTCGGCCATGATGGCGACTTCGCGGCCGGCGCGCTGGGCGGCTTCGCGCACCAGCTGGGCCCGGTCCACATGATCCTGGGCAGTACCGTGGCTGAAATTGAGGCGCACCACGTTGACGCCGGCACGGATCATTTTCTCCAGCAGTGCAGGGTCGCTGGAGGCGGGTCCGAGGGTGGCAACGATCTTGGTGGCGCGACGCGGCATAGTGAATGTCTCCATGTAATTTAGTTTCCGATTTTCACACGGAAATAGTTACAAAGGCGTTACCAATTCGGCGCCCGTGGTCATACCGGAGCCCGAGCGGCAGGAAAAGAGGACGTTCAGCCCGCGGCGCGTTTTTGCAAAATCTCGAAGGCCGGCAAGGTCTTGCCTTCCAGCACTTCAAGGAAAGCGCCGCCGCCGGTGGAGATATAACCGACCTGCTTTTCGATGCCGTACTTGGCGATCGCGGCCAGCGTGTCGCCGCCGCCGGCAATGGAAAATGCGCTGCTTTCGGCGATGGCGCGCGCAATGCCTTCGGTGCCCTTGGCGAAGGCGTCGAATTCGAACACGCCGACCGGGCCGTTCCAGACGATGGTGCCGGCGGCCTTGAGCTGCGCGGCCAGCCGCGCCGTGGTTTGCGGGCCTATGTCGAGGATCAGGTCGTCATCGGCCACGTCGGTGGCGGCCTTGACGGTGGCCGGCGCATCGGCGGCAAAAGTCTTGGCGGTGACCACGTCGGTCGGGATCGGCACTTCGGCGCCGCGCGCCTTCATGGCGTCGATCACGGCCTTGGCTTCGGCCAGCAAATCGGCTTCGGCCAGGCTTTTGCCAATCTTGAGGCCGGCGGCCAGCATAAAGGTGTTGGCGATGCCGCCGCCCACGATGAGCTGGTCCACATTGGCGGCCAGCGACTTGAGGATGGTCAGCTTGGTGGACACCTTGCTGCCGGCCACGATGGCGACCAGCGGCCGGCGCGGGCTGGACAGCGCCTTGGAGATCGCGTCCATTTCGGCGGCCAGCAGCGGGCCGGCGCTGGCCACGGGCGCGTACTGCGCGATGCCGTAGGTGGAGGCCTCGGCGCGATGGGCGGTGCCGAAGGCGTCATGCACAAAGATGTCGCAGAGCGCGGCCATCTTGCGCGCGAGTTCTTCGCTGTTTTTCTTCTCGCCCTTGTTGAGGCGGCAGTTCTCGAGCAGCGCCAGCTGGCCAGGTTTGACGTCGACGCCGTCCACCCAGTTGGGCACCAGGGCCACGTCGCGGCCCATGAGCTCGCCCAGGCGCTTGGCCACGGGCGCCAGCGAATCGGCGGGCTTGAACTCGCCCTCGACGGGGCGCCCGAGGTGGGAGGTCACCATGACCGCGGCACCGGCATCCAGCGCCATCTGTATGCAGGGAATCGAGGCGCGCACGCGCGTGTCTTCGGTGATGTTGCCGGCATCGTCCTGCGGCACATTGAGGTCGGCACGGATGAAGACGCGCTTGCCGGCAACTTTGCCGCTGGCGCACAGGTCGGAAAAACGGATGAAATTCATGGGAAGGCTCGCAAGGGAAGTGAAGTTTCAGGCCGGTGCCGGCCTGAGCTGCCGCAATTGTAGGCGGGCGTTTTTCCTGCAAGCCCGGCTGCGAGGCGCCTTTGCGTTTGCTTACCTGCCTACCATCCCAGGCAGATATGCAGCGGCAGATACACGGCCATGCCGGCCAGGATGGTACCCAGCACGCCATGGCGCCAGTAATACCAGGCCGTGCCCGCGACGACGGCAAAGAGGCGCGCGTCCTTCCAGGTGGCGATCAGGTGGCCCTGGCTCATCACCATTTCGGGGATGATGACCGCCGCCAGCGCGGCAATGGGCGCGTAATGCAGGCCGCGCTGGGCCCAGGCCGGCAGGGTCCAGGGCTTGTCCGACAGGAAAAAGAAGCAGCGCGTGATGACGGTGATCGCCGTCATGCCGAGTATGGTGGCCACGGTCCAGAGATCGGTCTGGTTCATGCGGCGTCTCCGGTACCGGGGGCGGGTGCTGCGGATTTGGCCACCGGCTTTTCCAGCAGCAGGCAGACGGCCACCGCCGCGGCGATGGCCACCAGGATGTTGAGCTTGAGCGGCAGGGCAAAAGCGGCGACCGCCGCCGCGCCGGCGATGCCGGCCGACACCACGCGCAGCCGCGTGGTGGCCAGCGAGCACATGATGCCCAACAAGGCCAGGATGCCGGCGAAGCCCAGGCCCCAGGACAGCGGGATGGAATTGGCCAGCGCGATGCCCAGCAGGCTGGCGCCCACCCAGCTGACCCAGCTGACGCCGCAGCTGCCGGCCCAGTAGGCCTCCTGCCCCTTGATCACCAGCGGGTCGCTGGATGGGTGCGGAAAACGCTTGGTGAACAGCACGTAGTTGAGGTCGGCCATGGCATAGCCGTAAAACAGGCGCCGCCACAGGCTCTGGTGCATCACATAAGGACGCAGGTGGGCGCTGAAGACCATGAAGCGCAGGTTCACGCAAAACGAGGTGGCCAGGATCACCCACATGGGAGCGCCGGCCACGATGAGCGGAAGGGCCGCCAGCTGGGAGCTGCCGGCAAATACCAGTATCGCCATCAGCAGCACCTCGATCAGGCTCATGCCCGACTTGGCCATGGCCACGCCGGTCATCAGGCCCCAGGCGGCAATGCCGGGCGCCACCGCCGCGAGTTCGCTGGCTCCGATGCGGAACTCCGGATGCTTGAACAATGTCTTCACAAAACCCTCATTCCTGTTGATCTGCCGGCGCCTGGCTGAACACCATGCCGGGCCGGATGTCGAAACCGCGCAAAAAATCGGCCGCATCCAGCGCCTTGCCGCCGGCTTTTTGCAGGCGGCTCACACGCAGCACACCGTCGGCGGCCGCGATGTCTATGCCTTCAGCGCCGGCGGCCAGCACCTGGCCGACCTCCGCACCGGCAGGCCGGGCCGCGCCGGCGACGATTTCGGCGCGCCAGAACTTGAGGGTCTGGCCCTCCAGCACGCCGGCCGCGCCCGGAAAGGGGTTGAAGGCGCGTATGCGGCGCTCCAGCACGGCGGCGCGTTGCGCCCAGTCCATCATGGCCTCGTGCTTTTCTATCTTGTGGGCATAGGTCACGCCCTCGGCCGGCTGGGGCGTGGCCGTGAGGCCGCCGCAGGCCGCCAGTTCGAGCGCCTCAACAATGAGCCGCCCGCCGAGGCCGGCCAGCCTGTCGTGCAGGGAGGCGGTGGTGTCATCCGCGGCAATGCGCAGCTTGTCCACCAGCAGCATGTCGCCGGTATCAAGCCCGGCATCCATTTGCATGATGGTGATGCCGGTTTCCGCGTCGCCGGCCTCGATGGCGCGGTGTATGGGCGCGGCGCCGCGCCAGCGCGGCAGCAAGGAGGCATGGATATTGAGGCAGCCCAGCCGGGGGGTGTCCAGCACCCATTGGGGAAGGATCAGCCCGTAGGCGGCAACCACCATGAGGTCCGCTTTGGCCGCCAGGATGGCCTCACGGGCTGAAGCCGCGTCGTCGGGAAATTTGCCGTCCAGCCGCAGGCTGCGCGGCTGGGCGACGGGGATGTGGGCGCTTGCCGCCCATTGTTTGACGGGGGAAGCCTGCAGTTTCATGCCGCGGCCGGCGGGGCGGTCGGGCTGGGTCAGGACCAGGGGGATTTCAAAACCGGCTGCGTGCAATCTTTCAAGGGCCACGCGGGCGAACTCAGGGGTACCGGCAAATATGACGCGCATGGCGTCCGATTCTAAAGACCCCTGGGGAAATCCCGGGGTAGCGGCGGCAAAGCCCCGCGTATCACGCAAGCCGGCCGTGAACGAACGCTCAGCCGGCGGACTCGCGCTCCTCGTCCTTTTTCTGCTTGATCATCTTGGTCTTGATGCGGTTGCGCTTCAAGGGTGAGAGGTATTCCACAAACACCTTGCCCAGCAGATGGTCCATTTCATGCTGGATGCAGACCGCCAGCATGCCTTCGGCTTCATAGACCTGGGACTTGCCGTCCAGGTCCAGGGCCTGGACCTTGATGGCGATGGAGCGTTCGACCCCGTCATAAATACCGGGCACCGACAGGCAGCCTTCGTCGCCAACACGCTTTTCCTCGCTGGCCCAGAGGATTTCGGGGTTGATCAGCACCATGGGCTGGTCGCGCTCTTCGCTCACGTCGATGACGATCAGGCGCTCATGCACATTGACCTGGGTGGCGGCCAGGCCTATGCCGGAGGCCTCGTACATGGTTTCAAACATGTCGTCGGCCAGCTTGCGCAGGCGTGCATCAACGGCAGCCACGGGTTTGGCCACCGTGTGCAGGCGGGGGTCGGGGTAACGAAGAATGGTCAGCTGGCTCATGGGGGAAAGCAAGGGGAAATGAAGGCCCGAGGGGGAGATGTCGCTATTTTCGCCACTTTTCTCGGTTTTTCGGCATCCTGATATTCCCAGAATCGTGTATTCGTTGCTTAATCAAGGGCTTAGGTACAAAATCGTTAGTAATTTATCAAGATATGACACGACCATTTCCGCCTGATTCCGCTGCGGATCGCGCCGTGCCAATCCCCTAAAAGCGCCGAAGGCCTACAAAGATGCAAACAATTTTTGGTCGTTTCAGTCAAATTTCAATAGCCGCCACCGCCCTTCTGGGCCTCGCCGGCGGCCTGCATGCCCAGAATTTCCCCATCACACCGGGCCAAAAAGCAACAGCCGCCCAGGTGGCCCAGGCCGGGGTCCCTCTCAGTGAGCTGGCGCCCAATGCACCGGACGAATACACGGTCAAGCGCGGCGACACGCTGTGGGCCATCTCCGGCCTGTTCCTCAAAAGCCCGTGGCGCTGGCCGGAACTGTGGGGCATGAACCTGCAGGACATCCGCAACCCGCACCGTATCTACCCGGGCCAGCACCTGTACCTGGACAAAACCGGCGGCCGCGCCACCCTGCGCACGCGCCAGGCCTCCAGCGACGGCCCACCGACCGACACGGTGCGCGTTTCGCCCCGCACCCGCTATGAGTCCCTGGCCGACAACTCCATTCCCACACTGTCGCCCAACGTCATCGAACCCTTCCTCTCGGAAGCCGTCCTGGTGGACGACGCGACTTTCTCCAGGGCGCCCCGCATCGTCGCCGCCCAGGAAGGCCGCGTGCTGCTCAGCCGTGGCGACCGCGCCTATGCGCGCGGCGAATACGTGGGCGGTGTGGCCACCGGCACCCCTTTGAGCGATGCCAAAGACCAGCCGCTGGACTACCGCGTCTACCGCAATGCCACCCCCCTGAAAGACCCGACCACCCAGCAGATCCTGGGCTACGAGGCGCAATACATCGGCAAGGCCGAGTTGATGCGCGGCGAGTCCGTCATGCAGGTGCCGGGCAAGGACGGCAATCCGCACCCGGAAATCGTGCCCGCCACGATTGATATCGTCTCCACCAAGGAAGAAATGCGGGTCGGAGACCGCCTGCTTCCCGACCCGCCTCGGGAGATGGTCAGCTACGTTCCGCATGCACCCGCCACCCCGGTCACGGGCCAGATCGTGTCGATTTACGGCAGCGCCGTGGCGAATGCGGCGGAAAACCAGGTTGTGGTGATCAACCGGGGCGCCAAAGACGGCCTGGAGCGCGGCCATGTCATGGCCATCCTCAAGGACGGCGAACGGCTGGCCGACAAAACCGACAGCGCACGGCCGCAAATCAAGCTGCCCAATGAGCGCAACGGCCTGATGATGGTGTTCCGCACCTTCGACAAGCTTTCTTACGCGCTGATCCTGCAGATCACCGACGGCGTGAAAGTCGGCGACCGCTTCACCAACCCGAACTAAGGGCGCTGCCTGCGGCCGGGCGCGCCGTGGCGCGGCCCACCGGCAGCGGCTTCCCCGCCCGTCCAGATCGACGTGGATACCCAAGAGCTTCAGGCCTGGCTGCGGCTGACGCTTTCCCCCGGTGTGGGAAACGACACCGCGCGCAAATTGCTGGCCGCTTTTGGCTCGGCGCAAGCCGTCTTTGGCCAGAGCCCGGCCGCCCTCAGGCAACTCGGCACCGAAAAGCTGGCCAAAGCCATCCTGGAGGAGCCGCCGGCGCTGGCGGCCCAGTTGCGGCTCACCCTCGAATGGCTGCGGGCCGGCGACGACAGGCAGCTCGCCACGCTGGGCGATGCCGCCTACCCGGCGGCCTTGCTCGACATCGAAGACCCGCCCCTGATGCTTTACATGCTGGGCACGCTGGCCGGGAAGCCGGCAACGGCGCCCCATATTGCCATCGTGGGCAGCCGCAACCCGACGCCGCAGGGTGAAGCCAACGCCCGGCAGTTCGCCAAGGCCTTCGGCGCTGCCGGACTTTGTGTGGTGTCGGGTCTGGCCCTCGGCGTTGACGGTGCGGCACATGACGGCGCCTTGCTGGGCGGCGGCGAGACGATTGCGGTGGTGGGCACCGGCCTGGACAGGGTCTATCCCAAAAAACATCTCGCGCTGGCGCACCGGATCACGCAGCAGGGCATGATCGTCAGCGAATTTCCCCTCGGTACGCCGCCGCTGGCGGCCAATTTCCCGCGGCGCAACCGCATTATTTCGGGCCTGTCCCGCGGCACCCTGGTCGTGGAGGCCGCGCTGCAATCGGGCTCGCTGATCACGGCGCGGCTGGCGGCCGAGCAGGGCAAAGAGGTCTTTGCGATTCCCGGCTCCATCCACTCACCCCAGTCGCGCGGCTGCCACGCGCTGATCAAACAGGGCGCCAAACTGGTGGAAGTGGCGCAGGATGTCCTGGAAGAGCTGAATCTCTCCGCCGCAGTCCCCGCGCCCGGCGGCGACGACGCGGCGGCGGGGCCACACGCCGCTGATCCGCTGGTCGCGGCCCTGGGCTTTGACCCTGTGAGCCTGGACGCCTTGCAGGCGCGCACCGGGCTGGACACCCCGCGGCTGCAGGCCGGGCTGCTGGAGCTTGAGCTGTGCGGGCAGGTGGTGCGCCTGCCGGGCGGACTGTTCCAGCGCCTGGCCACCGGTTGAGGCCCGGGGATTTCCCGCACGCGGCGAACCTCGCCGGGGGTTTGACACGGCCGGCGGCATCTGCGTTATATTGGGTGCATGTTTGAAGTACTGGTGTACGTCTACGAGAATTACTGGCAAGGTGACGCTTGCCCCGAACTCCACCGACTGAGCCGCAAACTCACCGCGGCGGGATTCGACGCCGAGGAAATCCAGGCGGCCCTTGTCTGGCTCGACGGCCTGAATGTCGCGGCCCAGGGCACGCAGATCAGCCTGCCGGCCAAAACCCCGCAGGCAGGCGATGAATCCCCCGCAATCTCTCCCGCCATCCAGCCGCAATCGGCCGCCAGTCTGCGCGTGTACTCCGTCGCCGAGCAGGTGCACCTGGGCGCGCAAAGCCTGGGTTTTGTGAGCTTTCTTGAGTCCTCCGGCGTGCTGCCGCCGCACATGCGCGAGATCGTCATAGACCGCGCCATGGCGGCCCCCGGCGACCCGGTGACGCTGGACGACCTCAAAATCATCGTCCTCATGGTGTATTGGAGCTTTGGCGAAGAGCCCGACGCGCTGGTGCTCGATGAACTGTGCGACGACACGGAGTTCCGCCTGGCCCACTGAGCGCCAGGGGCCGCTCCCCCAAATACGTAAATTAAAGGCCTAGCCCAGCAGGCGCTCGGGATTGGCGTCCAGCTTGGCCAGCGCATCGCGCGTGGCGCGCACCGTCAGCGCTTCTTCTTCCGTCGGCACCAGCAAGCCCGCCTGCAGGTAGGCCGCAAGGCGGCGCGCCTGGATCAGGAAATTGCGGCCGTCGGCGGAGGCGAACAGGTGCAGCTGCTTGCGGCCGCTGCACCAGGCGAACTGCACATGGCTGACCTTGCCGTTGTGGTCCAGGCTGAACCAGGAACCCAACTGCAATTCCTTGGCCCAGGCGCGCATGGCCTCGGTGGGGTGGCTGCCGCCGTCGGCGATCACCTCGATGTCGGTGGCATCTATGCCGATCATGGTCACAAGGCTGTCGGTGTCCAGGGGCAGGTCCCCGACATCTTCATCGGACAGGTAATCCTCGAGGTTGGTCAGGCGCTTGGCCATGGCCTCCACCTTCTCCACGGGAATGGCCTCGGTTTTGGACATGAAAGCATCGGCCAGCGTATCGCTGATGACTTTCAGGTGCCCGTCCTGGTCGGCGACACTCAGGCCCAGCATGGACATCCCCAGGCGCAGCAGCTGCAGCAGCTTGGGCAGGTCGGCGATGACGCGCGCGCGGTCATTGCGGTTGGGTTTGGCGCTCGCCGCCCACACCAGGTCGACGGCGGCCCGCTTGAGCGTCAGGGTCTCTTCATGCTGCGGGCCGTTCTTCATGGCGGCGATCGCCAGCACCTCGGCCCACACCTTGAACAGGAACTCGCGGATTTCATCGCGCACCGACATGTCATTGAGCATGTTGCGCATCTCAATGGTGTACTGGATGGTCATGGTCTCTTTTTGCTCGACCTGCTGGGCCACGCTCACCACGCGGGCGGCGTTGCCGTGCTCCGAAAGAAACCGGGACAGGAATTTGTCGAATTCATCGTAGACGAGCTGGAACACCCGGCGACCGGTTTCGGGGTATTGCTCGATCACCTGCACGACGCGCTTGATCTCGGCTTCCAGCACGCCGCCCGCCACCGTGACGTCGAAGCCGAGCACGCACGAGCCCATGCGGTCTATCAGCCGGCGCGCGGGATGCTGCAGCGACTCGAAGAACTCGGGCTCCGAGATCGCCACGCGCAGCACCGGCATTTGCAGGCGCGCGAACCAGACACGGATCACCGCGGGAATCCGGTCTTCCGCGAGGATGCTCTGGAACATCAGGGCCACGATTTCAATCGTCGCCTTCTCGGAGGAAGTGGACGCGGCCTCCTTGAGCTTGGTGGTACGTTCGCGCAGGACGCCCACGGCGTGGTCCACCTGCGCCTGGCCGTAGACTTGTCCCGGCGCATCCACCAGCAGCGTACGCTCCCCGCCGGTTTCCTGCACGCGCTCCACGCTGGCCATGGCCTGCGCCAGCTGCGGCGAGGCCTGGCTGGGCCGCGTATCGTCGAAGCCCGCCGCCTGGTTTGACAGCAGGCGCTTGAGTTGCCCCATCACGCCCTGGGCGCGCATGCGCGCCCGGGCCAGGGGCGTGGTGGCGGTCTGCAGGCGGGTTTCGTCGTACACCCCCTGGCCGGGGCCCGTGGTGGCTTCCGGGCCTTTTGCCGCTTGGTGCTGGCCGGCGTGTACGGCACCGTTGCCTGGGCCGCCCTGGAAGCCCGGACCGGCCGCGCCGGCGCCCATGAAGCGGCCGCCACCCTGCCCGCCACCCTGCCCGCCTCGCGCACCGCCACCGGCCGCGGCACCTGCTGCGCCCCGCGCAGCACTGCCGGCACCAGCGCCGGTGCCGCCGTAGGCGGATTCAGCGCCGCCGGCCCTGGACGAAGCCGCGCCGGAAGCGCCTCCCCGGGCGACGCCGCCACGGACGCCACCCATGGAAGCCTGGCCGCGGCCGCCGGATAAGGACGGGCCTGCGCTTCCGGTGGATTCACCATAAGAAGGGGAGGCATTGCCGCCGCCGGCGCCGCCGTAAGCCCCGCCGCCCCCCATGCCGGAGCCGGCCGGACCGCCCTCACCCTGCGGATCTCTTCCCCTTTGCGCTTCGGGTGCCGTTTTGGCCGGGACGCCGGTGCCGGCGGCCGAGGGCGTGCGCTTGACCAGCGGCCTCAGGTCGATCTCGGCCATCACACCCTGCTGCACCAGGAATTCGTTGGTGGCATGGTAGGTTTCGAGCAGGTGCTCGCCCATGTCCTTCTGGATGCCGCTCTGGACCGCCAGCCAGACCTCGCGCGGCAGGCCGGCCTTGCCCCATTGCTCCACCAGGTGCTGGGCGAGCACTTCGGGGCGCAGGATGTCCTGCTTGTGGAGCTCGGTGATCCCCTCCAGGTTCTGGATGCGCAAACGAAGGTCGTTGAGTTCCCAGCTCGTGAAATCGAGCAGGCGCAAGGCCAAGCGTGAGGCGAGGATCTTGTCCTCCATCACGTCGTTGTCCATCAATTCGAATTTTCCGCTGTCCAGGAAGCGGGCCGGCGAATTGGCGGCGGGGATGGTCCGCGCATTGGCCCAGGCGGCGGTCGTGCCGCGGACCCAGGCATCGCCGCTTTTCTGGAAGGCCAGCCAGCCGTCGCGCCTTTCCTGCATGTCGCGGGCGCTGCCCGGCTGGTCGACCAGCGCGGACAGCTTGTCTTGAATGGTTTTGGCCAGCGCGGGCAATATCCGTGCGGCACGCTCCGTAAACAGCGCGCGAGCCTGCTCGACCAGAAGACTGTTATTTTTGTTGCTTGGCACGACCGCCCTGGGTGATTAACCTATAGCTTACACCGTAGCCCCTGCGTTGGGGTCATTCGGATCTTCGCCTTTTTTGGCCGGCGCCTTGACCAGGTCTTCCCGCTTGATGCCCAGCCACATCGCGATCGCGGCGGCCACAAAAACCGAGGAATAAATACCGAACAGAATGCCTATGGTCAGCGCCAGGGCGAAGTAGAACAGCGTCGGGCCGCCGAACAGCAACATCGACAACACCATGATCTGGGTCGAGCCGTGGGTGATGATGGTGCGGCTGATGGTGGAAGTGATCGCGTTGTCGATGATCTCTATGGTGTTCATCTTGCGGTAACGGCGGAAGTTCTCGCGGATCCGGTCGAAGATCACCACCGACTCATTGACGGAATAGCCCAGCACCGCCAGCACGGCGGCCAGCACGGCCAGCGAAAACTCCCACTGGAAGAACGCGAAGAAGCCCAGGATGATGACGACGTCGTGCAGGTTGGCGATGATGGCCGCCACCGCGTATTTCCATTCAAAACGGAAGGCCAAGTAGACCATGATGCCGAACACCACCATGGCCAGCGCCTTGAGCCCGTCGTGGGCCAATTCCTCACCGACCTGCGGGCCGACAAATTCCGTGCGGCGCAGCGTCACCTCGGGGCTGGCCGCCTTCAGGGCCGCCAGCACCTTGTCGCTTTGCTGGGCGGTGCTTACCCCCTTCTGGGCCGGCAAGCGGATCATGACATCGCGCGAGGTGCCGAAGTTCTGCACCTGCACGTCGGTGAATCCCAGGCCGGCCACGGTGTCGCGGATTTTGCCGACGTCAGCCGCCTGGGTGTAGTTCACCTCCATCAAGGTGCCGCCGGTGAACTCGACCGACAGGTGCAGGCCGCGCGTGATCAGGAAGAAGACGGCCAGCGCGAAGGTGGCAAAACTGATGACATTAAAAATCAGGGCATGCCGCATGAACGGGATGTCGCGCCGGATTTTGAAGAATTCCATCTGGGGTCCTTGGGGAAACTCGAGAAAAAGGCCGGGATTATTTGGTCGCCACGGCGCCGGAGGCGGCGGGCCGCCACACGGTGCCAATGGAGACCGACTTGAGCTTTTTCTGGCGGCCGTACCAGAGGTTGACCAGGCCGCGCGAGAAAAACACCGCCGAGAACATGCTGGTCAGAATGCCTATGCAGTGCACCACCGCAAAGCCGCGCACCGGGCCTGAGCCGAAGGCCAGCAATGCCAGACCGGCGATCAGCGTCGAGATGTTGGAGTCCAGGATGGTGGCCCAGGCCCGTTCGTAGCCGGCGTGGATGGCCGCCTGCGGCGACGACCCGTTGCGCAGCTCCTCACGCACGCGTTCGTTGATCAGCACGTTGGAGTCGATGGCCATGCCCAGCGCCAGCGCCATGGCCGCCATGCCGGGCAATGTCAGGGTCGCCTGCAGCATGGACAGCACCGCCACCAGCAGCAGCAGGTTGACGGCCAGGGCCAGGCCGGAGAACAAGCCAAACAGCATGTAATAGGCCGCCATGAAGGCGACAATCACGACAAACCCCCAGGACACGCTGTGAAAGCCCTTGGAGATGTTGTCGGCGCCCAGGGTCGGGCCTATGGTGCGCTCCTCGATGATTTCCATGGGCGCGGCCAGCGAGCCGGCGCGCAGCAGCAGCGCCAGGTCATTGGCCTCGGTCACGCTCATGGAGCCGGAAATCTGGAAGCGGTTGCCGAGTTCGCCCTGGATGACGGGCGCGGTCAGCACCTCGCCCTTGCCTTTTTCGAACAGCAAAATGGCCATGCGCTTCTTGAGGTTCTCGCGGCTGGTGTCGCGCATGATGCGCCCGCCCTTGGCGTCGACCGTGAGGTCCACCTTGGGCTGCTGGTTCTGCGAATCAAAGCCGGGCTGCGCGTCCGTCAGGCTCTCACCGGTCAGGATCACCTGTTTCTTGACGATCACCGCCTGGCCGTTGCGCTCGAAGAAGCGCTCGTCGCCGAAAGGAACCGCGCCGGTATTGCTGGCGGCGGCCCGGGCTTCGGCACTGTCGTCCACCAGGCGCATTTCCAGCGTGGCGGTGCGGCCCAGAATGTCCTTGGCCTTGGCCGTGTCCTGCACGCCGGGCAGTTGCACCACGATGCGGTCTATGCCCTGCTGCTGGATCACCGGCTCGGCAACGCCCAGCTCGTTGATGCGGTTGTGCAGGGTCACGATGTTCTGCTTGAGCGCCTGGTCCTGGATGCGGCGCGCGGCTTCGGGCTTGATGGACGCCGTCAGCTTGTACTCCGTGCCGTCCGGCACATCGACAGTCTGCAGGTCGGCGAACTGGTCCTGGATCAGCCCCTTGGCCGAGGCCAGGGTGGCGGAGTCGCGCAGCCTGATCTCAATGGCCTGGCCGTTGCGGCTGATGCCGCCGTGTCGGACGTTCTTTTCGCGCAGGGACAGGCGGATGTCGCCGGCCAGGGACTCGGCGCGTTTGGTCAGCGCCGCCTGCATGTCCACCTGCAGCATGAAGTGGACGCCGCCGCGCAGGTCCAGCCCCAGGTACATCGGGAAAGCGTGCAGCGAGGTCAGCCAGGCGGGCGAGCGCGACAGCAGGTTGAGCGCGACCACGTAGGCCGGGTCGTTCGCGTCGGGCGCCAGGGCTTTCTGGATGGCGTCCTTGGCCTTGAGCTGCGTGTCGGTGTCGCCGAAACGCGCCTTGATCGAACTGCCCTCGAGCGTGATGGCGTCGGCCGCGATGCCGGTGTCCTTCAGAGCCTGCTCGACCTTGGCCAGCGTCGTGCTGTCGACCTTGATGGTGGATTTGCTGCTGGATACCTGTACCGCGGGCGCTTCGCCGAAGAAATTGGGCAGCGTATACAAAGCCGCGATCAGCAGCGCGACCACGATGATGGCGTACTTCCAGGCCGGATAACGATTCATGGGAGGGCTGTTCCTGGTGGACAAATGAACAAAAGGGGCGCCCGCATCAAGCCGCAGCAGCCCCGATATACCGAAAAGCCCCGTGAAGCTTCACGGGGCCTTGAAGACTTACTTGGCCGTGCTGATCGCGCCCTTGGGCAGGACCTGGATGATGGCGCTGCGCTGCAGCTGCACTTCAACGCCGGGGGCCAGTTCCAGGGTCAGGTAAGCATCGCCCAGCTTGGTCACCTTGCCGAGCAGGCCGCCGGCCGTCGCGACTTCATCGCCCTTGGCCAGCGCGTCGATCATGGCGCGGTGCTCTTTTTGCTTCTTCATCTGCGGGCGGATCATGACGAAATACAGCACCACAAACATCAGCACCAGGGGCAGCATGCCCGTCAGCGAGGACATCATGTCACCACCGGCGGCTGCAGCGGGAGCGGTTTGGGCAAAGGCGGAAGAAATGAACACGGCTAACTCCACAACATAATAAAAACACACTGGCGCGCGCGCCGTCCGGCACGGACGGTGCACGGAGTCCACGATTGTATGCGGCGGGGCAAGCGCCCCAAGGGGTAACTGGCGCGCGCCAGGGGCTTTTCAAGCCGGCTTTACGCGCAAAGGGCCGCCGCGGGCATGGCCGCGGCGGCCCTCATCGGGAGGGAAAGGCCCGGGCGGGCTCAGGCCGCTTTCCGCTGGACGGTAGATCCGGGGCTACGAAAGGCTTGCATCAAGGCGGCCCACTGCGGCCGCGCGGCGGCCAGATGGCGCGCCTTGACATGGCCATAACCCTTGATCATTTCGGGAATCCGGGCGATTTCCAGCGCCGTGGCATGGTTTTCGGCCGTCAGCCCCGCCAGCACTTCCGAAAGGCTGGCCTTGTATTCCTCGATCAGGGCGCGCTCGGTGCGCCGCTCTTCGGTGCGGCCGAACACATCCAGCGGCGTGCCGCGCAAGCCCTTCAGGCGGGCCAGCAGCTTGAACGCTCCCAGCATCCAGGGGCCAAATTGCTTCTTCTGCAGCTCGCCCTTGTCGTTTTTGGCGGCGATCAGGGGCGGCGCCAGGTGGTAATGCAGCTTGAAGTCGCCTTCAAACATGGCGTTGACCTTGCCCAGGAAGGCCGTGTCGGTGTGCAGGCGCGCCACTTCATACTCGTCCTTGTAGGCCATCAGCTTGAACAGGTAGCGCGCCACGGCTTCGGTCAGCGTCGTTTTGCCCAGCACCGCCTCGGCACCCCGCACCTGTTCGACAAAGGACTGGTAGGCCTGGGCGTAGGCGGCGCTCTGGTAGGCCGTGAGGAAGTCCACCCGCTTGGCCAGCATTTCGGCCAGGGCCGGCTTCTTCACGAATTCGATGACCTGCGCCGCCTTGAACAGCGCCCGCACCGAGGCCAGGTCGTGCGCGCAGCGACGGCCCCATTCAAAAGCCGCCTTGTTGTTGTCGACCTGCACGCCGTTGAGCTCGATGGCCCGCATCAGCGCGGCATGCGACAGCGGCACGCGTCCCTTTTGCCAGGCAAAGCCCAGCATCAACGGGTTGGTGTAAATCGAGTCGCCCACCAGCTGCACCGCCACCTCCTCGGCATCGAAGCTGCCCAACAAGTCAGCGCCCACTGCGGAAGTTACGGCGCTTTCGCAATTGCCGCCGGGGAACTGCCAGCCCGGGTTCTTCACAAAGGCCGCCGTCGGCGTGCCGTGCGAATTCATGGCCACATAGGTGCGGCCCGGCTGCATGACGGTGAGGGTGTATTTGCTGGCGGCCACGATCGGGTCGCAGCCTATGACCAGGTCGGCCTTGGCGGTGTCCACCTTGGTGGTGTAGATCGCCTCGGGGCGGTTGGCGATCTGGATGTGGCTCCAGGTGGCGCCGCCTTTTTGCGCCAGGCCGCCCGCATCCTGCGTGACCACGCCCTTGCCTTCCATATGGGCCGCCATGCCCAGCAACTGGCCTATGGTGATGACGCCGGTGCCGCCCACGCCGCCCACGACAATGCCCCAGGCGTTTTCCGCCACGGGCAATACCGGCTCGGGAACCGGCGGCAGGCCGGAGACGCCACCCTTCTTTTCTTTCTTCGGTTTCTTCAGCTGCCCGCCCTCGACGGTGATGAAGCTGGGGCAGAAGCCCTTCACGCAGGAATAGTCCTTGTTGCAGGTGTTCTGGTTGATGCGGCGCTTGCGGCCGAATTCGGTTTCCAGCGGCTCGACCGACAGGCAGTTGGACTGCACCGAGCAGTCGCCGCAGCCCTCGCAGACCAGCTCGTTGATCACCACGCGCTTTTCCGGGTCCACCAGGGTGCCGCGTTTGCGGCGCCGGCGCTTTTCCGTCGCGCAGGTCTGATCGTAAATGATGGCGGTCGTGCCCTTGATCTCGCGGAACTCGCGCTGGATGCGGTCCAGCTCGTCGCGGTGGTGCACCGTCACGCCCTCAAGCAGCGGCGCGCCGTCGTATTTCTGCGGTTCGTCGGTCACAATCACCAGCTTGGCCACGCCTTCGGCGCGCAGGCTTTGCATGATCTGCAGCACCGAGTGGCCCTCGGGCCGCTCGCCGACCTGCTGGCCGCCCGTCATGGCGACCGCATCGTTGTAGAGGATTTTGTAGGTGATGTTCACCCCCGAGGCGATGGCCTGGCGTATCGCCAGCAGCCCGCTGTGGAAGTAGGTGCCGTCGCCGAGGTTGGCAAAAATGTGCTGGTCGGTCGTGAAGGCCGCCTGGCCCACCCAGGTCACGCCTTCGCCGCCCATCTGCGTGAAGGTGGAGGTGGAGCGGTCCATCCAGGTCGCCATGTAGTGGCAGCCTATGCCGGCGACGGCGCGCGAGCCCTCGGGCACGCGCGTGCTGGTGTTGTGCGGGCAGCCGCTGCAAAACCAGGGCGCGCGCTCGCCGGTGTCGGCCTTGGCTTCGGCCAGCGCGCGCTCGCGCGCCTCGATCACGGCCAGGCGCTCGTCCATGCGCGAGACCACATCGGCCGGCACGCCGAGTTTTTTCAGGCGCTTGGCGATCGCCTTGGCGATGATGGCCGGCGTCAGGTCGGCCTTGGCGCGCAGCAGCCAGTTGTCGCTCGGGTTGGAGCGGCCCCATTCACCGCCGGACTGGTCGCCTTCGGGCTCGTCGAACTTGCCCAGCACATTGGGCCGCACGTCGGCGCGCCAGTTGTAGAGCTCTTCCTTGAGCTGGTATTCGATGACCTGGCGTTTTTCCTCCACCACCAGGATTTCCTGCAGGCCTTCGGCGAAGTCTCGCGTGATGGTCGCCTCCAGCGGCCAGACCACATTGACCTTGTGCAGGCGTATGCCCAGCTGGTGGCAGGTGGGCTCATCCAGCCCGAGGTCGGCCAGCGCCTGGCGCGTGTCATTGAAGGCCTTGCCGCTGGCGATCAGGCCGAAACGGTCCTTGGGGCCCGCGATGACGTTGTAATTGAGCTTGTTGGCGCGGATGTACGCGAGCGCCGCATACCATTTGTAGTCCATCAGCCGGGCTTCCTGCTCCAGCGGCGCGTCCGGCCAGCGGATGTGCAGGCCGCCGGGCGGCATTTCGAAGTCTTCGGGCAGGATGATCTTCACGCGGTCGGGGTCGACCAGGATGGAGCTCGACGACTCCACGACTTCCTGGATGGTTTTCATGCCCGACCAGACGCCCGAAAAACGGCTCATGGCAAAGGCATGCAGCCCCATGTCCAGGATGTCCTGCACATTGGACGGGAAGAACACCGGCAGGCCGCAGGCCTTGAAGATGTGGTCGCTCTGGTGGGCGGCGGTGGAACTCTTGGAGACATGGTCGTCGCCGGCAATCGCGATCACCCCGCCGTGTTTGGCGGTGCCCGCCATGTTGGCGTGCTTGAAGACGTCCGAGCAACGGTCCACGCCCGGGCCCTTGCCGTACCAGATGCCGAACACGCCGTCGAATTTTTTGCTTTGCGGGTACAGGTCCAGTTGCTGGGTGCCCCAGACGGCGGTGGCGCCCAGCTCCTCGTTGACGCCGGGCTGGAACACGATGTTCTGCGCGGCCAGGTGCTTTTTGGCGGCCCACAGCGCCTGGTCGTAGCCGCCCAGCGGCGAGCCGCGGTAGCCGCTGACAAAACCCGCCGTGTTCAGGCCCACCATGGCATCGCGCGTGCGCTGCAGCATGGGCAGGCGGACCAGCGCCTGCACGCCGCTCATGAAAGCGCGGCCGTGCCCTAAAGAATATTTATCGTCAAGCGTGACCGTTTCCAGGGCCTTGCGGATGTGTTCAGGTAGGGGCGCGTTCATGTTCGTGGGTCTCCAGGACTGTTTTTGATACCGCCTTGTGGGCAGCTGCAAAAGGGCCGCCGCCCGCTTAGGGCGGGCCCTCTATATGCATGCAAAGTGTATGCCGCCGGCCCTGATATGTCTTTGCTTTGTTTGCCCTATTTAGCCCACTTCCAGAAAGAATCTTGCTGCAAAATGGCAAATATGGAAACATTAGACAAGTTTGACATCGCCATCCTGAATGAGTTGCAGCGCGACGCACGGCTGACCAACACCGAACTGGCTTCGCGCGTGGGGCTGTCGGCCGCGCCCTGCTGGCGGCGTGTGCGGGCGCTGGAAGAAAGCGGTTTCATCACCGGCTACCGGGCCGAGATCAATCGCCACAAGATAGGGCTGGGCGTGCTGGCTTTTGTGCGGCTGGACGCCGACCGCAACAGCGGCGACGCCACGCGCCAGCTGGAGGAGGCTATCAAAAAGCTGCCGGAAATTGTGTCCTGCCACTACATCAGCGGCACCGGCACGTTTGAACTGCAGGTGGTGGCGCAGGACCTGGAGGCCTTCAGCAAGTTTGCGCTGCAGAACCTGATCAACCTGCCCAATGTGAAGGACCTGCACACCAGTTTTTCACTGGGGGAGGTCAAGGCCAGCAGCGCGCTGCCGCTGGGGCATTTAGCCTAGATGCACGCGGCCAAGCGCTTGCAAAAGTGAGGTGCTTGTATGGCTGGAGATCGCCCAGGTCTTCATTTCCGGGACGGTTTCTCGGCATTCACCATTCTGCCGTCCGGCAGGATTACCCACTTGTCGGTATTGATCATATTGCCGTCCACGTTGATTTGCCATTTGCCCAACTCCATATAGGCGACGACGGAGTGGCAATTTGCCGAGGAAGTGCAAAGTAAAAACTGGGCCAGCCCGTCCGAGGCGCTATTTTTGAAATACCAGGAAGACCACCACTTAAAGTAGACAGGCTTATTGGCTTCATTTGAGTTCGTGGCAACCAGATACGCCGCCACGCCTTTTTTGGCCGGCGGAAACATTTCCGAGGAAACGATGCGATAGGCACCGATGCCGACGCTGGCGGCATACGCGGCAACAATGCCAAAAATCCAGGCGATGACTTTTGTTTTCGGGCTCATGGGGAACACAGGTTTGGGCGCGGCGCTCATGGCCTCAATGGCGTGAAACGGCAATTGCCCGGCTGACTTCAGTACGATGTTAGCTTGCCTTGACGCAAGCGGGTACTTTATCTCCCCGTGAGGCCGCCCTTTTCGTTTTTCCTCTTTGCCACCCCGGAGCCCGCCATGACGAAATTCCGCAATGCCATTTGCGCGCTGTCCCTGATGACCTTCATGCTGGCACCAGGCAGCCTGATGGCGCAGCCGGCCGGCCCCGAGGCGCTGCCCATGCGCAACCTGCAGATCGAAGTGCGGCAAGCCGGCAGCAGCCTGCGCTCGCAGAGTGCCCTGGGCGCGCAGGGCGGGATCGTGCTGCAGCCGGGCCGCTCGGGCGCCAATGGCCATATCACGGCCCAGGATAGCCAACGCAGCGACACGCGCGATCTGGTGCAGCGTGTGCTGGTGCTCAACGGCCGCCCCGCCAACATCAACCTGGGCAACAGCCAGCCGCTGCGGCTGGTGCAGGGACGCCAGGCCGCCACCGTGTTCATCGATGCCAACAGCGGTTTTTCGGCCCGGCCGCTCTGGTACGGCGGCGACAGCGTGGAGCTGGAACTGGCCGCGGGGCAGGCCAGCCGCACCGGCTCGTCGCCGATGGCGCCCTTGTCCTCATCGTCCACCAGCACGTCGCTGAGCGTGCGCCTCGGGGAATGGGTGACCGTGGCGGAGTCCGACGACGCGAGCGCCGGCAGCAGCAGCGGCATCGCCGACAGCCGGCAATCCACCCGGCGGGATGGAATGCGGGTCGAAGTCCGCCTCTCCGTACGTTAGAAAAGAATTCAGTCGCGCACGCAGCGCGCGACGAGAGGCAGCAAGGGATAGCGCAGCACCGCCTCGCGCCCGCTGGCGCCCAGGCCGAATTCGGCGCGCATGCGCGGGTTGCTGTACACCGTCTGCCGCGGGCCCTCGCCGCCGGCATCGCGCTGCAGCAGGTCCTGGCCGCCGGGTCCTTCCAGCAGCGCGGTGTCGTCGATGAATTTGACGCGGAACGTTATGCCGTGCTCGCAGCGGTACAGCGGGCCGTCGGCCTGCCAGTTGCCGCCGGCGCAGCCGCCCAATGCCACCGCGGCCAGCAGCGCCGCACAGAGGTTCCATGGCTTGTTCATTGATGGCTCCTGGAAGGTTCAGCGGGGCCAGAGCACCCACAGCCGCAGCGGCTGGTTCATGCGCGCGGCGAGCTGGCCGGCCTCGGGCCCGGTGCCGGCGAAATAGTCGGCCCGCACCGCGCCCACGATGGCGCTGCCGGTGTCCTGGGCCAGCACCAGTTTTTGCAGGCTGCCGGCCCCGCCGCGCGAGGCCAGCCACACGGGCGTGCCGTAGGGAATGCTGCCCGGATCGACCGCGATGGAGCGACCCGGCGTGAGCGCTACGCCCTGCGCGCCCTTGGGGCCGAATGCGGCGTCGAGCTCGCTCAGGGGCTGCTCCTGGAAAAAGGTGTAGCGCGGGTTGCTCCAGAGCATCTGCTGCACGCGCTGCGGCGGGTTTCTCGCGGCCCAGGCCTTGGTGGATTCGACCCAGGGCGCCGTCATGCGGCCTTCGCCCTGGTCCAGCAGCCATTGGGTGACGCTGCGAAAGGGCTGCTCGTTGGAGCCGGCATAGGCCACGCGCACCATGCGCTGCGAGCCGTCGGCCTCGGTCAGGCTGAGCCGGCCCGAGCCCTGGATGTGCAGCGACATGGCCTCGACCGGGTCGGCCAGCCAGGCGATCTCGCGGCCGCGCAGCGCCGCCCTGGCTTCGGGCAGGGTGTCGATTTCCTGGCGCGAGTACCAGGGCTTGCGGCTGGCCAGCGAGGCCGGCGGGCGGTACAGCGGCACTTCGTAGCCGGCGCCGGCCTGGCGGCTGGCCTTGAGCACGGGTTCGTAATAACTGGTCAGCAGCCCGTCGGCCGCGCCCTGCAGGTTCTCGACCCGGTAGGGCTGCAGCCGGCTCACCATCCAGTTGCGCTGCGCTTCGGCCGAGGCGATGCTCAGGCGCCTGACCTCGGCGCACAGGGGCGCAAACACCGGGCCCGGCCGCTCGCAGCTCTTGAGCCAGGCGTTCCAGCCCTCGAACAGCGCGTCCTCCTCAAAGCCCGGCAGTTCGGCCCAGCGCACCGCGACCCAGCGGCTTTTGCCCTGCAACATGGGCGCGGGCAAGGGGCCGGAATCGCCGGGGCGGCTGCCGGCTGCGGTGGGCTCTCCCGGTACCGATGAAGGCGGCAGCGGCGGGCTGGCGCAGGAGGCCAGCAAAGCCGCGATGGCGATAATCGTCCCCATCCGCATGGAGCGCATGGGACGCCTTTCATGCCTGGCGCGTATCGACGGAATCCAAGGAAATGTCATGGCCTTACTTTTGCTGGAAGCCCTGGGGGCATTGCTGCTGCTGGTGTTCATTGTGTGGTGGACGATGTTTTCAGGCCGCAAGAACGGCGAACTGAAGGAGCCGGAACCGCCGGCGCCCGCCGCACAGCCCCGCAAGGATTAAATCCGGCCTGCGGCACTACAGATTGCGCAGCAGGTTGGCGAGCTCCACCGCCGATTTGACACCCATTTTGTCAAACACCCGCGCGCGGTGGACTTCCACGGTGCGCACGCTGATATCCAGCTGGTCCGCGACCAGCTTGTTGGGCAGGCCGCCCACGACCAGCCGCATCACGTCGCGCTCGCGGTCGGTGAGGCCGTCGATGCGGGACTGCAGGCCGGTGGACTCGCTGTGCTGCGCCAGCGCCGCGGCGGAATGTTTGAGCGCCTGCTCGATGCGGTCCACCAGCGCATTGTCCGAAAACGGTTTTTCGCAAAAATCAAAGGCCCCGCGCTTGACGGCGTCGACGGCGGTGGGGACGTCGGCATGGCCCGTGAGAAAAATCACCGGCAAGGTCGGCAGCAAGCCATAGCCGATCAGTTTTTCAAACATGGCCAGGCCGCTCAGGCCGGCCATGCGCACATCCAGCAGCAGGCAGGAGGGCGAGCGCACCTCGAAGCCCTTGGACACCCGGGCGTCAAAGGCCTCGGCACTGTCGAAGGTCTCGCTCAGCAGGCGGCGCGAACGCAGCAGCCAGGCCAGTGCGTCGCGCACGCTGGCGTCGTCGTCGACGATGTAGACCGTGGCATTGTGAATCGGTTCCATGGCTGTCCTTCAGGCTTGCGGTGGATCGCCGTCCCGGGGCGGCGCCGCGGGCAGGGTGAAACTGAAAATCGTACCCTGCGGTTCGGCGGCTTCAAATCCGAGGAAACCGCCGTGCTGTTCTATCACGGTGCGGCACAGGCTGAGCCCCAGGCCCATGCCTTCTTCCTTGGTGGTGAAAAAGGGCGTGAACAGCCGCTCCGCGACGTCCCCGGCAATGCCCTCGCCGCGATCGATCACCGCGAACTCGACCCAGCGGCTGTGCGCGTTGGAAGCGGCCGGGCGTATGCGCAGGGTCAGCACCTTTTCAGCCTGCGCCGCGCCGCCGGCCGGCTGCGCGCCTTCGGCCAGGGCCTGCATGGCCTGCATGCCGTTGCGCGAGAGGTTGAGCAGCACCTGCTCGACCATGGTGCGGTCGCACAGCACGGGCTCGCAGGCTTCATCGACCTCGATGACGACGCGCACGCCTAGCTTGCGGGCTTGCAGGCTCACCAGCGGCATGATGGCGTCGAGCAGCGCGCGCGGCTGGACCGCCTCGCGCACCTGGTCGCGCCGGCGCACGAAGTCGTGCACGCTCTTGATGACCTTGCCGGCGCGCTCGGCCTGCTCGGCGATGCGGCGCATGGCCAACTGCAGGTCTTCGGACAGCGGAGCCGGCGTCGGGGCAGCCGCGCCGGTTTCCTCCTGCAGCAGGTTGAGCGATCCGGTGGCGTAACTCGAAATCGCCGCCAGCGGCTGGTTCAGTTCGTGGCTCAGCAGCGAGGCCATTTCACCGACCATGGCCAGCCTGGCCGTGGCCTGCAGGCGGTCCTGGCTGGCGCGCGAGAGCTCCTCGACGCGGCGCTGCTCGCTCACGTCCAGGATGGCGCTCATCCAGCCGGTGTGCTTGCCCACGGCGTTGATCAGCGGGGCCTCCATGATCAGCACCGGAAAGCGCGTGCCGTCGCGCCGCATGAACACCGACTCATGGCCTTCGCGCGGCAGGTTGCTGCCCGCCAGCCGGATTTCCTGGCGCTGCTGGTAGACACCGGCGAGCTCCGGCGGCCAGTAGGGCGAGGGAAAACTCTGGTTCAGCAAATCCTTGGCTTCCACGCCCACCATCTTGCAAAAAGCCGGGTTCACATAGGTGATGCGGCCCTGCAGGTCGCGCGCGCGCAGCCCGGTGAGCACCGAGTCCTCCATGGCCTTGCGAAAGGCCAGCGCCTCGCCCAGGTCGTGTTCGACCTTGAGCCTGCGCCGCATGTCCCTGGCCAGCAGGAAGAGCACCGCCATCAGCGCCAGCGACATGGCGGTCACCAGCGCGGTCAGCACGTTGGGAAACAGGGCCGGCGTGCCCAGCCGGCTCTCCATGCGCACGACCAGCGTGTTGCCCGGCAGGTCCAGCAGCTGCTGCGCGATGTAGATGCGGTTGCCGCGCGAGGGCACGCCGTGCAGCGCCAGCCGCGTGCCGTCGGCCTCGGTGAAGGACAGGCCGACGCCGCGCGCCAGCTGCCGGCCCACCAGCTCGCCCAGAATGTCCTGCAGCGAATAGGTGGCCACGGTGTAGCCCGCGAGGCGGCCGCCCACCACGATGGGCAGGCACATGTCCAGCACCTCCAGGCCCAGGCCGTCGGGCTGCGGCATGAAATAGCTGGTGGAATAGGCCGAGCCGCTCAGGCGCCGGGCCGTGGTGCAGGTCAGGGCCACGTCGGCCTGCATGCTGGCCCTGCCCAGCCGCTCGAACACCGAAGTGCGGTAGGGAGTCTCGACAAAGGCCAGCACGTCCAGCGACTCGCTGCGCCATTCGAGCCGCATGATCTCGCGGTGCTCGCGCAGCACTTCGGCGGCCGGCGCATGCCAGGCCCCGGGGGTGCGCTCGCCGGACTGCAGCGCCTGGAAAGTCTGGATGTTGCGCGTGAGGCCCGAGCGGATGTCGGTGACGGTTTCAGCGGCGTCGTGCTCGAGCCGGCTTTGCACCATGCTGGATTCATAGCGCCCCGCCAGCCACACCAGGATGCCCAGCAAGGCGACGACCAGCGCCACCAGCAGGCCCCACAGCGCCCATCGCCGGCTGGCCCGGCTCACGTTGATGCGCGCAAACTTCACGCCCTGCGGCTCCTTACAGGACGCGGTGGCCCAAGGCCGGCAGGCGCTCGCGCACGCCGCGCAGGTTGGCGGCCTGGACTTCGGCCATCACCACCCCCGCGCCCTCCTCGCGCTCGGCGAGGATCTGCCCCCAGGGATCGACGGCCATGGTGTGGCCCCAGGTATGGCGCCCGTTTTCATGGACACCGCCCTGGGCCGCCGCCAGCACATAGGCCTGGTTTTCGATGGCCCGCGCGCGCAGCAGGACTTCCCAGTGCGCCTGGCCGGTGGTGTAGGTGAAGGCGCTGGGCACCAGCAGCACGTCGGCCTGCAGGGCTCGGTACAGCTCGGGAAAGCGCAGGTCGTAGCAGACGCTCATGCCTATGGTGTAGACCTGGCCGTCGCGCGACGCAAGCTCGAAACGCACGGGCTGCGCGCCGGGTTCCAGCACGCGCCTTTCGTCGTAGTCTTCCTGGCCCTGGGCGAAGCGAAACAGGTGGATCTTGTCGTAGCGGGCCGCGCTTTCCCCCGAAGGCGCGTAGGCCAGCGAGCAGTTGCGCGCGCGGGCAGGATCCTCCGTGGCCATGGGCAGGGTGCCACCCACGATCCAGAGTCCCAGTTCGCGCGCCGAGCGGCCCAGGAAATCCTGGATGGGCCCCTGCCCCGGAGACTCCTGGAACTGCAGCTTGTCGGTGTCCTTGCGGCCCATGATGCAGAAGTACTCGGGAAGCACCGCGAGTTCGGCGCCCTGCGCCGCGGCTTGCCCGAGCAACTGGCGCGCCACCTCGAGGTTGTCCTCGATGCGGGTGCCCGACACCATTTGAATAGCGGCTACTTTCATGGTCAGCGCGTCTCCGTGGAAGCCTGGCTGGGCTTGCTGTCGGCCTGGGCCTTGCGGTCCAGCTTGGTGACCCGGGGGTCGGACCAGGTGCCGTCGATGTGGAACTCCTGGGTGGCCGCCTGTATCAGGGGCCGGCGCAAAAACATCTGCGCCAGGAAGCTGCCCAGCCCTATGGCCGGGTTGATGGCGGTGGCGATCAGCGAAGCCGTGCCAGCGTTGATCTCGGGCACCACCACGACCTTGATGTCCTGCGTCTCCCTGGCGATGTCGGCCGAGCCCTCCATGAGCACGGCGGCATTGACGCCGCGCATCTGCAGGTTGTTGGTATAGGCCACGCCCTGGTTGATGTTGACGTCGCCGCGCACGAAGTCGAAGGCGAAGCCTTCGGAGAAAACGTCGCGGAAATCCAGCGCCAGCCGGCGCGGCAGGGATTGCAGGCTCAGCACGCCCAGCAACTTGGCGATGCCGGGGTCGGCCTTGACGAACTGCCCCGATTCGACATTGACGTTGAATTGCCCGCTCATGGACGGATAGTCAAAGCTCAGCGGCGAGCCCACCCAGGCCACCTGGCCTTCGAGCTTGCCCTTGCCGCGGCGAATCACCTCGCCCATGCCGAAACGCTTGAGCAGGGCTCCCGAGTCGGCGACTTCGAGCTTGAAATTCATCACCGTGCGGCGGCGTTCGGCGACCGCACGCGCGGCGCGGTTGCCGCCCGCGGCAGCGACGGCCTGCGCGTTCAGGGCCACCCAGTTGCCGTTGGCCGTCAGCACGGCCTCGGGGAGGATCACGTTGAGTTTGTTCAGCCGCCATTCGCGCACGCCGTCGCGCGCCGCGCTGGAGGCCCCGCGGTTGACGGCGTCGATCTCGACCCGTCCCAGTTTCTTGCCGCGCAGTTCCAGGTCTTCCACGACGATGTCCAGGGCCGGGATGCTGGCCGGCTGCTCGTTCAGGATGGCTTCCACCTCGTTGGCCGCGCCGGGTTCCAGGCTCAGGCGCGAGAGCCGCGCATAGACGCGCCCGGCGCCCAAGCCGCCGGGCTGGCGGAATTCAACATAACCATTGAGCTCGCTGGCGTCGATGTTGGCGCGCCAGGTGAAGCCTTCGCGCGAGCCGCCCACCACCACGTTGTTGAGCTTGCGCCCTTCCACCACCAGTTCGCGGGCGCGTATGGCCATGGTGGTCGGCAGGTAGCTCATGGCGGCGTTCGCGGCCGAGCGGTTGAGCGCCGCGGACGCCGCCGGCGGGGCCGCCTGCAAGGTTCCGCCGACCGTGGAGTCGCCCAGCAGCCTCTGCCAGGCGTCGAGGTCCACATGGGCCAGGTTGATGTTGGCCGCCACGCCGGTCTCCTGCATGGGCGCGGCTTCGCCGGGCTCCAGGCCCACGGCGATGCCGCCGCGAATCACGCGCGGCTCGCTGCCGCTCAGGTCGCGTACGTAGACCACCGAGGCCGTGCGCCCTATCGAGACCGACAGCTGGTCTTCAAGTTTTTGCCCGGGGCCCATGGAAGCCTGCAGCAAGGCATTTTCAAAGCGCAGCGGCAGCATCGCGTCGGCAGTTTTGTTCAAGGGCGCGGGCAGGTTCAGCGCCATGCCCTGCAGGTTGCTGGAAATCGCCAGCTCCGGCACGCCGCGGCGAAACCCGAGCGTCGCGGTGTAGGCCGTGCTGCCGCTGGCGTTTTGCGCCATGCGCGCCAGCGGGCCCAGCTCCCTGGCCTGGCGCATGCCTTCGGCGCTCACGCTGCCTTGCGCCTTGAAGGTCGCGACGGTTTCCGTCTCGGCGCTGCCCGTGGCACGCGGCTGCGAACTCAGGCCGCCGTCAAAGCGTACATCGCCGCCCAGCAGTTTGGCCTGGCCGCCAGCGACGGAGAAACCCTTTTCGCTGACGTTCACCACGCCCTTGAGTTTTGCCAGCATGGGCACGGCCGCCGCGAACTGCACGTCATTGCCGGGCAGGGTGACCGTGCCTTCGACGCGCGATTTGTCGATCGAATGAATGGGCAGCTCCAGGCGAAAGCGGTAGTCGCCCGTGCCGCCGGCCTTGGCCCCGGCCAGCGCGTGGCCGGTCATGCTGCCCACCGGCGACTGGTTGACGAAGCCCAGCGCGTCGGCCAGCGCCCCCTTGAGTTCGACATTCACGTGGACCGTCGAATCATGGGTCAGGTCCGGAATACGCGCCTCGCCCTTGGCCAGCTGCAGGCCCGGCAGGCCGGCGACCTTGCCGCTGGCGCCATTCACTTCCAGCGAGGCGCGATCGAAGACCAGTTCGCCGCCCAGCTCGGCCAGGGCCGGCCAGGGCGCCGTGCCGGCCGGCTGTATGGTTTTGGGTACATAGGCGAAGTGGCCGCCGTGAATTTTGGCGGACACCCGGAAATCCCCCTGCGCCGGGTTGGTGAAGGGCAGGTGCTCGAGCGGGCCCTTGACCTTGAACTTCACGTCGCTGACCTGGCCCTGCACCACCGCGTCGCGCACGTAGTGGCGAACCTGCTCGGGCAACACCAGCGGCAAGTAGCGGTGCACCCGCGCGCCGTCGCCCCGGCTCAGGCTGCCCTGCAGGTCGAGCACGCCGGGAAAACGCAGGTCGGGCGCGCCCGCGGCGGGCGCCGGGCCGGCCACGTCCTCCGTGCGCCAGCTGGCCTGCGCCTGGCCCTGCGCGTCGGCATTGGCGAACTGCAGGTTGCGCAGCTGCGCCTCGATTTTGCGGCCCGAGAACTTCCATTGGGCCTCGACAGCCAGCTGGTCGAAGGGCACCAGGGAATCCTCAAAAACGCCGGGCAGGTCGAGCGCGCCGTTGGCGATCTTGACCTTGGCCTGCCCGCCTTCGTGGGTGAGGTCAAAGTCAATCGCGGCGCCGCTGATGCCCGGCCTGCCGGTCTTGGGATGCACCGCGGCATGCGGCGCAGCGGGTGCGGGAGCCGCCGCCGCCGGCGGCTGGGGTGCCGGCAGCGCCGCAACACTCAGGCCGGCCACCCGGCCTTTCGCGGCATAGGTGCTGGGCGCGGCGATGGGCCCTTGCCAGCGCGCCTCGACGGTCTCGACCAGCCCCTTGGGCGCGAAGGAGGCGATGAAACCGTGCGTGGCGGCATCGAGCGGCAGGCGGTTGGCAATCTGCGCGAGCGCGGCCAGGTCGAGCTTGTCGGCCTTGAGCTCGGTGTGCTGCGGCACGCCGGCCTCGTCGCCGGTGTGCGCCAGGGCCACATTGCCGCCCGGCCACTGCAGGCCGTCACGGGTGCGAAAGCGCAGGCCCTCGGTGCTGAAGTCAAAGCCGTTGGCGCGCTGGCCGCCGCCTATGCGCCCCGCGACGGATTCGAAGGCCAGCGGCTGGAGCTTGGCGCCGAAGCGCGCATCCACGTCCTGCAACGCCACGTCGGCGGTGCCGCCGGTGATACGGCCCTTGCTCACGTCGGCCCAGGCGCGCAGCGCGCCGTTGCCGCGCGCCAGCTCCACGCCCAGTGTGTCCATGTTCAGGTATTGGCGGATGCGCGACGCGTCCACACGGACGAATTCGGCAAACAGCTGCCCGGTCCAGGCGTCGAAGTCGCCGGCGCTGCCGGACAGCAGGGATTGGCGGAATATGCCCCTGACGGTGAAGCGGTCGCCCCATTCGGGGGGCGGCGTGGCGTCCAGGCGCAAGAGGTGGCGGCGACGCGCGTTGCGCATGACCCAATCGACCTGCGTGAGCGCCAGCGGCGGCGCCCGCTGCAATTCGTCGGTCCAGCGCACGGTGCCGCCGCGTATGGCGAATTCGGTTTGCGAAAAAAACCAGTCGGCCGCGGCGCTCTGGCCGCCGGCCCGGTCCTGCGAGACGTCCAGCCCGCCCACATAGATTTTCCCGTCCGCGGCGCGGCGTATGTCCAATTCGGGCTTGTCGATGTAGATCTGCTCAAAGCCCAGCCCCCAGATCGAGGAAGGCGACAGGGCGCCCAGCACGCGCGGCAGCCTCAGGGCTTCGCGGCCCTGCGCGTCCAGCAAGGTGACGTCGCTCAACTCGAAGGAAGGGATCATGCCCTGGGAATGCGCGGTGATGCCGCCTATGCGCACAGGCACCCCCAAGGCCTTGCTGGCCTCTATTTCCAGGCGCGGACGGAATTCGCCGATTCGCGGCACAATCCAGCCATGCAGCACGAACCAGCTCAGGCCAAAGAGCAGCCAGGCCGCGGCGACAAGCCACAACAGGATGCGCAGGATCAAGGCAAGCCAGTGCAGGCGGCGCGGCGGCAGGGTGGACAGGCTGGGAATCGTTGGCTCCATTGACCAGAGAATTATGACCGCCGGGGCGCTTATCCGCCCGGCGGGGGACCATGAAGTTTTGTGAAGTAGTGTGATGACCGTTGCCCTGACCGCCAGCCCTGACTCTCCCTCCGCCGCCGGGCCGGCCGCGTCAGGTTATTCCCGCTTTGTCCAGCGCGTGCGCCGCCGCTACGCCGAATGGCTCCCGCTGCTACCCCCCGGCGCACCAGTTCGGGCAAGCATGCAGACCGCCCTGGATGCCCTGCTGGCGCAGGGGCTGGAAACCGGCGCCGCGCTGCGGGTGCTGCGCCAGCTCGTGATGGAAAGGCTGGTGGTGCTCGATTGCGACGGCGCCAGCGAAGACCAGGCGCCGCTGAAAGTCGTGACCTGCGCCATGACCGAGCTGGCGGAACTGGCGCTCGATGTGGCCATGCGGGAGTCGGCGCGCATGCTAGACGCCCAGCACGGCGCGCCGCAAGCCCCCGGTGGGGAGCGCGCCCGGATGTGGGTGGTCGGCATGGGCAAGCTGGGCGCGCGCGAACTCAATGTCTCCAGCGACATCGACCTGATCTATGTCTACGACCACCACGGCGAAACCGCCGGGCGCAGCGACGGCCGCGGGCAGATCTCGAACCACGAATACTTCGCGCACCAGGTCAAGGCCGTCTTCAGCCTGATCGGCGACGCCACCGAGCACGGCTTTGTTTTCCGGGTGGACCTGGCGCTCAGGCCCAACGGCAATTCCGGCCCCGCCGCCGTCTCGCTCAGCGCGCTGGAGGAATATTTCCAGGCGCAGGGCCGCGAATGGGAGCGTTTTGCCTGGCTCAAGAGCCGTGTGGTGGCACCGCTGGCGTGCGTGCAAAGCGGCGCCGCGCAGGCGCTGCGCGGCCCGGTGCTGCCCTTTGTGTTCAGGCGCTACCTCGACTACAACGTGTTCGACGCGCTGCGCACCCTGCACCGGCAGATTCGCGAGCATGCGGCCAAACGTTGCGCCGGCCATCCCGAACGCGCCAACGACGTCAAGATGTCGCGCGGCGGTATACGCGAAATCGAATTCACCGTGCAACTGCTGCAGGTGGTGCGCGGCGGGCAGTTTCCGGAGCTGCGCACCCGCCCCACGGTGGACGCCCTGCAGCGCGTGGCCCGCGCGGGCCTGATGCCGCAGGAAACGGCCGACGCGCTGGCGCGGGCCTACGATTTCCTGCGCCGGGTAGAGCACCGCATCCAGTACCTGGACGACCAGCAGACCCACGTGCTGCCCACACGCGACGACGACCTGGCCTGGATCGCGGAAACACTGGGCTACGGCAACTGCTGCCCCTTTCTCAGCGAGCTCGACGCGCACCGCGAACTGGTGGCCGGCGAGTTCGACAAGCTGCTGGGCGGCAAGGCCGACTGCAAGGGCTGCAGCGGCAAGGCCAAGGCCGCGCCGCAGCAGCTTGACGACCTGCTGGAGCAGCTCTCGGAACAATGGCCCGAACAGTTCCGCGCCCGCCTGGCGCTGTGGCGCCAGCATCCCCGCGTGCTGGGCCTGCGCGAGGATTCGCGCGCGCGCCTGACGCGGCTGGTGCAGCGCACCGCCGCCTGGCTGGCCGAGGGCACGGTGACGGAAGAAGCCGCGGTGCGCATCATCGACTGGATAGAACCCCTGCTCAGGCGCGAAAGCTACCTGGCGCTGCTGCTGGAACGCCCGGCCGTGCATGAACGCCTGCTGCGCCTGCTGGGCGCGGCCAAATGGCCCGCGCGCTACCTGCTGCAGCACCCCGGCGTGATTGACGAGTTGGCCAGCGATGAGCTGCTCAAGGAACGCTTTGACGGCGCGGCTTTCGCCCGCGACGTTGAGCAGCGGCTGGCGGCCCTGCGCAGCACCGGCGAGGACGACGAGGAAACCTGCCTGAACCTGCTGCGCCGCGCCCACCATGCCGAGGTCTTTCGTACGCTGGCGCGCGACCTCGAAGGCGTGCTCACGGTCGAGCAGGTGGCCGACGACCTGAGCGCGCTGGCCGAGGCGATTCTGGACATCACCGCGCGCTGGTGCTGGCAGCGCCTGAAAAACCGCCACCGCGAAACGCCGCAGTTCGCCATCATTGCCTACGGCAAGCTGGGCGGCAAGGAACTCGGCTACGGCAGCGACCTGGACATCGTCTTCGTCTACGAGGACGAGGACGAACGCGCGCCCGAGGTCTATGCGGCCTTTGTGCGCAAGCTGATCAACTGGCTGACCATCAAGACCGGCGAAGGCGACCTGTTCGAGATCGACACGGCCCTGCGCCCCAATGGCAATTCGGGCCTGCTGGTCACCAGCTTCGAGGCCTACACCCGCTACCAGCAGCAGCGCGGCAGCAACACCGCCTGGACCTGGGAACACCAGGCCATGACGCGCGCGCGCTGCGTGCTCGGCGGCGATTCGTTGCGCCAGCGCTTTGACCAGGTGCGCGAGACCGTCATCACCGCCCCGCGCGACACCGCGGCGCTGCGCGGGGAAATCGTCGCCATGCGCGAGAAGGTGCGCAGCGCGCGCCCGGTGCGGGGCGACAAATTCGACGTGAAACACAGCCCCGGCGGCATGGTGGACGCCGAGTTCGCCGTGCAATTCCTGGTACTGTCCGAATCCGCGCGGCACCCGGAGCTGATCGCCAACGTGGGCAACATCTCCCTGCTGCAGCGCGCCGAGGCCGCCGGCCTGTTGCCGCCCGGCGTGGGCCAGCGCGCGGCCGCCGCCTACCGCGAACTGCGGCGCGTGCAGCACCGCGCGCGCCTCAACGAGGAGCCGACCCAGGTCAGCCCGCCGGCACTGCAGGCCGAGTGCGACGCCATCCGGCAGTTGTGGATATCCACCTTCAAATCAAACGATTGATTTAATTCAATCAATTGTTTGACTCATGTGCTCTAATGCGGGCACATGACTGCCGATCCACGCCCCAAAACAGTTTCGCGCTCCGCCGGCACTGAAGGCGAAACCCGCAAGCAGCGCTCCGACGGCGCCCACGCCAGGGCGCACCTGCTGCACGCGGCGCTGCGCCTGTTCTCCGAGAAGGGTTTTGCCAAGACCTCGATACGCGACATCGCCCAGGCCGCCAGCGCCAACGTGGCGGCCATCAGCTATTACTTCGGCGACAAGGCGGGGCTGTACCGCGCCGTGTTCACCGAACCGCTGGGCAGCGCGCGCGACGACATCGCGCTGTACGACCAGCCGAGCTTCACGCTGCGCCAGTCGCTGGAAGGTTTTTTCGCGGGTTTCCTGGAGCCTTTGCGCCAGGGGGAATTGGTGCAGCTGTCGACCCGGCTGCATTTTCGCGAAATGCTGGAGCCCACGGGCCTGTGGGCCGAAGAAATCGACAACGGCATCAAGCCCGCGCACGCGGCCCTGGTGAAGGTGCTGTGCCGCCACCTGGGGCTCGCCAAGGCCGACGACGAGGTGCACAGGCTGGCCTTTTCCATCACCGGCCTGGCCATCCACATGTTCATCAGCCGCGAGGTGGTGGATGCGATCCGGCCCCAGCTATTCGGCACGCCCGACGCCGTTGAGCAGTGGGCCGCCAGCCTGGTGGCCTATGCCGAAGCCATGGTCGCCGTCGAAGCGGCCCGGCGCAAACACCTTCCCGACCATCCCGCGGCCGGCACGCCGCACCTGAAAACCGCAAGCCATGAAAAAACCTGATTCCCGGGGCACGCCGTCCCGCCTGCCGGCGCTGGGGCTTTTGGCCGCCTGTGCACTGCTGCTGGCCGGCTGCGCCACGGACCTGCCTCACAACACACCGGCCGCCCCCGTGCCCACGCAATGGCAGGCGCCCTTGCCGGCTGCGGCGGCGGGCACCACCGCGGCACTGCCCCACAGCGGCAGCCTGGCCGGGCTGTCCCGCTGGTGGGAGCAGCAAAACGACCCGCTGCTGGTGGAACTGATCATGGCAGCCGAGGCCGCCAGCCCCAGCGTCTCGACGGCGCGCTCCAACATCGAGCAGGCGCGGGCTTCGCGCGTGGCTTCCGGCGCGGCCATGCTGCCCACGCTGGACGCCATCGGCAGCGCCAGCCGCGGGCGCTCGGCCCCGGTGAACCGGGCAACGCCGCCGATCGCCACGACGCTGGAGGCGGGCCTGCAGACGTCCTGGGAAATCGACCTGTTCGGCCAGTACGCGGCCAGCCGGGATGCCGACCAGCAGCGCCTCGAAGGTTCGCAGGCCCTGTGGCATGCGGCGCGCGTCTCGGTTGCTGCCGAAGTCGCGACGCAGTATTACAGCTTGCGCGCCTGCGAAAAACTGCTGGAGGTCGCGCGCGCCGACGCCGCCTCGCGGGCCGAAACCGCGCGGCTCGCCGAGCTGAGCACCAAAGCCGGCTTCCAGGCACCCGCCACCGCGGCATTGGCCCGCGCCAGCGCCGCGGAAGGGCACGGCAACGCCATCCAGCAGCGCACACTGTGCGACCTGGACATCAAGTCACTGGTGGCGCTCACGGCCCTCGAAGAGCCCGCCCTGCGGCAAAAACTCGCCACCGCGCCCGCCGACCTGGCGCGCGAGTCGATGGCGCCCATCATCAGCGTGCCCGCCGAGGTCCTGGCCCAGCGGCCCGACATCTTCAACGCGGCGCGCGAGGTGGATGCGGCCCACCTGGAAGTGGGCAGCGCGCGCGCGCAACGCTTCCCGAGGCTCAGCCTGAGCGGCTCGGTGTTCACCACCAAGTCGCGCACCAGCGCCTCCACGCAGCGTTTTGACACCTGGACGGTCGGGCCGCTGCAGCTGACGGTTCCGCTGTTTGACGGCGGCGCCAGCGAGGCCAATGTGGAGGCTGCCAAGGCCCGCTACGAGGACGCCGTGGCCCAGTACCGTGCCAGCGTGCGCAAAGCCGTGCAGGAGGTGGAGGAAGCGCTGGTCAAGCTGCAAAGCACCGCCGAGCGCAACGACGACGCGCTGGTCGCCGCGCAAGGCTACCGCGCCTCCTTCACCGGCACCGAGGCCCGCTACAAGAGCGGGCTGGCCAGCCTGGTCGAACTCGAGGACGCGCGCCGCACGCTGCTGGCGGCGCAAAGCAATGTGGTCACGCTGCAGCGCGAGCGCCGCAGCGCCTGGGTCGCGTTGTACCGCGCGCTGGGTGGCGGCTGGACGACGGCCGAGCCGCCGGTGCCGCCCCTGGTGTCGGACGTGCCCGCCCCATTCACCCCCGCCGCCATCACCGCGCCCTGAGGCCGCCACGCCATCACTCCGCCACCTTTGACAGAGCCCTTGCACACCATGCCCAAACTCAAGCCCACCCCTTTTGCCATCGCCTTGATCGCCGCTGCCGTGCTGGTGGCGGGAGGCGCCGCCTTTTTCCTTTCCCGCTCGGAGGCCAAAGGCGATGCCCCGCCCACCGCCAAGCCGGCCCTGACCGTCGCCACGGCGCTGCCGCGGCAGATGAGCCTGCCGGTCAAGCTCAGCGCCAACGGCAACATCACGGCCTGGCAGGAAGCCGTGATCGGCTCCGAGTCCAACGGCTTGCGGCTGGTGCAGGTGCAGGCCAACGTCGGCGACCAGGTCAAGGCCGGGCAGGTGCTCGCGGTGTTCTCGGGCGACAGCGTGCAAGCCGACACCGCGCAGGCCCGCGCCAGCCTGATCGAGGCGCAGGCCAACGCGGCCGACGCGGCCGACAATGCGGCGCGCGCGCGCACCCTGGCCAGCTCGGGCGCGCTGAGCGACCAGCAGATCAACCAGTACAACACCGCCGAGCAGACCGCCAAGGCGCGTGTCGAGGCGGCCAAGGCCGTGCTCGACGCGCAGCAGCTGCGCGGCAAGAACACCCAGGTGCTGGCGCCCGACAGCGGCGTGATCTCCGCGCGCACCGCGACGGTGGGCTCGGTGGTGCCCCAGGGCACCGAGTTGTTCCGCCTGATACGGGGCGGGCGCCTCGAGTGGCGCGCGGAGGTGACCTCGGCCGAGCTGGGCCGTATCAAGGCCGGCACCACGGCCAGGGTGGTGGCCGCCAGCGGTGCCGAACTCAAGGGCCGGGTGCGCATGATCGCCCCCAGCGTGGACCCGCAAACCCGCGCGGCACTGGTCTATGTGGACCTGCCGGTTTCCGCCGGCATGGCCTCGCCGGCCAAGGCCGGCATGTTCGCGCGCGGGGAGTTCGAGCTGGGCGAGACGCCCGCGTTGACCGTGCCCCAGCCGGCGCTGGTGGTGCGCGACGGCTTTAACTACCTGTTTCGCCTCAATGCCGATAACCGCATCAGCCAGCTCAAGGTGCAGACCGGCCGGCTGGCAGGCGACAGGGTCGAGATTACCTCCGGCCTGGCCGCGGACGCGCGCATCATCGTCAGCGGCGCGGGCTTCCTGAACGACGGCGACCTGGTCAGGGTCAGCGATGCCGTCCCCGCCGCACCGGCCACCGCCAGGCCGGCGACGGCCGCCAGCAAGTAAGGAGCAGGCCCATGAATGTCTCCTCCTGGTCGATCAAGAACCCGATTCCGGCGGTCATGCTGTTTGTGCTGCTGACTTTCGCCGGCATGCTGTCCTTCAAGGCGATGAAGGTGCAAAACTTTCCCGACATCGACCTGCCCACGGTGACGGTGTCGGCCTCGCTGCCGGGCGCGGCGCCCGCCCAGCTTGAAACCGAAGTGGCGCGCAAGCTGGAAAACTCCATCGCCACGGTGCAGGGCCTCAAGCACATCTATACCAAGGTGCAGGACGGCGGCGCCACCATCACGGCCGAGTTCCGGCTCGAAAAACCCGTGCAGGAAGCCGTGGACGACGTGCGCGCCGCGGTGTCCAAGGTGCGCAGCGAACTGCCCGCCGACGTGCGCGAACCGGTGGTCTCCAAGATGGACCTGGCCGGCCAGCCCGTGCTGGCCTTCACCATCCGCTCGCCGCGCATGGACGAGGAGGCACTGTCCTGGTTCGTCGACAACGATGTCTCGCGCAAGCTGCTGGCGGTGCGCGGCGTGGGCGCGGTCAACCGCGTGGGCGGCGTCTCGCGCGAGGTGCGCGTGGCGCTGGATCCGTCGCGCCTGCAGGCCCTGGGCGCCACGGCGTCCGATATCTCGCGCCAGCTGCGCCAGGTGCAGACGGAAAGCGCCGGTGGGCGCGCCGACCTGGGCGGCAGCGAGCAGCCCATGCGCACCCTGGCGACGGTGAAGTCGGCCGCGGAACTGGCCGGCATCGAGCTGGCCCTGAGCGACGGCCGGCGCATACGGCTGGACCAGGTCGCCACCGTGACCGACACCACCGCCGAGCCGCGCGCGGCCGCGCTGCTGGACGGCAAACCTGTGGTCGGGTTCGAGGTCTCGCGCAGCCGCGGGGAAAGTGAAGTGGCCGTGGGCGCCGCCGTGCAGGCCGCGCTGGCCGAACTCAAGCGGCAATACCCCGACGTGGAACTTGTGGAAGCCTTCAACTTCGTCAAGCCGGTGCAAGAGGAATACGACGGCTCCATGCACCTGCTCTACGAGGGCGGCATCCTGGCCGTGCTGGTGGTGTGGCTGTTCCTGCGCGACTGGCGCGCCACCTTCGTCTCCGCGGTGGCGCTGCCGCTGTCGGTGATCCCGGCCTTCATCGGCATGCACCTGCTGGGCTTTTCCATCAATGTGATCACGCTGCTGGCGCTCTCGCTGGTGATAGGTATCCTGGTGGACGACGCCATCGTCGAGGTGGAAAACATCGTGCGCCACCTGCGCATGGGGAAAACGCCTTATGAGGCCGCGATGGAAGCGGCCGACGAAATCGGCCTGGCGGTGATTGCCACCACCTTCACCCTGATCGCTGTGTTCCTGCCCACCGCCTTCATGAGCGGCGTGGCCGGCAAGTTCTTCAAGCAGTTCGGCTGGACCGCCTCGCTGGCCGTGTTCGCCTCGCTGGTGGTGGCGCGGGTGCTCACGCCCATGATGGCGGCCTACATCCTCAAGCCCGTGGTGGGCACGCACACCGACCCGGGCTGGATGCGATGGTACATGCGGGCCGCCACCTGGTGCCTGCATCACCGCGTGAAGACCATGGCCATGGCCACGCTGTTTTTCTTCGGCTCGGTGGCGCTGGTGCCGCTGCTGCCCACGGGTTTCATCCCACCCGACGACAACTCGCAGACCCAGGTTTACCTGGAGCTGCCGCCCGGCGCGACACTGGCGCAGACCAGGGCCTCGGCCGAGCACGCGCGCCAGCTCATCAGCAAGGTCGAGCACGTCAAGAACGTCTACACCACCATAGGCGGAGGCACGGCCGGCGGCGACCCCTTTGCCATGCAGGGCGCGGCGGAAACCCGCAAGGCCACGCTGACAGTGCTGCTCGATGAGCGCAACGAACGCCCGCGCAAGCAGGGCATCGAAAACAAGATGCGCGCGGCCCTGGAATCTTTGCCCGGCGTGCGCAGCAAGGTCGGCCTGGGCGGATCCGGCGAAGCCTATATGCTGGTGCTGACGGCCGAAGACGCCAACGCCCTGCAGGCCGCCGCAATGGCGGTGGAAAAAGATTTGCGCACCATTCCCGGCCTGGGCAATATTTCATCGAGCGCCAGCCTGGTGCGGCCTGAAATCGCCATCAAGCCGGACTTCGCGCGCGCGGCCGACCTGGGCGTGACCAGCGCGGCCATGGGCGAGACACTGCGTATCGCGACGGTCGGCGACTACGAGGAATCGCTGCCCAAGCTCAACCTCTCGCAGCGCCAGGTGCCCATCGTCGTCAAGCTCGACGATGCGGCCCGCAAGGACCTGAGTGTGCTCGAGCGTCTGGCCGTGCCCAGCGTCAAGCCCGGCGTCGGCCCGGTCATGCTGGGCCAGGTGGCCACGCTGGAAATCACCGGCGGGCCGGCGGTCATAGACCGCTACGACCGGTCGCGCAACGTCAAGTTCGAGATCGAGCTCTCGGGCCGGGCCCTGGGCGACATCACCGAGGCCGTCAAGCAGTTGCCGGCCATCAAGAACCTGCCGGCGGGCGTCAAGGTGGTGGAAATCGGCGATGCCGAGGTCATGGGAGAGCTGTTTGCCAGCTTCGGCCTGGCCATGCTGACCGGCGTGCTGTGCATCTACATCGTGCTGGTGTTGCTGTTCAAGGACTTCCTGCATCCGGTCACCATTCTGGCGGCCCTGCCGCTGTCCCTGGGCGGCGCCTTCGTCGGCCTGCTGGTCGCACAGAAGAGCTTCTCCATGCCTTCGCTGATCGGCTTGATCATGCTGATGGGCATCGCCACCAAGAATTCCATCCTGCTGGTGGAGTACGCCATCGTGGCGCGGCGCGACCACAATATGTCGCGCTGGGACGCGCTGCTGGACGCCTGCCACAAGCGCGCGCGGCCCATCATCATGACCACGCTGGCCATGGGCGCCGGCATGATGCCTATCGCGCTGGGCCTGGGCGCGGCCGACCCGAGCTTTCGCTCGCCGATGTCGATTGCCGTGATCGGCGGCCTGATCACCTCCACCGTGCTCAGCCTGCTGGTGGTGCCCGCGGTGTTCACCTATATCGACGACCTGGAGCACTTCGTCCGGCGCACCAGCAGGCGATTGCGCGGCCGGCACGGCGACGCCCCCGCTCCGGCGCAGGCCGGGGAATAAGCCGGGTGCGGCGAGGGGGCTCTTGCCTGCTCGCCAAAAAAAGCCCGGCCGGCGTGCGATTGTGCTGATTTAGACGGTTTCGCCCAGCCGGGTTTTGTAGCCTCCTGAGATGGGCTGGCTTATACTCACTGGTTCAGCTTTACATTTCTTCACATGTCTAAACGCGTACTGCTTTCGGGCGCAACCGGCCTGATTGGCGGCGAGTTAATGCTTCTTCTGGCCGCGCGCGGCGTCTACAGCACCGCTGTGGTGCGCGCCGCCGATTCGAACCAAGCCCGTGACCGCCTCCTGGAGCGCCTGAAAAAGAGCGTTCTGTGGAAACCCGAATTCGCCGAAATGGTGTCCGCCGAAGCCGGCGACGTCATCGAGCCCAATTTCGGCCTGAGCACGGCCGTGCTGCAGTCCGCCGACGTGATCCTGCACTCGGCGGCCAGCACCTCCTTCAAGCCCGGCGCAGGGGTTTACCCTATCAACATCAAGGCCGCCGAGCAGTTTTCCGGCATCCTTAAAAACCTGGCTCCGTCGCAGCGCGGCTTTTTTGTCGGCACCGCGGCGGTTACCACCGAGCCGCGCGGCGTGATCACGGAAGACATGCCATTCGCCGGCTACGCCAATGACTACATCCGGTCCAAGCGCGACGCCGAAACCTTGCTGCGCGCCGCCGGCAGCCCCTTTGTCAGCCTGCGCCCCGGCATCGTGCTGTCGCGCGGCATTGACGACGCCAAGCTTTCCCGCAATATGCTGTGGTCGATTCCCGTGATGGCCGAGTTAGGGGACGTTCCCCTGGATCCCTTGGCCAAGCTCGATTTCGCGCCTGTGGACTTCATCGCCGGCGCTTTCGCCGAAATGCTGCTCAAGGGCGAACTGGCCCACGACTGCTACCACGTGTCAACCGGCGAAGACTCCATGACGTTCAAAGTGCTGGCCGACGAGTTGACGGCCACCATGCCGGGCATAGGCAAGCTGGTGATGCGGGGGCGCGACTTCGTGCCGACACCCAAATTCGCCCGCCAGCGCTGGATGTTCGAGGCACTGCAACCCTACCTGCCTTTTTTGACAGCCGATGCGGTGTTCAGCAACGCCCGTTTGCGCGCTGAAATCGGCGCGGCGGCCGTTGCACCGGCGCCTGTCAGCTATTTAGGGGAGCTCCTGGGAACGTTCAGCCTGTCGGATGCCGTCCGGCAGATGTACACCCCCTGAAGCACAAAAACAACGCCACCGCTTTTGTAAAATAACCTCGAGGTTTGAACAAAGGTCAGCTGTCACGGCGATGGTGGGACAATGACGCTTTGCATATACGTACTGGTTGGGTGATGAATTCTGATTTGATCAAACTTTTTGCCGAGACATTTGGCATCAGCGAGGAAAAACTGCTGCCTGATGCCACGCTGGAAAGCCTTGGATTGGACTCCCTGGCGGTCATCGAATTCCTCTTCCAGATTGAAGACCAGTTCGGCATCCAGATTCCCGACCAGGCCAATCCGCCCCGGACCCTGGCCGAAATGGTCCAGCTGATCGAGCCTTTGCTGCCATCGGGCAAGCCCGCCGCTTAAGCCCCTGGCGGGCGCCCCAGGACATCCATGCGTCGCGTTGCCATCACGGGTCTGGGCGTTATTTCCGCCGTGGGGACCGGCACCCCGGCTTTTTTTGACGCCCTGCTGACCGCCCGCTCCGGCATCCGCGCCGTCGACATTCCCTTTCCCACCGGCACCGAAAGCGTGCTGGCCGGCGCGATCGATTTTGATCCCGACCCCCATTTCCCGCGCGCCCGGCTGCTGACCATGGACCGCGTCAGCCAGTTTGCGCTGGTGGCGGGCCGCGAAGCCATGTCGCAGGCCGGCCTGGGAGACCCCGCCGCCGTGCACAACAGCTTTGCCGCCGAGCGCTTTGGCGTATCCCTGGGCACGGGCAGCGGCGGCGCCAGCTCCACCGACGTGGCTTACACGGCCTTGCTCGAGCAAAAGGTTGCCCGCCTGCGCCCCATGACCGTGGTGCTGGCAATGAATAACGCGATTGCCGCCCATGTATCGATGGAGTTCGGCCTGAAGGGGCCGAGCAGCACCATCTCCAACGCCTGCGCTTCCTCGGCCGCTTCCATTGGCGAGGCCTTCCGGCAAATCCGCCATGGCTATGCCGACGCCATGCTGGCCGGCGGCTCGGAAGCGCTGCTCAACCGCGGCACCATCAAGGCCTGGCAGGCCATGCACACCCTGGCCAAGCCCCACGCCGACGGCCCCGAAACATCCTGCCGCCCGTTCTCTTCCGACCGCAGCGGCCTGGTGCTGGCCGAAGGCGCTGCCATGCTGGTGCTCGAAGAATGGGAAAGCGCCAAACGCCGCGGCGCCACCATCCTGGCCGAGCTCTGCGGCTACGCCTCCACCACCGATGCCCATCACCTGACGCAGCCCGACGCCCAAGGCCAGGCGCGCGCCATGACGTTGGCGCTGGCGGATGCGGGAATGCGGGCCTCCGATATCGGCTACCTCAATGCCCACGGCACCGCGACCGACGTAGGCGACGTGGTGGAAACCAGCGCCATCAAGCTGGCCTTCCAGGACCTTGCCTGGGACCTGCCCATCAGTTCCAGCAAGGGCGTGCACGGCCATGCCATGGGCGCGGCCGGCGCCATGGAATTCATCGCGAGCGTGATGGCCCTGCGCGCCGGGCAACTGCCGCCCACGGCCTTTTTGCACCAGCCCGACCCGCGCTGCGACCTGGACTACGTCCCGCTGACGCCGCGCGGCGCCAAGGGCCTGCGTGCGGTGATGTCCAATTCCTTTGCCTTTGGCGGCTCCAATGCCGTGCTGATCGCCAAGACGGCCTGACGCTGCCGCACCGGCCTCAAGTGCCGCCTGCAGCCCTGATTTTTTTCACCAGCGCCGTGGTGGAGTAGCCGTCCACAAACGGGATCGCCCGGGCGTCGCCGCCATAGGCCCTGACCACCGCCGTTTCGGCGAGCTTGTCCATGTCATAGTCGCCACCCTTGACCAGCAGGTCGGGCCGCAGCTCGGAAATCAGCTCCAGCGGCGTGTCCTCGTCGAACCAGGTGACCAGGCTCACCGACTCCAGCGCGGCCATCATGACGGCTCGGTCCTGCTCGTTGTTGAGCGGCCGGTCAGGCCCCTTGCCGAGCCGCCGGGCCGAGGCGTCGGTGTTCAGGGCAACCACCAGGCTACCGCCCAGCGCGCGCGCCTGGGCCAGGTAGCTGGCATGCCCGCGGTGCAGCACGTCAAACACCCCGTTGGTAAAGACGATAGGGCGGGGCAGCGCGGCCAGGCGCCGCGGCGCCTCCTCTCGGGAGACGATTTTTTTCAGGAATTCGGGGGGCTGGGGATGGCTGGACATCCCGAGACTTTAACGGAAGGCCTGGGCCACGATCTCGACCAGCAGGCCACCGTCCAGCTCGGCGCCCACCACGGCACGCTGGGGCCAGGCGGCGCTGTCCTCGCCTACCCACGCGCGCCAAACGGCGTCCAATTGTTTCTTGTGCCGCATGTCGGGCAGGAAGATCTGCACGCTCAGCAGCGATGCACGCGAAGCGCCTACATGCGCCAGGTGGGCATCAAGCATCTCCAGCGTCTGCGAAAGCTGGCCATCAAAATCCAGCAGGGGGTCGCTGGCGTTCGCCACCGCGAATACCTGCGCGCCGCGCGCGACCACCCGGCTTCGGCCGCCGGCGCTGCTCGGCCAGCGCAGGTCCTGCATCAGGCCCCGGCGGGAGACGGCTTGGCGCTGATGGAATCGGCAAGCTCCTTGCCGATCTCCTTGCGGTAACGGTTGAGCTCCTGCACGGTCTTGAAGCTCTGGTTCATCAGCAGGCTCAGGTTGTGCAGGATGCGCTCGACCACCTTGCCTTCCCACACCGCGTCGAACTTGATCTGCGTGTCCAGCCAGTGCTCCAGCCATTCCGGGTTGGGCAAGCGGCTCTGGATGGTGTCGCGCGGAAACAGGCTCTTGTTCACGTGCAGATTGGTGGGGTGCAAGGCCTGCGCCGTGCGGCGGGCGCTGGCCATCAGCACGCCAACCTTGGTGAAAGCGGATTTCGCTTCATTGCCGAAGTTGTTGATGGCGCGTTTCATGTAGCGCAGGTAGGCGCCGCCGTGGCGCGCTTCGTCCTGGCTCAGCTGGGTGTAGATCTGCTTGATGACCGGCTCGGTATGCCACTCGCTGGCACGGCGGTACCAGTGGTTCAGGCGGATCTCGCCGCAAAAATGCAGCATCAGGGTTTCCAGCGCGGGCGCGGGTTCGAACTCGAAGCGAACTTCGTGCAGCTCTTTTTCGGTGGGCGCCAGGTCGGGCCGGAAGCGCTTGAGGTATTCCATCAGCACCAGCGAGTGTTTTTGCTCTTCGAAGAACCAGATCGACATGAAGGCCGAGAAGTCGCTGTCATCCTTGTTGTCGCGCAGGAACATTTCCGTGGCGGGCAATGCGGACCATTCGGTGATGGCATTCATCTTGATGGTCTGGGCCTGCTCATCGGTCAGCTTGGCGGGGTCAAAACTGGCCCATGGAATGTCCTTATCCATGTCCCAACGGACGGATTCAAGTTGTTTGAACAGTTCGGGGTAAAGCATTGAGAACTCCTTCGCGATCGAATTCGCGGATAAATCTGCCTCGGACGCTGCCGGGCGCATCCTGGGTATTAGGGGGTGATTTTAGGCGGCTAATGTGACAACTTGCGATTTGTCGGCAATTTACCGGCAAATCAGGCAAATTCAGGCTTATTCCGGCATGTTTGCCTACGTGGAGTTCGATTTCGACCGCATTGTTCACTCAAAACGCGGCTTGAATTCCGCAAGTGCCGCAGCGCCGGCTGTGGGGTCTCCCGCGCAGGCGATTTGTGCCGCTAGCCGAACAGCGCCAGAATGAGCCGCCGTCCACCCATCACCCAATTGCCCGTGAGTTTAACCATGCCCGCCTTCAAGCCCCGAAACTCTCTGCGGGCCGTGTTTTATTGCGGCGCCCTGCTGGCCGCTTCCCTCGCCTCGGCCGCTCCGGCCGGCCCGACGCCTGCGGCCTGCCCCGCTCTTTTGCAACAAAACTTTTTGCGCCTGCAGGACGAAAAGCCGCAGTCGCTGTGCCAGTACAGGGGAAAAGTGGTGGTCGTGGTCAACACCGCCAGTTTTTGCGGCTTCACGCCCCAATACCAGGGGCTGGAAGCGCTCTACGCCAGGTACAAGGACCGGGGGCTGGTGGTACTGGGCTTTCCCTCCAACGACTTTTCGCAGGAAACCGGCAGCAACAAGGAAATCGCGGACTTCTGCGAAAACACCTTCGGGGTGAAATTTCCCATGTTCACCAAAACCAGTGTGACCGGCAAAGACGCCAATCCGCTTTTCAAGCAGCTGGCGGCCAAAACAGGCACCATGCCGCGCTGGAATTTCTACAAATACGTGATCGCGCGGGACGGCAGCAGCGTCACCAGTTTCAACTCCACGGCTGATCCGGCCGGCCGAGCCTTCATCCAGGAGATCGAAAAACAGCTGGCAGTGGCGCCGTGAAGCGCAATGCCATCCGCGGCCATTTCGGCTCGCCATACCGGCCGCTGCGTCGTTAACAAAAATTTACCTGATGCAGCGCGGCCGGGGGGAACTCCGGGCGGCTTGTGCGCTCATACTTACGCAAGCGCATTTGCCGTCACAAGCAAGCAGCGCTGGCACAAAACAGTTTCATTGTTGCGAAGCCTTCTGAGCCGTCCAGGTTCAGCTGCAATCCCGGGGCGCTCCTCCTCCTCCCTCCCTCCCTCGTTCGCGCCGGGGCGCTTCGCAGCATTTTTATATTCCAGCCAGCAAGGCCCCGCCCATAGGCGGCGTGCCCTTGCGCGTGGCGGTCCTTGGCTCCGGGCGCTCGCCCCGCCGCGGCGAATGGCCGGGCGAAAGCTACTCCCTGTTTTTGATCAGCCCGGCGGAATTGTTTCCGCGAAACTGGGGCGCTGCATCAGCTTGTCCTGCAGCTTGGCAAGGTTGGGATAAAGTTCGCGCCAGTTGACCTGCGTGAAGCGCAGATCAAGATAACCCAGCGCGCAGCCGACCGCCACGTCCGACAGGCTGAAGTGGATGCCGCTGCAAAAGGCCTTGTCGCCCAGGCCGGTGCTCATGGCCTTGAGGGTGGCCTCTATCTTGCCCATCTGGCGGTCGATCCAGGCGTCGCTGCGCTGCTTGGCGCTGCGGCCGCTCCAGGTGGCTTCCAGGCGCGCCAGGATGGCGGCGTCAACAAGGCCGTCGGCCAGGGCTTCCCAGGTTTTGACTTCGGCACGCTCACGGCCTTGGGTCGGGATCAGCTTGCCGACGGGCGACAGGGTGTCCAGGTATTCGACGATCACGCGGGAGTCGAACACGGCTTCGCCGCCTTCCATGACCAGGCAGGGCACCTTGCCCAGGGGGTTGGACGCGCTGATGGTGGTGTTCGCCGCCCAGACATCTTCCAGGATGAACTGGAAGTCGAGCTTTTTCTCGGCCATTACGATGCGCACTTTGCGCACATAGGGGCTGGTGGCGGATCCGATGAGTTTCATGGTGGTGTGAGATCGTGGTCCGAGGGAAGTGCATTCTATCGAGTAAGCCCGGGCCCCGGCTGACAGGCTCCTCCAAACGTCGCAAATCTGGACAGTCCCGCGGGCCGGCCCCCGGGGCCGCCCCTACAATTGGAGGATGAGCTCTTCCACCCCGTTTTCCACCATCAACGCGCTGTCCCCGCTGGACGGCCGCTACGCCGGCAAGCTTGCCCAGTTACGCCCCCTGATGTCCGAGCAGGGCTATATGCACCGCCGCGTCCAGGTGGAGGTGGCCTGGTTCATCGCGCTGTCCGACGCCAAATTCGCCGAATTCAAGCCGCTGAGCCCGGGTGCCCGCACCTATCTGCTGGGCCTGGTCAAGAATTTCTCGGAAAGCGACGCCGCGGCCATCAAGGACATCGAAAAAACCACCAACCACGACGTGAAAGCCGTCGAGTACTGGATCAAGTCCAAATTCGAGGCCAGGCCCGAACTCAAGGGCGCCAGCGAATTTGTGCACTTTGCCTGCACCAGCGAAGACATCAACAACACCAGCCACGCGCTGCAGCTCAAAAGCGGCCGCGACCTGGTGGTGCTGCCGGCGCTCGACAAGGTGATCGCCCAGCTGCGCGACATGGCCCATCTGTTCGCCGCCGAGCCCATGCTCAGCCGCACGCACGGCCAGACCGCCAGCCCGACCACGGTCGGCAAGGAAATCGCCAACGTCGTGGTGCGCCTGGCCAATGCGCGCGAGAAGATCGCCGCGGTCAAGCTGATGGGCAAAATGAATGGCGCCGTGGGCAACTACAACGCCCACCTCTCGGCCTGGCCCGATTTCGACTGGGAAGCCTTCAGCCGCAGTGTCATCGAAACGCCCGAGCCGCTGGGCCTGGGCCTGACCTTCCAGCCCTACAGCATCCAGATCGAGCCGCACGACTACATGGCCGAGCTGTTCGACGCCGTGGCGCGCGCCAACACCATCCTGATCGACCTGGCCCGCGACATCTGGGGCTATGTAAGCGTGGGCTACTTCAAGCAGCGCTTGAAGGACGGTGAAATCGGCTCCTCCACCATGCCGCACAAGGTCAACCCGATCGACTTTGAAAACGCCGAAGGCAACCTGGGGCTGGCCAACGCGCTGCTGCGCCACCTGAGCGAGAAGCTGCCGATCTCCCGCTGGCAGCGCGACCTGACCGACTCCACCGTGCTGCGCAACATGGGCGTGGCGCTGGGTTATGCCGTGCTGGCCTACAACTCCCTGAGCGTGGGCCTGAACAAGCTCGAGTTGAACCGTGAAGCGCTCAGCGACGACCTCAACAATTCCTGGGAAGTGCTGGCCGAGCCGATACAGACCGTGATGCGCCGCTACGGCGTGCAGGGCGCCTATGAAAAGCTCAAGGAAGTCACGCGCGGCAAGACCGTGAAGGCCGAAGACCTGCATGCGCTGATCCGCTCGCTGGAAATTCCCGAAGCCGAGAAAACCCGCTTGCTGGCCATGACGCCGGGCAGCTATGTCGGCCTGGCGGCCGAGCTCGCCAAACGCGTCTAGGCGGACGCGGCAGGCGGCGCCGGCATGTCGGCGCCGCATTGCCAGCACTGCTCAAAGCCGCCTTCCACCATTTCGCCGCAGGCACACAGCCAGCGCCGCTGCGGGATGTTCTGCAAGCTGTGCAGCAACTCCTTCGCGCGCGCCTCCTCGTGGTCGTGCGTGAGCCAGACTTCGGGCAGGCACTGGTCAGGCGGTAACTCGCCGGCCACGCTGCCCAGGAAATAACGCTGCACACTGGCCGCAAAACCGGCCTGTTGCAAGGCATCCACCCATAGCGCGGCGATGGCGATATTGGGGGCGCGGGCCAGTCTGAGCATGCAGCCAGTTTAGCCCGCCCGGCCGCCCACCGCTGCCAGATTAATCGCTGACGGCCTCAGGCCTTCTCGTCGGCAGGGGCCGGCGCTTTCCCCTCCAGGGCCCGGTCGGCATAGCGGCCAAAGCGCCAGGCACTGGCCTCCTGTGTGATGCGCCGCCAGGTCGCGCGCTTTTCGCCGGGTGTCATTTCGGGCCAGCGCTGCACCTCGTCGAAAGTGCGGCCGCAGCCCTTGCACAGAGCGTCGCCCTGGCTGGTCGAGCAGATCGCGATGCAGGGCGTGTCGGCCGTGGTGTCGTACCAGGCGCGCCAGGCCGCGAGCGCCTTGGGCGGGAAGGTTTTTTCGTCGGCCTCGTCCTCATGGTAGAAAACCATGAGCGCATAAACCTCGGCGAGGGCGCGCAGTTCGGGCGCCAGGGTCACGCCGTCGGGCGAGGGCTTTTTGTCGCGCCAGTAATTGATGGCGGCTTCGATATCGGTGATGTGGATGCCGGGCATGGGAAATAAAGTACCAAATTAGGTGGCTGGCCGCGCCAAGGAAGAAGGATGCGCGAAGCCGCAGAGCCGGGCCGTTCATTATCGGCCAGACCGCAAAATCGCTTTCCCAGCGCGGGTTTGGCCGCCATCAGGGCGATCTGGCGGCCAGCCCCCGGAGAAATAGGGCCCCACAACCCAGCAGCCCCACCCACTTGGCCAGCGCAGCCACGGTCATGGCCAGCCCCAGCAGCGGCTCCACCCCGGCCAGCAAGGGCCAGGGAAAGGCCGATACCAGGGCCAGCGTCAGCAGGTTTTCCGCCGCGTCGCCCAGCACGGCCACCATGGCGGCCAGCCCCAGCGCATTGAGCGAGCCCGGCGGCCTGTGCCCGGCGCGCTGCACACGCACGATGCGGGCAAACGCCCAGGTCGCGGCGCGGGCAAGAATGAAGGCATAAGCGGCCACCAGGCCGAAATCGGCCCATGCAGCGCCGGCCACGCGGCCGGCCGCTTGCGGCAGTGTGGCCAGCGGATAGGCCCAGGACGCCACCCAGCCAATCTGCCAGCGCGCCAGCGCCAGGTTGGCGGCCGCCGCCTGGCCGGCATCCCGGCCCAAGGCCAGCAGGCACTCCCACAGCGTCATGCGGGCCGGCACGATGCCGCCGTTCAACAGCCCGCCGGCCAGCAGCCAGAAAACCACGGCCAGGGCCAGCGCCACCAGCAGCCCGGCCACAGGCCGGCGGCGCGCCCAGACCGTATCAGCGGGAAAAGACAGGCCCAGCGCCGCCACCGAAGGGTGCTCCACCGGCACCACCCGCTGCGGCTTCCCGGCGTCGAGCACCACATGCGGGTTGCGCTGCTGCAGGCCGGCCAGCGCCCATAGGGCCGTGGAATAAGTCTCGCTGTGGATGCGAGGCCGGGGAGGCGGTCCGCCGGAGGTGGGCGGTGCCAGCGCGGCCAGCACTGCCTGTGTGTCGAGCTGGCTCGCGGCATCCACCAGGCCGGCGCGCAAGCGCAGCTGGCAGGCCGCCGCTTCCTGCAGCATCCAGAACAGCGGATCGCGCGACAGGCGTGACTCGGCCTGGGCGTAACCCCCGCCCACGTCGCAATGCGCGCCCGAAAACCACAGCTGGGCAATGCTTTGCCCGCCGGCCGCGTAGTCGTGCGCGGGATCCACGTAGTAGGGACGCGGCTCGAAAGAGCGGCGGTATTCGTCGAGGGCCAGCGCCTGGCGCACATGGTGAAAGCGCTTGCCAACAATGGTCGGCGAGGCGGTGATGGTGCGGCTCAGCAAGGGCGCGCCCACTGAAGACACGGTTTCCCAGACACCGACAAACCAGACCGGCGCCGCGCGGGCCTGCTCGGAGGCAAAGAGCCGGCTGATCTGGTCGCGGATCGCGGTGTATTTGCGTGCGCCCCGCTCGCGGTCCGAAAAATAGACGTGCAGCAGGGTAGGCACCAGGCCTTCCATCTCAGGGCGCAGCAGGCCGAACTGCGTCACCAGCCCGCCTATGCTGCGCGCCGTGAAGGCGCCGCGCGAAAAGCCGAACAGGAAAATCTGGTCGCCGGGCCGGTAGTGCCGCATCAGGAACACATAAGCCTCGGCGATGTTTTCATACACGCCCTTGCCGAAGGCCAGGCCGTGCAGCCGCTCGAAAATGCGGCTGAGGCTGTCGGTCAGAGACGCGCCGGGCAGCTCGCCGGGGTTGCCCACGCCGGGGTCGTAGTACAGCAACTGGTCGTTGTCGTCCGGCGCCAGCAGGCCGCACAGCTTGGTGACGTTGGTGTCCCTGGCGCCACCGGTCAGGTTGTTGTTGGTGCCGTCGCAGCAGATGATCAATTGCCTGTTCATGGACGCGCTCCTTCGCCGTGGGTGGGGGAACGGGAGCAACCTTAAGCCCGGCGCGGGCTGCTGTCACCCCCCGGATGGAGGAGCAGGGCGCGCCAGGCCCGGATGAACAGGGGGATTTGCAAAAAATCCATTTTTATTGTCAAATATCCGGACGAAGGGGAGTAACTCCCTCGTTTTGCTGCAATATTCGATAACAGACACCACAGCAAAATCGCTAACAGCAAGTCGTCATTACGAAGTTCACACTTCCGGCTTGTTGGGCATGCAGCGACACTGCATGTCGAGCCAGACCTTCGATTGAAACCTGAACAGGTTTGATCGAGGCGTTCGCGGCACCCTTACCCGACCCGAACCACCCACAAACCTGTTCCGGTTTCACGAGCCCGGAAATCCGCCCGTTCGGATTTCCAAGTCGAAACTTGACATGGAGTGTGAGCTTTGGAACTATTTACCGCCCCCTGGTGGTCCGCCCTGCTGGCGATCATCCTCATTGACCTGGTACTCGCCGGCGACAACGCCATCGTGATCGCCCTGGCCGCGCGCAACCTGCCGTCCCACCTGCAGAAAAAAGCCATCGTCTGGGGCACAGTGGGCGCCATCGTGGTCCGCTCCGCCATGACCGTCGGCGTGGTGTGGCTGCTGAAAATCCCCGGCCTGATGCTGGTCGGCGGCCTGGGATTGCTGTGGATCGCCTACAAGCTGCTGGCCGACCAGGGCGACAAAGAGCACGACGGCCCCGTCGCCAGCACTTTCTGGGGCGCGATGAAAACCATTGTGGTGGCAGACGCCCTGATGGGCATTGACAACGTGCTGGGCGTGGCCGGCGCCGCGCACGGCTCTTTCGACCTGGTCGTCATCGGCCTGCTGGTGAGCATCCCCATCGTGGTGTTCGGCAGCACCCTGGTGCTCAAGCTGGTGGAACGCTTCCCCGTCATCATCAACATCGGCGCCGCCGTGCTGGCCTTCACCGCCGCCAAGATGATCGTGAGCGAACAGCTGCTCGACCCGATTTACGGCGGACCCGGCGCCTTGCCCTCCGCCGCCACCCTGCACACGGCCGCCCAGTGGATCACCTACGCGGTGGCGGTGGCCGGCGTGCTAGGCGCGGGCTGGTGGGCCACCCGGCGCAACCGCTCCACCCGCGACGCAGACCTGATCCCGCACTGAAACCCGCAACCAGCAAGCTTTCTAAAACGACGACAACTCAAGGAGAACTTCATGGACAACATCATCGTGTACGTTGACGACGCCGCATATGCCCTGCAGATGCTGCAACCCATGCTGCCCACGGGCGGCGCCCGCAACCCCACCCGCTGGATCGTGGTCGGCTGCGCACCCCGCGTGACGCACCGCGTCAGCAAATGGGTGACGCACAGCGCGCGCGAAAGCTGGCGCGGCAAGTGGGCGGAAAAAGTCTTCGCCCAGCTGATGCCCCTGCTGGAACAAGAGGGCGACACGGTGCTGACCCAGCTGGCGCAAACCACCCTGATCGCCCAGACCGAGTCGCTGATCAAGCAGCACGGCGCGGCACGCGTGCTGGATGCCCGCCGGCCGAAGTTCGGCCAGGACATGCAGCCGGTCACGGCCTCACAAGCCCAGGAAAGCCACGGGGTGCTGGGTTACGCCACCGCGCTGGCGGGCGCCGGCCTGCTGGTCGCGACCGACTGACGGGAGCTGCCGCCCCTTGCCAATGCGCCCCCAGGGGCGCATTTTTCTTTGGGCGGCCCGATGGTATTCTTCGGGCATGAAACTCATCCTCAAATGGATTTTCAGCGCGGCCGCCCTGCTCGCGGTCACCTACCTGTATTCGGGCGTGGTGGTGAGCAGCTTTACCGGCGCGCTGATCGCGGCTGCCGTGCTGGGCGCGCTCAACATGGTGGTGCGCCCCATCCTCGTGCTGCTGACGCTGCCCGTGACGCTGGTGACGCTGGGGCTGTTCCTCTTCGTCGTCAACGCGCTCATGTTCTGGGCCGCGGCCGGCCTGACCAGCAACCTGATGAACGTCACGGGTTTCGTCGCCGCGCTGATAGGCTCACTGATTTATTCAGCGCTGCAGCTAGTGATCGACTTTGTCCTGGAGCGCCTGTTCCTTGATAAGTGATTCCGTCTGGCGCGTTCGCGTGTCGAGGATGGAGCCTTCCACATAATCGGCGCTGCCGGGGTTGCTCCGCATCAAGGCCTGCGCCGCCTTGAACCGGTCCAGCGCCGCCGGATAGTCCAACTGCGCCGCCCGGCTTTCCGCGTCGGCGCGGATCGCCCGCACATTCTGGTTCTGGTTGCCGTAGGCGACCGCAAGCAGCTGCCAGGCCGTCGCATCCTTGGGATGCGCGGCCACCCAGGTCTGCAACCGGCCTGACACATCCTGGGCCCGCTGCGCGGCCAGCAGCGAGCGCGCCTGGGTCAAGACCTCCGCGCGCGACGCCGCCTTTGAAATATCGAAGCTCGCGGCCGTGGCCGGGACCACGCCGGCCAGCAGGTCGATGTCGACGGCCAGCAAATCCGCCGCACCGGCCGCCTGCGGCACCTCCGCGACCAGCGGCCTGAGTTTTGCCAGCAGGCTTCGGGCGCCCGCGAAATCGCGCAGCTGCGCCGCCGCATAAGCGCCCGCGTACACAACGCCGGCATCGCGCACGTTGTCGGCCGAGGCCGGCGACTGCAAAACCAGGGGCGCGGTGCGGCGCTGGGCCTCCGCCACCATGGAGCGCAGGGCGTCAACCCCGGGCGCCGCCAGAATGCGCGCGCGCGCGGCCATCATCGCGTGCAGCACACGGGCCTTGCCGGCCTCGACCAGCTTTTCACGCGAAGGCTTCTCGGCCTCGGCGGAGGCCAGCTGCACGCGCGCCTGCGCCGCGGCAATCCGTTCGGTGGTCAGCGGATGGGAGCGCAGGTAGGGAAAGGAGCCATTGTCGTTCAGGCGCGAGGCCTGCTGCAGCTTTTCGAACATGGTGGTCACGCCGCGGCTTTCAAAACCGGCATCGGTCATCACGCCGAAGCCGATGCGGTCCGCTTCCCTTTCCATGTCCCTTGAGAAATTGAGCTGGTTTTGCACCGCGACCGCCTGGCCGCCGACGATGGCAGCGCTGGCGGCGTCGCCGTTTTTCCCGGCCGCCAGGGCGCCCAGGATCATGGCGGCAATCATCCACGGCGTCTGGCGCGACTGCTGCGTCAGCATGCGCGAAATGTGCCGCTGCGTGACGTGGCTGAGCTCGTGGCCGAGCACGGCGGCCATTTCGTCCGCATTGCCGACCGCGGCGATCAGGCCCAGGTGCACGCCGAAGTACCCGCCGGGCAAGGCAAACGCATTGATGCTGCGGTCCCGGATCAGGAACACCTGCCAGGCAAAGCGCTCTTCAAGCTCGGCATGCAGCTCCCCGCGCGTGCGCGCGGCGGCCACCAGCGGCAGCCAGATACTTTGCAGGTAGTCGGTCAGCACCGGATCGTCGATGTAATCCGGGTCCCGGTAAATGCTCGCGGCGATGCGGTCGCCGATCCGGCGCTCCGCGGCAGCCGCCAGTTCAGACGTTTCACCCAGCGAGGGCAAGGAGCCCGCCGTGGTGCCGGGCACGCTGGCGGGCGCCTGGGCCAGCGAGAGGTTGGCTGAAGCCACCCATGCGAGCACAGCCAGCGCCAGCCGGCCCAAAACAGGGCCTCGCCTCGGCGGCCGGATTTTCCTAGAACGAATCAATGGGTACAAAAGCGATGACCTCTGCGGTGTTGGTGTCCAGCAAGACCGTCCAGAATGTTTTGCGCCCCACCATGGGGATATAGCCTATGGGCCTGGGCTTGTCACTCCCGCCGGAGGCTGACTTCAGCGCGGCGTCAATTTCGGCCCCCTGGGCCGGAAAACGTTTTTTGAGTTCCTCCAGTGGCTTGGCACGTGCCAAGACCTGGGACTTACCCTGATCGTAGCGCTGCCAGAACCCGGGACGCGTGCCCAGGGGCTTGCCCGCCAGGGCCTCAAAAGTCGTATCGGAGCGCTCCTTGTCGTCCTTGAACTCGCGCACCGAGAGCAATGTGGGTCCCGTCAGCGGTAGCGTACCCAAACCCGCCGGCGCCCGTGCCAGCTCGTCCCTGGGTACCTCAATGGCATGAACGGCTCTGAACCGGTCTATTTCGAACACCAGGTGCACGGGGCGCACCACGGCCACCGTCCATAAGCCGTAGGCCAGCGCGGCCAGCTGGAACAGGCCGATCACCATCAGATCGCGCCTCAGCACCTTGGGGGCTTTCTTGATGTTGAACACCGCCAGGGTCAACAAAGGCCCCATGACCACGTCAACGGCCACCACGATCATGAACAACTCGCGGCCGCCTGAGATTTCCCGGTAAGGATAGGGATACCAGACGACAAAAACCAGCGCCGCCGCGAAAGCCGCAATGGTCAGGCTGATACCAAAATGCACACCCGCCGCCAGCAAACGGCTCTTGAGGGGACTTTGACTCGCAAACATGGTCTTATGATGAGGGCCCGTTGTAAAGGTTTCGTAAAAGCATGGCCTCCCCTCCCGCACTCACCCACTTTGACGGCCAAGGCCAAGCTCACATGGTTGACGTGGCGGGCAAGGCGGCCACACACCGTGTCGCCATTGCGCAGGGCCGTATCGTAATGAATCCGGCGACCTTGTCCATCATTCTTGAAGGCAACGCCAAAAAAGGAGACGTCCTGGGCATCGCGCGTGTGGCCGGCATCATGGCCGCCAAAAAAACCAGCGAGCTGATTCCCCTGTGCCATCCGCTGGCCCTGACCCGCGTGGCCATCGACTTCCTGCCGCAGGAGAGCGATTCCAGCGTCGCCTGCCGCGCCACCGTGGAAACCGTCGGCCCCACGGGAGTGGAAATGGAGGCCCTCACCGCAGTACAGGTGGCCTTGCTGACGATTTACGACATGTGCAAGGCGGCCGACCGCGCCATGACCATCACTGACGTGAAGCTGCTCGAAAAGCACGGCGGGAAATCCGGCAGCTTCACCAATTCCTGAGCTAAGGCAAACGCTCAACACCGTCGGGCAAACCGGCATTTGCCGCTGCCCAGCGCGCGTGCTCCTTCGGGAAAGCCGCCCGGTAACGCGCCAAATGCATCAGGGCCTCGTCGTCAAGCCCCAGCATGACAGCGCTTTCAATCACTTTTTCAATCATGGACGGCTCGGGCGAATAGTGCAGCAGGGCCGTCGCCGTATCAAAGGTCCACCGGGCGTTGTCACGCGTCAAGGGCGTCAGGTTCAGCTCGGCAAAACTGACCTGGTTGCGAAACAGCCATGAGTCCCGGATCTTGGCCAGGGTACCGTCACGGTAAGCCGCATCGCGGTCCTGAGGAGCCAGGTAAATCTGGCTGACACGGTGGTAGTCCCATACGGCGTAGGCGCAGCACACCATCGCCGCCACGGCCAGCAGCCGCCTCCAAACAGGCGCTCCTGGCGCGCCAGACGCCGGCGCGTCGCCGCCGCTGCGCCACAGCAAGCCTACGCACAAGCCAAAAGCAATCTGAAACGGCCCGTACCACAGGGGGTATTCGAGCAGGCTGTGCAGCAGGATCACCGCCAGCACGCTCCAGGCCAGCTGGCGTGCTGCATCCGTTTCGCGCCATGGCCGCCGCCGCAGTATCCACCACCCGCCAAAGCCGCAAACCAGCACCGCCACCGGGACGCCCAGCTCAACCGCCAAATGCAAAGGCAGGTTATGGGCATTGTCCAGAATCTCGCAGAACCGCGGCCCGGCATACAAAGTGGCGTAATGCGCATAGTCCAGTTCCCCCCAGCCCCAACCCAGCCAGGGTTTAAGCGCAATCAGGTCCAGCACGTTGGACCACAACACCTTGCGGCTCGCACATGCCAGTTCGCCGCCGCGCAGCCGGGCCAGCATGCCGTGCGCCGCCGGGTCAAACCCCAACAACCAGGGCAGCGCCAGCGTCGCCACGGCATAGGCCAGCACCGCCGCGAGCAAAAGGCGCAAAACGCGTGGCTGGCGCCATGCACCCCACAACCCGGCCAGGACACAAAGCACGACCAGCTCCAGCAAGCCCGCGCGCGAGGAAGATGCGGCATTGCCGGCCGCCAGCAAGCAAGCCCCCAGATACACCAGCCACTGGCGAGGCCCGTCTGTACTGCGCCGGCTGGCAACCCAGATCAGAGCCGCCAGGGCGATATTGGTGAGGCTGGCAAACTGGTTGCGCTGGCGAAGGTTGGCGAACGCCTCCCCGGGCACTGGCGTCTGGCTTACCCACGCCCCCAGCGCCGCCGTGGCGCCGAAGTATTGGAACAAGCCTACCAGGCTGCTGAGCAGGCCGGCAAGCAGCCAGGCCCAAGCCGCCGCTGCCACCCAGCGCTGGGCAAAAGAAGCTTCACTTGAGGGCTGGCCCGAAACAGCGCGCAGCGGGGCCAGGCACACCAGGGCCGCCGCCGCGGCGAGCGACACCAGCCAGGGCACCACGCCTGGCGAGGGGCCGGGCGCAAGCGGGTTAAGCCAGGGGAGTGCCAGAAAAAGGATGGCGATCAATTGCATAAAGGTAGGACGCCGGAAGGCTCGAAGCGATCACTTATCCGAAACGATGAGAACAAGACCGAAGCTTGCGAGATTAACTGATCCGGGCGGCCGGGGGGGGGGGTTGCGTCGGCGCAGGCGAATGGCAAGCACGGCCATCAGGCCAATCCCCAGCCGCCGGTCCGCCGGCTCGCACCGGCAAGACATTCGAAGCACAACAGCATCGTCTTTTCAGGCTCCCATGCGTTAGCATCGTGCCGTTACGCCTTGCAACCCTGTAAGAACAAGGCTTTTCGCGCCGGTACAGCCATCCATCACCGAAAAATATGCACACCCCCTGCGAACAAGCGCGACCCAAGCTCACTCGAGCCGGGCTTGCGACCTTAACCGATGGAGCGCTTGCCAAGTCATGAGCGCGGTTGTTTTAAACCCTCTTCGGATCGCGTCCGATATCTGGCGTCACCGCTATCTCCTTGGCCAGCTTATCAAACGGGACGTGCTGCTGCGTTACAGAGGCGCCATGTTTGGCGTGTTGTGGATTTTCCTCAGCCCGCTGCTGATGCTCGCGATCTTCGCCTTCATCTTCGGCCAGGTCTTCCAGACACGCTGGCCCCAGCAGGACAGCGGCCTGCCGTTCTGGCTGCTGCTCTACAGCGGTCTGATTACCTTCAACATTTTTTCCGAAACAGTTTCCCGCGCCCCGGTATCCGTGCGCGGCTATTCGAGTTTTGTAAAAAAAATCATCTTTCCGGTGCACATCCTGCCCGTCGTTCCCTTGGGGGCAGCCCTGGTCCATAGCACATTCAATTTCCTCATACTGGTGGCCGCGCTGGCTTGGGCGGGGAGATTGCATGGCCAGATTGTGCTTTTCCCGCTTTTGTTGCTCCCCGTGTTGTTACTCGCACTGGGGCTGTCATGGTTCGTCGCGGCATGGGGTGTTTTTATCAAGGACATGACGCAAATTATTCCTGTATTCGTGCAGATGCTCATGTTCCTGTCGCCTGTGTTTTATCCCATCAGTGCGGTGCCGGCCGCGTTGCGCCCCGCCTACGAATACAACCCGTTGGGAATAGTGATCGAAGCCTCTCGCGCTGCAGTCACCGGCCGGCCGATTGAATGGAGCACATGGGGCATGGCGCTGGGCGTTTGCCTGGGTGCGTCGGTGCTAGGGTATGCTTTTTTCCAGCACAGCCGGGAGGAATTCGCCGATGCACTCTGACGTCGTGATTTCCGCCAACCACCTGACCAAAACCTATCGCATCTTCGGTCACCCGGGCGACCGGATCAAGCAAGCATTTACGCTCGGTCGAATACGCTTTCACCGCGAATTCACCGCGCTGAAAGATGTCTCTTTTGAGATAAAAAAAGGAGAGACCGTCGGCATCATCGGCCGCAACGGATCCGGCAAGAGCACACTGCTCCAGCTGATTTGCGGCATTCTTAATCCAAGCGCGGGCTCGGTGAAGATCAATGGACGAATTTCGGCATTGCTGGAATTGGGTGCGGGTTTCAATCCGGAATTCACGGGCCGGGAGAATGTTTACTTCCAGGGCGCAGTGATGGGCCTCAAGAGAGCCGAGATTGACGAGCGTTTCGACCAAATCGCGGCCTTCGCCGATATCGGCGAATTTATTGACCAGCCGGTGCGGATCTATTCAAGCGGCATGTTTGTCCGGCTTGCGTTCGCTGTGGCCGTCAACGTCGATCCGGACGTTCTGGTTGTGGATGAGGCCTTGGCAGTGGGGGATATGGAATTCCAGGAGCGCTCCATCACACGGATGAGAAGCTTGCAGAGTACCGGAACAACCATTCTTCTCGTGACCCACTCAATGCCCGCAGTCAGAAATTTCTGCCAGCGAGCAATCTGGCTGGATGGCGGGGAGGTGATGCAAAGCGGCGACGCACCCATAGTTTGTGCCGCCTACCAAGCACACATCCATCAAGACGTCCGCAGGAGAAACCAAGCCAGGGAAGATTCGCATGCGCTCCACGAAGGAACCCAAAGCGGCCAGCCATCAAGGCGAAACAAGATAATCGCAATTACAAAGGCCGCCGTAGAGAACGAGCACCTGGCGGTGGGCGGCAGTTTGGTACTGCGGTTTTCGCTGCAGTTTCCTGGATCGGCGCCTGGGCCGGGAAAATTCGGCCTGGGGGTACTGATCCACAATGATCAGGGCAAATTGATCGCAATTTTCAACACCGTTCGCGACGATATCTTTCTCTCGGAAGCAGTGCAACATATTAGTCTTTGTGTTCCTAGCATCGGATTTATACCAGGTCACTATTGGGTTTCAGCCAATGTTTGCGACCGCGACGCCATGTTCGCTTACGATGAATTTGAGCGATGCGCGTCGTTCGAAGTGGTGAATGAGCTCAGCCTCAAGGGCATTCCTCGATGGGAAGGGGAGGTTGCCTGTGCGCATACTTGGCTTTGGTAAATGGCATTTGCGGAGAACCGAAGTTCTCGCGGTTGGCAATAAAGCGCTCCTGTCAGGAAAACACCGCCTGGTGGGAATCACCCGGGTTCGTAACGAATCGCTTATCTTGGGCGACACCCTCGACTATGTCGGGGAGCAGGTTGACGCCATTGTTGCGTATGACGATGCAAGTACCGACGGTACGCTCGATATCCTTCTCAATCATCCCAAGGTTGCGATGGTGATCGGAAATACCCTGTGGGAGAGCGATACAGTTGCGCGCCTCTCAGCCGAAACAAGGCACAGAGGACTTCTGCTTCAGCTTGCACGTTCAAAGCTGAATTTCGACTGGACCCTTTGCTTCGATGCAGATGAACGAATTACGGGCGATCTCCGCGAATTCATTGGCAGCGAGTCCGTCGCAAGATGCAATGGCATACGGGTCCGGTTGTTTGATGCTTATATGACAGCGGATGACCATAGCCCATTTGTACATGGACAACGCCTACTAGATTTTCGGCGATTTTTCGGTCCCGAACAAAGAGATATCCTGATGCTATGGAGAAATCTTCCGGTCGTTCGATACGCAGGGTTAGATTCAAGAGAACCCACTGGGGTCGATCACGTGATCACCAATTTTTACTGCCAGCACTATGGCAAGGCGATCTCCATCGATCAATGGGAAGAAACCTGCGACTACTATGTAAGGCATTTCCCACCCGAAACCTATGGGCAGAAATGGCTAGCCCGCAAAGGGCGCGCAGTGCATGCGCAATCTGATTTTGCGAGACCGCTGTTCGAATGGGGCGCCGATCTTTTCAACAATTCAGTCCGGATAGACCAAGCTGCATCTGCCCTGCCAGAGAACCATAAAGCTGGACCTTTCTCCAATTGAAAACTACTCCCGTCAAGCGCGCCATTGTCGCCAGCCATAGCTTGGTCGGCTATGCAGGCTCGGAGGTGTTAACGCTGGAGCTTGCTATTGAGTTGCGCGACATGGGCTGGGAAGTTTCGGTTGCCGCCCTATTGACGGGTGAGCCTATGGCATCTGAATTTGGGAAGCATGGATTCCGAATTGTTGACTTGCTTGGGGAGCCATCTGCCGTCGGCAGCCTCAAGTTCGACTTGGCGTGGATTCATCACGCCCCGGTCTTGTATGAGCTTTTTCTGGTCCAGAAGATTGAAGCCGACACGATTGTTTTCTCCAGCCTTTCCCACTTTGATCCACTTGAAGTGGTTCCTCAGTACAGAGCCAAGGTCGATCTACTGCTCGCCAACTCCTTTGAGAACGGAAATCACATTCAAGGAGAACTGGGACTGGATGCCGGCCAGGTTATCGTTTTTCCCAATGCCGTTCCCAGCAATTACTGGGACTCTCGCAAAAAGTCTCACAATTCTGCCGCGAAGCATGTGGCGATCATCAGCAATCACCCCCCTCCCGAAGTGCTGGAAGCAACAGCTCTTCTTAAGAAACAAGGCATTGCCGTCACCCATATCGGCGTAGGGGGTACCCCTGTATTGATAAATCCCGGTCTGCTGCTGAACTACGATGTGGTGATAAGCATTGGCAAGACCGTCCCGTATTGTTTTGCCTTGAAGGTACCTGTTTATTGCTACGATCACTTTGGCGGGCCTGGCTGGCTACGTGAGGAAGACTTCGTCCTTGCCGGCCAGAACAATTTCTCCGGCCGAGGGTTTTTCAAAAAGACACCCGAAACCATTGCGGAGGAGATTGTCAAGGGATATCGCGAGTCACTTGACAGACTTGATGTGCACCTGAATTTTGCCGAACGTTTTCTTAACCTACGGGAAAATCTGATATCGCTCTTTGCTCACCCCCGAATCTTGCCCTCTGAAAAGGAGCCTGCCAATGGCGTCAATCAGCTTTTGATGCAACATAGGCAATACATCCGGCTCGCGAAGTTCTTCAGTGCTCGAGAAGCGGAACTCAGCAAGGAACTATCGCGCGTGAAGTCGACCGTCTCCTGGCGCATTACCAAGCCCTTACGGTTTATCTGGAACAGGCTTTCTCGAAGCGCCAAGTAACGGCTTTCGGCACCGATCAGCCGGATAAGGAAAGGATATGCGGGTCAAGGCGACGTGATGACCAAGACTTTACGGCGTCCTCTTGTATTTCCTGAAATATTATCCAAACTCCTATTTGCCAAGAGCCCCGATTGTGAGCCGCCCACCTCTCATTAACGCAAACAAGAATGGCCAGCCCGCGCCTGGGAACAGCGACGAAAGTCGCCCACGCGTCAACGTCATCATCCCCATTTACCGCGGCATTGATGAAACACGTCGATGTTTGGAAAGTGTTCTGGCCTCAGAACTCGGTGAAGATGTTTTTGTCACACTGATCAATGACGCCTCTCCCGAGCCGGAAATGCTTCCGCTGCTCGAGCAGTACGCCGGGATGCCCTTGGTCACCTTATTGCACAACCCGGTCAATCTTGGCTTTGTCGCGACAGTCAACCGCGGCATGGCGCTTCTGCCGCAAGCCGATGTGGTACTGCTCAATAGCGATACCGAAGTGCCGGCCCGCTGGCTGGGACGTTTGCAGAGATGCGCCTATGCGGCACCTGAGATCGGCACCGTCACGCCCTTTTCCAACAATGCCACCATCTGCAGCTATCCCCAATTTTGTTCAGACAATTTGATGCCCCATGGGTATTCCGTCGCAACACTGGATGCACTGTTTGGCAAAGCCAATGCGAATCAGTTTGTGGACATACCTTCGGCGGTTGGATTTTGCATGTATATCAGGCGTGATTGCCTGGACCAAACCGGGCCATTTGATGAAGAGCGCTTCGGCAGGGGATATGGCGAGGAAAACGATTTTTGCCTGAGGGCCGCGGCCAAGGGATGGCGTCATGTGTTATGCATGGATACGTTTGTGTTTCATGCGGGCTCAGTCAGTTTTTCCAGTGAGAGGGAGGCACTCACGACAAATGCCCTCAAGCTGGTGATCGAGCGCTACCCCAAGTACTCCGCCATAGTTCAGCGGCATATTTCGCAAGACCCCGCTAGGCATTTTCGTCATCGCGTTGACCTGCTGCGCCTGGTAGACAACGGGAAACCGGTCATTTTGCTGGTCAGCCACCGGCTCGGTGGCGGGGTGGTCAAGCATGAGCAGGAACTGTCGCGCTTGTTCAGGGAAGAAGCCAACTTTCTTCGCCTGACGCCTGGCCTCAACGGCCAGGTCGATGTTTCCTGGTACAGGGATGGTGAATCGCTTCGGTTGTATTTCCAACTTCCAAATGATTGGCAAGAACTGGTCGACTTTCTGCGACTTGCGCAAGTGACCCGAATTCACTTCCATCACTTAAGGGACGTGCCCCCTCAAATCGATGGACTGCCTCAGGCGCTGGGGGTTGTTTACGATTTCACGGTCCATGACTATTTCCCGATTTGTCCGAGAGTGAACCTCACCCGTACGGGTCATAGCTATTGCGGTGAGCCCCCGGAAGCGGAGTGCAAGGCCTGCCTCAGGAGTGCACCAAAGAACCAACGTGATATCCGGGCATGGCGATCAAACTATGAGAGCTTGCTCGCGGGTGCCGAACGCGTTTTCGTTCCAAGCCATGATGTCGCAGTTCGATTGAAGCGTTACTTTCAACTTCCTAATCTCATCGTTGCTCCCCACACCGATTTGCAAGGACTGGAAATTCCCGCGTTCCGCCCTCACGGCATCGAATCAGCAGAGCCTTTACGTATCGTCGTGATTGGCGCCTTGAGCGCGGCCAAGGGCGCTGATTTACTGGAGTCGGTAGCCCTCGAGGCAAAAGACAGGGGCTTGTTGCTCGAGTTTCACTTGATTGGTCGCCCTTCGCATAAGCTGGCCATAAAACCAAAGAGCCTGCTGACGATTTCAGGCGCCTACCATGACGACGAGCTTCAGGGGTTGCTGAAGGCCGCCAACCCCCATCTCATCTGGTTTCCCGCGCTTTGCCCAGAAACTTACAGCTATACATTGAGCGCGGCACTGATTTCCAACCTGCCCGTGGTGGCACCTGATTTGGGCGCCTTTGCAGAACGCCTGGCAAACAGGCCATGGAGTTGGATATGCCAGTGGAATCAATCGGCTCATGATTGGAACAACTTCTTTATCCACCTACGGGAAACCCATTTCCTTTCAGGCACTTCGCCGCCCCACGTCCCCTTTCCCTTCCCCTTTCCAAATACCAATGTTGATTTGGCCGCCATCTACTTGAGGACAGATAAGGCGCCTGCGAAAATGACGGGGGGCCAGGATGCGATTACCCGTTTTGCCGACACGCACACCACGGTCAAATTACCATTCATCAGGCGCACGATGGTTGGCATGCGAGGCCATGTGTTGCGGTTGGGGCTTACGCTACGGTCCCATCCCTTGCTTGCGAGACTGGTGCGTCGGGTGCCGCTGCACTGGCAACATCGGGTTCGGCACTGGCTGGTGAAATAACCAGCGCCAGTCCTGCCGGCTTGCCATCAAGCCAGTGGCTTGGCCTCAATCGCCTCTGTTGTGTTTGTACCCGCCCCCGTCACCTGATCCTGGGTACGCCGTACCGAGCCAGCAGCCTCAATTTATGGGGGAACCAGTTGAAAGGCATGAAGAACGCCCGACGACCGATTTTTCTTGCCGCTTGCGCCTGGCGCCTCTGGATATTCAGTTCTGCGCGTCTTTCCCACAAGGCCCATAAGCAGGCCAGGTAAATATCCCGGAACAAACGAGCGTCGCGCTTGATCAGGGCGAGCAAGCCTCCTTCAAACATCAGAAGCGCCAGATGAACTACCGTGATCAACTGGAAGAACGGGGCCGGATAAGTACACACCATGACGAAACTCTTGTTTCGCTCGGACAATGCCCGCCGCCTGAAGGTCGTGGCCAACCGCCCCTCTATCGCCTTGCCCCCACCGAAACTCATGCCAACCCGATGCCTATAACCAGAGCTATCCAAGGTGCGGACGGGATAGTCCGCCAGTCGCGCGCGGCAACACAGATACAGGTCTTCCCCGATGCTACCGAACCATTCCGGGAAGCCGCCTAACTCCTCCCACAAGGCACTGGGAATCCACAAGCAAGCACCTATCACCATGGCAACATCGCGTCGAGCCGGGTCCAGGTTGGGAACGGGATTGAGGAAGGGATCGAGCAGGCACCCGCGATCGATCAATGCACCGCTCACGGCGTCATATTGAGGCAGGCTGAGGATGGCATGCCGGTCAAGGTGATTCGCCTCGGTGAGCAGCGTCCGCAATGCATCCGGATAAAGTGCCGCGTCATTGTTGAGCAGCAGCAGATAGTTGCCTTTGGCTTCGGCCACCATGCGATTATTTGCCACGCAAAAACCGACATTGGTGTTGCTGATGATCAGCCGCACCTGCGGATAGGCTTCTTGAATGTATGCCGCGGATCCGTCGTTGGAGGCATCGTCATGGACCAGTATTTCCAGGGAAATATGGCCTTCCTGCGCCAGGACCGATTGCAGGCACTCATCGATCACCTCCATGCCGTTGTAGTTGGCAATGCATACGGAAATCAAGGGACGGTTGTCATCCATGCCGGTGCAGCCAATCCCAGGTCCGTGCTATACCCTCCGCCAGCCCCACCGTGGGTCGCCAGCCCAATCGTGCATTGAGGCGGGAGTTGTCGAGCACCACGCTGCGAACATCAATACCCCTTCCTGGCCTGAAAACTGTCAGCACTTTCCTACCGGATTGCGCTTCAACAAGGCCGCGAACCTGGTTGACACTAAAACCCGTGCCGCTGCCGAGGTTGTAAGTGCCGGAGTCTTGCGGCAGGTTCACAAAGCCCGCCGCGGCATCAACGACGTCGTCGATGTAGATGAAATCGCGAATATTTTCCCCGTCTCCCCACACCTCCAGCGGCGTGCCGGCATAAGCATGTTCGAGCATGGTACGCACGAGACCAAATCCGTTTTTTATTACCTGGCCTGGTCCATAGGCATTCGACGGGCGAAGGATCGTAATGGGATGGCCCTCGGTCCTGAGCGCGTTGCAAAAGGCCTCCTGCGAGGCCTTGCTTGCCCCGTGGTTGGAAAGCGGTGCGAGCGGGCTGTCCTCCGTCACGGGCAGGGTCAGGGGATTGCCATACACAGTTCCCCCGGAAGAGAAGAAGATCAGGTGTGTCTGTGGCTGCTTTTTCAGCAAGTCCAGCAAACGCAAGGTCAAGGCGAGATTGCCCAGTTCCAGGCCCGGGCTGGCAGCGGATGCTCCCGGCGTGGTGGAGCAGGCCAGATGCACCACCGTGCCGCATTGAGGCAGCACCTGCTCAAGCTGCGCCTCCTGTTGGCGGCCGAGGATATGCACAGGCCTCTTCTCATCTTGCAGGCGCCTGGCCAGGGCACTGCCGATGAAGCCCGCGCCGCCCAGCAGCAATACCCCGTCGCGCCTCACGCGCTGCGCTCCAGAAGATTTTGGTAGGCCACGACATAACGGCCGGCGCAACCGTCCCAGGTGCCTATTGATTCCTTGATCCAGTCTCGAGCCGCTTGACCCGTGACCTGGTTATGCATAGGGTCCTCCAGCCATTCCAGGCCCTGGGACAGCTCCTCACGGCCGGCCGCAAGCCAACCCGTGACGCGATGCTGCACCATGTCGCGGTGGGCCGGCAAGTTGGAAGCAAGGACTGGCAAGCCCGCGGCCATCGCTTCCAGCATCACCTGCGGCCGTCCCTCGTCATGACGGCTGAGGGTGATCAAGCCGCAGGCCTGGGGGAACCAGTTTTCAAGCAAATCAGCCGGATGCGTGGGGCCGTGGTAACGCACCCAGGAAGGAAGTTCAATCGTCTCCTGCATAGGACCAAACAAGTGCAATTGCCGTTCAACGCCAAAAAAGCCCTCGCCCCAATTGAACAGGTCGCCGATCTTGTCACGGGTCAGCCGGGTCACCGCCAGCCAGTTCCGCGTGCTGCCCGCCAGAGGCTGGCGCTGCACCGCAAACCAGGGGTCGTCCACGCCAAAGGCGATCGGGCGAATTTCGGCGAGGTCACCAAAGGCCTGCTCCAGGGCCGGCCGCATCCACTCGGCGTTGGGCGCCAGGATCGCGCGGCGTTGCCGCAACACGGCGCGTAACAAGGCCTTCATGCCGGGCAACCGAAGCAGGCCAAAATCGCTGCCCAGCACGGTGATCAACGCCGGTGTTGTGGTACCCCACAGGGGCAGGGCATTCTGGAGCCAGTTGACGTGGACGACGTCGGCCGGTTGGCGGCGATAGGTGCGGCCCAGGCGCGCCAGCAGGGCCAGAATGGTTCCGGCGGCAAGCGCCTTGCGGGTGCGCAGCAAGTGCGCAATGCCGCCTTGCTGAGACAGGCGTCCCAGCCAGAGTGCATCGGCCGGCGTCATCGCGGCGACTACGCCGGCGGGCAGTTCACCCGGCGGCGCCCATAGCGAAAGGCTGACGTCGCCGCGCCGGGCCAGTGCGCCCGCCTGATTGGCAATGAAACGGCCACGCCAATCCTGCGGACTTTCCGGGTAGGAGGTGCTGCTCATCAGGACGTTCAAGCGTTTGCCTTCTTCAAGGATGGGCTCAGTCAACATACATGGAGGGCGCAGCCTTTCCGCGGGGCCGCAACAATTGCCATTGTGGCTTTTCTTTCAGGCAATCGGCAGCCCATTCCGGAAGTTCCTTGCTGCCAATGAACAGGATGCCCGGGCCCGGAGTGTTGGCCCAATGTGCACAGTCGCTGCCTTCGGGTGAATAGGCTTTCGCGCCCGTCAAGTACCGGATATAGAGCGGACGATAGTCGGTCAGTATGACGGTCGACGCTTCGACGGGGCCTATGCTTTCCTTGATCGCGCGGCTGGTCGGCGAGGTGTCGCGCAATTCCCTAAAACCAAGGCTAAACGCGGACCGCCAGCGCGGAATGCCGTCGGATGCGTAGCTTGCGCGAACTCTGCCGGCCTGGTCAAGGCCGGCATAAACCAGCAGGCCCAGCAGCAAGGCCACCAATATTTTCCGGGTGTCCAGGGTTCGGTCCGAGAAGGCGGCGCCCACCGCGGGCGCCATCGCAAGAATGAGAAATGGAAACACAACCCCCACCATGCGCAGATCCACATCGACCGTGGTCTGGATTCTCCTGGCGTAAAGCAGGAACAGCAGGTAGCCCATGAACCAGACCATCGGAAGCCAGATCTCGGGCGGGCGCAACCATTGCGCGCCGCCGCGGCGAAACGCCTTGTAGACCACAAAAGCGGCCGCGATGAGCATCGGGATTTCCAGATTCGCCCGCAGCACCATGCTGAACGCAAAGAAGCAATGTTCAAACAGGTCCGCGATGATGGCCAGGTCGTCCAGCCATCGGCCGGTTTTCGGCATTCCCCCGCGCGCGGACCCGGAGATGTTTCCAGCGAGCTGCCAATTGCGAACCCACAAGGGCAGGGCCACCGCCGCAGCCAACAGCATGGCGCCGGCGGCATGCAGGATGCGCTTGCTCAAGGCTGAATTCGATGCCGCAAGAACTGAAAATCCCAGCAGGGGAAGAAAGACCACGCCGGCATACCGGACCCAATTGGTACTCCCCGCCAGGATGGCCGCGACCGCGAGCCAGATAAGCTTTCCCCCGGACAATCGATATTTCCATACAGCCGCATAGGCCAACAGCACCAGGGGCACGAACAGGGTCTCGCTCCACGCATGGCCATACACAATCATATTGGTCGGCGTGAACGCGTTCACGGCGGCCATGACGCCAGCGACCACGGGATTGCCGGTGGACCTCCAGCAGATCCAGAAAATGACCAGCGTGGTGAGCGCCAGCAAAGCCGGGTTCAACAGCGCAGGCACATCGTCGACATTGCCATTCGCCAAACCCAGGGCCGAGGCCCACAACGCCGGATAGGCGGGGGGCCAGTTCAGCAGAGGTCGGAACTCCGGCGTTTGCGTCGCCACGTTACTTGACTGCATCGGGTGTCCGGCCGCGAACTGGAGCGCGGCATCCCGGTACGTCAGGGAGTCCATCGTGTAAGCGACTCGCCCGTCCGTCGCACACAGCATCAGGCCCAACGCTATCGCCAATGCGGCCAGGGCGAGTGCCCAAGGTACCAGCTTATGGCAAAGCGTGCGGCGAGCGGAATTCAATGTCATGGTCAAGAGGATTTCCAGGCCGATGGGGAAGCTGACGCTCCTGTTCCCGCACACGCACTATTCTCCTTCCTGGTCGCTGGTATCGATGTTTTTGTAGTGCAGCGCGGATATCTGCTCGGAAACAATGCCGATCAGGAAAGTGAAGACGGCCGATATGAACAACAAGGCGCTCATGTTGGTAAACCGGCCCGCCGTCAGGTAGGTATACAGGTAGTAGGTCAGTCCCGTCAGGAAGAAGCCCGCGCTGATGGGCAGGAAAAGCTTTTGCGGCGAAAAAAGCGTGCCGATCTTGATGATGATCAGCAGAAAACGCAAACCGTCTCGCAGCGGATGGATATGGCTGGCGCCGCTGTTCCTGCGCGGCGAATGGATAGGCACATACGCCACGCCATAACCGGCACGAAAGAAGCTCATGGTGATCGTTGTCGGATACGAGAAGCCATTGGGCAGGAGATAGAGGAACTGGCGAAACCGTGCCGCGCGAACCACCCTGAATCCCGAGGTGAGGTCGGCAATCGGCTGCATCACCATCCAGCTTGCGAAGCGGCTGAAGATGTCGTTGGCGGCCGCGCGATGCAAGCCGGCCTGGGAACCCGCCTGCCGCGCGCCCACCACCATGTCATAACCCTTGTTGAATTCCTCGAGCAGGCCGGGAATGTCTTCGGGCTTGTGCTGGCCGTCGGCATCCATGAAAACAATCACCGCCCCAAGCGCCGCCCGGGCGCCGGTCTTGACGGCCGCGCCGTTGCCTTTGGCGTAAGGATGCCGCAGGTGTTTTACGCGGTGTTCGGCGCACACGGCGGGAGTGTCATCGGTGGAGCCGTCGTCAACCACCAGCACCTCCGCATCAGGGGCCACGGCCAGGATGCGAGGCAGGATATCCCGCAAGCCCGCCGCTTCGTTTCTAGCGGGAAGGACGATGGAGAGGGGGACGGTATGGGGCATTGGCAGGCGGCCGGTTGGTGTCAACGTGCCGTCATGTTAAGCGCAGCGAGCAGCTCGTCGAGCGTCTTTCGCTCTTCGGCCGAAAAATACACCGTCCGCAATGCCATAAGCAGTTGCCGGGCCTGCGCCATCTCCCCGGAGATCATGAGCAGCTGTGCCCACTTGAGGCGATTGCTCGGATTGGACGGGTTCAGCGCCAAGGATTGGCCCAAAGCGCGGCGGGCCGCTGCAAGGTCGTGCTCATGGAGCCAGAGATAGTCGGCATGCCAGGAGTGCAGTATGGCCTGGATCCCGGGCGATACCCCGGGGTTGGCCAGCGCGGCGGCGAACACCGCGTCCATCTCCGCCCGGGTAAGGCATACCGAGCCGGCAATCGACATCTCTTTCATGTTGTACAGCACGCCTGTATCGCCCGGTGCAAAAGGCGTCTCCCGCAGCCGTCGCGCCAGTTCTTCGATGTCCGCCTGTTTTGCCGGCATGCCCGCCTTGCAGTCCAGGTGGATCAACCCGAGCCAGCTCATCTTGAGGTTCGGGTCGAGCTTGCCGGCCATCTCGTAACGCGTGCGGGCCAAAGCATAAGTGGGCGAATCTCGCAAAGCCGCATCCGGCAGTCCCGCCAACGAGATCCCGGCCTCGTGCTGGGCGCGGGCCGACGAAGGATGGTTACGGGCCTCGACCTGGGTGCGCCGCACTTCCTCGCCGAACTGGTGTGAACGCAAGGCTGTGACGAGCAAGGAATAGCCCAGTGCCGCCGCCGCGAGCATGACGCCAATCCTCCTGTGCGCCCCCTGCCGTTCCAGTGCGAGCATCAAAGCCCATCCTGCCACCATCAAGACACCCAGGACGGGCAGGTAATTGCGGTGCTCGTGCACAAGCTCCAGGGGCAATACGGTGGACTCCAGTGCGTGCCCGATCAGAAACCACAAGATGCCGAACGCGACAAGCGGCGCGCGTGTTCGCGTCCACCACGCGAGCAATGCCAGGCCAGCCAGCCCCAGCAAGGCGGGCAGGGTTGTCCACGGAGAAAGCAGGCCGGTAGAAACCACAAAATCGTCGTGGTACAGACCGAAGGCCTTGAGGTCCGGGACCACAATCAGGTCAAGGTAAAACCAGAGCACCCGGCCTTCCGTCAGCAGGCGCTCCGTCAGTGAGAACGGGCGCAGCTGATAACCGGCCCATAACCATTGCCCGCGAGCGGACAGCGCATAGGCCAATCCAGCCGCCAGGAGCAGGGCCGTCAAGGCCGTCAACCCGCGCGCAAAGCGATCGAGGTGCCCGACTACGCTCCTGCGCACCAGCAGTTCCCAAGCAAGCACAAACACGGGAAACAGCAGGCCGCTTTCCTTGCTGAGGCAGGAAAGCGGCCAGAAAACAGCCCATGCCAGCAAGAGCCATGCGGCGGCCACCCGGCCCACGCGCTCCCGCCCGCGGATATGCAGCAACAGCGCGGCGAGCAGAAAGAAGGCCGACAGGCTGGTCATGCGCTGCACTACATGCAAAACCGGGAGCAGCTGGATGGGATGCAGCAGCCACAGCGCGGTCACGGCGCCGGATGCGATCAGGAGATTGCGCTGCTGGGCCAGCGGCTTGACGGTGCCCAACAGGCGCCGGGTCAAGGCAAACACCAGGAATCCACAGGCAAGGTGGATGGCAAGATTGGTCGCCTTGAAAACAAAGGGATCGAGTCCGCTGAAATAGTGGTTGAGCGCGAAACTCAACTGGGCGACCGGCCTGCCCGAGGGGCCGGCACCACCGCTGGCCAGGGCCTGGTGGAGGGACTCCGAAGACAAGGTCTCAAGGCGCACACCCTCCGCGAGGGTGATGCTGGGGCCGTCGTCAAAAAAGAAATTGCCGTGCAAGCCCGGCCAGTAGATGGCAACAAGAACACCGACAAAGACGGAGGCAGCCGCCAGGAGGTATCGGATTCGAATCATGCGCAAAAATGAAAAAAGCCCCTTGGCGATGCCAAGGGGCTTTTTATCCAATCAATCGATCAGAAGTCTTTGCACGAGCTTGGCAGGTACTTCTTGGGGATCGCGTTGGACGTACCGTCGGTACCGCAGCTCCAGGCAACAGTGCCGGTGGAGGTGCTACCAATGCCGCGCAGAATCATGGTCTTGCTGGCAGCGCCAGACAGGCCGGTGTCGTTCTTGGACGTCACGATGATGTCACCTTGCGTGGAGTTGACACCCGAATAGGACACCGAAGCAACATACTTCGAATCCTGGGTCTGCACACCCATGGAAGCCTGGTTCAGCAGCATCGTGGACTTTTGCGAGAAAGTCTCGGACACAGCGGTACGGCCGGAAGATGCGGCCAGCACAACTTCAGAGACCTTGGCGCGGACCATGTAGTCCTGGTAAGCCGGCAGGGCCACCGCAGCCAAAATACCAATGATCGCAACCACGATCATCAATTCAATCAGGGTAAAACCCTGCTGGAGAGAACGCTTCATAAAAAGCTCCTTAAATGAAAAACAAACAAACACAGATAGCGGGCAGGTTAGAGCAGTTTCTGTGCCAGACCGGACTTAGCCCCTGAACTCGCGGCTTTGACATAGGGAATGAGCAAAAAACCGGCTTACTTGTAGCGCTTCTTGTCAATTCAAGCCATCGGAAATGGCATTTTTGTCACTCTATTTCCCCTGAGCCAAATTGACGGCGAGCCTCCGAGCCGATTACCCAGCTCACCCGATATGCCGGATCAACCATTTGGTCAGTTCATCCGTATAGTCGGGCGCAACACCGGCATCCTTGAGCTTCCATTTGAAGGCATTGCCAAGCTGGGCTTTCTTGTAGGTATTTAGTTTGTGCTGTCTTTTGAAATGGTAAATCTGATCCGCCATTTTTCCGAGCAGCTTGGTGGATTTCTGCGCAAATGCCTTGTCCCCAATTTGGTTGGCCGGAGGCATGCCCTCCAGGAAATACCGTGCGAGAGATTCGCCAAACGTCTTCGCTTCACGAGCGTCAAACCAACTCAATACCATGTGGCCTCCGGGTGCTTTTCACGATTGTGGCATTATAAAAATGCTGCCCCAGCAATGTAGCAAGTTCGGGAGCAGGTTGGCATCCCCCTTGTTCGAGACGCATTCAGGAAGCAATGGCGGACTTTCCCCCTGCTGGGTCCAATGAGGCGCAAGGTCCGTTTTCAATCCATAAATCGCCGGCCAGCTCTGCAACACATTGAAGAGGTAAGGGATGGGAATATTTGATCGGGCCACAAAAGCCGAACGTCCTGCCGCGGGAATTGTCCGGTCGAGCCCCGAGCCGTCCGCCGTGCAGTTGCTGGAGCAAGGCATGGCGCTCGAACAACAAGGACAAGCCGAAGAGGCACTGCGGTGCTACGACATGGCCGTCAGCCTGATGCCCGAACTGGCGCGGGCGCACTTCAACCGGGGCACCATTTTGCTGGACCGCGGCGATGCGCAACAGGCCCTGGAGGCCTTCAGCAACGCCGTGCGCTACAAACCGGACTCCGCCGGCGCCCATTTCAACCTGGGGGCCGCTTATTCACGGCTGGATCAGCACGAGGCGGCCGTCCCCGCCTACCGCGAGGCGCTGGCGCTCAAGCCGGATTTCGGCGAGGCGGAAATCGCCCTCGGAGCGGCGCTTGAAGAGCTCGGGCAGGATGAAGCGGCGGTGGCAAGCTATCGCCGCGCACTGGAGATCGATCCAGCTTATACCGAGGCGTATGACAAGCTGATCAAGGTCCTGAGCCAGTCTGGGCGATTTGATGAACTCGCGGACACCTATCACCGGATGCTGGAAACCGATCCCCACAACGCGGATTGGCTCAACAACCTGGGAGCCGTCCAGAGAAAACTGGGGCGGTTTAAAGATTCAGCCATCAGCTTTCGCCGGGCAGTAGCGGCCGATCCGGATGATGCGCTGGCGCACAACAACCTCGGCGCCACCTTGCGCACGCTGGGGCAGCTCACGGACGCAGTGCAAAGCTATCGCCGGGCTTTAGAGATCCGGCCTGACTTCATCGAGGTCCATCACAACCTGGGCAATCTTCTTTCCGACCTGGGCCAGACTGACGCCGCAGTGGCGAGTTACCGCCAGGCGCTGGAGATCAACCCTGACTTCGCCGAATCGCTCACCGCCATGGGCGCGGTTTTTCAGACACAGGGACAATTTGACGAAGCGGTTGAATGCCACCGGCGGGCCTTGGCCATCAAACCGGATTACGCGCAGGCCCACAGCAATCTCGGAAATGCCCTGCAGGATCTCGGGCAGCTTGAAAGCTCCCTGAAGAGCACGCGCCGCGCGCTGGAGCTCCAGCCGGACTTCACGGATGCTCACAACAGCCTGCTGTTCGTACACAACTATCTGGCCGACCAGCCTGTTGCGAATTTGCTGATCGAGGCCAGGCGTTTTGGCGAGGTGCTTGCGCGCCGTGCCCGGCCGGCGATGGCTTGGCGCAATACACCCGACCCACATCGCCGCCTCCGCGTGGGCCTGGTTTCCGGGGATTTTTGCATCCACCCCGTCGGCTATTTTCTGGATGCTGTTATGGCGGCCTTGGCTTCCAGCGCCACCTCGCTGGAACTGTTCGGCTATCCCACACGCAGCTGCGATGACGAACTCAGCCGGCGGCTCAAGGCCTGCTGCCGCGCATGGCATCCGGTGGCAGGGCTTTCCGATGAGCATGTGGCCGAACTGATACGCGAAGACGGTATTGACATCCTGATCGACCTCTCGGGGCATACCGCGTTCAACCGCCTGCCGGTATTTGCCTGGAAACCCGCACCGGTGCAGCTCTCCTGGCTGGGCTATTTCGCGACCACTGGGGTGCAGGCGATGGACTACCTCCTCGCCGACCCTTGGACCTTGCCGGTCAGCGAGGAAAGCAGCTTCACCGAGAAGATCTGGCGCCTGCCGCAAACGCGGCTTTGCTTTACGCCCCCTCGTGCGGATATCGGCGTCTCGCCGCTTCCGGCCCTGTCCAACGGCTATGTCACCTTCGGCTGCTTCAACAACCTGACCAAGATGAATGATGCCGTGGTGAAATTGTGGGCCCAGATACTGAATGCCGTGCCGGCGAGCCGCTTGTTTCTCAAGGCCCGCCAAATCAAGCAGATGTCCGCACAGCGCGAGGTCATGGCCCGTTTCGCGGCCCATGGTATTGAGGAGGGACGGCTGATTCTGGAAGACTATGTTCCCCGCGAAAACTATCTGGCCGCCTATAACCGGGTTGACATCGCCCTGGACCCTTTTCCCTACCCGGGCGGGACAACGACGGCGGAAGCCTTGTGGATGGGTGTGCCCGTGCTGACACTGGCCGGCGAACGGTTTTTGTCGCGCCAGGGTGTCGGCCTCATGATGAATGCGGGACTGCCCGAATGGGTCGCCTCGGACCCCGGCGACTATCTCGCCCGTGCCGTCGCGCATGCCGGCGACTTGCGAAAACTATCCGAGTTGCGCGCAGGCTTGCGGCCGCAGGTGCTGGCCTCGCCGATCTTTGATGCGCCGCGCTTTGCCGGGTACTTTGAAACGGCGCTGCGCGGCATGTGGCAAGCATGGTGCGCGGAAAATACCGCGCCCGCAGCCGCACAAACAGGAAGCCGGCGATGAGCGCACCTGGGCCGGCGGCCAAGGCCGGGGGGCCCGTCGCAGGCGCCGCCAGCGGGGCGCCCTTGAATCCCGGACCATCGGCCGAACAACTGCTGGAGCAAGGCATGGCGCTGGAGCAGCACGGGCAGCCCGAAGAGGCATTGCTGCGCTACGACTCCGCCATAGCCTTGATGCCGGAACTCGCACGGGCGCACTTCAACCGGGGCACCATTTTGCTGGACCGCGGCGACGCGCGGCAAGCCCTGGAGGCCTTTACCAAGGCCGTGCAGTACAAGCCGGACTCGGCCGGCGCCCATTTCAACCTGGGGGCCGCATATGCCCGGCTGGACCACCATGAGGCAGCCGTGTCCGCCTACCGCCAGGCGCTTTCGCTCAGGCCCGATTTTGCGGAGGCGGAGATGGCCCTGGGCGCGGCGCTGGAAGAGCAGGGACACGAGCAGGAGGCCATCAAAAGCTATCGCCGTGTCCTGGAGATCGAACCCGGCCACGCCGCGGCGCAGAACAAGCTGGCTTACAGCCTGCTGCGGCTCGACCAATTCGATGAAGCCACAGCCTGCTTCCGCCAGATCCTTGTTCGGGATCCACACAATGTCGAAGCCCTCAACAGCCTGGGACTCCTCCTGAGCATCAAGGGCCAGTTTCACGAGGCGGTCAGCCAGTACCGGCTGGCGGTGAAGTTGAAGCCGGACTTTCTGGCCGCGCATGGCAACCTCGGCAACGTATTGATGGACCTGCACCAGTTCAGCGACGCGGCAGCAAGCTATCACAGGGTGCTGGAACTCAACCCCGATAGCGCGGATGCGTACAACAACATCGGAAGCGCATTCAAGGACCTCGGCGACTTGGGCAAAGCCTTGGTGAGTTACCGCAGGGCCATGGCCCTCAGGCCGGAGCTGGCAGTGGCCCACAGCAATCTTTTGATGGTCCAGAACTACCTGTCCGAGCAGCCGCCTGAAGAATTGTTCGAGGAGGCACGCCGGTTTGGTGAAACGGCCGCTCGCCTGGCCCCCTCCTTCGAGCCTTTGAACAACAGCCCGATGCCCGACAGATGCCTGCGGGTGGGTTTTGTCTCGGCGGACTTGAGCGCCCATCCCGTGGGTTATTTTGTTGAGAGCATTCTGGCCGCCCTGTCGGCTGAAAAAGCCGGACGCCTGGAGCTCTTCGCCTATTCCAATTCAGCGCAATCGGACGAGGTGACCGGAAGGATCAAATCCCACCTCCAGGGCTGGCATCCGGTACATGACCGATCCGATGCATCGCTGGTCCAGCAGATACGCAATGACCGCATAGACATCCTGATTGACCTGTCCGGCCACACGGGAGGCAACCGCCTACCCGTCTTTGCAGCAAGGCCCGCCCCCGTGCAGATCAGCTGGCTGGGCTACTTTGCCACCACGGGCGTCGCGGCCATCGATTACCTCATTGCCGACCCATGGACGCTGCCTCCGCACCTGGAGAGCCATTTCACCGAGAAAATCCTGCGCCTGCCGCAAACCCGGCTGTGCTTTACCGCACCCACGCTTGACCTTGACACGGCAGCACTGCCCGCACTGGCCAACGGTTACGTCACCTTCGCCTGCTTCAATGCGCTGCCCAAGATGAACGACGCCGTCGTCGCCCTATGGGCCAGAATATTGCATGCGGTGCCCGGGAGCCGCCTGCACCTCATGGCCTCCCAACTCAATGAGGCCTCAAACCGGCAAGCGACCCTGGAGCGATTCGCGGCGCATGGAATCGAGGCGTCGCGGCTGCTGGTTCAAGGTCCCGTGCCGCGCGACAGGTACTTGCAGGCTTACCATCGCGTGGACATCGCCCTCGACCCCTTCCCCTACACAGGCGGCACCACCACGGCCGAGGCGCTATGGATGGGGGTGCCGGTGCTGACATTGGCGGGCAACACCTTTTTATCGCGCCAGGGCGTCGGATTGCTGATGAACGCCGGTTTGCCCGAGTGGGTCGCCACTGATGCCGACGACTATGTGAAGCGGGCGGCTGCGCACGCCGGCGATCTGCAGAAACTGTCCGCGCTGCGCTCGGGCTTGCGGCCCCAGGTGCTGGCCTCGCCGATCTTCGACGCGCCGCGCTTTGCCCGGCACTTTCAGGCCGCCCTGCGCGGTGTATGGCACAAGTGGTGCGAGCGGAATACTTCACAATTCTCGGCTCCACCGCACATTGAAGAGGTACGAAATGGGAAGATTTGAGCCGGCGATGGAAACCGGGCCGTCCGCCGCGCAGTTGCTGGAGAAAGGCATGGCGCTCGAGCAGCAAGGGCAACTCGATGAAGCGCTTCGCTGCTACGACATGGCCGTCAGCCTGGTGCCCGAGCTGGCGCGGGCGCACTTCAACCGGGGCACGATTTTGCTGGACCGCGGCGATGCGCGAGAGGCCCTGGAAGCTTTCACCGAGGCCGTGCGCTACAAACCGGACTCGGCCGGCGCCCATTTCAACCTGGGAGCTGCTTACTCGCAGCTGGACCAGCACGAGGCGGCCGTTTCCGCCTACCGCGAAGCGCTCGTGCTCAAACCGGATTTCGCCGAGGCGGAGATGGCTCTGGGAACGGCGCTTGAGGAACTCGGGCAGGACCAGGCGGCGGTGGAAAGCTATCGCCGCGCACTGGAGATCAACCACGACTATGTCGAAAGCCACGAAAAACTCGTCAAGCTGCTGGGACGGCTCGGACGCTCCAACGAGCTCGCGGCCGTCTACCGCCATATGCTGGAGCTCAATCCCGACAACGTGGAAATACTCTATAACCTGGGCCTGGTCTTGCGCCACTTGGGTCGCATGCAGGACGCCGCCAGCAATTTCCGGCGCGCGGTGGAACTCAGGCCCGACTTCATTGATGCCTATTGCAATCTCGGCGACATCTCTATCGGGCTGCGCCTCTTCGATGACGCGGTGGCAAGCTACCTAAAGGTGCTGCAACTGGAGCCCGAAAACGCCGGGGTACATCAAAACCTGGCGGCCGCGCTGAAAGATATCGGCCGGCTGGACGAGGCATTGGAAAGCTACCGCCGCGCCATAACTATCAAACCGGATTTTCCGATCGCGCACAGCAACCTCTTACTGATTCAGCATCTGCTGTCCAGGTTCTCGGTCGAGCAACACCTGGAAGAAGCCCGGCGCTTCGGCGCGATGGTTGCCCGGCTTGCCCCACCCGCCGTCGCCCCGGGGAATCTGGCGGATTTCTCCAGATGCCTGCGAATCGGATTTGTCTCAGCCGACTTGCACTCCCACCCTGTGGGCCATTTCATTGAAGGCGTGCTGGCTGCATTGTCGACGGAGGCACCCGGCCGGCTGGAACTCTTCGCCTATTCCAACTCATTGATTGCGGACGAGGTCACGGCCCGGATCAGGCGCCACTTCCACCACTGGCAATCGGTGGTTGGCTTGCCCGACGAAGCCATGGCCCGGATCATCCGCGATGACGGCATAGACATCCTGATCGACCTGTCCGGCCATACCGGCAAGAACCGCCTGCCGGTCTTTGCCTGGAAACCCGCTCCCGTGCAGATGAGCTGGCTGGGTTACTTCGCCACCACCGGCGTCGCGGCCATCGATTACCTGATTGCCGACCCCTGGACCTTGCCCCCCGAGCTGGAGAGCCATTTCACCGAGGAAATCCTGCGCCTGCCGGAAACCCGGCTTTGCTTTACCCCGCCCACACACGATGTGGATGTCACGCCTCTTCCTGCCTTGCGTAACGGCTACGTGACCTTTGCCTGCTTCAATACCCTGTCCAAGATGAACGATGCCGTCGTCGCCCTGTGGGCCCGCGTACTGCATGCCGTGCCTGGCAGCCGCTTGCAACTCGTCGCGCCACCGGACCAGCAGGCCCGCTTGCAAGGCATCGTTGCCGGGCGTTTTGCCGCTCACGGTATAGCCGCAGAGCGGCTGCTGGTGTTGAACGCAGGGCCTCGCGCGGCCTATCTTGCGACCTACCAGCAGGTCGATATCGCTCTCGATCCCTTCCCCTACACGGGCGGAACAACCTCGGCCGAAGCCTTGTGGATGGGCGTGCCGGTGCTGACTTTGGCGGGCAAGAGCTTCCTGGCCCGCCAGGGCGTCGGCCTGCTGATGAATGCCGGCTTGCCCGAGTGGGTGGCCGAGGATGCCGATGACTATGTCAAGAAGGCGGTATTGCATGCCGGCGACCTGCCGCGCCTGGCATCGCTGCGCGCCAGCATGAGGGAGCAGGTGCTGGCTTCACCGGTTTTCGACGCGCCGCGCTTTGCCCGGCATTTTGAGCAAGCCCTGCGCAACGTGTGGCGCAAGTGGTGCGAGGAACAGGCGGCATCGAAATCGCGGGCACAGACCTGAGCCCCCGCGCGTTGCAGTTCCCGGCAAACCCTTACTTGATACAGACCGAGCGAACCATCTTCAAGTCGGTCAGGCCCATCAGCACTTTTTCCATGCCGTCCATCTTCAGCGTGCGCATGCCGCTGCTGACCGCGCTGGCGAACAGTTCCGCGACACGGGCGCGCTCCTGGATCAGTTTTTTCGCGGCGTCGTCGGCGATCATGAGTTCGTGCAGGCCGACGCGGCCTTTGTAGCCGGTCTTGCCGCATTTATCGCAGCCCACGGCGCGGTACACGGTGAGCTTGCCGTCCTTGCCGTAGCGCTCCATCCAGTCTTCAAACAGCTTTTGCGACTCGCCACCCTCATCGGCCTTCCAGGCGTCGGTGTGTCGCAACTCTTCAGAGTATTCCTTGATGAAATCCTTGATTTCCTGCGAACTCAAGACATGAGCCTCCTTGCAGTCGCATAATTTTTTGGCCAGGCGCTGCGCCAGGATGCCCAGCAGCGCGTCGGCAAAATTGAAAGGGTCCATGCCCATGTCCAGCAGGCGCGTGATGGATTCGGGCGCCGAGTTGGTGTGCAGGGTCGAGAACACCATGTGGCCGGTCAGCGAAGCCTCGACGCCCATGGCCACCGTTTCCTTGTCGCGCGACTCGCCGACCATGATGATGTCCGGGTCGGCCCGCAGGAAGGCGCGCATGACCAGCGCAAAGTCGATGCCGGCTTTGCGGTTGATCTGCACCTGGCGCAGGCCTTTCTGGGTGATTTCAACCGGGTCCTCGGCGGTCCAGATCTTGGTGTCCGGCGTGTTGAGGAATTTCAGGATGGAATGCAGCGTGGTGGTCTTGCCCGAACCCGTGGGGCCGCAAACATAAAAGAGGCCGTAGGGTTTGGAGACGGTTTTTTCCAGCCGCTCCTTGTTGTGCGCCGTCAACCCGAGCTTTTCCAGCGGAATCGGCTCGCCCGCGGCCAGGATCCGCATGACCACGTCTTCCACACCGCCGGCCGAGGGGATCGTGGCGACGCGCAGCTCGATGTCGAGCGGGCCGTACTTCTTGAACTTGATCTTGCCGTCCTGCGGCTTGCGCTTTTCGGAAATGTCCAGGTCGCACATGATCTTGAGCCGCGTGACCATGGCCTGGCGGAACTGGGCCGGCACCTCGATATAGGGCTGCAGGGTGCCGTCCACACGAAAGCGTATGCCGGTCTTGGCCTTGCCGGGCATGGGCTCGATGTGGATGTCCGAAACCTTCTGGTTGTAGGCGTCGATGATGACCTTGTTGACGAACTTGACCAGCTCGTTATCGGCCGCCGCGGACTCCAGTGAGGAATCGTCGGCGGATTCGCCTTCCAGCGGCGAGTCCATGTCCGCCAGCAACTGGTCGATGGAGCTGCTGTCCGCGCCGGCGCCGAACAGCTGGTTCAGCGTCTCCTCAAACTCGGTCTGGGTGGTGACGCGGTAAGCGAACTTGGTGATGCGCGGAAACACCTGCGGCACGACGCGCGCCCCGCGCACGGCTTCCGGGTCCATGCACATGATCACCAGGCCTTCGGTGGTTTCTTCCAGCGGTATCCAGCCCTGCTGCTCGATGAAATCGCGCTTGAGCGGGCCGTGCAGCATTTCAGAGCGTATGCGGCCGGTGTTGAAAGACTCGTAGCCCACGCCAAAAAACTTCGCCAGGGATTGGCCGATCTGGGCGGGGCGCAGATGGTAGTTGGCCATCAGCATGTGCTCGACCGACTTGCCCTCCTCGCGCGCCTGCTGGATGCATTGCTGCAGTTCGTTCTGCGACAGCACGCCTTCGGTGACCAGCCCGTCGTACTTGGTCGCCTTGCGGCGCTGGCCGTCCTCCGCCCTCTGCATCCGCTGGCGTATCGCGATGCCCAGTGTTTTGCAGAGCTGGCGCGCGCCGTCCTCCTCGAGCTTGCCGAAGGGCTGGTCGCTGCGGTTGTTGATGACCTGCAACACGCCGTACAGCGTGTCGCCGTCCATGACGGGCGCCACCAGCATCTGCTTGGTCCTGTAGCCCGAGCGCTTGTCGACCTCCTGGAGGAAGCTCAGGGCCGGGTGGATTTTCTTGAGGGCCTCTTCGTCGTAGACATCGGCGATGTTGACCATCTGCCGGGACATGGCCACATAGCCGGCGATGCTTTGCGCGCTGACCGGAAGTTTCAGGTCGCGGCTGGTGTTGAGGCCGGTCTTGACCTTGGAGACGATGGACGTGCGGTCCTCGTTGACGGCGTAGAGGGTCAGCCGGTCGGCGTTGAAGAGCTTGCAGATGTCCTGGCTCGCCTCCAGCATGATCTGGTCGATGTTTTCGGTCTCATGGATGCGGTTGGTGACCAGCTGCAGCTGCCGGAAGTACAGCGCCTCGAAGGTGACGCCGCGCTCCTGCGGCGGCAGCATCTGCGAGTCGAAAAACTCGTCCTGGGGATCGCGTTGCAGTACGGCGCTCATAGTTCAAACTCCTGGCCTGCCCGCAGCCACCGGATGTCGTGCGTCACATTGGGGCCAAACGGCCGTGTCTGGTCGAAACGCTGTATCTCGGCCATGATGAGATCGGTCTCGGCGGGCTTGGTGTGGGTGATGTAAATCGGATAATTTTTGCCGCGCTCTATGCAGTCGAGCTCGTTGGCCAGCGCATGAGGCGACAGGTGCAGGCTGCGCTTGGCAAGGTCGCGCTCGCGGTTGCTGAAGGCGGTTTCGATGACCAGCATGGCCACGTTCATCTGGTTGATGCGGGCCCACAGCGCCGGGTTCTGCTCGGTATCGCCGGTGAACACCCAGCAGCCCTTGCCGGTGGCCACGGCGTATCCCACGGCCGGCACGGTGTGCACGGCGGGCAGCACTTCCACGTGCTTTCCCGCCAGCAGCAGGGTCTGCCCCACATCCAGGGGGTGAAAGCTGACGAACGGCGCCTGCGGCGTGGGAATCCTGGAAAAATCCGGCCAGATGGTGTTGTTGAAGATATGCGCTTTCAGCGCTTCGATCGTGCCTTGCAGCGCGTGTATCTGTATCGGCGTGGTACGCCGCGCCGCGATGGCGTCCACCATCAGCGGCAGCGCGGCGACGTGGTCCAGGTGCGAGTGCGTCAGCAGCACGTGGTCTATGCCGGCCATCTCGTCGAGCGTGAGGTCGCCCACGCCCGTGCCCGCATCGACCAGCAAATCATGGTCCAGCAGAAAAGACGTGGTCCGGCAGTCCTTGGCGATGGCTCCCGAGCAGCCTAGTACACGTACTTTCATGTGGTTTTCCGGTTGGCCCTGAGTTGGTCTTTGTATTATTTGGTCTCAAAATTGGTTGCGCCATCCCACTCCGGATCAAACGGCAACAGCCTCATCGAGGCTACACGCTCCGCGTACAGCCGGTAAAGGAACTTTTTGCCATTTGCCCGCTGCAAATTTAGTAACTGCACGTCACATTGGTCCCAGTCCTGGGCCCGATAGGCCTTCAAAGCCAGGCCCCAGGTCTTCAATTCGTCGGCATTGTCCTTGTCGATCCGGTCCGCCGGCGCCAATGGCCAAAAAATGGCCACAGCCTGATCTTTGCCCTTCACGCGGACTTTGTCCAGCTCCTGCCATGCAAAGTCCCCAGCCAGTTTGCGGGTGGACTCGCTGACCACGATATCGACACCATAGGTTTTGGACAAGCCCTCCAGGCGCGAGCCCAGGTTCACGGCGTCGCCGATCACGGTGTAGCTGCGGCGGATGTCCGATCCCATATCGCCCACGCACATGGTGCCGGTGTTCAGGCCTATGCCGATGCCGATCTCGGGTAAACCCTTGGTCCTGTGCTCTTCATTGATCCTGCGCACGGCGTTTGACATCTCGAGCGCGGTTTTCACGGCCAGCGCGGCATGGTCGGGCGTGTCGACAGGGGCGCCCCAGAACGCCATGACGCAGTCGCCCATGTATTTGTCGATGGTGCCGCGGTTGCCGCGTATCAGGTCCGTCAGGCGGCTGAAGACGCTGTTGAGCAGCGCCTGCAGCTGGGTCGGCTCCATGGTTTCGGACATCTTGGTGAAGCCGCGCATGTCGCAGAACATGACGGTCAGCTCCTTGGTGGTCGCCTTCATGTTGTAACTGTCGGGGTCTTTCACCATCTCGTCGACCAGCTCGGGCGGTACATAGGTGCCGAACAGATTGGCCAGCTCGCGCTTGGAGCGGCTTTCCACGAAATAGCCGTAGCTCATGTTGAGCGCGAAGGCCGTCAGTGCCATGACCAGCGCGCTGGCCAGCGGCAGCACCAGGCCGTAACCCGCATACAGCCAGAAATTCAGCCCGCCGATGGCGGCGATCACGGCCAGGCTGACCAGGACCGCGCGGGAAGCCGAGAGCATGGGCAGCGCGAAAGCCAGCGTCAGGCCCGACAGCAGCAGGATGACGACCTCAAAGCCGACGGCGTAATCGGGCTTGACGAACACCTTGCCGTCCAGGAAACCCGAGATCACGTTGGCATGGGTTTCCACGCCGGGGTAGGTCTCCCCGACCGGCGTCACCCGCAAATCAAGCAGGCCGGGTGCCGTGGTGCCTATCAGGACGATTTTGTCCTTGAGCGCGCCGGGCGCCAGGCGCTTGCCCAGCACGTCGGCCGCCGAGATGTAACGGAAGGAGCCACCGTTGGCGCCGCCATGGCCCCGGAACGGCACCAAGGTGGCGACCCGGTCATCGACCGGAATCGCCAGGGTCTTGCTGCCCTGCTTGAGCAATATGCTTTCCAACCCCTGGTAATTGCGCGTGAGGAATTTTTCCGGCGGGAACCCGGGCTCGACCCGGGGCAGGCCCGCCAGCATGCGGAACATGGCCAGCGCCAGCGATTCGTAGTATTGCCCCTTGTATTCCGCCAGCAGGGGGATGGAGCGCACCACGCCGTCGCCCTCGGTGATGGAATTGAAAAAGCCGCCCAGCGGCGCGGCTTTGGCCAGTTGCTCGATGTTGGCGCCGTAGCCGTTCCAGCTGGTGAACTTGATGGGGCGGCCGGCCAGCGCATCGCGGCCCATGACGGGCGCCGGCAGGACGCCGTTGACGCGCCCATCGCGGTCGCTGGTGAAGTAATAGCCCATCACGACGGGCCGCTTTTCGATCGCCTTGGCGAACACCGCGTCGTAGTCCAGCCCGGCCTGCAGCTGGTTGAGTTTTTCCGCGAAACCGGGCTGGTCCTTGAGCTCGGCCTGCGCCAGCTGCTTGAGCCGCTTCAGGCCCGAACTGTCGTCGGCCTCGGCGAACACCACGTCAAAGCCCAGCAGGGCCGTCTTCTGGCGGTCCTGCAGTTCCTCGACCAGTTCCGCGAGCTTGTTGCGCCCCCAGGGCCAGCGGCCGACCTCGGCCAGGCTTTTTTCGTCGATGTCGACGATGACGATGCGTTCATCGAGCGTGCGCGGCATGGTTGCCCGAAGCCGCGCGTCGTAGAAGATGTCGTCCAGCCGCTGCAACACCCCGAGGCGCATGACACCGCCGGCATGCAGCAGGGCAAACACAAGCGGGATCAGCGTGACAGCGATGCGGGGCCAGTGCCGGGAGAGGAGTCTCATGAGACCTCGGGTGTTGGGTGCTGACGGTCCGCGTTACGGCGAAGCCCGGGCGGGCACCCGGGTCAATGTTGGACGAACTGCATCTGCGTTCCGGCCAGCTCAAGCATGTCGCCGTTTTTCAGGATGACAGGCTCGGCCCCGATAGGCGCACCGTTGAGGGTCGGTTTCCCGGCGCCTTCCACGTGGGCCACGACAAAGCCCTGGGGCCGTTTGGTGATCGCGGCCACCGCGACGCCCGGCTTGCCGATGGTGGTCACCACCTTGACCAGCGCCACTTCGCGGCCGGCAGCGGCCCCCGACATGACCTTGATGGCCGCGCTGATGTTGCCGCCCACGTCGGCGGCGGCGGGCGCCGCTGCCGGCGCACCGGCAGGAGGCGCGACCAGACCCGCGGAACCGGCCTTAATGATCATGGTTTTTTCGAAACCGGCAGGCTGGGCCTCGTTCACGTACTTGATCTTGTACTTGCCGATTTCCACCGTGTCGCTGTTTTGCAGCAACAGTTTTTTCACGGCCTTGCCGTTGACATAGGTGCCGTTGGTGCTGTTGAGGTCTTCAAGGTACACCTCGTTACCGGACATCTGCAGGACGGCGTGCTCCCCGCTGACAGCGAGGTTGTCAATGACGATATCGTTGTAGGGCCTGCGGCCCAGGGACGTCCTGTCTTTCGTCAACTGGACTTCCTTGATCACAACGCCGTCAATAGAGACGATCATTTTCGGCATGGCCGACTCCTGTCTGTTTTTAAATTTTCAGTCACCGCTTATTTTCCCAGCATTCTCGACAAAAGGCCGCGCTTGGCCGAGTCTTCTTTCGCATAAGCCAGCAAGACGGAAATATTATCGCGTCCGCCGGCCTCGTTCGCCGCCGCAATCAGCTGTTTTGACTTCTGCTCCAGCGTCCCGGCGCCCGTCAGGATGGCGGCAATACCCGGGTCCACCACCATGTCCGACAGGCCGTCGGAACACATCAGGTAAAGATCGCCCGGCTCCACGCGGTGCTCATTGACCTCCACCAGCACGGTGTCTTCCACGCCCAGGGCGCGCGTCACCAGGTTCTTGTTCAGGGAGGTCAGCGCCTGCTCGGGCGTGATCAGCCCGGCGTCGATCTGCTCCTGGAGCAGCGAATGGTCCTTGGTGATCTGCTGGAGTTCCTGGCCGCGCAGGCGGTAGCAGCGCGAATCGCCGATATGGCCCAGCATCAGGCGCCCGTCCTGGAAGACGCCCACGACCAGCGTGGTGCCCATGCCCGTGTACTGGGGGTTGGAGTTGGCCGCGTTGAAAATCGAATGATTGGCGTTTTCCACGCAGATTTCCATTGCCCGGCGCACTTCCTTGGCATTCGCATGCCGGCCGGCCTGGGACAGCCAGCGTCCCATTTCCGACTTGATGAAGGCCACGGCCATGCCGCTGGCGATCTCGCCGGCGTTGTAGCCGCCCATGCCGTCCGCCAGGATGCAAAGCCGCGTTGCCGGGTCAAACGCCACCGCATCCTCGTTATTGTCCCGCGTCAGCCCTGGGTCGGTATGTGTACAAATCTCGTAGATCATCTTGTTCGTGTTGTCACTGGGAATCTTTGTCGGCGGCGGGCGGCCTGGAGACAACGGTTTTTTCGAAGGTCTGGGCGCCGCCGGCATTCAAGGCCTGGGTGGCATCATAGGCCCTGGGCTCGGCCGCCTGCGCGGCGGGGGCGGATTGCACCACCGTGGCGTCGAATGTGGCCGCGGGCGCGGCCGGCGGGACGGCATGGGGCGAAGGAGCGGGGGCGGACAGGGGTGCGCCGCCGTCCAGGGACGCGATGATTTCGCGCAGGTCGGCGGCGAAACGGTCGCCGTCCTGGTAGCGAAGCTCGGGCTTTTTGGCCAGCGACAGCGCGACCACCTCGGCCAGCCGGGCGGGCAGCTCCTTGCGGATGATGCGGATGTCCGGCGCCTCTTCGTTGGCGATCTTGTACATCAGCTCGGCCATGGAGTCGCCCCGGAAAGGCAGCACGCCGGCCAGCATCTGGAACAGCATCACCCCCAGCGAATACAGGTCCGAGCGCCCGTCGACCTTCTTGCCGGCGATCTGCTCGGGCGACATGAAGCTGGGCGTGCCCAGCACCAGGCCGGTCTTGGTCTTGCTGGAGTCGGTGATGCGGGCGATGCCGAAGTCGGTCACCTTCACCGTATCGCTGTCGATCTCATACATGATGTTGGCCGGCTTGATATCCCGGTGCACCACGTTCTGCTTGTGCGCGTAGGCCAGGGCTTCGGCCACCCGCGCCACGATGGACAGGACCTTGGGCACGGGCAGCAGGCTGCCGTCCTTGGTGACGTCGGCCAGGTCCTTGCCCTTGAGGAATTCCATCGCGATATAGGCCAGGTCGTGCTCCTCGCCCGCATCAAAAATCGTCACGATGTTCTGGTGCTGCAGGCGCCCGGCCGTCTCGGCCTCGCGGAAGAAGCGCTCGCGCGCGTCGTCGAGTTCCTCGCCCTCGAACTCCTGGCTCAGCGCCATGGTCTTGATGGCCACGACACGGCCTATCTTGGGGTCCTTGCCGAGATAGACCACGCCCATGGCGCCCTTGCCCAGCTCTTTTTCCACCTGGTAGCGGCCCAGCATGGGTTTTTCGACGGCGCCGCCGTCCAGCAGCATGGTGCCGCCGGGGTGGGAGCCGCCGCCGCCCAGGATGACCGTCTCCGACAGGTTTTTGGCGCGGTTGAGCTTGGACTGCAGGTCCTTGTGGTTCTTGTTGTAGGTGGCCATGTACTCATACACGGCCTGGGCCTTGTTGAACTGACGCTTGCGCTCGAAGTCCAGCGCGAGGTTGTTCATGTTGTCCATCAGCGCGTCGGTGAAGGGCACGCGGCGGAAGCGGTCAAAGGCCATGTCCAGCTGGCCCTGGCCTTGCAGCGCCAGGCCCATCATGCGGTTGGTTTCGGCCGACTCTTCGTCGGACTTGAGCTTGCCCGCCTCGGTCATGAGGAAGCGCTTGGTGGTCAGCGCCAGGTGGCCTATGACCAGCAGCGCGGCGGGGAAGACAAATTTGAGCCAGGTCGCGGCCGCCGACAGCAGGCTGAACTCGACCACCAGCAGCACCACGAAAAGCAGCAAGGTGACGACGGCCGCCTTGCCCGCCGACAGCCTGGGCAGGCCCGCGATCAGGTAGCCGGCCACCAGCAGCAGCACCCCCAGCGTGGCCCACACGCCCCAGCCCGGCTGCACAATGAAATGCTCGCTCAGGATGCTGGAGGTGATGTGCGCGATGGTTTCCGCCGGCGACAGCCCGGGGCCGGCCGGGGTCGGGAACTGGGTGCCCACGCCCGCGGCGGTGGCACCGATGATCACGATCTTGTCCGCGTACTTGGCGGCCGGGATCTTGCCGGAAATCACGTCGTAGAACGAGTCCACCGCGAAAGCGGGCCGGCCGTCCCTGCCTTTGTAGAACTGCGGCAGCATCAAGGCCGATTCGTCCGTCTTGACCATCAGCTTGCCGATCTGCACCGACTCGCCCACATTGAGCTTGATGTCCGCCGGCCCGAGGTTCAGGCTCTTGGCCGCCACCAGCAGGCTCATGGAGGGCACAGCCTTGCCGTAGTAATTGATCAGCAACGGCTCCTGGCGCACGGCGCCGTCCACGTCGGGCAGCTGGTTGAGGTGGGCGATGCCGGCGGCCGCCGCGCCTATCTGCTCGATGGGCTGCTGCCCGCGTATGGCCGGCAGCGAGAAGTTGTTGGTTTCATCGACCGCGCTCTTCAGGGCATAGGCCGGCAGCGGGTTGTCGGGGCGGCCCTGCGGCACACCCAGCTGGAAAACAGAGGGCACCAGGACGTTGCCGGCCTTGCCCATGCTGGCCGCGAGCTTGGCGTCGGTATCCAGGGCGACTTCGGCCTCGGCGATGACCTTGCCGAGCTGCTCGGGCAGCCCACCCTGGGCCGCCGTCGCCGGATCGGCGGCCGGGCCGAGCGCTTCCTTCATCTTGCGGATGAACACCAGCCCGCGGTCCGTCTGCGGCTCAAAGAAAAAAGCCGTGTGCGCGATGGTTTTGGCCTTGGCGGCCGAAAGCTGGTCGATCAGCTGCGCATGCACGTCGCGCGGCCAGGGCCAGCGCCCGATGTTGGCAATGCTCTGGTCGTCGATGGCGATGATCGCGATGCGGTCGGAAGGCTGGCGCGAGGTGCTGGTGCTCGCGAAGTCGTAATAGCGGCGCTCCAGCGTGCCGAAAAAATCGGTCAGGCCGTGCAGAAAAAGGACGGCCAGCACCACCAGGACCCCGACAAACCAGTCGGCCCGCCAGAACTGACTCAGCTTTCTAGATGATTTGGCCACTACCCGTCCCTTGTCCTGTTTCGCTGTGCATAAGCTAGACGATTTTTAATTGCTTTGTATTACCGGCCGCCCGGCGACGCCGTCGTTTTGGCGCACCAAGCAACGCCCGCCGCCCTTTGTTTCGGCAGGTTACAAGTCTCCTGATAAGGGACATTAACAGACGGGGTGCGGCTGGACAAGGGACTTTTGCACGGCAGCCGTGCCGACTGTTGCAAATAAGTGGTATTTCAGCGGATGTGCAAAAGCCCGCGGCATGCGGGCTTGAGGCAAGCGCAGGCCTTTCGCCCCGCGGCTGCGGGACGGGCGGGCGGATTTCAGGCGGAAGGGGCTTTTTTCTGCTGCCGTTTGGTGAGATAGGTGCCCAGCGCCACGACCAGCACAGCGCCCAGAATCCCGCCAAAGGTCACGGTTTGCTCGCTGACGGCGCCGAAATAGCCAGCCACGGCCGGGTCGGTCAGCAGCATTTCGCCGGCCAGGAAGCCGAGCAGGGCGGCGCCTATGGTGATGATGATGGGGAAACGTTCCATGACCTTGGTCAGCAAGGTGGCGCCGAAAATGATCAGCGGGATGCTCACCAGCAGGCCCAGGACCAGCAGCGGCAGGTTGCCCTTGGCGGCGGCGGCCACGGCCAGCACGTTGTCCAGGCTCATGACCAGGTCGGCGATCAGGATGGTGCGGATGGCGGCCATCATCCCGTTGATTTCATGGCCTTCACCGTCTTCGTCTTCCTCGCCCTTGAGCAGGTCCACGCCGATATAGACCAGTAGGATGGCGCCTATGAGCTTCAGGTAGGGCAGGGTCAGCAGCTGGATGGCCACAATGGTCAGCACGATACGCATGACGATGGCCGCGGCGCTGCCCCAGAAGATGGCTTTGCCGCGCTGCTCGGGCTTGAGCGTGCGCGCCGCCATGGCGATCACCACGGCGTTGTCGCCCGACAGCACGATGTTGGCGAGGATGATGGAGCCAAAAGCGCTCCAGAAAAGCGGGGACGCGAGGTCCAGTCCGAAAATCATGGCTATCTCCTGTTATGAATGAAAAAAAGCGCTGTGCAGCGCTTTTTTTGTTTTTGCGAGTTTAGCCCGTATGGGCGCAGGCGGCGTTCGTAGTAATGCTTACGACCGCCGCCCCGGCCTTACAGCCTTACAGCAGGCCCTTGAGCAGCTTGCCCATTTCCGAAGGATTGCGCGTCACCGTGAAGCCGCAGGCTTCCATGATGGCCAGCTTGGCGTCGGCCGTATCGGCGCCGCCGGAGATCAGCGCACCCGCATGGCCCATGCGCTTGCCGGCCGGGGCCGTCACGCCGGCGATAAAGCCGACGATAGGTTTTTTCATGTTGGCCTTGCACCATTGGGCGGCTTCGGCTTCATCGGGGCCGCCGATTTCGCCGATCATGATGACGGCGTCGGTGTCCGGGTCGTCATTGAAGGCCTTCATCACGTCGATGTGCTTGAGGCCGTTGATCGGGTCGCCGCCGATGCCGACGGCGCTGGACTGGCCCAGGCCGATTTCGGTCAGTTGCGCCACGGCTTCATAGGTCAGCGTGCCGGAGCGGCTGACCACGCCGATGCGGCCCTTGCGGTGGATGTGGCCGGGCATGATGCCGATCTTGATTTCGTCGGGCGTGATCAGGCCGGGGCAGTTGGGGCCCAGCAGCAGGGTTTTCTTGCCGCCGGCGGCTTCCTTGGCCTTCATGCGGTTGCGCACTTCCAGCATGTCCTTGACCGGAATGCCTTCGGTGATGCAGATCGCCAGGTCCAGGTTGGCCTCCACGGCTTCCCAGATCGCGGCTGCCGCGCCCGCGGGCGGCACGTAGATGACGGACACCGTGGCGCCGGTGGCCTTGGCGGCCTCGGTCACGTTGGCGAAAATCGGGATGCCTTCGAAGTCTTCGCCGGCTTTCTTGGGGTTCACACCGGCCACAAAGGCCTCTTTGCCGTTCGCGTAGTCGCGGCACATGCGGGTGTGGAACTGGCCGGTCTTGCCGGTGATGCCCTGGGTGATGACTTTGGTGTGTTTGTTGATGTAGATCGACATGCTTGTGTTCTCCTGGGCTTACTTGACGGCGGCCACGATTTTGGTCGCGGCTTCGGCCATGGTGTCTGCGGCAATGATGGGCAGACCGGAGTCGGCCAGCATCTTCTTGCCCAGGTCTTCGTTGGTGCCCTTCATGCGCACGACCAGCGGCACGGAGAGGTTCACGGCCTTGCAGGCGGTGATGACGCCGTCGGCGATGGTGTCGCACTTCATGATGCCGCCGAAGATGTTGACCAGGATGCCTTTGACATCGGGGTTCTTCAGCATGATCTTGAAGGCTTCGGTGACTTTTTCAGCCGTCGCGCCGCCGCCCACGTCCAGGAAGTTGGCCGGCTCGCCGCCGAACAGCTTGATGGTGTCCATGGTCGCCATGGCCAGGCCCGCGCCGTTGACCAGGCAGCCGATGTTGCCGTCCAGGCTGATGTAGGCCAGGTCGAACTTGCTGGCTTCGACTTCGGCCGGGTCTTCCTCGTCCAGGTCGCGGTAGGCGACGATTTCGGGGTGGCGGAACAGCGCGTTGGCGTCGAAGTTGAACTTCGCGTCCAGCGCCATGACTTCGCCCTTGCTGTTGCGGTTCAGCGGGTTGATTTCAACCAGCGAGGCGTCGGTGTCCATGTAGCACTTGTAGAGCTTTTGCAGGATGTCGACGGTCTGCGGCACGGAGTCGGCGGGCATGCCGATGCCGCTCGCGATTTCCTTGGCCTGGGCGTCCGTCATGCCGACCAGCGGATCGACAAACACCTTGATGATCTTTTCGGGGTGGGAGTGGGCCACCTCTTCGATGTCCATGCCGCCTTCGCTGGAGGCGATAAAGGCCACCTTTTGCGATTCGCGGTCGGTCACGGCCGAGACGTAATATTCTTTCTGGATGTCGGCGCCGTCTTCAATATAGAGGCGGCGGACTTTCTGTCCTTCGGGGCCGGTCTGGTGCGTCTTGAGCTGCATGCCCAGAATTTCGCCGGCGATGCGCTTGACGTCCTCAATGGTCTTGGCGACCTTCACGCCGCCGCCCTTGCCGCGGCCGCCCGCGTGGATTTGCGCCTTGACCACCCATACCGGGCCGCCTAGCTTCTGGGCGGCTTCCACCGCTTCCTGCACCGTGAACGCCGGAATGCCGCGCGGCACAGGCACACCAAAATTGCGCAAGATTTCCTTGCCCTGGTACTCGTGAATTTTCATGAAAAACCTTCAGAATTCAGTAAAAGAGGGGGTGCAACTGGGATTTGGACAGGGCTGTGGGGTGTCGGAAACAGGCCACACCGGCCCAAAAAACCACGTCGGCGGTCACTGCAGGCAGCAACGCAGAACTGTATCATGGTGCGACGCACAATTCTTGTGCCCGGCTTACACCCCAAAATAGCCCCGAATTGGGCATTTTTAAGCTGTTTTTGGCCTGCCAGCACACCTCCTGGGTTTGCCTTGTTGGCGCATTTCGTTCTGTTGTCAGTACCTGGAAGTCCTCATCCATGCCCAAAGTTTTTATTGACGGAGAAGCCGGCACCACGGGCCTGCAAATCCGCGAGCGGCTGCAAGCCATGCCGCAGATCGAGCTGGTCAGCATCGCGCCCGAACTGCGCAAGGATGCGGCAGCCAAGCGTGCGTTGATGGCGCAGGTGGACATGGTGATCCTGTGCCTGCACGACGACGCGGCGCGCGAATCGGTGGCCATGATTGATTCACTGCCCGGCAAAAAACCCAAGGTCATTGATGCCTCCACCGCGCACCGCACCGTGCCCGGCTGGGTCTATGGCTTTCCCGAACTGACGCAGACGCAGCGCGCCGCCGTGGCGGCCGCCGAGCGCGTCGGCAACCCCGGCTGCTATGCCACCGGTGCGATCGCGCTGATCCGCCCGCTGGTCGACGCCGGTGCGATACCGGCCGATTTCCCCCTGAGCCTTCCCGCCGTGAGCGGTTACTCCGGCGGCGGGCGGCAAATGATTGAAGACTACGAGGCCGGCACTGCGCCCGCGTTTGAGCTCTACGGCCTGGGCCTGAAGCACAAACACCTGCCCGAGATCATGAAATACACCGGCCTGTCACGCCGCCCGGTGTTCATTCCTTCCGTCGGCAATTTCAAGCAGGGCATGCTGGTGCAGCTGCCGCTGCACCTGGACCTGCTGCCCGGCAAGCCGACCGGCGTGCAGCTGCAGGACATGCTGGCCAAACATTACGCCGGCAGCGAATGGGTGACCGTGGAAGCCGCGCCCGAGTCAAACAAACTCGATGCGCTGGCGCTCAACGACACCAACAAGATGGAGCTGCGCGTGTTCGCCAATGAAGAGCACCGCCAGGCCGTGCTGGTGGCGCGGCTGGACAACCTGGGTAAGGGCGCGTCAGGCGCCGCTGTGCAGAATCTCAAGTTGATGCTCGGGTTGTAAGCTCAATCCTCATCTGCCTGCACCACGCGGCGTATCACCTCGCCGCCAAAGCCCCGGGCCGCCAGAAAGCGCATTTGTTTGGCGCGGCCGGCCGCGTCGGGCGCCGGCCCCTCGAATTTTTTGCGCCAGATCTCGCGGGCGCGTTCCAGCTCGCTGCCCTTGAGGCTGTCCATGGCGCCGGCCACGCGCTCCGCGCTGAGGCCTTTGCCCAGCAATTCATGCTTGATACGCGCCGCGCCAAAACGGCCGGCGCGCCGGTTGATCACCGATTCGACCACACGCGCTTCACTGATGAAATCCTTGGCCTGCAAGTCGTCCAGCACCTGGGCCAGCTGGCCCGGCGTTTCCTCATGGGGCGCGAGTTTGCGTTCCAGCTCAGCCCGTGAATGCTCGCGCCCGGCCAGGTAGCGCAGGGCGCGGCCCTTGAGCGAAAGGCCGAAACCCGCACGGGTGGCGGGTTTCGGGGGTTTGCGATCTGAGGGCTTGTCCATGGTCAACGCGCCTGGGCCGCGCAAGCACTGCCTTTTGACGGCTGCTCCGCGCTCCCAGGCTGGCTACCAGCTATCAGGCTGCGGCCTTGGCGGGTTTTTCAGCTTTCTCAGCCTTGGCCGGCTTCTCGGCCGGGGCATCGACACTGCCGGCAACCTGCACCAGCGGGATGCCCAGCGATTCACGCACCTTGTTTTCGATCTCGATCGCGAGTTCGGGGTTTTCCTTGAGGAATTCACGCGAGTTGTCGCGGCCCTGGCCGATTTTTTCGCCGTTGAAGGCGTACCAGGCACCGGCTTTCTCAACGATGTGGCCGGCCACCCCCAGGTCCAGCACCTCGCCCAGGCGGCTGATGCCCTCGCCGTAAAGAATGTCGAACTCCGCCGTCTTGAAGGGCGAAGCCACCTTGTTCTTGACCACCTTGACGCGGGTCTCGTTGCCGATCACCTCTTCGCCCTTCTTGATCGAGCCGATGCGGCGGATGTCCAGGCGTACCGAGGCGTAGAACTTCAGCGCATTGCCGCCCGTGGTGGTTTCGGGCGAGCCGAACATCACGCCAATCTTCATGCGGATCTGGTTGATGAAGATGACCGTGCAATTGGCCTTCTTGATGGTGGCGGTGAGCTTGCGCAGCGCCTGGCTCATCAAACGGGCCTGCAGGCCGGGCAGCGAGTCGCCCATTTCGCCTTCGAGCTCGGCCTTGGGCGTGAGCGCCGCCACCGAGTCGACGATGATCAGGTCCACCGCGCCGGAGCGGGTCAGGGAGTCGACGATTTCAAGCGCCTGCTCGCCGGTGTCGGGCTGGGAAATCAGCAGGTCCTGTAGGTTCACGCCCAGCTTTTGCGCGTACTGGATGTCCAGCGCGTGCTCGGCGTCCACAAAAGCGCAGGTGCCGCCCAGTTTTTGCATTTCGGCGATGACCTGCAGGGTCAGCGTGGTCTTGCCGGACGATTCCGGGCCGTAGATTTCAACCACCCGGCCGCGCGGCAGGCCGCCCACGCCCAGGGCAATGTCAAGGCCCAGGGAGCCGGTGGAAACGACCTGGATGTCCTCAATCACTTCGCCGTCGCCCAGCTTCATGATGGTGCCCTTGCCGAACTGCTTTTCGATCTGGGCCAGCGCGGCTTGCAAGGCCTTGGCCTTTTCGGTGTTCAGGGCGGCGCTTTGCACGGGGTTCTGGGCGGGGTTCAGCTTGTTGGTCAGTTCCATGAAAAACTCCTTGAAAATCAATGATGTAAAACTTGTTGCCTGGATTCCAGTCTCTGCTTTTATTCACAGCGCTGGATGCATGACCAGTACTTTATGGGCGCTATAAAAATAAGTAAATCCTATTTTTAGTCAGTTTGCCTGATCAAATGGCTTACCATGCTTTTATGGCAGAAACGACACTCCCAGCCCCCATGCCCAGCCCCTTTGGCGCGACCGAGGCCGGCTGGCGGCAGACCCACCTGGGGCGGCTTATGGGCCATGCGCTGCGCCGCTTCGACGAGCGGGTGCTCTCGCTGATGGCCAGCAGCGTGGAGGTGCCGCTGGCGCTGTCCAACCTGGCGGCGCGCGACCAGGTCGGCGCCGCCCACATCCACATCACGCGCCACTTGGCCGTGGCCGGTTCGCGCCTGACCGACCTGGCGCAGAGCGCCGGCATGAGCAAGCAGGCCATGGGCGACCTGGTCGACCAGTGCGAGGCCTGGGGCCTGGTCAAACGCCAGCCCGACCCGCACGACAAACGCGCCCGCCGGGTGGTGTTCACCGAGTCAGGCCTGCTCTGGCTGGAAGCCTTCCACCAGGCGGTGCGCCAGGCCGAGGAGGAATTCCGCCAGGCCGTGGGGCATGATGTGGCCACCGTGGTGGCGCTGGGGCTGGAGGCTTATGCGGGAGCTTGAAGATCTCAACTCCCCATTCCAGCAGGGGCCGCGGAACCGGCTTTGCCGGGCCGCAGGCGCAGCGGCCCCCTCGGGGGCAGGGAGCCACACGAAGTGAGCGACCGTGGGGGCCCTATTCGAGCCTAGAATTTGCCGAAGAACACAAACCCACCCGCAGGCCGCAACAGGCCGGCAAATGGAGACTGGAGACAACCATGCGTATTCTGATTGCCGAAGACGACCAGGTACTGGCCGATGGCCTGCTGCGCACGCTGCGCGCCTCCGGCGCGGCGGCCGACCACGTGGCCAGCGGCACCGAGGCCGACGCCGCGCTGCTCACCAACACCGAATTCGATTTGCTGATCCTGGACCTGGGCCTGCCGCGCATGCACGGCCTGGAGGTGCTCAAGCGCCTGCGCGCGCGCGGCTCGGCCATGCCCGTGCTGATCCTGACGGCCGCCGACAGCGTGGAAGAGCGCGTCAAAGGCCTGGACTACGGCGCCGACGACTACATGGCCAAACCGTTTTCGCTGCAGGAACTCGAAGCCCGCGTACGCGCGCTGATACGCCGCGGCATGGGCGGCGCCAGCAGCACCATCAAGCACGGCCCGCTGGTCTACGACCAGGCCGGCCGCGTCGCCACCATAGACGGCCAGATGCTGGAGCTGTCGGCGCGCGAACTCGGTTTGCTTGAAGTGCTGCTGCAGCGCGCCGGCCGGCTGGTCAGCAAGGACCAGCTGGTGGAGCGCCTCTGCGAATGGGGCGAGGAGGTCAGCAACAACGCGATCGAGGTCTACATCCACCGCCTGCGCAAGAAGATTGAAAAAGGCCCGGTGCGGATCGCGACCGTGCGCGGCCTGGGTTACTGCCTTGAGAAAATCCCTGGTTAGCACGTCTTTGCTCCTTCCCCCGCTGGGGGAAGGCTGGGATGGGGGCCCGCGGCCTCCCAAGCCTGAACTGCGGGGGCTATCCACCATCGTCAGCCCCCATCCCCACCTTCCCCCAAAGGGGGAAGGAGTCAAAACACCAGGCCCCTGATTTGGAGCAACCCAGCCTGTGGCCCTAAGACTCTTCCAACGCGAACGCCGCAGCCTCTTCGGCGAGATCCTCGACTGGATGCTCACGCCGCTGCTGCTGCTGTGGCCCATCAGCCTGGCGCTGACCTGGCTGGTGGCGCAGAACATCGCGGGCAAGCCTTTTGACCGCGCGCTCGAATACAACGTGCAGGCGCTGGCCAAGCTGGTGGTGGTCAAGAACAACCAGGTGCAGTTCACCCTCACGGCGCCCGCGCGCGAAATCCTGCGCGCCGACGACACCGACCTCGTCTACTACCAGGTGGTGGGCACGCAGGGCGAGCACCTGAGCGGCGAGCACGACCTGCCCGCGCCGCCCGACGAAGACAAGCCCACCAACGGCGAGGTGCGGCTGCGCGAGGACGTGATCCAGGGCGAGGACGTGCGCGTGGCCTACACCTGGCTCAAGGTGGACGTGAAGGCCACGCCCGCCGGCTCGCAGCCGGTACTGGTGCTGGTGCAGGTGGCCGAGACGCTGGAAAAACGCAAGACGCTGGCCACCGAAATCGTCAAGGGCACCATGGTGCCGCAATTCGTCACGCTGCCGCTGGCCGTGCTGCTGGTGTGGCTCGCGCTGGTGCGCGGCATCAAGCCGCTGGCCCAGCTTGAAAAGCGCATACGCGCGCGCAAGTCCGACGACATGAGCCCGCTGGACGAGACCGCGGTGCCCGAGGAAGTCGCGCCGCTGGTGTCCTCCATCAACGACCTGCTGAGCCGGCTCAAGGTCTCGCTGACCACGCAAAAACGCTTCCTGGCCGATGCGGCCCACCAGCTCAAGACGCCGCTGGCAGGCCTGCGCATGCAGGCCGACCTGGCGCAGCGCGAGACCGATGCCGACGAACTCAAGAAGTCGCTCAAGCACATAGGCCGCGCCAGCATCCGCGCCACCCACACCGTCAACCAGCTGCTGGCCCTGGCGCGCGCCGAGACCACGGGCCGCAGCCTGGCCAAGCAGCACATCGACCTGGTGCACATCGTCTCGGAAGTCATGGCCGACTCGGTGCCGCGCGCGCTCGAAAAGCAGATAGACCTGGGCTACGACGGGCCCGATGCCGGCGAACAGGCCACGCAGCTCGAAGGCAATGCGACCCTGCTCAAGGAACTGGTGCGCAACCTGTTGGACAACGCCATCAACTACACGCCCGAAAAAGGCCAGGTCACGCTGCGGCTGATGACGGACCGTTTCAGCGGCGTGCTGGTGCTGCTGGTGGAAGACTCGGGGCCCGGCATCCTGGAGTCGGAACGCGAGCTGGTGTTCCAGCCTTTTTACCGCGCGCTGGGCACCAATGTGGACGGCTCGGGCCTGGGCCTGGCGATTGTCCTGGAGATCGCCAAACAGCACGGCGCGACGATTTCAATCGAGGATGCCGCCCTGCCGGGCCATCCACAAACCCCGGGCACGCGTGTCACCGTGCGTTTTGTCGGCATGGATCTGCCCGAGGGTGTATAGGCGCTCAGGGCTTTGCGGGCCAGCGGTCGTAAAGCTTCACGCCCACACGCTCGCCCCACAGCTCAATCTGCGCCGGCGTTCCGTCATGCGACTGGTTGGCGCCGGCGCCGCGTACATAGCCCAGCGCCACGCAGGCGCCGGCCAGCGGGCTCCAGCCGACCGAGGAGATCTCTCCCACCGATTGCCCGCCCAGCACGATGGCTTCGCCGCCCCAGGCAAAGGCATCCGGCGTATCGAACACCAGCGTCACCAGTTTTTTTCGCAGCGCCAAGCCCTGTGAATTGAGCAGCGCGGCCCTGCCGATGAAATCGGCCGGCTTGTCCAGCTTGACGCTGAAGGCCAGGCCGGCCTCCCACGGCGTTTCGTCCGGACCCAGCTCCGCTCCCCAGGCACGCCGGCCTTGTTCTATGCGCAAGGCATCCAGCGCGTAATAACCCGCGTCGCGAATGGCCAGTGGCTTGCCGGCCTCCATCAGGGCGAGGTAGACATGGCGCGCCATTTCAACCGGCACGTACAGCTCAAAACCCGGCCCGCCCACATAACTCATGCGCGCCGCGCGCACACGCGCAAAGCCCAGGTCTATCTCTTTCGTCCACGAGAACTTCAAGGCCTCGGGCGACAGCTCGTCGGGGCTGACCCGCGCCAGCAGCTCGCGCGCTTTCGGCCCCATGAGCGACAGCACCGAATACAGGGCCGACACATCGGTCAACACCGCGTGTTCGGTGTCGGCTATGTGCCGCGTGATCCAGTCGAAGTCGCGCACGGTCTGCGCCGAGCCGGTGATGACCATAAAGCGGTCCGCGGCTTGCCGCATCACGGTCAGGTCGCTTTCAAAACCGCCGCGCTCGTTGAGCATGGCGGTGTAAACCATCTTGCCCACGGGCATGTCCATCTCGTTGGCACACAGGCGCTGCAACACGGCCAGCGCGTCGCGGCCCTGCAGCAGGTATTTGGAAAACGAAGTCTGGTCGTAGAGGGCCACGGTTTCGCGTGTGGCCTTCTGCTCTTCAATCATCCAGGGCAACCAGCCGGGTTTGCCCAGCGTGTACTCGGGACGTTGCGCGCCATCCGGCCGGAAATAGCTGGCCCGTTCCCACCCGTTCTTGCTGCCAAACTCCGCGCCCTTGGCGGCCAGGATGTCGTACAGCGGCGAGGTGCGCAGCGGCCTTGCCGTTTCCAGCTCCTGCCTCGGCCAGCGCATGGCGTAATGCAGGCCCAGGGTTTCGCCGGTGCGCTCGGCCAGTGCCTTGCGGTTGCCGGTGAAACTGCCGAAGCGGCGTATGTCCACATCCCACAAATCAGTGCCGGGCTCGCCGCCCACAATCCATTCGGCCATGAGCCGGCCCGCGCCGCCGCTGTTGGCGATGCCGGCCGAGTTAAAACCCGCGCAGACAAAATAATTGCGCAGCTCAGGCGCTTCGCCGAGGATGAAGTTACCGTCGGGCGTGAAACTTTCCGGGCCGTTGAGCAGCATCTTGACCTCGGCCGTCTCCAGGCAAGGCGTGCGGTGCAGCGCGGCGGTCATCAGGGGCTCGAACTGGTCCCAGTCCTCGTCCAGCAGCTCGAACTGGAAGGTCGAAGGAATCGGGTCCATCTTCCAGGGCTTGGCTTGCGGCTCGAAGCCGCCCATCACCAGGCCGCCGACTTCTTCCTTGTAGTAGATGTAGCCGTCCGGGTCGCGCATCACCGGCAGCATGGGGTGCACCCCGGGAATTTTGCCGGTGACGATGTAAAAATGCTCGGCCGAATACAAGGGCACGTTCACACCCGCGAGCCGGCCGAACTGGCGCGCCCACTGGCCGGCGCAGTTGACGAGGACCTCGCAGCGCACCTCGCCCTGCGCGGTGCGCACGCCCACCGCCTTGCCGTTCTCGGTGATGACACCCGTCACTTCGATGCCTTCCAGCATCTTCACGCCGCGGTTGCGCGCGCCCTTGGCCAGCGACATGCACAGGTCGGCCGGGTTGGCCTTGCCGTCACCGGGCAGCCAGATCGCGCCCTGCAAGTCGTCGGTGCGCATGATGGGGTATCTGTCGCCGGCTTCCTGGGGCGATATCTCATGGCACTCCACACCAAAGCTGTTGGCCATGGCCACCTGCTTCCTGAGCACCTTCATGCGCTCGGGCGTGCGCGCCACATTGACGCTGCCGCATTGTTTCCAGCCCGTGGCCAGGCCCGTCTCGGCCTCCAGCGACGCATACAGCTCTATGCCGTACTTGCTCATCTGCGTCATATTGCGATTCGGCCGCATCTGGCCGACCAGGCCGGCCGCATGCCAGGTGGTGCCGCTGGTGAGCTTGCCTTGCTCCAGCAGCAGCACGTCGGTCTTGCCCATTTTGGCCAGGTGGTAGGCCACCGAGCAGCCGGCGATGCCGCCGCCCACGATGATAATTTCCGCATGGCCGGGAAAAGTCGGGGTGGTCATGGTGCGAGCCTCATCTCAAAAGGTACAGGGCTAGGCCAGCCGTATGGCCATCACGCCGCCCACAATCGCGCAGCTGCCGGCGAAGCGGCGCAGCGTGAAGGTCTCCTTGAGCAGCCAGCAACCGAGCAGCACCGCGAACAGCACGGAGGTCTCGCGCAGCGCCGCCACCGTGGCAACCGGCGCGCGCGTCATGGCCCACAGGGCGATGCCGTAGGAGCCCAGAGAAGCCAGCGCGCCGCCGATGGCCACCGGCCAGCGGTGGCGCGCGTAATGGGCCATGGCCCGCCCGCGGCGCGCCATCATCAGGAGGCCGAAGGGCCAGCCGTCGAGCAGGAACAGGGCGGCGACATATTGCAGCGCATTGCCCGAAGCCCGAACGCCCAGCCCGTCGACCACGGTGTAGATCGCGATGATGACCGCATTGGCCAGCGCGAAGCCGATGGCCTTGCGCGCATGCAGCGCGTGGCGGCTCAGGCCCAGCACCAGCACACCGCTGCAGATGCCGATGATCCCGGCCCAGGCCAGCGGCGTCAAAGTCTCGCCCAGCGTGAAGGTGGCCGACAGCGCCACCAGTAGAGGCGCCACGCCGCGCATCAAGGGATAGGTCAGGCCCAGGTCGCCATGTTTATAGGCTTGAGTGGTCGCGATGTAATAGCCGATGTGGATCAGCACCGAGGCGCCTATGAAGGGCCAGGCTTCCATGCGCGGCAGGCCCGCCATCAGCACCAGCGGCAAGGCCAGCACCGAGCCGATCAAATGAATGACCGCCATGTCCATGGACTTGTCCGCGCTGGACTTGACGAGCGCGTTCCAACCCGCGTGCAGCAGCGCGCCGAACAGCACGGCGCATAGCACCGGCCAGGTCAGGGCCAGGACTTCAGGCGGCAAGCGAAGGCTCTGCGGCGGGAAGGGCGCAGCGCCGGGCCCGCGCCAGGTAGTGCGCCAGCGGCGGCGTGGCCTTGTTCGCGTCCTTCGCGAGGTCGTCCCAGAGGCGCAGTTTTACCGCGTCTTCCGCGCCGGGCTGGGCCATGAAACGCGCGGCTTCCTCGGCCGTAAAAATGCCCCCCTGCAGCAGCAGGCTGCGCTTGGAATCCGCCGAGAGGCTGGAGTGGTAGCCGCGCCGGGCCGCGCACAGATAGCGCTTTGCATCCACATGCAGCTTGATGGCGTCCAGCACCGCGTCGGGAAACAGGCCGCGCAAAAAGGGCAGCGCGCGGTACTGGTGCACGTCGTCCACGCCGCGCAGCGAAGGTGTCTCGCCCAGGTCATGCAGCAAATGGCCCAGGTCGTGCAGCAGGGCAGCGGTGACCAGCGCGTCGTTCGCGCCTTCGGCCTCAGCCAACGCGGCGGTCTGCAGCGCGTGCTGCAGCTGCGTCACGGGCTCACCGCTGTACTGTTCGCCGCCGCGCTCTTCGAAGAGTCGTTCGATGTCGTCAAAGCTCAGCATATGAGTTCCTCAGAGGTCAGGCATTCCAGGGGAGGGAATAGGTCTTGAGGTTGGTAAAGCTCTTGATCGCTTCCTGCACACCTTCCTTATACCCCAGGCCCGAATCCTTGATGCCACCGAAGGGCGTGAGCTCCAGGCGGTAGCCCGGCACTTCGCGCACATTGACCGTGCCGACATGCAGCTCGCTCACAAAACGGTTGATGTAGTCCAGGCGGTTGGTGCACACCGCACTTGACAGGCCGTAGGCCGTGCCGTTGGAAATCTCGATGGCTTCGTCGATGTTTTTAAACCGTATGACCGGCGAAACCGGCCCGAAGGTTTCCTCGCGCGCCACCGTCATCTGCGGCAACACATGGTCCAGCAGCGTGGGCGAATACAGCGCGCCCCGGCGCTGGTTGCCGGCCAGCAGTTTCGCGCCCTGCGCCACGGCCTCGTTGACGCGCGACTCGAACAGCATGGCGGCCTGCTCGTCGATCACTGTGCCCATGTCGTTGGCCTTGTCGCAGGGGTCGCCGTATTTCCAGGCCAGGGTCTTGGCCCGCACCTGCTCCACAAACTCGCCGGCCACCGCCTCGTGCACCAGAAGCCGTTTGATGGCGGTGCAGCGCTGGCCCGAGTTTTTGTAGGAACCCTGCACGGCCAGGGTGGAGGCTTCGTCAATGTCGGCATCCTCCATCACGATGATGGGGTCGTTGCCGCCCAGCTCCAGCACCACGCGGCGGTAGCCGGCTTTTGAAGCGATGTACTTGCCTATGGCCACGCCACCGGTAAAGGTCACCAGGTCGACCAGCGGGTTGGTGATCAGCTCGTCGGCGATCTCGCGCGGGTCGCCCGTCACCACGCTGAGCATCTCGGGCGGCAGCCCGGCCTCGTACAGGATGTCGGCAAACAGCAGGGCCGAAAAGGGCACCTTCTCGGACGGCTTGAGCACCATGCGGTTGTTGGTCGCGATGCTGGGCACCACCTTGTGCGCCACCTGGTTCATCGGATGGTTAAAAGGCGTGATCGCGGTGATCACGCCCAGCAGCGGCGAACGGTGCGTGTAGACCCGGCGCTTTTTGCCATGGGGCGTGAGGTCGCAGCTGAAGATCTGGCCGTCGTCCTTGAGCACCTCGGTCGCGCCGAACAGCAGCACGTCGCTGACGCGGCCGGCCTCATAAATCGCATCCTTCAGGCACAGGCCCGCTTCGGCGGTGATCAGGTTGGCGACCTCGGACAAGCGCGACTGAATGATGGCGGCCGCGCGGTTCAGGATGGCCGCGCGTTCGTAGCGCGTGAGCTGGGGCTTGTAGGCATGGGCCCTGGCAAAGGTCTGCCGCACCTCCTCCAGCGTGGCCTTGGGCACGGTGCCCATTTTTTTTTCGGTGTAGGGGTTGAACACCGCGATGGCGCGGTCGCCGCCCCGGCCCGAGCCGACCTTGCGGCCCGACAGGCGCATGGCATTGAGCTGGTGGTCGCGGATGTATTGGTCAATCACTCTGCGGCTTTCATGGCGTGGGGCCTGGACTTACTGGGCGTAATTGAGCGCCAGGTCAAAAGCATCAAAATTGCGGAAGCGCCGGTTGCGGTCCAGCCCGGGCAGCGCGCGGTTCACGATCAGCGGCACGCGCTGCTCGCTCATGCCGCCGTGCGAGCGCAGCGGCACTTCCAGCGCCGAAAGGTCATGGCGCGAGGCCGAGGTGCCTATCACGGTGAAGCGCTCGGACACCGCCACGATGTCGCCGATCCGGTCGGCCGGCAGTTCAAAGCGTTCGGCGGCCTGCTCGCGCGAGAGCACCAGTTCCATGCCCTTGAGCGCCGCCAGCCGCTTGCGCGCGACCTCGATGTTGGTGCCCTCCGGCAGGTAGACCGTGGCAAAAGAGCCCAGGGCGCCATGGTGCACCACATAGGGGTCGGTGATAGGCAGGATCACGCGCGCGATGGTGGCGCCCAGCCAGTTGTCGAACCAGTCCTGCAGGTAGATCACGTCGGGCGTGCCGTCCATGGCGACCTTGGCGTTCATGCCGTGGTCGGCCGTGAGCACGATCACGCAGCCCAGGCCCTCGAGCTGCTGCATGTAGCCATCCATCATGCGGTAGAAGGCATTCGCCCCTTCGGTGCCCGGCGCGTGCTTGTGCTGCACATAGTCGGTGGTCGAGAGGTACATCACGTCGGGCTTGTGCTTTTGCATGATCTTCACGCCGGCCGCGAAGACAAACTCCGACAGGTCGGCGCTGTAGACGCTGGGCAGCGGCAGCCCCACCAGTCCCAGCACATCCTCAATGCCGTTTTCTTCCAGCGACACCTGGTCGGCCTTCTCCGACGAAAAGCAGATGCCCTTCATCTGGTGGCCCAGCAGCTTGCGCAGCTTGTCCTTGGCCGTCACCACCGCCAGGGACTTGCCGGCGCCGGACAGTGCGGCCAGCAAGGTGGGCGCGCGCAGCCACTTGGGGTCGTTCATCATGACCTCGGTGCCGCTGGCCGTGTCGAACAGGTAGTTGCCGCAAATGCCGTGCACGCTGGGCGGCGCGCCGGTCACGATGGACAGGTTGTTCGGGTTGGTGAAACTGGGCACCACACAATCGCCCGTCAGGCCGGAGCCCAGCGCCAGCGTGCGCTTGAGCCAGGGCATCTGGCCCGTGGCCACGGCCTGCGCCAGGTAATCGGGCTCGCAGCCGTCCACACAGACCACCACCGTGGGCTGGGCCGGCAGCTTGTACGTCCTGCCGTTCACCGTCAATTCGCCATTCGGCTCAGTGTTTGCCACGTGACGGTCCTTCCTTGTTTTTGTCCTTACCCTTGCGCGCGGCCGTGGTACTGGAGACGAGCTTGACAGGCACGGGCTTGCCGGCCGCGGCCTCTTCCACCCCCGCCGCATCGGCTTGCCCGGCCTGGCGCCGCAGGTCGTTTTCTATCGTGCGCTCCTTGCTTTCGATCACATGCTGGAACATCGCGCGGCCGGCCGCGTCGGCGTCGCCCGAGGCGATGGCCTTGACGATCAGCCGGTGCTCGTTGGCCGACATCGGCATCAGCCAGCCGTCAGCGAGGTTCAGGCGCCGGAACAGCGACAGCTCCTTGATCAGCTTGCGGTAGATCTCGGTCATCTTGCGGTTGCCCGCCATCTCGACCATGCGGTCGTGAAAGCTCAGGTTCAGCAGGTGGTAGGCCTGGGGGTCTTCAGCCTTGACGGCTTTTTCCATGGCGTCGACCAGGGCCTTGAGCTCCTTGACCTGGGGCCCCGTGATGTTTTCCGCGAGCCGGCGGCCCACGAGTTCATCCATGGCCGCGCGCAAATCGAATATCTCGACGGCTTCGTCGATCGGGATGTCGCGCACAAAGACGCCGCGGTTTTTCTCGGTGCGCACCAGGCCGGCCTCTTCGAGCATGCGAAAGGCCTCGCGCACCGGGCCGCGCGAGACGCCCATTTTTTCGGCCAGTGTGGCCTCTATCAATTTGCTGCCGGGCTCGTACTCGCCGGCAAGAATCGCGCGCTCGATTTCCTGTTGCACCACTGTGGTGAGGGAGCTGTTCTGGAGTTGCGCGATGGTGGGATGCAAAGCAGCGTTCATGCCCTGAATTGAAGCACAGAAATGTAGATTGTCAACAATCTGCAATAAACAATTGACAAGATAGAAGGGTCGGCGTTAAATAAAAAACGAGCTGGGTTGACGGGCCTGCACTCAGGTTGGTCATCGCAGTGTCAGCGCCGACACGAACGAGTCAACAACATTGCAGGCTTTGCCACAAAGGACTTTTTATGCAACTGGCTTCCCATCTCAAATCCCTGTCAAAGGCGATCGCTCTTCTTGGCCTGCTGGCCGCCTCCACCGGCGCCTTCGCCCAGAAAACCCAGTTGCTGGTTTACACCGCGCTGGAAACCGACCAGATCAAGGCCTACCAGGAAGGCTTCAACAAGGTGTATCCCGACATCGAAATCAAATGGGTGCGCGACTCGACCGGCGTGATCACCGCCAAGCTGCTGGCGGAAAAATCCAATCCCCAGGCCGACACCATCATGGGCGTGGCCGCCTCCAGCCTGGCGCTGCTCGACAAGCAGGGCATGCTCGAGCCCTATGCGCCCATCAATCTTGACGGGATCATGAGTCAGTACCGTGACAAGAAAAAAGTCCCCGCCTGGTTCGGCATGGACGTGTGGGGCGCCACCGTGTGCTTCAACACCGTCGAGGCCAAGAAGAAAAACATCCCCGCGCCCGAAACCTGGCAGGACCTGACCAAGCCCATCTACAAGGGCCAGATCGTCATGCCCAACCCCGCCTCCAGCGGCACCGGTTATTTCGACGTGACCGCCTGGCTCACGCTGTTCGGCGACAAGGACGGCAAGGGCGGCGGCTGGAAGTACATGGACGCGCTGCATGAAAACATCGCGCAGTACACCCACTCGGGTTCCAAGCCCTGCAACATGGCAGCCGCCGGCGAGTTCCTGGCCGGCATCTCGTTTGAGTACCGCGGCAACACCAACAAGGCCAAGGGCGCGCCCATAGACCTGGTGTTCCCCAAGGAAGGCCTGGGCTGGGACCTGGAAGCCTTTGCCATCCACAAGGGCACCAAAAAACTGGACGCCGCCAAAAAGCTGGCCGACTGGGCTTCGAGCAAGGACGCCATGATGCTCTACGGCAAGAACTTCGCGATCACCGCGCAGCCCGGCCTGGCGCCGCCGCTGGCCAATGTACCCAAGGACTATGAGGCCCGTCTCGTCAAGATGGACTTCAACTGGGCCGCCGACAACCGTGAGCGCATCCTCAACGAGTGGACCAAGCGCTACAACAGCAAAACCGAAAAAAAGTAGCCCCCTGTCAGCGGCCTTCGGCCGCTGTCTCCCCCTCAGGGGGACAGCCGCTGTGGCCCGGCTAAGCCGGTTCCACGCGGCTGCTTGCTTGGTACTGTGCCGCTCGTCCAGGTAATCCACGAATGAACAATGACATCTTTCTGAACCTGCGCCATATCCGCAAGGAGTTCGGCGGTTTCACCGCGCTGCAAGACATCAACCTGGACATACGCAAGGGCGAGTTTGTGTGTTTCCTCGGGCCCTCGGGCTGCGGCAAGACGACCTTGCTGCGCATCATCGCGGGGCTGGAAGTGCAGACCTCCGGTGAGGTGCACCAGGGCGGGCGCGACATCTCTCGGCTGCCGCCGGCGCTGCGCGACTACGGCATCGTGTTCCAGAGTTATGCGCTGTTTCCCAACCTCAGCGTGGCCGACAACGTGGCCTACGGCCTGGTCAACCGCAAGACGCCCAGGGCCGAAGCCGCGAAACGTGTGAGCGAACTCGTCAAGCTCGTGGGCCTGCCGGGCAGCGAAAGCAAATACCCCAGCCAGCTCTCCGGCGGCCAGCAGCAGCGCATTGCGCTGGCGCGGGCGCTGGCCACCTCGCCGGGCCTGCTGCTGCTGGACGAGCCGCTGTCGGCGCTGGACGCGCTGGAGCGTGTGCGCCTGCGCCAGGAGATACGCGCGCTGCAGCAAAAGCTGGGTGTGACCACCATCATGGTCACGCACGACCAGGAGGAAGCGCTCAGCGTGGCCGACCGCATCGTGGTGATGAACCACGGCCTGATCGAGCAGGTCGGCACGCCCATGGAGATTTACCGCGAGCCGGCTTCGCCCTTTGTGGCCGACTTTGTCGGCAAGGTCAATGTGATGCCGGTGCGCGTGAGCGAAGGCCAGATGAAGTTCGGCGCGCTGTGCCTGCCCTGCGACGGCGCCGACCGCGAAGCCAAGATCTACCTGCGGCCCGAGGACGTGCTGGCCCGGCCGATTGCCGCCGGCGACCCCCATGTGTTTGACGCCACCATCGAGAAGATCGAGTTCCTGGGCTCCTTCTGCCATGTGCATGTGGCCTCGCCCGCGCTGGGCGGCCACAAGCTCACGGTCTACCTCTCGCTCAATTTCCTGTCGGAGCAGTCGCTGCGGGTGGGCTCCTCGCTGCCCCTGAAGCTGCTGCCCGAGCGCATCAAGGTATTCTGATGCCGGTCTTCACGCCCCCCGCGCCGCCCATGGTCAGGCAGCGCGCGCACTGGATAGACCACCTTGCCTACGCGGCCCTGGCGCTGGCCGCGCTGATCCTGGTCGTGTTCCTCGCGGCGCCGCTGCTGGCCATTCTGCAGCAGGCGCTGCTGGGCAAGTCCGGCGACTTCATCTGGTTCGACAACTTCATCGAGTACGCCAAGACCCCGGCGCTGCTCGAAAGCCTGTGGAACAGCCTGTGGGTCTCCAGCGTGGTCACGCTGGTTGCCGTGCCGCTGGCTTTCGGTTTTGCCTATGCGCTGGCGCGCTCCTGCATGCAATACAAGGCGCTGTTTCGCGGCATCACCCTGATCCCGCTGCTGGCGCCTTCGCTGCTGTCGGCGATTTCGCTGATCTACTGGTTCGGCAACCAGGGCGTGCTCAAGGGCTGGATGCAGGGCCTGGGCATAGAACAGATCTACGGCGCGCCCGGCATCGTGGTGGCCGAATGCTTCGCGGTATTCCCGCATGCGCTGATGATTCTGGTCACGGCGCTCACGCTGTCGGACGCGCGCCTCTACGAAGCCGCCAACGCCATGGGCACCAGCGCGCGGCGCAAGTTTTTCACCATCACCCTGCCCGGCGCCAAGTACGGCCTGATCTCCGCCGCGCTGGTCACCTTCACGCTGGTCATGACCGACTTCGGGATTCCCAAGGTGATAGGCGGCAATTTCAACGTGCTGGCCACCGACGTCTTCAAGCTGGTCATAGGCCAGCAGGATTTCGCCAAGGGCGCGGTCGTCGCCATCCTGCTGCTGGCGCCTGCCGTGCTGACCTTCGCGGTCGACCACTACGTCAGCAAACGCCAGACCGCGATGCTGACGGCGCGCGCCGTGCCCTACCGGCCCACGCCCTCGCGCGCCTATGACGGGGTCATGACGCTGTATTGCTGCGCCATCGCTTTCCTGGTGCTGGCCATGCTGGGCATGGCGGTGTTCGCTTCCTTTGCCAGCTTCTGGCCCTACAACCTCACGCCCAGCCTGCGCCACTACACCATGGGACTGGTCGATGCCGAGGTCGGCGTCGGCTTCGTCAACAGCCTCAAGATGGCGGCGGGCACGGCCGTCTTCGGCACGGCGCTGGTGTTTGTCAGCGCCTACTTGCTCGAAAAAACCAAGGGCATGGACGGCCTGCGCGGTTTTGTGCGCATGCTGGCCATGCTGCCCATGGCCGTGCCCGGCCTGGTGCTGGGCCTGGGCTACATCTTCTTTTTCAACGCACCCGACAACCCGCTGAACGGGCTGTACCACACGTTGACCCTGCTCACGCTGTGCACCATCGTGCACTTCTACACCACCGGCCACCTGACGGCGGTGACGGCGCTCAAGGCGCTGGACGGCGAATTCGAGGCCGTGAGCGCCTCGCTCAAGGTGCCCTTCTTCAAGACCTTCTGGCGCGTCACGCTGCCGATCTGCACGCCGGCCCTGGTCGACATCGCGCGCTACTTCTTCATCAACGCGATGACGACCATCTCCGCCGTGGTCTTCCTCTACTCGCCCGAAACCAAGGTCGCCTCCATCGCCATCCTGAACCTCGACGAGGCCGGCGAAATCGGCGCGGCCGCGGCCATGGCCGTGCTGATAGGCGTGGCCTCGACGATCGCCACCTTGCTGTTCATGGCGCTGGCCTGGTGGGTCAACCGCCGCACCCAAGCCTGGCGCACCAGTTCACGCTGACGCTCACCCTTTTCCGCGACCTACATAAAAGAGAAGAGACAAATCCATGGACAGAGACAAGATATTGCTGACTCCCGGACCCCTCACAACAACGCTGCGCACCAAGCTCGCGATGCTGAAAGACTGGGGTTCCTGGGACAGCGATTTCAACGCCGTGACCGCCAGCGTACGCAAAAGCCTGCTGGCCATCATCCATGGCCAGGATTCGCACGTCGTTGTGCCGCTCCAGGGCAGCGGCACCTTCAGCGTGGAGGCGGCGGTGGCCACCGTGGTGCCGCGCGACGGCCATGTGCTGGTCATGGACAACGGCGCCTACTGCAAGCGCGCGGCCAAACTCACCTCGCTGATGGGCCGGCGCTGCACCGTCATGCCTTTTGACGAAGCCGCCCAGGTGTCGCCGGCCGCGCTGGACGCCATGCTGGAAGCCGACACCAGCATCACCCACGTGATGCTGATCCACTGCGAGACCGGCGCCGGCGTGCTCAATCCGCTGCAGGAAGTCGCCGACGTCTGCAAGACCCACGGCAAGGGCCTGCTGGTCGACGCCATGAGTTCTTTCGCCGCGATAGAAATCGATGCGCGCAAGGTGCATTTCGACGCGCTGGTGGCCGCCAGCGGCAAATGCCTGGAGGGCGTGCCCGGCATGGGGTTTGTGTTTATCCGCAAGGCGGTGCTGGAGGGCTGCGCCGGCCGCAGCCAGTCGCTGGCCATGGACCTGCACGACCAGTACACCTATATGGAAAAAACCACGCAGTGGCGCTTCACGCCGCCCACCCATGTGGTGGTGGCGCTGGCCGAAGCGATTGCCCAGTTCGAGGAGGAAGGCGGCCAGCCCGCGCGCCTGGCGCGCTACGAGAGCAACTACCGCACGCTGGTCGCGGGCATGGCAAAACTCGGCTTCAAGCCCTTCCTGGACCCGGCCATCCAGGCACCCATCATCGTGACCTTCCACGCACCGGCCGACAACCGCTACGACTTCAAGGCCTTTTATGCCGCCGCGCGAAATCGCGGCTTTGTCCTCTACCCCGGCAAGCTGACCCAGGTGGAGACTTTCCGGGTCGGCTGCATAGGCGCCATAGGCCCCAACGAAATGGCGCAGGCGGTACAGGCCGTGGCGGCCGCCCTGCAGGACATGGGCATACGCTCCGCCGCGCCGTCTGTCTGAGCAAAGAGCCACACGCAGTGTGGCGAGCTGGGAGCTCCCTTACCAGCATGAGCCGTGGAACCGGCTTTGCCGGGCCACAGGCGGGCGGCCCCCTCGGGGGGCAGCGAACCACACGAAGTGGGGAGCGTGGGGGCGTTAATGGTTTCGGCGAAATGCTTCAGAAGGAAGCTCGCCAAACATTTGCTGGTAGTCGTGCGCGAAATGACCAAAATGCCAAAACCCCAGGTGCGTTGCAGCCGCCGTCACCGACGTAGCGGTCTTCAGCGCCTGCCTGGCGGCGTTCAGGCGCACGGCGCGCAGATAAGCCAGCGGGCTGATGCCCAGTGCCGTCTGAAAGCCGTTCTGCAGGGTTCGCCGGCTCACGCCGAGCTGCTCGCACAGTGCCAGGACAGTGGGCGGCTGGTCGAGCTGCGCATGCACCAGCTCGCGGGCGCGGCGCGTCAGCGTCCAATGCCCGTGGATGCCCACCGAATCGACGCCGCCCGTCGGCGCAAGAACGCGGCCGAGCTGCTCCACCACGCTGTCGAGCATGGCGGCTTGCACGGCAGGGGAGCGCAGCAGCGCAGGGGCCGCCTCCACCGTATCCAGCACCCCAACCAGGCACTGCCTGAGCCCCGCCTGCGCCGCGCCGTCCAGCCGGCGCAAGCCGGCCTGCGCGCCCAGCCGGGCCTGCAGCGCCGGGTCATGCTCGCCGCAGCGGCGCCAGGCGGCCTCATCAAGCTCCAGCCCCAGCATCACATGGCGTCGGGACGAGCGGAACTCAAAACCCGACGCACCCGAAAATACATGCAACGCGTCAGCATCGCTGGGCGCACCACAAAACACACTGGGCCCCTGGACCTGCAGCGGCAGGCCCAGGGCCAGTGCACCGTCACGGATCTGGCCTGTCTGGTACACCGACTCCCGCAGGCTTTCCACAAAGAGCCGCAGGCCCGCGAATTCCAGCTGCCGCACCTCGCCGCCAAAGGCGCCGCGCGAGAGCTGGAGGTAGCTCTGATTCCAGCCCGTGAGCGCTGCCGCCTGCTCGTCCGCATCGGCAAACGACGCGCGGGACAGCAGGGCCGGTGGGGCCGGCTCGGCGGTATCGGAAGGATGTGCCATCGCCGCATTCTTGCAGGATTCGTGCCGCATGCAAGCTACGCTTTGAAACAGTTCGACTTACTTGCGCTCACTTCGCTGGCATCTCTTGCGCATCATTTGCCGAAATGGGATTTCAGCGCGCCCACCCCCGCCCTAGGATGCAAGTCGGCCCCACCGGGCCGCCCATCCAGCCATCTTTAGGGAGCCACCATGTCAGAACGTTCCGGCGTCCAGTACGCGAAAGTCGACGGCAGCTACTTTGAAAAGAGGGGACTGCGCCGCTATGCCGGCGTCTGGTCGCTCTGGGCCCTGGGGGTGGGGGCCGTGATCTCCGGCCACTTCGCGGGCTGGAACCTGGGCCTGGCCAACGGCTGGGGCAGCATGCTGCTGGCCACCATCATCATTTCGGTGATGTACCTGGGGCTGACCTTTTCGCTGGCCGAAATGTCGCCCGCGCTGCCGCACACCGGCGGTGCCTACTCTTTCGCCCGCACCGCCATGGGGCCCTGGGGCGGTTTCCTGACCGGCCTGGCCGAGAACGTGGAATACGTGCTGACGCCGGCCGTCATCGTGTTTTTCATCGGCAGCTACATGGGCAGCATCTTCGGCACCCCGCCGGCCTGGCAGCCGCTGTGGTGGATAGGCTTTTACGTCGTCTTCATAGGCCTGAACATCGTCGGCGTCGAGCTGTCCTTCAAGATCACGCTGGCCGTCACGCTGCTGGCACTGGCCTGCCTGGTGGCCTTCTGGGTCAGCGCTTTCCCGCGCATAGACTTCGCGCGCTGGGCCATGAACGTGGGCGCCGGCGGCGTTGCGCTGCCCGAGGGCCGCGGCCCCTTCCTGCCGCTGGGCCTGGGCGGCGTGCTCGCGGCCCTGCCCTTCGCCGTGTGGCTGTTCCTGGCCATCGAGCAGCTGCCGCTGGCGGCCGAGGAGTCGGTGGACCCGCGCCGCGACATGCCGCGCGGCATCATCGCCGGCATCTTCACGCTGATCCTCTCGGCCTTCATGATCCTGTGGCTCAACCCCTCGGTCGCGGGCATAGGCTCGCACGCGCTCAGCACCTCGGCCGAGCCGCTGCTGGACGGCTTCAAGGCCATCTACGGCGGCGGCATCGCCAAGGTGCTGGCGCTGGTCGCAGTGCTGGGCCTGGTGGCGAGTTTCCACACCATCATCTTCGCCAAGGGCCGGCAGATCTATTCGCTGAGCCGGGCTGGTTATTTCCCCTCGGCGCTGTCGGTCACCCACGGCAGCCGCAAGACGCCGCACATCGCCATGGTCGTCGGCTCGGTGGTCGCGCTGGTGGTGATGTTTGTGCTGTGGTTCACGCTGGGCGTGGACAAGGGCTCGGCCGTGATTGGCGGCACGCTGCTCAACATGGCGGTGTTCGGCGCCATGTTTTCCTATGTGATGCAGGCGCTGTCCTTCATACGGCTGCGCAGCAAGCTGCCGCACATGGAGCGCCCCTACCGCAGCCCGCTGGGCGTGACAGGCGCCGTGCTGACCCTGCTGATCGCATTGGTCACCATTTACTTCCAGCTCAGCGACCCGGTCTACAGGGTCGGCGTGCTCTGGGTCGCGCTGTGGTTCGCCATCGGCGTGAGCTACTTTGCCGTGGCCGGCCGGCACCGCCTGATCCTCTCGCCCGAAGAAGAATTCGCGATCAGCCTGGCCGAAAAAGGCCGGGCTGCCGCCTCTACCTGAACCATAAGGCGCACACACCATGGCCAAAAAAGCTCCCACCCCTTCCGCATCCCGCGGCGTGCTGGACTCCCTGCGCAAGTCGGGCGCCAACAAGATGAAGGTCGCCGTCAGCGACATCGACGGCGTGCTGCGCGGCAAATACCTGCACAGGGACAAATTCCTGGGCGCGGCCGAGCCTTATCCCGCCGGCGGCTTCGGCTTTTGCGACGTGGTCATGGGCTGGGACATGATGGACAGCTGCTACGACAACACCACGGTGACCGGCTGGCAGCACGGCTTTCCCGATGCGCTGGCCCGGCTGGACCTGGCCACCCTGCGCCACGTGCCCTGGGACAACAAAGTGCCTTTTGTGCTCGGCGAGTTCGTCAACGCCGACGGCTCGCCGCATGCCGTCTGCCCGCGCCAGACGCTCAAGCGTGTCCTGAAGCGCGCCGAAAAAATGGGTTTCATGCCCATGACGGGCATGGAGTTCGAGTGGTTCAACTTCCTGGAGACGCCCCACAGCTGGGCCGCCAAAAACGGCGTGGGCGCCGAAAAACTCACGCCCGGCATGTTCGGCTATTCGCTGCTGCGCATGAACCAGAACCAGGGCTTTTTCAACGCCATCATGGACGAGATGCTGGCCTTCGGCATCCCCATCGAGGGCCTGCACACCGAGACCGGCCCCGGCGTCTACGAAGTCGCCATCGCCTTCAGCGAAGCGCTGGAGCAGGCCGACCGCGCCATCCTGTTCAAGACCGGCACCAAGGAAATTGGTTCGCGCTTCGGCATCATGCCCAGCTTCATGGCCAAGCCCCACCAGCAGCTGCCGGGCTGCAGCGGCCACATCCACCAAAGCCTGTCCGACGGCAAGAACAACCTGTTCTACGACGCGAAGAACCCGCGCAAGATGAGCAAGCTGTTCGAGAGCTACATCGCCGGCCAGGTCGCCTGCATGATGGAGTTCGGCCCCATGATCTGGCCCACCATCAACAGCTACAAGCGCCTGGTCGACGGTTTCTGGGCGCCGGTGAAACCGACCTGGGGTATGGACAACCGCACCGCGAGCTTTCGTGTGATCGCCGGCAGCCCCAAGGCCACCCGGCTGGAGACCCGCTGCCCGGGCGCCGACGTGAACCCCTACCTGGCCATGGCGGCGGTGATCGCGGCCGGCCTGCACGGCGTCGAAAAAGGCCTGAAGCTGGGCGCGCCCATCACCGGCACCAATGCCGGGGCCGAGCACATCCCGCGCGCGCCGCGCACCCTGATAGAAACCACGCGGATTTTCCAGAAATCGGCCATCGCGCGCGACTGGTTGGGCGATACTTTCGTGGATCACTTCGCGGCCACGCGCGAGTGGGAATGGCGGCAATGGCTGGACGCCGTGACCGACTGGGAAATGAAACGCTATTTCGAGATCATCTGATTGAACCATCCGAACCCCCTGATGCAGATTCGCCGCCTTGAAGTCTCCGACGCACCGGTGTACCGGGAGTTGCGCCTGCGTGGTCTGCGCGAGCACCCCGACGCCTTCACCTCCAGCTTCGAGGAAGAAAACATCCGCCCGCCGGCCGACACCGAAAAGCGGCTGTCGCCCGCCTCGGACACCATCATGTGGGGCGCTTTTGTGGGCGGCACGCTGGCCGGGGTGGTCGGCATGACGCGCGAGACGCGCCTGAAAAACCGCCACAAGGCCACCCTGGTCGCGATGTACGTCGCGCCCGAGTACAGCGGCCAGGGCCTGGGCCTGGCCCTGGTCAACACCGTGGTGCAGGCCGCCAAGGCCGCAGGCGTGGAGCTGCTGGTGCTGACCGTGACCGAGGGCAACAAGCAGGCCGCGGCCCTCTATGCCCGCGCCGGCTTCGCGCCCTTCGGCATAGAACCCGACGCCATACGCGTGAACGGCGTACCGTTCGGCAAACAGCATATGGTCCTGCAACTGCCTTCCGCCACCTGACCCCATCTGACCCTTACAGCCCTTCCAAAGAAGACACCCCATGAGCACCACCAACTTCTCCTTCCCTACCGCCATCCGTTTCGGCGCCGGCGCGCGCAAGCAGGTCGCCGAAACCCTGCTGGCCGCCGGCTGCAAGCGCCCGCTGATCGTGACCGACAAGGCGCTGGCCGCGCTGCCGGTGCTGGCCGAGTTCAAGACCCACCTGGGCGGGCTGGACGTGGCCGTGTTCTCGGGCGTGTTCGGCAACCCGACCTGCAGCCAGGTCATGGACGGTGCCGCGGCCTACAAGGCCCACAAGGCCGACTGCGTGATCGGCTTCGGCGGCGGCGCGGCGCTGGACGTGGCCAAGGTGGTGGGCATTGCCGCCACCCACGAGGGCGACATCCTCGAATACGTCTGGGACCACCCCCAGGTGCGTCCCATCGTCAACGAGCTGCCCTACTTCGTGGCCCTGCCCACCACCTCGGGCACGGGCTCCGAGGTCGGCCGCTCCTCGGTGGTGAGCGAAAACGACACGCACCTCAAACGCGTGGTCTTCAGCCCCAAGATCCTGGCCAAGGTGGTGTTCGCCGACCCGGAACTCACGCTGGGCCTGCCGCCCCATGTGACGGCTGCCACCGGCATGGACGCGCTGACCCACAACATCGAGAGCTACCTCTCGCCGGCCTACCACCCGCTGTGCGACGGCATCGCGCTCGAGGGCACGCGCATTGCGGCCCATGCCCTGCTCAAGGCCGTCAAGGAGCCGTCCAACCTGCAGGCGCGCAGCGACATGATGATGGCCTCCATGATGGGCGCCATCGCCTTCCAGAAAGACCTGGGCGCGGTGCACTCCTGCGCGCACGCGCTGGGCGCCGTCTGCGACCTGCACCACGGCCTGGCCAATGCGCTGATGATCGACACCGTGCTGGCCTGGAACTACGAGTCGGCGCCCGCCAAGTTCGACGAGCTGGCCCATGTCTGCGGCGTGGCCGGCGGCGGCAAGGCCCTGGTGCCCTGGCTCAAGCAGCTGAAAGAAAGCGTGGGCATCACCGGCCCGCTGTCGGCCCATGGCGTCAAGCGCGAACAGCTGCCGCGCCTGGTCGAGATCGCCACGGCCGATATCTGCCACCAGACCAACCCGCGGCCTTGCAAGGCCGAGGACTTCCAGCGTTTATTCGAGGCAGCCCTGTGATCGCCGCCAGCCGCTTGAAGATCGGTTTGTCGGCCTGCTTCTCGCACGCCGACCCGACGCGCTCCTTCTTCACCGGCAAGACGCTGCAATACGTCGAGCAATCCATCGCGCACTGGGTCATGTCCTCGGGCGCCATGGTGGTCATGGTGCCCTGCCCCACGGGCAGCACGCAGCGCGGCGACGTGACCTATGAACACTATGCGCAGTGGCTGGACGGCCTGGTGCTGCATGGCGGCGCCGACGTCTGGCCCGGCAGCTACGGCGAGGAGCCGCTGGACGAAAAATGGTCGGGCGACCGCATCCGCGACGAATACGACAAGGCCCTGGTGGCCGCGTTCGAAAAAGCCGGCAAGCCGGTCTTCGGCGTCTGCCGCGGCCTGCAGCTGCTCAACGTCGCCTTCGGCGGCACGCTCTACCAGGACATCAACACCCAGGTGCCCGAGTCTTTTGTGCACCGCGACGCCGCGACCTACGACCTGAACTTCCACAGCGTCAACATCGTCCAGGGCTCCAGGCTGTCGGCGCTGTACCCCGGCGTGGAGCGCGTGCGCGTCAACAGCATCCACCACCAGGGCATCAAGGACCTGTCGCCCGAGTTCGAGGCCGAGGCCTTCAGCGTGGACGACGGCATCGTCGAAGCCATACGCCGCAAGGACAAGAGCAAGAGCTATATCGCCGCCACCCAGTGGCACCCCGAATTCCACAAACCCGGCTCCGACACGATTGACGACGCCGCCGTGCTCGACGACTTCCTCACGGCCGTGGCCGCCGCCAAACACAAGGCAAAACAAGCATGAATACACTCGCCGTCCACAACCCCGCCACCGGCGCGCAGATCGCCGAATTGCCCGCCGACGACGCGGACTCCGTCGCCGCCAAGGCCAGGCGCGCCCGCGCGGCGCAACCCGCCTGGGCGGCCGTGCCCATGGCCGAACGCAAGGCCTGCATCACGCGCTTTCGCGCCGGCATCGTCGCCGAGCTCGACGCGCTGGCCGCCGTCATGACGCGCGAGACCGGCAAGCCGCTCAAGATGTCGCGCAACGAATTGAACGGCCTGCTGGGGCGCATCGATTTCTTCCTCGCGGAAGTGGGCGGTGCCACCGGCACACAAACCGTGTTCAACGAGGGCGGCATGACCGAGCAGATCGAGCACACGCCGCTGGGCGTGGTCGCCAACATCTCGGCCTGGAACTACCCCTGGTTTGTGGGCGGCAATGTCTTCATCCCCGCGCTGCTCACGGGCAACGCGGTGCTCTACAAACCCTCGGAATACGCCGCAATGTCGGGCCTGGCCATGGCGCGCCTGCTGCATGCGGCCGGCGTGCCGCAGGACGTGTTCATCCCGCTGATAGGCGGCGGCGCGGTGGGCGCGGCGTTGATGGAGCAAAAGATCGACGGCCTGTTTTTCACCGGCTCGCACGCCACCGGCGCCAAAATCGCGCAGGCGCTGGGCCCGCGCCTGGTGAAGCTGCAGCTCGAGCTGGGCGGCAAGGACCCGACCTATGTCAGCGAAGACGCCAACGTCAAGAACGCGGCCGAATCGCTGGCCGACGGCGCGATGTACAACACCGGCCAGAGCTGCTGCTCGGTCGAGCGCATCTATGTGCACGAAAAAATTTACGACGCCTTTGTCGCCGCCTTCCTGGAAACGGTAAAAACCTTCAAGACCGGCGACCCCATGAGCGAAGACACTTACATAGGCGCGATCACGCGCGCGCCGCAGCTGGCCGTGCTGGACGCCCAGGTGGCCGACGCCAAGGCCAAGGGCGCCACCCTGCTGGCCGGCGGCAAGCGCGGGGCCGGCCCCGGCAACTGGTACGAACCCACGGTGTTCAGCAACGTCAACCACAGCATGGAGCTGATGCGCGAGGAAAGCTTCGGTCCCCTGATCGGCATCCAGAAGGTCTCGGGCGATGCCGAAGCCATCAAGCTCATGAACGACACGCGCTACGGCCTGACGGCCGGCGTCTTCACGCCCGACGAGGCGCGCGCCAAGGCCCTGCTGGCCCAGGTCCATGCCGGCAGCGTCTACTGGAACTGCTGCGACCGCGTGAGCCCGCGCCTGCCCTGGAGCGGTTATGGCGATTCGGGCGTGGGCCTGACGCTTTCCACCTACGGCATACAGACCTTCACACGCCCCAAAGCCTGGCATTTGCGCCAACCTTGACCATGAGGCTGACCCTCTTCGACCTGGACCACACCGTGCTCAACGGTGACAGCGATGTGCTGTGGTGCGATTTCCTGGTCGAGAAGGGCTTGCTGGGCCGCACCGAGTTCACGGCGCGCAATGCCGACATGGCGGCGCGCTACAAGGCCGGCACCGTCGGGCTGAAAGAGTTCGCCGATTTTTATGTGGGCACGCTGGCCGGCCGCACCGTGCAGCAGTGGGAGCCGCTGCGCCAGGAATTCCTGGCCGACTGGATAGTGCCGCGCATCACGCCGGCCGCCGTCGCGCTGGTCGACAAACACCTGGAGGCGGGCGACCTGGTGGTCATGACCACGGCCACCAACCGCTTCATCACCGAACTCACGGCGATCTACTTCGACATCGAGCACCTGATCGCCACCGAACCCGAGATGCGCGGCGACCTGTTCACCGGCAGCACCACCGGCGTGCTCAATATGCGCGAGGGCAAGGTCGAACGCCTGCACGCCTGGCTCACGGCGCGCGGCCTGCGCTTCAAGGACTGCAAAAGCACGGCCTACAGCGACTCCATCAACGACCTGCCGCTGCTGGAAGCCGTCAAGCACCCGGTCATGGTGAATGCCGACGCAACGCTGGCCGCGATTGGCGGCGAGCGCGGCTGGCCGGCATTGCAGCTGCATTGAGCGCGGCGCCGGGCCCATCGCGCGTCCGTTAACGGCCAGCAAGGCCGGGCCATCGCGGGCAGAATGGCAGCCTCATCCGGCTTGCCCCTATGCACCCTCCACTTCCTCTTTCCTTCCAGCGCCTGGCCTGGTCCAACCTCGCGGCCCAATCGGCCGAACAGCTGAGCCTGGCGGCAGTGCCGCTGGTCGCGGTGCTGATGCTGGGCGCGGGGCCCGGCGAAATCGGCCTGCTCGCGGCGCTGCAGACCCTGCCCTTTTTGCTGCTGGCCATTCCCCTGGGCCTGCTGGCCGACCGTGTCTCGCGTTGCCGCCTGATGGTGGCGGCCGAGAGCCTGCGCGCGCTGTCCCTGGTGGCACTGCTGGCCATGGTGCTGACGGGCCGGCTGTCCATCGCGGGGCTGGCCTTGTTGGGTTTTATAGGCGCGGTGGGCACCGTCTGCTTTAGTGTGGCGGCGCCGGCCCTGGTGCCCGCCATCGTGCCGCGCACGCTGCTGGCGCGCGCCAACGGCCGGCTGGAACTGGCGCGCAGCATGGCTTTCGCGGCCGGGCCGGCGCTGGCCGGGGCGCTGGTCGCCTGGGCCGGCGCGTCCTCGGCCTTTGTACTGGCGACCCTGCTGTCCGGCGCGGCCGTGGCCCTGCTGCTGCTGCTGGCCGAACCGGCGCGCGCACCCACCGCGAGGCGCCACGCGCTGCTCGAGATCCGCGACGGCGCGCAGTTTGTCTGGCGCCAGACCTATTTGCGGCCCATGGTGATCGCCGGCACGGTCTGGAACATCTCCTGGTTTGTGCTGCAGGCCGCCTACGTGCCCTACGCGGTGCGCGTGCTGGGCCTGACGGCGCAGGGCGTGGGCATCACACTGGGCGCTTATGGGGCGGGAATGGTCGTAGGCGCGCTGCTGTCGCCGCGCGTGGTGGCGGCCATGCCTTTTGGCCGCGCCATCCAGCTGGGCCCGGCCGTCTCGGTGCTGGCCGCCGCGGCCATGGCGGCCACGCTGTTTGCTCCCAGCGGCGTGCTGGCGGGCACGGCGTTTTTCCTGTTCGGCGTCGGGCCCATTGTCTGGACCATCACCTCCACCACCTTGCGCCAGAGCGTCACGCCGCACGCCATGCTGGGCCGGGTCTCGGCCGTGTTCCTGGCCGTCAATGCCGGTTCGCGCCCCCTGGGCGCGGCGCTGGGCGGCGTGGTGGGTGCGTCCATGGGCGAAGCCGCCTGCCTGTGGCTGGCGCTGGCCGGCTTTGCACTGCAGGCGGCGGTGATTTTTGCGTCGCAGCTGCACGCGCTGCGGCAGCTGCCCGAGCCTGTGGCCTGAGTACGCTAGGAGCGGTTTATCTTGCTCCTTCCCCCGCTGGGGGAAGGCGGGGATGGGGGCCTTGCGGCTGTGGCAAAAACGCTTGCTCAACCGCCGCTAGCCCCCACCCCTGCCCTCCCCCAGCGGGGGAGGGAGTAAGGACCGGGAGTTTCTTATTCCGCCGTCAGGTGTTTGCCGACAATGCCGGCCAATTCAAACATCGTGACCTGCGGCTTGCCGAACACCGGCAGCAGCTTGGCGTCGGCATTGATGGCGCGCTTGTTGGCCGCATCCTGCAGGCCCTCGGCCTTGATGTAGTCCCAGAGCTTTTTGATGACCTGGGTACGCGCCACCGGCTCGGCCCCTATCACCGCGGCCAGCGCATCACTGGGCTTGAGGCCGGCGCCCGGCTTGGCGACACGCGGCGCCTTGGGCTTGGCGGTTTTGGCGGCCGGTGTTTTCTTGGCGGCGACCTTCTTCGCGGCTGGCGCCTTTTCCGTTTTTGCGGCCTTGGCCGCAACGGTCTTGCCGAAAGGCGTTTTCACCGTGCCGGTCTTGGCGGCCGCCGGCTTGCGCGGCGGGAACTTGGAGGGCGCGAACTCAAAGTTCACCTTGTCGGCCTCCTTGTCCCAGGCCAGCATGGCCTTGAAGGGCCGGCGCGTGCGCATAGAGACAAACTTGTCGAGCAGGTCGGTCTTGCCGGTTTCCAGCAGCTTGTGCATCTGCTCGCGCTCAATCGGCTGCTGCAGGATCACCTGGCCGGTCTTGAAGGTGCAGCTGGGTGTCGGCTGCTCAAGTGTGGGCACCGATTTTTCGCAGACATAGTTCTTGCCGAGCTCGAACACGCGCGAGGCGCAGCGCGGGCAGGGGCCCAGCGACTGCTGGCCGGCGAAGTCGACGATCTCGCCGGTCTCGGCGTTCTTGTCGTCGCCGAAATCAAACTCGAGTTTGTAGTTCTTCGTCTCTTCGTCGAACTTGATCACCATCTCGGCGGTGAAAGGCCAGCCGGCCTTGGAACGGAAGCCGTCCAGCGGGCCGATTTTTCTGTCGCGCAGGAATTGCTCGACCTCGGCCACCTCGAAGGTGCGGCCGGCCGGCGTCTTGCCGAAACTGAAGCCGCAGCCGTCGTCGCCGTTCTTGCCGGTGCAGGTGTAGCGCCGGTAGTTTTCCTTCATGACGCCGCCGCAGTTGGGGCAGGGCGCGGACAGCGTGGCGTAGTCGCCGGGAATCGTGTCCTTGTCGTAGCCCTTGGCCTTGTTGACCAGGTTTTCCGTCATGGCGGCGATCTCGGCCATGAATGTTTCGCGGCTCAGCTTGCCGTGCTCCATCTGCGCGAGCTTGTGTTCCCACTCGCCGGTCAGCTCGGCCTTGGAGAGTTCCTCCACGCCCAGGCCGCGCAACAAGGTCATGAGCTGGAAGGCCTTGGCCGTGGGGATCAGCTCGCGGCCTTCGCGCAGCATGTATTTCTCGGCGATCAGGCCTTCAATCGTGGCGGCGCGCGTGGCCGGTGTGCCCAGGCCTTTTTCCTGCATGGCTTCGCGCAGCTCGTCGTCGTCAATCGTCTTGCCGGCGCCTTCCATGGCGCCCAGCAGGGTGGCTTCCGAATAGCGGGCGGGCGGCCGGGTCTTCAGGCCCTTGGCCTCGACCACCTCGGCGCGCACCATCTCGCCGGGCTTGACCGGTACCAGGCTCTGGCCCTTGTCGCCGTCCTTGGCGTCGGCCACCTCGTCGGCGGCTTCCTTGCCGTAAATCGCGAGCCAGCCCGGCTTGACCAGCACCTTGCCCTCGGTCTTGAAGCTGTGGCCCACGGCCTGCGAGATACGCGTGGTCACCAGGTATTCGGCGCTCGGGAAGAACACCGCCATGAAGCGGCGCACCACCAGGTCATACAGTTTCTGCTCGGCTTCGCTCAGGCCGCTGGGCGCCTGCAGCGTGGGGATGATGGCGAAGTGGTCGCTGACCTTGGCGTTGTCGAAGATGCGCTTGCTGGGCTTGATGTAGCCGCCCTTGAGTGCCGTCGCCGCATGCGGCGCCAGGTGTTTCATGCCGCTGTCGGCCAGCATTTCAAAGGTCTGCTTGACCACCGGCAGGTAGTCTTCGGGCAGCGCGCGCGAATCGGTACGCGGGTAGGTCAGCGCCTTGTGGCGTTCGTACAGGCTTTGCGCGATCGCCAGCGTGGTCTTGGCCGAGAAGCCGAACTTGCCGTTGGCCTCGCGCTGCAAGGAGGTCAAATCGAACAGCAGGCCGGCCGCCTGCGTGGTGGGCTTGCTTTCTTCCGTCACCGTGGCGGCCTTGCCGCGCACGGCCTCGGCAATGGCCATCGCCTCGCGCTCGGACCAGACACGGTCGGCCTTCAGTTCGGGGTCGGGCTCCGCACCCTCGCCGTTGGCGGCATTGGCCGCGGCCTTTTTCCACTTGGGGTCAAACCACTTGGCCGGGTATTCGCCGGCCTCGGCCAGGAAGGTCGCGTGGATTTCCCAGTAGTCGCGGCTCACGAACTTGCGGATTTTTTCCTCGCGCTCGACCACCACCGACAGCGTCGGCGTCTGCACGCGGCCCACGGTGGTCAAGAAGAAACCGCCGTCGCGCGAGTTGAAAGCCGTCATCGCGCGCGTGCCGTTGATGCCGACCATCCAGTCGGCCTCCGAGCGGGACCGCGCGGCGTCGGCCAGGCCCTGCATCTGCTTTTCGCTGCGCAGGCTGTCAAAGCCCTCGCGTATCGCGGCCGGCGTCATGGACTGCAGCCACAGGCGCTTGACCGGCAGCTTGCTGCTGGCGTACTGCTGGATCAGCCGGAAGATCAGCTCGCCCTCGCGGCCCGCGTCGCAGGCGTTGACCAGCGCGCCCACATCCTTGCGCTTGGCCAGCTTGACGATGGCATTGAGCCGCGTCTTGGTCTTGTCGATGGGCTTCAAGTCAAAGTAGGGCGGGATCACCGGCAGGTTGGCAAAACTCCATTTGCCGCGCTTGACGTCGAACTCCTCGGGCGCCTGGATCTCGACCAGGTGGCCCACGGCCGAGGTCACCAGCCACTCGTCGCTCTCGAAATATTCATCGTGTTTTTCGAACTTGCCCGCCGTCGGCGTGATGGCGCGGACGATGTCCTGCGCCACCGAGGGCTTTTCTGCAATCACCAGGGTTTTCATATGTACTTCTTCAAACCTTCTACATCTTCGGGGAACATTTCCCCGCTTTCCGCGAATACGACTTTGCCTTCACGGCCGTCCGCCGACACCTTGAGCACCACCACCACGGGCAGTCCGGCCGGCTTGGGCAGGCGCTTGGCGACTTCCGGCGTCAGCATCCCGGCGGGGAAACTGTAGCCCTTGGCCTTCATATAGGCCGCGGCGGCGGCCGGCTGCTTGTCGATGGACAGCGCCAGCACCTCCAGCCCCTTGGCCTTCTGGGCCCGCCACAGCGCTTCTATATGGGGCGATTGCACCGCGCAAAAAGGGCACCAGCTGGCCCACCAGTACACCACAAGCGTCTTTCCGCCCACATCGGCGGGCTTCCAGGCGCTGCCGTCCAGCAGCGCCACGGCCGGCAAAGCCAGGCTGCTGCCGACCTTGGGCAGGGGGCTTTCCCCGTCCTTGGCCCACGCCGGCAGGCCCAGCCCGGCCACAAGGGCGGCGGTCGTCTGCAACAGGTTTCGGCGCTTGAACATGAGGGGCTCCAGGGGTGCGTCACGATGCATCACTACAATAGCGGCTTCTCGCGCATGTACGCGCGCGGGTGCGCACGCATACGCGCGCACGCGCACATGCATGAATTAACCATACCAAAAAAATATCCCGTGTCAAAAAACCAGGCCAATGCGCCCATCGCGCCCCTTTCTTCCATGCCCCCCGCGCCGGCGCCCGCCGCCGACGGCCGGCGTATCCAGACACGGCGCTCCGGCGTGCACGGCAAGGGCGTGTTCGCCGTGCAGGACCTGGCCGAAGGCGAGACCCTGATCGAATACGTGGGCGAGGTCATCAACTGGAAGGAAGCGCTGCGCCGCCACCCGCACGACCCCAAGGACCCGAACCACACCTTCTACTTCCACATCGACGAAGACCATGTGATTGACGCCAAGCACGGCGGCAATTCCTCGCGCTGGATCAACCACAGCTGCAAGCCCAACTGCGAAGCCGATGAGAACGATGGCCGGGTCTTCATCAAGGCGCTGCGCAACATCAAGGCCGGCGAAGAGCTGTTCTATGACTACGGCCTGATCATCGACGCGCCCTATACCAAGAAACTGCTGGCCGAATACCCCTGCTGGTGCGGCGCCAAGAACTGCCGCGGCACCTTGCTGGCGCCCAAGGACGACGAGAAGAAAAAAGCCAAGGGCAAGAAGAAGTCCGCCAAGAAGGCCGACAAAAAGGCCGAAGCCAAAGCCGACAAGAAGAAGTCGGAAAAGAAGGCTGACAAGAAAGCCGACAAAAAGCCCAAGAAGAAAAAGAAGGACTGAGCCGGTACTCACCGGTTCCCAGGTCGGCCCCGGCCGGATCCCCGGGCCCCTGAGCTTTTCATGAGCACTCCCTCACCCAACCCCATACGCTGGCCCGCCGAGGCCCTCTGGGAGGCCCTGGCGCCCTCGCTGCCGGGCTTCACGGTCGAGGTGCTGCCCGAGATCGACTCCAGCAACACCGAACTCATGCGCCGCTTCCGCGGCAGCCCCGGCGTGGAGCCCAGGCCCGAACCGCTGCTGTTGGTGGCCGAGCAGCAAACCGCCGGCCGCGGCCGCCTGGGCCGCCAGTGGCAAAGCCGGCGCGGCGACAGCCTGACCTTCTCCCTGGGCCTGCCGCTGGCGCCCACCGACTGGTCGGGCCTGTCGCTGGTGGCCGGCGTCAGCGTGGCCGACAGCCTGGAGCCCCTGGCGCCGGGCGGCAAACCGCGCATAGGCCTTAAATGGCCCAACGACCTCTGGCTGTCCACGCCCCAGGGCGAGCGCAAGCTGGCCGGCATCCTGGTCGAGACCGCGAGCTGGGAAGGCATCCGTTATGTGGTCATAGGCATAGGCATCAATATCCGCGCCATGGCGCTGGATCCGGCCACACCCGCGGCATCGGCGGCAGCCCTGCCCGCCATCCCGCCCGGCGGCCTGCAGGAGCTGCTGCCCGAACTCGACGCGCCGGCCGCGCTGCTGCGCATCATCCCGCCGCTGGTGCAGGCGGTGCAGGCCTTTGAGCGCTTCGGTTTTGCGCCCTTCCAGGCGCGTTTCGCGGCGCGCGACGTGCTCGCGGGCCGGGCCGTGCAGCTGTCCGACGGCACCACCGGCACGGCCCACGGCGCCGCCGAAAACGGCGCGCTGCTGGTGCATACTGCGGCTGGCATGAAAGAAATCACCAGTTCCGAAGTCAGCGTGCGGCCCGTGGCGGCCCACAACCCGCAAGGCGCGCGCCCATGCTGAGGCTGCTGGTGCTGGCCCTGCTGCTGGCCAATGCCGGCTATTTCGCCTGGACGCACGGCCTGCTGGCCGACTACGGTTTTGCCCCGGCCGTCCAGGCCGAGCCGCAGCGCCTGGCCCAGCAGATTCGGCCCGAGGCCATGCGGCTGCTCACAAGCGCCGAGGCACGCCAGATCGAAAACGAACCCAGCCCCGCGCCCGCGGCGCAGCCCGCCCCCGAATGCCTGCAGGCCGGCCTCTTCAGCCCCGAACAAAGCAGCGCGCTGCGCGCCGGCCTTGAAAGCAGCTTCCCCATAGGCAGCTGGACGCTGGAAAGCGGCGTGGAGCCGGGCCGCTGGATCGTCTACATGGGCAAGTACAGCAACGAGGACGCCCTCAACAAAAAACGCAGCGAGCTGCGCGGCCTGGGCGTGTCCTTTGAAGCCCTGGTCAATCCCGCGCTGGGGCCCGGCCTGTCACTGGGCCATTACACGTCCCAGGCGGAAGCCGAACGCGAACTGGCCAAGGTGGCCACGCGCGGCGTGCGCACCGCCAAGGTGGTGCTGGAGCGGCCCGAATCGCGCGGCCAGCTGCTCAAGCTGCCGGCCGCCGACGCGGCGCTCAAGGCCAAGCTGGAAGCACTCAAGCCGCAGCTGGCCGGCAAGCCACTCCAGGCCTGCCAGTAAATCTCAAACTGCCTTCCAGGCCCTTAACGGCACACAAGTCTGCAGCCGTGTGACCGCCTGGTCCATCAGCGCCGGGTGCAGCTCATGGCCCAGCGAGCGGGCCACATCCAGGGTCGCGTCGGCGCCCAGCTCCATCAGGTGGTCAAAATCGCTGCGTGTGCGCGCCAGCGGCACGATCTCGTCGTTCTGGCCGTGCAGCAAATGCAGGGTGGTCAGCGCGGGCGCGCGGGCCGGCCAGACCTGGTAGCCGCCGCCAAAGGACAGCAGGCGGCCCGCCAGGCCGTCGTGCGCATCGCTGAGCGCCAGCGCCAGGCTGGCGCCCGCGCCAAAGCCGGCCAGCGCGGTGTCCGACTGCAGCACCTCAAAGCGCTGCTGCTGCGCGCGCAGATAGGCGGCCAATGCCTCCACGCGCGCGGCCAGGGCCACCGCATCGTCCAGCCCGGCCGCGGCGGCGCCGGCCGCATCGGCATGCGGGCCCGTCAGGCCTTCGGGGATCAGCACGGCGGCCTCGGGAAAAGCGCCGCCCAGCAGGTTGCCCAGCTCCAGCATGTCGGCGGCCGAGCCGCCCGCGTCGTGCAGCAGCACAAACAGCTGGCGCGGTGTGGCGCCGGCGGGCAGCAGTTCAATGGTGACGGTGTCCAGGGGATTCATGGCGGGGCAGGGCAGTAGAAGGGGCGGAAAAAAGGCAATTGGGGCCTTCGCGGCGGCTTTCAACCACTTTAGCCGAGCCCGCTATGCCGGGGCCGTTTCGCCGCTGTGCGCGTCCTGCATCACCAGCGAGGCATGCAGGCCTATGCCGGCCGCCACGCCGCTCGCGCAGGCAAAAGTGATGCTGTGCGGCACGCGGGCCATATCGCCGCCCGCATAGACACCGGCCACGCTGGTCTGGCCCCAGGCATCGATGCGCACCACGGGCCCCATGGGCGTGTCGTCAAAGGCGCAGCCCAGCGCCGCGGCCAGCGGGCTGGCCATGCGCACCTGGGCGCCCACCAGCAGCGCCTTGAGCGGCAGCCGGCGGCCGTCCTTCAGCAGCACACCGTCCAGCGCGGGCGCGGTACCCTGCAATTCGGTGATGGGCGAAGCCTCGACCTTCACCTTGCGCGCGGCCAGCGAGGCCCTGTCTTCGGGCGACAGCTGCACCACATCTTGCGTGAACAGCGTCACCTCGCCCCAGTCGGCAAACAGCAGCGCCTGGTGCACCGACATGGGCCCGGCGCCCAGCACGCCCACCGCGCCACCGCCAATCTCGTAACCATGGCAATAAGGGCAGTGCACCACGGTCTTGCCCCAGCGTTCCTGCAGCCCGGGTATCTCGGGCAGCACGTCGGCCACGCCGGTGGCCAGCAGCAGGCGGCGACCGGTGAACCAGCGCATGCCCTCATCGGCTTCCACCACAAAACCGGCCTCACCGCTGTCCACGCGGCTCACGCGGCCGCTGAAGAGTTTCACCGTCGGGTAGGCCTGCAGCTGCTGCCTGGCCTCGGCCAGGACCTGCGCGCCCGGCTTGCCGTCATGGCCCAGCACGCCGTGCGATTCGGCGGCAAAGCGGTTGCGCGGCAGGCCCGCGTCTATCACCAGCACCTGCCGCCTGGCGCGCGCCAGCTGCAGCGCGGCGGACAGCCCGGCAAAGCTGCCGCCCACAATGATGGCGTCATGCAGCATGGGGGGCCTCCGGCGAGGGATGGCGCGCCGCATGGGCGGCCATGGCACGGTTGAAATCGGCCGAGAGGTCGGCCAGCGTGACCTCGCCCAGGCGCTTCATCAGCAAGGCCTCGGCCTCGCGCAGGCTGCCGGCCAGCGCGCGCTGCACCGACTGCTCGATGACGCAGCCGTCGGCATGCGGGCCGTCGCCATCCGCCACGCCGCCGGCATCACCGACGGCCATCTGCACATCAAGCAAGGTGACCGATGCCAGGTCGCGCGCCAGCACCCAGCCGCCGCCGTGGCCGCGCTCGGACACCACAAAACCCGCCTCGCGCAGGCCGGCCATGGTGCGCCGCACCACCACCGCGTGCGTGCGCAGGCAGGCCGCGAGTTCCTCCGAAGTCATGGGCCCGCCGCGGTGGGCCATGTGCAGCAGGGCATGCAGGACGGCTGACAGCCGGCCTTTGGATTTCATGTAACTTATCATGTTGCATGATTCTAGGGATGCGGCCGCCACCCGCCGGCCGGGCCGTCCCAAAGCCCCACGCGGCCAGGGGCCAATGCCGCCGAATCCGGTGCCGTCCGGCCCGCCGGCGCCGGCTGGGCGAAAATCAGCGCTTTTATGCACGGGACATGCATCCCGGATACCCGGAAAAACACCATGAAAATCGCAAAAGACACCGCCGTCACACTTAGCTACAAGGTGGCGGACGCCCAGGGCAAGCTGGTTGAACAAAGCAACGCGCCCATGGTTTACCTGCACGGCGGCTACGGCAACACCCTGCCCAAGATCGAGGAAGCGCTGGACGGCAAGGAGCCGGGCTTCCAGACCGTGCTGGCGCTGGAGCCGCAGGACGCTTTTGGCCTGCGCGACGAAAGCCTGGTGCAGACCATCCCGCGCACGCAGTTCCCGCCCGGGGTCAAGGTCGGCGGCCAGCTCGAAGGCCGCGGCGAAGACGGCCGCCGGCATGTCTTCAACGTCACCAAGATCAAGGGCGACACCGTCATGCTGGACGGCAACCACCCGCTGGCCGGCAAGGCCCTGCGTTTTACCCTCAAGGTGACCGACGTGCGCGCCGCCTCCGAAGAGGAAATCGCCCACCGCCACGTCCACGGCGAGCACGGCCACCACCACTGATATTTACAAATCGCCACTGGTCGCCGCCAGCCAACCGGCCGGCGGATGGCGGCCGGTAATATTGCCCGCGTTACCCGTAGTTACGGCTAAAAGACGGCCGTTGTCCTAAAGTGGGACTCAGCCTACACATCCCGAAGGAGCCCGACGACAGGTAGGGCGCGGGATGGCGGCTAACTTCATGGATTAACTTCGGGGGCTCCATGGTCATCAACGCGTTTCTTGTCGAGGACAAGCCGGACATACGCAATACCTTGGTGGAAGCCATGGAAGAAATCGCGCCGCTGCGCTTTGTCGGCCACGCCGATTCCGAGACCGGCGCACGACAGTGGTTAGGCTCTCACCAGGATTGGGACCTGGCCATCGTCGACCTGTTCCTCGCCGAGGGTTCGGGCTTCGGCGTGCTCAAGGACTGCCAGCACCGCAAACCCAGCCAGAAGGTCGTGGTGCTGACCAGCCACAACCAGGAGAACCTCATGATTCGTTGCCGCGAGCTGGGGGCGGATGAGATTTTTGACAAGTCGCATGATGTGGAGAAGCTGGTGAGGTTTTGTCAGCGGCACGCGGATAGTTTGGACGGGGTTCTGCCCCCGACGCAGTAGCCGGGTCTTGCTCCAGCGGGGCGCTCCCCTCTGACTCCTGCTGGCCGGGAGTGGCCCGGCGGCCAGTAACTTTCTTTTGCTTCGCCAAAAGAAAGTCACCAAAGAAAAGGCGACCCGCAGTCTGGGTCCCTCCGCTGCGCTGCGGGCAACCTGCGCTGCTCGACTGCGGAGGGGGGCTGGCTAAACTCGCTACGCTGCGCTTCGCTCAGACAACGCCAGCCCTTATCCCTCCTCCGTCTGCGCTGCTCGGCCCAGCCAGGACGGGGCAATCGGGATCGGGGACAGAAGACAAATACCAAAGAAAAATCAATACAAACAAGGACACGCCATGGCGTGTCCTTGTGGTTTTCTGTATTGGTATTTTTCTCCCACCCCCTTGTGGATGCGCCGAGGAGCGCAGGGCCAGACGGATCAGGGCTGGYGTTGTCTGAGCGGAGTGAAACGCAGCGAGTTTAGCCAGACCCCGGCTGGACCGAGCACCGCAGGTTGCCCGCAGCGAAGCGGAGGGACGCAGCAACCAGGGTCGCCTTTCTTTTGCTTACTTTTCTTTGGCGAAGCAAAGAAAAGTGAGTTGCCGCCGGGCAACCCCGGCCAGCAACTCTCAGAGATGGACACGCCGTTGGAACAAACAAGAACCCCGCCGGCGCAGCCAATCCTCAATCAGCAACCGTCACAACGTTATTGGCAAAACTGATCCGGTTGCCAGCATCCGGCACCAACTGAATAGCCGGTACGTTGGCCAGCGTGATCGGATTCGCAACAGTGCCTGTCTGCCCGCGCGGCACAGTCCGCACAACCTGACTACCCGGCAGCGGCGCGCCGGTCTTGAGGTGGGCGTACATCATGTCCATCGCCTGAATGAAATACCGGTGCAGCGGCACCAGGCGCGCGCCATACCCCGGAAATCCCAAAAAGGCGTCGAAGTGCTGGGCGTTGGTGACCTCGATGTAGGAGAGCTTGCTGGCCTGGCCTTCGACCATTTTGTTGAGGCCGAAGTAGGGCCGTGAGGTCAGCGCCACCGGCACCAGGGTGTCGGAGCGGCCGTGCACGATGAGGGCCGGCTTGCCTTGCAGGTTGGCGGTGCGCAGCACCTGCTGTATGCCTTCGCGCACACGCAAGCCTGCGGGGCTGTTGCCGGCCACCAGGGCGCGCAGGCACAGTGCGCCCTGGCTGTTGTAGTCCTGCACATTGCCGGCCGATACCGAGGCCGCGTCCAGCAGCGGGCCGCCCGCGCTCAGGTTGTTGACGATGCTGACGCCGGCCGTGGGCGGCACGCCGTTGCCGGTGCCGAAGGACGTCGCCAGCGCGGCGGGGGACACCGGCACCGGCACATTGGGCGTGGGCGCGGTGGCCGGCGCCGTGGCGGCAAAGCTGTAGCCGCACAGGTTGTCCTGCACGCCGAAACGGCCATAGGCATTGGCATAGGTCAGCGCCACCGGCAAGGTGGCAAATGAATAGTGCGAGGCCTGCAGGTCATTGCTTTCGGGCTGCCAGCCCGCGGCCTGCAGCACCGCCATGGCGCCTGCCGCCTGCTCGGCAGTGGTGTTGCCATTGACAAGGCCCTGGGCCTTGAGCGCCGCGCAGCGGTTCGCGGCAATCGCCGGGTTGATGGTGTTAAACACATTGGTCGCGGGCGAGAGCAGCGCGGCGCAGGGCTGCAACAGGTTGGCCAGCGTGGTGTAGTCGTACAGCGGCCGGCCGGTGCCGGCCAGCGTGACGTTGCCGCGCCGCACGCTGAGCCGGCTGTCGGGCACCAGCTGCACCTGCGGCTCGCCGACCGCCACACCGCTGATCAATCCTCGCGTGTCGAGCTCGGCCGCGGCCAGCGCCGCGCCCGCGCCGTTGGACACGCTGGAGGCGATCACGATGGTGTTGGCCGGCGTCAGCGTGCGCAGGCGCGACACGCCGTCGCGCGCCGGCGCGCCATAACGTTCGTTGAGCACATAGTAGGCAAACTCCACCGCCTGCAAGGTGAAGCGGCCCCAGTCTTTTTCGGAGTTCTGCTGCGAATGCGCATGCTTGACGGCGAAGCGGTTCGGCGTGGCCGCGTTGAAGGCCGCGCGCTCGGCCGGGCTGATGGCGGCCGTGAAGTTGGAGGTGATGCCGGCCGCCACCGCATCGGCGCGCAGGCCGTTCTGCAAATGCACGGTGTTGTTCTGCAGGTCGTGCATGCCGCTGCCCGTGCCCTTGTCGGTATAGGCCACGGCGCAGCCGTTCTTCAAACCCCATTCGCCGGATGAGCCTATCGCGCCGTAAACGCCGCGCGAGCCGCTGGAGGTGCCGGTCACGATGCAGGCGCTGGCCGGGTTAAAGCTGGCCGGTACCTGCACCATCATGGTCACGTTGTGGCGGCCGCTGCCGTCGTCCGAGTAGGCGATGTATTCGGTGCCGGGGATCTTGCCCTCGCCGGTGGTGACGACGCCGCGCGCATCCACATTCGGGCCGTAGAGCGTGCCGTAGCCGCCGGCCGGCGAGATGTCGAGGATGGCGCGGTAGTTGTTGTAAATCGCGATGCGCCGCAGCTCGGCCGGCGTCGGCTTCAAAGGGTCCGCCGGCTGCGGCGCCGCGCCGCCCAGGCCGGTCTTCCCCAGGCCCGCGGTCAGCAGGTCGTCGTTGCCGCCGTCGTACACACCGACGCTGATGGGGCCCAGGAAGGCCGGCTTGGTGTTCTTGGGTTCGCCCGCGCCGCTGCCGCAGCCGGCCAGCAAGGCGGCCGCCGTGAGCAGGCCCAGGCCTGTGGTGATGGTGTTTTGCATCTCGTCCTCCGTGGTGTTGTCCGGCTGCTGCCGCGACCATCATCATCGGGTCAAGCGCGCCTGGCTGCGCGCTTTTGGCGGATTCATTTGTAAGGGTTTTGCCTCTGTGCCTTTGTGCGGCCGTCGGCCCTCACCCTAACCCTCTCCCAGGGGGAGAGGGGACTTACTCCCWCCCCCGCTGGGGGAGGGTGGGGTGGGGGCCAGCGGCCGCCGAGCCCTTACTTCGCGTCGCTATACACCGTCGCCCGCGACACCCCCATGTGCGCGGCCGCGATCTCCGCGCCGCGGCGTATCTCCAGGTAACCGGCTTTCTTCAAGTCCTGCACCAGCTGCTTGCGGTCCGCCGGCCGCAGCGAGCGCGCGGTGGTGGCGCGCGCGGCGGCGAAGTCGTCTATGCACTGCTGGATGCGGTCGGCGTTTGCCGCGTCCAGGGTCTCGGTCACGGCGCTGCTTTCAATCGCGGTGAACTGGCCCATCGCGGCCTGGAAGCCGTTGAACAGGGTCAGGTCCACATTGAGGCAGATGGCGGCCACATAGTCGCCTTCCTCATTGCGTATGCCCACCGAGGTGCTCTTGACCTTGCGGCCGTCGGCGAACTGGTTGGCGTAGTTGGCGATCACCGCCGGGTAGTCCGGGTCCTGGATGCGCGCCAGGCCCAGCTCGGTCGCGGGCTGGCCCACGCGCCGGCCGCTTAAATTGTTTTCAATCGCGAGGATGGCGTTCTTGGGATGCGTGAGGTCGTGCACCACCACCTCGCAAAAGGGCGCAAAGGTCTTGCCCAGGCCTTCGGCGATGTTTTTCAGCTCGGCGAGCAGGTGCTTGTTGCTGGGCTTGCTGGCGGGCTGGGAGGGCTTGGCGGGTGCTTTGGGCATGGCGGTGGTTTTCAGAATTCAGACAAATTGTCTGGTTGCTCATCGTATCGCAGTGGGTGGATTTGGAGGCCGCTGGCCCCCACCCCCGCCCTCCCCCAGCGGGGGAGGGAGCGGAGAGAGTGGTTTGACGATTTATCCAATATTGGATATATTTTCCAATATCTGGACGAACATCTGAAGTCCCCGAAAGCCCCCATGCAAGCCCACTACCTAGACCCCCGCACCGGCAAACACTACCCGCTCAGCGACCGCCGCTGGCGCTCCGACGCCGGCAACCCGCTGATGCTGAGCGCCCTGCCCGGCATCAGCCGTGACGACATCGACACGCGCGAGCGCTCGCTCTGGCGCTACCGCGCCGCCCTGCCGCTGGCCATAGACAGCCGCGCCAGCATGGGCGAAGGCTGCACGCCCCTGGTCGAAAAATCCTGGGGCGGGCTCTCACCCCTGTTCAAGCTCGAATGGTTCAACCCCACCAGCAGTTTTAAAGACCGCGGTGCCAGTGTGATGGTGTCCTTCCTCAAGCAGCTGGGCATAGCCCACATCCTCGAAGACAGCTCGGGCAACGGCGGTGCGGCGATTGCGGCCGCGGGCGCGGCGGCCGGCATCCAAGTCAAGATCCTCGCGCCCAGCTACACGCCGCTACCGAAGGTCGCGCAGATACGCGCTTTTGGCGCCGAGGTGCAGCTGGTCGAGGGCCCACGCGAGGAATCCGAATACGAGGCGATACGCCAGTCGGACAACATCTTCTACGCCAGCCACAACTGGCATCCCTTCTTTTTGCAGGGCACCAAGTCCATCGCCTATGAACTCTGGGAAGACCTGGGCTTCAAGGCGCCCGACAACATCATCATCCCGGCGGGCGCCGGCAGCAATGTGCTGGGTTGCCATATCGGCTTCAGCGAGCTGCTGGCTTCGGGCCAGATCAAGAAGCTGCCCAAACTCTTCGCGGCCCAGCCGCTCAATTGCTCGCCGATAGACGCGAGCTTCAAGGCCGGCAGCGACGGCCCCGTGGAGCGCGCCGTCAAGCCCACGATCGCCGAAGGCACGGCCATCAAGCGGCCCATACGCCTGCTGGAGCTGCTCAAGGCGATTCGCGAATCGGCCGGCGGCACCGTGGCCCTGAGCGAAGAGCAGATCGCCGCGGCCGTGCGCCGCCTGGCCGGCATGGGCCTGTATGCCGAGCCCACCAGTTCCTCGGCCGCCGCGGCGCTGGAGCTCTTGCAGGCCTCGGGCGCGATCAAGGCCAATGAAACCACGGTGGTGCTGCTGACCGGCACGGGACTCAAGTCCACGCAGTTCATGACGGAGCTGTTTGGCGGCTAGTGTTCCTCTTCTTTCCCTCCCCCGCTGGGGGWGGGTAGGGTGGGGGCCAGTACGGCCTTCAAACAGGCGCGGCGCAACATCACCCGCCGCCGGCCCCCATCCCAACCTTCCCCCAGCGGGGGAAGGAGTGAAAACCCCACCCTCCAAATCCCCAATTCCCTCATAATTTCCCTGTCTACTAAAGGACTACAAACGCCGGCATGGGCCCCACCCGCGCGGCAATGACAACAACACCATTTCCTTGGAGGGAAAGAACCATGATGACTTTGGGATTGAAGGCGCTCGTCGCCAGGCTGGCGCTGGGCATGTTTGTGCTGTTCGCGGGCGGCCAGGCCATGGCCGCGGGCTCGCTGGCCATCGATTCGCTGCAGGGCGAAAAATACGGCTTCTCTTTTAACCACCCCAGCACCGACCAGGCCGACGCGCGCGCCATGCGCGAATGCGGCAGCGACTGCGCCGTCGTGCTGCGCTTTGGCGGCGGCCAATGCGGCGCCTATGCCGCCGACCAGGCCAAGGGCTCCAACGCCTATGGCTGGGGCACGGCCGCCAACAGTTCCAACGCCCAGGCCCGCGCCATGTCTGAATGCCGCGAAAGAGGCGGCTCCAGCTGCAAGGTGCGATCCTGGGGCTGCGATGCCACCAAGACCTCGGTCGAGGCTGCCTCCACCCCCCAAGTCAGCAGCAACAGCAATAACAACAACAACAGCAAACCGGCCGCCGGCGGCTTCGCCATGCTGGGCGAATGGCTGGTGGACTACGTCTCGCCGACCGGCTACACCGCCAACGGCAGCCTGCGCGTGACCCAGAGCACGGGCAGCGGCAGCTACCGCGGCGTGCTGGTGCTGGCTTTTGTCAACACCGAAGGCATCGCCAAACGCGTGCAGCAGGATGCGGCGATCACCGTGCAAGGCAACAGCGTGATCGTCAACGGCAGCAACCCGGTTTACCTGCAGGGCACAGGCGTCTACAACGCCGACAACTACACGCTGACCATAGGCAGCAACAACCTGCTGCGGGGCAATAACTCCGACGCCAAAGGCGTGGGCGGCGCGGTGGTCATCAGCCGGAAGTAGGCGTTTAGGCACAGTCCCCGTTTCACTCCCTCCCCCGCTGGGGGAGGGTAGGGTGGGGGCCAACCGGCCTTCAAACAGGCGCAGCGCAACATCAAGCACCGCCGGCCCCCATCCCAGCCTTCCCCCAGCGGGGGAAGGAGCGAAGCAGCAGCGATATAGTGATAGCCACCCCAAAGGACCCCGCCATGTTGTTGTTGACCGAAGTCTCCTGGCTGCTGTTTATCCTCACCTCGCTGGTCGTGATCATCACGCCCGGGCAGGACATGGTCCTCGTCATGTCACGCTCCGTTGCGCAGGGCTCCGCGGCCGGCGTGGCCACCGCCGCCGGTGTCAGCGTCGGCCTTATAGGCCACACCGTGCTGGCCACCCTGGGCCTGGGCGCGATCTTGCGCACGTCCGAGTGGCTGTTTGTCGCGCTCAAACTCGTGGGCGCCGTTTACCTGATCTACATCGGCATAGGCCTGCTGCGCAGCAAGGACAGCACACTGCAGGTCGAAGGCGCGGCCCCGCGCTCCATGGGCCGGCTGTTCCTGGACGGCGCGCTGTCCAATGTCTCCAACCCCAAGGTCGCAGTCTTTTACTTCGCCTTTTTGCCGCAGTTCGTCATGCCCGGCGCCAGCCACCCCACACTCGCCGTCTTTGTGCTGGGCCTGAGTTTTGCCGCGCTGACCTTTGTCGTCAAAGGCCCGGTCGGCTACGGCGCCGGCAGGCTCTCGGGCTGGCTGCGCACCCGGCCCGCGGTGCTCAAGTGGGTCTACCGCGGCAGCGGCGCCATCCTGGTCGGGCTGGGCCTCAAGCTGGCGTTTGAGCGCCGGCCCTAATCAAGCGTCTTTCTTCCTCTCTCCCAGGGGAAGACGGATAAACACCGCCGTCCGCCTTCTCCTACACCTGCGCGGATTTCCCGCCGATAGGCCGCAGCACAGGTGCCCGCCACGCTATCAGGGGCAGGCACGGGGCCGGCCGCAAGGGCCGCCCGGCAGGCAAGCGCCCCCGCAACATCCATCACCAGGAGAGAACAACATGACCATACTCTGGACCATTCTTATCGGCTTTCTGATCGGCCTTGTCGCCAAGTTCCTGATGCCAGGCCGCGACCCCGGCGGCTTCATCATCACCGTGCTCATCGGTATTGCCGGCTCCTTCATCGCCACCTATGTAGGCGCGGCCATGGGCTGGTACCAGAACGGCGAGACGGCGGGTTTTATCGCCGGCGTGCTGGGCGCCATCGTGCTGCTGCTGGTTTACCGCATGGTGGTGGCCAGGAAGTAGCCCGCACGACAGCCCGCACGCGCAGTCCGGGCGTGCGGGGCCTGTCCCTGCACCTCCCCGGTCTGGCGCCCTCTTCCTCCGGGAAAGGGCCAGGGTGGGGCAAGCGGCCGCCCAAGGGGCGCGGCGATTTGCGAAAAAAGTCTTAAAAAATCCGCCGCACACCCGCAACAAACCGCCGCAACAACCAGCAAACGCACCAGCAAACGCAAACGCGCTTTTGCCCCTCTTGAAATTCGCGGGCGAATTCCTAATTCCTCCATCCGGGCGCCGAGCCGCCGGTCCGGCGCCATTCATGACCATGTTCAACCTGAATGGAGGTAATCGCCATGTTTCGATCCCTGTTTCCCTACGACATGTTCGGGGAGATGGACCGCCTGCAACGCGAGATTCAGCAGGCGCTTGAGCTGTCTCCCAACATACGCGGCTTCGGCCGCGGCGGCTTTCCCGCCCTCAACATAGGCGGCACGCCGCAGACCGTCGAGGTCTATGCCTTCGCCCCCGGCGTAGACCCCAAAACCCTGGAGATTGATTTAGAGCGCGGCATGCTCACCATCGCCGGCGAGCGCAAGTCCGAGCTGCCCCAGGCCCAGGCCGGCGCGCAGTCCACGCTGCACATCAACGAGCGTTTTGCCGGCAGCTTCCGCCGCGTGGTCAGCCTGCCCGAAGACGCCGACCCCGACGCCGTCGAGGCCAGCTTCAAGGACGGCCTGGTCCACATCAGCATCCGGCGCCGCGCGGCCGCACAACCGCGCCGCATCACCATCCACTAAAGGCACACAGATTGGCAAACAAGGAAAGGAGGCCAACCATGTTCGGCAGCAAATCCACCCAACCCACGACCAACACCACCAACCCCGCCAGCAGCGGCAACGGCAACGCAGCCATGCAACACGGCGACCCGTCCAGCGAGCTCACACGGCAGCAAGGCCGGCAGCCGGCGCGTTATGCCAACGCCACGCTCACGCCGCCCGTCGACGTCATCGAAGACAGCACCGGCATCACCCTGTATGCCGACCTTCCCGGCGTGCCCAGGGAGAACCTCAAGCTGCAGGTCGAGGCCGACACCCTGACCATTGAGGCCGACTCCGCCCTGGCCGCGCCCGAAGGCCTGCAGTCCAGCCACACCGAGGTGGGCCTGGGACGTTTTCACCGCGTCTTCAGCCTCAGCAAGGAGCTGGACACCGAGAACGTCACGGCCGAACTGGCCCAGGGCGTACTCAAGCTGCGCATCCCCAAGGCCGCGCACGCGCAGCCGCGGCGGATTAACGTCAAGGTGGCTTAAGCGGAAAGAAAGGGGCGCGGCGCTCGCCCTGTCCCCGCTCCCCCGATTGACTCCCTCCCCCACTGGGGGAGGGTTGGGGTGGGGGCCAGCGGCCTTTAAACAGACGCAGCGAAACACCAGCCGCCGCCGGCCCCCATCCCTACCTTCCCCCAGCGGGGGAAGGAGTTCTACAGGCTAAGGCTTCTTGGCCCCAGGCTCAGCCAGCGGGTCCGCATGCCTGTGCACCAGCTTCCAGGCATCACCCTCCAGCCGAAACACCTCGGTCACGCGCAAGGTCATGGGAATGGTTTTCGCCTGGCCCTTCATATGGGCCTGCGCTTTCTGGTAGCCCGTCCAGTAGGCGACGGTGTCACCCGCCGCCATGTCCAGGATTTCAAACTCGGTCGTACTGCCCGGCTCAAACAGCTGGGCATCGTGCTCATAACGCGACCACACCGCGTCCGCGCCCTGCACGGTACCGCCACCCGGCCCCATAAACGTGGCCGGCGACGCATGCGCCACCACACGCGCAAGCGGCGCGGCATTGCCGCTGACATACGCGCTCGCGGCATGCTGGCGCGCCCTCATAAAGGATTGGAAGTCCTGGTGCTGGCTCATGGCTTGTCCCCTTAAAAGGAGCACCGTAAGCCGGGGGCACGGGCCGTGGCGTAGGACAAGGGAGGAGGGGGAAAGCGGAGAAGTCGTACTGGAGGTGGCAGCTTGGTGAATATTCACCCATGAAATGACGCGTGCTGGCCCTCTGGACCGCAAAAGCACCCTAGCTATGACGCAGGTTCAGGTCCATGATGATTGTCACAAAGTGTTAGGGTGTACTCGACAACCGGACCCAGGAGGATAGTCGCGATGCAAGAGATGGGAATTGAACCGGCTACGGCAGTAACTTGGTTCCCAACGACGCCGGGGCGCCCATATGCACTGATCAGGGTGCAAGCGAATATCTCGGCTACATGGCCGAATGATTTGGCAATAGCTTTTAGAAGAGCGTACATCTCGGACAGAACAATTGCCGAAATGGCCGAATTGCGAGAACGACCACCCAAAACAATCCTTGAGTCGGTCTTACCTCCCGCCGGCCCAGTGATGGCTGGCGACTTCGGTGAAATTCTCGTCTACCTATTTCAGGGGTCAAGCCACGCACCAGAGAACCTACATGGACAGAAGAAGTGGAGATTAAAGGAGACTCGAACCCACGCAGCGCCCTATTCAGACGTGGTTCATTTTTACCTTCCAGAATGGCCCACCCCTTCAGCCTCAGATGTGCTTCTATGCTCTGAAGTGAAAGTGAAATCCACGAGATCAAATGGCGACCCAATCGCAGACGCGCGGCGCGATAGCAAGAAAGATCAAGTATCGAGGCTAGCAAAAACTTTGGTATGGCTTCAAGAGCGCGCAATGACTAACCTTGAAATTAACGTCGATCAAATCGATAGATTCTCGAACGCCACAGAGCACCCTCCCTACTCCAAGAGGTTTCACGCGGTAGCGGTAATAGACGACGAATTTCTTGACGAAGAAATCGGAAAAATCGTAACGCCGCTCGACCAAGATTGCGACCTTGTAGTTATTGCGGTCCCTACACTTCACGCGACTTACACCGCAGTGTACGAAGCGTGTAGCACGAGCGTGTAAGTCATTATGAAAGAATCTTTGCTTTCGTGGATCAGCGTCGCAGATGCCTCCACACACCTCCTAGAGATGAAAATCGTTCAGGGCTCGCTCGATACTGCCCACATCTTTGATCGATTTGACGACTACTACATATCTCTGGTAAGCGCGCTTTTTGACAAACTGCGCACAGTGGATGAGCCAGGGGAGGAGTGGGCACATTTGGCGAACGCTATTGTTCAGGCCAGCCAAATCTCTCACCGAACAACCCGATGGTCTGGCACTGTTGACCACACCGAAGCCTTGCTGTTTGCTGCTGCTTCGTTCTATGTTGGCGGATATCCCGCAGCCGCATATTTAGTTGCAAGCCAAATCCGTTCGGCCGATGTACAGCCGTTCCATCTGGCAAATCTTGACTTGCTACTCCGGCGTATGCCACTCAGCTCATTCGCACAGGGCCTTCTAAACCATGTCCGAAACAACGACACTCCCGCGATGAACCGGAGTCTAGAGTCCGCAATTCAACAAACCGCCGAAAACCTCCAACGAGGACCTGCTACGTTCATTCCAAGCAAACTACTGGAAGCACTAACCACGCGTTTTGTCAGGACAAATATTCGAACTGTATTGAATAGTCAGCCGGGAAATTGGGACCTCTTGATCAACTCCTTTCTGAACCGGGCGACTCCGACTTGGGAGTTTTTCCCCTCTCAAATTCAAGCGATTGAGAAAGGAATACTGCGCGCGGATGAATCATTTTCGTTGCAGATGCCTACAGGCTCAGGCAAAACGACCCTCTGCGAAACGATCCTCTTTGGACATCTAAGCAGCCATCCAAATGACGCCGCGCTGCTTCTAGTTCCCTTCCGCTCGCTGGCCTCTGAACTTCGTGGATCCTTGGTTGCAAACCTCAATCGCATGGGAATTGCTTCTCGGTCAGCCTATGGTGGTACGATTCCTACAGGCGACGAAGTTCATTCACTATCAACCGTCCGCGCAGTAGTGGCAACGCCGGAATCGGTATCTGGACTTCTCGGCGCCGACGCATCTTTCTCTAGACGCATTAGCCTTGTGATTTGTGACGAAGGGCACTTGCTCGACGGGGGACAAAGAGGCATAGCATTGGAACTCTTGATTGCGCGGCTTCGCGCACGCTCAGGAGGCTCACCAAAAATTATCTTTATTTCGGCCATCGTCCCAAACATTCATGAAATAAACGCTTGGTTAGGAGGGACTGAAGAAACGGTGGTTGTTAGCAACTATCGCCCTTCGATAGCTGAATTCGCATCGTTAATCACCGTCGGCACAGGGAGCAATCAACAGGCAACTCTTCGAATGCACCCGCACCTAGCCACACCGGCTCGGTTCGACATCGAGAGATTTCTCGACAAAGACGACTTTAAATACGTCAATCCGGATACGGGACGAAGAAAAACGTACGGCATTAGCTCAATCAAGAGCCGCGCTGTTGCCGCCGCAAGAAAGGCGTTGCCGATGGGATTGGTTGCCATCTTTTCAGCGAACAAGAAAGGGCACCAAGGTGTGGTGGGCCTTGGTGAAGAACTTCTAAAGCAACTCGACGTCACTCTGCGTCTACCCTCTCCTTCTGAGTACGTTGCGTCAGCGCAGTTGCCTCATGTTGTGCAATATTTTCAGAACGAATTTGGAGTTGACTGGATCGGAACGAAACTCCTGACGGTGGGCACAACCATTCATCATGGCGACCTTCCGCAAGAGTCACGAGAAGTTCTGGAGAAGCTCCTCAGATCAGGGGGCATCCGGCTAGTAATTTGTACGTCGACCTTAGCCGAGGGCGTTAATCTACCCATTCGGACGTTGGTGCTCTATTCGGTGCAACGCATGGACCATGAGGGCCATAGAACTACGCTTTTAGCAAGAGACATAAAAAATCTGGTTGGGCGCGCCGGCAGGGCAGGCTCAACAACAAAGGGCCTTGTGATTTGTGCAAACGAGGACCAGTGGCCTACCGTGGCAACTGTTGCCATTCAGGGGCAGATGGAACCAGTCACCGGTGCACTTCGCGAATTCCTAGAGGCGCTTCGCCAGCGACTCCATTCCTCGAACCTTCCGCTTACGCAGGAGCTACTTGAAGCGCCCGATGCTGACTCTGAAACCCTGGCGCTAGTAGATGGGGTAGACGCCGTCCTCGTAGAGTTGGCGGCTGAAGAACTTGGCGAGGGAACGTTGGCAGGAATTGCTGCAGCCGTTGCGGAAGCTTCATTTGCAGCCACGGGGGTAGATCTAGGAGCGCGGCAACTTTTGAAGGACGTATTCACCCTACGCGCTAACAGAATAGAAGCATTAAAGGACAGTGGGCGCCTCACGTGGATACGAATGCGGGGCGCAAAGGCTAGGTATATTTCTTCTGTGGAAACGACGCTGCTGCCGGCTCGAAATGATTGGGCGGTCGCACAAAATCCCCAAAATGCAGACATCCTTGCAACGCTTTTGAATTGGGCGTGGACACATAACGAGGTTCGCGTAACGACATGTGTGGCCTTCAGTGTGTCCACTGATGAAATAGGCCAGCAAACAGCGAAGGCAAACCTTGCGCAAATGATTAATTTCTGGATTGCAGGCCAGAACTATCAGACGCTAGCGACATCGCTGGGAATAGAGCTTGACGATTTGCTCACCGCAATTACGCAGGTCATGGGATTTGCGTTGATAAGCGTTCTAGAACAGGGTATCGCCATTTTGGACAACTTGGTTGAGGGCGGTGTATCTCAAAACGTTAAGACCCTAATAGAACGCCTACGATTCGGTGTGCCATCCGAGATAGCCGTTTCTATGATGACAAGGGGCGTTCGGCACAGATCTGCGGCTGTAGCACTAAGTCGTGCCGAGACCGTAGTAACTGCGTTTGAGGAGTTCTCGGATAATCCACTTGACGTCGCCGCGCAGATACTTCGCGACGATGCTGATAGTTGGCGACACATTCTGGGAGCGCTCGTGTACTCGAACACCCTTGAGGACTTGCCGCTTCCTAGTTGATAAGGCTGGTTAGTCACAACCGTGGGCATGGAATCACAATTGTCTTGCGGGCCCACTAAAGGCTCCTCGGCGTTCATAGTCACTACTTGTACTTAGTCCCGAACCTTCCCCATGTCCCACGCCGTCTCCCGCCTGCGCACAGCCCGCCTGGCGCGCGCCTCCAAACCTTTTTTAGCCCGTGGCGGGCCGCGCAACGTCCGTTGTGCCGGTTGCCGGCTGGTGCCCAGCCATTGCATGTGTGCCTTGCGGCCGGTGACGCCGGTCGTCAATGCCGGTGTGTGCCTGGTGATGGCGGATATCGAGGCGCTCAAGCCCAGCAACACGGGCTGGCTGATTGCCGATGTGGTGGCCGATACATTTGCCTTTGGCTGGGCGCGTACCGAGGTGGAGCCTGGCTTGCTGGCCTTGCTGGCGGACCCGCAGTGGCAGCCTTATTTGGTCTTTCCCGGTGAGTTTGTGGCGGCTGAGCGGGTGGTGACGGAGTTGCCGGCCATCATCGCTCCAGCAGATGGCAGCAACAACCAGCACCAAGCCAAACGCCCGCTGTTTGTGCTGCTGGACGCGACCTGGCCCGAGGCGCGAAAGATGTTTCGCAAAAGCCCTTACCTCGACAAGCTGCCGGTGCTGAGTTTGCAGAGCGAGCAGCTGTCGCGCTACAAGCTCAGGCGCTCGCAGCGCGATGAACATTTCTGCACCTCGGAAGTGGCGGCTTTGTGTTTTGCGCTGGCGGGTGAGGCGCGGGTGGCCGAGACGCTGGAGGCTTATCTGGATGTTTTCACGAATCACTACTTAAAAGCCAAACAGCAGCAACCCCTGGATCTGGAAGATGCGGTGCACCAGCGTTTGCGCGGGCTGCAAACAGAGGCAACGCTGTTACCTCCCGCAGGTGCAGCCTGATGTGCAGCCCACTGGCGCTGCTGCATGCCTTGGCCATCATCGGGTTGGTAGGTGCCTTCATCGGTGGGGCGCGGCGCGAGGGAAAGCTGGCATCCCATTTGCGGCAAAAGCATCCCGAGGTGTGGGCGGACCTGGCCCAGCGCAAGCTCTGGTTTGTGGAGGGTGACATGCAGAGCGCTGCCCTACAGCAGTACCTGTGGCGAGGTGAGCATAAACACCTCCAGGATGCGCAGCTCAATGCCATGGTTCTTACAGGCTGGCTATGGGCTGCGCTTTTTCTCGGCAGCGCGGTAGCCTTGATGTTTGTTCAAGACCGGGTATCCACGGACAGCTACCGCGCCTGCTTTGGCCTTCTCTAGGCAAACGCAACTGCCATACATTGACTGACCCAACTTCACCAGACTGCCCATGCACCCACGCCTTCAGCTTCTGAACACCACGCTTGCCACTTTCACCCTCTGCCTGCTGCCGCTGGCCGCCGCGCAGGCGCTGACCGAGGCCGAGAAGCCCTATGTGGGCGGCTACACCCAGGGCTCGGTGGATTCGCGGGCGCAGCTGATGCTGCTGGACGACAACACCTTTTGTTTTGCCTTTATGGGCGGCTCGCTGGACATGCTGGCCGGCGGGCGCTGGAAGGCCGAGGGCCATGGTGTGCGCCTGGAGGAAGTGCGGCAAATCGGCTCCGTCTTCCCCGCCTTTGGCCGTGCGGCGGCTGAGCAAAAGGCGAGCGTGGCGTTTGACTTTCATGGCAGCTCGCTTTCTGACGCGACGTCACCGGTGTTTGCCACCTCGGGCGACGAAGCGCTGCCCACCACGATGCGCCCGCTGTTCAACGCCGACCACAACGGCTGGTCTTCAAGCTACAAGCTGCCGCCCATGCCGGCGGCGCAGGTGCGCTACTTCTACATGGGCGACGTGGAAGGCGATGACATGCGCCAACCCAAGCGGCTGCGCGTGGTGCAGTACCGGCGTGGCGATGTGAACATGCTGCGCGTGGGCTACAACCGCGCGTTTGGCAGCCCGCCGCTGAACCTGTCTGCCACACTGAAAGACGACGAGGTGCTGCATGTGGACGGCCGCCGCTTTGGCGTGCGCAAGGAACTGCCCGAAAAAGCGCTGCAAAGGATTCGCAGCGCCTGCATACAGCCAGCGCTGGCCGAGGCCAAACGCCCCAGCGATGAAGAAGCCGCAGAGATAGCGGCCGGACGCGCGACGTCCGTGAAACCGCCGCCGCTGGTGCCGGTGAAAACTTTTTATCTGCCACTGACGGCAATACAGGGCGCGCCTTACTTTCCCGTCACGGACAAGTAAACAAGCGATCGGCCAGGCTGCTTGCCTGGCTTTTTTTTGCGCGCCCCCATTCATCGCTTGCGCCCGCGCAGCGCGCCGGGATTGCCGGCCCATGCGCCCAGAAAGTACATCGAAAAAAGCGGCAAGGCGGGCGGGGCGCAGGGCTCGCGCTTGAGCGGGCGCGGGCTTTCTGCACCGGCAAGGGATGCGGGTTTCGCGGCCGGGGAAGCTGCGGAAGAGGCGGCGTCAGGGCGGGCTTGGCGTTTTGTCATGCTGGTGTGTCCGGTTTCAAAAAAAGGAAAGGGAAAGCAAAGGCGCTGATGGTGGGCGCTGGCTGTCGCCGGGATGTCGCGACGCGTGTTTCGCGGCCGCGACATCTCCGCGACAGCGGGGCAGCACAGTGCGTGCAGCCCGGCGGTCCGCCGGCGGCCTTTTTCCCGAAACCGTCCAGGAGGAGTTCCCCTATGAAGCGCAAATCTGTTGTCGTTGTTCCCGCCGCTGTGGTGTTGCTGTCGGCATTGACGGGCACTACGGGCGTTTATGCGCAGCCCAGGCCCGAGCCCGGGGACTCACCCTGGGGCCTGGGGCTGGGCATAGCGGCCAGGACCGACATTTACGCGGGGGAAAGCGCCAAACTTCGCGCGCTGCCGCTAATCAGCTACCAGGGCGAGAAGTTCTTCTGGCGCGGGATCAGCGGGGGTTACCACCTGCTCAGCCGCGACGGTTTCACATTCGATGCCACCCTGGGCGCCCGGCTGGGCGGCATCAAGAAAGAGGATTTCGGCGTGGCCGAGCTCGCGGCCCGGGGCATCAACCGCAGCCTGATGGAAGACCGCGACAACGGCCTGGACCTGGGGATTGCCGGCTCCTTCAAGGGCCGCATGGGCCTGGTGGAGCTGGCGCTGAAGGCCGATGTGTCGGGCGCCAGCAAGGGTTACGAGGCCTCGGCCAAGTATGGCTATCCGCTGCAGTGGGGACCGGCCACGGTCACGCCCCACGTCGCGGTCAGCCATTACTCCAGCAAGCTGGCCAACTACTACTACGGCACGCTGGACGCGGAAGTGGCGCGGGGTGTGGTGAACTACAAGCCGGGCAGCGCGGTGATTCCGCGTGTCGGGGTGGACGTGATGCGGCCCTTCGCGGACAAGTGGATTCTGGCGGGCGGCCTGTCTTACAGCGCGCTGCCGGGCAAGATCCGCAACAGCCCCTTGGTGGACAGGGACGCCAAGGGCGTAACCTCCGTGTTTGTCGGCGTTTCCCGAAAATTCTGAAGCCGGCGGGCGCCGCCGCAGCCCGTGAAAGAAGACCGATTGAGGACCGAGATGGAGATGATTGAAGGCCCGCTCAGCATCCTGATCGTCGAGGACAACGCGCCTATGGCGGCGAACATCTACGACTACCTGGAGGCCTGCGGCCACAAGCCCGACGCCGCGCCCGACGGCAAGTCGGGTCTGGGCATGGTGCAGGCGAACCACTACGACGCGATCGTGCTGGACTGGATGATGCCGCGCATGGACGGCCTGGCCATGCTCACGCAGCTGCGGGACCAACTCAAGTCGAGGACGCCGGTGATCATGCTGACGGCGAAAGACCAGCTGGACAGCAAACTGCAGGGCTTTGCGGCCGGGGCCGACGACTACCTCGTCAAGCCGGTCGCGCTGCCTGAACTTGAAATGCGGCTGCGGGTGCTGGTGACGCGCAGCCATGCGGCGCAGGCCCCGGGGCAGGTGCTGCAGGCCGGTGACCTGCGCTTCAACCTGCAATCGCTGGTGATCACCCGGGGAGACCGCGAGCTGTCGCTGTCACCGATACGGCGGCAGATACTGGAGGTCTTGATGCGCCGCTCGCCGCACATCGTGAGCCGCGAACACCTGGAAGCGCAGATCTGGGGCGAGCGGACCCTGGACAAGGACATCCTGAGGTCGCACATGCACTTGCTGCGAAAGGAAGTCGATGGCGAGGGGGACCGCAAAATCCTGCACACGGTGTTCGGGCAGGGCTACAGCATACGGGTGCAGGATGGCGAATAAAACACGCATGTTCGACTTGCACTGGCGCATCAGCGCTTTGTTTGTCGCGTTCGGGGTGCTGCTGGCTGTGGGCGTCACCGTCTCGGTGGGCTTCGGCCAGGTGATGATCACGCACCCGGTGTGGGAGCAGATACTGCGCTCGACCACCGAGCATTACATTGCCGGCAGCAAGGGCACGCAGCCCGTGTCTTTGCCGACACAGGGCGCCTACAGGGGATGGCACGTCAGGAACGGCACGGCATTGCCTGCCGACATGCCGGCCTACCTGGCCACGCTGCCCGCCGGGTTCTACAGCGAAGAGGATTTGGACCGGTTTGACGAGCACGACTACGCGGCCCTGGTGACGCCGGTCGCGGACGGCCGCGTGGTCACCCTCATCGACATGACCGACATCGAGCAGCTGCAGAACAAGGTCGGCATAGGCGGCCTGGTCTTTGTGCTGGTCAACCTGGCGCTGGTGGGCGCGACGCTGCTGTGGCTTCACGGCAGCCTGCGCAAGCCGGCCAGGGCGCTGGCGCAGCGCATGGAGGCCCTGGACCCGGAGCAGCCCTCGCAGCGGCTGTCGGTCGACTACCCGCAGGCGGAGCTGCACGACATCGCGGTGCAAGTCAATCGCCACCTGGAAAGGGTGGAGCGCTTTATCGAGCGGGAACGCAGCCTGCTGGACCAGGCCAGCCATGAGTTCCGCACCCCGGTCGCGGTGATCAGCGGCGCGGTGGACGTGCTGGCCCGGCAAACGCTGCCCGCGCAGGCGAAAGGCCCGCTGGAGCGGATTCGCGGCACCGTCGACAACCTGACCGAAACCATGGGCGCCCTGCTGTACCTGTCGCGCGAGCCGGACGGCAACGCGAGGATGGAAACCACCCGGGTCGACCTGATTTTGCAGGAGCTGATGCAGGACCATGAACACCTGCTGGCCTTCAAGCCCGCGCGCTTTGTGCTGGTGGAGTGCGCGAGCCTTTCGGTCAACGCACCGGAAGCGATGCTCAGGATCGTCATTGCCAACCTTCTGCGGAACGCGGCCGAGAACACCCAGAAGGGGGACGTCACGGTCAGCCTCACGCCGCAAAGGCTGCGGGTGAGCGACTCCGGCGAAGGCTTTGACGCGGTGGAGGCCGCGCGCAGCTATAGCGCGGCCTTGCAGACGTCCATGAAGCCCGGCGGCGGCCGGGGGCTTGGGCTGTTTTTGACGAAGCGGATTTGCGAGCGCTTCAAATGGTCGCTCGCGATTTCGTCGGCGGTGGCCAAAGGCTCGGTGGTGGAGATCCGCTTCTAGCCGTTTCTAGTTTCTAACTTCAGACATTCACCAAGCCCAGAAACGACGCCGGGTAGCGCAGACCGGCGGCAGCATCAGGCGGGAAAGCCTTGTCCAGCTCGGCAAGCTCGGCACCACTCAGCTTCACATCGAGCGCGCCAATGTTCTGGTCCAGATAGCTGCGGCGCTTGGTGCCGGGAATCGGGATGATGTCTTCGCCCTGGGCCAGCACCCAGGCCAGCGCGATTTGCGAAGCGGTGACGCCCTTGGCGGCGGCCAGGCTTTTGACGGCGTCGACCAGCGCGAGGTTGCGCTTGAAGTTTTCTTCGGCAAAGCGCGGCGAGAACTTGCGGCGGTAGTCGTCGGCGGGCAGGTCTTCAGGTTTGCTGAAGGCGCCCGTCAAAAAGCCGCGGCCCAGCGGCGAGTAGGCGACAAAGGCCACGCCGTTTTCACGGCAGGCGGCCAGGGTGCCTGTGGCTTCGGGGTCGCGTGTCCACAGCGAATATTCGCTTTGCAGCGCGGCAATCGGGTGGATCTTGCAGGCGCGCGTGATCGTCTCGGCCGAGGCTTCGGACAAGCCCAGGTAACGCACCTTGCCGGCCTTCACCAGCTCGGCCATGGCGCCTACCGTGTCTTCAATCGGCACGGTTTTGTCGACGCGGTGCTGGTAATACAGGTCTATCTGCTCTATGCCGAGACGCTTGAGGCTGGCCTCGCAGGCGGCCTTGACGTACTCGGGCCGGCCGTTGACGCCGCGCACGGCGTCATTGGCCGGGTCGCGGGTGATGCCGAACTTGGTGGCGATAAACACGTCCTTGCGGCGGCCGGCGATGGCTTTGCCTATCAGTAGCTCGTTGGTGTGCGGGCCGTAGATGTCGGAGGTGTCGAGGAAGTTGAGGCCTTTGTCCAGCGCATGGTGAAGGGTGGCGATGGATTCGGTGTCGTCGCGGTTCGCATAAAACTCGCTCATGCCCATGCAGCCCAGGCCGATGGCAGAAATTTGCGGGCCGTTTCGGCCCAGGGTACGGGTTTTGATCATGGTGTGTGTCCTTTGAGTGGTTGGATGGATGGGGTTCAGGCACGCTTGGCGAGCTTGGCGGGTTGGGGCTCGGCTCGCATCTCTTCATAGAGGCGGATTTTTTTGCGGATATAGGCCAGGGTCTCGCGCTGGGTGCGTATCTCGGCCTCGAGGCGCTCGGCATGGGCCTCGAGCAGGGCCTGGCGTTCGGCCGTGCTGGCGGCGGAGGTATTGCCTATGCGCAGCAGCTGGGCATAACGCTGCATGTCGCGCATGGACATGCCGGTGGCGCGCAGGCGCACCAGAAAGTCCAGCCAGCGCATGTCGGCATCGTTGTAGCGGCGCGCGCCGCTGCGCCTGTCTATGGGGGCGATCAGGCCTATCTGCTCGTAATAGCGCAGGGTGTAGGCGCTGAGGCCCGAGGCCTGGGCGGCTTCGGCGATGGTCAGGGAAACAGTGGGGGAATCAATCGATGAGGCGGTCATGTGAGGACTGTAAGACTTCGAGCGCGCTCTAAGTCAAGCGGGTCCTCGCATAAAACCCTGCTGGCGGTGTGGCACCGCCTTGCGCCGCTTTGCTCAGCGGGTAATCACCACCAGCACACTGCAGGGCGCATGTGCGATCAGTGATTTGGAGACCGAGCCGCGCCACCAGCGGGCGGCCCAGCCTTCGAGGTGTTTGTGGCCGACGACGATCAGGTCGGCGTCCATCTGTTTGGCGTAGTTCGCGATTTCATCGACGGTTTCGCCGTAGAGCACTTCGCCCTTGGCCTCATGGCCGGCTTCTATGAGCCGGCGCAGGCCGTCGTTGAGGATGCCCTGGTACCTGGCCTTGTCTTCCTCGATGATGCTTTGTTCGTAGATCACACCTTCGGCGGCGACGACCCGCCGCTGCAGGGACATCACGGCGATCAGTGTCAAGGAGGCCCCGCTCCACTGCGCGATCTCGCGGCAGTCCAGCAAGGCTTTCTGGCCGGGTGTGGAACCGTCGTAAGCCAGCAAAATTCGTTTGTACATGATGTGTCTCCCGAATGAAGTGACTGGGCGATTCCAGAATAGGCCTGCCGTGGGTGCCGGTCAAATGATCGCCCCTGCGGCAGCAGGGTCGCCGCACTGGCGGTGGGGAAATACACAGGCGACAATCGGAACTCAGCCCCGATTTTTCCGACGACTCCCCGACCCCACAAAGCAGCCCATGACCCAAGACCCCCAGCGCGCACAGGAACTCAAGAAGATGGAACTTTGCGAGTCCTGCGCGGGCATACAGCGCCACTGGCGCAAGGCGCCCGGCCACCCGGAGCTGGTGCAGGGCGACCCGCGCCATGAAACGCGGCGCCACGGCCTGATCACCATCACGCGCTACAAATGCGACCGCTGCGGCACGGCCTGGGAATACGAGAACGACAAGACCAACCAGAAGGCCGGCTGGTCTGTGGTGGGGCGCTGAAGGGCCCCTGCTTTACGCGAGGTTCACGCGATTGCGGCATTGGCTGACGCCGGAAACTCTGCATGGGGTGCAGCATCGAAGGGATGATGAAAGCACCCGACACACAACACTCCCCGCAACGGCGCCGCTTATTGGCCGCCACCACACACCTGGCCATAGGCGGCGCGGCCTGGCTGGCGCTGTCTGGCGCGCAGGCCCAGCCCAGCTACACGGTGACGACGGCCCAGCTGCAGGACGCGGTTGCCAAGCGCTTTCCGCTGCGCAAGCGCGCCGAGGGCATCCTGGACATCACGGTGCAAGCGCCGCAGCTGCGCATGATGCCCGAGCTGAACCGGCTGGGCGCGGTGATGGCCGTCGAAGCCGGCGGCCCCGCACTGCGGCGCGCCTACCCCGGCACCTTTGACCTGGACTTCGCGCTGCGTTATGAGGCCAGCGACATGACCATACGCGCGCACCAGCTGCGCGTGAACACGCTGCAGTTCGAGGGCGTGCCACCTGAGGTCTCGCTGCTGCTGGCCAGCTACGGGCCGCAGCTGGCCGAGCAGGCGCTGCAGGGCGCGGTGCTGCACACGCTCAAGCCGCAAGACCTGGCGCTGCCCGACAGCATGGGCGTGCAGCCGGGCAGCATCACGGTGACGGCCAGGGGGCTGGTGATTGGGTTTGTGAACAAGCAGCAGCCTTGACTCCTTCCCCCGCTGGGGGAAGGCTGGGATGGGGGCTTGCGGCGTTTGAAACTTCGCCGGCATGTGCTTGAAGGCCGCTGGCCCCTACCCCAACCCTCCCCCAGCGGGGGAGGGAGTTAAAACTCAAAGCGCGGTGAGGCCCGGCTTAGCAGCTGCGCCCTGGGCTCGGTGGGCCAGGCGGCTATCAGCTCCTGCGCCAGGGTATTGAGCAAGCGTGCCACGTCCCCGGCCGCCGAAGCATGCAGGGCTTCGGCCACGATGAGCACGTCGCGTGTGCCTACGCTGACGGCGGACAGGCCGCTTTGCCGGTTCGTCCAGCGGCGCGCATGGGCGTTGGGAAGCGGTTCGGCGACGTCGGCAAATATCACCTCGCCGGGTTCCGGGTGTTCGATCTCCCCGCCAAAGCTCAGATAGTTCTCCACGCCTGTGGCGTAGCGCACTTCAAGTTGTTGCGACACCCTGGCGATGTCAAACACGGCAATCGGAATCGCAAAGGCCAGCGAAATAGCGTTGCATAGATCGACCAGCGGATGCAGCGGGGGCAAGGTGTTCTCCTTGCGAAAGCGCCGCAGCAGCGACTCCGAGGCGCAGCGGTATTGCGTGGGCTTGAGGCCCATGCTGGAAAACACCCGCCGCCAGGCCTGCACTTCGGGAAACTCGCTTTCGGGGCCGGCGGCCAGCCGGGCTTGCGCGATGGCGTTAAAGCGGGCGACCTGCGGGGCGACGTCCACATTCGCGCTGATGCCGCCGGCGTGCAGCACGCCGGGCACCAGGTTGGGGTAGTCGGCCCAGAGGGCGTCTGAATGGCGAAAGAACATGCGCGGTGCTCCATGGGTCTGGGGGAGAAACACCGCGCAGTCTGCCCCCGCGCCGGGCCGGCGTCTTGAACGTTATTGCAGCGTGCCGCCGGCCGCGCGTGCCGTGGCTTGCTGCCAGGCGCCGGGCGTGAAGCCGAACTGGCGCGTGAAGAGGCGCGTCATATGGCTCTGGTCGGCAAAGCCGCAGGCGGCGGCCGCCTGGGCCAGGCCGGTGCCGCCGCGTATCAGGCTGCGCGCGCGCTCGGCGCGCTGCTGCAGCAGCCAGGCGTGGGGCGTGAGGCCAAAGGCTTTTTCAAAATGCCGCAGCAGCTGGAAGCGGCTCAGGCCCGCCATGTGCGCCATCTCGGCCAGGGTGGGCGGCGCGAGCAGATCGGCGGCGATGCGCTCGCGCACCTGGTGGATGTGCGGGTTGATGGCCGCGATGGCCGTGACGGGTTTGGCGGGGCGCTCAGCGGCCAGGGTGTGGCGCTGCGTGAGCAGTTCACAGACGCGCGCCAGCGACTCTTCGCAGGCGAGTGCATCGATGCCCGCACTGCCGCCGCTCCATTGCTGGAGGCGCAGCAGCAGCTGCTCCAGCGCCAGCCTGAGCCGCGCATCCTGGGCGACGGGGCGGGTCAGCTCTATCGAGGCCGCATAGTGCACGCCCAGCGCGGCGGCCATGGCGGCGGGCTCGAGGTAGAGCATGCGCCAGCGCCGCGAAGGCCCGCCCAGCGGCTGGCCGTCATGCACCTCGCCGGGGTTGCACATCAGGATGTCGCCGGCATAGGCCTGAACCTGGCCGCGGCCGCTGGCCGAGGTTTGCGCGCCCTGCTGCAGCCAGCCCACGCCAAAGACGGCATGCGAATGGCGGCGGTAGTGGCGCGCGCTGTCGATGTGCGTGCCATACACACCGTCCCAGGGCGTGGCCAGGACGCGGCATTGGTGCGGGGGCGGGGCGGGCATGAAGGGGATGATGCCACCGGCCAGGCCGGTGCGCCATGCCTTGCGCGGCCGCGGCTTCAGTGCCGCTGGAGCTGCTCAAGCGCCCCGTGCCAGTCTTCCACGTGGTAGCTCAGCACGATTTTGTTGTCTTCGACCGTGTGGATGTCGATGGCCATGATCTCGAAGCCGCGGCCCGTGAAGGGCGCCCCCATGAAGGGCGCGGCAGGCGTGGCGGTGGCACGGCCGCGAACCACAAAACGATTGCCGGCCTGCAGGATTTCCTCGACCTTCCAGCTCAGGTTGGGGAGGGCGCCGCCCACCCGCTGCAGCTGCGCGAGGAACTGGTCGCGTGTCTTCACCGGGCTTGCGTAGTCGCCTATGCTTTGCCAGCCAGGCGAGAGCACCCTGGCCATGCGTGCCGGCAGGTCGGGGCTGGTGGTGGCGCTCAGCACGTCGCTGTAGAGCGCCAGGACCACATCGCGGTCGGCGGCCTGGACCGCGCCAGCGAGGCCGCTTGCCAAGGCAAGGGCCGTGAGGGCTTTTTTCATGTGTTGACTCCGTGTTGTGGGTGAACAAGCCGTTCAGTGCGATGCCCGCACGATGACCTTGCCGCGGGCATGGCCGCCCGCCACCTGCTCCAGGGCGGCGCGCGCGTCGTCGAGTGGGTGGATGGTGTCCAGCACGATCTGCAACTGCTTGGCCTTGAAGGTCTCCAGAATCCCGGACAGGGCCTCGGCATCGTGCTGGAAGAACACAAAGGCGCCCGCCTGGTTGCCGCGCGGCTTGACGGCGAAGTCGACGGTGCTCACCACCGCGCCCTGGGGTGCGAGCACCTGCCATGAACGCTCGAGCGTGTCGCCGCCCACCGTGTCTAGGACCAGGTCCACCCCGCGCAGCAGGCCGGCGAAGTCCTGGCGCTGGTAGTCGATCACCTCGTGGGCGCCCAGCTCCCCGGCCAGGCCCATGTTGCGCGCCGAGGCGGTGGCGATGACATGCGCCCCGGCCTGCCTGGCAAATTGCATGGCAAAGCTGCCGACACCGCCCGCTGCCGCATGGACGAGCACGCGTTGCCCGGCTTGCAGCTTGCCGGCGCCGAACAGGGCCAGCCAGGCCGTGCCCGCGGCCGTCGGCAATGCGGCGGCCTGCTCGAAACTCATGTCGGCCGGCATGGGGCTCAGGGCCTGCGCGGGGACGACGGCCGCCTGCGCGAACGCGCCGCCGACTGTGGGCTCCAGGCGGCCCACCACGCGGTCGCCGGGTTTGAACCGGGCCACGCCGGGGCCGGCCTGCAAGACCACACCGGCCAGGTCGGTGCCCAGCGTGTAGGGCAGGTTCACCGGGAACACCTGCTGCATATGGCCGGCCAGCATCTTGAGGTCCAGCGGGTTCACGCTGGCGGCCTCTATGCGCAGGGACACCTGGCCTGGGCCGGGTTCGGCCGGCGCGAGGTCTTCGAGCACGGCCAGGCTGGGGTTGCCGAATTCGTGGATACGCAGCGCTTTCATGCCGTGCCCTCGCCAGCCTGCTTGTCGAGTGCCGGAAAGGCGCCCAGCTGCTGGAACAGGCCGAACCAGTCCTCCATATGCCAGGTCCGCTTGATGCGCTCGCCCTCGAATTCGTGGAACTCATGGATGCGAAAGCTGACCTTCCTGCCGGTGGCCGCGATGCCGAAGAGGGGCCCCCGGTGGGTGCCGGTGATCTCGGCGCGCACCGCGGCGCGGCCCTGGTCCATCAGCACCTCATGGGCCGTGATGCGCACGTCGGGCAGCGCTTCGATGAAGCCGCGGATGATGGGCTTGAGGCCTTCAGGCCCGGGGCCCTGGCCGGGCGCCAGGGGGATGTCGTCCCAGTCGGCGGTGACGGCGTCATCCAGGAGGTCGGGGTTCTGGTCGCTGAACGCGCGGTACAGCAGGTCTATGGACTGGCGCCGCGCCTGGTCCTGCGCGCTGGGGTTGCCGGGGTTGGAATGGCTCATGAAGTGATCCTTGTTGGTGTGGTGAAGCAATGGCGGAATTCTGGGCACCGCGCTACCATCTGTCCAACAAATGATCTGTATAAATGAATATTTGATTTATGGATTTTCATGGGATAGACCTGAACCTGCTCGCGGCTTTTGACGCGTTGGTGGAGGAGCGCAACGTGACCCGCGCCGCGGTGCGCATGGGCGTGAGCCAGCCGGCGATGAGCGCCGCGCTGTCGCGCCTGCGCACGCTGTTTGAAGACCCCTTGTTTCTGCGCAGCGCCGAAGGCCTGCTGCCCACGCCGCGCGCCAGGGATCTCGCCGGGCCCGTGGCCGATGCGCTGCGGCGGCTGGAGGCGGCCCTGGTGAAAAAGCCCGAGTTCGACCCGGCCCAGGTGACCATGGATTTCACCCTGGGCCTGTCGGACTACCCCGCCTTTGTGCTGCTGCCCGCGCTGTTGAATGCGCTGGAGAAAAAAGCGCCCGGCATCTCGCTGAGCGTGCGCAGCTTCAGCAGCCGGGACAGCGCGGTCGACCTGCTCGACGCCGGCTTGATCGATGCGGCGGTCGGCGTGCCGCCCACGCAGGCGGAAAGCCGGATACTGACCCGCCCCATCCTGCGCGACGACTTCGTCACCATCGTGCGCCGCGACCATCCCGACGCGCGGCGCGGCATGAGCCTGAAAACCTTTCTGTCGCTGCAGCATGTGCTGGCCTCGCCCGAAGGCGATCGTCATGGCCTGGTGGACGAAGCGCTCGCGCAGCTCGGCAAGCGCCGCAAGCTGGCGCTGAGCCTGCCGCAGATGTTCGCGATACCGGCGGTGGTCGCCCAGACCCGGATGACCGCCACGGTCATGAAGCGGGTGGCCCTGCATTCACCGGCCCGGCGCATGCTGGTGCTGTTTCCGCCGCCCGTCGCGCTGCCGCAAGTGCCGTTCGACCTCATCTGGCACCGGCGCAGCGAAACCAACCCGGCCCAGGTGTGGCTCAGGGCATTGATGGAGTCGCTGGCGAAGTCCTTGTAGCCTTGCGCCTTGCCTTGTTGGGAAAGGGCTGGCGGCCCGCGGCGCAAAGCTATGATCCAGCGCAGAGGGGGCGCACCACAGGCCAGGCCTGCGGTGCGCCGGAGGGCAAGTGAAGCAGGACCCGGGCGGCCGGGCTGGCCACAACACAAGAACCATGATGAAAAGAAACACCAAACTGGCCCTGGGGGCCGCGGGGGCCGTGCTGCTGCTGGCGGTGGCAACGGCCGTGCTGATCAGCGTGGACAGCCGGGCCTGGCGCGGCAAGCAGGACAAGGCGACGGCGGCGGCCGTGGCGACTGCAGTCACCGCGCCGCCGGATACCAGCAAAATCCTCGCGGGCATGCAGGAGGTGCTGGCCGGCTACCGCAAAATCATTGTGCTGTTTGCCGATGAAAAAAGCCTGGGCACGAACGAGCGCGCCATGGCCAACCAGGTGGGCCAGGGCCTGTTCCATGAAAACCGTGAGCGTGTGGCCGCTCTGGAGGCGCAGATGGCGGCGCTGGCGGCTTCGGGTAACGCGCAGCGCTTTGACGCGATGGCCGGGCTGCTGGATTACATCGAGAGCGACAAGTCCCTGTTCGACGCGGACCGCCTGGCGTTTCGCGAACTGCTGCGCAGCCTGCAGGCCGCGGTGGCGGCGGACTCTTCACTGCCGGCGATCAAGCTGCACAAGCGCATAGGCGAGGACCTGGACGCGCTGCAGGAGATAGAGCGCAATTACGAAAAAGAAATACGCCTGGTCTTCGGCCGCTTTGAGCCGCGCGCGATTGACCTGAAGCGTGAGCGCTGGGAGGACTATCTGGCCAGCCTCAAGAAGCTGTACACGCGCGCGCAGATTTTGAAAGACTTCGGTGTGGTGATGCCCTACCCCGCACCCAAGGCGCCCACGCGCAAGGCCAAGGGCGAGGAAGAGGGCGAAGTGTTCGGCTACAGCCTGCCGCCCAAGACCGTGGTGCTGACCTTTGACGACGGCCCGCACGGCGTGTACACGGCGGAGATCGCGGCGATTCTCAAGCAGTATGGCGCGCCGGCCATCTTCTTCCAGGTGGGCAGCAACCTGGGCACGGTAGGGGCCGACGGCAAGACCAAGCTCGGCCCGCGCGCCGAGGTGAGCCGCAAGCTGCTGGAAGCGGGCCACACGCTGGCCAACCACAGCATGACGCATGCGCAGCTTTCCAAACTCAAGGGCGACGGGCTCAAGTCGGAGGTGCTGGGCACCGACGAACTGCTCAAGGCGGTGGATGCGCGGCGTTCGCCGCTGTTTCGCTTTCCGTATGGCGCGCGCAATGACGAGGGCCTGGACCTGCTGTCGGGCGCGCAGCTGCGCTCGGTGATGTGGAACATTGATTCGCTGGACTGGGCCGACCCGGTGCCCAGCTCGATTGTGGAGCGCGTGCTGCGCACGGTGGAGAAGGAAGGCCGCGGCATCATCCTGTTTCACGACATTCACGAGCGCACGGTCAAAGCCCTGCCGGCCATCCTGGACCGGCTGGTGGCCGAGGGCTACCAGTTCGCGAACTGGGACGGCAGCGGCTTCAGCATCGCCAAGGGCGCGGCGGCGGCGCCCGCCCCGGTGGCGGCCAACCCGGGCTACAGCGACTCATGGGCCGTGGTGATAGGCATTGACGACTATGCCCACTGGCCCAAGCTGCAGTACGCGGTGCGCGACGCCCGGGCCATCCGCGAGACGCTGGTGCAGCGCTTCGGCTTCAGCGCCGAGCATGTGCTGTCGCTGGAAAACCGCGAGGCGACGCGCGCCGGCATACTCGCGGCCTTTAACGACAAGCTGGCGCGCAGCGGCATGAAAAAGAACGACAGGCTGTTTGTGTTCTTCGCGGGCCACGGCGCGACGCGCCAGCTGAGCTCGGGCCGCGACCTGGGCTACATCATCCCGGCCGATTCGGACCCGAACAAGATCGCGACCGACGCGGTGCCCATGACAGAGCTGCAGAACATCGCCGAAAGCGTGACGGCCAAACATGTGCTGTTTGTGATGGACGCCTGCTACAGCGGCCTGGGGCTGACGCGCGGCGCGGGCAGCGGCAACTTCTTGCGGGACAACGCCAAGCGCCTGGGCCGGCAGATGCTGACGGCCGGCGGCGCCGACCAGCTGGTGGCCGACGGCGGGCCCAACGGGCATTCGGTGTTTACCTGGACGCTGCTGCAGGCCATGGCCGGCAAGGCCGACCTCAACGGCGACGGCCTGATCACCGCGACCGAGCTGGCCGCGTATGTGGCGCCGGCGGTGTCGGCCGTGTCGCGCCAGACGCCGGCCTTCGGTAGCCTGCCGGGTTCGGAAGGCGGCGACTTTGTGTTCGCGCTGCCGGTGGAGGCGGAGTTTTTGAGCGCGCAGACCAGCCAGTTGTCGGGGGACGCGATCGCGCTGAACAGCAAGCTGGATGCCACACGGCCGCCGGCGCCCACACCCGCTGCCGCGCCCGCCGCTGCCGACAGCCCCGCCGCGCTGCCGGTATCGGCCACGGTGGTGGTGAAGGATTTGCAGGGCGGCGAGCAGAAGATCGTCACGCCGCTGGCCGTGCCGAGTTCGGCGCGCCAGCTGGCGCAGCGCGCCAACGACCGCGGCCTGCAGCTCTACAAGGAAAAAAATTACGCCGAGGCGGAAGCGCAGTTCACCGAGGCGCTGAAGCTGCGGCCGGATTTTGCGCTGGCCGCGAACAACCTGGGCTTTGTCTACTTCAAGCAGGACAAGTTCAAGGAAGCGGCGCGCTGGTTTGAGAACACGGTGAAGATGGACCCATCACGCGCGATTGCCTACCTGAACCTGGGCGATGCCCATGCGAAGGCGGGCGACGGCGAGAAGGCGAAAAAAGCCTTTCGCGCCTACCTGGAGCTCGCGCCCACGGGGCCGGGCGCGGGCCATGCGAAGCAGGAGCTGGAGAAGGGCTGAGCCGCGACAGGCCAGGCGGAAAAACAAAAAGGGGCAGCTGAAACAGCTGCCCCTTTTTTTGCGCGCTTGCTTACTTGCTTGCGGCGGCTTTCACGTCGGTCTTGGCTTCGGCCTTGACAGCATTGGTGTCGAGCTTGGCCTTGGCCTTGTCGGCGCCGGTTTCCACTTTCAGCGAGTCGACCTTGGCGTTGGCGTCAACCTTGGTGGAAGCGGCTTTGGCGTCTGCCTTGATGCCGGTCTTTTCAGCCTTGGCGTTGGCCTTGGCCTGGTCGTCAGCGTCGGCCTTGGCAGCTTTGGCTTCGGCCTTGGCTTTCACCTTGGCAGCCTTGGCATCGGCCTTGGCGGTTTTTGCGGCGGCTGCGGCTTCGGCCTTGGCGACCTTGGCGTCTGCCTTGGCATCGACCTTGGCTTCGCTCTTCACGGCACCGGCGACAGCTTTGTCGGCCTTGGCTTCCGCCTTGACTTCAGCTTTGGTTGCGGCCGAAGCGGCCGGTGCGGTGGGTGCAGGGGTTTGTGCGGAAGCGATGCCAACGAACAGGGTGGCAATCAGGGTAGCGAGCAGTTTGTTCATGAGAGAGAGTCCTTTGGATATGGAAGGTTGAATCGTTGATATCACGTAGCCTCGTGTTCAACGGCATGGCGCCGCGCGCTGTTGACCCCGCACACACACCGTTGCACTTGAGGGCTTGCGCTTAACCTCTTTTGTCGCTGTGCGGCGACAAATGCGTGGGCAGCATGGCCGCCATGTAGGATGTGGCGCATCGAGACTGCAGGACAAAAGCGAACGGCATGCGCAACACAACACCCTCCCAAAAAATCGTCATCGCGGGCGGCGGCGTGATCGGCAGTGCGATCGCCTACTTTCTTGCAAGCCATCCGCGCTTTGCCGGCGAGGTCACGGTGATAGAGCGCGACCCGACTTATGCGCAGGCTTCGTCGGCGCTGTCGGCCAGCTCGATACGCCAGCAGTTCTCGCAGCCGGTGAACATCGCGGTCTCGCAGTTCGGCATACAGTTTCTTCGCAACATCCACCAGCACCTGGCCGTCGACGGCAGCGTGCCCGAGATCGGTTTGGCCGAGCGCGGCTATCTTTATCTGGCAACCGATGCCGGCGCGGCCACCTTGCGCGAGAACCATGCGACGCAGCGCGCCATGGGCGTGGAGGTCGCGCTGCTGGAGCCCGCGCAATTGCGGCAGCGCTTTCCCTGGCTCAATGCGGACGACCTCGCGCTGGGTTCTTTGGGCCTGGCGGGCGAGGGCTGGTTTGACGGCTACGGCCTGCTGATGGCCTTTAAACAAAAAGCGCGCAGCCTGGGCGTGCAGTATGTGAAGGCCGAGGCCACGGGCTTTGTGCACAGCGCGGGCCGCGTGACGGCGGTGGCGCTGCAGGGCGGCGCGCAGCTGCCTTGCGACTGGGCAGTGAACGCGGCGGGCGCCTGGGCGCGGCCGCTGATGGCAGGCACGGGGCTGGACCTGCCGGTGTATGGGCGCAGGCGCTGTGTGTATGCCTTTGCCAGCCCCGCGAAGACGCCCGACTGCCCGCTGGTGATAGACACCAGCGGCCTGTGGTTCCGGCCCGAGGGTGATATCTGGATTTGCGGATTGCCCCCCGCCGAAGGCAATGACGACAACGATGCACCGCTGGACGTGGACCACGAACTCTTCGACCAGGCCTGGCTGACGCTCGCGCACCGCGTGCCGGGTTTTGAGGCGCTGCGCCTGCAGCGCGCCTGGGCCGGCTATTACGAATACAACACGCTGGACCACAACGCGCTGCTGGGCCCGCACCCGGCCTTGCCCAACCTGCTGCTGGCCAACGGCTTCAGCGGCCACGGCCTGCAGCAGTCGCCGGCCGTGGGGCGGGGCCTGGCGGAGTGGATCTGCGAGGGGGCTTACACCAGCCTGGATTTGTCGCCGCTGGCGGCCGGGCGGCTGGTGAGCGGTGAGGCCTTGATCGAGAAGAACGTGATCTGAGGCAACGTCAAACAGCAAACAGCTTGCCGCTGAACACCCAGTGCAGGGTGCGCACGGTGAGCACCGCCAGCACCAGCGTCAGCACCCCCAGCAGCAGGCCGGCCAGCCCGTGCAGCAGCGCGCCGCCCTGGGCCTGGGCATAGACGATGGCGGCGCTGGCCAGCGCAGCCATGGGGAAGCTCACGGCCCAGGAGCCCGGCGAGAAGCGCACATCGCGGCGAAACACCTTGGGCGCAACCACGGCAAACACAAACAAGCCGAAATAAAACAGCGCGCCCGCGAAGCGGTCGACCTGGCCGAAGACATGGACCCAGGCCAGGAAGCCGACGGCAAAGGGCGCCATCAAAATCATCAGCGAGGGCCGCATGCGCGCGGGCAGGGGATCGCCGTGGGCCAGGCGGTGGATGATCAGCGTCCACAGCACCAGCGCGAGCATGGCGCCGACGGCCATGGCCCCCAAATTGATTTCAGCGGCCCAGGCCATGGGCATATGGCCGCCGGTCACGCCTATGTCGAGCACGCCGACGCCGGGGATGATCCACACCGGCAGCATGTGGCCGGGGGCCAGCTTGCCCTTGAGCAGGCGGCTGCCGACCAGCCATGCAAGCGCCAGGGTGACGGCCACGCCCACCGTCCACAGCGCCTGCGCGAACGCCTGGCCGTAGGGCATGAGCACTGAGGACAGCAGCAGCAGCGAGATGGCGAGCTGGCCGAAGAAGTTGCCGGAGACCGGGTCGCTGAATTCCTCGCGCACGGCGGCCGGGTGCAGCGCGAGCTTCGCGAGGTAGCCGGCAGAGTGCGCAACGAAAACGGTCAGCGCGAAAAAACCCATGGCCTCGCCGACCACAACAGGCGCGCCAAAGGCCGGTACCGCGAGCCGCCAGGCCAGGGCCATGCCGGCCAGGCCCATGACGGCGCCGTAGAGGTTGATGGGCAGCTGGCGTATGGAATAGGCGCCGGTGGCGGGAGCCGGGCCGGCGGCGGTGGGGGCGACGAGGGTGTTCATGGAAGTGTCTTTGGCTGAATTTGTCGTTCAGGTAATTTTCGGCTAAGCTGACTTGAATTCAACACCGCGCATGCGGCGAATCCAGCCAAAGAGGCCCCCATGTCCGCCACCCGCCAGGTTTGCATACTTGCCGTGCCGCGTGTCCAGCTGCTCGACGTGATCGGGCCGGCAGACGTATTTGCCGAAGCCGCGCAGCAGCTGAACGACCCGCGCGCCTACCGGCTGCGGCTGATAGGCACGCAAGCCGGTGAAATCAAGGGCAGCAACGGCATGCGCATGGCGGTGGACAGCACCATCCAGACCTACCGCGGCCGGATAGACACTTTGCTGGTGGCGGGCAGCCCGCTGGCCGAGGAGCTGACCGGCAAGCCGGAGATCAGCGCCTGGCTGGTGCGGCAGGCGCGCACGGTGCGGCGCCTGGGTTCGGTCTGCACGGGCGCGTTTTTGCTGGCCGAGGCGGGCCTGCTGGACGGCAAGCGCGTGGCCACGCACTGGAATTCAACGGACCGGCTGGCCGCGTGCTTTCCCGCGCTACGGGTGGAGGCCGATGCGATTTATGTGAGGGACGGCAACACCTACACCTCGGCCGGCGTGACGGCGGGCATGGACCTGGCGCTGCACCTGGTGGAGGAAGACCACGGGCGCGACATTGCCCTGAAGGTGGCGCGCAAGATGGTGATGTTCCTCAAGCGGCCGGGCGGGCAGTCGCAGTTCAGCGCCCACCTGGCGGCGCAGACGGCCGACAAGTCGGTGGTGCGCGAGATCCAGGACTATGTGCTGGCGCACCTGGGCGAGGATCTCTCGGTGCCGGCGCTGTGCCGGCGCGCCGCGATGAGCGAGCGCAACTTCGCGCGAGTGTTCCGCGCGGCCACCGGGCTGACGCCGGCCAGCTTTGTGGAGGCGGCGCGTATAGACGAAGCGCGGCGGCAGGTGGAAGCCTCCGAGGTGCCGATCAAGAAGCTGGCCGACACGCTGGGTTATGCCAATGCCGACGGCTTTCGGCGCGCCTTCACGCGGCGGCTGGGCGTGAGCCCGAATGACTACCGCAAGCGTTTTACGGGTGGGCGCGCGGGCTGAGTGGCCTCACCGCCGCTCCGAAAACGCGGATGTGAGCCGCATTGAATGAAATACGGCTCAAATTTTGAGCCGTATTCCGGGCACTTTACTTCTCGCTGTCCAGATGCGCCATCTGCTCGGCGCCATACCGCGTGCCGGCCACGGCATCGGCGGGCAGCGCGGCTTCAATGCGCTTAAGGTCTTCGCTGCCCAGCGTGAGCTTGAGCGCACCCAGCGATTCGTCCAGCTGCTTCAAGGTGCGCGAGCCGACCAGCGCCACCATGTCCACGCCCAGGGCCTTGCCGCGCGCCAGCACCCAGGCAATCGCGACCTGCGAGGCCGTGGCGCCCAGGCCGGCGGCGAGTTGCTGCAGCACATCGACCAGCTGCTGGTTTTTGGCGGCGTTGTCGCCGGTGAAGCGCGGCAGGTGGGCGCGAAAGTCATTCGGCCCTGTGGGTTTGGAGCCTGACAGCAGGCCGCGTGAGAGCACACCGTAGGCGGTCACGCCTATGCCCAGCTGCCTGAGCACCGGAAAGATTTCGGCCTCGGGCCCGCGGCTGATCAGCGAGTACTCGATCTGCAGATCCGTGATCGGGTGCACGGCGTGCGCTTTTTGGATGGTGTCGGCGCCGACTTCGCTCAGGCCGATGTGGCGCACAAAACCGGCTTTGACCATGTCGGCGATGGCGCCAATCGTGTCTTCAATCGGCACATTCGGGTCGAGACGCGCGATGCGGTAGATGTCGATGTGGCCGGTGCCCAGGCGCTGCAGGCTGTAGGCCAGGAAGTTCTTGACGGCGGCGGGCCGACCGTCCATGCCTATCCAGCCGGCGCTGGGGTCGCGCATCGCGCCGAACTTGACGGAGACCAGCGCCTCATCGCGCCGGCCTTTGAGCGCGCGGCCCAGCAACATCTCGTTGTGGCCCATGCCGTAGAAGTCGCCGGTGTCTATGAGGTTGATGCCGGCGTCGAGCGCGGCATGGACGGTGGCGATGCTCTGCGCCTCGTCACTGGCGCCGTACATGCCGGACATGCCCATGGCGCCCAGGCCAATGGTGGAAACGGATTGCGGGCCTTTGGCGCCCAGACGGGTTTGGGCAAGGGTGGTGGTGTTCATGGGAGCCTTTCGGTGAATTCGGAGTCAGTGAATGGATGTTCGGTAGAAGGACTATATTGATTTCAATTACCGGAATAAACTGCCATTCATCAAAATAACTGTTACCTGATTCAAGAACAATAAGGCTGAATTCATGAGTGTTGACCGCTACAAAGCGATGGAAGTGTTTAACCGCGTGGTCGAGCTGGGTAGCTTTACCGCGGCGGCCACGGCGCTGCACATGCCCAAGGCGCGCGTGACAACGACGGTGCAGGAACTCGAGGCGCACCTGGGCGTGCGCCTGCTGAACCGCACCACACGCCGGCTGAGCCTGACGGACGACGGCGCGCTGTACCACCAGCGCGCACTGGCCATGCTGCAGGACATGGGCGAGCTCGAGGGCGCGCTGCGCCGCTCCGTGGCCACGCCGGCCGGGCGGCTGCGCGTGGACGTGCCGGCCGCCGTGGGCCGGCATGTGGTCTCGCCGGCGTTGCCGGAATTCTTCAAGCGCTACCCGGACATGGTGCTGGAGCTGGGCAGCAGCGACAGGCCGGTGGACCTGGTGGCCGAGGGCGTGGACTGCGTGATTCGCGGCGGCCTGCTGCACGACGAGACCCTGGTGGCGCGGCCGCTGGGCCGGCTCAAGGTGGTGACCTGCGCCGCGCCCTCCTACCTGGCCCAGTACGGCACGCCGAAAACCCTGGAGGACCTGGAGCAGCACCGCTTCGTGAACTTCCACTCGGCCAAGACAGGCAGGATTTTTCCGTTTGAATTTTCAAAAGGCGGCGAGACGCGGCAGATCAACCGCCCGCACTGGGTGACCTGCAACGACGCCGACAGCCACATGAGCGCGGTGCTGGCTGGCCTGGGCCTGTCGCAGCCACCGCTGACCCGGCGCACCTGCGCGCTGCTGGAGAGCGGCGCGCTGGTGCGCGTGCTGCCCGACTGGCAACCCGAAGACCTGCCCATGGTGGTGATGTACCCGCGCAACCGCCACCTGACGGCCAAGGTCAGGGCCTTTGCCGACTGGGTGGCGGAGGTGTTCAAGGCGGAGTTCGCGGCGGGGGCGAAGCTGTACCCGCAGTAGCGGTGCAGCCTCAGGCGGCCGCGCGGCTTAGCTTGACGGGCGCGAAATCGACGGGCACCGCGAACGCCACGTTGACGTAGTTGGTGAAGAGGTTGAGCGCCACATGCGCGAGGATCTCGACCACCTGCTCATCGCTGAAGCCGGCCTTGCGAAGGGCCTGCACGTCGGCCTCGGACACATTGCCGCGTTCGTTCACGAGCTTGAGCGCAAATGCGAGCGCCGCAGCGGTGGCCGGGTCGGCGGATTCACCGCGCTGCGCGGCAGCCATGCCCTCGGCGCTGACGCCGGCCTTGCGGCCCAACGCGGTGTGGGCGGCCAGGCAGTATTCGCAGGCGTTGCGGTCGGCGACCGCGACGGCGATCTGCTCGCCGAGTTTGGCGCCAAGGGTGCCGCCGCCCAGGGCGCCGAAGAAGCCCCACATGCTTTGGAGCGCGGCCGGCGAATTGGCAACGGCCTTGAACATATTGGGCGTGGCGCCGAAGGCCTGGTGGACCTGGTCGAGCAAGGCCTTGCGGTCTGCGGTGGTGGCGCTACGGTCTATCAATGGGATGCGTGACATGGTGGAGTCCTTGGAAAGTTGAAAGGGAAAACTGAACATTTCGTGCGGCCAGGGGCTTGAGGCCCCCTCGCTGCACGGGATGCAGTTTCCCGTGACAATCTGGACGGATTGGATCAATTCATCCATCAAATCATCCTTATCATCCAGACATGTCCAACACAAGCCTCCCCACGAACCAAGGACTGGACCGGCTTTCCGCGCTGATGGACCGCTTTCGCGTGCGGGCCCATATGTTCCACAACGGGCCGCTGTGCGGCGTCACCCACTTCACGCCCGAGGCCGGGCTGGGGTTTTTGCATGTGATGCGACGCGGGACCATGGTGGTGACGCACCGCGCGGGCACAGGTGCGCCGCGCCGCGTGGAGGTGAACGAGCCCAGCCTGGTGTTTTACCCAAGGCCTTTGGCGCACGACTTTCACAATGCGCCGGTGGAAGGCGCCGACTTCAGCTGCGCGACGCTGGCTTTTGACGGCGGCGCCGGCCACCCGCTGGCGCGTGCCTTGCCGGCGCTGGTGGTGCTGCCGCTGGCGCGCGTGCAAGGGCTGGAGCACACGCTGGCGCTGCTGTTTGCCGAGACCGAGCAGGTGCGCTGCGGCCAGCGCCTGCTGGCCGACCGGCTGTTCGAAGTGCTGCTGCTGCAGTTGCTGCGCTGGCTGCTGGACAACCCGCCCGAAGGCGGCGCGCCCGAGGGCCTGCTGGCGGGCCTGGCCGAACCGCGCCTGGCGCGCGCGCTGGTCGCGGTGCATGAAAAGCCCGGCGAGGCCTGGAGCCTGGAGCTGCTGGCGCAAGCCGCCGGCATGTCGCGCAGCGCCTTCGCGCTGCTGTTCAAGCAGAAGGTGGGGCAAACACCGGCGGACTACCTGGCCACATGGCGGCTGGCAATTGCCCAGGCCGAATTGCGCGGCGGCCAATCCCTCAAGGCGATCGCTGCACAACTGGGTTATGCCAATGCTTCGGCGCTGTCGCGCCTGTTTGTGCAGAAGACGGGGACCTCGCCACGCGAGTGGGCCAAAACGGTTTCCTAGCGGCCTTGCGGCATCAGGGCCAGCAGCACAAAGCCGCCGGCCAGCGCGAGGTTCTTGAAGAAATGCAGGACCTGGTTGCGCAGCGCTTGCGGCGTGGCCGTCCAGAAGTTGTGGGCGATGAAAGCGTCGGCCAGCAAAAAGGCCGCGGCGGCCAACGCGAACCAGCGCACCTGCCAGCCGAAGGCGAGCGCCAGGCCGGCGGCGACCTCGATTGCGCCTATCGCCGCTGCGGTGTAGTTGCGTTGCCGGGCCGATTCAATGAAGTGCGAAGCGCCTGGGCCGATAAAGGCCAGGGCCATGAGGATGCGGACGAGAGTGAAGATGGTGATGGGTTGCATGGTGCCTCCTGGGCGTTGGGATATCTGAATTAACAATCGGGAGGTGTGGTCTTGCTCCTTCCCCCGCTGGGGGAAGGCAGGGATGGGGGCTGTCGGCGCCTGATATTCGCTGCACCTATTCAAAGGCCGGTTGGCCCCTACCCCAGCCCTCCCCCAGCGGGGGAGGGAGCAAGAAGTGGGCGCTCAAGCCGTGCGGTGCACCGTCGGCTTGAGCATGTCGGCGATGCCTATGCGCCGGGCGAATTCCTCGCGCACACGTTCGGCCACCACCGTGACTTCAGCGGCACCATCGTCGATGAAGTCGGTGACCGAGCGGAAGGGCCGCGTGCCGGCGGGCAGGCCGACGATGCGGGTGATGTCGTCGGCCACGGCCTGCGGGTCGGCGTGCTCGGGGCTGAGGGCCGAGAGGCGCTCGCCGACTTTGTCCATCACGCCGTCGTAGCGGGCGTAGGCGGCTGTCGTCGCTTCATCGGCGGGCCTGCCGGCGCTGGGGAAGTGGTCCGTGCCTTTGGTGAAGGCGCCTGGCACGACGATGGAGGTCTCGATGCCGAAGCGGGCGAGCTCGTAGGACATCGTGACCGCCATCGAATCCATCGCGGCCTTGGCAGCGGCATAGGGACCGAGGAAGGGCGGGAAGCCGCCGCGCACCGTGCTGCTGCTGACCCACAGCACGAGGCCCGCTTCCGCCTGGCGCATGACCGGCAACACGGCGCGGTTCACGCGCTGGCTGCCCAGGAAGTTGGTGTCCAGCACCTTGATGATTTCTTCGGGCGTATAGGCCTCGGCAGGGCCGACGACCAGGTGGCCGGCGTTGTGCACGATGACGTCGAGGCGGCCTTGCTCGGCCACGATGTGCGCCACGGCGGCGTCGGCAGACGGCTGCGAGAGCACGTCGAGTTCAACGGCGCGCAAGTCAAAGCCATTGGCAAAACTCCAGTCGCGCAGCTCGCGCACTTTGGGTGCGTTGCGGCCCTGGATGTCGCGCATGCTGGCATACACGGTGTGGCCGGCTTGTGCGAGTGAACGGGCGGTGAGGTGGCCGATACCGGTGCCTGCACCGGTGACGAGGATGACGGATTTCATGGTGTGTGGCTTTCTGGAAAGGGTTGAAAAAAGATTGCTGTGTCGATAGGGGTGCGTGCGCTTAGACGACACCCCCATTTGCCCTGAGCGTCTGGCCGTTGACCCAGGCCGAGTTCTCGCTGACCAGGAAAGCAACCGCACTCGCGATGTCCTCAGGCGTGCCCAGGCGTTCCAGCGGCGCCATCCTGGACATGCGCTCCACCGTCTCGGGCGTCTTGCCGTTGAGGAACAGCGCCGTGGCCGTGGGGCCGGGGGCGATGGCGTTGATGCGGATGTTTTTGCCGCGCAGCTCTTTGGCCATGATGTTGGTGAAAGTTTCCACCGCGCTCTTGGTGGCGCCATAGACCGCGTAGCCGGGCAGGGCCAGGCCGGTCACGCTGGTCGAGAAATTGACGATGCGGCCGCCGGACTGCAGGCGGGTTGCGGCTTCACGCAGCGTGTTGAAGGTGCCTTTGACATTGACGGCAAAGAGGCGGTCAAAGGTGTCGTCGTCGGTGTCGGCCAGCGCCGGCAGCGTGGGCGGCATGATGCCGGCGTTGTTGATGAGCACGTCGACGCGGCCGAAGGCCTTGATGCTGTCGTCAAACAGCTGCTTCACAGCAGCAGGGCTGGACACATCGGCCTGCACGGCGACGGCTTTGCCGCCGGCGGAGACGATGGACTGCACCACGGCCTGGGCTTCTTCGGCCTGGCCGGCGTAGTTGACGACGACGGCGTAGCCTTCTTGCGCAAGGCGCTGGGCGACGGCTGCGCCTATGCCGCGCGAGGCGCCGGTGACGATGGCGGTTTGGGGGGATGCGAAAGCGGTCATCTGGAACTCCTGAAATTGATAAGGGTTGGTTTGTTCTGACTGCCCGCGGCGCTTTGTTTGTTTGAGCGATTTGGTGAGCCAGTGACGCTATTGTTCTATTCAATCCACATGCCATAAATACCGTAAACTTGCCTTCACTATTCAATTAACACCAACAATCAGGCTACGATCCATGGACCGTTTTAGTTCGATGCAGCTCTTTACCCGCATCGTGGAGCTGGGCAGTTTTACGAAGGCGGCCGACGACCTGGGACTGCCGCGCGCGACCGTGACGCATGCGGTGCAGCAGCTGGAAAAACGCCTGGGCGCGCGGCTTTTGCACCGCACGACGCGGCATGTGAGCCCCACGCAGGACGGCGCGGCCTATTACGAGCGCTGCCTGCGCCTGTTGACCGATCTGGAAGAGGCCGAGTCGGCGTTTGTGAACGTGGGCAGCAAGCCGCGCGGCAAGCTGCGGGTGGATTTGCACGGCACGCTGGCCAGGCATTTTTTGCTGCCGGTGATCGGCGATTTTTTTGCGCGCTACCCGGACATCGAACTCGAAATCGGCATGGGCGACCGGCTGGTGGACCTGGTGCGCGAGGGGGTGGACTGTGTGCTGCGTGTGGGCGAGCTGGCCGAGTCCAGCATGGTGGGGCGGCGTGTGGCCTTGCTTGAACAGGTCACCTGCGCGAGCCGCGAATACCTGGACAAACACGGCACGCCCGACACGATAGAGGCGCTGCGCGGGCACCGCGCCGTCAACTTCCTCTCAAGCCGCACCGGCAAGGCGCTGCCTTTTGATTTCATCGTGGACGGCGTGCCGCGCCAGGTGCAGCTCAAGGGCTCGGTCGCGGTAACGGACGCCGACGCCTACAAGGCCTGCTGCGCCGCGCACCTCGGTTTTATCCAGGTGCCGCGCTACCACCTGGCCGCGCAGCTGGAGGCGGGCGCGCTGGTGGAGGTGCTGGCGCAATTCAGGCCGGCGCCCATGCCGGTGTCTGTGCTGTATCCGCACCACCGGCAGCTCTCACCGCGCGTGCGGGTGTTCGTAGATTGGGTGGCCGACGTCATGGCCCACGCGCGCTGAGAACTCAACGCGCCAGTGGCAGCGCATAGGCGCGCACATAGTCGCCCGCCCGCGTGCCCAGCGAGCCGTGGCCACCGGCCACCACCAGCACAAACTGCCGGCCGTCGGCGACGGCATAGCTCATGGGCGTGGCCTGGCCGCCGGCGGGCAGGCGGGACTTCCAGAGTTCGTCGCCAGTGTTGACGTCGTAGGCGCGCACATAGTCGTCCAGCGTGCCCGAGAGGAAAGCAACGCCGCCGGCCGTGGCGAGTGGGCCGCCCAGGCTGGGCACGCCCATGCGCAGGGGCAATGGCACAGGCGAGAGATCGCGCACGGTGCCGTTCTTGTGCTGCCAGGCGATGGCGCCGGTGATGAGGTCGGTGCCGGCCACATAGCCCCAGGGCGGCGCCTGGCAGGGAATGCCCAGCGGCGACAAAAAGGCGCTGAGCTTGACGGCGAAGGGCGCGCCGAAGTTTTCATTGAGCGAAGGCAGGCTGCCTTCGGGCCGCTGCTTGCCCTGGACCATCAGCGTCGTGTCGTCGCTGCGCGGCACCAGCCTGGAAACAAAGGCCAGGTAGGTCGGCGTGCTGAAGACCATCTGCCGCACCGGGTCGACGGCCACGCCGCCCCAGTTGAAGACGCCGAAGTTGCCGGGGTAGACCAGCGTGCCCTGGGTGGACGGCGGCGTGAAGCGGCCCTCATAACGCAGGCGCTGAAAAGCGATGCGGCAATACAGCTGGTCGAACATGGTGGCGCCCCACATGTCGCGGCCGGTCAGCGGCGGCGGGTTGAAGGACAGCGCCGACTTCGGCTGGGTGGGCGCGCTGCGGTCGCCCTGCGCGGCGCCCTGCGGCGCGGGGACTTCGGTGACTGGCAGCAGCGGCGTGCCGGTGCGGCGGTCCAGCACAAAGATCTCGCCCTGCTTGGTGGGCTGCACGAGGGCGGGCACTTTGTTGCCGCCAATGTTGAGGTCCAGCAGGCTGGGCTGGGCCGGCACGTCGTAGTCCCAGAGGTCGTGGTGCACCGTCTGGAAATTCCAGCGCACCTTGCCGGTGGCCAGGTCCAGCGCGACGACGGAGGACGAATAGGTCTCCACCGCCGGGCTGCGGTTGCCGCCCCACTGGTCGGGAGGCTGGTTGCCCAGCGGCACATAAACCATGCCCAGCGTTTCGTCGACGCTGGAGATGGACCAGCTGTTGGGCGAGTTGGCGGTGTAGGTCTGGCCGGGCGCAAGCGGCGCGCTGCTGTCGGGCCGGCCCGAGTCCCAGGCCCAGACCAGCGCGCCGGTGTTGATGTCATAGGCGCGTATGACGCCGGACTGCTCCTTGGTGGAGACGTTGTCGAGCACGGTGCCGCCGACGATGATGAGGCGCGAAGTCACCACCACGGGCGAGGTCGAGTAATAGGCGCCGGGCTTGAGGTTGGGCATGCCGGTCCAGAGGTCGATTTGCCCCTTGCCGCCGCCGAAGGACGTGCAGGGTTTGCCGGTCTCGGGGCTCAGCGCGATCACGCGTCCGTCGGCCGTGGGCATGAAGAGTTTGGCCGTGCAGCCGTCCGCAGCAGGCGGCTTGGGCGCGGTGGCCGGCGGCTGGTAAGACAGGCCGCGGCAGGTCAGGTGCTGCAGCGCGAGCTTGTCCTGGATCTCGGGGTTGAAGCGCCAGGCCTCTGCGCCGGTGGTGGCGTCGAGCGCAATCACCGACTGGTGCGGCGTGCAGAAAAACAGCCGGCTGCCGATCTTGAGCGGCGTCACTTCGAAGGTGGTTTCTTGCGGGTCGCCGGGGCGGCCGCGCATGTCGCCGGTGCGGTACTCCCAGGCCAGCTCCAGGCTCTTGACGTTGTCGGGTGTGATCTGCGCCAGCGGCGAATAACGCTGGCCCAGGCCGGTGCGGCCGTAGGCATGCCATTCATCGGCCGGCACCGTGTCGGCCGGTTGCATGGCGGCACTGGCGCCCATGGGCGGCAGGGGCAGCATGCCCACCACGCGGTTGTCATCGTGAAACCAGGTCACGACCGAGGCGACCAGGAAGGCGCCCAGCACCGAACCGAGGGCCCAGCGCCCGCCGCGCGCGCCCAGAAAGCCCTCGTGACCGATGGCGTGGATAGGCCAGGTGCGGGCGACCCCGGGCGTCAGCAGGAAAAGCCCGATGAGGAACACCACGCCGCCACGTGCCGCCAGCGGCCACCAGTCCAGCCCGGCCTCCCATAGCGCCCAAGCCAGTGTGCCGCCTACCACCAGGGCGAAAACCCACAGGCCGGACGGGCTGCGGCGGGCCAGCAGCACGCCCGCCAGCACAAAGCCCAGGCCCGCGAGCAGGTAGTAGGAAGTGCCCCCCAGCACGACGAGCCAGCACCCGGCCAGCAGCAGGGGCACGCCGAGTACCAGCAGGACCAGGCCCGCGGCCCAGGCCGTGCGGCGTTTGAGCGGGTCGACGGGCTTGAGCGCGGGGTTTACAGGGGAGGGGTTGTAAGACGGCATTTTTGCTCTTCGTGTTTTTGTGTTCTTGTGTTCTTTCGACCGCGCGGTTCAGCCATGGGCCTGGCATGGATGCGTTGACAAAACACAGCGGCTGTGGAGCCAATCTAGTCCGCACGCGCCGCTGCGCGCGTCAGCCTGGGGCTGAGATGTCTGTAGGAAGGCCGTGGCCCCAACCCGGTTGTGTGCGCCAGCGAACAGACCCGCGCACCGAATGCGCGCCTGCTGGGGGTACGGCATGCGCCATCGTGGAGTCCTGCGGATTCGCATGGCGGCAACCCAGGGGGAACACCAGAAATGAAAGCACTTGTTTACGGCGGGCCGGGCCTCAAGGCCCTTGAAGACCGCCCCAAGCCGGAAGTCCAGGCGCCCGGCGACGCGGTCGTGAAGATCACGAGAACCACGATTTGCGGCACCGACCTGCACATCCTCAAGGGTGACGTTTCCACCTGCGCGCCGGGGCGCGTCCTGGGGCACGAGGGCGTGGGGGTGGTCGATTCGGTGGGTGCGGGCGTGACGGCCTTTCGCCCCGGCGACCGGGTGCTGATTTCCTGCATCTCGCCCTGCGGCAAGTGCGAGTACTGCCGCCTCAGCATGTATTCGCACTGCACCACGGGCGGCTGGATCCTGGGCAACCAGATCGACGGCACGCAGGCCGAGTACGTGCGCACGCCGCATGCCGATACCAGCCTGTACCCGATTCCGGCCGGCGCGGACGAGGAGGCGCTGGTGATGCTCAGCGACATCCTGCCCACGGGTTTTGAATGCGGCGTGCTCAACGGCAAGGTGGTGCCGGGCTCCGCGATCGCGATTGTGGGCTCGGGGCCCATAGGGCTGGCGGCGCTGCTGACGGCGCAGTTCTACACGCCGGCGCGCATCATCATGGTGGACGTGGACGAGCACCGGCTGGCCGTGGCCAGGCGCTTTGGCGCCAGCGACACGGTCAACAGCCAGAACGGCGATGCGGCCAGGCAGATCATGGTGCTGACGCACGGGCGCGGCGTGGACACGGCGATCGAGGCGGTGGGGATTCCCGCGACCTTCGAACTCTGCGAGGACATCGTGGCCGCGGGCGGCACGATTGCCAACGTGGGCGTGCACGGCACCAAGGTGGACCTGCACCTGGAGAAGTTGTGGTCGCACAACGTGACCATCACCACGGGGCTGGTCGACACCATGTCCATCCCCATGCTGCTCAAGACCGTGCAGTCCAAAGGCATCGATGCCGGCCAACTGATCACCCACCGCTTCAAGCTCGGTGAGATTCTGAAGGCCTATGAGACCTTCAGCCAGGCCGCCGACACCAAGGCGCTGAAGGTGATCATCGAGGTGTGACTCGAGGTGCGATGGCCCGTCCGGTGAGTGGATTCCTACACGCAGCGCCGGAAATGCCCGGCGCAGAGCGTGTGCCGCAGGGGTGATCCTGGGGATTCGGCGGCGTCGCGCGCGATGCGTGCGCGTGCCGCGCTTTCAACCTTTTCAAACCCCTGCAAGGAGTCTTCCATGCCGTTCAAGACACAACCCACATTTCGCAGCTGCGGTCTGGCGCTGGCAAGCGCCGCTGCCCTGGCGCTGCTGGCCGCGCCCGCCGTCCAGGCGCAAAGCGGCACACCCGCGCCCGCCACCACCCAGTCCGAGGGCGATTCCAAGCTGGACCGCAGCGACCGCAAGATGCTGCAGGAGCTGGCGCAAGGCAATATGGCCGAAGTCGATGCCGGCAAGATGGCGCTGGAGAAAGCGCAGAGCGCCGAGGTGAAAAAATTCGCGCAGCAGATGGTCGACGATCACGGCTCGTCCCTGGCCGAAGTGCAGGCCCTGGCCCGGGCCAAGAACGTCACGCTGCCGGACGGCGCGGGCGCCATGGCCAAGACCAAGGCCACCGCGCTGAAGGCGCTGTCGGGCAATTTGTTCGACAAGGAATACGCCAAGCGCTCGGCCGTGAGCGACCATGAAAGCACGGTGAAGCTACTGCAAAAGATCCAGAAGGACGGCAAGGACAGCGACCTCAAGGCCCTGGCCGGCAAAATGCTGCCGGCTGTGGAACACCACCTGGAGATGGCCAGGGAACTGGCGGCCTCGACCGCAGCCGCCAAGTCCTGATACGACGGCCCTCAGGGCTCTGAGGATTTCCTGCCGCGCCGGCCTTTCGCTTTTGCACTGGCCGGAACGAGTTCATGCGGCTCCAGGAAAAACTGCGTGTTGCCCACCAGCCGCTCGACAGCAAGGTCGATGAAGGCGCGCGCCCGCGCCGGCTGCGCGTTGCGGCTGCCGTAATACACATGCAGGCCCAGGTGTTCGGTGACGTGCTGCGTGAGCAGCGGCACCAGCAGGCCGGCGCGCACCAGCGGCGCGGCGGTCGCGCCTATCAGCTGGCCTATGGCCTGGCCGGCGACGACGGCGCGGGCTTCGAGGTCCACGTCGTTGCTGAGGAAGGAGGTCGCGACGCTGCGGGCCACCACTTCTTCCCCCACCTTGAATTCCCAGGGCATGGTCTTGCCGGTGCCCGTGTGGTGAAAGCCGGTGCAGCGGTGGTGGGCCAGGTCTTCAATGGTCTGGGGCGCGCCGTTCCGCGCAATGTAGGCCGGTGAGGCGCAGACGACGAGCTGCAGCGGCAGGATGCGCCGCGAGATGATGCCGCCCTCGGGCGGCGAGCCGGCGCGAAAGCCGACGTCGACGCGGTCCTCGACCCAGTTGCCAATACGGTCGTCCATCTGGATGTCGGGCTCGACCTGCGGGTGACGGCGGCAGTATTCCTCGAGCACCGGCCACAGCACCTCCAGCATGATGGAGCGCGGCGCGGCGATGCGCAGCGGCCCGGCGATCTCTTCGCGGCCGCGGCGTGCGCCGTGCAGGGCGCGCTGCAGGGTGGACAGCCCGGGCTGCGCGGCCTGCAGGAACTGCTGGCCTTCTTCGGTCAGGCTCAGGCTGCGTGTGGTGCGGTGAAACAGGCGCACGCCCAGGTGGCGCTCCAGCTGCACCAGCGCCTGGCTCGCGGCCTGCGGCGTGATGGCCTGGGCCGCGGCGGCCTGGCGCAGGCTGCCGAGTTCGGCCGCCTTGACGAAGGTGGCAATGGCGCGCAGCTCATTCAAGGCCATGCGGTTTCTCCCGGAGGTGGATGACGATTGTCACGATTTACTTGATTATGAACCCAGCGACTGCTCGCTATTCAACGCCTAATGAAAATCCTACATTGCCCTCCTCAACAACTTTTTTTCAAGGGGCAAGGCCATGAATGCAAAGACGGATTTCAAACGTGTGTGGATGATCACCGGCGCGGCGCGCGGCATAGGCGCGCGCATCACCGAAGCGGCGCTGGCACGCGGCGAGGCGGTGGTGGCGACTTCGCGCGATGCGGCTTCGCTGCAAAAGCGCTTTCCTGTCAGTGACGCGTTGCTGGCGCTGCCGCTGGACGTGACCGACGAAGCCCAGGCGGCCACGGCGGTGCAGGCCGCGCTGGCGCGTTTCGGCCGCATCGACGTGCTGGTCAACAACGCGGGCTACGGCCTGCTGGGCGCGGTAGAGGAAGCCACGGCCGAGGAGGTGCGGCGCCTGTATGACACCAATGTGTTCGGCCTGCTGAATGTGACGCGCGCCGTGCTGCCGGCCATGCGCGCGCGCCGCAGCGGCCACGTCATCAACATTTCCTCGCTGGGCGGCTACCAGTCGGGCCCGGGTTTTGGCGTGTACTGCTCGACCAAGTTCGCGGTCGAGGGCCTGAGCGAAGCGCTGCACGGCGAGCTGGCGCCGCTGGGCATCCATGTGACGGTGGTGGAGCCGGGTTATTTCCGCACCGACTTCCTGGACAGCAACTCGCTGGCGGTGTCGCCGCGCATCCTGGACGACTACGCCGCCAGCGCCGGCCAGGTGCGCGCGGCCGCCACGCGCATCAACCACAACCAGGCCGGCGACCCGCTGCGGCTGGCGCAGGCCATGCTGGCGCTGGTGGACGCAAGCGCGCCGCCGCTGCGCCTGCCGCTGGGCACCGACACGCTGCAAACGATTGCGGACAAGCATGCGTTTGTGAACGCTGAACTGAAGGACTGGAAGGTGCTGGCCGCTTCGACGGATTTCCCCCAGGAAGCGCTGGCGGCCTGAGCTGCCGGTGCGCAAATAAAAAGGGCCTCGCGAGAGGCCCTTTTTTTGGGGTGCGGCGAAGATCACGCCGCGCAGGGAGCCAGCTTCTTCGCCGGCCACATGCGCACCGCCAGCGCGGCGACACCGGACACCGCCGCCATCACACACACGCCCTGCCAGCCGGCCCGCGCCAGCACCACGCTGCCCAGCCAGGCGCCGCTGGCCATGCCGCTGAACATGCCGATAAACAGCACGGCGTTGAGGCGGCTGCGCGCGGCGGGCTCTATGCTGTAGATGATGGTTTGGTGCGCGATCAGCGTGGCCTGCGCGCCCAGGTCGAACACCACGGCGCCCAGGGCGATGAGCCACAACTGGTCGGGGCCGGCGGCCATGGCGATGAAGGCGGCGGCCACCAGCGCCGCGCCCAGCCGGGTCACGACTTCCGGGCCTTTGCTGTCGGCCAGGCGGCCGGCCAGCGGCGCGGCCAGCGCACCGGCGGCCCCCGCCAGGCCGAAGGCGCCGGCCGCGCCGCTGCCCAAATTGAAAGGTGCGGCGTGCAGCATGATGGCCAGGGTGGACCAGAAGGCGCTAAAGCCTATGCTGATCAGCCCCTGGGCCAGGGCCGCGCGGCGCAGCGCGCCGTGGCGCTTCCACAGCGTGGCCAGCGAGCCCAGCAGCGCCAGGTAAGGCAGCTGGGTGGTCGGCGCAAAGCGCGGCAGGCGCCGCCACACGGCAATGCCCAGCAGCGCGATGCTGAGCGCCGCGGCCACAAACATGCTGCGCCAGCCAAGCTGCTCGGCCACGACGCCGGCCACCACACGCGACAGCAGGATGCCCAGCAGCAGGCCTGTCATCACCGTGCCCACGGTTTTGCCGCGCTGGGCTTCGGGGGCGAGCGTGGCGGCGGCCGGCACGATGTCCTGCGCCAGCGTGGCCGCCAGGCCGATCGCTAGGCTGGCCAGCGCAAGCACCGCCACCGAGGGCGCACTGGCGGCCAGCAACAAGGCCAGCACCAGCGCCGCGGCCTTGCCGAGGATGATGCGGCGGCGGTCATAACGGTCGCCCAGGGGCGCGAGCAGCCCAATGCCCAGCGCATAACCCAGCGTGGTCAAGGTGGGCACCAGGCCTATGGCGGCGGGCGTGGATTTGAATTCGGCGAGCAGCAGGGCCAGCATGGGCTGGCTGTAATAGAGCGAAGCCGCGCCCAGGCCGGCGCCGGTGGCGAGCAGCAGGATCAGCGAAAGCGGCAATGCCGGCGCGGCGTGGTCATGCGTATAAAGAGTGGAGGTCATGGCAGGAGTCCAGGTTTGAAGCAGGATGCGAGTATGCGGGCCGGGTTTTGCGCTGTGAAGGCGGCTATTGGGCACAATGGTCATACGTCAAACGCATGCAAGAACACAGAACGGACACCCCATGAAAACCGCGCCGGACCGGATTGAACTGATGCAGACCTTTGTGCGCATCGTGGAGTCGGGCAGCCTGTCGGCCGCCGCCGCGCAGATGAACGCCACGCAACCCACTGTGAGCCGGCGCCTGCAGGCGCTGGAGCGATCCCTGGGGCTCAAGCTGCTGCAGCGCTCCACCCACGCGATGAAGCTGACCGAGGACGGCGAGCGCTGCTTCAGCCGCGCCAAGGAGTTGCTGGGCAACTGGGACGCCTTTGAGGCCGACCTGCGCGGCACCCAGGAGGTGCCGGAAGGCACGCTGCGCGTGGTGGTGCCGCACGCGCTGGGCCAGCAGCAACTGGTGGGGCCTGTGGTCGACTATTTGCGGCGCCACGAGCGCGTGACGGTGGAATGGCTGCTGCATGACGGCACGCCGGACTTCATCGCCCAGGGCATCGATTGCGCGGTGCATGTGGGCGCGGTGGAAGACCCTTCGCTGGTGGCCGTGAAGATCGCCGAAGTCAGGCGCATCGTGGTGGCCGCGCCGTCGCTGCTGCAGGGCAGGCCGCCGCCCCTGCAGCCGGCCGAGCTGCAGGCCCTGCCCTGGCTGGCGCTGCAGACTTTTTACCGCAACGAGGTGGCGCTGACGCGCCGCCACGCCGGCCGGGACAGCGAGGACTACCGCTTCGCGATACGGCCGCGCCTGGGCACGGACAGCCTGTTCGCGCTGCGCAATGCCACGCTGCTGGGCCTGGGCGCGAGCATCGCCTCGACCTGGCTGGTGGCCGACGATGTGGCGCAGGGCCGGCTGCTGCACCTGGCGCCCCAATGGTGCGCCGCGCCGCTGCCGGTTTACCTGATCTATCCCTATTCGAGTTTTTACCCGGCCAAGCTGCGCCGCTTTGTGGAGGCGCTGCGCGAGGGCCTGCCCCCGGGCATGGGCCTGCCGACGCGGCCGGAACCGATGGGCATCGCCTGAGCGGGCGCGGCTGCCGGGCTAAACCCGGACCGTGTCCACAGCCTGCTGTTGCAGCCAGGCGGCAAACACGTCCACTGCGCGGTTCGTGTTGGCGGTGGCCGAGCGCTGGCACAGGTAGTAGCCGCGGCCGGTGGGAACACAAATATCAAAAGGCAGGACCAGCTGGCCGCTGCGCAGCTCGCTCTCGATCAGGCAGGGCTGGATGACGATGGCACCCATGCCGGCGGTGGCCGCGACGATGAGGTTGTTGCCAAGGTCAAAGCCGGGGCCCAGCGCGGGCAAGGTTTTTTTCACGCCCGCGCCTTCCATCCAGACGGCCCAGTTGCCCGGGTAGTTGATGTGATGGAGCAGGGGGCGCGTGGCCAGGTCCGCCGGCTGCTTGAGGTTGCGCGCCAGCGCGGGTGTGCAGGCCGGCATGATCTCCTTGCCCAGCAGGTAGCGCCCCTGGATTCCGCGCGGCCACTTTTTGCCGGGCCGCTTGAGCGCGATCCACAGGTCGACGTCATCGCGCGTGAAGTCTTCATCAAAGCGGAACTGGCGCAGTTCCACTTCGATGCCCGGGTTCGAGGACTGGAAGCCGGCCAGCCTGGGAACCAGCCAGCGCGTTCCCAGGGTCGGCAGCACACTGACCCGGACCTTGCGCTGTGCGGGCGCACCGCCGAACTGCGTGACCGCCGACTCCAGCCCGGCCACATGCACTTCCACCAGTTTCTGGAATTCACGGCCGCGGGCCGTGGGCACAACGCCCGTGGCTTGCCGGTCGAACAGGCTGCAGCCCAGCCTTTGCTCCAGCCGCAGGATGGCCTGGCTGACGGCACCCTGGGTGACGGAGAGAACCTCGGCCGCGCGGCGAAAACTGCCGAGCTGGCAGACCCCGAGAAAGGCGTGCAGCTCGGCCAGCGAAGGTGACTTGAACTTCATGGGACGCATTAGATCATCTAATCACCTGCTTTGAAATTGTCGTTTGCCCTGCGGCGGCCGCGGCCGCACACTGCGGCCCATGAGCAACACCGCGCCCGTCAAAGTCCTGCGTCCCGCAGGCGATCCCATCGCACTGGTATGCGATTCACCGCACAGCGGCACCTGCTATCCACAAGACTTCGACTTCGCGATCGAGTTGCAGCAGCTGCGGCAATGCGAGGACACGCTGGTCGAGCAGCTGTGGGACGCCGCCCCGCTGGTGGGCGCGACGCTGGTGCACGCGACCTTTCCACGCAGCTACATCGACACCAACCGCGCTGAGGACGACATAGACCTGGCGATGCTGGACGGCGAATGGTCCGGGCCGGTGGCGCCCTCCGATCGCTGCCTGCGGCTTGGCAACGGCCTGGTCTTCAGCAAGACACCGACGCTGGAGCCGATCTACAACCGCCGGCTCCACGCCCGCGAGATTGCGCAACGGATTGAAAGCTGCTGGCGGCCGTACCGCCGCGCGCTGGCCGATGCGCTGACCGGCGCAAGCACACGGCAGGGCGGGTGGTGGCACCTCAATCTCCATTCCATGCCCAGCAATGCCTATGCGCGCCTGGGACTTCCCGAGAAGCCCCTGGCCGACATCGTGCTGGGCAACCTGCACGGCGCAAGCTGCGACGCGGCGTTTGTGGATGTTGTGGGCGAAGCCTTCAGGCGGCACGGTTACACCGTGGCACTGAACGACCCTTATGCGGGCCAGGACCTGGTGCGCAGCCTGGGCCGGCCCGCGCTCGGGCAGCACAGCCTGCAGGTCGAGATCAACAGGGGCCTTTACCTCGACGAAAAAACACGCGAGCCCAAGCGGCGGTTTCCTGAACTCAGGAAGCGCATCCACCTGGTGCTGCAGGACATCGCGAATTACATCAGGGAAGAAACCGTTCAGGCCGAACGCAAGGCCAAGCTCAAGGACACAGCATGACACTCATCCGCAGCCGCAGGCAGGTTCTCGGCATGGCGGCCGGCGCTGCCGGCGTGATGGCCTGCCCGGCCTTCAGCCAGGCACGCGCCTGGCCCAACCGACCCATCACGCTGATCGTGCCTTTTCCACCCGGCGGCGCGGTGGACATTTCGGCGCGCGCCGTCTCCGACAAGCTGGGCAGGCTGCTCGGCCAGCCGGTGGTGATCGACAACAAGGCCGGTGCGGGCGGCGCCATAGGCACCGGCATAGGCGCGAAGGCCGCGCCCGACGGCTACACGCTGGTGGTCACCTCGCAGTCGACCCATGTGGTCAACCCCGCGGTGTCAAGCAGCCTGCCGTATGACGCGGTCAACGATTTCGCCTACATCACGCTGATCGACAGGCTGCCCAATGTGCTGGTCGCCAGCGCCAAGCTGCCCGTCAAAAACTTTGCCGAGTTTGTGCGTTACGCCAAGGCCAATCCGGGCAAGCTGAACTACGCCTCATCGGGCAACGGCTCGGTGGCACATCTGAGCATGGAGCTGCTCAAGGCCAAGCTGGGCCTGTTCATCACGCACATTCCTTACCGGGGTTCCGGGCCGGCGCTGACGGATTTGCTGTCGGGGCAGGTCCAGCTCACCTGGAACAACCTGTCATCCAACCTCGGCATGCTGCAGAACGGAAGCCTGCGCGCACTGGCCGTCGCGGCGCCACTGCGCGTGCCGCAGCTGCCGGATGTTCCCACCTTTGACGAGCTCAAGCTGCCCGACCTGAACCTCACCTCGTGGACGGGGCTGGCGGCGCCGGCAAAGACGCCGGAGCCCATCATCCAGACGCTGTATGACGCGATGCGCAGCATCCTGCGCGACAAGGACACGCAGGAACTCTGGCGAAAGCGCGGCGCCATGCTTCCCGAGAATGTGCGGCCGGCCGAGTACCGGCAGGAAGTGATTCAGCGCATCCAGTTCTTCAGGAACGTCGCGCAGGCCAACAAGATTGTGCTGGACTAGGGCCTTGCGCATGAATCACCGCCACCCTGGCGTCACGCCCCAGCCGGACGGCTGACACCCACGCCTTTCCCCTGAATTTGCCGCCCGCTGAAGACGAAATCTTCAGCCGCCTGGGCGAACTTTGCCCGCGAAAACCCCAGCGGCGGTGATGAATCTCCGCCATCGATAAAACTTTTGAGGAGTGAGGGATGAAACTGAAGATGATCAGCCTGGCCGCGGTGGCCGCCGGCGCAATAACACCCGTGGCCGCGCTGGCGCAAAGCACGGTGACGATTTACGGCAGGATGGACACGAGCTTCGAGAACTCGAAGACCGGCTCCATTTCCCAGACCTTGATCACGGGCAATGCCTCCCGGCTGGGCTTCAAGGGCGTCGAAGACCTGGGCGGCGGGCTCAAAGCGCTGTTTGGGCTCGAGATGGGAATCTCTTCCGACACGGGGGCATCAAGCACGCCGATGTACCGCAACTCTTATGTTGGGATAGGCGGCGATTTCGGTGTCGTCAACATCGGCCGCATTGATTCGGCCGCGCCCAGCCGCACGCCGATTTACGCCATCCTGAGCCGCAATGTGGAGTACGTGATCCACGATGCGGGCGCCACCGCCATAGGCACCTCCATCTTCAACGCGCGCACGCGCGTCTCGAATGCCATCGGCTATGCCAGCCCGGTCATCGGCAATGTTGTGTTCCGCGCCGGCCACTACCTCAACGGTGAAGGCTTGGCGGAAACCCCGGCCGGCCCGATACGCTTTGAGGGCGACTACAAGCAGACCGATGTGTCCATCAGCTACGGCGAAGGCGGCGGGCCCTTGGGGCTAGGCTTGGGCTACGGCAGCGACAGCAAGCGCGGCGGCGCGCTGCTCAACGACTTCAGGAACAAGTGGATGCTGGTGGGCTCTTACGACTTCGGGGAAGTGCGGGCCTGGGCGGTCTACAACCGCGATAACTTCGTGGGCGGCCCGCTGTCACGCAGCAAGGTCGATGCGCAGATGATTGGCGCCTCCTGGGACCTGACGCCCAGCAGCAAGATCATGGGCAACTACATCCGCAAGGATGTGCAGAGCGATCCGGCGGGCAAGCTCAAGCGCTTCCAGGCGGGTTACTCCTACAAAATGAGCAACCGCACGTCGCTGTATGCCTTTTATGACCGCACCGATCCCAACAACCGTGTCGCCAACGACGTGATCCGGGTTTACGGCGTGGGCATCCTGCACAACTTCTGAGCAGCCCGGCCAGTTGGAGGCCTACTGCTCGCACAGGCCTTTTTCCACCATATCGATCACGCGCTGGCCGATCTGCTGCATCTGCGGACCCATGAGCGGGCCCAGCGGGCCGTCCACGACCAGCATGGCCAGGCCGTGCACCGCCGACCAGGCGAGGAACTCGGCGCCGGGGCGGCGCCCGGGCGACAGCAGGCCGGCGGCCAGCAGTTTGTCGATCGCGGCGCCCAGCAGCTCGAACGGGTCCAGCCCGCTTTGGCCTTTGCGCTCGCTGTCCGCGGGCGCGCCCTGGGCTCTTTCCTTCAAATCATCCGAAGGGCCGAAGGCCGTGCGGAACAGCCCGCTTTCGGCCTGCGCAAAACGCAGGTAGCCGGTGCCGACCGCGCGCAGGTTGGCGCGGGCGAATTCGGCGGGCGATAAATCCGGCGGCAGGGCGGCCAGCTCGGCCTCCATGGCGCGGGCCATGGCCGCCAATGCAGCGGAGCGCACCGCATAGAGCAGGGCCTGGCGGCTTTCGAAATGGCGGTAGGCGGCATTGGGCGCGACACCCGCGCGGCGCGTGGCTTCGCGCAGCACCACGGCCTCGGGCCCGCCCACGCGGGCCAGCTCCACGGCGGCGTCCAGCAGGGCGCGCCGCAGGTCCCCGTGGCGGTAGGTGCTGCGGGGTGGCGGTATCTGGGGCGCGCTCGACATGGCTTGTTACTTATTTATGTGGACAGCGTTCATTATCTTTGCTATTCTTTTGTGGACGGTGTACACAATACCGCTGATCCGACCCCCGCGCAAGACCCCGGATCCTGGATTTCCCCTCTGGCAAACACTTTCTCAAGAAGGACGAACATGCAGAAAATCACCCCCTTCCTGTGGTTCAACGACCAGGCCGAGGAGGCCATGAACTTCTATGTCTCCATCTTCAAGAACTCGAAGATCACCATGCTCAGGCGCTACGGCAAGGAAGGCCCGGGGCCGGAAGGCTCGGTCATGACCGGCAGCTTTGAGCTCGAGGGCCAGGAATTCATGGCGCTCAACGGCGGCCCGCATTTCAGCTTCACGCCGGCGATCTCGCTGTTCGTGGACTGCAAGACGCAGGAGGAGGTGGACGAACTCTGGGACAAGCTCTCGGCCGGCGGCGCGCCCAACCAGTGCGGCTGGGTGCAGGACAAGTTCGGCCTGTCCTGGCAGATCATCCCGACCGCGCTCGGCGAAATGCTGGGCGACAAGAACCCGGCCAAGGCCGGCGCCGCCATGGGCGCCATGCTCAAGATGCGCAAGATCAATATCAAGGACCTCAAGGAAGCCTACGACAGGGCCTGAGGAATCCCCACGCCGTTTACCCAACCCGCCATTCATCCAAGGAGAGATCCCCGTGAGTACCAAGATGTTTGTGAACCTGGCCGTGAAAGACCTGGACAGGTCGGTGAAATTTTTCACCGCGCTGGGCTTCAGGTTCAACCCGCAATTCACCGACAGGAACGCCACCTGCATGATCGTGAGCGAGGAAAATTTTGTGATGCTGCTGGTCGAGGACTATTTCAAGACCTTCACGCCCAAGCCGGTGATCGACGCGCGCAAGAGCACCGAGGTGCTGATCTGCCTCTCGGCGGACAGCCGCGAGGCCATCGACGCGATGGTCCGCAAGGCCGTGGCCGGCGGCGCCACCACACCCAGCAAGGCGCAGGACCACGGTTTCATGTACCAGCACGGCTTTGAAGACCTGGACGGCCACATCTGGGAGCTGGTTCACATGAACGTTGAAGCCCACGCCGCGCAAAAGAACGCCTGAAACCCCAAGCCCATCAACCCCTGTCAACCCACCAAGGAGCCCACCATGCTGGTCCAGTCCTACCTGTTTTTCAACGGCCGCTGCGAAGAGGCCATCAACTTTTACCGCAAGGCGCTGGGCGCCGAAGTGAAGATGATGATGCGCTTCAAGGAAAACCCCGAACCCATGACCGAGGGCTGCGGCCCTGGCGGCGCCGCCATCCCGGGCGACAACATCATGCACGCCTGCTTCAGGATAGGCGAGAGCGAAGTGATGGCCTCCGACGGCATGGGCACCGGCCAGCCGGAGTTCAAGGGCTTTTCGCTGTCGCTGACCGCGGCCAGCGACGCCGAAGCCAATCGCCTCTTCAACGCGCTGGCCGATGGCGGCAAGGTGGAAATGCCCATCATGAAAACCTTTTATGCCTCGTCCTTCGGCATGGTGGTCGACCGCTTCGGCGTGTCGTGGATGGTGATCAAGCCCCTGCCCATGCCCTGAGGCGGCGGCACATGCAGTTCCTTTTGATCATCAGCCATGACGCGGCCTTCGCGCCCACACCGGCGCTGGTCGCCGAGATAGGCGCCTGGGTCCGCGACATGCAGGGCCGCGGCATCCTGCAGCACGGCAACCCGCTGCGCCCGCCCGGCGACGCGATGACGGTGCGGGTGCGCGGCGGCAAACGCAAGGTGAGCAGCGGCCCCTTCACCGACAGCGCGGAAAAAATGGCGGCCTACGGGCTGATTGAATGCGCCGGCATGCAGGAGGCGATCGACATCGCGGCCGGCCACCCCATGGCCCGCGCCGCGACCATCGAAGTCAGGCCGGTGTGGTCCGACCTGCCGCGCATGGCCGCGTAAAACTCACAGCATGGAAAGAAGCCCATGAAGCTTTATTACTCGGACACGCTGAACCCGCGAAAAGCCTGCGCGGTCGCCAGGCATTTGAAGCTGCCCGTGGAGTTCATCCACGTCACGCTCGAAAAAGGCGAACACCGCACGCCGGAATTCTGTGCGATGAACCCGAATGCCAAGGTGCCGGTGCTGGTCGACGGCGAGCTGGTGCTGTGGGAATCGAACGCCATCATGTGCCACCTGGCCGAAAAAGCCGGCTCGGATTTGTGGCCGCGGGACGAACGCCGCATCGAGGTGCTGCGCTGGCTGATGTGGGACGCGACCGAGTTCGCGCCGGCCGCCGCCACGTTCTATTTTGAGCACATCATCAAGCCGCGCTTTTTGCGCAGCGAAGCCGACCCGGCCGAAATCGCCAGGGTGACACCAGCCTTCGAACGTTACGCCGGCGTGCTGGAGGCACACCTCAAAGGGCGCGATTACCTGGTGGGCAACGCGCTGACGGTGGCCGACTTCGCGGTGGCCATCACCTTCCCCTATGCCGAAAAAACCCGCGTGCCGCTGCAGGCTTTTCCGGAAATCCGGCGCTGGCATGCGCGGCTCAACGAACTGGCGGCCTGGCGCGAGCCATTTCCCGCATTGCGGGCCGCTGCGGCCGCGTGATCCGCCGCGGAATCAATAAAGGCCGGCGAACGCTTGCGCATGCGCCGGCCTGTGCAGCCTACGAGCTGTTGGCGGCTTAACGGGCCGGTGCGGGAACGATCACGACCGTGTCACCGGTCTGGCCGGTCTGGCCAGTCCTTCCGGTATTGCCGGTGGCACCGGTTGCGCCCGTGGCACCCGTCGCGCCTTCGTAGCCGGTAGAACCGGTTGCGCCCGTCGCACCGGTGGCGCCGGTCGGGCCGGGAATGCCTACGCCCGCACCCGTGGCGCCTTTGGCACCATCGGTACCGGAAGCGCCAGTGGCCCCCGCAGGGCCGGCGGGGCCGGGAACCGTGACAACGGCGGCGGGCGGTGCGACAACCGTGCGCTCACAAGCGCTCAGGGCCAGCGTGCCGGCAACTACGGCTAAAAGCAGGGGGTATTTCATAAGAGGTCCTTGGTGAGAAATTCGCACGGATAGCGTGCGCCAACAGTTCGTTCCCAGGGCCTGTCACCAGGACCTGACCGTAAACTGTTTTTTTTACGGACCATGTGCATGAAACCGATATCGGCCACAACGCTTTGCCGGAGCACAAACATCCGGAAACCGCGCAGCGGTCGCCGTATGCCTGGCTGCCTTGAAAGAATCATTTCCGATGCAGACAACAGGATGAATGTCCAAGTTACCCATGGACGGCCGTGCATGCTGTAGGACGGGCCCACGACAGCCTGTCCCGAATCAGCGGCAGCGCGCCCTCACAAACGGCCGCGCCGCGCAGAAAACCCCTGGCGGGCATTTTTCACCCGCGCTCTATAGAATGATCCGGGTCTCTTCCGGCACCAGTCTTCCGGTGCCACCTTCATCAGGATGCCGCGTGCAAGCCAATCCCATTATTTCGATACAGCAACTCAGCAAAACCTACGCCTCGGGCTTTCATGCGCTCAAGTCCGTGGACCTGGAGATACGGCGCGGCGAAATTCTCGCGCTGCTGGGCCCGAACGGCGCGGGCAAGACCACCCTGATCAGCATCATCTGCGGCATCGTCAGGCCCAGCTCGGGCACGGTGACCGCCGACGGCCACGACATCGTGCGCGACTACCGGGCCGCCCGCGCCAAGATAGGCCTGGTGCCGCAGGAGCTGTCGACCGACGCCTTTGAAACCGTGTGGTCCACCGTGAGTTTCAGCCGCGGCCTGTACGGCAGGGCGCCCAACCCGGCCTATATCGAAAAGGTGCTGCGCGACCTGTCCCTGTGGGACAAGAAGGACAGCAAGATCATGACGCTCTCGGGCGGCATGAAGCGCCGGGTGCTGATCGCCAAGGCGCTGTCGCACGAGCCGACCATCCTGTTCCTGGACGAGCCCAGCGCGGGCGTCGACGTCGAGCTGCGCAAGGGCATGTGGCAAATGGTGCGCGACTTGCGCGACAGCGGCGTGACCATCATCCTGACCACGCACTACATCGAGGAGGCCGAGGAAATGGCCGACCGCATAGGCGTGATCAACAAGGGCGAGCTGATCCTGGTTGAAGACAAGGCCGTGCTGATGCGCAAGCTCGGCAAGAAGCAGCTGAGCCTGCAGCTGCAGACGCCGCTGCAGAACATTCCGGCCGCGCTGGCCGGGCTGCCGCTGGAGCTGGCCCAGGAAGGCCGCAGCCTGGTCTACACCTTCGACTCGCAGACCGAGGAAACCGGCATCGCGGCCCTGCTCAGGCAGCTGGCCGAACTCGGCATCGACTTCAAGGACCTGCATTCGAGCGAGAGTTCGCTCGAGGACATCTTCGTGAGCCTGGTGCATGCCGGCCAACCCGCCACCCAGAAGGAGGCCGCATGAACTGGCACGCCATCCGCGCGATCTACCGCTTTGAAATGGCGCGCACCTTCCGCACGCTGATGCAGTCCATCGCCTCGCCGGTGATCTCGACCTCGCTCTACTTCGTGGTGTTCGGGGCCGCCATCGGCTCGCGCATGGGCGACATCGAAGGCATACGCTACGGCGCCTTCATCATCCCCGGCCTGGTCATGCTGTCGCTGCTCAACGAAAGCATCTCCAACGCCGCCTTCGGCATCTACATGCCGAAATGGTCGGGCACGATTTACGAGCTGCTGTCGGCGCCGGTGTCCTCCATGGAGGTGGTGATGGGTTATGTGGGCGCCGCGGCGAGCAAGTCCGTCATGCTGGGCCTCCTGATCCTGGCGACGGCGCGGCTGTTCGTGCCTTATGAGATTGCGCACCCATTCTGGATGCTGTGCTTTTTGCTGCTGACGGCGCTGACCTTCAGCCTGTTCGGTTTCATCATCGGGCTGTGGGCCGACAACTTCCAGAAGCTGCAGGTCGTGCCGCTGATGGTGGTGACGCCGCTGACCTTTCTGGGCGGCGCGTTTTACGCCATCAACATGCTGCCGCCGCTGTGGCAGAAGATCGCCCTGTTCAACCCGGTGGTCTACCTGATCAGCGGCTTCCGCTGGAGTTTTTACGGCGTGGCCGATGTCAATGTGGGCCTCAGCGTGCTGGCCATCCTGGGCTTTCTGGGGCTGTGCCTGGGCGTGGTGTGGTGGATCTTCCGCACGGGCTGGAAGCTCAAGGCCTGAGAAAGCTTGGGAACACGGCGGGCGGGCACGGCTGCCGGGCCGGCGGCGTGCTTGAAGCAGGGGCAGCCGGCCCCATATGGTTTCTTTGAAAATCTCACGCCAGAAAGGCCTCGCCATGTCTGCCGACTCCGCTGCAGGTTCCGCTACCAGTCCGATCCTCGAGGCCAAGCCGCTCGGCTTCCCGTGGGCCACCATCGACCCCTTTCTCTTTTGCGCTTATCACGACGACGCCTACCCCCGCGCCAATGCGCAAATGGGCCCGGACGCTTCGCTGGCCGGGCGCGACATCGGCCAGGACTTCAGCCGCAAGGACGGCTGGAGCATGTACCACGGCGAAAAGATTCCCGGCTTTCCTCCGCACCCGCACCGCGGCTTTGAAACCGTGACGGTGGTACGCAAGGGCCTGATCGACCACTCCGACTCGCTGGGCGCGACCGCGCGCTTCGGCCGGGGCGACGCGCAGTGGCTTACCGCCGGCAAGGGCATCGTGCATGCCGAGATGTTCCCGCTGCTGGACGAAAAGAATGACAACCCGCTGGAGCTGTTCCAGATCTGGCTGAACCTGCCGGCGCGCAGCAAGATGAGCGAGCCGCACTTCACCATGTTCTGGGGGCAGGATATTCCGCGCCTGACGGCCACCGATGCCGATGGCCGCACGACCGAAGTCGCCGTGGTGGCGGGCCGGCTGGCGGGCGCCGGTGCGCCCCTGCCACCGCCGCCGGACTCCTGGGCGGCGCAGGCCGATGCGGACGTGGCGATCTGGACGATACGCATGGCGCCGGGCGCCCGCTGGGAGCTGCCCGCGGCTGGCGGCGACGGCACGCGCCGTATGCTGTATTTCTTCAAAGGCACGTCCATTGAAGTCGCCGGCCGGCAGCTTGACCAGCATGCGGCGCTGGAGCTGCGCGCCGGCGAGGCCGTGGCGCTGCGCAACACCGGCGCCGCAGAGGCGGAGTTTTTATTGCTGCAGGGCAAGCCCATCGGCGAGCCGGTGGTGCAGTACGGGCCGTTCGTGATGAACACGCAGGCCGAGATCGCCCAGACCATGGCCGACTACCGGCGCACGCAGTTCGGCGGCTGGTCGTTTGCCGACGATGCACCGGTGCATGGCCGTGAGCCGGCACGCTTTGCGCGCCACCCAGGCGGGCGGGAAGAAAAACCAGCCGGCGGCTGAGCACAGGGCGGCATTCGCCACCGCCCTGCCTGCGCGGCTCTTGTGAAAATCCGCTGAAAGGGGACACCCGTTTGGTATCCCCGCCGCCTGCAGGATTTGCCGCAAACTTCTACACTGCGGCATCCTGAAGGAGCCCGCATGGACAAAGACCCCAGCCACACTGCCGTGAAGCAGGCGCTTGATAGCTTGAGCACCCGGTTTTTCCGCGCGGTGTCATTTGAGCCCGGCGACAAACCGGCCTACAAGGAAATCCACGGCCTGTTCATTGCCACCGGCCTGTTGATCAAGAACACGGCGGCCACGCCCGAGATCTCCAGCGTCGCCGAATTCATCGCGCCGCGCCAGGCGCTGGTGGACAGTGGGGCGCTCACACGCTTCAAGGAATGGGAGCTGTCGGAAATCACGCAAATCTTCGGCAACATCGCCCACCGCTACAGCGCCTACGGCAAGGCCGGGACGCAGGGCGGCCAGGCTTTTGAGGCGCGCGGCGTGATCTCCACGCAATTCGTCAAGACACCTGAAGGCTGGAAGATGAGCGCCATGGCCTGGGACGACGAGCGGCCCGGCCTGTCGCTGCCGGCTGAGTTGCTGGGCGGCTAAGCCCCCAGACCCGGCCGCTATGGCGCGGTTCAGCGCGCGGCGCGGCGGTCCCAGCACAGCGCGGCCACCAGCACCAGGCCGCCGACCAGTCCCAGGTGCTCGAGGAATGAATTGCGGTTGTGGAATTGCTCCATGCCGCCCATGGCCCAGAAGGGGTGGCCTATGAACGTGGCGACCACCGTGAACCCGGCCAGTGCGAGCGCGCCCAGCGCCGCCCACAGGCCGCGGCCGAACAGCATCAGCGCCGAGCCGGCCAGCTGCGTGATGAGCACCGCGGCGGCGAACACGGGTGCCGGGTTGAGGCCGAAATGCGCGGCCTCGCCGATGGCCGCGTCGAAATTGAGCAGCTTGGAGACGCCGCTGTAGACAAAGGCGACCGCCAGCAACAGCCTGGCGGCCCGGAGCGCCGGTGTTGAAATGGGCGGCTCGTGTGTGTTCATGGTGTTCTTCCTGCCAGGTATTGTTTAAAGCCAGCACGCGCAACCCAGCGCGCCCCAAAAGCTTTTTTCGTCGGACACCGGCGCATGGCCCAGCCAGCTTTGGGTGTGGCCGTGCCCGTGCACCGCGCAAGGCTTGGCGCAGCAGTCGGTAAAGGGCTGCATCGCGCGCGCGGCGCGGCCGGCCGGCTGGTCACCCGCCGCGGGTTCGCGCCAGTAGCCGCCGAAGGCGTTTGTCGGCGCCCAGTCGTTGGCGGCCTTGGGCATGGGCGGCGCAAGGCTTGCGAAACCGCCATCGCCATGCACGATGCGGCCGCCCACCACCGTCAGGTGCGAGACCAGGTCCTTGATGTCGGACTCCGGGATGCCGAAGAAGTCGCGCGAGGGCACGATGAAGTCGGCGAGCTGGCCCACCTTGATCTGGCTTTTTTCCCCTCGGCGTTGGCGAACCAGGCGCTGCCGCTGGTCCACAGCCGCAGCGCGGTGTCGCGGTCCAGCAGGTTGTCGGGCCGGTACAGCGTGGTGCCGCCCAGCGTCTTGCCGGTGACCATCCAGTACAGGCAGACCCAGGGGTTGTAGCTCGCGACACGGGTCGCATCGGTGCCGCCGCCGACGGGCAGGCCGGCGTCCAGCATGCGGCGGATCGGCGGCGAGTGCTCGGCGGCCCCGGCGCCGTAGCGCTCGATGAAATATTCGCCCTGGTAGGCCATGCGGTGCTGCACGGCGATGCCGCCGCCCAGCACCTTGACCCGGTCGATGTTGCGCGGGCTGATGGTTTCGGCATGGTCGAAAAACCAGTGCAGGCCGTTGAAGGGAATGTCCCGGTTGACCTTCTCGAAAGTGTCGAGCGCGCGCGCTATCGACTCGTCATAGGTCGCGTGCAGGCGGAAGGGCCAGCGCTTTTCCACCAGCAGGCGCACCACGCGCTCGAGTTCGTCCTCCATGCTCCCGGGCAGCTCGGGCCGGGGCTCGCGGAAATCCTCGAAATCGGCCGCGGAGAACACCAGCATTTCACCGGCGCCGTTGTGGCGCAGCATGTCGGTGCCGGACAGCGGCGGCAGCATGCCTGTCCACTGCTTGAAGTCCTCGGCCTCCTGTTTGGGCCGCTGCGTGAACAGGTTGTAGCCTATGCGCACGGTGAGCTCGCCGGCATCGCGCAGCTTCTCTATCACACGGTAGTCCTCGGGATAGTTCTGGAAGCCGCCGCCGGCGTCTATCACCGAGGTGATGCCGAGCCGGTTCAGCTCGCGCATGAAGAGCCGGGTTGAGGCCTCCTGCGCATCCGGGTCCAGCTTGGGGCCCTTGGCCAGCGTGGCGTAAAGAATCATCGCATTGGGTTTGGCGAGCAGCAGGCCGGTGGGATTGCCCTGGGCATCGCGCGCGATCTCGCCGCCGGGCGGATTCGGCGTGTCCTTGCCGTAGCCGACGGCGCGCAGAGCGGCACCGTTGAGCAGGGCGCGGTCATACAGGTGCAGGATGAAGACCGGGGTGTCGGGCGCGGCCGCGTTGATTTCCGCGAGCGTGGGCAGGCGCTTTTCGGCGAACTGCTGCTCGGTGAAACCGCCGACCACGCGCACCCACTGCGGCGCCGGCGTGCGCGCCGCCTGCGCCTTGAGCATGGCCATCGCATCGGCGAGCGAGGGCACGCCGTCCCAGCGCAGCTCCATCGCGTAATTGAGGCCGGCGCGTATCAAATGCGTGTGGCTGTCATGCAGGCCGGGCAGGGCGGCCGCGCCGCCCAGGTCGACCACCCGTGTCGCGGCGCCCGCGTGGCGCATGGCGTCTTCATGGCTGCCCACGGCAATGAATGTGCCGCCGGCCACGGCCACCGCGGCGGCCACCGGGTTCTGCCGGTCCAGGGTGGCGAAGCGGCCGTTGGTGAAGACAAGGTCGGCGGTGGCGGGAGGGTTCATGGGGTTTTCCGTTGGGTTGGGGGCGTCAGCGCCGCGCGAACAGCCAGGGGTGCAGCAGCCGCGTGTAGGGCGGCATGACCACCCAGACCACCAGGGCCACGATGACGGCCGCCAGTATGCCGTGCGCCACGCCATACAGGCCCAGCACGGGGAAGGCCTTGAACAGCGGCCCCATGGCCCAGGGCACGACCATGGTCAGCGGCCAGATGACCGAGGTGGTGATCAGCCACTGCTTCCAGGCCGCGGGCTTGGCCGGCGCCTCTGCACCAGCCGCCGCTTCAGGGGGGAACAGGAAATCGATGCCGCTGCCCACGCTGACCTGTTCACCGGCTTGCAGATGCGGCTGCACCGCCTCAAGCAGGCGCGCGCGTTCCGCCGACTGGTACCAGCCGTTCAGCTGCTCCGTGGTGGCAAAGCGCACCACGATGAGATAGTCAGCGCCGCCCCCGGACGGGCGGACCACATGCACGCCCTGGTGGCCCGGATAGGCCGATGCGGTGCGCATGGTCTCGGCCAGCCAGCCGTCATACGCGGTGCGCGCGCCGGCGCGCACGCGGTGGCGCACCACAAGGCTGACGCTTTCGGAGGACGGGCCGGCCGGCTCGCCGGGGCTGTTCGCGCTGTTCATGGCGCTTTCAGCCCAGCTTGCGCGCGGGCATCTTGTGCACGTGCGTGATCGCGTAGTCGACGCCCGAGCCGTAGGCGCCGGAATGCTCCATGACGATGCCCGTGGTGCCCGCATAGGTCTCCTTGCGCGCCCAGTCGCGCTGCATTTCGAGCAGGAACTGCTGCCAGGTGATAGGCACGGCGCCGGCCTGGATCATGCGCTGCACCGACATGTTGTGCGCGGCCACCGAGGTGCCGCCGGAGGCGTCTTCCACAAAATACACCTCGTAGCCGTCGGCCATGGCCTCCAGCGCGGGGAAGGTCAGGCAGACCTCGGTCCACAGCGCGGCGAGCACCAGTTTTTTGCGGCCGAATTTTTTCAGCTCGGCCTTCACGCCCGCGTCGTCCCAGGTGTTCATGCTGGTGCGTTCAAAAATCCGGTTGTCGGGCAGCACCGCCAGCAGTTCGGGCCAGATGTTGCCCGAAAAGGACTCGGTTTCAACCGAGGTCAGCACCGTGGGGACCTGGAACACCTTGGCCGCCTTGGCCAGGCCGATGACGTTGTTCTTCAGCAGCTGCCGGTCGATGTTGGCCACGCCAAAGGTCATTTGCGGCTGGTGGTCGATCAGCACCAGCGCGCAGTTCTGGGGGGTGAGCAGTTCGAGTTTTCCTAGAGCCATGGCGAGTCCCTTGAAAGAGTGAATAAACAAGCCTGGAATGCTAAATTGCAGCCAATGGGTTGACTAGACTGTGTTTTAGAACCAAACCGTATCCAGACAGGAACCAATCATGGACAGACTTGATGCCCTCCAGGCCCTGGTGCTATCGACGCGGCTGGGCAGTTTTGCCGCCGCCGCGCGTGAACTCGGCGTGACGCGCTCACCGATCAGCAAGCTCATTGCCTCGCTGGAAACCGAGTACGGCGGCGCGCTGTTTGTGCGCTCCACCCGCGCAATCGCCTTGACCAGCGCCGGCGCCACCTTGCACGACTACGCGGTGGACCTGCTGGCCATTGCCGCCGAAGCCCGCGAGTCCATGGCGGCCATTCGCGGCGCGGTGGCCGGGCCGCTGCGCGTCAACGCGCCCATGTCCTTCGGCAAGCTGGTGCTGGCGCCGCTGCTGTCGGAGTTCCTGGCGCGGCATCCGCGGGTCGAGCTGCGCGTGGAGCTCAACGACCGCATGCTGGACCCCTATGAGACCGGCTTTGACCTCACCCTGCGCATCGCGCAGCTACCGGACTCTTCGCTGGCGGCGCGCCGCCTGTGCGACGTGCGCCGCGCCGTGTACGCCGCCCCGGCCTACCTGCGGGCGCACGGCACGCCCGCGTCACCCAAGGCCCTCGAGGCGCACCGCTGCCTGAACTACGCGCATGCCAACAAGGGGCACATCTGGCACCTCGGGAGAGGCCGGGAAACAGCGCACGTCGCCGTCGGCGGGCCGCTGTGCGCCAACAACGGCGACCTGCTGGTGGAGGCCGCCGTCGCGGGCGCCGGCTTGATCCTGCAGCCCGAGTTCCTGGCGGCCAGACACCTCGCGGCGGGCCGGCTGGTGCCGGTGTTGCCGCAGTGGCAGGAGTCGCCGGAGATCGCGCTCTACGCGCTGTACCCGGCGACGCGGCGCGTTCCCGTCACGGTGCGCGCCCTGATAGACCACCTGGCGGCGGCCTTGCCGCAAGCCATGTCGGCCGTTCAAGCGCCCGCGCCGCTAGCCTGACACGGCGCCCGCGCACTCCATGCTGAAACGGGGCGGCGCGCTGGGCCCCAGCAGCCAGTAGGTGGCCATGCGGCCCCGGCCCTTGACCTCGATAGGCTCGCGCGCGGCAAAGGCAAAATGCTGCCGCGTCTGCAGGTAGACCGCTTCGCTGACGTGGACGGCGCCAGGCTCGCCGCTGGCCTCCATGCGGCTGGCCACATTGACCGTGTCACCCCAGACGTCGTAGAGAAAACGCTTGACGCCTATCACCCCCGCCACCGCGGGTCCCGCGTGCATGCCTATGCGCATGGCCAGCCGCGTGCCGTTGGCGGCGTTGTAGCGCCGCAAGGCCTCGCCCATGTCCAGCGCCAGCCGCCCCAGGCTGTCGAGCCGGTGGTGGGCCACCACCATGTAAGCATCGCCTATGGTCTTGATCTTTTCCAGCCCGTATTTTTCGACCAGGCCGTCAAAGGCCGAGAAGATCTGGTTCAGCACCAGCACCAGCGCGTCGGGCGGCAAGGCGCGTGAAAAACTCGTGAAGCCGGCGATGTCGGCGAACAGCACGCCCATGTTGTCGAACTTCACCGCGTTGACCTTGTCCTCGCGCTTGAGCTCATCGGCGATGGAGGCCGGCAGCACGTTGTACAGCACCTTGTCGGCGCGCGCGCATTCGCTCTCGGCGCGCTGCATCTCGGTGTACAGCTCGGCATTGCGCGCCAGCATGAGCTTGTCGAGCGCCACGCACAGCACCAGGATGCAAAAGGGGTTGACCAGCGCGGCCAGGAGCTCCAGGCCCGCGTGCCCGCGCAGGGCGGCGGCCAGGCCCAGCGCCGCAAAGCTCAGCAGGTACATGGGCTTGCGCACCGGGCTGGGCGTGCACATGACGGCCGCGACAAAGGTCGCGCCCGCCGCATAGATGGACAAATCGCCCCACATCGCGCCATGGACGGCGCCTATCCAGGTGGCCAGCAGCATGGCGCCGGCGCATGCGGTATTGAGCGCGCCTTCCCGGCCGCGCAGCGAGGGCGCAAACCGGTCCGCCAGGATGACCGCGATGAAGAACAGCTCGGCCGTGAGCTGCCAGGCCAGCAGGCCGGCCACACCCGGCGGCCAGTGCTGCTGCGCGATGCTGAAGTATGTCGCGTCGGCGGCGAGCGCCGCCGGCGGCAACAGCCAGGCCACCGCCTTGCTGTAATACACGCCCTGTGCCCAGCTTTTCTGGACGAGCCAATCCCTGAACGGCTGCTGCGCCATGGTCATTCCTCCCTTGCGCCGCGCGGCATGGGCGCAGCATGCGGGGACCATACGGGCTGGCCGGGTGTAGGTCAACGGACATTGACCGCCCGCGGCCTTTTGATGTGCGAAGCCGAAAAAAAAAGCGCCCGAAGGCGCTTTTTATGGAGGACCGTGGCGAAATTACTTCGAAACGACGCGCACCATTTCCAGGCACTTGTTGGAGTAGCCCCATTCGTTGTCGTACCAGGCCACGACCTTGACGAAGGTGCCGTCCAGCGCGATGCTGGCGTCGGCGTCAAACACGCTGGTGCAGGTCTCGCCGCGGAAATCGGTGGCGACCACCTTGTCTTCGGTGTAGCCCAGGATGCCCTTGAGCGCGCCTTCGCTTTGCGCCTTCATCTCGGCGCAGATTTCTTTCAGCGTGGCTTCCTTGTTGAGTTCGCAGGTCAGGTCGACCACAGACACGTCGGAGGTCGGCACGCGGAAGGACATGCCGGTCAGCTTCTTGTTGAGCTCGGGGATCACCACGCCCACGGCCTTGGCCGCGCCGGTGCTGGAAGGAATGATGTTTTCCAGGATGCCGCGGCCGCCGCGCCAGTCCTTGTTGCTCGGGCCGTCCACGGTTTTTTGCGTGGCGGTGGCAGCGTGCACAGTCGTCATCAGGCCGCGCTTGATGCCCCACTTGTCGTTGAGCACCTTGGCGACGGGCGCCAGGCAGTTGGTGGTGCAGCTGGCGTTGGAGATGATGGCCTCGCCCTTGTAGGTCTTGTCGTTGACGCCGAAGACGAACATCGGGGTGTCGTCTTTGGACGGCGCCGAAAAGATCACTTTCTTGGCGCCGGCGGCCAGGTGCTTCTCGCCGGAGGCTTTGTCCAGGAACAGGCCGGTCGATTCCAGCACCACGGTGGCGCCGATGTCGCCCCACTTGAGGTTGGCGGGGTCGCGTTCCTGCGTCAGGCGTATCTTCTTTCCGTTGACGATGAGGGTGTTGCCGTCGACGGACACGTCGCCTTCAAAGCGGCCGTGCACCGAGTCGTACTTCAGCATATAGGCCAGGTAGTCGGGCTCGAGCAGGTCGTTGATGCCGACGATTTCGATGTCCTTAAAGCTCTTGATCGCCGAGCGGAACACGTTGCGGCCGATCCGGCCAAAACCATTGATACCAAGTTTGATCGTCATTTTCTGTTGCTCCTGGAAGTTGAAATTTCGTTGGATCGGCGGGCCGTGTACTGATGCGTGCGCTTATTTGCGCAGCACCGTGCGCACGGTGTCGGCGACGTTCTCAGCCGTGAAGCCGAAGTGTTTGAACAGCACCGGGGCGGGGGCGGACTCGCCGTAGCTGTCGATGCCGACCACGGCCGCGCAGCCGTATTTCCACCAGCCGTCGGTCACGCCCATTTCCACCGCGATACGGGGGATGCCCTCGGGCAGGACTTCGCTCTTGTAGGCGGTCTTCTGTTTGTCGAAGGTGGTGGTGCTGGGCATGGAGACCACGCGCACGGCGATCTTGTGGGCGGCCAGCAGTTCCTGGGCCTTGAGCGCCAGCTGCACTTCGGAGCCGGTGGCGATGATCACGGCCTGGGCCTTTTTGTTCAGGCCCACTTCAACCGGTTCGGCCAGCACGTAGGCGCCGCGGCTGATGTTGCCGAGGTCTTTCTTGGGCGCGTAGGGCAGGTTCTGGCGGCTCAGCAGCAGGGCGGTCGGCTTGTTCTTGTTCTCGAGCGCGACGGCCCAGGCGACGGCCGTTTCGGCCGTGTCGCCCGGACGCCAGACGTCCAGGTTGGGGATCAGGCGCAGGCTGGCGGCGTGCTCGATCGACTGGTGCGTCGGGCCGTCTTCGCCCAGGCCTATGGAGTCGTGGGTGAACACATGCACCACGCGCAGCTTCATCAGCGCGGCCATGCGGATGGCATTGCGGCTGTAGTCGCTGAAGGTCAGGAAGGTGCCGCCGTAGGGGATGTAGCCGCCGTGCAGCGCGATGCCGTTCATGATGGCGGCCATGCCGAATTCGCGCACGCCGTAGTTGATGTGGCGGCCTATGGCGCTCACGCCCTCGGCGTTGGCCGTCAGCACGACCTCGCCGTTCATGTCAAAACGCAGGCTGGGCGTGGACTTGGTGTTGGTCAGGTTGGAGCCGGTCAGGTCAGCCGAGCCGCCCAGCATCTCGGGCAGGCCGGCGGTGAAGGCTTCGAGCGCGAGCTGCGAGGCCTTGCGCGAAGCCACGGTTTCGGCCTTGGTGTGCGCGCCAATGACGGTGTCGACCGCCAGCTGTGCGAAGGCCTTGGGCAGCTCGCCCTTCATGCGGCGGACCAGTTCGGCGGCGAGTTCGGGGTGGGCGGCCTTGTAGGCGGCGAATTTCGCGTCCCAGGCGGCTTCGGCGGCCAGGCCCTTGGCCTTGGCGTCCCAGGCGTCGTAGGTTTCCTTGGGCACTTCAAACGGCGCATAAGGCCAGTTCAGGGCTTCGCGCGTGAGCTTGATTTCCTCGGCGCCCAGCGGCTCGCCGTGGGCCTTGGCGGTGTTGGCGCGGTTCGGCGAGCCCTTGCCGATGTGGGTCTTGCAGATGATCAGCGTGGGCTTGTCGTTCGATTTCTTCGCGCCTTCGATGGCCTGCGAGACCAGCTCTGCGTCGTGGCCGTCGATAGGGCCCAGCACGTTCCAGCCGTAGGCGGCAAAACGCACGGCGGTGTTGTCGATGAACCAGGGCGCGACCTGGCCGTCAATCGAGATGCCGTTGTCGTCGTACAGCGCGATCAGCTTGTTGAGTTTCCAGGCGCCGGCCAGGGCCGCGGCTTCGTGGCTGATGCCTTCCATCAGGCAGCCGTCGCCCATGAACACATAGGTGTTGTGGTCGACGACGCTGTGGCCTTCGCGGTTGAATTCCTTGGCGAGCAGCTTTTCAGCCAGCGCCATGCCGACCGCATTGGTCAGGCCCTGGCCCAGCGGACCGGTGGTGGTTTCCACGCCAGGGGTGTAGCCGTATTCGGGGTGGCCGGGGGTTTTGCTGTGCAGCTGGCGGAAGTTTTTGAGTTCGGCTATGGGCAGTTTGTAACCGGTCAGGTGCAGCACGGCGTAAATCAGCATGGAGCCGTGGCCGTTGGAGAGCACAAAACGGTCGCGGTCGAACCAGTTGGGGTTGTGCGGGCTGTGCTTGAGGTGGCTGCCCCAGAGGGCGACGGCCATGTCGGCCATGCCCATGGGGGCGCCGGGATGTCCGGAATTGGCTTGTTGTACGGCGTCCATTGCGAGTGCGCGTATCGCATTCGCCATCATTTGCGTGTTTGCCATGTAGGCTGCTCCGGAGGGGAAAAGATCAGGGGTAACCCGGTATTTTACCGTCTGGCCCCAGCCCGGCGATTTGGCGGGATATGGAACCAAGTTACGGCCCGAACGGGGCCGCGCATCGTCTAAAGTCGGGGCATGCAAGGCCTACACCTGACCGCCGACCTTTACAAATGCCGCTGCGATCCCGCCTGGCTCACCGACGCCGCCCGCCTGGGCGAGTGGTGTGTGCAGGCCGTGCAGGCCACCGGATTGCAGGCCGTCAACCAGCTGTTCCACACCTTTCCCGACACCGAGCACGGCCCGGGCGGCATCACCGCCACGGTGCTGCTGGCCGAATCGCATGTCTGCGTGCACACCTGGCCCGAACAAAAAGCCGTGACGCTGGACGTGTACGTCTGCAATTTCGGCGGCGACCACTCGGCCCGGGCGCGCAGCCTGATGGACGCGCTGGTGCGGCGCTTCAACCCGGAATGGACCGAGCAGCGTTCGCTGGACCGGGGGGATACGCAGTGAGCGGCCCCGCCATCAAAGCCATGATCATGGCCGCCGGCCGCGGCGAGCGCATGCGCCCGCTGACCGACAGCACGCCCAAGCCCCTGCTCAAGGTGCGCGGCAAGCCGCTGATTGACTGGCATGCCGAGGCGCTGGCGCGCGGCGGCTTCACCGACCTGGTGGTCAACACCGCCTGGCTCGGTGAGCAGATTAAAAACCACTTCAGCCAGCCAGGCCGCGCACCCTTGTTGTCCATCGCGTATTCGCACGAAGGCGTCGATTTCGGCGGCGCGCTGGAAACCGCGGGCGGCATCGCGCGCGCGCTGCCGTTGCTGGGCGAGGTGTTCTGGCTGCTGGCGGGCGACGTGTTTGTGCCGGGCTTTGAGTTCACGCAGGCCGCGGTAGACCGTTTCGCCGCCGGCGGCAAGCTGGCGCACCTCTGGCTGGTGCCCAACCCGCCCCACAACCCCAAAGGCGACTTCGGCCTGGGCGCTGACGGCCTGGCGCTGAATCTGTCCAAAGACAGTGCTGAGCCAAAGTTCACCTACAGCACCATTGGCCTTTATCGCCGGGAATTCTTCGACACGATGCCCTTCGGCAACCCACAGGGCCTGAAAGCCCCACTGGCGCCGCTGCTGCGCGCGGCGATGGACAATGGCCAGGTCAGCGCCCAGCTGTACCCCGGACCCTGGACCGACGTGGGCACACCAGCCCGGCTGGACGAGCTGAACCAGGCAAGCACCACACACTGAACAACAACCCAAAAAAGCGCAGCGCACCATGAGCACCACCACGATTTACCAGAAACGCCGTGCCGCCGTGGCCCGCGCGCTCAAGGCGGCAGGCGGCGGCATCGCCCTGCTACCGACCGCGCGCGAATACCCGCGCAACCGCGACACCGACTTTCCATACCGGCACGACAGCTATTTCTATTACCTGACAGGCTTTGACGAACCTGAAAGCTGGCTGGTGATAGACGCCAGCGGCAAGACCACGCTGTTTTGCCGCCCCAAGGACCTGGAGCGCGAAATCTGGGACGGCATACGCCTGGGACCTAAGGCCGCGCCGGCCCGGCTGGGTGTGGACGCGGCCTTCAGCACCGAGGCGCTGGATGCGCAGATGCCGGCCCTGCTGGCCAACAGGAAGTCGGTATGGTTCCCGTTTGCCACGCACGAGGGCCTGGACGCACGCGTGGACGGCTGGCTGGACAAGGTGCGCGCCCGCGCGCGCCTGGGCGACGAATGCCCGCAAAGCCGCAACGACCTGTGCGGTGTGCTCGACGAGATGCGCCTCTTCAAGGACAGCCACGAGATCGCCATCCTGCGCCGCGCCGGAAAGATTTCAGCGGGCGCGCATGTGCGGGCCATGCAGGCCTCGGCAGCCATGCTGCGCAACCCCGTCAAGGGCGGCCTGCGCGAATACCACCTGGAGGCCGAGCTGCTGCACGAGTTCCGCCGCCACGGCTCGCAGTTCCCGGCCTACACCAGCATCGTGGCGGCAGGCGCCAATGCCTGCGTGCTGCACTACCGCGCCGGGGATGCCGAACTCAAGGCCGGCGAGCTGTGCCTGATAGACGCCGGCTGCGAGCTCGACGGCTACGCCAGCGACATCACGCGCACCTTCCCTGCGGGCGGCACCTTCACGCCGGCCCAGCGCAGGCTGTACGACATCGTGGTGGAGTCCCAGTACGCCGCGGTCAAGGCCACCAAACCCGGCAAGCGCTTCAACGACCCGCACGAGGCCGCGCTGCGCGTGCTGGCCCAGGGCATGCTCGACACCGGCCTGCTGCCCAAGGCCAAACACGGCAAGGTCGACGACGTGCTCGAGTCCGGCGCGTACCGCCAGTTTTACATGCACCGCACCAGCCACTGGATGGGCATGGACGTGCACGACTGCGGCGACTACACCGAGCCCGGCAGCAAACCCCGCCCCGACAAGGACGCGATGAACCAGCCCATCATGCGCAAGCCCTCGCGCATCCTGCGGCCCGGCATGGTGATGACGATAGAGCCAGGCCTGTATGTTCGCCCTGGGAAGAACGTTCCCAAGGAGTTCTGGAACATTGGTATCCGGATTGAGGATGATGCCCTGGTGACGGCCAAGGGCTGTGAGCTGATGACGCGGGGGGTGCCAGTCGATGGGGATGAGATTGAGCGCCTGATGCGCGCATGAACGGCCTTGCCGCGGCGAGGCACTCCCATTGACGGATTCCATCAACTGGCAAAACTTCAATGACGGCCTTTTGCAAGGCCGGCTACAGGAGTGCCGCGCCTTTCTTGACGGAGTGCACCACAGCGAATCCGGCACGCCGGAATATTGGGCCGGCCGGGCGGACGCGCATTACCGCGCGAGCGAGTTCACCCAGGCCCTGGACCTGTACCTCAAGACCGGCCATGACTTCCCCGGCTATGTGAACCACCGCTACCACCTGACCGACGTCTGCGCCCAGCTGGGGCTGCGCGAACTGGGCCGGCTCGAGCTGGCGCGCATGGCGGAGCGGGCGGGCATGCATCCCGGGCTGAATGCGCAAATGTTTGCCGAAGGCTGGTCGCCCCTGGGCTTCGACAAGGAAACCCTGGCGCTGGAGCCGGGCAATTCCTGCGGGGAGCTCAACCATCACATGCGGCTCATGATGGCGGCGCAAAGCCGCATGCGCCTGCACGGCATTGCCGGCGGGGTGCCGGCTTATCACGAAAGCTACTGCACACCGGCGGCCTGGAACTGCATGTACCCGCAGTTCGATACCGGCACTTACTGGAACGGCGGCAAGGAGCTGCCCCGGGTTTTGCGGCTGGAGGGGCGCGGCGGGATCGGCGACCGCATGCAGTGGCTGCGGTATGCGGCCATCCTCGCGTGCGCGGGCGTGCAGGTCGAGCTGACCGGCTGGGATCCGGAAGTGCTGCAGCTTCTGCCGGCCGAGCGTGACGAGGTCGCGCCCTTGCTGGCGCAGCGCGGCTACCACCTGGGCGCTTCCGGTGAGGCCCTGTGGACGGACCCTTTCACCCTGTTTGCGGCGCTTTTCCCGGACTTCGGTTATGCCGCCAGAAGCCGCTACGTGGCAAAGTCGCCCGCGTACCAGGACACGGCGCTGCTGGATTCGATTCGCGCCAACGCCGGGGGCCGGCCCTGCGTCGGGCTTTTCTGGTCGGCCAATGAAAGCCCGGCCATGTTTGGCAGCAGAAGCCTGAAGCTGCAGCAACTCCACGAACTGCTGGCGATGCACGAGGTGCACTGGGTGGTCTTTCAGCGCGGTTACCAGCGCACGCGCTGGCTTGAAGACTCCCGCAGCCGGGACACCCGGCATTTCACGACGGTTCCGGTATCGCTGCCCTTCGACCGCAGCATCGCGTTGGCCGGCGAGCTCGATGCGCTGGTCAGCATCGACAGCGGGCTGCTCCACGGCGCGGCTGCCATGGGAACACCGACGATTCTGCTGGCCAACCATGCGGCCGAGTGGCGCTGGGAAAAACACCCCACGGCGTCGCCGTGGTACCCGGGCATGTCCATCGCAAGAGCCCCGGCGCTGGGTGCCTGGGAAGAGGCGGCGGGCATTGCCGGCGAGGCGCTGCGCCGGCAGTTCAGCGGCGCCGCCGCGCCGGGCACCTGATCTCGGGCCGGCCTCCTCCAGATTTTTGCGCAACCGGGAAAACCTGCCATGACCTTTGTTTCTCGCCCCCTGCCTTTTGTCCTGGCTTCCTCCAACCACGGAACCATGATCGTCAACCGCAACGACTACCACATGGTCAACGACACGGACGGCTATGGCGTCGGGCACCAGATTTTCCAGAACTCCCAGTTCGATCCGCAGGAAGTCGCCATGGTCCTGCAACTGCTGACCTTGCGCCGGGAGCTTTTCGGGGACGGGGTGGCCGCGCTGGACATAGGCGCCAACATCGGCGTTCACACCGTCGAGTGGGCCAGGCATATGCATGGCTGGGGCAAGGTCATCGCCGTCGAAGCCCAGGAACGGATTTTTTACGCCCTCGCCGGCAACATCGCCATCAACAACTGCTTCAACGCGGAGGCCCATCACGCCGCGCTTGGCGCGCAGGAAGGCGAGCTGAAAATTCCCAGGCCCGACTACCTCAAGCCCGCGAGCTTCGGCTCGCTCGAATTGCGCCAGAGCGAGAAAAACGAATTCATCGGGCAGCCCATCGACTATTCGGCCCAGGGCAGCCAGACGGTCAGGATGATCACGGTGGACGGCCTGAAGCTCCCCCGCCTGGACTTCATCAAGATGGACATCGAGGGCATGGAACTCGAAGGCCTGGCCGGTGCGCTCAAAACCCTCGAAGCCCACAAACCCCAGATGCTGATCGAGTCGCTCAAAACCGACGGCGAGGCGCTGCGCCGCCTGCTCGATGCGCAGGGTTACCGGCAATACCAGATGGGGATCAATGTTCTTGCGATCCATGCGGGGGATCCCTCGCTTGGGAAGGTGGCGATTACGCCGTACTCGGCTTGAGAAGTTTGCCGGGTCTTGCGCCGGCGGGCGCGCTCTCTCCCTTCTCTCCTTCTCCTCTCTTCGTCTTTCTGCTTACTCTGCTGAGGGTGGTTGGCCGGGGCGAGACCCGGCCAGCCGCTCTCAGCAGAGAAAAGAGGAGATGGAGGAGAAGAGCGCACTCAGCCGGAGCAAGACCCGGCTAAACCAACCCCATCCCCCGCCGGTGCCCTTGCGTAAACGCCTCCTCAAACACCGAATACCCCGACAAATCACTGTGCGCAAAATGCAAGCGCTGCCAGGGCACAGGCAAAACCCTCTGTAGCGCCCGCAGTGCCGCGCTGCTGCGAACGCCAGGCACCGGCGTACTCATCGCATGCCCATACCGCATGACATCCATGCGCGTGACCTTGCCGGGCAGGTCGGGGTGCGGCACCGAGAGTTCAGCCAGCACGCTGTCGCGCCAGTGTGTCCAGGGCCGTTCGTACAAGGTTTTGCGGCCGGCCGTGCCTATGCCAAAGGCGCGGTAATAGGTGAGCACCGTGGCGCCGGGCACGGCCTGCAGGCTCTGGTGTGTGGCGTCGACATAGCCCAGGCCGGGCTTGTCGCCGTAGATCACGTTGTCCCAGCTGGGCGCGGCGCCTGGCCTGTCGTGCAGGGCCGCATCGATGTGCAGGTTGGCGACCAGCCAGGGCGCGTAACGCAGCTGGCCGGCGGCTTCGCCCAGCGCAGGCGGCGGGTTTTCGACGACACGCGCGGCCACGAACAGGGGCAGGGCCAGGATGCATTGCTCGGCCTGCCAGCGTTCCACCGACTGCGTGGCCGCATTGAAGGCATCGACCTCCACGCCGTGCCGGCCCGCGGCGACGCGGATCACGATGCGGCCTGTGTGCAGACGCTCGCCCAGCGGTGCGGCCAGTTTCCGGGTCAGCCAGCCGTTGCCCTCGGGCCAGGTCAGCACGCCGGCATCGCGCTCGGCCGAAGGCGGCTCGCCGGGCGCCTGGAAGCCGTGGCGGCTCGCGAAGTAATGGATGCCGGCCCAGGCCGAGACGCTGTCCAGGCCCGCGCCGTAGTCGTCGCGGCAGCAGTAGTCCAGGTACCAGCGCAGCGGCACGCGCGTGAGCTGCTGCTGGTCCAGCCAGGCTTCAAAGGTCAGGGCGTCGAGCGCGCGGTGTTGCGGCGCCGGCGCGCCGGCTGACAGCGGAATCGAAAAAGGCGCGGCGGCCGAGGCTTGCTGCACCAGCCGTGCAAAACGCTGGTAGTCGGCCAGCAGGGCGATGTCCATCTCCGGCAGGGGCAGCAGGCCCTCCTGCCACTGGCCGTGGATGAAGAGGCGCTCCTGCGGGCTGTGGCACAGGTGGCGCTCGTCATACTCCCAGCGCCCGGCCACGCGCCGGCGCAGCGACAGCTCTTCCAGCAGGTCCTGCACGTCGCGCGCGGCGTCGCCGGGCACCGGCAGGTAGTGCGCGCCCAGGGGACACGGCAGGCCACCGACCACGCCACCGCGGCTGTTGCCGCCGGCGCTGTCCTCCAGCTCCAGCATGGCGAAATCGTCCATGCCGCGCAGGCGCAGCGCGCGCGCCGCCGCGAGGCCGGCAACGCCGCCGCCGGCAATCAGCACACGGGTGCGCCGGGTGACGGAGGGAGCGGGCCAGGTGCGGTCTTTGCCGGGCTCGCCGGGCCGCAGCAGGTGGCCGCGTTCATGGTTCGCGCCCAGGAAGCCGCCTTCGATCTGTCGGGTCTCCTTGCAGCCCAGCAGCGGCAGCGTGGAGGCCGCCAGAAAGTCACGGCGCTTCAACGCAGCACCTTGCCCCATTCCTGCTCATAGCTGTGCACCAGTTCCTGGTTGGAGAGCCGGTTGACCGGCGCCGGCACGCGGGCCATGTCAACCGGAAAGTCAAACAGCAGCGGCAGGGTTTGCGCATCCAGGAAACGCAGGCCGGCCGGCAGGGCACCGGTTTGCGTCGTAGGGCTGAAAGGCCGGCGGCTGGCGACCACAAAACCCCATTCGCCAAAACTGGGCACATTGGCGTGGTAAGGCGCGGTCTTCAAGCCCACGGCCTCCAGCGTGGCCACCACCGTCCAGAAGCTGCGGCGCGCCACCAGCGGCGAGGTGGTCTGGATCACGGCATAACCGCTGGCCGACAAGTGCCGGTCCAGCAGCGCGTAAAACGAGTTGGTGTAGAGCTTGCCGATCGAAAAATTGGTGGGGTCCGGGAAGTCGACCACGATGATGTCGAACATGTCCGCGCTTTTGTCCAGCCACTGGAAGGCGTCGGCGTTCACCACCTTCACCTTGGGCGACAGCAGCGCCTCGCCGTTCAGGCGCTTCAAGGCCGGCTGCTGGCTGAAGAGATCCGTCATGGCCGGGTCCAGCTCGACCAGCGTGACACTCTCCACGCTGGGGTACTTGAGGATCTCGCGCACCGCCATGCCGTCGCCGCCGCCCAGCACGGCGACTTTTTTGGGCGCGCCGTGCGCGCTCATCACCGGGTGCACCAGCGCCTCGTGGTAGCGGTATTCGTCGCGCTCGGCAAACTGCAGGTTGCCGTTGAGGAACAGCCTGTGGCCGCCACGGCCGTTGGTCACCACGATGCGCTGGTAAGGCGTGGTGGCGGTGAAGACCACGCGGTCCTGGTAGAAATGGTCTTCGGCCAGCGTGGTGATCTGGTTGGCGCCCACAAAACCGGCCGCCAATGCGCATAAGACGGCGAAGCAGGCGACGGCATGCGACCTGAGGTGCCGCAGCTCAGCGCGAAACAGCCACAGCGCCCACAGCGCGACAGCCGCATTCATGAGGCCGAACAGCAGGCCGGTGCGTATCAGGCCCAGATGCGGCACCAGCACCAGTGGAAAAGCCAGCGACACGGCCAGCGCGCCCAGGTAATCGAAGGTCAGCACCTGCGAGACCAGCTCCTTGAGCGCCACGTTGCGCCGCAGTATGCGCATGACCAGCGGAATCTCCAGCCCCACCAGCGTGCCCACCAGCAGCACCAGGGCATACAGCAAAAACCGGAATGCGCCGGGCACATAGGCATTGGCCAGAAACAGCAGGGCCGGCAAGGCGCCGCCCACCAGCGCCACCATCAATTCAATGCGCAAAAAATGCGCGGGCAGCTGCCGCTCGAAAAACCGCGACAGCCAGGAGCCTATGCCCATGGCGAACAGATAGCTGCCGATGATGGTCGAAAACTGCAGCACCGAGTCGCCGAGCAGGTAAGAAGCCAAGGCCCCCGCAGCGAGCTCATACACCAGCCCGCATGCCGCCACGACAAAGACGCTGGCCAGCAGCGCGACCTCGAGAGGGCGCGGGGTGGGGGGAGTAGGTGACTCAGTGTTCAAAATGAAACCGAAGGTGGAAGAAAAAACGCGATGCGAAGCGAGCTGGTCAAAACAGCGGCGCGTAGGGCGTAGCGAGCGGGCCGCGGGCAAGGCGGACGGAGCGGACGAACCGGAACGTACTTGAAGTACGTGAGGATTCGGAGCACCGGACCAACGCCGCCCCCGGTCCGCGCAGTAGCCGGGAAAGATCAGCCGTGGATGGCGGCGGCTACTATGACACAGATGCCTAGCGCCATCGCGGCGACAACCAGCGCCAGCGCCACATTCTGCTTCTCGACAATCTCCAGCCACAGGTCATAGGGCGTCATCTTGTCGATGATGACAAAGCTGAGCCAGAAGATGACCACGCCTATCAGCGCGAAAAGTATCGAGCCCAGGAAAGCCGCGGGTTTAAGCCATTCAAGTCCCATGATGGTCTCCAGAAAAGGTCTGCCAGCTTGCGCAGAAGACAAAGAAGCAAAAAGAGGCGGCCTTCATTTGTGGCCGCCCCCGCCGGAAAAACCGCCGAACGAGCCGCCCGAACTGCGCGAGCTGCTGGACGAGGAACAATTTTCATACTTCGGGTCGCAGCTTGAGCAGCGGCCTATGACAAACAGCAGCACCAGTATCAGCAACACCACGATGATGATGGTGCCGCAGCCCATGCCGGCCGAGCTGCTCAGGGGCTTGGCGTCCGAGCGTTTGAACAAGTCCTTCTTGCCCTCGAGCTTGAAGGCCTTGGCGACCAGGTCGCCGTCCAGCTTGCTGCCGCTGGACCAGGTGATCTCATTGGGCGCTTCTTCCTGCGAAAGCAGGGCGCTGCCGCTCGCGAAATCGCGGTTAAACGTTTTCTGCCCGCGCTGAACCTGCCAGTAAAACTCACCGGCGACATAAGTCGTCTCGGCGCTGTAGCTGCTTTGCAGCGGGTAGTTTGTCTTGAGGTAGACGGCGCTGTTCTGGCCGGGCTTGAAGATAGGCGCACCCGTGACCGGCTTGACCAGGCTCCAGCCGTCTTCGGAATCCACCAGGAAGGTGAAGCCGCGCTTCTGGTTGTAGAGCAGGTATTCATCCCAGCCGAAGTGCTCGTCCGGGTCGTCGGCCTCGTAGCCCATGCGGTGCTGGAAACCCACGACCTGCCACTGCACGCCTTGCAATTGGCCTGTGCTGCCCAGAGCGATCAGCGGGCTGACGGGCTCGTCCTGGATCGCGTGCTTGAGCGCGGCGCCCGTGCCCTGCGTGAGGTCGATGATGCTGTTGCAGGAACGGCAGGTAATGCTTTTGCTGCCGGCCAGCGTGACCTCGACAGGTGCACCGCAATTCGGGCAGCTGAACTGCTTGCCGCTTTCGTCCTTGGCGGATTCGTCCTTCAGGCCCGTGAGTTTCAAGTCGTCCAGCAGCACGGAGCGGCCCAGTGACAGCACGGGCGCGCCGCCGGTGGCAACGGTGCCGTAGTCGACGCTGAGCACGTCGCCGTCGGCGCTGCGCAGCTCCACCATCGCAAAGGGCGAGCCCAATGCCGGCAGGCGCGGCAGCTCGCCCTGGGCCGAGAGCAGCGACACACGTTCGTTGGACGCCACGCTGAAGGGCTTGGCATTGATGGCCGTGGTCGCGCCCACGCGGAAATTCTCGGCCGGCGGCACGGCGCGCTGCAGGCTGGTGGGCAGGCTGAAGACATAGGCGCCGTTGTCTTCGCTCAGGAAGGCGGCTTTGCCGTCGTCCAGCACCGCGTACCACTCGGTCCAGGTACCTTGCGCGTACTGGTATTGCAGCCGGCCGACCAGCGTGAAATTGCGGCCTTGCCAGGTCCCTGAGGCCTGCAGCTGCAGCGGGCTGAAGTCATTGAACAGCTCGGCCATCTTGCCGATGCGCGACAAGGTGTCGCCGTCGCGCACGACGGTGCTCTGGCAATAGCCGCACACCGCGTGCGTGGACTGCGCGCTGCGAAATTCAACGGGCGCGCCGCAGCCGGGGCACGGCGCGCGGTAGGCGCGTTGCGGAGTGACGTCAGTCACGGCAGATGAAGGTCAACGCCAGACAGAGGACTCGCGCAGCGAAGGGCCGCCCCGAGCAAGCGACGGCCCCCGAGGGGCTGGAGCCCGCGGCTCCAAAGCTTGAGCAGCTTTGGACGGGCGACAGAGGCGAAGCGTCTCGCGAGCCGCGGCCTGCAAGGCCTCGCGTAGTACACGAAGTGACAAGCGTGGGGGCCACATTCTCAGACCAGCTTCTTGAGCAGCTCGGCCTTCTTGGCGTCGAACTCTTCCTGCGTGAGTATGCCCTTGGCCTTGAGTTCGCCGAGTTTCTCGAGCGTGGCCATCACGTCGTCGGGCTTCACGGCCGCCGCCGCCGCGGCGGCCTGGGCCGCGTTGCCACCGCCCTGCAGGCCTTGCTGCAGGTTTTGCGCGAGCACCTGGCCCAGCGCGACGCCGGCGCCCAGGCCCATGGCGTCGCCGGCAATGCCGCCGCCCGAGCCCGCGCCCTCGGCGAATTTGGGAATGGCCTGCGCCGTCTGGTACTGCATGAACTTGCCCATGTCGTTGCCGACCATGCCCATGCCGATTTTCTGGTCCAGGATTTTTTGCAGCTCTTCGGGCAGCGAGACGTTCTGCACCGTCATGCCTTCAAGCTTCAAGCCGATCTTGGCGAACTCGGGGGTGAGCTGCGTGACCAGCGCCTGCGCGAAGGCCAGCTGGTTGGCGGCCAGGTCCAGGAAGGCGATTTCGCTGGAGGCGATGGCGTTGGAAATATTCTGCAGCACCAGGCCGCGCAGCTGGCCGTCGAGGTCGGCCGTGGTGTAGCGGTCGCGCGTGCCCGAGATTTCGCTGTGGAAAAGCTTGGGGTCGGCGATGCGGAAGTTGTAGTTGCCGAAGGCACGCAGGCGCACGGCGCCGAAATCCTTGTCGCGAATCGTGATGGGCTGGGGCGTGCCCCACTTCTGGTCTATCTGCTGGCGGGTGCTGAAGAAATAAACGTCGCTCTTGAAAGGCGACTCGAACAGCTTGTCCCAGTTCTTGAGGTAGGTCAGCACCGGGATGGTCTGCGTGGTCAGCTTGTACATGCCGGGGCCGAACACGTCGGCGACCTTGCCTTCGTTGACAAACACCGCCATCTGCGACTCGCGCACGGTCAGCGAGGCGCCGTACTGGATCTCCATGTCGGCCATCGGGAAACGCCAGGCCAGGGTGCCGTCGCCGTCCTCCGTCCACTGGATGATGTCGATGAACTGTTTCTTGATGAAGTCCATTAAGGCCATGGCGCGCTCCCTTTGAAGTGAGTTGTCGGCCACATGATAACCGCCGGAAATGGCGCCCGGGCAGCCATTTCTGTCCGCCAAAACAGGCCGGAAAAGAAAAGCGGCGCCGGACGGCGCCGTTTACTGCCCCTGGCCTGCTTCCACCGGGTCGGCCAGGCAGGCCACGCGGCTGCCCGCGCCCGTGCAATCGGCCTGGGCCGGGCCGTCGGGGCTGCGTGTATCGGGAAAACCCGCCAGGCTGAAAGCCGGCGTTTGCGCCGCGCCGGCCAGCTCGGTCGCGGGCCGTATGCCGGCCGAGCGGCGGAAAGCCTGTTCGCGACTGTCATCGGCCTCCAGCACCGGCAACGCCGTTCCATTGGCCATGCGCGCGTCGCCGCTGCGCTCGGCCATATTGGCAGGCGCCGGCGTGATGCTGGCCGTGCTGGCGGCCGTGGTGTTGAGCAGCACGTAGTTGCCGGCGTCGGCGCCCGACAGCGTGATGCCGGTGATGCTGACGGGTTTGCCGCTGCCGACGGCGGGGGTGTCGAAATTGCCGGTCGCCGTGCCCACCGTGAGCACATCCGTGCCAATGCGGCCAGTAAATGCGGCGGCGCCGGTCGCCAGCGTGGCGGCCGTGGTGCCGTCCTGCACCTTGTCGGCGGCGGTGATGCCGATGACGTTCGCGATCGAGGCCGGCGTGATGGTGGCCGCGGTGGCGGCCGTGCTGTTGACGCTGTAGTTGCCGGCGTCGGTGCCCGTGATGGCGATGCCGCCCACATTCACCGTCTTGCCGGCGCCCGCGTTCTTGTCGGTGAAGTTGGCGGCCGTGTTGCTGGCGCTCAGCACGTCGCCGGCAACGCGGTTGTCGCTGAGCGTGACGACAGCGGTGGTGCCGCCGTCATAGACCTTGTTTTGCGCCGTGGCGCCGACCGTGAGGGTGCGCTGCGTGATATTGGCCGTGGTTGCGGCCGTGGTGTTGACGCTGTAGTTACCCGCATCGGTGCCGGTGATACCGATACCGCTGACGCTCACGGCCTTGCCCGTACCCACATTCTTGTCGGCAAAATTCGCGGCCGTGTTGCTGGCGGTCAGCACGTCGCCAGCCACGCGGTTGTCCGTCAGGGTCACGCCGGCGGCGGTGCCGCCGTCGTAGACCTTGTTGCTTCCCGTGGCGCTGATAGTGAGGGCGCGCTGTGTGATGTCGGCCGTTGTGGCCGCTGTGGTGTTGACGCTGTAGTTGCCGGCGTCGGTGCCGCTGATACCGATGCCGCTGACGCTGACGGCCTTGCCGGTTCCCACGTTCTTGTCAACAAAGTTCGCGGCCGTGTTGCTGGCGCTGAGCACGTCACCCACGACGCGGTTGTCCGTCAGGGTCACGCCGGCGGTGGTGTTGCCGTCGTAGACCTTGTTGCTTCCCGTGGCACTGACCGTGAGGGCGCGCTGGGTGATGTTGGCCGTAGTGGCGGCCGTGGTGTTGACGCTGTAGTTAGCCGCATCGGTGCCGGTAATGGCGATGCCGCTCACGCTGACGGCCTTGCCGGTTCCCACATTTTTGTCGGCGAAGCTGGCAGCGGTATTGCTGGCGCTGAGCACATCGCCCGCAACGCGGTTGTCGCTCAAGGTGACGGTGGCAACCGTGCCGCCGTCATAAACCCGGTTCTGGCCGGTGGCGCTGACCGTGAGGGCCCGCTGCGTGATGTCGGCCGTGGTGGCGGCCGTGGTGTTGACGCTGTAGTTGCCGGCGTCGGTACCGCTGATGCCGATGCCGCTCACGCTGACAGCCTTGCCGGTTCCCACATTCTTGTCGGCGAAGCTGGCAGCGGTGTTGCTGGCGCTGAGCACATCGCCCGCAACCCGGTTGTCGCTCAAGGTGACGGTGGCAACCGTGCCGCCGTCATAAAACCGGTTCTGGCCGGTGGCGCTGACCGTCAGCGCGCGCTGCGTGATATCGGCCGTGGTGGCCGCCGTGGTGTTGACGCTGTAGTTGCCGGCGTCCGTGCCGCTGATGCTGATGCCGCTCACGTTGACCGTCTTGGCGATGCCCACGTTTTTGTCGAGGAAGGCGGCGGAAGTGTTGCTGGCGCTGAGCACGTCGCCGGCCAGCCGGTTGTCCGACAGGGTCACGCCGGCAGTGGTGCCGCCGTCGTAAACCTTGTTGCTTCCCGTGGCGCTGACCGTCAGGGCGCGTTGCGTGATGGTCAAGGCGCCGTTGGTCAGGGCCAGGGTGTAGTTTTCGTTGTTGGTGGCGCCCGCGGTGATCGCCACCGGGCCGGCGGCCACGGCCGTCCTGTCGACCGCGGTGGTGCTGTAGCCGACGCCCACGCCGGCGGCGGTGTCGCCGTCGATCAGGCCGCCGACCACGCCGGTCAGCAGCGGGTTGCTGTCGCCGTAGACCTTGGTCTTGTTGTCGGCCGTGACGGTCAGGGTCGGTGCGATGCGGTAGAGGAAGGTGCTGGCGCCGCCGGCCGGCACATAGCTCGCATCGCTGTTGTAGCGCTTGCTGTAGCCGGTGACGCCCTCGAGCGTGGTACCCGGGTCGCCGCTGTAGGCCAGGTAACGGCCGGAGGCGGCCACAATGCCGCCCGCACCCACGTTGTTGATGAGCTGGCCGCCGGTGCTGACGCCGGCCGCATTGGAGCTGCCAGCCTTGAGGACCACGGCATCGCCGGTGGCGGAAGAACTCACGGCGTTGTTCAGCGTGAGGTTGGAGGCCGCGCCGGTGGTTTCGATCTTGACCGGCCCACCGGCCGTCACGCCCACCGTGGCGCCTACCGTCCCCACCACCAATGCGCCCGCCTGTTTGTAGTCCACGCTGCCGGCATTGGCGGCAAGTGTCGTGACGGCGTTGCCTGCGTTTGCGAAGGTGTAGCCGCCCGTGCCCGTGAGCGCAAGCCCGGAGGCGGCAATGGCGCCCGACTGGCTGACCGCAGCACCGGCGGACAAGGTGGCGTTGGCTGTGGTGGCCAGTGCCGCCACGTCAAATCCGGCGGCGCTACCGTACTGGATGGCACCCGCCGCATTGGCCGTGTCCGCGGCGTTGCGCGACTGCAGGTTGATGACGGTATTGGTATTGCCGGCGTTGTTGAGCGTGATGGCGCCGCCGGCGTTGACCAGGGTCTTGACCTTGAGCGTGCCGGCCGTGACGTTGCCCGTGCCCGCCGTCTGGGTGACCGCGCCCGCCGCCACCAGGTCCAGCGTGCCGCTGCCCACATTGGAGGCCGTGCCGCCCACACCCAGGTTGATGGCGCCCGCGCTGCGTACAAAGGCGTTGGCATTGCCCGTGGTGTTGACGCTGAGGCTGGTGGCCGCCACGTCGATGCCGTTGCTGGCGTCCGTGCCGATCTGGCCGTTGGCGTTGAGCGAGACGTTCTGCGCGGTGATGGTCTGCACGCCCGCGTCGGTGATGGAGCCGGCGTTGAGCGTCAGGGTCTTGCCGGCCAGGGCGACCGGCCCGCCTATGGTCATCACGCCGGTGCTGGCCGTATCGCCAATGACGATGGGGCCGGTGGCGCCGGTGGCAAAGGCGGTGATTTCCGCGGCCGTGAGGTCAAAGCCAGACGCGCCGGCCAGCGACATGGCGCGGCTCGCGGTCTTGGCCTTGAGCGTGAGCACGCCACTGGTGGCCAGCGCGTTGTTGCCGGTGTTCGCGGCGATGGCGACCGTGTCGGCCGTGATGGTGATGGGGCCGCTGCCGGCGGTCACGTCGATGTTCGCGTTCTGCGTGTAGCTGCCGGTACCGGTGTCTATGGACACCGCGCCGTTGGTGGTGCCGAGGTTGCCCGTCAGCGTCACGCCGTTGTTGCCGTTGTTCAGCGCGAAGCCGCCGGCCGCCGTGATGCCGTTCAGCGCGGCGATGGCATTGGCCGAGCTGCCGAAGTTCAAGGAACCGGCGCCGGTGCCGGCCACCGCCAGCGAAGCGGCCGTCACGGCGCCCGACTGGGTGATGTTGCCGTTGGACTGCAGCGCCAGCGCGCCCGTGGTGTTGACCGCGGCCACGTCGAAGCCGGTGGCGTCGCGGTAGGCAATCGCGCCGGCGGCATTGGCCATGTCGGCGGCATTGCGCGCGCGCAGGTCCACGCTGGCGGCCTCGTTGCCGGCGTTGTTCAGCGTGATGTTCGCCGTGCCCGCGGACAGCGTCTTGGCCACCAGCGTGGGCGCTGTGATGGCGCCGGTCTGGCTGATGGCGCCGCCGGCCACGACCGTGAGGCTGGTATTGGCCGTGGAAGCACCCAGGACGATGGCGTTGCTGTCGCGCAGCGAAACGTTGTTGCCGCCGGTGACGGCGACGCTGGAGAAATTGTTGCCGGCATTGGCCAGCGTGATGTCGTTGGCAGCGCCGGCCGCCAGCGTGGTGGCGCCGGTCACGGTAAGGGCGCCGCTTTGTGTGATGGCGCCCGCCGTGTTCACGTCCAGCGTACCCGAGACGGTGGAGGTGCCCAGCGCCAGCGCATTGGCGTCCGCAAGGCTGACGTTGAGCCCCGAGACCACGGTCACCGCGCCGGTGAAATCGTTGCCGGCGTTGTTCAGCGTGATGTTGTTGCCGGCGCCGGCCGTCAGGGTGGCGGTGCTGGCCTTGATGGCGCTGGTCTGCGTGAGGGCGCTTCCCGCCGTCATTGTCAGCGCGTTGACGTTGAGCGCGCCGTTCAGGCTGATGTCGCCGGTGTCGGCGCCGTTGGTGGTGGCCGTCAGCGAGGTGGCGCCGGTGACACCCGCCGAGGCGCCGCCTATGGCGCCCACGGCGATGTCGTTGGCGGTCACGGTCAGCGCCGACAGGGCCAGGCCGGCGCCTGTGGTTCCGGCAATGCTCACGTCGCCGTTGCCCGATTGCAGCACCAGCGCGCGGCCCGAAGCCTGGCTGTTGACGGCGCCGTCAAACTGGATGTTGGCGCCTACGCCCGCGCCGGCATTGCCGCCGCGCGAGTCCAGCGTGATACTGGCCGCGTTGAGCAGGGCATCGTCCTTGATGCGGATCGCGCCGCCGGCGCCCGAGACCGCGCCGCCGGCCTGGCTGCCGCCCAGCGCCGTGAGGCCGCCGGCCAGCGTGATGGTGGGCGTGGCGCCCGCCGCATCGAGCGTGATGCCGCCCGCGTTGCCGCCCGCCGCCACGCCCGTGCCGCCGTTGCCGCCGCTGGTGGTGATGGCGGCAACCGAGAGATTGCCGCCTGTGGACACCAGCGACACCGCCGCGCCCTGGCCGCCGGCCTGGCCGGCGCCCGCGCCGTTGCCGCCTATGGTGTTCAGCGTGCCGCTGCTGTTGATGGCCGCCGTGGAGTTCACGGTGATCGCGCCGCCGTTGCCGCCCGCGCCCGTGCCGCTGCCATTGCTGCCGTTGGCCGAGATGGCGGCCGTGCTGACGCCGGCCCCCGAAATATCGACAGTGCCGGCATTGCGGCCGTTGGCCGTGCCGGTGGCGGCGCCGCCGGAGGTGGCGATGCCGCCTACCGTCACGGTGCCGCTCGCGGCGGAAATACTGACATTGCCGCCCAGGCCCGAGGTGCCGCCCACGGTGGAGATCGCACCCGTCGTGAGGTTGCCCGCGGCATTGCTCACGCTGACGCTGCCGGCCGTGCCGCCGGCACCGGTGCCCGCCGCATTGCCGCTTTGCGCGGTGAGCGCGCCCGTGGTGACATTGCCGGCCACCGTGTTGGCCAGGCTGATGCTGCCGGCATTGCCGCCGTCACCGTTGGTCGTGCCGCCCGCGCCGCCGTTGGCGGTGATGGCCGCCGTGGTGACCGTTCCGCTGGAAGTGATGCCGACAGCTGCGCCGCTGCCGCCTTTTTCATTGGCGCCGGCCGCAGCCGCGCCGCCCGAGGCGGTAATGGTGCCTGTGCCCAGGTTGACGCCGGCGCCGTTGAGGGTGACCGTGCCGGCATTGCGGCCGGCCAGGCCGCTGACCGTGGTGCCGCCGCTGGTGGTGATGTTGTTGTTGAGCACGGACACCTGGCCCAGGGCCGACAGGCTGACATTGCCGCCGTTGCCTTTGACGCCACCTGTGGTGGTGATGGCCGCGGTGGAGAGCGTTCCTGCTGCCGCCGTGTTGGTGACGCTGACGCTGCCCGCCGTGCCGCCCGCGCCCGTGCCCAGCGCATTGCCGGTTTGCGCGACCAGGGTGCCGGTGCTGATGTTGCCGCTGCCACTGTTGTTGAGCGTGATGCTGCCGGCATTGCCGCCGGCCGCGTTGGTACCGGCCGCTGCGCCGCCGCTGGCGGCCAGGTTGGTGACCGTGACGCCGCTGTTGCCGGTGATGGAAATCGCCGCGCCGTTGCCACCGGCCTGGTCGCCAGCGGCTGTGCCTGCCGTGCCGCTGGCGGTGACGGTGGTGCCGGTCAGCAAACCACCCGTGGCCTGCAGCGTGACGGTGCCTGCATTGCGCCCCGAGGTGCCGGCATTGGCCGTGCCGCCGCTGGTGCTGACGGCGCCCGCCGTCAGCACGCCGGCCGTTGAAGTGGCGCTGATATTGCCGCCGTCGCCGTTGGCGCCGCCCGTGGTGGTCAGCGCACCGGCCGTGATGGTTGTGCCGCTCAGCGTGATGCTGCCGGCCGCACCGCCCGCACCTGTGCCGGTGGCGCCACCGGTCGAAGCCGTGATGCCCGCGGCGACGCCCAGCGTGCCGCTGCCGGTGATGCCGACCACGCCGGCATTGCCGCCAGCCTGGTTGGTACCCAGGCCCGCACTGCCGCTGGCGGTGACCAGGCCGGTGACCGAGCGGTTCACGCCCGTGATCGTGACATTGCCCGCATTGCGGCCGGCGCCGGTGCCGCCGGCCAGCACGGTGCCGCTGGTGTTCAGCGTGCCGGCGACCGTCACCCCGGCCTGCGATGCCAGCGTGACCGCACCGCCGTTGCCGCCCGCCGCGCCGCTGCTGTCTATGGCGCCGGTACTGAGGTTGGCGCCGGCCGCGCTGTTGCTCACGCTGATGCTGCCGGCCGCGCCGCCCGCGCCGGTGCCCATCGCCGCGCCGGTGCGCGCCGTGAGCGCACCCAGCGCGATCGCGCCAGTCGTGGCGGAGTTGTTCTGTACGCTGATGCTGCCGGCATCGCCGCCGTCGCCGTTGGTGGTGCCGCCCGCGCCGCCGCTGGCGCTGAGGGCGCCGGTGGTCACGGCATCGGTGCTAGTGATGCTGATGGCCGCGCCGCTGCCGCCCTTCTGGCTGGACGTGGCCGCTGCCGCGCCGCCGCTGGCCGTGATGGTGCCTGTGCCCATGTTGAGGCCGGCACCGCTGATGGTGACCGTGCCGGCATTGCGGCCGGCCAGGCCGCTGACCGTGGCGCCGCCGCTGGTGTTGATGTTGTTGTTCAACACGGACACCTGGCCCAGCGCCGACAGGCTGACATTGCCGCCATTGCCCTTGGCGCCGCCTGTGGTGGTGATGGCGGCCGTGGACAGTGTTCCCGCTGCGGCCGTGTTGGTGACGCTGATGCTGCCCGCCGTGCCGCCCGTACCTGTGCCCAGCGCGTTACCGGTCTGCGCGGCCAAGGTGCCGGTGCTGATATTGCCGCTGCCGCTGTTGGTGAGCGTGATGCTGCCGGCATTGCCGCCGGCCGCGTTGCTGCCGGCCGCCGCGCCGCCGCTGGCGGCCAGGTTGGTGACCGTGATGCCGCTATTGCCGGTGATCGAAATCGCAGCGCCATTGCCGCCGGCCTGGTCGCCTGTCAGCGTGCCGCTGGTGCCGCTGGCCGTGACCGTTGTGCCGGTCAGCAAACCATCCGTGGCCTGCAGCGTGACGGTGCCCGCGTTGCGGCCGCTCGTTCCCGCATTGGCCACGCCGCCGCTGGTGCTGACGGCGCCCGCCGTCAGCACGCCGGCCGTTGAGGTGGCGCTGATATTGCCGCCGTCGCCGTTGGCGCCGCCCGTGGTGGTCAGCGCGCCCGTGGTCACGGCCGTGCCGCTCAGCGTGATGCTGCCGGCCGTGCCGCCCGCACCTGTTCCGGTGGCTGCGCCCGTGGAGGCCGTGATGCCCGCGGCAACGCCCAGGGTGCCGCTGCCGGTGATGCCGACCACACCGGCATTGCCGCCGGCCTGGTTGGTGCCGTTGGCCGCGCTGCCGCTGGCGGTGATGGCACCGGTGACTGAGCGGTCCACGCCGGTGATCGTGATGTTGCCGGCATTACTGCCGGCGCGCGTGCCCGCGGCCAGCACCGTGCCGCTGGTGTTCAAGGTGCCGGTCACGGTGACGCCGGCCTGCGAGGCCAGTGCGACCGCGCCGCCGTTGCCGCCCGGGCCGCCCGCGGTGTTGATGGCGCCCGTGTTGAGGTTGCCGGCGGCCGCGTTATTGGTGACGCTGATGCTGCCGGCCGTGCCGCCGACGCCGGTGCCTGTGGCCGCGCCGGTTTGAGCTGTCAATGCCGCCGTCACGATGTTGCCGCTGCCGCTGTTGCCGACTGTGATGCCACCGGCGTTGCCGCCCGTTCCGCTGGCGCCCGCACCGACCCCGCCGCTGGCGGTAATGGCCGCACCGGCGATGCCGCCTGTCGCGGTGATGGAGACCGCGGCCGCATTGCCGCCGTTGCCGGCCGTGTTGGCGCCGGTGCCGCTGGCCGCCACGGCGCCCAGCGCGGTGATGGCGCCGGCTGCCGTGATATTGATCGCGCCGGCATTGCGGCCCGAGGTATTGGCCAGCGTCCCGCCACCGCTGCTGGTGACAGTGCCCGCACTCAGCGCACCGGCAGAGTTGAGCGTGACCGAACCACCGTCGCCGTTGGCGCCGCCGGTCGTGGTGATGTTGCCGGTGCCCAGGCTGGCGCCGGCGGCGCTGTTGGTGACCGAGATGCTGCCGGCCGTGCCGCCCGCGCCTGTGGTCACGGCATTGCCGGTGCTCGCGGTGAGCGCGCCGATGGCGATATTGCCGGCGCCGCTGTTGGCCACGCTGATGCTGCCCGCGTTGCCGCCCACCGAAGGGCCGGCGCCGCCACTGGCGCCGCTGGCCGTGAGGGTGCCGGTAGCGCTGATGCCATTGGTGGAGGTAATGCCGATGTTGCCGCCGGCGCCGCCGGTTTGCCCCGCGCCCGATCCGGCGGAGCCGTTGGCCGTGATGGCGGCAACCGTGACGCCCGCACCTGTGATGCTGACGGCGCCGCCGCTGCGGCCCGGGTTGCCGGCGCTGGCCGCACCACCGGTGGCGGTGATGGCGCCGGCCAGGTTGATGATGCCGGTGGCGTTGAGGGTGACGTTGCCGGCATTGGTGTTGGCCGCGCCGGTGGTGGTGATGGTGCCGGCCGCCGTGCTGGTGATGCTGGCCCCTGAGAGATTCACGCCACCGGAGGCCGTCAGTGCGGCATTCAAGGCAATCGTGTTGCCGGCTTCAAAGCGGACCTTGTTGCCCGCCGTCATGGCCAGCGCATTGGCCAGCGTGATGTTGTTCGTGGCCTGCAGGTAGAGCTCGCTGTAGCCGGTGACGTCGGCGACCTGGATGGTGTAGGTGCTCGCGGCCGGTGGGTCGGCGAAAGCCACATCGGGCGTGCCGTCGGCATTGTTGGGCGGCGAGGGCTGGACCGAGGCGTTGAGCAGGATGTCCTGCGGGTCCAGCAGCACGCGTCCGCCGCTGCCGGCCGGCGCGGCCACGTCAACGCTGCCGTGCAGGTCCAGCTGCTGTTTGCCCGAGACCTCGACAAAACCGCCATCGCCGCCGTTGGCGCCGCCGCGCGCGCTGATGGCACCGCTGTGGCGGGTGTCGCCATCGGCCCAGACCACTACCTTGCCGCCCTTGCCGCTGTCGGTTGCGTCGGCACGCACCGTGGCGCCCGCCGCGATGTAGGTGCGCGAGGCGTTCTGCACGGCGGCATTGGAGCCCTGGTAATCGCCGCCCACCAGCGCGGTGCCGCCGCCCGCGGCGCCGGACACATTGATGGAAGCGCCGCTGTCGAGCGCCACCTTGTCGCCCAGCACCTGCACCGTGCCGCCGCTCTGGCCTGCCGCCGCGCCGCTGGCGTCCAGCGTGCCCGAGACATGGACCACGCCGGTGCCGCCGCCGCTCAGCACAATCGTGCCGTTGCGCTCCACCGCCGAGTTGGCGCGTATCACGCCGGACTGGTTGATGACGGTGGCCATTGCGTCGCCCATGGCGCTGGCCAGCACGGCGACCTGGCCGCCCGCGGCCGTGATGCTGCCGCTGTTGTTGATCGCGGCCTGCGCGGCCGCAGCGTCCACCGAGAAGCGCACCAGGCCCGCGCCTGAAGCGTCAACCGACACACGCGAGCCTGCCAACAGGCCGACGGAACCAGCCTCGGCGCTGATGGCGCCGGCGTTGGTGACCTGCGGCGCGGCCAGCAGCACATAACCGCCGCGCGCGGCATTGATGCTGCCGTAGTTGCTGACGGCGCCCGTGCCCGTGCCGCTGAAGCTGTAGCGCCCGGCCATGAAGTCGCCGTTGCCGATGTCCAGGCTGGAGGCGACCAGGCCGCCCACATTGACCTGCGCGCCGGGCGCGAACATCACGCCCGACGGGTTGACCAGGAAGACCTGGCCGTTGGCACTGAGCGAGCCGAAGATGGAAGAGGCGCCGTTGCCGATGACGCGGTTCAGCGCGACGGACGATGCGCCGGGCTGCACGAACTGCATGGACTGGCCGGCGCCTATGTTGAAGCTTTGCCAGTTGAGCACGGCCTTGTCGCTGGCCTGGTTGACCACCATGGCATTGGCCGAGGGCGTGCTGACGCTGGCCTGGCCGGCCACCACTTGCGCGCCTTCGGGCAAGGCGGTAGCCCAGGGCGAAACGGCGGCCAGCAGCGTTGCAAGCAGCTGCGACAGGCGGCGGCCGCTGCGGATGCGGTAGGTGGCGCGCAGCTTGCGCGAGATCCTGACCACCACGGTACGCACAGCCCAGGGTCGGTAGGCGGCGTGGGTGCTGGATGCGGTGGTGCTCATGATGGGCATTCGGAATGAAGGGGTGTACTAAAACCAGGTCTGGGCCGACAGCCAGGCGCGCGGTGCGCGGTCCGGGTCGCCGGTGGAGGGTTGCGCGGGCGTGGTGCGCCAGGCCAGGTAGCTTTTGATGAGGAACTTGCCGGGCCGGCCCAGCGTGGCGCCCACGCCGAAGGAGCCCAGGCTCAAGGTGTTGGTGTTGCCGGGCACGGTGGCGCCGTTGCGGTTGAAGTGCACGCGCCCGAAGTCGTAAAAGGCGAGCAAGGTCAGCGGCTCGCCCCAGGGCGCTTGCGGGAACTGGTAGCGCGACTCCAGGTTGAGCAGGAAACCCGTGTCGCCTACGCCTTCGCCCACCGGGTAGCCGCGCACGCCGTTGGGCCCGCCCAGCACCATTTTTTCGGCGGAGCTGAGGTTCTTCGAGGCGAGCTGGGCCTGGGCCGCGAGGTGAACGCTGTAGGGCGCATCGAAAAACTGCGAGCGCTGGAACTCCAGGTTCAGCTTGCTGAAGCCGCCCGCCGTGCGCAGGCCGCCCAGGCCGTCGTCCAGGGCCTGGTCGGCCGCATTGAGCGTGAGGCGGCCGAAAGTGAGGTTGAGGGCATAGTTGTTCAGGCCGCTGCCGCCCATCGCATCGTCGACAAAGTTGCCCGCCAGGCCCAGCCTGAGCGCCTGGACTTTGCGCTCGCTTTTGAGCGCGGGCGTGCGGGTTTCGTCGACCAGCTTTTTGTGTTCCGCGCTGATGAAGCCGTAAAGATTGGCACCGCGCCCGCGCAGCAGCGGCTGGGACAGGCTGACGCCGGCGATGTCGGCGCTGCCGCTGGCGCCCAGCGCTTCGAACTGTTTGCCCAGCGCGTAATCGAGCCGCGCCAGGCTCAGGCCCAGCCGCGTGCCGGAAGCGCCCACCGGCAAGGTGTAGCCCAGGCGGTAAAGGGTGGAGCCGGCCTGGTCGCTGTGCTGGGCGCTCAATGCCACCACGTCGCCGCGACCCAGCAGGTTGTTGATATTGGCGTTGAGCACGGCGCGCACTGCGCCGGCGGTGCGTGCGCCGTGGTTGTCGATGCTGACGGAGCCGTCAATACGCGGGCCCTTGGCCTGCACGGTGACCAGCACATCGGCCTGGCCCAGGCGCTCGCCGGGCTGGACGGTCGCGGCGGCCTCGAAGCCGGCCAGGTCGCGCAGCAGCAGCACGGGTTTGTCGAGCGCGTATTCGGTGACGGCGTCGCCCGTCTTGAGCTGGCCGGCCACCAGACTTTCGGCGAAGGCCTGTGAAATGCCGGAGCCTTCCACGCGCACCGTGACGCGGCCCACGCGCGCTTCGAGGATGGCGATGGTGACGCTGCCGCCCTGGGCGGCGAAGGCCTGCTCAGGCAAATAGGCCTGCGTGAGCAGGTAACCCTTTTGCCGGTAGTAGGCGCTGACGCTGTTGGCCGCTTCGCTCAGGCCGGCCATGTCGGTGGGCTGGTTCAGGCGGGACGCGAGCAGGGCAACGAGCAGCTCGCTGGAGAACACCGTGTTGCCGGTGAAGCTGAAGGCCGCCGGCGTGATGCGCGCCGCGCCGGGGGCGGGCGGCGTGGCCTGGGGTGGCCGCAGTTCCAGCGGCGGCTCGCCACGCGGCGGCAGCTGGGGCAGAGGCCCCGGAGACTCCAGCAGGGTGCCGGCATCCGGCCGCAACTGGGCCAGCGCAGGCGCAGCCCCGGCGGCGCAGGCAGCCCATACAAACCAGGCCGAGGCCTGGCGCAGTGAAACATGAGGAAGGGACAAGCGCAAACCCTTAAGCCAGATTGCAACAAAATGTTGTAAGCAGGTTGTAGTCTTTTGGGTTCACTCTGTCCAACAGTTTCCCTGTTTCGGACGCAGTTTTAGCGCGTATCTGTTTGTTTTTTCACACTTTTTTGATGTCGACCGGGCCAGGCGGCGAAGCGGCCCCCGAAATGTTGCAATTTGTAAAAATGCCGCTGCGCGAACTGTTTGCAGGCCCAGGCGCTATGGATTGTTTAGGCCCAATCAATTGGCCAAAAGATTAGTCAATCTCTACCATTGATGGAGAATCAATCGCTTTTAGCTATTTCAAAGGAGAGGCTGATGACTGAACTTGTACGCGCCAACCTGCCCACCCTGAAAAAAACCGCCAGCTATTACGTGGTGCACGTGACGGTGGCCGCGCTGGTCGCCTATGCGGTGACCGGCAGCTTTCTGCTGGCGATCACGCTCAGCCTGCTGGAGCCGACCGTGCAGGCCTTTGCCTTTTTCTTCCATGAAAAAGCCTGGCAGCGCTGGGGCGGCCAGCGCGCGGCCGCGCCCGTGGCGATGGGCGCCTAGCGGACTCAGTCTGGCCGGGGACTACGGCTCAGGCCGTACCCCAGACTTCACGTGCGGTCTCCACGACCAAGCGAAGCTTGTTGCGCTGCGCCTCGACGGCGATGTTGTTGCCGTGCACCGTGCTGCTGAAACCGCACTGCGGTGACAGCGCGAGCTGCTCCAGCGGCGCGTATTTCGCGGCGTCTTCGATGCGGCGCTTGAGGTCGTCCTTGCTTTCCATTTCGCCGAACTTGGTGGTGACCAGGCCCAGCACCACGGTCTTGCCCTTGGGCAGGTAGCGCAGCGGCCGGAAGTCGCCGCTACGGCTGTCGTCGTACTCAAGGAAGTAGGCGTCCAGGTCCATCTCCTTGAGCAGCGCTTCGGCCACCGGCTCGTAGTTGCCGGCCGCGGCGTGGGTGCTCTTGAAGTTGCCGCGGCACAGGTGCATGGCCAGGGTCATGCCGGCGGGTTTTTGCGCGACCACCTTGTTGATGAATTTGGCGTAGCGGTGCGGCAGCTCGTTGGGGTCGTCGCCGCGCTGGCGCGCCGCTTCGCGCATTTTTTCGTCGCAGAGGTAGGCCAGGTTGGTGTCGTCCATCTGCACATAAGTGCAGCCGGCCGCGGCCAGGCTGCGCAGCTCGTCGCCGTAGGCCTTGGCCACGTCGTCATAAAAATCCGGCTCGAGCTCGGGATAGGCCTCCTTGCTGATGCCGGCCCGGCCGCCGCGAAAGTGCAGCATGGTGGGCGAGGGAATCGTGACCTTGGGCGTGTTGCCCGCGCTGACCTGGCTTTTGAGGTACTGGAAGTCGGCAAGCTGGATGTCCTTCACGTGGCGCACCTTGTCGATCACACGCATCACGGGCGGCGCCAGTTCCATGCTGCCGTCGGGCCGCTGTATGGTGACCGGGATGTCGGTCTTCACGCCGCCGATCTGCTCCAGGAAATCGATGTGGAAATAGGTGCGACGGAATTCGCCGTCGGTGATGCTTTTCAGGCCCACGTCTTCCTGGAACTTCACGATTTCGGTGATGGCCTGGTCTTCAACCTTGCGCAGCTGTTCGGGCGTGATCTGGCCCTTGGCTTTCTGCTCGCGGGCTTCCAGCAGGTATTGCGGGCGCAGAAAACTGCCGACATGGTCATAACGGGCGGGTAGTTTGGCGGTCATGGGAAAGTCTCCGGAGTTGGCGAATTTGCAGATACAGGCACCATGGTATTCCAGCTGGAAACAGCCTCATTGAATACAACAACTCCTGATTTATCCTGAATTTTGGCCTTTTACTTGGCTTTTTGGCTATTTATGTATACATTGAGTATCCATGGATGCCAAAAAACCCACTTTTCCGCTCAACGCCTGGTATGCCGCCGCCTATGACGTTGAAGTCGGCCGCAAGCTGCTGGCGCGCACCATCTGCAAACAAAAGCTCGTGATGTTCCGCCGCACCGACGGCCAGGTGGCTGCGCTGGAGGATGCCTGCTGGCACCGGCTGCTGCCGCTGTCCATGGGTTCGCTGGACGGCGACGAAGTGACCTGCGGCTACCACGGCCTGGTCTATAACGCCCAGGGCCGCTGCACCCATATGCCCAGCCAGGAAACCCTCAACCCCTCGGCCTGCGTGCGCGCCTTCCCGGCGGTGGAAAAGCATCGCTTCGTCTGGATCTGGCCAGGGGACCCGGCCAAGGCGGACCCGGCGCTGGTGCCCGACATGCACTGGAACGACGACCCGGCCTGGGCCGGCGACGGCAAGCTGATCACCGTGAAGTGCGACTACCGCCTGGTGGTGGACAACCTGATGGACCTGACCCACGAGACCTTTGTGCACGGCTCCAGCATCGGCCAGCGCGCGGTGGCTGAGGCGCCCTTTGTGGCCACGCATGGCGACCGCACGGCCACCGTCACGCGCTGGATGGAAAACATCGACGCACCGCCCTTCTGGGCCGGGCAGATCGAGCATGCGCGCGGCTACAAGGGCAAGGTGGACCGCTGGCAGATCATCCGGTTCGAAGCACCCTGCACCGTGAACATCGACGTCGGTGTGGCCGAGGCCGGCTCGGGCGCGCCGCCCAAAGACGGGCAGCCGGGCGACCGCAGCAAGGGCGTCAACGGCTTTGTGCTGAACACCGTGACGCCCGAGACCGACGGCAGCTGCCACTACTTCTGGGCCTTCGCGCGCAACTACTGCCTGGGTGAGCAGCGCCTGACGCACCAGCTGCGCGAGGGCGTGGCCGGCATCTTCCGCGAGGACGAGCATGTGCTGGAGGCCCAGCAGGTCGCGATCGAGGAGCACCCGGACCACCAGTTCTACAACCTCAACATCGATGCCGGCTCCATGTGGGCCAGGCGCCTGATAGACCGCATGATTGCGCAGGAGGCGCCGCCCGCGCCCGTGATTCCCATCCGCCTGGCGGCCTGAACCCATGGTGAAAGCACTCCCTATGGCCAACGCCGCCAACCCAGCCGCCGCATCCAACAACAGCCTGGAAAGCGCGCAGGTGAGGGCGCAGCTGCAGCTGCGCGAGATGATCCTGGCGGGCGAGCTGCCCGGCGGCGCACGCATCGCCGAACTGTCCATTGTCGAAAAGCTGGGCGTTTCGCGCACGCCGATACGCGCCGCGCTGATGCGGCTGGAGCAGGAAGGCCTGCTGGAATCGCTGCCCAACGGCGGTTTTGCGGTGCGTACTTTTTCCGAACGCGATGTGTCCGAAGCCATCGAGCTGCGCGGCACGATTGAGGGCCTGTCGGCGCGGCTGGCGGCCGAGCGCGGCGCGCCCACGGTGGTGCTGGGCGAAGCGCGCGAATGCCTGAACCGCATCGACGCTGTGCTGAGCCAGCCGGCCTTGAACGACGAGGCGTTTTCGGACTATGTGGCGCTCAACGAGCGTTTTCACGCGCTGCTCAGCGAGATGGCGGGCAGCGAGGTGATCGCGAAAGAACTGGACCGCGTCTCCAGCCTGCCGTTTGCCTCGGCCTCGGGTTTTGTGGTGGTGCAGGCCAACTCGCCGCGCGCGCGCGACATGCTCATCGTGGCGCAGGACCAGCACCGCCAGGTGCTGGACGCCATCGAGCAGCGGGAAGGCTCGCGCGCCGAAGCCATCATGCGCGAGCACTCGCGCCTGGCCCAGCGCAACCTGCGCGCCGCCGTGGCCAGCCACAACCTGGACCAGATGCCGGGCGTACGCCTTATCCGGAAGAAATGACCCCCCGAAGCGGCCTGCGGCCGTCTCCCCCCAAGGGGGCGCCGCCTGTGGCCCGGCAAAGCCGGTTCCACGTCGGCCCGTGAATTGAAGAGACTAAAGAGACCACGGAAAACTAAATGAAAGCAAATTCCAGCTGGACCGACGCGGTCATTGATTCTTTTGAAGACCTCACGCCCACCGTGCGCGAGTTCCGCATACGCCCCGCCGACGGGCAGGGCGTGCCGCGCCATGAACCCGGCAGCCACCTGCAGGTGCAGCTGCTGGTGGGCGGCAGGCCGCAGCAGCGCTCCTATTCCCTGGTCGGCGAGCCCGACGGGCAAAGCTGGCGCATCGCGGTCAAGCGGCTGGACGACGGCCGCGGCGGCTCGCGCGCGATGTGGCAGCTGGCCGCCGGCGACCGGCTGCAACTGAGCGGGCCGCACAACCATTTCCCGCTGGACCTCAATGCGCCGGCCTACCTGCTGGTGGCCGGCGGCATAGGCATCACGCCGCTGCTGGGCATGGCCCAGTCGCTGGCCGGGCGCTGCGCGCCATCGGGCCGGCCGCTGCGTATGCTGTACGGCGTGCGCAGCGAAGCCGAGCTGGCTTACGGCCAGGCACTGCATGCCTGCCTGGGCCTGCGGCTGCATGCGGCCGTCGACGCGCGCATCGACTTCGCCGCCGAGATCGCGGCCTTGCCGCCGGGCGCGCAAATGTATGTCTGCGGCCCCGTGCCCATGCTGGATGCGGCGCGCCATGCCTGGGAGGCCTCGGGCCGGCCGGCGACCGACCTGCGTTATGAGACCTTCGGCAACAGCGGCCGTTTTGCGCCGCAGGCCTTCCGGGTGCTAATTCCGCGCCATGCGCTTGACATCACCGTGCCGGCCGACTGCAGCCTGCTGGACGCGCTGGAGCTGGCCGGCGTGGAGGCGGTGTCCGACTGCAAGCGCGGCGAGTGCGGCTTGTGCACGCTGGACGTGCTGGCGCTGGACGGCGAGATCGACCACCGCGACGTTTTTCTGAGCGAGCATGAGAAACAGGGGAACACGCGGCTGTGCGCCTGTGTCTCACGCGTGGTCGGCTCGGTGACGCTCGATTCTTCCTACCGGCCCGACCTTTGACAAGGCAACTTGTGTGCGATCACCGGGCCATGCGCGCGATGATCGCGCAACGTCGATGAACAGGCATCAAACCAGGGGATGACCCGCGACAGAATGAACGCCAAGGGTGTTCGCATAAAGAACATTTGTGCAGATACCGCACTCATACTAGACTCGCAGCGTTTTGCGGCCGCATGCCGGGACGCAGCGGCAAGCACTGAAAAATCACCAGGAGACAAACATGAAAAAACGTAGCTTTCTTACCGCCGCCGCGCTGGCGGCCGCCACACTTGCCGCCGGCCCCGTGCTGGCCCAGGACAACACCTTCAAGATAGGCCTGATCCTGCCGATGACAGGCCAGCAGGCCACCACCGGCCGGCAGATCGAGGCGGCCGCGCGGCTTTATATGGCGCAAAACGGCGACACCGTGGCGGGCAAGAAGATTCAGCTGATCGTGAAGGACGACACCTCGCTGCCGGACACCACGCGCCGCCTGGCGCAGGAGCTGGTGGTCAACGACAAGGTCAATGTGCTGGCCGGCTTCGGCATCACGCCCTCGGCCCTGGCCACCGCGCCCATCGCGACGCAGTCCAAGACGCCCATGGTGGTGATGGCGGCGGCGACCTCCAGCATCACGCAGGCCTCGCCCTACATCGTGCGCAGCAGCTTCACCTTGCCGCAGGTCTCGGTCGCGCTGGCCGACTGGGCACCCAAGAACGGCATCAAGAAGGTGGTCACGCTGGTGTCCGACTACGGCCCCGGCATAGACGCCGAAAAATTCTTCAAGGACCGCCTGACCTTCAACGGCGGTGAAGTGACCGACGCGCTGCGCGTGCCGCTGCGCAACCCGGACTTCGCGCCCTTTTTGCAAAAGGTGCGGGACAACAAACCCGACGCGCTCTTTGTCTTTGTGCCTTCCGGCGCCGGCGCCGCGGTGATGAAGCAGTTCCTCGAGCGCGGCCTGGACAAGGCCGGCATACGGCTGATCGCCACCGGCGACGTGACGGACGACGACCAGCTCAACGACATGGGCGACGGCGCGCTGGGCGTGGTGACTTCGCACCACTACTCGGCGGCACACCCTTCAGCCGTGAACAAGAAGTTTGTGGAGGCTTTTTCCAAGGCCAACAAGGGCTTGCGTCCCAACTTCATGGCCGTCGGCGGCTATGACGGCATGCGCGTGATTTATGAAGCACTCAAGACCAGCAAGGGCCAGGGCGGCGGCGACGCGCTGCTCGCGGCCATGAAGGGCCAGCTGTTTGAAAGCCCGCGCGGCAAGATCTTCATCGACGCGCAGACGCGCGACATCGTGCAGGACGTCTACCTGCGCAAGGTCGAGAAGAAGGACGGCCAGCTTTACAACGTGGAATTTGACGTGATCAAGGACGTGAAAGATCCAGGCAAAGCCAAGTAAGCACGCCATCCTTCGCGTGGGGAGGCCAGGACACAAGCGCCGTCCGGCCCCCACCCCATCCCTCCCCCAGCGGGGGAGGGAGCAAACATCCAGAATCGACCCATGCTGACGCTTCTTTTTGACGGTATCGCCTACGGCATGCTGCTGTTTATCCTGGCGGTGGGCCTGGCGGTGACCATGGGCTTGATGAATTTCATCAACCTTGCGCACGGCGCCTTCGCCATGGCCGGCGGCTACATCACCGTGCTGCTGATGCAGCATTTCGGCGTGCCCTTTTTGCTGTGCCTGCCGCTGGCCTTTATCGGCTCGGCGCTGCTGGGCGGCGTGCTGGAGCGCACGCTGTACCGGCCGCTCTACCACAAGCCGCACCTGGACCAGGTGCTGTTTTCGATAGGCCTGGTGTTCATGGCGGTGGCCAGCGTGGACTACTTCGTCGGCTCGACGCAGCAGATCGTGCAGCTGCCGCAATGGCTCAAGGGCCGCACCGAGATCGGCAGCGGCGCCTGGATGCTGGGCATGGGCCACTACCGGCTGTTCATCATCGCGGTCTGCGCGGCGCTGACGGTGGGCCTGCAATACCTGCTGGCGCGCACGCGCTTCGGCAGCCGGCTGCGCGCGTCGGTGGACGACCAGCGCGTGGCCGCCGGCCTGGGCATCAATGTCAACATCGTGTTCCTCTCGACCTTCGCCGTGGGCTCAGGCCTGGCCGGCCTGGGCGGCGCGCTGGGCGCCGAGGTGCTGGGCCTGGACCCGGGCTTTCCGCTCAAGTTCATGATTTATTTCCTGATCGTGGTGGCCGTGGGCGGCACCTCATCGATCACCGGGCCGCTGCTGGCCGCGCTGCTGCTGGGCATCGCCGACGTGGCGGGCAAGTACTACATCCCCAAGCTGGGCGCCTTTATCGTCTACAGCCTGATGATCGTGATCCTGATCTGGCGGCCGCAGGGCCTCTTTGTGCGCAAGGGAGGCAAATAGCATGAGCAACACCCAGACATCGCTGCTCAAAAGCAGCCGCTGGAAACCCTGGGAGCCAGTGCTCTGGCTCATCGCCTTCGCCGCACCGGTGCTGATGCCCAGCCACGCATCCCTCATCAACGAGATCGCCATCGTCGCGCTGTTCGCCGTGTCGCTGGACCTGGTGCTGGGCTACACCGGCATTGTCTCGCTGGGCCATGCGGCCTTCTTCGGCATAGGCGGTTATGCCGCGGCGCTGTTCGCCAAGCTGGTCATGCCCGACCCGCTGCTGGGCCTGGCCGTGGGCGTCACCACCGCCACGCTGCTGGGCGCGGTCTGCTCGCTGACCATCCTGCGCGGCAGCGACCTGACCCGGCTTATGGTGACGCTGGGCGTGGCGCTGATCCTGCTGGAGCTGGCCAACAAGCTGGACTGGCTGACGGGCGGCGCCGACGGCCTGCAAGGCGTGGTCATGGGCCCGCTGCTGGGCCGCTTCGAGTTCGATCTTTCGGGCCGCACCGGCGCCTATTACTCGCTGGCCGTGTTGCTGGTCCTGTTTGTGCTGATGCGCCGCCTGGTGCATTCGCCGCTGGGCGCGACGCTCAAGGCCATACGCGACAACCGCCTGCGTGCCATGGCGATCGGCATCCCGGTCGCGTCCCGGCTGGCGGTGGTCTACACGGTGGCGGCCGGCGTGGCGGGCGCGGCCGGCGCGCTGCTGACGCAAACCACCGGCTTCGCCTCGCTGGATTTATTCGAATTCCACCGTTCGGCCGACGTGCTGCTGATCCTGGTGGTGGGCGGCGTGGGCTGGCTGTATGGCGGCGTGGCCGGGGCGATTGTGTTCAAGCTGATGCAGGACGCGCTTTCGTCCATCACGCCGCAGTACTGGACCTTCTGGATAGGCCTTTTCCTGGTGGTGCTGGTGCTGGTGGGCCGCGAGCGCCTGGTCCGGCCCTGGACCTGGCTGCCGCGGCGCGGGGGCCGGCCATGAGCGCGCCGGTCCAGGACGCGGTGCTGTCCGCGCAAGGCCTGGTGATGCGTTTCGGCGGCATCACCGCCACCAACAATGTGAGCCTGAACCTGCGGCGCGGCGCGCGCCATGCGCTGATAGGGCCCAACGGCGCGGGCAAGACCACACTGGTCAACCTGCTGACGGGCGTGCTGCAACCCACCGAGGGCCGCATCTTCCTCGAGGGCGAGGACATCACGCGGCTGGCGCCGCACCAGCGCGTCAAGCGCGGCATGGTGCGCACCTTCCAGATCAACCAGCTGTTTGACTCGCTCACGCCGCTGCAGACGCTGGCGCTCACCGTGTCCCAGCAGGCCGGGCTGGGCGCGAAATGGTGGCAGGCGCTGGGCCGCAACCGGGCCGTGGCCGAGCGCTGCGAACAGTTGCTGGAACAGTTTCACCTGACGGAGGTGATGGACCAGCCGACCCGCGTGCTGGCTTACGGCAAGCGCCGCCTGCTGGAGATCGCCGTGGCGCTGGCCTGCGAGCCGCGCGTATTGCTGCTGGACGAACCCGTGGCGGGCGTGCCGGCCGGCGAGCGCGAGGAGCTGCTGCAAACCGTGGCCGCGCTGCCCGCTGACGTTTCGGTACTTTTGATCGAGCACGACATGGACCTGGTGTTCAGCTTCGCCACCACCATGACGGTGCTGGTCAACGGCACGCTGCTGACCGAGGGCACACCCGAGCAGATCGCCGCCGACCCGCAGGTCAAGGCGGTCTACCTGGGCCATGGCGAGGAGCATGGGGAGGTGGCCCATGGCTGAGTTGCTCAAGGTCGACAAACTGCGCGCCGGCTACGGCGAGGCGGTGGTGCTGCACGAGGTCTCGTTCACGCTGGGCGAAGGCCAGACGCTCGCGCTGCTGGGCCGCAACGGCACCGGCAAGACCACGCTGATCAACACCCTGGCGGGCGCGACGCGCCAGCACGGCGGGACCATCTCCTTCGGCGCGGGCGCATCCATGGTCGCGCTGCACCAGCTGCCCTCGCACGAACGCGCGGCCAGCGGCATAGGCTGGGTGCCACAGGAGCGCAACATCTTCAAGTCGCTGACGGTGCACGAGAACCTGACGGCGGTGGCGCGGCCCGGCAAATGGAACCCGGATGGCGTGTACGCCATGTTCCCGCGCCTGGCCGAGCGCAAGGCCAACCTGGGCACGCAGCTGTCGGGCGGCGAGCAGCAGATGCTGGCCGTGGGCCGGGCGCTGGTGCTCAATCCCAGGCTGCTGCTGCTCGACGAACCGCTGGAAGGCCTGGCGCCCATCATCGTGGAGGAGTTGCTGCGCGCCATACGCCGCATCACGCGCGAGGAGGGCCTGAGCGCCATCATCGTGGAGCAGCACCCGCAGGCCATCCTGGCGATTTCCGACAGCGCCGTGGTGCTGGACCGCGGCATGGTGGTGCACACGGGCACGGCCCAGGCGCTGCGCGAGCAGCCCGAGCGCCTGAACCATTTGCTGGGCGTGGCGCGTTGAACGGACGGGCTGCGCGCCCGGCCGCTCCGTTCAGTATTTCGCGCTTAAAGCGCCCAAAAAACATCTACGCGCTGTTATCGTGAACCAGCTTCGCGGCAACGCGGCTTTCCATGCTGAAAAGTCAAAAGCGAAGCACCTTTTTGCGTAGATTCACTTACTAGGGTTTTCCCGTCCAACGGCCTACAATCCAGACCCTTACAAGAAATTGACGGTCGCCCGACCGTTTCCGCTGGAGACCCTGCTGATGCCGACACCCACCGCCGCGACGCCCGCCGACCGTGAAGAAAAACGCGCTGAACTGCGCCGCGCCGCCCTTGAATACCACGAGTTTCCGACCCCCGGCAAGGTGGCCATCGCGGCAACCAAGCAGCTGACCAACCAGCGCGACCTGGCACTGGCTTACTCCCCCGGCGTCGCCGCGCCCTGCGAAGAGATCGTCAAGGACCCGAACAACGCCTTCAAGTACACCAGCCGCGGCAATCTCGTGGCCGTGGTGACCAACGGCACCGCCGTGCTGGGCCTGGGCGACATCGGCCCGCTGGCCTCCAAGCCGGTCATGGAAGGCAAGGGCGTGCTGTTCAAGAAGTTCGCCGGCGTCGACGTGTTCGACATCGAGATCGACGAAAAAGACCCGGCCAAGCTGGTCGACATCATCGCCTCGCTGGAGCCGACCTTCGGCGCCATCAACCTGGAAGACATCAAGGCGCCCGACTGCTTTTATGTGGAGCGCGAGCTGCGCAAGCGCATGAAGATCCCGGTGTTCCACGACGACCAGCACGGCACAGCCATCACCGTGGGCGCGGCGGTGCTGAATGCGCTCAAGGTGGTCGGCAAGGGCCCCGGCCAGGTCAAGCTGGTAACCTCCGGCGCGGGCGCCGCGGCGCTGGCCTGCCTGAACCTGCTGCTCAAGCTGGGCATACAGCGCGAAAACGTATTCGTGACCGATCTCGCCGGCGTGGTCTATGAAGGCCGCACCGAGCTGATGGACGAGGACAAGATCCAGTTCGCGCAGAAGACCGACGCGCGCACCCTCGGCGAAGTGATCGCGGGCGCGGACATCTTCCTGGGTCTGTCGGCCGGCGGCGTGCTCAAGAAGGACATGGTCGCCAAGATGGCGGCCAAGCCCATCATCCTGGCGCTGGCCAATCCGAATCCCGAGATCACGCCCGAGGACGTCAAGTCCGTGCGCGACGACGCCATCATGGCGACCGGCCGCACCGACTACCCCAACCAGGTCAACAACGTCCTGTGCTTTCCCTATATCTTCCGCGGCGCGCTGGACGCCGGCGCCTCGACCATCACCGTCGAGATGGAAATCGCGGCCGTGCATGCGATCGCCGAACTCGCCCAGGCCGAGCAGAGCGAAGTCGTGGCGGCTGCCTATGTGGGCGAGAAGCTGGCCTTCGGCCCCGAATACCTGATTCCCAAGCCTTTTGATCCGCGCCTCATGATGAAGATCGCGCCTGCGGTGGCGCAGGCGGCGGCCGACAGCGGCGTGGCGCTGCGGCCCATCCAGGACATGAACGCCTACCGCGACAAGCTGCAGAGCTTTGTCTACGCCTCGGGCACGGTCATGAAGCCGATCTTCGCGGCCGCCAAGGCCGCCAGCCGCAAGCGCGTGGCCTATGCCGAGGGCGAGGAAGAGCGCGTGCTGCGCGCCTGCCAGATCGTGGTGGACGAGGGCCTGGCACGGCCGACGCTGATAGGCCGGCCCGCCATCATCGCCCAGCGCATCGAAAAATTCGGCCTGCGCCTGAAGGAAGAGCTCGACTACGACGTGGTCAACGTCGAGCAGGACCACCGCTACCGCGACTTCTGGCAGACCTACCACCGCATGATGGAGCGCCGCGGCGTCACCGTGCAGATCGCCAAGATCGAGATGCGCCGCCGCCTCACGCTGATCGCCGGCATGCTGCTGCACAAGGGCGACGTGGACGGCCTGATCTGCGGCACCTGGGGCACGACGGCCCACCACCTGGACTACCTGGACCAGGTCATCGGCAAGCGCGAGGGCGTCAACACCTATGCCTGCATGAACGGCCTGCTGCTGCCGAATCGCCAGGTCTTCCTGCTCGACACGCACGTCAACTGCGACCCGACGGCCGAGCAGCTCGCCGAGATCACCACCATGGCGGCCGAGGAAATGATGCGCTTCGGCATCAAGCCCAAGGCGGCCCTGCTGTCACACTCGAACTTCGGCTCCTCCAACCTGCCCAGCGCCCTGAAGATGCGCCGCACGCTGGAACTGCTGCGCGAAAAAGCGCCCTGGCTGGAAGTCGACGGCGAGATGCACGGCGACATGGCGCTGGATGCCGACGCGCGCGGCCTGATCATGCCCAACAGCACGCTGGCCGGCGAGGCCAACCTGCTGGTGCTGCCCAATATTGATGCGGCCAATATTTCGTACAACCTGCTCAAAACGGCGGCCGGCGGCAACATCGCGATCGGCCCCGTGCTGCTGGGCGCGAACAAACCCATGCACATCCTGACCGCCACCGCCACGGTGCGCCGCATCGTCAACATGACGGCCCTCACGGTAGCCGACGCCAACGCGGCCCGATAAGCCCCAATTAGATAGCCAGCACTAACTTATTTAGGCAAGAAGCCCTGTCTTTACTGCCTAAATTTTCAGCAGCCACTTGCGTTTTCCGGCCACTTGCGGCAAACTAGCTCTCTTGAAATTTAAGGGTTAACCCGAAATCGGCGGGCGGACCCTGGGTTCAGGAAAGGCTTCTTTTTCATGTTGCGCAATGGGTGGGGACGTCGGCAGGCAGCCAGAATGGCCGGCCTGCTGGTCTTGGCAACCAGCCTGAGCGGGCTGATCCCCAGCGTGGTGCAGGCCAAGGGCGCGGATTCACCGGCGCCGGTCGGCACGATCGCAGCGGCCCAATTGCCCCCGCAAGGGCGCGACATGATGACGCTGATTTACCAGGGTGGGCCGTTCAGGCATGACAAGGACGGCGTGGTGTTTGGCAACCGGGAGCGACTTCTTCCGGCCAACCGTCGCGGTTACTACCGCGAATACACCGTCCGAACGCCCAATGAACGCAGCCGGGGAGCCCGGCGCATTGTTTGTGGCGGCTTGAAACCCACCGCCCCGGATGCCTGTTATTACACCGACGACCACTATGCGAGTTTTCGCAGAATTGTTCAGTAAATGAACCGTGGTTGTTATTACGAGTTTTTGACTTCAGAGAAAGAGTAGCGGAGATGGATACACCACTTCGTCGGGACCACGAGACGCCGGTACGCAAGGACGGCGAAACGCCCTTGCGCGGCGTGCGGCCCAATATCGTTCAATCCATACGCGCCTTCCGGGTGCAGGACCTGCAGGACGCCGCGACGCAGCTGAACCAGCATTTCCTGTATGCCAACCTGGGCAATGCCCAGAGCAAGCAGGACGTGCTGGACATGATTGCGGCGCAATACACCTTCCCGGCCCACTTCGGCAAGAATTTCGACGCGCTGTACGACTGCATGACGGACCTGGTCCACAAGTCGGGCCCGCAGCCCGGCTTCATCGTCGTGCTCGAGCAGATTCCGGCCAACGCCAAATTTGACAAGGAAGCGCGCGAGCAGCTGCTCGACATCTTCCGGGATGCCTCGGACTACTGGGCGGATCGCAAGATACCGTTCAGATGCTTCTATTCTTTTCTGTAGCCCGCTCCCCAGACATCGGCCAAGGGGATCGGGCGAATGAGGCCCAGCAAGCAGTTGCAGAAGGTGAAGAAGTCATGCCTACCGACAAACTGGTAGACGTGTCACCTCTGGCATTGCGTATGAGCAGCCCGTTTAACGCGGGTTACTGGCTCGCCGCTGCTTGAAGTAAACCAAATGGAAATGGGCGCCGATGGCGCCCGCAAAAAAGCCCGTCGATGACGGGCTTTTTTTATGCCGGAAATTGGCGTTCAGGCTTGCAGCGCCTGCACCAGCGCCACGTACTCGGCGACCGGCACCTCTTCCGCGCGGCGCTGCACGTCAAAGGTCCCGCCAAAGCCCCGCGCGGCCAGCCACTGGCCCAGCGTGTGGCGCAGCAGCTTGCGGCGCTGGCTGAAAGCCACCTGAACCAGCTCGCTGAGCAGCCTGGCATCCAGCGCCGGCGGCACCGCATGCGGCACCATGCGCACCACAGCGCTGTCCACGCGCGGCGGCGGGTCAAAGCTCTGCGGCGGCACGAACAGCACATTTTCCATGGCGTAGCGCCACTGCAGCATCACGCTGAGCCGGCCGTAATCGCCGGTGGCAGGCGTGGCCACCATGCGGTCTATCACTTCCTTTTGCAGCATGAAGTGCTGGTCTTCAATGACGTCCACGGCGCCCAGCAGGTGAAACAAGATGGGTGTGGAGATGTTGTACGGAAGGTTGCCGACAACCCGGAGTTTTTGCCCCGGCGCGCAGGTGGTGCCCGCCAGCGCATGGATATCCACCTTGAGGATGTCGGACTCGACCACGTTGAGCTGGGGATGCTCGCGCAGCTGCCGGGCCAGGTCGCGATCCAGTTCAATCACGGTGAGCGTCCCGAGGCGCTCGACCAGGGGTTGCGTCAGGGCGGCCAGCCCGGGCCCGATTTCGACCACAGCCTGACCAGGCCGCGGCGCGATCGCCTGGACTATGCCTTCAATGATGCCCTGGTCGGTCAGGAAATGCTGGCCAAAGCGTTTGCGAGGGATGTGTTTCACGATGCAGCGGCCTTACCCACTAAACCAGCAGGGGCCGCGGAACCGGCTTTGCCGGGCTGCAGGCGCAGCGGCCCCTTTCATTATGAGAGGGGCAGGGAGAAGCCGCCGGCTACACGCAGTGAGCGACCGTGGGGGCCACATTCACTGCGGCGGTTCACGGTACTCCACATACGCGCGGCCACGGACCTCCTGGGCCCAGAGTGCGTAGGCTTCGCCCTGTTTCTTTTCGCGCAGCACGTTGCGCGCGATTTCGCGCTGGTCACGCAGCGAGAGCTGGGTGTCGCGGCGCTCCAGCACCTGGATAATGTGCACGCCGAAACGGGACACCAGCGGATCGGATACCTGGTTGGGCGCCAGGCTGTTCATGACTTTCTCGAACTCGGGCACAAACATGCCGGGGCTGGCCCAGCCCAGGTCGCCGCCCTCCTTGGCCGAGCCGTCATCGCTGTTCTCGCGGGCGAGGGCGGCAAAATCGGCTTGCCCGGCCTGGATGCGCTTCTTGAATTCAGCGAGCTTTTCGGTCGCGGCGGCTTCCGTCACTTTGGGGTTCAGCCGCAGCAGGATGTGGCGGGCATGGGTCTGCGTCACGGTCGCGCCGGGCATGCCGCCCTGGCGCTTTTCAATCACCTTGAGGATGTGAAAGCCCGCGCCGCTTCGCACCGGGCCGGCCAGTCCGCCGGTTTGCAGGTTTTTGGTGGCATCCACAAAAAGCGGGGGATAGCGGTCGGCGGTGCGCAGACCCATCTGGCCGCCGGTCGTGCGTGTGGCGGAAGCGGAGAACTCGGCGGCCAGCGCGGCGAAATCACCGCCGGCGCGGGCACGGTCGACCACCTGTTGGGCCCTGGCTTGCAGCGCCGCGACCTGTTCGGGCGTGGCATTCTCGGGCACCGCCACCAGGATCTCGCCCAGGTTGAGGGCCAGGGCGGAAGCTTCGGCGGTGCCGCCTTCCTGGTCGCGCAGGAACTGGTCGATCTCCTGCTCGGTCACGCTCACGCGCGACTCGAGTTCGCGCTGGCGCAGGCGGCCCACCAAAAGCTCGTCGCGCACTTCGGAGCGGAACTGCGTGTAGTCGATGCCGTCCGCCTTCAGGCGGCTGCGCAGCTCGTCCACGGTGATCTGGTTCTGGGTCGCGACGCTCTGGACCGCGGCCTGGATCGCGCTTTCATCGATCCGCACACCGGAAGCGCGCGCCAGCTGCAGCTGCGCCTTGTCACTGATCATGCGCTCCAGGACCTGCACCACCAGTTCGCTGCGCGGCGGCAGCGCCGTGCCCTGCTGGAGGATTTGCTGCTCGGTGCGGATCAGCTTGAGGCGGACCTCGCTGTTGGTGATGGGCTCGGAATTCACCACCGCGACGATGAAATCGGCCTGGCGCTGACCGGCCGGAGCCCGCGCGGCGGGATCGGACGACAGGCGCAGCGGCGCGGAGGGCCTCAGCCCCTGAGCTTGCGCCTGCGCCGTCAGCAGCATGGCGAGCGCGAACGCCGCCCCGGCGAGGCGCGGCAGGCCCGAGAAAAATTCTGGAACAAAGCGGTGATTAGTCATAAGTGGTAAAGCGGCTTGGAGCCTCGATTTTCTCACGCAGGTACTGGTAGCGCGGGACATTTGACTTGAGGGTTTCCAGGGGGTTGGCGCCTATGCGGGAGAAACCCACGAGCTCCAGCTGGAACATGATCCGGGTGTCCGACGTGCCCGTGCCGGTCTGCGAGCGCTGCAGCACGACGCGGCCTATCCAGCAGCAGCCGTCGTATTCGACGCCGATGATGGAATCGACCAGCCGCTTGTCCAGCACGCTGTAATTGAGCCGGCCGACCGCGTAGTAGCGCCCGCCGCCCTGGCCCTGCCCGGCGCCCAGGTCCTTGCCCCTGTCGCCCCACAGGTCGTTGATGGGCCATTGCCAGCCGATGTCGATCTGCTCGCTGACATTGCGCTGGCGCCGGAACGCGGCGCTGATGACGCGGTAGTTGCTCGGGTTGTAGCGCACGCCGAAAGAGGCGCGTTCGGACTGTTTGGTCTTGGGGTTGTACTGCACCGTGCTGTCGAAAGACCACTGCGGCACCCAGTTGACGGACGCGCCGACCAGGATGTCGCTGATCCGGTCGGTGACGGGCAGCGCGCCGGGCAGCGTCACGCGCTGGTCCTCAAAGCGCAGGCGCTGCGCAATGCCCACGCGCACGGCCTCGGCGCCGGTCGCCGGGTCCAGCAGGCGCGAGGTCACGCCCAGCGTCAGCAGGTTCGCGTCGGAAATGCGGTCATTGCCGACAAAGGCGTTTTCGGTGAACACCGTCGCGAAATTGAAGTCGTTGAGGCCGGAATCGTAGTTCGGCAGCCGGCTCTGGTCGCGAAAGGGCGTTCGCACATAAAAAGCCCGCGGCTCCAGCGTCTGGGTAAAGTTGCGGCCCAGGAAGCTCGCCTCGCGCTCAAACTGCAGGCCGCTGTCCAGGCTGAAGGTCGGAACGACACGCGAGGCCGAGCGCGCGCCGTCGACCAGCGGCGCGTCGAACTGGTAGCTGGTGGCATGCAGCTGCACCTTGGGCGTGATAAAGCCGGACGAGGACAGCCAGGGGCGGCTGACCTGCAGCTTGGTGTAGGCCCGGTTGCCGTTGGGCTGGTTCGTCAGCACCCGGTCCGCGGAGAACCGCGTGTAGTCGCCCTCGATGGACCAGTCAAAGCCATTGCCCAGGCGGCCCAGAGGGGCATCCACCCGGGAGTAACTGGCCGTGAGCTGCGGCAGGCGGTCATAGGGCGGGACGATGGGCGAGGTCACGTCCTGCAGCGTCTGCCATTTCAGGGTGCGCAAGGTGGAGGAGAAGAAGCCCTGGCTCCAGGACAGGGTGGCGTCCTGCGACAACAGCCGCTGGGTGGTGGATCCCAGCCGTGCCGGGAAATCGCGCCAATAGTCGTTGTCGCTGACACGGTTCAGGTTGAGGTTAAGCCCCAGCTTGCCGATCGATGGAAAGCCGGTATTGATGGTACCGCTGTGCTGGTAACCATAAGACCAGCGGTCCCGGTCGCGCAATTTGTCGCTCGGCAGGTAGTTGGCACGGAGCTGGCCGTAATAGGTGGGCTCCAGGTAGCGGAACTCGCCGGCCAGGTCTATGCCCCGCTTGGTCATGATCGCCGGGGAGAAGGTCGCGTCCCGATTCGGCGCGATGTCAAAGTAATAAGGCTGGCGAAATTCAAAGCCGTCGGTCGAGCCCATGCTGATGCTGGGCGGTAACAGGCCTGACTTGCGCTTGTCGCTCAGCGGAAAGCTGAACTTGGGAAAAGCCAGGATGGGCACGTCCTTGAAACGGACGACGGCCCCCCGGGCCACGCCGACCTCGGTCTCCAGGTCGAACTCAAAGCTGTTGGCGCGCAGCACCCAGGCCGGCTCCCAGCTCGCTTCATCGCCGCGCTCGCAGGTGGTGTAGCTGGCGCGCTGGGCCGTCAGGTGGTGTTCATCGAGGAAGTCGACCCGCTGCGCCCGGCCGTTGCCGCCATTGCTCAGGAAGCGGTAGTCCGGCGTGGTGAAAAACCCCTCGAAACGGTCCAGCTTGAGTTCCAGCTCGGGACCTTCAAAGCGGTTGCCGGCCCGGTTGACGCGGACATTGCCGCGGCTTTTGAGCTGGTCGTCGGGCTGGTAATACTCGATGCGGTCGGCGCGGATGGAGGTGGCGCCGCGGCGCAGCTCCGCATTGCCGTCGATGACCGTCTCCAGGTCGGGGCGGCCCGACACGCGGTCGCCGAAGACAAAGGTCGGGCCCCGGTCCTGCGGATCACTGGAGACTTCCTCGGCCAGCATGGGCGAGGGCTTGAGTTTCAGCCCGCCGCCGGATTCCGCCGTCTGCACCGGTGCCGCCGGCACCGCCTGGGCGTGCGCCGTCCCGGCAACAGTCATCCCCAGCGTGGCGCAGAACACAGCCAGCCTGGAGACAGCAAGAGCTACCGGGGAGAGAATAAAAGGCGAGCGGGATGCGCGGCGCATCGTTTATGTGAGATAAACCCGTTTGTAAAATCAGGCCTGATTATCCATGACCCTCCATCCCCTCCCCACAATGCCGAACCCGAGCCCGGCCGCGCGCCCGGCGAAGGCTTCGCAAGCATGACCGCACCGTCCATCGCCTGGGCCGATCCGGCACGCGCCGCCGCCTTCGAACAATGGCTGGCCGCCACGGCCCGCCAGCACCACCTGCAAGCCGGCACGCTGAGGCCGGCCTCCGCCGACGCGAGCTTTCGCCGTTACTTCCGGGTAGACGCCGCATCGGGCGGGGGCAGCTGCATCATCATGGATGCGCCGCCCGCGCAGGAAGACTGCAAACCCTTTGCCAAGATCGCCGGCCTGATGGCGGACGCCGGCCTGAACGCGCCGCGCGTGCTGGCATGGGACGAGCCCCTGGGCTTTATGCTGCTGAGCGACCTGGGCGCGCGGACCATGATGGAAGTGATCGCCCCGCCCGCCGCGGTCGACGCGATTGCCAGCCCCGCATCCGCGCACTACGAGCTGTACGCCCAAGCGGTGGACGTCCTGGTGCGCTGGCAGCTCGCATCGAAGCCGGGCGTGCTGCCCCCCTATGACGATGCGCTGCTGTCGCGCGAACTCTCCCTATTCCCGGACTGGTACGTCGCCAAACACCGCGGCCTCGCGCTGGACACCGGCCTGCGGGACAAACTCGAAGTCCTGTTCACGCAGATCAAGGCCAGCAACCTCAATTCGCTGGACGGCGCGCGGGTGTTTGTGCACCGCGACTTCATGCCCCGCAACCTGATGATTCCGGACGGCGCATCAGCAGCGCCCGCGGATGCGCCGCCACTCGGCGTACTCGACTTCCAGGACGCGGTCTACGGCCCCATCACCTACGACATCGCCAGCCTGATGCGCGATGCCTTCCTCAGCTGGGAAGAGGATTTTGTGCTCGACATCACCGTGCGCTACTGGCAAAAGGCCCGCAAGGCGGGCTTGCCGGTCGGTGACGATTTCGGCGAGTTTTACCGCGCCGTCGAATGGATGGGCCTGCAGCGCCACCTCAAGGTGCTGGGCATTTTCGCCCGCCTCACGCTGCGTGACGGTAAGCCCAAATACCTGGCCGACACCCCGCGCTTCATCAAATACGCGCGCAACACCGCCGCGCGCTACCGGCAGCTGGGCCCGCTGATGGTGCTGCTCGACGAGATCGAAGGCAATGAGACCCGCGTGGGCTACACGTTTTAAGGCCATGCCATGAATGCCCGCTTCTACGCCGACATCGCGCTGGTGCCGGGCACGACGGTCCAGCTGCCACCGGACACCGCCCGCCACGTGCAGGTCCTGCGGCTGCAGCCCGGGGACGCCCTGTCGCTGTTCAACGGCCAAGGCGACGGCCTGCCCGGCAGCGAAGGGGAATTTGAGGCCACGGTCGCGCGCATGGGCCGCAGCGAGGTCGAGGTCACCATTGGTGCGTACACCCCGACGGCGCGCGAGGCCGGCCGCGCCATCCACCTGGCGGTCGGCATGCCGGCCAACGAGCGCATGGACTGGCTGGTGGAAAAAGCAGCCGAGCTGGGCGCGGCCAGCATCCAGCCCCTGATGAGCGAGCGCAGCGTTCTGCGCCTCAAAGGCGAGCGTGCCGACAAAAAAATCTCGCACTGGCGCGGCGTGGCCGTCGCCGCCTGCGAACAATGCGGCCGCAGCCGCGTCCCGCTGATCCACGAGGTCGCCAGCCTGGCCGACTGGCTCAAGAGCGCCGGGAACGCGGCCGCGGACGGAAGCCGCCTGCTGCTGTCGCTGCGCGAGGGCAGCCGCCCGCTGGCCCAGGCGGTGCCGGGCAGCGGCGCGCTGACGTTTTTGAGCGGCCCCGAGGGCGGCCTGAGCCCCGCCGAGGAAGCCGCCGCCATTGCGTGCGGCTTCAGTCCCGTCACGCTGGGCCCGCGTGTGCTGCGGGCCGAAACCGCGCCGCTGGCCTGCCTGTCCCTGCTCACACTGGGTGGAGCCGCATGAACCGCAATCTCTGGCTGCTGGCCGTCTGCCAGGGCCTGTTCCTGACCAACAACGTCACCTTCATCGCCATCAACGGCCTGGTCGGCCTGAACCTGGCGCCGCTGGGCTGGATGGCCACCCTGCCCGTCATGGGTTATGTGGTGGGCGGTGCGCTGTCGACCGCGGTGGTGGCGCGCACACAATCGCGCTTCGGGCGCAAGACCTCTTTCCAGCTGGGCCTGCTGGTGGCCGTGGCCTCGGCCCTGCTGTGCTGCTATGCGGCCTACAGCCGCAACTTCTGGCTGCTGGTGACGGCCACGGTGGTGGCCGGCTATTACAGCGCCAACGCGCAGCTCTACCGCTTCGCCGCGGCCGAGCTGGCCCTGCCGGCCTTTCGCGAAAAAGCCATTTCGCTGGTCATGGCCGGCGGCCTGCTGGGCGCCGTCGCGGGGCCCAACCTCGCCGCGCGCACGCGGGAGCTGACCGCCGTGCCTTTTGCCGGCGCCTACCTGGCGCTGGCCGGCGTGGCGCTGCTGTCCATGGCCTTGCTGGCCTTCATCCAGTTCCCGCCGCCGCCCGAAGCACATGCGGCCCGCGGCGGAAGGCCGCTTGGCGAAATCATGCGCCAGCCGGTCTTTATCGTGGCAGCGGCCGCCGGCGCCCTGGGTTTTGGCGTGATGAATTTGCTGATGGCCGCCACGCCCATCGCCATGCAGGTCTGCGGCCTGCCGTTTTCCAGCGTCGCGCTGGTGCTTGAGTGGCATGTGATCGGTATGTTCGCGCCGGGCTTTTTCACCGGCCACCTGATACGCCGCTTCGGCACCCTGCCCATCATGGCGGTGGGCCTGCTGCTCAACGTGCTGTGCGTGCTGATCGCGCTCTCTGGCGTGGACCTCAAGCAGTTCCTGGGGGCGCTTTTCCTGCTGGGGCTGGGCTGGAATTTCCTGTTCACCGGCGCCACCACGCTGGCGCTCACGGCCTACCGCCCCGAAGAAAAAGACAAGGCGCAGGGCGCGCTCAATTTCTGCATTTTTGCCGTGCTGGCGGTTTCGTCGCTGGCCTCGGGCGTGCTGGTCACCACGCAGGGCTGGGCCTTGCTCAACCTCGGTTCGCTGCTGCCGCTGGGCTTGACCGGCGCCTTGCTGGCCTGGCTTGCACTGGGCCGGCGCAGGGAACAGAATGCCTGAGGCCTTCCGCGTTTTTTCTCCTGCTTTCTCCCGTTTTTATTTCACCCTCACTTGAGGAGTTCGTCATGGGTTTACTTGATTCAGTCCTGGGCAGTGTCCTCAACAACAACGGCCAGCAGGGCCAGGCCGGCGCGGGCCTGGGCGGCCTCATCGGCATGCTGGCCAGCAACCCGCAACTGATCCAGGTCGCCACGGACATGCTGGCCAACAACGGCGGCCAGGGCGGCCTGGGTGGTCTGGTCAGCAAATTCGAACAAGCCGGCCTGGGCGACGCCATCCAGTCGTGGATAGGCAGCGGGGCCAACCAGCCCGTCTCCGGCGACCAGGTCACCAGCGCGCTGGGTGCCGGCACCGTGTCCGACATCGCCGCGAAGCTGGGGCTGGACCCCGGCGATGCCGCCAGCCAGCTTTCCCACATACTGCCGGGCCTGATCAACCACCTGACGCCCGAAGGCCAGGCGCCCGAGCAGGGCCTGGGCAACGGCGAGGACTTGATGGGCATGCTGGGCGGCCTGCTGAAGCAGGCGCGCTGATCTCGTGAAGGGGCCGGCGCCCGCAAGCGCAGCCTAGAAACGCGCGTCCAGCCAGGCCTTGAGCGTGTCGAACACCGGCACCGAGTCGGTTTCGTTGAAGATCTCGTGGTAGAGGTCCTCAAAGCAGCGCGCGGTCACCGTGCCGGGCTTGACGGCGCGTGAGCTCGCGGCGCTTTCCGCGAAAGCGCGGCTGCCCGCCGGGTCGACCAGCCGGTCCGCGCCCGCATACATCAGCAGTGTGGGCGTGCGCCACTGGGCGGCGGCCGCTATGGTGGCGGGGCCGGCCGTCGCGATGAACTTGCCCAGCCGGGGCGAGATCCGGTTGTGCACCAACTTGTCGGTCAGGTATTTCCTGACCACCTCCGGGTCGTGCGAAAGATAGTGCGGGTCCAGGCCGTTGCCCACGCAAAAGTCGGGGGCCAGCCTGGGCATGAAGGCCAGCAGCAATTTCTGCAGGGGATTGAGGCCCGCATCCAGCGCCGGCGAAGACATCACCAGGCCTTCGACGGGGCGTATGCCCAGCGAAACAAAACGGCCCACCACCAGGCCGCCCAGGCTATGGCCCAGCAGGACCAGCGGGATCTGGTCGGGTTCGGCCGACGCATGGTGCGAGGGAGACTCCTTCAGCAGGCGCATGCAGCGCAGCCGCGTGTCGTCAACCACCTCGGCCAGGTCCTCGAGCAAGGTGCTGTCGGCGGGCAGCACGCCGCGCGCGCCGCCGGACTCGCCATGGCCGCGCTGGTCGTAAGCGCGCACGGCAAAACCCCATTCCATCAGCTGGCGCGCGACATGGTCGTAGCGCAGGGCGTGTTCGCCCAGGCCGTGCACCAGCAGCACGACGGCGCGCGGCGGCGGCGCGTGTGGGCCCATTTCGTCGGCCCAGGCGTCCAGCGGCCACTCGTACAAGGCCAGGTTCTCGCCATCGCGGGCGGTGAAGGGGGCTAGGATGGTCGAATGCATGCGGCGGCGAAAGCCTGGCCTGTGGCAAGCGCGCGCGGCAGGCCGCGATGCGAAAGAAAAGGACGCCGCACCCGAATCAACCGGGGACGCGGGCCATCACGTGCGCGACCGCGGCGGTCAGCTTCTTGGCGTAGGGCACGTTCAGGAATTCGTTGGGGCCGTGGGCATTGCTCTTGGGACCCAGCACGCCGCAAACCATCATCTGCGCCTTGGGAAAACCCTTGCTCAGCATGTTCATCAGCGGAATGGTGCCGCCCTGGCCGATCGTGCCGCAGGGCGCGCCGAAAAAGCTTTGCGACGCGTCATTGAGCGCGTTCTCGAACCAGGGCACGGTGCCCGGTGCGTTCCAGCCCGTGGCCCCGCCGTTGCTTTCGAAGGTGACTTTGGCCTGGTAGGGCGCGTTGTCTTCGAGCAGCGTCTTGAGCTCCTGCACCGCCGCGCCGGCATCGATCAGCGGCGGAAACCGCAGCGAAAGCTTGAAGGCGGTGTAGGGGCGCAGCACATTGCCGGCGTCCTTGAGTGCCGGGAAACCTTCGGCGCCGGTCACGCTCAGCGTGGGGCGCCAGGTGCGGTTGAGCAAAGCCTCGACCGGGTCGGTGGTGGTGGGCAGGGCGAAGGTGCTGGAGCCTTCGCAGTCGTAATGCGCCCACGGAAAGCGCTTGTAGATTTCCTCGCCGAGGATTTTGGCGGTGGCCTGCGCCTGGGCCAGGCGGTCGGCCGGGATTTCGCAGTGAAAGCTTTGCGGCAGCAGGCGGCCGGTCTTGCTGTCCTCGAGGCGGTCCAGCACCTGGCGCATGATGCGAAAGCTCGACGGCACCAGGCCGCTGGCGTCGCCCGAGTGCACGCCTTCGGTGAGGATTTCGACCTTGAGCACGCCGGCCGCGTTGCCGCGCAGGCTGGTGGTCAGCCACAGCTGGTCGTAATTGCCCGCGCCGGAATCCAGGCACACCACCAGCGCGACCTCCCCCAGGCGCTCGCGCAGCGCGTTGACGTAGGGCAGCAGGTCGTAGGAGCCGCTTTCTTCGCAGGTTTCGATCAGGCCGACGATGCGCGGGTGCGGCACGTTTTGCGCCTTGAGCGCCTGCACGGCGGCGATGCTGGCGTAAACCGCATAACCGTCGTCGGCGGCGCCGCGGCCGTAGAGCTTGCCGTCCTCGTACTTGGCTTTCCAGGGGCTCAGGTCATTGCGCCAGCCGGTGAACTCGGGCTGCTTGTCGAGGTGGCCGTACATCAGCACGGTCTGCGTGGAATCGGCGCGGGTGGCCGGGATCTCAAAGAACAGCACCGGCGTGCGTCCTTCGAGGCGCACGATCTCCAGCTTGAGGCCTTCGACCTTCTGCGCCTCGACCCAGGCCGCCGCATTGCGCATGACGGTGTCAATGAAACCGTGCTGCGCCCAGTCGCTGTCGAAAGTGGGGGACTTGGCGGGGATAGAGATGTAGTCGGTGATCTGTTTGACGATGTCGCCGTCCCACTGGGCCGTGACCTGGGACAGGGCCTGGGCGGCGTTGAGGATGCTGGCGGGGATTTCGCGGTGCAGTGGGGCGTTCATGGGAAAGGCTCCGGGAGAAAAATGTCGGCTTTTTAGGACAGCGTTTTGCTGCGGCAGCTGCTACTGTACGCTTCCGGCACAGACCACGCCACATAGACCCGCAATTGGAGAATTCAACCTGCAGCGCCGGCAGCCGGCGAGGGCAAAGATATCTCCTCTATTTGGACGAGAGACCAGACAAGTACGCCACGGAGCCGCCATGACACCAGCCAGCCGCGCGCAAGCGCCATCTTCCGCCGCGCCTTCCACCGTCGATGCCCGCATACGCGCGGGTGTGGGCGGCTGGACTTTTGAGCCCTGGCGCGGCAGCTTTTTTCCGCCCGGCCTGCCACACAGCCGGGAACTCGAATACGCCAGCCGCCAGCTGAGCGCCATCGAGGTCAACGGCACCTATTACGGCACGCTCAAGCCGGCCAGCTTCAGAAAGTGGCATGAAGAGACGCCGGACCACTTCGTGTTTTCCCTCAAGGCCTCGCGCTACGCGACCAACCGCCGCGTGCTGGCGGAGGCGGGCGAGTCCATCCAGCGTTTCACCGAAAGCGGCATCAGCGAGCTGGGCGGCAAGCTGGGCCCCATCGTCTGGCAGTTCATGCCCGGCAAGGTGTTCGAGGCCGGCGATTTCGAGGCCTTTCTGGCCCTGCTGCCCAAACAGGTGGACGGCCTCGCGTTGCGCCATGTGGTCGACGTGCGCCATGAAAGTTTCATGTCGCCCGACTACCTGGCGCTCGCGCGCCGTTACAGGGTTGCGACGGTATTTACCGACGCTGACAAGTTCCCGTCCTTCGCCGACCTCACGGGCGACTTCGCCTATGCCCGCTTGATGATGAGCGAGGCAGGCCTGGAGACCGGCTATGAGGAAGGCGCGCTGCACGCCTGGGCTGAACGTGCAAGGCAATGGGCCGCGGGCGGCGCACCCGGGGACCTGCCAGCGCTGGAAGAAGCCCCGGCGCAGGGAAAGCCGCGCGACGTGTTTGTGTATTTCATCAACGGCGCCAAGGAAAGGGCGCCTGCCGCGGCCATGGCGTTCTTAAAGCGCCTGGGCTTTACGCCCCCAGCTCAGGGCTAGGAGGCCATGGCCTCGCCCAGCCGGATCTCGCGGCCGGGCGCCCACTCGGGATTGAACTGCAGCGGCCCCTTGGGAAACAGCATGACGACGGTGGAGCCCAGCAGGAAGCGGCCCATTTCCTCGCCTTGCTTCAGGCGTATCGCGGAGGTCGGCTCGTCGGGGTAGTCCCATTGCCGCACGTCCTTGCCGCGCGGCGGGTTGACCACGCCGTGCCAGACCGTGGCCATGCTGCCGACAATCGTCGCGCCAACCAGCACCAGCACAAAAGGCCCGCGCGCCGACTCAAAGACGCAGACCACGCGCTCGTTGCGCGCGAACAGGCCCGGCACGCCGCGCGCGGTGACGGGATTGACCGAAAACAGCTCGCCGGGCACATAGATCATGCGCACCAGCCGGCCGTCGCAGGGCATGTGGATGCGATGGTAATCCCTGGGGCTTAGATAGAGCGTGGCGAAATGCCCGTCCTGGTAGCGCGCGGCCAGCGCCGCATCGCCGCCCACCAGCGCGGTGGTGGAATAACGGTGGCCCTTGGCCTGGAAGATCTGGTCTTTCTCAATGGCGCCGAACTGGCTGATCGCGCCGTCCACCGGCGACACCAGCTCGGCCGCCGCGAGGGGCCGCGCGCCGGGCTTGAGCGCGCGCGTGAAAAAGTCGTTAAAGGTCGGGTAGCTGGCGATGTCCGGGTTCAGCGCCTCCTCCATATTGACCCGGTACTTGGCGACAAAGCGGCGGATGATTTCCGTCGTGACCCAGCCGCGCTCGCGCGAAGCCACAAAACCGGCAAAGGAAGTCAGCGCCTGCTTGGGAAACAGGTATTGGGGGAGAACGGCGAATCGGTCGGACACTAGGCGGCTTGAAGGGTGAAGGAAGGGCCATTCTATCGACGCCCAAACGCCTTGCCGCCGCGCGGCGCTGCCTTACTGTGCGGGATAACCCGCCTGCGCGAGCACCGCCGCCACGGCCTGCCGGTCTTGCGAGGTCTGGACCACGACTTTTTTGGACGCCAGGTCCATATGGACCTGCGCGGCCGGGTCCAGTGCCTTGACGGCCTTGGTGATGGCGCCGGCGCAATGGCCGCAGCTCATGGCGGGGATCGTGAATTCCATAAAGCCTCCTGAGAGTGGTGAAAAGGGTTGGCGGGAGTCTGAACCTTCCCATGGGGGCAAAGTCCAGCCAGGCCGGCCAAACCCGCCCCGCGTCTGTGGCTATTGTCCCCGGGGCTTGACCCTCCCATGATGGTAAGGTTCAGACTGCCTGACATGAATACCACGACCTCCCTGAAAATCCCGCCTGCCGCGGCCGCGCTGGCCGAATGGCGGTTTCCCGTCCAGGGCATGAGCTGCGCCTCCTGCGTGGCGCGCGTGGAACGCTCGCTGGCCGCCGTTCCCGGCGTGCAGGACGTCAGCATCAATTTCGCGACCGAGCAGGCCAGCGTCAAGGCGCGCGGCGACGTCGGCATGGACACCTTGAAGGCCGCCGTCGCGAAAGCCGGCTACAGCGTGGCCGAACAAACCTTGAGGCTCAGGCTAGAGGGCATGAGCTGCGCCTCCTGCGTCTCGCGTGTGGAAAAAGCGCTTAAACAAGTACCGGGCGTGCTCTTGGCCAGCGTCAACCTCGCGACCGAAACCGCTGAAGTCAGCGTGGCCGGCAGCGCCGCCATGCTGCCCGCGCTGGTGGCGGCAGTGGCCAAGGCCGGCTACCAGGCGCGCGACATCCCAGCGGCCGGGGAAAGCCCTGCCAACAAACCCGCCGCCTGGTGGCCTGTCGCGCTGGCCGCGGTCCTGTCGGCGCCGCTGGCCCTGCCCATGGTGGGCGCGCTGTTCGGCCGGGAGTGGATGCTCGATGGCTGGCTGCAATGGCTGATCGCCACACCGGTGCAGTTCTGGCTGGGCGCGCGTTTTTACCGCGCGGGCTGGAAGGCCTTGCGCGCGGGCACCGGCAATATGGACCTGCTGGTGGCCCTGGGCACCTCGGCGGCCTACGGCCTGAGCGTCTACCAGCTGCTGCGCCACGGCGGCCACGGCATGGCCCATCTGTACTTTGAAGCCTCGGCCGTCGTCATCACGCTGGTATTGCTGGGCAAATGGATGGAGGTGCGCGCCAAGCACCAGACCACCGCCGCCATCCGCGCGCTGCAGGCACTGCGGCCCGACACCGCGCGCCGCCGGCAGGGCGGCAAAGACGAGGATGTGGCCCTGCAGGACATCCAGCTCGGCGACCTGGTGGTGGTGCGCCCCGGCGAGCGCATCGCGGTGGACGGCGAAATCGTCGAAGGCGCCACCCAGGTCGACGAATCCCTGATCACCGGCGAAAGCCTGCCCGTGGCCAAACACGCGGGCGAGCGTGTGACCGGCGGCGCGGTCAATGCCGAAGGCCTGATCGTGGTGCGCACCACGGCCATAGGCGCGGAGTCCACGCTGGCGCGCATCGTGCGCATGGTGGAGTCGGCCCAGGCCAAAAAAGCGCCGATTCAACGCCTGGTGGACCAGGTCAGCGCCGTCTTTGTGCCGGTGGTCATAGGCATTGCGCTGGTCACGCTGCTGGGCTGGGGCCTGGCCACGCAGAACTGGGAAGCCGCCATCCTGAACGCCGTCGCCGTGCTGGTGATTGCCTGCCCCTGCGCGCTGGGCCTGGCCACACCCACCGCCATCATGGTCGGCACCGGGGCCGCCGCCCGCCAGGGCATCCTGATCAAGGACGCCGAGGCGCTGGAAGTCGCGCACAGCCTCAAGGTCGTGGCCTTCGACAAAACCGGCACCTTGACCGAGGGCAAGCCCGAACTGGTGGCACTACAGTCGCACGGCATCGCAGAGCAGGAACTGCTGGCCTGGGCCGCCGCCATCCAGTCGGGCAGCGAGCATCCGCTGGCCCGCGCGGTCATGCGGCGCGCGATGGAGCAAGCGCTTGAGATTCCCGCGGCAACACAGCTGCGAGCGGTCGCCGGGCGCGGCATGGCCGCCGTGGTGGCCGGCCGCGAACTGCGGCTAGGCAGCCCGCGCTTTATGCAGGAGCTGGGCCTGGACCTCAGCAGCTTTGCAGCACTCGATGCGCGCGCCAGGGAACTCGAAGCCCAGGGCCGCACGGTGTCCTGGCTCGCCGACGTCGCGGGCACGCCCCAGTTGCTGGGCCTGCTGGCCTTTGGCGACACGCTCAAAACCAGCGCGGCGCCGGCCATGGCCAGTCTGCATGCGCTGGGCATACAAATCGCCCTGGTGACCGGCGACAACCGCGGCAGCGCCGATGCCGTGGCGCGGCAGCTGGGCATAGACCTGGTGCACAGCCAGGTGTTGCCCGAAGACAAGGCCGCCATCATCGGCCGGCTCAAGGCCGGCGTGCAGGCCCAGGGCGGACGCGTGGCCATGGTGGGTGACGGCATCAACGATGCGCCGGCCCTGGCCGCGGCCGACGTGGGCATTGCCATGTCCACCGGCACCGACGTGGCCATGCATGCGGCCGGCATCACGCTGATGCGCGGCGACCCGTCGCTGGTGGCCGGCGCCGTCGACATTTCACGCCGCACCTACGCCAAGATACGCCAGAACCTGTTCTGGGCTTTTGTTTACAACGTGGTTGGCATACCGCTGGCCGCGCTAGGCCTGCTGAGCCCCGTGATCGCCGGCGCCGCCATGGCGCTGAGCAGCGCCAGCGTGGTGATGAACGCCTTGCTCCTGCGGCGCTGGAAAGGAAACACCCATGACTGAAACCGTTGACAGCACAGGTCCGCTCAACATCGGCCAGGCTGCCGCGCGTTCCGGCGTGTCGGCCAAGATGGTTCGCCACTATGAATCGCTGGGCCTGCTGCCCGCGGTGCACCGCAGCGACGCGGGCTACCGCCAGTACGGCGAAAAAGAGGTGCACACTTTGCGCTTCATACGCCGCGCCCGCGCGCTGGGCTTCAGCATGGCCGAGATCGCCGAGCTGCTCAAGCTGTGGCAGAACAAACGCCGCGCCAGCGCCGACGTCAAACGCATCGCGCTGGCCCATGTGGCCGACCTGGAACGCCGCATTGCCGAGATGGAGGCCATGAAGCAGACCCTGGGCCACCTGGCGCACTGCTGCCAGGGCAACAGCCGGCCTGATTGCCCCATCCTGACTGAGCTGGCGGCCTGAGCAGGGCCCAATGAAATGTCCGGATCCGGCGAGCGCAAGCGAGCCGGCGGATTTATCCTGGGGGTATTGATGGCTCTTCCATCGCCTCACGGACCGCCGCATGCCACCTCTTTCAAGCACACTTTCCCTGTTGCCCGCCGAGACGGATGACTGGGCGGCCACCACCGCCACGCTGGACCTCCACGGCAACGCCGTGCTCCCGCAATTGTTGAGCGCACGCGAATGCAGGGCCGTGGCCGAGCTGTATGCCGACACGCGCCATTTCCGCAGCCGCGTGCTGATGCAGCGCCACGGCTTCGGCCAGGGCGAATACCAGTACTTCAGCTACCCGCTGCCGGACAGCGTGGCGCGGCTGCGCGCCACGCTGTATCCGCGCCTGGTCGGCGTGGCCAATGCCTGGAACCAGGCCATGGGCATAGATGTCCGCTATCCGGCCGACCACGCCGATTTTCTCGCGCGCTGCCACCAGGCCGGCCAGCAGCAGCCCACGCCGCTGCTCTTGCAATACGGGCCCGGCGACTACAACTGCCTGCACCAGGACCTGTATGGCGAGCATGTGTTCCCCCTCCAGGTCGCGGTGCTGCTGTCGCGGCCGGGCGAAGACTTCACCGGCGGCGAATTTGTGCTGACCGAGCAGCGCCCGCGCATGCAGTCGCGGCCCGAGGTGGTGCCGCTGCAGCAGGGTGATGCCGTGGTGTTTGCCGTGCACCACCGGCCGGTGCAGGGCAACCGCGGCTTTTACCGCGTCAACATGCGGCACGGCGTGAGTACGGTGCGCAGCGGCCACCGGCATACGCTGGGGATTATTTTTCATGACGCTGAGTGATGGCCGCTGGCGCAGCAAAGCGATCCAGGAGATGGTGTGACCCTGCAGCTTTTTGATGAGGCACCGGCGCCGTATGCGGCTCCGGAGACGATCGCCCCGGGCGCGGCTCTATTGCGCGGCTTTGCCCTGGAGGTTGATGAAGCCTTGCTGCAGGCCGTGGACGCAGTCACTGCGGCAGCACCGCTGCGCCACCTGGTCACGCCGGGCGGCTACACCATGTCGGTCGCCATGAGCAACTGCGGTGAACTGGGCTGGGTATCGGACCGCAGCGGCTACCGCTATGACCCCAGGGACCCGCTCTCGGGCAAGCTCTGGCCGCCCATGCCGGATTGTTTTTCCAGGCTCGCTTTAAAGGCCGCGGCGGAGGCGGGCTTTGGCAACTTCCGACCGGACGCCTGCCTGATCAACCGCTATGAACCCGGCGCGCGCCTGTCGCTGCACCAGGACAAGGACGAAGGCCAGCTGGATGCGCCGATTGTGTCGGTGTCGCTGGGCCTGCCGGCGGTGTTCCTGTTCGGCGGCTTGAAGCGCAGCGACAAGCCCGCGCGCTACCGCCTGCTGCATGGCGACGTGGCGGTGTGGGGCGGTGCGTCGCGGCTGGCTTACCACGGCGTGGCACCGCTGGCCGAGGGTGAGCATGTGCGCCTGGGCAGGCAGCGCATCAATTTGACGTTTCGCTGCGCGCGCTAAGCAGGTGCTGAATGGGCTTCGAACGCGCTCAGGCGCGTTCGCGAAATTTTTTCAGCCAGCCCAGCCCGTCGCTTGTGGCGCCGGCCTGGGCGCCGCGCAGCGGTTTGTATTCGCAGCCCACCCAGCCGCCGTAGCCCAGTTCATCGAGCAGCGCAAATAGATAGGAGTAATTGATTTCGCCGACGTCGGGCTCGTGGCGGCCCGGCGCGCCGGCGATCTGCAGGTGGCCGACATGGCCGGTGGGCAGGTATTTGCGCAGCTTCATGGCCAGGTCGCCTTCAACGACCTGGCAGTGGTAGAGGTCCATCTGCACCTTGAGGTTGGCCGCGCCCACTTCACGGATGATTTCGTGCGCATGGTCCTGCCGGTTCAAAAAAAAGCGCGGGATATCGCGGGTGTTGATGGGCTCTATCAGCAGGTCCACGCCCACCCTGGCGGCCAGCGCGGCCGCCTCGCGCAGGTTGTTCACATAGGTGGGCTGCGCCGCCTCGCGCTCCATGCCCGCGGGCAGCACGCCGGCCATCACATGGATGCGCGGGCAGCCAAGGGCCTGCGCGTACTCCAGCGCGATGGCGATGCCGGCGCGGAACTCGGCCTCACGGCCGGGCAGGCAGGCCGTGCCTTTTTGCGAGGAGGCCCAGGCTTTCTCGATGCCGGCCGGGTCCACGCCGCCCGGCGGCGCATTGAACAGCACCAGCTGCTGGCCGTTGCGCTGCAGCATGGCCTTGAGTTCGTCCGGCGCCCAAACGTAGGGCGAGAGGATCTCCACGGCCGTGAAGCCATCGCGCGCGGCGGCGCCAAAGCGTTCGGCCATGGGAAGCTCGGTGTACATCCAGCTGAGGTTGGCGGCGAATTGGGGCATGGGCTTCAGGCGGCGGCTGCGGCGGCTGTGCCAGGACCGGGCGCGGTTTGGCATTCCCAGAATATGCGCGCCGTGCAGTGCCGGCAAATGTCCGGGTCCAGCTTGTTGAAGATGGTGGCGATCGCGGTGAACTTGTCGGGAAACTGGTGTTCGGGCCCGAGCACGCTCGTGAAACCGGTCTTGCGCCACATGCGTATCACTTCGGGCCGCGGCCGGTGGAAGTACAGGTCGCCGCCCATGGCGCGGCGCGCGGCGAGTTCGGCCTCCCAGAGCTCGGCGCCGGCCAGGTCGATGAAGTTCATGCTCTTGCCCATGACCAGCAGGTGTTTTTGCGGCTGGGGCTGGGTGCGCAATGCGTGCAGGATGTCGGCCACATGCTGGGTCGCACCGAAATACACCTCGCCCTCCATGCGCAGCAGTTTGAGCTGCGGGCACTCCGGCAGCGCCTGGCGCGGCCCCTCGTCGGGCCCGTCAGGGCCCGACGTTTTTTTGGTTTCCAGCCCCGCATCGGGCGAGTTGTCTATCACCACAAACTGGCGGTCCAGGCCGCGGCTGTCAAAACCCATGGTGCGCATCGCGGGCTTTGAGGTGCGGTAGAGAAAAGACATCAGCGACAAGATCATGCCCAGCAGGATGGCGATTTCCAGCCGGATGGTGACGGTCGCCGCCATGGTGGCCAGGGCCACACCGAAATCGCTGCGGCTCAAGCTGAACAGCTGGCGCCAGCGCGCGGCGTCGAGCAGCGCGAAAGCCACCAGCACCAGCAGCGCCGCCAGCGCGGCCATGGGGATCTGCGCGAGCAGCGGCGCGCTGAGGGCCACCAGCGCCAGCAACAGCAGGGCGGAGAACACCGAGGCCAGCGGCGTGCGCGCGCCGGCCTCCAGGTTGGGCATGGAGCGGTTCATGGAGCCGCAGGACACATAACTCGAGAAAAACCCGCCCACGATGTTGGACAGGCCCTGGCCGCGGAACTCGCGGTTGGCGTCTATGCGCTGGCCGGAGCGCAGCGCCACCGTCTTGGCGATCGAGATCGCCTGGCCCAGCGCGACGATGGTCAGCGCGAAGGCCAGGCCGACCAGGTCGGCGGCCTGCGCCCAGCTGATGCGCGGCAATTCAAAGCGCGGCCAGGGCACGGGAATCTGGCCCACGGTGCGCAGCGCGGCCGAGGGCTGGGCGCCGGGGTACAGCCAGCCGCTCCAGACCCAGGCCAGCGCGGTGGCCACCACCAGGCCGATCAGCATATAAGGCCAGTTGCGGCGCAGGCGGCGCAGCAGCAGAGCCACAGCCAGCGTGATGGCCGCGACGCCCAGCGCCAGCGGCTGGGCGGAAGTGAGGTTCGTGAGCGCATGCCCCAGCACGGCAGCCGCGCTGTGCTCCGGCGCGGCCGCCAGGCCCAGCAAGTCGGGCAGGGCGTGCACGGCGATCAGTAGTGCGGCGCCCGAGGTAAAACCGAAAAGCACGGCCGGCGAGATGAAGTTGGCCAGCACGCCCAGGCGCAGCGCGCCTATCAGCCACTGCATGACGCCCACCATCACGGTGACAGCCAGCGCGAGCTGGATATACAGCGGGCTGAAGGCCATGGCCAGCGGCGAGAGCATGGCGAACAGGGCCAGCGAGTTGGCGTTGGTCGGGCCCGACATGACATGCCGGCTGGAGCCGAACAGCGCGGCGATGATGCAGGGAATGACGGCGGTGTACAGGCCGTAGGCCGGCGGCAGGCCGGCCAGCGTCGCGAAGGCAATGCCTTGCGGCAGTACCAGCACCGCGCCCAGCAGGCCGGCCATCGCGTCGGCCCGCAGGGTGGCGGGCGACACTTCGCGCACCCAGTCGCCGAACAGGCGTTCCAGGAGCGGAATTGATGACCGGGATGCTGGGGCGGCTGAGGGTTCCATCACAAGGGCTTGAGCATACCGCGCCCGGCATGCCGGCCGCCCCGGGCGATCAGGCCAGGCCGGACAGGCGCAGCAGCAAACCGGCCAAGGCCGAGGCCGCGATCACCGGGATCACGCCGCGCTTGTAGCGCAGCAGGGCCACGGCCGCGCCCAGCGTGATGGCCAGCGCGTAAAAGTCCACCCGGGCCAGCCAGGGCCCGCCCGTGTCCGCGCGCAAGGCGATGTGCGCGAGGAAAAACAGCGCCAGGCTGGCAATCACGCCGACCACCGCGGCTGTGATGGCCGTCAGCGGCGCGGTGAAATGCAGCTTGCCGTGCGTGGACTCGACCAGCGGCCCGCCGGCGAGGATGAACAGAAAGGAGGGCAAAAAGGTGAACCAGGTCACCACCGTGGCCGCCAGCGCCGCGCCCAGGAACAGCATGTCCGGCCCCAGCACCTGCCTGGCCCAGCCGCCCATAAAGCCGACAAAGGCCACCACCATGATCAGCGGGCCGGGCGTGGTTTCGCCCAGCGCCAGCCCGTCAATCATCTGCGGGCCGCTCAGCCAGTGGAATTGCTCGACCGCGCCTTGGTAGACATAGGGCAGGACCGCATAGGCGCCGCCGAAGGTGAGCAGCGCGGCCTTGGTGAAAAACCAGCCCATTTGCGTGAGGGTGGCGTTCCAGCCTTGCGTGGCCAGCAGGGCGCCCATGGGCAAGAACCAGAGCATGGCGCCCACGCCCAGCACGGCGGCCAGGCGCGAAGGCTTGAAGCGCGCATGCGCCGGCGTCGGCGTGTCGTCATCGATCAGCGCCGGGCCGTAGCCCTTTTGCGCGGCACCATGGCCGGCCCCGCCGGCGAACTGCGCAGGCGCGAAGCGCGCGCCCAGCCAGCCCAGCACGGCTGCGCCCAGTACGATGAGCGGGAACGGCGTGTTCAACACATAGATAGCGACAAAGCTGCTAATGGCGATGGCCCACAGGATGGGCGCTTGCGAGGGCGTCTTGAGCGAGCGCGAGCCTATACGGTGCACAGCCTGCAGCACGATGGCGGCCACCGCCGGCTTGATGCCGTAAAAAAGGCCCGCAACCAGCGGCACCTGGCCAAAGACCACATAGACCCAGCTCAGCGCGACCAGGATGAACAGCGAAGGCAGCACAAACAGCGCGCCGGCCACCACGCCGCCCCAGGTCCGGTGCATCAGCCAGCCTATGTAGGTGGCCAGCTGCTGCGCTTCGGGGCCTGGCAGCAGCATGCAGTAGTTGAGCGCGTGCAAAAAGCGCTGCTCGCTGATCCAGCGTTTTTGCTCGACGAGTTCGCGGTGCATGATGGCAATCTGTCCGGCCGGCCCGCCAAAGCTGATAAAGCCCAGCTTGAGCCAGAACTTCAGCGCGTCGGCAAATGAGACGGCCGCCGGCCGTTCATGCGACAGGGGAAGGGATGAGGGCAAGGCGGTCGTCACTTCGCGGCTCCGGTCATGGTTTCGGGTTTCCAGCTGTGCGGCTCGCCATGCGCCTCTCGGCACCAGGCAAAGAGCGCGTCATACAGCGGCATGGCGGCTTCCAGCATGGCGTGGTCGTCCTCGGCGTGCAGGCGCGACAGGCCCAGCGAAAAGGCCAGCAGGCCGGCCGATTGCGGGGCGAGGTCCAGGCGGTCGGTGTCGGCGCCGCGCACGATGCGCGCCAGCACCTTGAGCGCGGGATGCTCCAGGCCGAAGGCCTTGAGCAAGGTATCAAAGCTGCACAGCTCACCCTCGTGCGAGACCGGTGCCCCCGGAATGTCATAGGCCACGGCGCCCAGGTGCTTGGCCTCGGCCAGCACCTGCAGAGTAGGCACATACAAAAACTCGGCGCGCGGGTCTATGAAGCGGCGCACCAGCCAGGGGCAGGCGATGCGGTCAATCTTGGGCCGCTCGCGCGTGATCCAGCGCGAGGGCTGCTCACCGGTGACGCCCCAGTCCGGCCGTTTGGCCACCGTGGGCGGGCGCTGCGCGCGCCACTGGGCAATGTCCTGCGGCGTATCGACGCCGTCTTCGCCGCCGACGATACCGCCGGCCAGCGCGAAGGCATTCCAGCCAGCGGCCCGCAGCTCGGCGACGGCGTCCGCGCTGACGTTGTGCCCATAAACGCAATAGGCCACCACCTCGCGCGGCGGCTCCGAGGCCGCAAACGCGGCCACGTCTTCAGGCGCGCAGTAGCGGGCGCCCGCGATCAGCTGGGGGCTCTCGCGGAATTTGGCTTCGCGCCGCACGTCGAGCAGCAAGGGCGCATCGGCGCGGCCCATGCGGGCTGCGAGATCCTGGGGAGAGATATGGGGAACGGAAAGGGTAGAGGTGTCCACGGAGTACTCCAATGAGTTGCCAGCGCTTGGACGGGACACCGTCTATCTGTGAAGATTCGGGAGGCTGAAATCCCGATAGGTGGATATTAGCACTCCCAAGAATCCGTGAGCAGTTTTCAGCCGTGCCGGAACTTGAAAACCGCCCGGCTGGCGCGGGCATTCGGCCAGAAGCGGACTTCGCGGCCGTCCTGCAAGCCAAAGGCGTCGAGAATCTCCAGCTGGTTCTGCAGCGCCAGCGCTTCAAAGTCCTGGAGCGTGCCGACACGGATGTTGGGCGTGTCGTACCACTGGTAGGGCAGCACCTTGGTCACCGGCATGCGGCCGCGCGCGACAGCCAGGCGATTCGGCCAATGGCCGAAGTTGGGAAACACGACGATGCCGGCGCGGCCCACGCGCGCGGTCTCGCGCAGCATGGTTTCGGCGTTGCGCAGATGTTGCAGCGTGTCTATCTGCAACACCACATCGAAGGAGCTGTCGCCGAACAGCGCCAGGCCTTCCTCCAGGTTGAGCTGGATCACGTTGACGCCGCGCGCCACGCAGGCCTGCACATTGGCGTCGTTGATCTCGACGCCGTAGCCCGAACAGCCGCGCTCGCGGATCAGGTAGTCCAGCAATTCGCCGGTGCCGCAGCCCAGGTCGAGCACGCGGGAGCCGGGCGGCACCAGGCGGGCGATGGACAGCAGGTCGGCCGAAGGCGGCACAGTGAGGTCGGCAATCGGGTTCATGCGGCCACCTTGCTCTGGAAATAGGAACGCACGACACCGAGGTAGCGCTCGTCCTCCAGCAAGAAGGCATCGTGGCCGTGCGGCGCGTCGATTTCGGCATAGCTCACGTCGCGCTGGTTGTCGAGCAGGGCCTTGACGATTTCGCGGCTGCGCGCCGGGGAAAAGCGCCAGTCGGTGGTGAAGCTCACCAGCAGGAATTTGGCCTTGACCTGGGCCAGGGCCTGGGTGAGGCTGCCGCCGTAGGCGCGCGCCGGGTCGAAGTAGTCGAGCGCGCGCGTGATCAGCAAATAGGTGTTGGCGTCGAAGTACTCGCTGAACTTGTCGCCCTGGTAGCGCAGATAGCTTTCGATTTCAAACTCGATGTCCTGCGTGGTGTATTTGTAGGGCGCGTCGGCGCTCGCGGTTTCCGCGACCGCCTGGCGCAGCTGGCGGCCGAATTTTTCGTTCATCACGTCGTCGCTCAAATAGGTGATGTGGCCAATCATGCGGGCGATGCGCAGGCCGCGCTTGGGCAACACGCCGTGGCGGTAAAAATGGCCGCCGTGGAAATCCGGGTCGGTCACGATGGCGCGCCGGGCGACTTCGTTGAAGGCGATGTTTTCGGCCGTGAGGTTGGGCGCGCTGGCCACCACCACGGCGTGGCGCACACGCTCGGGGTATTGCAGCGTCCAGGCCAGGGCCTGCATGCCGCCCAGGCTGCCGCCCATCACGGCGGCCAAAGTCTGTATGCCCAGGCGGTCCAGCAGGCGAGCCTGCGCGCTGACCCAGTCCTGCACGGTGACGACGGGGAAATCGGCGCCGTACAGTTCCTGCGTGTCGGGGTTGGGCTGCATCGGGCCGGTGGAGCCGAAGCAGGAGCCCAGGTTGTTGACGCCGATCACGAAGAAGCGGTCCGTGTCGACCGGCTTGCCGGGACCAATCATGGTGTCCCACCAGCCTTCGGATTTGTCTATGGGCTGCCCCTGCGCATCGAGGTAGACGCCCGCCACATGGTGGGAAGCGTTGAGCGCGTGGCAGATCAGCACGGCATTGGATTTGTCGGCGTTGAGCTCGCCATAGGTTTCATAGCTCAGGTCGTAGGCGCGTATCGAAGCGCCGCTCTGCAGCGGCAGAGCCTCAACGAAATGCATGCTGAGCGGGGTGGCAATCAGTGTCAAAAAATCACCTGCAGAAAACAAAAAACCCGGCGTCGCTAAAGCGAGTCCGGGTCCTTTGGAGTTCGTCTTTAGCTGTACTTTTTAAGCGCCCGCAAGCTGAGCAAATCGGCGCTGAAAGGAAGTATACCAAGCCGGGGTCACATCAAGAGCGCGGCCAACCCCAGCCCGGCGAAGATCAGCGCCGAGACGATGTGCACCGCGCGCAGCGGCAGCAGGCGCGTGACGCGCTCGCCGAGCCAGACCACGGGCGCATTGGCCAGCATCATGCCCAGCGTGGTGCCCGCGACCACGCTGGCGATGGCGTCATAGCGCGCGGCCAGCATCACGGTGGCGATCTGCGTCTTGTCGCCCATTTCGGCGAGAAAAAACACCAGCACGGTGGTGAAGAACACGCCGAAGCGCGGCGGTTTCCCGTCCTCCTCCGCCTCGATCTTGTCGGGCACCAGCATCCACACCGCCATGGCCAGGAACGATGCGCCCAGGATCCAGCGCAGCGTTTGCGGACCGACCAGCGTGGTCACCCAGGCGCCGGCCGCGCCGGCGAGGGCGTGGTTGGCCAGGGTCGCGACGAGGATGCCGGCGACGATGGGCCAGGGCTTTTTAAAGCGGGCGGCGAGGATGAGGGCGAGGAGTTGCGTCTTGTCGCCCATTTCGGCGAGGGCGACGATGCCCGTGGAGACGAGGAAAGCTTCCATTTAAAAAGACTCCGGCCGGACGAAAACCCATGACTGCACGCCATCCCCGGCCTGAAGCGGAGGCTGTGCAGTCAAAGGTCTCGCGTAGTCCGAAGACCGCTTGCGCCATGCCCTGAGTGGGCAAGTCTGTTGACGCAAGCCCCTTCCAGGATTGAAAGGCTGGCTACTCCCCAATGACAGCCTGCATTGTAGCCGGCGCCCTCCAGCCCCCGCTTGAAGGCAGAAATTGGTGCACGCAAGCGGCATCCGCACGTTTGCGGCGCATTTCTTGCTTGTATTTGGTGCGATTCCTGAAATTCACGGAATTACGCACCAATAAATCACATTTCATCTGAAGAGGGACCTATGGAAGCACTAAAACAGGGCTCGGACGCCTTGTTCATTCTGCTGGGCGGCATCATGGTGCTGGCCATGCATGCCGGTTTTGCCTTTCTGGAACTGGGCACGGTTCGCAAAAAAAACCAGGTCAATGCGCTGGTCAAGATCCTGGTGGACTTCTCGGTGTCCACCGTGGTGTATTTTGTGGTGGGCTATGGCGTGGCCTACGGCACACATTTTTTTGTCGGCGCGGAACAGCTGGCCGCCAAAAACGGCTATGAGCTGGTCAAGTTTTTCTTTCTGCTGACCTTTGCCGCGGCAATCCCGGCGATTATTTCGGGCGGCATTGCCGAGCGCGCGCGCTTTTACCCGCAGCTGATCGCCACGGCCGTCATCGTGGGCTTTGTCTACCCCTTCTTCGAGGGCATTGTCTGGAACCAGCACTTCGGCGTGCAGGCCTGGATCAAGTCCCTGACCGGCGCGGAGTTCCATGACTTCGCGGGCTCCATCGTGGTCCATGCGGTGGGCGGCTGGCTGGCATTGCCCGCGGTGATTCTGCTGGGCGCGCGCAGCAACCGCTATCGCAAAGACGGCGCGGTGTCGGCCCATCCGCCATCGAACATTCCCTTTCTGGCGCTGGGCGCCTGGATTTTGACTGTGGGCTGGTTCGGCTTCAACGTGATGAGCGCGCAGACCATAGACAAGATTTCCGGCCTGGTCGCCGTGAATTCGCTGATGGCCATGGTGGGCGGCACGCTGGCGGCGCTGGCCTTTGGCAAGAACGACCCGGGCTTTGTGCACAACGGCCCGCTGGCCGGCCTGGTGGCGGTGTGCGCGGGCTCGGACCTGATGCATCCGCTGGGCGCCCTGGTGACGGGCGGCGTGGCCGGCGGCGTCTTTGTCGTGATGTTCACGCTGACGCAGAACAAATGGAAGGTCGACGACGTGCTGGGCGTGTGGCCGCTGCATGGCCTGTGCGGCCTCTGGGGCGGCATCGCGGCCGGCATTTTCGGCAGCCAGGCGCTGGGCGGCCTGGGCGGCGTGAGCCTGGGTGCGCAGCTCATAGGCAGCGCCATGGGCGTGGCCTGGGCGCTGCTGGCGGGCTTTGCCGTTTACGGCGCCCTCAAGGCCGCCATGGGCTTGCGCCTGAGCCAGGAAGAAGAGTTTGAGGGCGCGGACCTTTCCGTGCACCGGATCGGCGCGACACCGGACCGCGAGGTCAACTGGTAGCGGCCGTGGCCGCCTGCCGCTAGACTTCCGGCCATGCCTACTTTTGAAGAGCAGCTGGTGGAGCACCGGCTCTACCTCCTTCGTTTTGCGCGCCTGCAGCTGCGCAACGACGAATGGGCCGAAGACGCGGTGTCGGAAACCCTGCTCGCGGCCCTGTCCAAACCCCAGTCCTTCGGCAATCGCTCGCAGCTCAAGACCTGGCTGGTCGGCATCCTCAAGCACAAGGTCATCGATTTGATCCGCAGCAATGCCCGGCTGGTGGCCGTGCCCGATGCGCAGGCCGACGATGAGGGCGACGAGCTGGACCGCCTGTCTTTCAAGGCCGACGGCCACTTTACGGAGACGCCCAACGATTGGGGCAATCCCGACCAGACCTTGCAGCAAACGCAGTTCTTCCAGGTGCTGGACGCCTGCATGGAGCGCCTGCCGCCGGCGCTGGGGCGGCTGTTCCTGATGCGCGAATGGCTGGAACTTTCTTCACAGGAAGTCTGTAAGGAACTCTCGCTGACGCCGACCAACCTGTATGTCCAGTTGCACCGGGCCCGCCTGCGCCTGCAGGAGTGCCTGAATATCCACTGGTTCGGCAAACCCAGCACCTGATCGCCCGGCGCCCCTGACGTGAAACCCAAAATCGCCCTGTTACGACGCACCTGCCGGGAGGCTGCAGCCCTGCTGATCGCGCGCGAAGACCGCGCGCTCAGCCTGCCGGACCATGTTGCGCTCAAGCTGCACCTGATGGCCTGCGGCGCCTGCCCCAAATTCGAGAACCAGATCCTGACCCTGCGCGCCGCGATGAAACGCTGGCGTCACTATTCCGGCGACGCGGCGGACGCAGTGGGGCAGGCTGAAGGCAATTCATCGAAGTAAGGCCCTGCCGCCGCGCGAGACGCCAAAAAAGCACTCTTCGTGGATGCAATTTTGTGTAACTATTTCCCAATAGTTGGAACAAGATGCATGACCAGCGCGGCACACGCCTTGCGCTTCGGCAAGGTTCACACGGGGTGCGCCCGGTTGTAAGCCGCGTTGGCCTCAAAAACCTTGCGTTTACAGGTTTCTGGAGTGCCCGATTTTTAATGTATGCACTAACTTAGCTTGCAAATCAATGACGGTTTGATTTTTAGAACAAAGGCATAGAAATCAAGCTTTTATCAGGCGAGCAAGGCATGGAAGTCTTTATGCCTCATTTAATCCGCGTCTGGCTTGCCACCAGAACCCGCCGCCAGCCACCTGCCCATCAGGCCGCAAAGCCCCTGTTCATGCGGGCTGGGGCCGCCTAGGTAGTAACGCTAGTGGATTGTGTTTTGGATTCGTGAAGCATAATATGCCGGTGCGAGTGTCAGCATTCGCACACGTTAGGTGATCGGTCAGTTTCGCGCGCTACAGCGGTACGTATCAAGATTTGTTGTGCTTTCGGGACCCCATCGCTTTTGTTTTTGTGTTTTAGAGGAGTCCCTTCATGGGCAACAAACTATACGTCGGCAACCTGCCTTACTCGGTGCGTGACGAAGACCTGCAACAATCTTTTGGCCAATTCGGCGCTGTCACCAGCGCTAAAGTCATGATGGAACGCGACACCGGTCGCTCCAAGGGCTTTGGCTTTGTCGAAATGGGCAGCGATGCAGAAGCCCAGGCAGCCATCAACGGCATGAACGGCCAGCCTCTGGGCGGCCGCAGCGTCGTCGTGAACGAAGCACGTCCGATGGAGGCACGTCCTCCACGTAGCGGCGGCTTCGGCGGCGGCGGTGGTGGCGGCTACGGTGGTGGTGGCGGCGGCGGTTACGGCGGCGGTGGCCGTTCCGGTGGCGGCGGCAGCGACGGCGGTTTCCGTAGCCCATACGGCGGCGGCGGTAGCGGCGGTGGCCGTTCCGGCGGCGGCGGTGGTGGCGGACGCGGCGGCTACTAAGCCCTGCTAACCCCCTCTTTCTTCAGCCCCGGCTGAAGAGCGCTAAAAAGGCTTCAAGACTTCGGTTTTGAAGCCTTTTTGCTTTTCGGCCCACACATAAAAAGCCAAAAAGCGAAGTGTCAGCGCTCACCCTGGCGATGCTTGCGCGCGCGCCCGGACAAGGCCTTGTCAAACAGCGCATTGGGCAACAGGCGCAGCAGCTTGGCCACCACGCCCATCTGCCAGGGAATCACCCGATAGCTGTGCCCGGCATGAATGGCCCCGAACGCCTTGTCGGCAAACGCCTCCACCTTCATCAAAAAAGGCATGGGGTAGCGGTTTTCACGGGTCAGCGGCGTATCGATATAGCCGGGGCAGATGGTCACGACTTTCACACCGCTGGGACGCAGCTCGCCGCGCAGGCTTTCGCAATACGCGATGACCGCCGCCTTGCTGGCGCAGTAAGCGCCGTGCCCGGGCAGGCCGCGTATACCGGCCACGCTGCCTATGCCCACCAGGGTACCGGTGCCGCGCGTCACCATGCCGGCGATGAAGGGGTGAAAAGTGGCGGCCACGCCGGTGTTGTTGGTCGCAAAGGTCTGTGCCATCACGTCCAGGTCCGACCGCACCGCGGTGTCCATGCCTATGCTGATCCCGGCGTTGGCGATCACCACGTCAGGCACGCCCTGCGCCGCGACGCAGGCCTGGCCGGCCGCGACGATGCTGCCGGTATCGGCCACATCGGCACTGTAGACCTGGTAGCGCCCCGCGCTGAGGCCGTTGGCCTCGGCCCAGGCCTGGACCTCGGCCGTGCGGCGCGCGGCCAGCGCCAGCCGGTAGCCCGCCGAATAAAAGCGCATGGCCAGCGCCTGGCCTATGCCGCTGGACGCGCCGGTGATGAATACGAGTCTGGACATGGATGGCCGTTGAAAAAGTCGGCCGCTAAGGCGCAACCGGTTTGGCGGGGCCTGCCGGCGCCGCCGGTAAGGTCAATGCGGGAAGACCGGGGGCGCTGGCGGCGGAGCGGGGCACCAGAATACCGTGGACGCGACCGTTGAGGTTCGCCACCTGGTCCAGGTTGTCATAAGCGAAGGTGTCGCCGACAAACTGGTCGGTACCGCGAATCAGCAGTACGGGCTTGTGGGATTTCACGCGCTCGTCGTTCAGGAAGGCATGCAGGAACTCACCGCGAAACTCCATGCGGGGTGTTTCCTTGCCGCTGGCGTCCTTGCCGGCATCCCTGATCACCCGCGCGTTGCCGGTCAGCTGCACTTCCGAGCCGTCGCCGTTGGAATAGGCGCGATTCGCCGTCGCGGTGGTCACACGGCCGTCGGGGCGGATGCTGCGAATCCGCGCCTGGTCGATCTCGAGAATGTCGGTGTCGGGGAAATGCCGGGCCTCAATGCCGTAGATTTCGCTCTTGAGCTGCCCGTTTTCGTCAAAGGTCTTGACGGTGAACTTGCGCATGAAATAGTCGATATCGTGGCTTGCTTCCCGGGGCGCTTCGGGTGTGCTGAAGATGGGCGTATTGCGCACCAGCCAGTAGGTGCCCAGCGCGAGCGCACCCATCATCAGCAAGGGCATGTAGATGGACATGCTGTCCCACACGCGCAAAAAGCCGCGCCACGCCCTTTTGAGCGGGGAGAACGCGCCGGCGCGACCGGCGTCCTGGCCCTGTGTCGCAGTCGTCATTGGCGGTATTCCCGCAGCAATTCCGCATAGCGCCCGCCGGCGACGAGCAGCAGGTCGCAGAACTCGCGCGCCGCGCCGTGGCCGCCCGGCGCCTGCGTGACATGGTGGGCCTGCGCCCGGACTTCCACATGCGCATTGGACGGCGCGCAGCTGAGCGCCGCCCGGGACATCACCGGCAGGTCCGGCCAGTCGTCGCCCATGGCGGCAGCCGCGGACCAGTCCAGGCCCAGCGCCTGCAGGGTGGTCTCGGCCGCGGGGCGCTTGTCTTCGGTGCCGAAATGCGCATGTGTGACGCCCAGCGCCCGCAGGCGCGCGCGCAGCACATCGCTGTCCCGCCCGGTGATCACCACAGGGGTGATGCCGGCGCGCTGCAGCAGCTTCAGGCCGTGGCCGTCCAGGGTGTTGAAACGCTTGATGATTTCGCCGGAGGCGCGGTAACCGCCGCTGGCCTGGGCCAGGGCATGGCCGTCGGGATATTCGGAGAAATACAGGCCGCCGTCGGTGAGCACGCCGTCCACGTCGAAAAACGCCACCTTGACACCCTGGGCCCGCAGCAACAGCTCGGGAGCAAAGTTCAGGGCGGGGACGGGCTGCGGCATGGGTGGCGTCAAAGAGGGCATGACAACACCATCAGATGACTTTCGCGCGCATCAGGTCGTTGGAATTGAGCGCGCCGCACAGCACGCCGGCCTCGTCGACCACCAGCACGCTGGTGATGCGGTATTGCTCCATCAACGCGGCCGCCTCCACGGCCAGCGAATCCGCCCGCACGGTGCGCGGGTTGGCATGCATCACGTCGCCGGCCTTGCTGCTGCGCAGGTCCACGCCTTTTTCGACCAGGCGGCGCAAGTCGCCGTCGGTAAAAATCCCGATCACGCGCCGCGTACCGTCGACCACCGCGGAGGCGCCCAGGCCCTTGGCGCTCATCTCACGCATCAGGTCGCTAAAACCGGTGTCGGCCCGCACCTGCGGCACGGCGTCGCCGCTGCGCATCACGTCGCTGACATGCGTGAGCAGCTTGCGGCCCAGCGCGCCGCCGGGGTGCGAGCGGGCAAAGTCTTCTTCCCTGAAGCCGCGCACGTCGAGCAGCGCGACGGCCAGCGCGTCCCCCATGGCGAGCTGCGCGGTGGTGCTGGCGGTCGGCGCCAGGTTGAGCGGGCAGGCCTCCAGCGCGACACTGCTGTCGAGCGTGACGCGCGCATGGCGCGCCAGCGCGGACTGGGCGCCACCGGTGATGGCGATCATGGGCACGCCCTGGCGGCTCAGCACCGGCAGGATCACCGTGAGTTCCTCGCTTTCGCCGCTGTTGGAAATCGCCAGCACCACGTCTTGGCCGGTGATCATGCCCAGGTCGCCATGGCTGGCTTCGGCCGGGTGCACAAACATGGCGGGGGTGCCGGTGGAGGCCAGTGTGGCCGCGATCTTGCGGCCTATGTGGCCGCTTTTGCCCATGCCCATGACCACCACGCGGCCCCGGCAGGCCAGTATCAGCTCCACCGCCTGGACAAACTCGCCGCCCAGGCGCTGCGCCAGTCCCAGCACGGCGGCGGCTTCTATCTCGAAGGTCTTGCGGGCCAGGTTCAGCACCTGCTCGACATCCAGTTTCACGGGGTCTTGGCTCATGGCTGCATTCTATAGAGGCGTACAAAGGCCCATGCCGGCGCGGTTTCCTCGGCTACCATCGGCGCATGAGCGCGCTTGAACTGACCCTGCTGTACCTGCTGGCCGCAGTGCTGGGCGTGGTCGCGTGCCGCTCGCTCAAGCTGCCGCCCATGCTGGGCTACCTGGCGGTGGGCGTGATCATAGGCCCCAACGCGCTGGCGCTGGCCCAGAACTCCGACGGCATCCGCCACCTGGGCGAGTTCGGCGTGGTCTTCCTGATGTTCGTGATCGGGCTCGAATTCAACCTTCCCAAGCTGCGCTCCATGCGGCGCCACGTGTTCGGCCTGGGGCTGCTGCAGGTGGCGCTCACCATCGTGCTGGCCACCGTGGGCTCGCTGTTCCTCGCCAGCATGGCGCCCGGCCTGTGGACCATGGGCTGGCAGACCGCGCTGGCGCTGTCCGGCGCGATTGCCATGAGCAGCACCGCCATCGTCGTCAAGCTGCTGTCGGAGCGGCTCGAGCTGGAGTCCGAGCACGGCAAGCGCATCATGGGCGTGCTGCTGTTCCAGGATCTGGCCGTGGTGCCGCTGCTGGTGCTGATTCCGGCGCTGGGCGCACCCGCCGACGCGCTGCTCATGGCGCTGGCCGTCGCCGGCGTGAAGGCCACCGTCCTGGTGGGCCTGCTGCTGACCGGCGGGCAACGCGTCATGCGCTGGTGGCTCACCATCGTGGCTCGGCGCAAGAGCGAAGAGCTGTTCGTGCTGAACCTGCTGCTGGTCACGCTGGCGCTGGCCTGGCTGACCGAGCGCGCCGGACTGAGCCTGGCACTGGGTGCCTTCATTGCCGGCATGCTGATCTCGGAAACTGAATACAAACACCAGGTCGAGACCGACATCCGGCCTTTCCACGACGTGCTGCTGGGCCTGTTCTTCATCAGCATAGGCATGCTGCTGGATTGGCGCCTGGTGCTGGAGCGTTGGCCGCTGGTGCTGCTGCTGATGACCCTGCCCGTCATTTTCAAGCTGGTGCTGGTCACGGCGCTGGCCCGTTCGCTGGGCGCGACCGCCGGCGTGTCGCTGCGCACGGGCCTGTACCTGGCGCAGGCCGGTGAATTCGGTTTTGTGCTGCTCACGCTGGCCCAGCAGAACCGCCTGGTGCCGCCGGCCCTGCTCAACCCCATCCTGGCCAGCATGGTGCTGTCCATGCTCGCCACGCCCTTCATCATCATGTACAGCAACCGCATCGTGATGAAACTGGTCTCCAGCGAATGGCTGCAGCAGTCGCTGCAGATGACCACCATCGCGCGCAAGTCCATCAACGCCAACAAACACGTGATCATCTGCGGCTACGGCCGCTGCGGCCAGAACCTGGGCCACATGCTGGAGCGCGAAGGCATCCAGTACATGGCGCTGGACCTGGACCCCGACCGCGTGCGGCAAGCCGCCGCCGCGGGCGACTCCGTGGTGTTCGGCGACGCGGTGCGCCTGCAGGCCCTGATGGCCGCGGGCCTGGCGCGCGCCAGCGCGGTCGTCATCACCTACCTGGACACGGCCAGTGCCCTCAAGGTGCTGGCCAACACGCGCGCCCATGCGCCCACGGTGCCGGTCATCGTACGCACCGTGGACGACCACGACCTGGAGAAACTGCAGACGGCCGGCGCCACCGAGGTCGTGCCTGAGGCCATAGAAGGCAGCCTGATGCTCGCCAGCCACGCGCTCGCGCTGGTGGGCGTGCCCATGCGCCGCGTGATCCGCGTGGTGCAGGACCAGCGCGACGCGCGCTACAACCTGCTGCGCGGTTACTTCCGCGGCGCCGACGACGACACGGTCAACGAGCTGGAGCAGGAACGGCTGTCCAACGTCACGCTGCCGCTGGGCATCAAGTCCCTCGGCAAGCCCCTGGGCGCCATGGCCCTGGAAGCCGGCGGCGTGCGCGTCGTGAGCCTGCGCCGCGGCAACGGCAAGGCCGTGGCCGCGCAGGCGGAAACCCTGCTGGAAGGCGGCGACACGCTGGTGCTGTCAGGCAAGCCCGAAGCACTGGCCATGGCCGAAGAAAAACTGCTGCGCGGCCGGCCGGCCAAAACCAACCCCACCAGCCCCGCCGGCGCGCCGGGCTGACGCGTTTTTCCCCCGCCGGGCGCACAATACGCGCACCCCACCCGCGCACCCCATCTGCACGACGCACCATGCCAGACCTTCACAGCCTCCAGCACCAGTCCATCAGCCAGTATTTGCGCAACCACATCCGCACCGTGCCGGACTGGCCCGCACCGGGCGTGCAGTTTCGCGACATCACGCCGCTGCTGCAAAACCCCAAGGTTTTTCGCGTCCTGATTGATGCGTTTGTGCACCGCTATATGGACCCGGCCTTGCGCCCCGACGTGGTGGCCGGCCTGGACGCGCGCGGCTTCATTCTGGGCGCGGTGGTGGCCTATGAGCTCAATGTCGGCTTTGTGCCTATCCGCAAAAAGGGCAAGCTGCCTTTCTCCACAGTGCAAGAGACCTATGAGCTCGAATACGGCAGCGCCACGGTGGAGCTGCACACCGACGCCGTCAAGCGCGGCGACAAGGTCCTGCTGATCGACGACCTGATCGCCACCGGCGGCACCATGATGGCCGGCAAGAAGCTGCTGGAGAAGCTGGGCGCCAGCGTGACCGAGGGCGCGGCGATTGTGGATTTGCCCGAACTGGGCGGATCGGTGAAGCTGCAGGCCGCGGGCCTGCCCTTGTTCACGCTGATTGATTTTGCCGGGCACTGAACGCCGCCCGGCGCCAAGTCCCGCGGCTGTTAGACCAGGTCGCCGTACTGGGTGCTGCTGAGCGCCGGCGAGGATGGCGAATCCGGCATCTCCGTGTCTTCAAAGCCGGTCAGCAATGCGTAGGAGCGCGGGCCGCTTTTGCTCCTGGCGGCGTCCCTGGCCTCTTTGACTTCCTTGGCTTCCTTGACCTCCTTGACGCCTTTCTCGGGTCCGGTGGCCGGCCCCTGGGCGGAGGCGGCCAGCAAGGCCTGCTTGAACGCGGCCACTTCGTCGGCCTGTATCGGTTCGTAGCGGGGAGTAGGTGGCTTGGCAGGCTTGGCCGCCGCGTCGGGAGCAGCGGGGACAACGGCAGCAGCAGCGGGGGCGGCCACGCTTTGTGGCGCGTCCTGAGTGCTGGGTTTGGGCTTGACCACGACGGCCGTTTCGTCGATGCGCCAGTACACCGCGGGCACCGTGATTTCGAAGCGTGCCTTGGCATTCTGGATGATCAGCGTCTCGATTTCGCCGAGCTGCTCCGAAGGACGGCCGAAGGCTTTGGCCAGGTCCATCATGACGAGGAACTCATTGCCGCGCTGGTCCAGCGAAAGCACCTTGAATTTATAGCTGGCGGACAGCACACCGGAGCGTGTCATGGACTCGCGGATCGCGACATACAGCTGCTCGCGGCGGGCGTGGCGCTTGAGCTTGGCGCCGTCACCGGGCGCTGCGGCTTCAACAGGCAGCCGGCCCGGGACGGAAAGGGGTGATTTGTCACGCCCGGCGGAAGCGCGCTTCTGCTCCTCGGCGGGAGAGGGTTTGAGCGGACTTGGCTTGCTGGAAAACCAGTTTAGAAAAGACATATTCGGCGTTCTTGTAATGGATAGGGCAATTTTCCGTCAATGCAGTGTGTGAAGTCTGTAAGCAATCCCCACAAACCACGACCGCTGTTGTTTGGCGGCTGCTTTAACGGTCACTTTATCGAATTGCCCGCAGCATCGCACGGTAAAAAATCACGGCCAACGGCGGTTTGCGCCAGCCGCGCAAACCCCGCTTTACCGGGAAACCGTTGTCTGATGACTGCTGTATATGCTTTGAATTCGCCGACCCGCCGCCTCAGGTCACCGCAACGCGCTTGGGCCGGTTGTACAGGCGCTTGGCCATCACCGAACCCATGGCCATGGTCAGCTCCAGTGCGATGGGGCTGTGGCGATTGGCCAGTTCAAGGAAGCGCATGGGCGTGAGGCACCAGAGCTTGCAAGGAGTCGAGGCATGCACCGTGGCGCTGCGCGGCATGTGCGAGAAGAATGCGCCTTCGCCGAGCACGGTGCCGGCACCGACCAGGGCCATGCGCACGCGCGCTTTTTCATCTTCGTAATGGACGCTGAGCGTGCCGCTTTCCACAAAGTACAGCGTACGGTCCAGCGCGCCTTGCTCCATCAGCACCTGGCCGCTGTTCAGGGCAAACGGCTGCAGGTAGCTGGCCAGGATGTCCCAATGCGGCTGGTTGAATTGACAACGCAAGGCATCGCTGGCGTGGCAATGCAGGATGGCCTGGGCCAGGCCCTGGATGTCAAAACGGATGGCGGCGGGGAGTGGAGCGTTCATAGTGCAACGGAAGATACCTTCGCACTACAACAGCAGCAAGGGCTCTTAACGCCCACTTACACCTGATACAGGGGTGGTCCGATTTGTAATTTCCCCTCGAGAACAGGCCATTTTTAACCCTTTCAGGGGGTTTGCGACCGCTGGTCTGCGCGTGGGCCCCGCCTATCGTTCGCCGGCCGCCCGCTTACTACTTTCCAATACAGAATCTCGAGAAAATTTCACCCAGCAGGTCGTCCGGGGTGAACGCGCCGGTGATCTCGCCCAGGTGCAGCTGGGCCTGCCGCAGGTCCTCGGCCAGCAGGTCCAGCGCCGGCTGCGCCGCATGAAGCTGCGCGCCGGCTCTGGTGAATTGCTCTTGCACCTGGCGCAGCGCGCGCACATGGCGCTCGCGGGCCATGAACACGCCTTCGGGCACGGCCTGCCAGCCCGCGACATCCAGCAACCGGTTGCGCAAGTCCTGCAAACCGGTGCCGGTTTTGGCGGAGATCAACACGCCGCCCTTGATGGCGCCCAACACCTGCGCGCCTGCCGCATCGGATTTGTTCCACACATCGATGACGGGCGTGTTGCGCGGCAGCTCGCGGCCCAGCACCTGCGCGATGTGCGCGTCGGCGGCCAGGTAGTCGGCGGTGTGGCGGGTCAGGTCGTGCAGGAAGAGCACGGCGTCGGCGCTGGCGATTTCGGCCCATGCGCGTTCCACGCCGATTTTTTCCACTTCGTCGAGCGCATCGCGCAGGCCGGCGGTGTCCACCACATGCAGGGGCACACCCTCGATCTGGATCAGCTGCGACACCTTGTCGCGCGTCGTGCCGGCAATTGGTGTGACGATGGCAAGCTCGGCGCCGGCCAGTGCGTTAAGCAATGAGCTTTTGCCGGCATTGGGCTGGCCCGCGATCACCACCTTGATGCCTTCGCGCAGCAGCGCGCCTTGCACGGCGCGCTGCATCACGGCGGCCAGCGTCGTTTGCAGCCGCGTAAGCTGGCCTTGCGCATCGGCCTTCTGCAGGAAGTCGATGTCTTCTTCCGGAAAGTCCAGCGTGGCTTCCACCAGCATCCGCAGGTGGATCAGCTGCTCGAGCAGCGCGTTGACCGCCAGCGAGAACTCACCCGACATCGAACGCGCGGCCGAGCGCGCCGCGGTTTCGGTGCTGGCGTCAATCAGGTCGGCGATGGCCTCGGCCTGGGCCAGGTCTATCTTGTCGTTGAGGAAGGCGCGTTCGGTGAATTCCCCGGGTTGCGCCACACGCAGCCGGGGCAGGGCGGCCTGGCCGGTGACAGGGTCAAGCGCGGCGCCGGCTTCCAGACAGCGCGCCAGCAACAGCTGCAGCACCACGGGCCCGCCATGGGCCTGCAGCTCCAGCACGTCTTCGCCGGTATAGGAATGGGGCGCGGGGAAATGCAGGGCCAGCCCCTGGTCTATGGCCGCGCCCTGCGCGTCACGAAAGGGCAGGTAGGTCGCCTGGCGCGGCAGCAGCGCGCGGCCGCACAGCGCTTCGATCACGGGCCCTATGTGTTTGCCGGAGACGCGCACAATGCCCACGGCACCGCGGCCGGGCGCGGTGGCGATGGCAACGATGGGGTCGTGGTGTCGGGCCAGCATGGTGCTAGATATTAAGCGGCAATCGGCTGGTGGGGCCGGCCGGGCGCGGCGGACAGGCCCCCATCAGCTTCCAAAGAAAAAAGGGCCGCGAAGCGGCCCAATTTTTATTTTCTGCCCCGCCTTAGTTGAATTTGGGCAGGTTGAACTGCGGCGGCACGCCCATGCGGGTGTTGATCACCCACTGCTGGGCGATGGACAGGATGTTGTTGGTGATCCAGTACAACACCAGGCCCGCCGGGAAGAAGAAGAACATCACGCTGAAGATCAGCGGCATGAACCACATCAGCTTGGCCTGCATGGGGTCCGGCGGCGCGGGGTTGAGCGCCGTCTGCAGCATGGTCGTCAGCGTCATCACGATGGGCAGGATGAAGAAGGGGTCCGGCGCCGAGAGGTCGTGGATCCAGCCTATCCAGGGCGCATTGCGCATTTCGACGCTGGACAGCAGCACCCAGTACAGCGCGATGAACACCGGGATCTGGATCATGATGGGGAAACAGCCGCCCATGGGGTTGACCTTTTCCTCGCGGTAGATCTTCATCATGGCTTGCTGCATTTCCTGCGGCTTGTCCTTCAGGCGCTCGCGCATCTCCATGATCTTGGGGTTGATGGCCTTCATCTTGGCCATGCTGGCGTAAGCCTTGGCGTTGAGCCAGTAAAAAGCCACCTTGAGCAGCAGCACCAGCGCCACGATGGACCAGCCCCAGTTGTGGATGAAGCCGTGCAGCTTGTCGAGCAGCCAGTACAGCGGCTTGGCCAGGATGGTGAGCCAGCCGTAGTCCTTCACCAGCTCCAGGCCGGGGGCAATGGCTTCCAGGGTTTTTTCTTCCTGCGGGCCGACAAAAAATTTCGAGTCGATGGATTTGCTCGCGCCTGGCGCGATCGTGTCCAGCGAGGTGATCATGCCGACAGAGTAGAGGTTGGTGCTGACCTTCTTGAAGAACAGGTCACGCTTGATGCCGTCGCCCAATATCCAGGCCGAAGCGAAGTAGTGCTGCACCATGGCGGCATAACCGTTGCTGGCCTGTTTCTCAACGTCTACCTTGTTGTTCTCGATGTCCTTGAACTCGACCTTCTGGTACTTCTTGGCTTCGGTGTAAATCGCCGGGCCGGTGAAGGTGGAATAGAAGGACGACTCTCCGGGCGGCTTGTTGCCGTCGCGCACCAGCTGCAGGTAGAGCTGCGGCGAAACCGCGGCCGTGCCGGTATTGACGACGTCGTGGCGGACCGCGATGTCATAGGCGCCGCGCTTGAGCGTATAGGTCTTGACCACCTTGAGGCCGCCGACGTCGGCCGACTCGAACTTGACTTCAAGCTCGTCGAGGCCGTCTTTCAGCGAACGCTCGCCGGGGACAAGCTTCATCAGGGTCTTGTGCGTGGGAAAGCTGTCGGGAGCGCTGCCGCCGATCAGGCCGGTCTGCGCCACATAAACGCGGTTGGCGCTTTCATCGAGCAGCACAAAACCCTGGTCCTTGTGCGTCTGGTCCTTGTATTTGGCAAAGGCCGAATGCACCAGGGTGCCGCCCTCGCTGTCAAAGGTCAGCGTGAGCACGTCGGTGTTCACCACCACACGCTCCTTGGCGGCCGCGGGCGTGAGGCTGGGTGCGCCTGTGGGCACGCTGCCCGGCGCGGCGGGCGCCGCATTGGCGGCCTGGGGCGCGGGCACCGAGGAGGCCGCGGCACCGGCAGCCGGCGCGGAAGCGGCCGCGCCAGCGGCGGGCGCCTTGGCGGATTGCGTGCTGGAGGGGAAGAAGGTCGCCTTGTGGCCGTTAAAAACCTGCCACTGGTCCCACAGGAGGACCATGGAGAAACCAAATATCACCCACAAGATGGTGCGGCGGATGTCGTTCATGACGGCGTCTTTTTAGAAGGGGTAGGGGCCACGGGCGTGGCCAGGCGGGAAAAGAGAGAGAAGGGGCGCGCCGCGGTGGCCGGCGGTACGGGATCGTGCCCGCCTTCGCACCAGGGGTGGCAGCGGGCCAGGCGGCGCAGCGTGAGATAGCTGCCCACGGCGGCGCCGTGCTGCTGCAGCGCCTCTAAAGAATATGCGGAACAGGTCGGCTCAAAGCGGCAGGCCGAGCCCAGCCAGGGGCTGAGCAGCAGGCGATAGCCTTTGACCAGGCCTATCAACAGCGTTTGCGGCAAGCGGACGATGGCGGCCGGCAGGCTCATGGCGCTTTGGCTCCGGCCTGCATCAGGGCCTGGACTTCGGCGCGCACGGCCTGCTTCAGCGGCTCGGAGCTCGCGCTGACGAATTCGGTGCGCGAAAAATCACGCCGCAAGCGGACCACATAAGCGGCCTCGGGGTACTGATGCGAAAAATCAGCGCTCACGGTGTAAATCTGGCGTTTGATGGCGTTGCGCGTGACAGCCCGTTTGGCCCAGCGTTTGGGAACCATGGCCCCGAGCCAGGTGTCCTGGATGGGGAACAGCGACCTTGCCGCAAGGGCATCAACAGGGCCGCCGGACTCGGTTTGCACCGGCCTGGCGTCCAGCGCATTGCGGTGCAATGCGAAGTGCGTTGTTTTTGCAACGATGGCGCCGGCAAGGACTGCCTGGAACTGGGAACGGGTTTGAAGCCGCTGCACGAGCGCCAGGCCTCAGTTCGGAAAACTGCGGATGGCCAGCAAAAACGACAGGCTTAGACAGCCAGGCGTTTGCGGCCCTTGGCGCGGCGCGCGGCGATCACTGCGCGGCCGCCGCGCGTTTTCATGCGCGTCAGAAAGCCGTGCGTGCGGGCGCGTTTGACTTTGGAAGGTTGGTATGTGCGTTTCATGATGAGTCCTGTTAGCCGGTCAGCTACAAAGCTTCCCCTGGGCGATTCGAATGATCTTGGTGGCCGTACAACACAACCAACTCTGCAAGTCTGCAAACAGGCGAAAACCCGCTGCGAATCAGGGAAACCCATGATTATCGCAGATTTCCCAACGCTGGCAACAAGTTAGCCCGCTCATTGGGGGTAAAGGCTGAGAAGCGCCCGGCCACTTACTCAGCCGCTTCCCAGGGGCCGCCGCAGGGCCGCCAGAACCGATCTGGACAGCCCGAAAATAGGTTGAAACACTGAGCATTTATTTTGTGGATAACTCCCCGCCCGGACTACAATTGCCGGTGCTCAAAATTAACAATATCCACAAGCAGCGACACGCCGCCCGGCCCCTTCTGCCAGGCCGGCAACCCGGCAAAAACCAGCATGAGTGAGGCATCCGTCCAAAACCTGAGCCAGGGCTTGTGGCAAAGCTGCGTCGACCATTTGGCGCAGGAATTGCCCGAGCAGCAGTTCAACACCTGGATCCGTCCGCTGGTGGTTGACGTCGCGGCCGACCTCTCCAAAGTCACGGTTCTGGTGGGCAACCGCTTCAAACTGGACTGGGTGCGCGCCCAGTATGCCGGCCGTATTTCGGCCCTGCTCGAGAAAATTTCCGGCCAGGCCATCGCCCTTGAGTTAGCGCTTGCTCCTCGCGAAGCGCCCGTCAAATCGAATTCCCTGATCCGCAGCTTTGAAGGCTCGAATATCCCCGAGCCCGCCGGCCTGGGCGTTCCCGAAGAAGCCGCCGGCGCGCCTTTCAAAAACCGGCTCAACAGCGCGCTGACCTTCGACACCCTGATTGAAGGCACGGCCAACCGCATGGGCCGGGCCGCCGCCCTGCATGTGTCCAGCAGCCTGGGCCAGCTTTACAACCCGCTTTTTATCTACGGCGGCGTCGGTCTGGGCAAGACCCATTTGATGCACGCCATCGGCAACAAACTGCTGGTGGACAACCCCGCGGCCAAAGTTCTCTACATCCATGCTGAACAATTTGTTTCAGATGTGGTTAAAGCTTACCAGCGCAAGACTTTTGATGAATTCAAGGAGCGTTACCACTCCCTGGATTTGCTGCTGATCGACGACGTCCAGTTCTTCGCCAACAAGGACCGCACCCAGGAAGAGTTTTTCAACGCTTTTGAGGCCTTGCTGACCAAAAAGTCGCACATCGTGATGACCAGCGACACTTACCCCAAGGGTTTGACGGACATCCACGAACGCCTGGTTTCGCGCTTTGATTCCGGCCTGACGGTCGCCATCGAGCCGCCCGAGCTCGAAATGCGCGTGGCCATCCTGATCCGCAAGGCCGAGGCCGAAGGCGCCTCCATGCCCGAGGAAGTCGCCTTCTTCGTTGCCAAGAACGTGCGCTCCAATGTGCGCGAGCTCGAAGGCGCGCTGCGCAAGATCCTGGCCTATTCGCGCTTCAACCTGAAGGAAATCTCCATCCAGCTGGCCCGGGAGGCATTGCGCGACCTGCTGTCCATCCAGAACCGGCAGATCAGCGTGGAGAACATCCAGAAGACCGTCGCCGACTATTACAAGATCAAGGTCGCCGACATGTATTCCAAGAAACGGCCCGCCAGCATCGCCCGGCCGCGCCAGATCGCCATGTACCTGGCCAAGGAACTGACCCAGAAGAGCCTGCCCGAGATCGGCGAGCTCTTCGGCGGGCGCGACCACACCACGGTGCTGCACGCCGTGCGCAAGATGTCTGCGGAGCGCCAGCAGATGACCGAGCTCAACCAGCAGTTGCATGTGCTGGAACAGACCCTGAAAGGCTGAAAGCACTTCATATATGGCAAATGAATCCTTTAGCGCTCAGTTTTCAGGCCCCAATCCCGGGCTCAAAGGCCTTCACAACAAGTTTGGGGACAACTTTTGAACAACCCATGGTTTATCCACAGAAGCAGATGACAATCGAAAGTTGTTCATATCCGGCAGTGAACTTCCAAGGCATCTGGGCACATGGTTAAACAAACGCCAAGTGGTTGATCAAAAAGGGGAAAATGGCACTATCCACAGATGGGCTCCCCCCTTATCTACTACTACTAATTTGAATTAAAGAATTAAAGATATATACAGAGGAAGTCATGATCGTTCTGAAAGCAACCCAGGATAAAGTTTTGTCGGTACTGCAATCGGTCGCCGGCATCGTGGAGCGCAGGCACACCTTGCCGATTCTGGCCAACGTGCTGATCCGCAAAACCGGCGCACAGGTGCAGCTGACCACCAGCGATCTTGAAATCCAGATCCGCACCACCGCCGAGCTCGACGGCGACAGCGGCAACTTCACCACCACCGTGGGTGCCCGCAAGCTCATCGACATCCTGCGTTCCATGCCCAGCGACCAGACCGTCTCGCTCGAGTCCTCGCAGAACAAATTGATCCTCAAGGGCGGCAAAAGCCGCTTCACGCTGCAAACCCTGCCCGCCGAAGACTTCCCCCTGGTCCAGGAAGCCGCCAACTTCGGCCCCGGCTTCTCGGTGCCGCAAAAAGTCCTCAAGGAGCTGCTCAACCAGGTCTCCTTCGCCATGGCCGTGCACGACATCCGCTACTACCTCAACGGCATCCTGTTTGTCGCCGAAGGCAAGCAGCTGAGCCTGGTCGCCACCGACGGCCACCGCCTGGCGTTTTCCTCGGCCATGCTGGACGTCGAAGTGCCCAAGCAGGAAGTGATCCTGCCGCGCAAGACCGTGCTCGAAATGCAGCGCCTGCTCAGCGACAAGGAAGGCGCCATCGAGATGCAGTTCGCCGGCAACCAGGCCAAATTCAGCTTTGAAGGCATGGAATTCGTCACCAAGCTGGTCGAAGGCAAGTTCCCCGACTACAACCGCGTGATCCCCAAGAACCACAAGAACATCATCACCCTGGGCCGCGTGCCCCTGCTGGCCAGCCTGCAGCGCACCGCCATCCTGACCAGCGAAAAGTTCAAGGGCGTGCGCCTGAACATCGAGCCCGGCACCCTGCGCGTGGCCTCCAACAATGCCGAGCAGGAAGAAGCCGTCGACGAGCTCGACATTGACTACGGCGGCGACGCCATCGAAATCGGCTTCAACGTGACCTACCTGATAGACGCGCTGGCCAATATGGACCAGGACATGGTCAAGATCGAACTGGCCGATTCCAACAGCTCCGCGCTGCTGACCATCCCCGACGATTCGGCCTTCAAATACGTGGTGATGCCCATGCGCATCTAGCGCGCTGAACACACGCCAACAACCATCAGACCCGCGACCCTACGCGGGTTTGGTCATTCAAGAGATTGAAGAAATCGAAGCAATTCGAAAAGAGATCGCGAAACAGCTCACGAAATAGCTCGTGAAAAGATCGGAAAAGAAGCCGGATATGACTGAAGAAAACAAAGTGAACGAAGCCGAACAGGTGCATGTGTCCGAAGGCGCGGCCACCGAGGAAAGCTCCAATTTCCAGCCCAAAATCGACACCAACCAGGCCGGCGCGTCCGAAGCCTATGGTGAAGGCTCCATCCAGATCCTGGAAGGCCTGGAAGCCGTGCGCAAGCGCCCCGGCATGTACATCGGCGACACCTCCGACGGCACGGGCCTGCACCACCTGGTCTTTGAGGTGGTCGACAACTCCATCGACGAAGCCCTGGCCGGCCACTGTGACGACATCGTCGTCACCATCCACACCGACAACTCCGTCAGCGTCACCGACAACGGCCGCGGCATCCCCACCGGCATCAAGATGGACGACAAGCACGAGCCCAAACGCTCGGCCGCCGAAATCGCCCTGACCGAGCTGCACGCCGGCGGCAAGTTCAACCAGAACAGCTACAAGGTCTCAGGCGGCCTGCACGGTGTGGGCGTGAGCTGCGTCAACGCACTCAGCAAGATGTTGCGCCTCACCATCCGCCGCGACGGCAAGGTCCATGTCATGGAGTTCTCGCGCGGCTTTGTGCAGAACCGCATCGTCGAGACCGTCGATGGCGTCGAAGTATCACCCATGAAGGTCATGGACGACACCGACAAGCGCGGCACCGAAGTCCACTTCCTGCCCGACACCGAGATCTTCAAAGAGAACAACGATTTTCACTACGAGATCCTCAGCAAGCGCCTGCGCGAACTGAGCTTCCTCAACAACGGCGTGCGCATTCGCCTGAAAGACGAGCGCACCGGCAAGGAAGACGACTTCGCTGGCGCCGGCGGCGTCAAGGGTTTTGTCGAGTTCATCAACAAGGGCAAGACCGTCCTGCACCCCAATGTGTTTGCCGCCATGGGCGACCGCCAGAGCGACCAGGGCACCAACATCGGCGTCGAAGTCGCCATGCAGTGGAACAGCGGCTACAGCGAACAGGTGCTGTGCTTCACCAACAACATTCCCCAGCGTGACGGCGGCACCCACCTGACAGGCCTGCGCGCCGCCATGACCCGCGTCATCAACAAATACATCGACGACAGCGAGCTGGCCAAAAAAGCGAAAGTCGAAGTCACCGGCGACGACATGCGCGAAGGCCTGTGCTGCGTGCTCAGCGTCAAGGTGCCCGAGCCCAAGTTCAGCAGCCAGACCAAGGACAAGCTGGTTTCCAGCGAAGTGCGCGGCCCGGTCGAAGACATCGTGAGCCGTTTGCTGCACGACTACCTGCAGGAACGCCCCAACGACGCGAAGATCATCGTCGGCAAGATCATTGAAGCCGCCCGCGCCCGTGAAGCCGCGCGCAAGGCCCGCGACATGACGCGCCGCAAAGGTGTGCTCGACGGCATGGGCCTGCCCGGCAAGCTGGCCGACTGCCAGGAAAAAGACCCCGCCATGTGCGAGATCTACCTGGTCGAGGGTGACTCCGCCGGCGGCTCCGCCAAACAGGGCCGCGACCGTAAATTCCAGGCCATCCTGCCGCTGCGCGGCAAGATCCTCAACGTCGAAAAAGCCCGCTACGAAAAGCTGCTGACCAGCAATGAAATCCTGACGCTGATCACCGCCCTGGGCACCGGCATAGGCAAGGCCGGCGGCGTGGGCGGCACGGCCGGTACCGACGACTTCAACGTCGCCAAGCTGCGTTACCACCGCATCATCATCATGACCGACGCCGACGTTGACGGCGCCCACATCCGCACCCTGCTGCTGACCTTCTTCTACCGCCAGATGCCCGAGCTCGTCGAGCGCGGCCACATCTACATCGCCCAGCCGCCGCTCTACAAAGTCAAGGCCGGCAAGGAAGAGCAATACCTCAAGGACACCGCGGCCCTGGACGGCTTTTTGCTGCGCATTGCGCTCAAGGATGCCAGCGTGCAGGTCGGTCCCGACGAAAAATCGATACTCACCGGCGACACCCTGGCCGAGCTCGCACGCAAGCACCAGCTGGCCGAGTCCGTCATTGCCCGCCTGCGCGGCTTTATGGATGCCGAGGCCCTGCGCGCGATTGCCGACGGCGTGAGCCTGAACCTCGACACCGTGGCCGATGCGGAAGTCTCAGCCGTGGCCCTGCAGGCCAAGCTGCGTGAACTCAACACCACCGGCACCCCCGCCGAAGTGGCCGGCGAATTCGACACCCGCAACGACAAACCGATTCTGCGCATCAGCCGCCGCCACCACGGCAATGTCAAGAGCAGCGTGCTGACCCAGGACTTTGTGCACGGCGCCGACTACGCCACCCTGGCCGAAGCGGCCGCCACCTTCCGGGGCCTGATCAGCAGCGAAGGCGCCAAAGTCATGCGCGGCGAAGGCGAGCGCCAGAAAGAAGAAAAAATCAGCGACTTCCGCCAGGCCATGGCCTGGTTGATCGGCCAGGCCGAGAATGCCACCGCCCGCCAGCGCTACAAAGGCCTGGGCGAGATGAACCCCGCCCAGTTGTGGGAAACCACCATGGACCCCACCGTGCGCCGCCTGCTGCGCGTGCAGATCGACGACGCCATCGAGGCCGACCGCGTCTTCACCATGCTGATGGGCGACGAGGTCGAGCCGCGCCGCGAGTTTATTGAGCAGAACGCCTTGCGTGCCGCCAATATCGACGTTTGATACACGACCAACCCCCTTTTCCGATTCCATGACCGAAGAAACCACGACCACCACGGCAGCAGCAGCGGCGACAACAGAACGCCCGGCGCTGCCCGACCACCTCTCCACCGACGAGCGCAGCCCGCATTTCGTCAGGGCCATCTTTGAGCATGACGTAGGCATACGCTTTAACGACAAGGAACGTTTTGACGTTGCCGAATACTGCATCAGCGAAGGCTGGATCAAGGTCCCCGTCGGCAACAAGGTGGACCGCAAGGGCAACCCGTTGATGATCAAGCTCAAGGGCAAGGTTGAGTCGTTTTACAAATAAGCCACTGCTTGGCCCGGGCCGGTGCAAGCATGACAAACCCGGCCACGATCAACACCATGAAGTGTTTACCTCCCGCAGGTGATCTTCATGGTGTTTTTCTTTGCGTGAACAACAACAGCAAAAAGCCATGAGCTGCATCGCCGTCATCGACTTCGAGACCACAGGCCTGTCACCGGCCATGGGCGACCGCGCCACCGAAATCGCCATCGTGCTCGTCGAAGAAGCCAGCGGCAAAGTGGTGGACCGTTTCCAGAGCCTGATGAACGCGGGGCGCTATATCCCGTCCTTTATCGAAAGCCTGACAGGCATCAGCAACGCCATGGTCGCCGCCGCACCCGCGGCCGATACCGTGATGAGGGAAGCCAGCCGCTTTGTCGGCAGCGCCCCCATGGTGGCCCACAACGCCTCCTTTGACCGCCGCTTCTGGGAAGCTGAACTGGGTCTGGCCGGCGAAAGAGCAGCCAGCCAGCCCTTTGCCTGCACCATGCTGGTCGCCAGAAGGCTGTATCCCCAGGCGCCCAGCCACAAACTAGGCGTGCTGATCGACTACCACCGCTTGCCCAAAGCCGGCCGCGCCCACAGGGCCATGGCCGATGCCGAGATGGCGGCCTCCCTGTTGGGGCAGATCCAGGATGATTTGCGCAGCCGGCACCGGGTGGCGCGGCCTGACCATGGTTTGCTGCTTGCGTTGCAGCGTTGTGCGAGGCCGGCTGTGCCGGCGCTGATGTCGAGATACGCTGGCGTGTGAGGAAGGCGTCCGTGGATCGATAGCCCGCGAGCTTTGAGGCTTGTGGACTGCCATGCCCTTGTCGCGGAGTTAAGCTTTTTCCTTCTCGATCAACAAGGAACAAGCGATGGGAGCTGACCCGAGTTCGCCTTGTCGTGCGGGGGTACAGGGCGCTGTCTGACACGGGTGGTGTTTTGGGGTTTCCAGAATGGTGAATACGCGGGTGATGCGGCTGGATGGTTTGCGCAAGCGGCCGGCCTGCCAAGGCCTTCACCCATGTTCAACCCCCTCACCAGGAGACACCCATGCCCAACAAATCCAACGGCAACAAACGAACGGGCAAGCAGCCTGCCGCGGCGAATGACCCCAGCGTGCAGGACGACAACAGCACCGCACCCAAAGCCTCGGGCCATGGCGGCAAGGTGGAGAACGACTTCAACCAGGTGGGCGAGCAAAAGCCCACCCAGCGCAACGAAGGCCAGCGCACGGCCAACAGCCGCAGCGACCGCGAGTCGCATGTGGGCGGCAGCAACCAGCTGCAGTCGCGCCGCGGCAGGGCCTAGCCGGCCCTGCCGGGCAGGCATTTACGTAAAGCTGCCGGCCGCTGGGCCGCGCCGGCTGGGCCTTGGCGCAAATTGATACATAGCGCAACATGGCAGACGCACGGCCCTAAGGCGGGCGGCGCAGCATCGAGGCTTGTTGTTTTTCTGATGTTGTGACCGGAGTGCCTGCCATGAAGAAGCTTGCCGACTTTTTGTTCCGCCCGCGTTATTTGCGCGCGATTCCCTCGCTGGTGGTGCTGACCACCGCCATGGCCTGGGGTGTGGCGCCGGACCCGGATGTGATGGACACCATGCAGAAGGCGGAAAAGCGCGCGGGTGTGAGCCTGGCGCTCAACCATGCGGCCGTGGGCAGCAGCCCCAGCGACCTGCCGCAGGACAAGCCTGAGCAGGCTTGAGCGGCCTGTCTTCTCTCTCTTAAGGCTTGGCCGCAATCACCCAGCGGCTGATCTTGCCGACGACGTCGGCCTCCAGCCCGTTAAAGCCGTGGTAGGCCATGGCCTCGCAGGGGTCGCCGCGGCTTTGGCCGCCGCTGATGCTGATGAGTTCGGCTTTGGGTGTTTTGCTGAGCTTGTCCATCATGGCCGGTATCTCGCTGAAGGGGCAGACCTTGCAGCCGTCGCTTTCGTGGTGGACCACGAGCACGGGGATGGCGAGTTTTTCCAGCGGCATTCGGGGCACGGCGCGGCCGTTGGGGTCCAGCAGGATGCTGGAGGTCAGCACCAGGCCGTCGGGGCCGCCCTGGGCCGGCGAGGCCTCGGTGGCGATGTAGGCGGCCGATTGGGTGCCGCGGCTGGTGCCGACCAGCCACACGGGGGCCGGTGATTGCTGTTTGAGCCAGGCAATGGCGGCCAGTACATCGGCGCTGTGCTCAGGCCTTTGCCGGTTGCCTGAGAGGTAGGGCGGCGACTGTTTGTCGGAAGGCGCGTCGATGACGGCGACGGCCAGGCCGGCGTCGGCGAACAGCTGGCGCGTGCGCACCAGGAAGTTGCCGCCGCCCCAGCCAAAGTTGCCGGCCTCGTTGATCTGCAAGCCGCCATGGCCGCCAGCCAGCAGGATGACCGAGGCCTTGGGCGCGCCCGAAGGGGCGATGTAGACAAAGCGCTGGGTGACGCCGGGGCGGGTGGGGATGTCGATCACACGCGGCGCAGTGCTTTGCGCAAAAGCCGGGCGGCCGACCAGGAGGGTACACAGGCCCAGCAACAGGCCGGCAGCGAGGGTGCAGAAGAGGGCACGTAAGGGGGTTGTGCGTGGCATAAGCGCTTTCGGTGCACGGGGTGCGGCCCAATATAGCCGCTGCGGCCCGGCGCGCCAGCGGGTTTGCACGCAGTGGCGGCGCTTTCTACAATCGGCTGATGATGAACGCCGCCACGCCCCACGCCGCCAGCCCCGCTTTACAAACCACCGCCTTGCTGGCCAGCGAGCCCGAGCGCGCCGCCTACCGCGATTACGACCAGCCCGGCATGGACAGGGTGCGCAACTTTTACCGCAACAACCACCAGCACCAGACGCTGGACTTTGTGCGGGCCAAGAAGGCCCAGTGGCTGGGTTTTGGGCAGCGCGAGATGACGCCCTGGGCGGCGCTGGAGTTCCTGAACACCCTGGTCGATGAGTCCGACCCCGACATCGAGCTGCCGCAGATCAGCCACCTGCTGCAGACCGCCGAAGCGATTCGCGCCGACGGCCACCCCGACTGGTTTGTGCTGACGGGTTTTATCCACGACCTGGGCAAGGTGCTGTGCCTGTTCGGCGAGCCGCAATGGGCGGTGGTGGGCGACACCTTTCCGGTGGGTTGCCGTTTCTCGGAGCGCATTGTGTACCCCGAGTACTTCGCGCTGAACCCTGACAGCAGCGATGCCCGCTACAACAGCGAGAACGGCATCTACACGCCCGGCTGCGGGCTGGATGCGGTGCACATGTCATGGGGTCACGACGAATATTTGTACCAGCTCATGAGGCCCTACCTGCCGCTGCCGGCGCTGTACATGATCCGCTACCACTCGTTTTATGCCTGGCACCGGGAAGGGGAGTATGGGCATTTGACCGATGCCCAGGATAAGGCGCACCTCTCATGGGTGCAGAGGTTTAACCCCTACGACCTCTATTCCAAGAATGACAAGCCGCCGGTGCTGGCTGAACTCAAGCCTTATTACGACGAGCTGATGGCCAAGTATTTGCCGGCCAGCCTCAAGCTGTAGCGATCGCCGAGGGCGGCACGGCTACAGCGACGCGTGTTCAACGTCCGCCATCACATAGCGGGCAAAAAGAAAATCGCGAATCGCCGAGACGCGTTCGCCGGACCAATCCAGCACGACAAAGTAGTCCGGCCGCCGCGGCTCGGCAAGCGCTTGTTGCTGAATCAGCACGGCCGGCCGGCCTTCGACCAGGCCCGGCCAGGCTCTCCAGCCCGGCGCCTGTTTGTAGCGCGTGAAGTACTCGCCGACGGCAGGCCCCTGCAGGCGCACCCGGTTCACCAGGTCGAGCTGCACGTCGGCGGCCAGCATGGTGCGAAGCGTGTCGAAGTCGTGGGCATTGAACAGCTCTACATACCTTCGCAGCAGCCCTTCTTCCGCGGCGGACAATGCGGCGCGCTTGCCCGCCGCCGCCGTTTGCCCCACCAGCTCGCGCAGGCGGCCGCGCCCGCGCTGCAGCAGGGACTTGACCGCGGGCACCGTGGTGCCGAGGATCTCGCCGACCTCTTCGGCGGAATAGTCCAGCACATCGAACAGGATGACCACGCTGCGCTGCGACGCGGGCATGTGCATAAAGGTCGGCAAAGCCGCTGCGGCGGCCTCGCGCCGCGCCAGTTCGTCGACGGGATGGACGATCAGGTCCATGTCGTCTTCTTCCTGCGTGCCGTTCGCGCGCGCCCTGCGGCGCAGCAAGTCGAGCGCCAGGTTGTGGGCGATGCGGAACAGCCAGCCTTCGGGGTTCGCTATCGGGTGGTCTGGCGGGGCCGACTCCAGCGCGCGCACCAGGGCGTCCTGGACAATGTCCTCGCCGTCGAGGGCTGAGCCCACCATCCTGGCGCAGTAGCGGTGCAAGGTGGGCCGCAGCCGCTCGAGGTCCACCGACGACAGGGGATGCGAATCAGGCGGCAATGGTGGAGATGACATCACAAATCGTCGCTTCCATCTGCGCGATCGCCTTGATGCGTTCAAAGTATTCCGGCATTTCGGGGCGCTGCCGCATCGTCGCGATCGCGTCGGCGCTGCGCCATTGGCCGTAGATTATCACGCGCTTGCCGTCGCGCGAGACATGCAAAGAGGACGAGACGAAGCCGGGGACCTTGGAAATCCAGGCGTCGGTTCCTTCCTTGAGCAGCGCCACAAGCCGGTCGAGGTTTTCAGGGGAGACGCTGAAGACGTTGATCAGCGTGGTGAGTTTGGCATCGGGGTTGATGTTGAGTGTCATGGTGTGGGGTTTCGGTTGGGAGGGTGAGGCAAAGGGCGCGCTCGCCGCGAGCACCAGCGCGCCGGCAAGCAGCTTGCGCCGGCCAGGCCGGCCGGGGGGGTGTGGTATCGACATGAACAGGCTCCGCGAACCCGTACAGGAGGGCTCGTACCTGTATAGACGTTGGGTAAGGGCCAAACGAATCGGTCCAGGCGTTTTTTTTTTGGCGAGGCCGTGGCGCCATTGACGGCGCCAGCGGGATGCCCACAGGAGAGGGCTGCCGGCTACTTCTTGTCGGGCAGCTCGATCTTCACTTCCAGCACATCGAGGTTGTCCTGCCGCTCCAGGTGCAGCTTGATGTGCTCAGGGTTGATGGGAATGTATTTGGCAATCACCGCGATCAGGTCGCGTTGCAGCGCGGGCAGGTAGTCTGGCTTGGGGCTGCGGTCGGTGCGCTCGTGCGCCAGGATGATCTGCAACCGCTCTTTCGCGACGTTGGCGGTTTTCTTCTTCTCGCCAAGCAGGAAGGACAAAAAAGACGCCATGCTTTATTTGCCTCCGAACCAGCGCTTGAAGATCCCCGGCTTTTGCGCATCGATAAACCGCATCGGCTTGTCCTTGTCGCCGAGGAAGCGGTCGACCACGTCCTTGTAGGCTTCGGAGACGTCGCTGCCGTTCATGTGCACCGCCGGCACGCCCTGGTTGGAGGCCTGCAGCACGGACTCGGATTCGGGGATCACGCCTATGAGCTTGATGCGCAAAATATCCTGGATGTCTTCGAGTGAAAGCATCTGCCCCTGGTCGACGCGGCCGGGGTTGTAACGGGTGATCAGCAGGTGTTCCTTGATGGGGTCGCCGCCGGCAATCGCGCGCTGGGTCTTGCTGGAGAGCATGCCCAAAATGCGGTCGGAGTCGCGCACCGATGAGACCTCGGGATTCGTCACCACCAGGGCCTCGTCGGCAAAATGCATGGCCATCAGCGCGCCGGTCTCTATGCCGGCGGGGGAGTCGCAGACGATGTATTCAAAGTCCATCTCGCCCAGATCCTTGAGCACCTTCTCGACGCCGCTTTTGGTCAGCGCGTCCTTGTCGCGGGTTTGCGAGGCGGCCAGCACAAACAGGTTGTGGCACTGCTTGTCTTTGATCAGGGCCTGGTTCAGCGTGGCCTCGCCCTGGATGACGTTGATGAGGTCATAGACCACGCGGCGTTCGCAGCCCATGATGAGGTCCAGGTTGCGCAGGCCCACGTCGAAGTCGATGACCGCGGTTTTATGGCCGCGCAGCGCCAGGCCGGTGGCAAAGCTGGCGCTGGTGGTGGTTTTGCCCACGCCGCCCTTGCCGGAGGTGACCACAATGATTTTTGCCATGCTTGAATTTCCTTGGAGAACGGGAGAGGTGTTTTGGGTGGAGGCAGGGTGTGCAGTGGGAGCAGGGGGAAGCAAAGTGGCTGTGTTCATGCTGACATCACATTCATCACGAGTTTGTCGCCCTCGTCGCCCGGAACGAGCCGCACCTGTGTGGGCTTGCCGGCCATGCCGGGCGGCAGGGGGTGTTCGCTGGTGCGGTAGACGCCGGCGATCGACAGCAGCTCGGCCTCCAGCGCCAGCGAGAAGATGCGCGCCTCGGTGTTGCCGCGCGCGCCGGCCATGGCCTTGCCGCGCAGCGGCGCATAGACATGGATGTGGCCGTCGGCAATCACTTCGGCGCCGGCATTGACCATGGCCAGCACCACCAGGTCGCGGCCGCGCGCATAAACCTGCTGGCCGGAGCGCAAGGGCTTGTCGACGACCAGGGCACCCAGCGGTGCGGCGGGCGCCGATGCAACAGGGGCAACAGGTGTTGGCGCGGGTGGCGCGGCCACTACGGGCCGCGGCGGCACCAGGTGCGCATCGGGCACGGGCAGCAGGCCGGCCTGCAGCGCCGCCGCCATTTGCGCGGGGCTGCCGCCCTTGGCCGTGAGAGGCACCAGCTGGTAGCTGCCCAGCAGGCTGATCAGGGCCGGAAAGTCGATGTCACCGGCCGCCGGCGGCAAGGGCGAGAGGTCGACCATCAGCGCGTCCTGGTCGAAGAAGTCGGGGATGTCGCCAAAGCGCGCTTCCAGTTCGCGTGCCAGCGCGACGAGGTCGGTGGACTTGAGCAGCAAGGCCACCAGGGGCAGGTTGGCGCTTTTGATTTCAAAGGTGGCGGGAGTGGTGGCCTGGAGGGCGACGGTCATAGGCGCATGGGCGGAGAAAGCCGGCTGGCGAAGCGGCAAATGAAAAGATGGCCGAGGGTAGCCCGTGAAGTGCGGGATTGAGCCGCACGCTTTGTCGCAGTTGTGAGCGGGTGAAACGCGTAAAAGCCGCGTGCACGGCCTTGGTGCGCTGGCGCCGTCCATCGCCGTCCATCACCGGAAAGCGTTTTGGCATTGAATGCATGCGGCCTGCACCCATATGCAGTGCTCATTACCGGAACCCTGTTCATGAACTTCCTGCCGCTGGCGCTTGTAACCGCGCTGCTCCATGTTTACATTGGCGCACGCCTTGTTCCCGGGCTCCAGGCCCTTCCCCTTGTCCAGTGGCTGCTCATCATCGGCCTGGCGCTGTCGGCGCTGCTGATGCCGTTGGGCCTGATGGCCGGGCGTGTGGCCAAACAGCCGCTTGCCGATGTGCTGACCTGGGTGGGGTTGCTGTTCATGGGCCTGTTCTCGTCCCTGTTTGTGCTGACGCTGGCGCGCGACGCCGGCTTGCTGCTGCTGTGGCTGGCCGACCTGCTGGTGCCAGGCCAGTTGCCACTGGCCTGGCTGCGCATCGCCTCGGCCGAAGCCGTGCCGCTGCTGGGCCTGCTGGTCACCCTGCTGGGTTTTTTGAATGCGCGGCGCACCGCGGCCGTGGTCAGAGTCGACGTGCCCATCAAGGGCCTGCCGCCCGCGCTGCAGGGATTTACCCTGGCGCAGCTCAGCGACATCCATGTGGGGCCGACCATCAAGCAGCAATACCTGCGCCGCATTGTCGACAAGGTCAACGCGCTGGACGCCGACGTGGTGGCCATCACCGGCGACCTGGTGGACGGCAAGGTCGGCGAGCTCGCGGCCCACACCGCGCCGCTGGCGGACTTGAAGTCGCGCCACGGCACCTTTTTTGTGACCGGCAACCACGAGTACTACTCGGGCGCCCACGCCTGGGTGGACGAGCTGCGCCGCCTGGGCCTGACGGTGCTGATGAACGAACACGTGGTGATCCGCCAGCCGGGCCAGAACGGCAAGCCGCTGGTGCTGGCCGGTGTGACGGACTACAGCGCCGGCCACTTCGACCCGGCCCACCGCAGCGACCCCGAAGCGGCCTTGTCAGGCGCGCCGCTGGACGCCGTGCGCGTGCTGCTGGCCCACCAGCCGCGCAGCGCGGCTGCGGCCGCCAAAGCGGGTTTTGATTTACAGCTGTCGGGCCACACGCATGGCGGGCAGTTCTATCCGTGGAACCTGTTTGTGCGGTTTCAGCAGCCGTTCACGGCGGGTTTGCACAAGCTGCAGAACCTATGGGTTTATACGAGTCGCGGGACGGGATATTGGGGGCCGCCCAAGCGGTTTGGGGCACCGTCGGAGATTACCGCTCTGCGACTGGTAGCCGCATAGGTTTTCGGTATTTGGCTGTTTGGTATTTCTTGTCCCCACCCCTTGTGTATGCGCCGAGGAGCGGAGGGCCAGACGGATAAGGGCTGGCGTTGTCTGAGCGAAGCGCAGCGTAGCGAGTTTAGCCAGACCCCGGCTGGACCGAGCACCGCAGGTTGTCCGTAGCGAAGCGAAGGGACGCAGACACCAGGGTCGCCTTTCTTTTGCTTACTTTTCTTTGGCGAAGCAAAGAAAAGTGAGTTGCCGCCGGGCAACCCCGGCCAGCAGGAGCAAGAGGAGAGAACCCCTCTTGAACTCCAACAGCCACACCATTAACCTCACCTCATGCCCCAAACCCACGTCCTGCGGCTGCAACCTGGAGAAGACCTCCGCACCACCCTGACCAAGGCCTTCGCCCAGCTGCAGGTGGAGCAGAGCACGACCGCGGCCTGCATCATCTCGGCCGTGGGCAGCCTGTCCCAAGCCGTCTTGCGCTATGCAGCCGAACCTGAGGGCACGGTGCTGGTGGAGCCGCTGGAACTGATCACCTTGTCAGGCACGCTGAGCGCCGACGGCGTGCATCTGCATGCCAGCGTGGCGACGGCGCGTGGCGAGATGCGCGGCGGCCATGTGATGCCGGGCTGTGTGGTGCGGACCACGGCGGAAATCGTGCTGGCGCCTTTGCCGGGCTGGGTGTTCACGCGTGAGCGTGATGCACAAACCGGTTTCAAGGAGCTGGTGGCAAAGCCTGTAGGCCGGGCCTGACGGCGCGGCCGGCGTTCCGGCCATGGTTTTGGGCTTTGATCGGCGTACAGTGAAAGGCAACAAGCCTTGCAAGGGCATCCATGCGGCTTGATGAAGGAGTCATTCATGGCCATGCGAAAAATCCACCCCATCCCCCTGGCGCTTGGCACGGCGCTGGCCTTGCTGGCCGGGCCCATGGCGCAGGCGCAAACCACAGCGCCAACACCTGCGGCGGAGCCGGGCGCCGTGCAACAGCCCGCCGTGCCTTTGAAGAACCCGCTGAACCGCAACCCGGCGCGCCGCGCGCTGCCGCCGGACAACTCCATTCCACCGCCGGACCCGCGCGATTCGACATCACGGCCCACACTGCCGCCTGTCAGCCGCGATGGGCGTGACACGGTGGTGCCGCCCGAGGCGCCGGCATCGGACGCGCGCAGGCCTTAGCGTTTCTTGGTTGCTGCTTAGAGCGAAAGCGATGGGCTGCCGGCGCGACCGGGGCCTGGTGCCCGGGGCGCATGGGCTTTGCGGCCTATGAGGCTGCGGCCCTTGCGGTAGCGCTGCGGCGCTGCCTGTTTTTGCAGCAGGCGGCGCCGTGCGAGGCGCGCGGGGTGGAAGACCTGTTCGTAGTACGCCAGCCACTGCTGTTCGCCGGCATCCAGGGCCGGTGCATCCTGCGGGTCGGCGGCCGGGCCGAAGCGCAGTGCGGCCAGGCCCTCGCCGGGTGGTATTGCGTCCGCCGCAAAGTCCTGCGGGCCCAGGTAGTCGGACTCGACGCTGCCCCCGGGGGTGAGGATGGCCCAGCGCATCAGGGAAAAGCGCTTGGCGAAAGTGGGCGCCACGGCTTCGACAATGTGGTGTTCAGGCTCGTACCAGGCGACGTGCAGCGGCCCGGCAAGGGGGCGAGCCCTGAAGCTGTCGTCCTGCACCGAGCGAAAGCGCAGCTGGGCTTTCATCTTGCGGATGTCCTCGCGCACCTCGTCGGCCATCTGGCGGGCCTGGTCCATGTCGGCGTCCTGTGGTGTGTGGCGCAGTTCGGGTTCATGCACCAGGCGCCACAGCAGGCGGTAGAGCAGCTGAAAGCGCTGCGGGTTGCGGTGCAGCACGGCGGCCTGGCACAGCGCGAGGAATTCGGGCGGCACGCTGACGGCGGGCGCGTCGCTGAAGGCCGGGCTGTGTGCGCTGCCGGCGGCCTGCGGGGCTTGGGGTGTTGGCGCATCGCCGCATTGCCAGCTGACCTGCGCGGGCAGGATGTTCTGCGCCAGCAGGCCGCGCGCGGCACGGCGAAAACCTTCGAAGTCCGTCTGGCCGCGCAACGCGACGGGCAGCGCGGCCTGGGGAAAGAGGTCGGTCGTCAGCAGGTCATTCATCACGCCCATGCGATACATCCTTTCTGCTTCACGGTCTGACTTCATGGTGCCGCCGCGGGTTCAGGCGCGGCTGTAGGCAAAGAAGCCGACTTCCCGGGTGCGGGCGGCGCATCGCCGGGAAAGAGAAAACCAAAAACACTGTATTAATATACAGTAGTTTGGGTTCATGAGCACAGAGCCTGGGCCCAAAACCTTTGTGGCGTGTGGCTTTGGCGCCTAAACCAGCTTGAAACCGCCTGGCTGCGGGCCCGCGCGGCTCAGCGCGTGGCGGGGTGGGCGTTTCGCGGGGGCTGGGCCGCCCTGGCCGCGCGGGCCAGTTTTCTGGCATGGGCTTCCATCACCGCATAGACCGCCGTGGCAATGCCCAGCGGCGCCAGGTAATAGATGAGGCGGTAGGCCACCAGGGCGGCGAGTAGCTCGGCCTGCGGCATCAGGTGCGAGAGCAGGGCGACAAACACCGCCTCCAGCACGCCCAGGCCGGCGGGGATGTGGGTGATGACGCCGGCCACCGCCGCCAGCAGCAGCACGCTGGCGACGGCGGAGAACTCGATGCGGTGCTGCAGCAGGATGTACAGGATGCCCGACATGATGAGCCAGTTGCCGGCGCCCATCAGCAACTGAAGGATGGCCAGCCGCGGCGAGGGCAGCTCCAGGGTGTGGCCGCGCACTATGTAGTGGCGCCGGCGCGTGAAGGCGCAAATGCCCAGGTAGCCGGCGGCCGCCGCCAGCAGCGCCAGGCCGGCCAGGCGCAGGTAGCTGGCGGTGACGGGCCAGTCCGCCGGCAAGGTGGGCGGGTGCAGGCTGAACACTAGGCCGGCCAGCAGCACATAACCCATCCAGTTGGCCAGCATGCTGATGGACATGACGCGGGTGATGGCGCCGGGCTTGAGGCCCAGGCGCGAGTACAGGCGAAAGCGAAAGGCCACGCCGCCCACCAGCGAGCCGAGGTTGAGGTTGAAGGCGTAGCTGGTGAAGGTCACCAGCATCACGGTGGAGGCCCTGAGCTTGTGGTGCGTGTAGTGCCGGCCCAGCAAGTCAAAGCAGCTGTACAGCGTGAAGCTGGCCGCGGCCAGGGCCACGGCGCCCCAGGCGGCGCTGAGGGGGTAGTCCGCCAGTGAGCTGAGCACCTCGCCCCATTCAATGCTGCGCACCTGCGACGCCAGCAAGGCGGCCACCAGCGCAAAAAACACGGCGGTGGCGCCGCGCCTGAGCCAGGGCCACCAGGGGCGGCCGCGCAGGGGGCTGCGGCTTGAAGCCATCAGGCGCTCACACGGGTTTGGCCTGGCCCACCGGCTTGGGGTCGCGGCCGGTGGCGCCGGCCTTGGCGGGAAGCTCCTGGCCGGCGGGCGTGATGCGCGGCGTGTGCGCGGGCAGCCAGCCGGCCCAGGCCGGGTAGCGGCGCAGCAGGTGGAACACAAAGTAGCTGCGCACGGTGCGCCACCAGCTGGGTTCCACCAGGCTTTCATGGGTCACCTGTTTGCAGCTGTGCCGGATCAGGGCCTCCAGCCGCGCGCCCAGCTCGCTGTTGAAGCCCGGGTCGCGTATGACGACGTTGGCCTCCAGGTTCAGCGAGAGGCTGAGCGGGTCCAGGTTGCTGGAGCCCACGGTGGCCCAGTCGTCATCGATGACGGCCACCTTGCCGTGCAGCGGCCGCTCGCAGTATTCGTAGATGCGCACGCCGGCGTCCAGCAGGTGGTGGTAAAGCATGCTGGCGGCGGTCTTGACGATGGCCATGTCGGGCTCGCCCTGCAGGATCAGGCGCACGTCCACGCCGCGCCGCGCGGCGTGGCGCATTTCCCTGAGCAGCCGGTAGCCGGGGAAGAAGTAGGCGTTGGCGATGACCACGCGCTTGCGCGCCGTGCGCAGGGCCGCGCGGTAGTGGCGCTCGATGTCGTTGGTGTGCTTGCGGTTGTCGCGCGTGACAAAAAGCGCGGAGGCCTCGCCCACCGGCGCGGGAATGCTGTCGCCGCGCCAGGCGCCGGCCAGCGAACGCGCGCGGTCGGAAAAGCGCTCGCGCAGGCCATGCAGCGGCTCGGCGCCGGCATTGCGCTGGCCGGCGGCCAAGGCGCGAAGCACAAAGCTGTGGATGTCGGCGACCAGCGGGCCTTCGATTTCAACGGCGTAGTCCTGCTTGGCCTGGGGCCCGAAGTCGGCCAGGTGGTCGGCCGAGTAGTTGATGCCGCCCACAAAGGCGCGCTCGCCGTCGACCACCACGATCTTGCGGTGCATGCGGCGAAACAGGTTGGTGCGCCAGCCCCAGAGCCTGGGGCCCGGGTCGAACACATGCACGCGCACGCCGGCGCGCGTGAGGGTGGAGATGAATTCGGGCGACAGGTCGGGGGAGCCGTAGCCGTCTATGGTCACGTCGACCTGCACGCCGCGCCGCGCGGCCTGGTGCAGGGCCGCGTGCAGCTCTTCGCCGACCTTGTCTTCAAACAGGATGAAGGTTTCCAGCACGACTTCGCGTTTGGCGGCGGCGATGCACTCAAACACGCGCGGGAAAAACTCCTCGCCGTTCTCGAGCAGGTGGAACTGGTTGCCGCTGACCCACCTGGTCATGCTCAGAGCTCTATTTCTGCCGCCAAGGGCGCGTGGTCTGAGAGGTGCGACCAGGGCCGCAGCGGCAGCACGACGGGCGCATGGCCTATGGCGTTGCGCACATAGATGCGGTCCAGGCGCAGCAGGGGCAGGCGCGCGGGGAAGGTGCGCGCCGCGTGGCCGTTGGCCTGCACAAAAACCTCGTGCAGCTCGGCGCCTTTTTCAAGCCGCGCATGGGCGCGGTGGCGCCAGTCGTTGAAGTCGCCGGCCACCACCACGGGGGCGTGCGGCGGGATGTCCTTGCGCACCAGCTCGCACAGCATGTCCATCTGCTGCTCGCGGTGCGTTTCCATGAGGCCCAGGTGCACGCAGATGGCGTGCACGTTGACGCTGCGGCCGGGGATCTGCAGCTCGCAATGCAGCAGGCCGCGGCGCTCGGGGCCGCTGATGGAGACGTCGCGGTTTTCAAAACGCACGATGGGAAATTTCGACAGCACCGCGTTGCCGTGGTGGCCGTTGGTGTAGACGGCGTTGCGGCCGTAGGCGAACTGCGGCCAGATGGTGTCGGCCAGGAATTCGTAGTGCGGCGTGTCGGGGTAGTTGTCGAACTTGTCGGCGTGCTTGACGTGGTTGCCCGTCACTTCCTGCAGGAACACCACGTCCGCGCCCACGCTGCGCACCGCCTCGCGCAGCTCGGGCAGGATGAACTTGCGGTTGAAGAAGGTAAAGCCCTTGTGGATGTTGACCGTGAGCACCTTGAAGGAAAACGAGGACTCGGGGCTCACGGCCGCCAGCGCGGTCTGGGTGTCGGCCTCGACGGCGGCCATGTCGACGCGTGTGCCGGCTTTGGGCGGCCGGGTGGGCACGGCGACGGACAGCGCGTCGGGCGCGCGGCGGCGGGATGAGTCGGACGGAAGATTTTGCATAAGGCAGTCGGGGAAACGCGCAGGAGTGCGGCAGGCAGGAGGGCGGTCACCCGGACAGCCATTGTGGCCCCGCGCGTCTTTTCCCAGGTGTAGGACAGAAACTTATTTGTACACGAGCCTGGCTGACCCTTTCGTGTGAACAGTTTCACGGAAATGGGCGCAACCACACGCCGCGGGCGCAGTGTCCTACATGGCGCGGCGGGCCTCTCCGGCAAGTCCGCCGCGGCCCGGCCCCTAAATTGAAACCAGCCCCGCCATCACTTCAGGGCCTGTTTATCCAACACGCCTTATTCAATGGGGCCAACCGAAGAGGAAATCACCATGACGAAAATTTCAATGAAGTCCATTCCCGCAGCGGCCGCGATTGTTTCCGCCTTGTTGCTGGGCGCGCAAGTCCATGCGCAGACGGACACCACGACGCCACCCGGAAGCACCAAGGTACAGGACCAGGTTGCGGCGGCGCCTGCGGGCGGTCCGGCCACGACGCCTGAAGCACGCACGGCCGCCAAGGCCGACCGCGCGGTCGCCAGGGCCGAAAAGCGCGAGAAACGCGCGGCCAAACGTGCCCGGAACTCCGCCGCGCGTGATGCCGCCGCGACCTCGACCGGCGGCGCGCAAGGCCCTGCGAAGGGCGACAACCATTAAGACCGCCGATCCGCCTTGGGGCGGCGTGCTGATCCACGGCCCCGGGCGGCCCTGCCGGGTGGGTTGCCATGTTGAGCAAGCCCATCGTTTTTGAAGGAGACTGAAATGTCCAAGTTCTTGATTCGTTCGATTCCCGGCGCCGTGGCGCTGACCCTGGCGGCCGCGCTGGCCGCACCCGGCGCTTTTGCGCAAAGCCTGGGTGTCGGCGTGGGTGTGGGCGCTGGCGCGGGCCTGAGTGGCAACCGGACCAGCGGCGACGCCGGCCTGGGCGTGAACCTGGGTGTCAATGCCGGCCAGAACGCCAATATTGATGCTTCCACCCGCGCGAATGCGGGCGGCGGTGGCGACAGCGGCTCCGGCGCAACTGCCGGCCGTGTGGGCGCAGGGCTGGGTGCCAATGTTTCAGGTGCCGCCCAGGGTGCCGGCGACCTGAGCAGCCGGGCCACGGGCGCTGTGGACGACAGCGCACGCGCCACCGGCCGGGCCGTGGCCCGCACGGGCAGCGCCGTGAAGAGCGGCGCCAAGCGCACCTACAACGGCGTGAGCAGCGGCGTGGGCAGCCTCCAGGGCGGCGTGCAGGGCAGTGTCCAGGGTGGCGCGGCCGTCAGCGGCGGCGCCCACTAAAAGCAGAAGCCTGGGCCGGCCGTTCGCGGCCGGCGCCATTGACCTTGCAAGGCCGGGCGCGGGCATGTCCCGCGGCCCGGCTTTTTGCTGCCTGTTCATGACCAGGCGCACAAAAAAGCCCGCACCGGTTTGCCGTGCGGGCTTGGCGAAGGCGCTGGCTTAGCCTTTTTGCGGGGCGGGGCCGCCGTGCTCGCGGTGGCCGCCGCGCGGGCCGTGTTTTTTGTGCTCGGCATCAAAGGTTTTTTGCTGCTCGGGGCTCAGCACGGCGTAAAAGGCTTTGGTGGCTTCGCCGCGCTTGTCCATGGCGGCGTTCATCTCGGCCATGTGCTGGGTGCGCATTTCTTTCATCTTGTCGATACGCTGGGGCGTGGTCAGCTTGTCGAACTCGGCGCGCTGCTCGGCCGTGGGGCGGGGGCCGCGTGCGGGCGGCTGCATGGCGGCCGTGTAGCTGGTCCATGCGCCTTCCTGGGCCGGCGTGAGCTTGAGCTTGGCCTTGAGTTCGGCCTGGTGCTTGGCGATCATGGCCTGCATCTTGGCGGGGTCATGGCGGCCCATGCGTTCGCCGTGCGCGCCAGCGGGAGGCGGCGATCCGGCCGGGGGGGCGGGAGGTGTTTGTGCCATGGCGCCGGCGCCCGCTGTTGCCAGCAAGCCGGCCAGGACGAGGCTGTTGAGGGAAGCGGAGGGCTTGAATGCGAATTTCATGGGGACTTCCTTTCGAAGAGAAGGTGCCTGAAATCCGCGGCCGCGACATGCGGCTCGGCTTCAGGTTGAAGGCAAGTGTGGCGCCCGTCTGTATCCCCGCCGTTGCCCGAGCGATGAGGGTTTGTAAAGTTTTGGGAAAAAGCTCACCCCTATCGGCACTCACTTCGTGTAGTGCCTTTTCCCCTTGCAGGGGACGGCGCCTTGCGGCCGGCAAAGCCGGATCGCGGCCCCCGCTGGTGGATTGGCACACCCCTATCGGCATTCACTTCGTGTAATGCCTTTTCCCCTTGCGGGGGACGGCGCCTGCGGCCTGGCAAAGCCAGTTCCGCGGCCCCTGCTTGGTCAAGCCGGGCTGCGCCTCCCTGCTGGCGTCAGGTCGTGCCGTGCAGCAGGGTTTCAAACAGATCGTCGCCGCCCATTTGCCCGCCTTTGAGCATGATCTCCAGGCCGTCAAGCGCGGTCTCGTCGCTGTGCAGGCGGCACAGGGCCACGCCGGGCGCGAGCTGGGCGGCATAGGACAGGCCCCAGGCCTTGAGCGCCTGCACCGCCAGGCTGGAGGTGTCGCCGCCGGCAATGCCCAGGCGGCGCAGGGGCACGGACTGCAGCACGCGCGCGAGCAGGGCGCCGCTGGCCTGGGCCAGCGCGCGGCCGTCCACGGTGCCGACGGGCGCAAGCCCCGGCGCCGAGGTGCAGGCCAGCACATGGCGGCCCTGGGCCAGCAGCGCCGTGACCTGCCCGGACATCTGCTGTGCGTAGGCCGTGTCGCTGCCGAGGCGGGCGGCGTCGAGCGCGACCTGCCGGTAGGAGCTTGCGCCCTGGACCTGGCGCGCCGTCACGGGCGACAGGCTCCCGGCCAGCACCAGCACCGGGCCTGTCGCCGCGGCGATGCGGGGCGGCGCCGCTTCGGTGCCTGCCTGCCGCCAGTGCGCGGCCAGGGCCTGCACCACGCTGCTGGGCCCCGCGGCGAGCAGGCGCTGCTGTTGCGCCCGTTGCCAGATCAGCCGGCCCACGCTGGCCAGGTGGCCTTCATGGGCGACGTCCAGCAGCACCGCGTCGGGCTCGCGGGCCAGCAAGCCGGCCAGCTGGCGGTCCAGCGCCTGGGCGTCCTGCGCGTAGTCGGGATAGTCCATGCCGGCGACCTGCGCCAGGCCCTGCGCGGCCAGGTGGCGCCGCAGGTCGGCCTCGTGCATGGGTGTGATGGGGTGCCGGCTCATGGTCGGGTGGCGGTCGAGCCGGTGCATGGACGCGCCGGCGCCGGCGAACAGGTTGCCGAACACGCAGTAGCGCCTGAGGTTGGGCTGGCCGCCGACGATGGGCACAAAGGGATTGCCGGCGTGCGGCCGCAGTATGCGGATGGCCGCGCCTATGCTGCCGACTTCGGGGGCGCTGTCAAAGGTCGAGCAGGTCTTGTAGTGCATGACGGGCGCGCCCAGGCGCGCGAACAGGCGGCCCACGGGTTCGAGCTCGGTGCGCATTTCATCGGGGCTCATGGCGCGTGCGGCGCCAGCAATGCCCAGGCAGTCCAGCGGGCCGGCGCGTTCGAGTTGCGCGTCCGTGGGCAGGCCCAGGAACAGCAGGCTGCGCAGGCCGGCGCGCGCGGCCGTGGCCAGGGTGTCGGTGGCGCCCGTAAAGTCGTCGCCGTAGTAGGCGATCTTCAATGAGCCCTCGTCAGCGGCCATCGTTTATTTGCCGAAGAAAGCCAGCGCCGCCGCGAGTTCCGGCGCGCCGCGCGCGTGGTCGGCCAGCGCCACGCCGGCGCGCGCGGCTTCCCAGGCCTGGCGAATGCTGGCCACGCCGGCCGCGGGGCCGCCCGGGTGCGCGAGTATGCCGCCGCCGGACATGAACAGCAGGTCGTCGCTTTTGACGGCGGCCCAGGTGGCGGGCACGGTGCCGGCCCATTGGCCCGACGAGAAGGCCGGCATGACGCGGTCGTCGAAGGCTTCGGTCAGCGGCGTGTAGCAGTCCTGCGCGGACTCGATCACTTCCTCATCGGCCTGCGAGAACTTGCCTTGCAGGCCGTGCACATGCATGTGGTCGACGCCGGCCAGGCGCCACAGCGTCTGGTAGGCCTGGAAGGACATGCCCAGCAGCGGGTGCCGCGACAGCGCGCCGTAGCCGTTGCGGTGGCCGTGGATGGCCAGGCCAGTGTGGCGGCGCAAGGTCTGCATGCCCGAATGGCCGCACCAGTTGAGGCTGGCCATGACGCAGCTGCCGCCTTCGCGCTCGACCAGGTCGGCGTGGCGCTTCATCGCGTCGGTTTCGTCGGTGATGTTGAAGGCCACCATGACGTGTTTGCCGGTGCGCTGCTGGTGTTCGCGCACCACGGCCATCACGGCCGGCACGCGTTCGCCCAGCGGCGCATGAGTGGGGTTGGCGCAGACCTCGTCGTCCTTGATGAAGTCCACACCGGCGGCGCACAGGCGCGCCACGAGCTCGGCGGTCTGCGCCGCGCTGAAGCCGACATTGGGCTTGATGATGGTGCCGACCAGCGCGCCCGTGGCCACGCCCGTGGCCTTGCGCGTGCCGTCGATGCCGACACGCGGCATGTCGAAGAAGGCGCGGTAGCCGGCGGGCAGCTTGAGGCTTTCCAGGCGCAGGCCGCTGGCCTCGCCGAGGTCGTAGAGATTGCCCGACACGGTGGCGGCCAGGGTCGGCAGGTTGGCGCCCACATTGGCGACCGGAAAGGAGATGCGCACACGTGCGCGGCGCCAGGGGCCCGTGTGGCCCTTGCGTTCCAGCAAGGCATTGGGCAGGCTGGGCGCGTTGACCGCCTCGAGTTCATCGATCTGCTCGACGGTGGCGCGCGCGCGCCGGCGCAGCTCGTCGGTTTCGCCTTCGACGCGCGTGAAGGTGCCGCAGGACTGTTCGCCCGCCATGACTTCGGCGACCTGCGCGGGCGCCAACGGGGTTTCGATCAGGTAGGTGGCCTCAAAGCGGTCGGCTTGCATCGCGGGGCTCAGAGTTTGCTCAGGTCAGGAAAGGGCCGCACCGGCTCGCTGCCGTCCCAGCCTTCGCTCGAGGCGCGTATCAGGTCGAACATCTTGCCCTTGGGGCCGGCGACTTCGGACAGCTCGATCACGGTGCCGGGGTGGTATTCGGTGTCGAAGTAGATGAAGCGGCCCTTTTCGCCGACCTCGCCGCTCATGACGGGTTTGAAGCCTTGCCTGAGCAGGCGCGCCAGGTCGGCGTCGTAGTCGCTGGTCCAGTAGGCGACGTGCTGCAGGCCGGTGCGGCCGGCGCGCAGGAAGTCGCGGTACATGGAAGGCACGTCGTTGCGCGTCTGGATCAGCTCGACCTGCACAAAGCCCGAGTTGGCCAGCGCAACCGAGTTGTGCGGTTCGTGCGATTCACCGTTGTAGCGGTAGTTTTTGATGGGCACCTTGGGGTTGTAAAACCAGGGGCCCACGCCCAGGGTTTTGCTCCAGTAGTCCATCGCGGCCTCGATGTCGGGCACGACGTAGCCCAGCTGGCGGATCTCGCCAAAAAATTTGCTCATGTTGTTTTGCTCCAGTGAAAGGGGAGGAAGTGGGGTTCAGGTTTTGAGGAAACCGGTGGAGAACCAGGGCACGGCCGCCACCAGGGCCAGGCCTATGAGCAGCGCGCCCATGTAAGCCCAGATGTAGGGAATGCCTTCGTCGGGGTCGACTTTGCTGACCGCGCAGGCACCGTAGTAGCCGACGCCGAAGGGCGGCGCGAACAGGCCTATGCCCATGGCGAAGATCACGACCATGGCGTAGTGCACGTCGTGCACGCCGACCATGCGGGCGATGGGAAACAGCAGGGGGCCGAACAGCACGATGGCGGGAATGCCCTCGAGCACGCTGCCCAGGACGACGAAGGCGACGATGGACACCGCGAGGAAACCGTAGGCGCCGCCGGGCAGGCTGCCCATGACGCGCGCCAGGTCCTGCGAGAAGCCCGACTGCGTGAGGCCCCAGGCCATGGCGGTGGCGCAGCCGATGATGAACATGATGGCGCCGGTCAGCGAGGCGGTCTCGATCAGCATGGGCATGAGGCGCCGCCACGGGAACTGGCGGTACAGGAAGAGCCCGGCCAGCACCGAGTAGACGATGCCTATGGTCGACACTTCGGTGGCCGTGGCCACGCCCTCGACCACCGCGGCGCGAATCACAAAGGGCAGGATGATGGCGGGCAGGGCGACCAGCAGCAGCTTGCCGATTTCACGCTTGCTGTGGCGCGCGACGCCGCTCAGGTCTTCATGGCGGTAGCGCCACCACACGACGGCGCACAGGGCCGCGCCCAGCACCACGGCCGGCAGCAGGCCGCCGGTGAACAGCGCGGCAATCGATACACCGGTGACCGAGCCTATGGTGATGAGCACGATGGAGGGCGGAATGGTTTCGGTCTGCGCGCCGGTGGCCGACAGCAGGGCCACCAGGTCGCCGGGCTTGGCGCCGCGCTTTTTCATTTCGGGAAACAGCACGGGCGCAATCGCCGCCATGTCGGCGATCTTGGAGCCCGATATGCCCGAGACCAGGTACATCGCGCCTATCAGCACATAACTGAGGCCGCCGCGCACGTGGCCCAGCAGGCTGGCCAGGAACTGGATCATGGCCTTGGCCATGCCGGTCATCTCGATCAGCGCGCCCAGGAAGATGAAGAGCGGCACCGCCAGCAGGATCATGTGCGACATGCCTTCGTCCATGCGGCCTACCATGACCAGCAGCGGCGTGGAAGTGGTGAGCGCCAGGTAGCCGAAGGTGGCCAGCGCGAAGGAGAAGGCGATGGGCACGCCCGACAGCACGGTGCCGGCCACGACGACGACAAAAAACAGGATCAGGTTGAGCTTGCCCAGCGGCTGCAGCAGCGGTTGCGCGAACCAGAACAGGGCGACCACACCAGCCGTGCCTGCCAGCGCAATGGCCGTCTGCTTGAAGGTGCTGATGCGTAAGAGGCGCAGCACGGCGACGATGACCATGAGCGCCATGCCGATGGGAATGGCCGAGGCGCGCCAGGCATTGTTGACTTCCATCGCGGCGGTGACGATGAAGCTTTCTTCATAGGCGTATTCCGAGGCTGGGTAGATCACCAGCACCAGGAAGGCGATGGACGCGGTGATCGCGATGGTGTCCAGCAGCGCGCGGGTGTGCGGCTTGACGTTGTTGACCAGGGCCGTCATGCGCATGTGCTCGCCGCGGCGCAGCGCGACCACCGCGCCCAGCATGGACAGCCACAAAAACATGATGGAGGCCAGCTCGTCCGACCAGACCAGCGGCGAATGAAAGACATAACGTGACACCACGCCGGCAAACAGCACAAAGATTTCGGCCAGCACCAGGGCGGCGGCGATGGTTTCCACCACATAGCCCAGGCCGCGGTCCGCCTTGTGCGCGAGGCCGCTCAGCGGGTTGGCGGGTGGGGCATCGGCTGGCGCTTGGGGGGAGGCGTGGGACATGGGGTCAAACTCCGAAAGGAAAGCGAGAGAACTGAGGCTGCTGGTCTTGCTCCTTCCCCCGCTGGGGGAAGGTGGGGATGGGGGCTGCCGGCCTTAGCCAGGTGCGGACTCAAGCGCCGCAGGCCCCCACCCCTGCCCTCCCCCAGTGGGGGAGGGAGTAAGAAAGGGGAAGCTCTTTAGGCGAGCTTGCCCACCGATTGTTCCAACAGCCCCCAGGCCTCGGCCCCAAACCGCTCTTTCCACTCGGAATAAAAACCGGCTTCGCGCAGCTTGGCGCGGAAGCTGTCCGAGGTGGGGCGGTTGATGGCCAGGCCCTTGGACTGCAGGTCGGTGACCACGGTTTCGTTGAGCTTCTTGATGTCTTCGCGCTGCTGCAGGCCGGCTTCGTTGATGGCGCGGGCCACGATGGTCTTCAGGTCGGCGGGCAGCTTGTCCCAGGCGCGGCCGTTGGCGATGAACCAGTAGCCGTCCCAGATGTGGTTGGTCAGCGAGCAGAATTTCTGCACTTCATACAGCTTGGCGACCTGGATGATGGGCAGCGGGTTTTCCTGCGCGTCGACGATCTTGGTCTGCAGCGAAGAGTAGACCTCGCTGAACTGCAGGCTGGCGGGCGCGGCGCCCAGGCCCTTGAACATGGAGATCGACAGCGGGCTCACCGGCACGCGTATCTTCAGGCCGTCCATGTCCTTGGCGGTGGTCACCGGCGCCTTGCTGCTGGTGGTCTGGCGGAAACCGTTGTCCCACATTTTTTCAAACGCGTAGAGGCGCGACTTGCTGATGGCTTCGCGCACGTGGGCGCCCAGCTTGCCATCCATGGCGCCCCAGACCTGGTTGTAGTCGCTGAAGGCAAAACCCACGGCATTGATGGCGGCCACCGGGACCAGCGTGGCGATGACCAGCGCCGAGGGCGTGAAGAACTCGATGCCGCCCGAGCGCACCTGGGCCAGCATGTCGGTGTCGCCGCCCAGCTGGTTGTTCGGGAAGATCTTGATCTCGACGCGGCCGTTGGTTTCCTTGAGGATGCGGTCGGCAGCCTGCTGGGCGCGGATGTTGAGCGGGTGGGTGACGGGCAGGTTGTTGCCGTACTTGTAGGAGAACTCGGCGGCGCGTGCCATGGAGGGCAGGGCGGCGGCGATGCCGGCGGCGGGAACGGCGGACAGGGTACGCAGCACGCTGCGGCGGGTGACTTCGGTCATGGTTTGTCTCCAGTTTTGTTTTGATGCGTTTTGATGCATCATCGGGCGAAAGCAGCGCAACGATAGGTTCATGGTGTTGAAGCGTCAAACGAGAAAAATGATGGAATTTGATGTATGAGGGTTATCCCTGATGGGTTGCAGGTACCGCAGCAGCGGGCACGCGTGGTGGACATTGCGCGGGCCGCCGGCGTTTCCACCGCCACTGTAGACCGGGTGTTGAACCAGCGCCCCGGCGTGCGCGGGGCCACCGCGCAAAAAGTGCTCAAGGCCGCGGCCGAGATGGACTACCTGCCGGAGACGGGGCTGTATGCCGCGCTGGCGGCGCCGCCCATGCGCCTGACCTTTTTGCTGCCCGACGGCAGCAACCGCTTTATCCGCATGCTGGGCGACACGGTGGGTTATTCGCAGGAGCACCTGACGCCCTTTAACGTGAAGTGCCGCACCGAGCTGTTTGAAAGCTTTAACCCGCAGCAGCTGGCCGCCAGCCTCTTGCAGCAGGGCAAGCGCAGCGAGGGCATTGCCTTCATGGCGCTGGAGCATCCGGCGGTGCGCGAGGCCGTCAGTGAACTGGCCGAAAAAGGCGTGCCCACCATCACGCTGATCTCGGACCTCTCGGGCTCGCAGCGCGCCGGTTATGTGGGCCTGGACAACCGGGCGGCCGGGCGCACCGCAGGCTACCTGCTGGGCCGCTTCATCGCGCCCGGCGCGCGCGGCGGCAAGGTGGCGCTGATCGCCGGTTCGCTGAGCTACCGCGCGCATGAGGAGCGCGAGGCCGGCTTCCTGCATGTGATCGAGGAGATGTTTCCGACACTGCAGGTGGTGGGCCTGCGCGAGGGGCACGACGATGCGCAGAAAAATTACGAACAGACGCGCACGCTGCTGGAGCAATACCCGGACCTGGCCGGCATCTACAACATAGGCGGCGCGTCCGACGGCGTGGCGCGCGCGCTCAAGGAAACGGGCCGCGAGCACAAGGTGGTTTTTATAGGCCACGGCCTCACGCCGGACACGCGCGCGATGCTGATAGATGGCAGCATGGACGCGGTGATCACCCAAAGCCCGCAGTCGGCCATGATGAGCTGCGTGCGCATGTTCACCAATTTGCGCGATGGGCGGGATGTGATGAGCGGGGTAGACGCGGTGCGTAGCCAGGTGATATTCAGGGAAAACCTCCCGTAATGCACACCCCTATCGGCACTCACTTCGTGTAGTGCCCTTTCCCCTTGCAGGGGACGGGCGCCTTGCGGCCGGCGGAGCCGGACCGCGGCCCCCACTGGTGGATTGGCACACCCCTATCGGCATTCACTTCGTGTAATGCCTTTTCCCCTTGCAGGGGACGGCGCCTGCGGCCTGGCAAAGCCAGTTCCGCGGCCCCCACGGGCTTGGACGACTTGTGACCTTGTTTATTTGCCATGCGGCCTGGGGGTGCCTACAATGGCCACAGCTTGTCGGGGTGCCAAGATTTTCTGAAAAGAATGTCGAGGCTGAGATCGCAGTATGCGAGACCCGCTGAACCTGATCGGGGTCATCCCCGCGTAGGGAACAACGCAATTGGCTCCGGTATTCCGTAGCGGCACCCCCAGAGGCCGCGCAAGGACCCTCCGGCTCCCCAGCAGGCACCCCACCTCCTGGAGAACCACATGGCCAAAACCCGACTCACCGTTGACACCCAAGACCTCACGGGGCGCATTACGCGCGCGCCCTTTCCCGGCTCGGCGAAGATTTACCTTGAGGGCTCGCGCCCCGACATCCGCGTGCCGTTTCGCGAGGTCACGCTGACCGACACCCTGGTGCACGAGGGCGCCGGCGAGCCGCGCCGTGAAGCCAACCCGCCGCTGCGCCTGTACGACGCCTCGGGCATTTACACCGACCCGGCTGCGCCCATAGACATCACGCGCGGCCTGCCGCCGCTGCGCGGCGCCTGGATCAACGAGCGCCAAGACACCGAGGCCCTGGCCGGCATCAGCAGCGCCTACGGCCGCCAGCGCCTGAACGACCCGGCCCTGGCCGCGCTGCGCATGGCGCATGCGCCCGTGCCGCGCCGCGCCAAGGCGGGCGCCAACGTGTCGCAAATGCATTACGCCCGCAAAGGCATCATCACCCCCGAGATGGAATACATCGCGGTGCGCGAAAACCTGGTGCGCGCGCAGCTGGCCGAGCGCCTGAAGACCGAGCGCATGCCCAAGGCCGGCCACTCCTTCAACGCCTCGATACCCAAAGAAATCACCGCCGAATTTGTGCGTGACGAAGTGGCGCGCGGCCGCGCCGTCATCCCCAACAACATCAACCACCCCGAGAGCGAGCCGATGATCATCGGCCGCAACTTCCTGATCAAGGTCAACGCCAACATCGGCAACTCGGCGGTCACCTCGAGCATCGAGGAAGAAGTCGACAAGCTGGTCTGGTCGATTCGCTGGGGCGCCGACACGGTGATGGACCTCTCGACCGGCGAGAACATCCATGAAACCCGGGAATGGATTTTGCGCAACTCGCCGGTGCCGATCGGCACGGTGCCGATTTACCAGGCGCTCGAAAAAGTCAACGGCAAGGCCGAGGACCTGACCTGGGAAATCTTCCGCGACACGCTGATCGAGCAGGCCGAGCAGGGCGTGGACTACTTCACCATCCATGCCGGCGTGCGCCTGGCCTATGTGCCGCTCACGGCCAACCGCCTGACGGGCATCGTCTCGCGCGGCGGCTCCATCATGGCCAAGTGGTGCCTGTCGCACCACAAGGAAAGCTTTTTGTACGAGCGCTTTGACGAGATCTGCGAGATCATGAAGGCCTACGACGTGTGCTTCTCGCTGGGCGATGGCCTGCGGCCCGGCTCGATTGCCGACGCCAACGACGAAGCGCAGTTTGCCGAGCTGCACACCCTGGGCGAGCTCACGCAGATCGCCTGGAAGCACGACGTGCAGGTGATGATCGAAGGCCCCGGCCATGTGCCGCTGCAGCTGGTGAAGGAAAACGTCGACAAGCAGCTCGAAGCCTGCTTCGAGGCGCCGTTCTACACGCTGGGCCCGCTGATCACCGACATCTCGCCCGGTTACGACCATATTTCTTCGGCCATGGGCGCGGCCAACATCGGCTGGTACGGCACGGCCATGCTGTGCTACGTGACGCCCAAGGAGCACCTGGGCCTGCCGAACCGCGACGACGTGAAGCAGGGCCTGATCGCCTACAAGATCGCCGCGCATGCGGGCGACCTGGCCAAGGGCTACCCGGGCGCGCAGATGTGGGACAACGCGGTGTCCAAGGCGCGTTTCGAGTTCCGCTGGGAAGACCAGTTCCGCCTGGCAATCGACCCTGACACGGCCATGGCCTACCACGACGAAACCCTGCCCAAGGAGAACGCCAAGGTCGCGCATTTCTGCTCCATGTGCGGGCCGAAGTTCTGCTCGATGAAGATTTCGCAGGAAGTGCGTGAATTCGCGCGGCTGAATCCGGCCACGACGACGCTGGCGCCAGCCGCCGGTACCATTCCCATCAAGCAGATCGCGACGGGCTTTGAGGAAAAGGCCAAGGAGTTCCGCGAAGGCGGCAGCGAGATTTATTCTTGAAATGAATAGTTTGCACATCGGCATTGCAGGCGCGGGCCTGGCGGGCCGCACGCTGGCCTGGCGCCTGCTGCGCGCCGGCTGCCGCGTGAGCCTGTTCGATGCGCGGGCGCGCGGCGACCTGGCCACGGCGTCCATGACGGCGGCGGCCATGCTCTCGCCGCTGGCCGAGCTTGCGGTGTCCGATGAGGCCGTGTTTGCGCTGGGCCAGCGCTCCATGCAGCTGTGGCCGCAGTGGATCAGCGAGCTGGCCGATCGGGGCCTGCCGGTGTATTTCCGGCGCGAGGGCACGCTGGTCGTCGCGCATGCGCCCGACCAGAGTTCGCTGGCGCATTTCACCGGCCTGCTGCTGCACAAGCTGCCCGAAGCCGCGCGCGCCCAGGTGCATACGCTGGACGCGGCTGCACTGGCCCAGGCCGAGCCGGCGCTGGCCGGGCGCTTCGGCCATGGCTTGATGCTGGACGGCGAGGGCCAGCTGGCCAACGACCAGTGGATGGCCGCATTGGCGACCGAGATAGACCGGCTGGGCGGCAGCTGGCTTGAAGGCCGGGCGGTCGATGCGGTCAAAGACGGCCATATTGAATGCGGCGGGCAAACCTACGATGTGGATGTGGCGGTCGATGCGCGCGGCGTGGGCGCGAAGGGCAGCTGGCCGCAGCTGCGCGGTGTGCGCGGCGAAGTGCTGACCGTCGAATGTGATGGTGTGAGCCTGCAGCGCCCGGTGCGCCTGATGCACCCGCGCTACCAGCTGTATGTGGCGCCGCGCCCCAACCACCAGTTTGTGGTCGGCGCGACCGAGCTGGAGTCGGAAGACACCGGGCCGGTGACCTTGCGCTCCACGCTGGAGCTGGGCAGTGCACTGCACAGCCTGCACCCGGCTTTTGGCGAGGCGCGGGTGCTGCGCCTGGCAGCGGCTTTGCGCCCGGCGCTCGATGATCACCGCCCAACGATTGCGCAGCGGCATGGCGTGTGGCACATCAACGGCCTGTATCGCCACGGCTACCTGTGCGCGCCGGCGCTGGTCGAGGACCTGGTTCATCAACTGTTGGGGCAGTGAAAATGGATGGCATGACAAGACTGAACATTTCGCTGAACGGCGAAACCATTCAAACCGACGCAGCCACCTTGCAGGCTTTGCTGCTGGCGCGTGGCTACCAGCTGCAAGGCGCGTTTGCCTGCGCGATCAACAACAGTTTTGTGCCGCGCCCCCAGTGGCCGGAGCGCGTCCTGAATAACGGCGACCGCATAGACATCGTCACCCCCATCACAGGAGGTTAAATGGACACGTCCATCACGTCATCCCCTATCGCCCACGGCAGCTCCTGGACCGTGGCTGGTATCACGCTGTCCAGCCGCTTTTTCCTGGGCACTTCGCATTACCCTTCGCCGCAGGTGCTGGCCGACGCGGTGCGCGCCAGCGGCACCGAGGTGCTGACGGTGGGCCTGCGCCGGCTGCAGCCCGAGAGTGGCGGCGGCAACAGTTTCTGGCAGCGTGTGCAGGCCATGGGTTGCCGCATCCTGCCCAACACGGCGGGCTGCCACAGCGCCGAGGAGGCCGTCACGCTGGCGCAGATGGCGCGCGAGATTTTCGGCACGCCCTGGATCAAGCTGGAGGTCATAGGCGACGACTACACACTGCAGCCCGACACGGTGGCCACACTCGAAGCCGCGACCACGCTGGTGAAAGAAGGCTTTGCGGTGTTCGCCTACACCACCGACGACCTGGTGATGGCGCAGCGCCTGCATGCGGCCGGCTGCGCGGCGGTGATGCCCTGGGCCGCGCCGATTGGCACGGGCCGCGGGCCGCTCAACCCGTATGCGCTGGAGACCATGCGCCGGCGTTTGCCCGATGCGGTGCTGGTGGTCGATGCCGGCCTGGGCCGGCCCTCGCATGCCGCGCAGGTGATGGAGCTGGGCTTTGACGCCGTGCTGCTGAACACCGCGGTGGCGCAGGCGGGCGACCCGGTGCGCATGGCGCGCGCTTTTGCCGATGGTGTGGCGGCAGGCCGCGCCGCATATGAATCCACACCCATGCCCGAACGCGCGGCGGCGCAGGCTTCGACGCCCACGGTCGGTGTTCCCTTCTGGCATTCCCCTTGAGGCCCTCATGAATTCCTTTAAGCCCCTCACCGGCCCCATCGGTTTTTACCCCGTCGTTCCCGACGCCGCCTGGGTGCGGCGCCTGCTGGGCTGGGGTGTGCGCACGATCCAGCTGCGCATCAAGGCGGCGGACCACGATGTTGACGAGATCGCCTGGGAGGTGCGCACCGCGGTGGCGGCCGGGCGCGAAGTGCCGGGCGCACAGGTCTTTATCAACGACCACTGGGCGCTGGCGCTGGAGGCCGGCGCTTACGGCGTGCACCTGGGCCAGGAAGACCTGGACACGGCCGACATCGCGGCCCTGCGCAAGGCCGGCCTGCGCCTGGGCCTGAGCACGCACACGCCGGCCGAACTGGCACGGGCCAAGGCGGTGCAGCCTTCCTACCTCGCGATAGGTCCGATTTACCCGACCACGCTCAAAGTCATGCCTTATGAGCCTGTGGGCCTGGAGCGCCTGAAGTCATGGGCGCAGGATGCCGCGCCCTATCCGGTGGTGGCCATAGGCGGCATTTCGCTGGCGCTGATGCCGGGCGTGCTGGCCTGCGGCGTGGATGGCGTGGCGGTGGTCAGCGCGGTGACGCTGGCGGCCGACCCGAAGGAGGCCGCGCGCCAGGGCCTGGCCCTGGCGGCGCAGGCCCGCGGCACTTAAGCCGACAGCGCCGGGTAGTCGGTGTAGCCTTTTTCGCCGCCGCCGTAAAAGGTGTTTTTGTCGGGCGTGTTGAGCGGCGCCCTGGCGCGCAGGCGCTCCACCAGGTCGGGGTTGGCGATATAGGGCTTGCCGAAAGCCACGAGGTCGGCGCCGTCGGCCACGGCTTTTTCAGCCAGGTCCTGGTCGTAGCCGTTGTTGACCATCCAGGCGCCCTTGCCGCCGGCCTTGCGGTAGGCGGCCTTGAGCGCCGGGTAGTCAAAGGGCCGGTCGTCGATTTCACGCGGCCCGCCCGTGGCGCCTTCGATGACGTGGACATAGGCCAGGTTCAGGCTGGCGAGCTGCTTGACCACGTATTCAAACAAGGCCTGGGGCTTGCTGTCGTGCACATCGTTGGCGGGGGTGACGGGCGACAGGCGTATGCCGGTGCGGCCGCCGCCGACGGCGTCGGTCACGGCGCGCGTGACTTCCAGCAGCAGGCGGGCGCGGTTTTCGATGCTGCCGCCGTAGTCGTCGCGGCGGTGGTTGCTGCCGTCTTTGAGGAACTGGTCCAGCAGGTAGCCGTTGGCGCCGTGGATTTCCACGCCGTCAAAACCGGCGGTCTCGACCGCGTTGCGCGCCGCCGCCGCGAAGGTGTGCACGATGCCGGGGATTTCGCCGAGGTCGAGCGCGCGCGGCTCCGAGGTTTCGACAAAAGTCGGCACGCCGTCCTCGATCAGCACGGTCTTGGTCTTGGCGGTGATGGCCGAGGGCGCGACCGGCTTGCCGCCATTGGGTTGCAGCTTGTTGTGCGAGACGCGGCCCACATGCCACAGCTGCACGACGATCTTGCCACCTTTTTCATGCACCGCGTGGGTGACTTTTTTCCAGCTGTCGAGCTGCTCGCTGCCGTAGAGGCCCGGCACGTCGGCATAGCCCTGGCCCTGGTGGCTGATGGCCGTGGCCTCGGTGATCAGCAGGCCGGCGCTGGCGCGCTGGGCGTAATAGGTCCGGGCGATGGCCGGCGGCACGGCATTGGGTGAGCGGTTGCGCGTGAGCGGCGCCATGACGATGCGGTTGGCGAGGACGAGGTCACCGGCTTTGTTGGAGTCGAATAAGGTGGGCATGGCTTGGGTCCTGAAGGGCTGAATAAAAACAGGGCCAGTTTGGCCCTGTTTCGATTGGCTTGCCCAACACGGGTTGCTAAATCCGTGGTATTTGGAGCCCCGCCTATAGAACCAGCAGGGGCCGCGGAACCGGCTTTGCCGGGCCGCAGGCGCCGCCCCCTTGAGGGGGGAACAAGCTACACGAAGTGAGCCTGGACGGGGGTGTTACTTGGTCAAGCCTTCGTGCTTCATGGCTGCTTGAACCGCAGGCCGGGCCGCCATGCGCTCACGGAAGGCCGCCAGGTTGGCGAAACCCGAGATGTCCACGCCCACGCGCGGCGCCCAGTTGGTGACGGTGAAAAGATAGGGGTCGGCCACGCTGAAGCTGTCGCCCATCAGGTACTGCTTGCCGGCGAGCTGGCCGTCGACCCACTTCAGGCGCGACAGCAGCTTGTCGATGACGATGGTTTTGTACTCGGCCGGCGTGGCGGCGTTGAACAGCGGGCTGAAGCCCTTGTGCAGTTCGGTGCCGATGAAGGTCAGCCAGGACTGCATCTTGTAGCGATCCAGCGTGCCGTTGGCCGGCGCGAGTTTTTTCTCGGGCACCTGGTCGGCGATGTACTGCACGATGGCCGGGCCTTCGGCGATGCGCGTGCCGTCGTCGAGCTCGAGCAGGGGTACATAGCCCAGCGGATTGATGGTGTAGTAGTCGGTGCCGTCTTCGAGCTGGTGGGTCTTGGTGGGCGCCGCCACGTGCTCGAACTTCAGGCCGGACTCATGCAGCGTGATGTGCGGGGAGAGGGAGCAGGCGCCGGGGGAGTAATAAAGCTTCATGGTGTCTCGTCCTTTGGGGTGTGGCGGGAATGTTGCAGAGCCCCTGATGCTAGCCGCATCGGCGGATTTTTGCTGCGGGAGCGGGCCATGGGCGCGCCACAATAGCCGCATGGCAAAAGTTTTCAAATGGCTGGTGTTCCTGGCCTTGGGTTTGATGGTGTTGCTGGCGGTGGTGGCTTTCACGCTGCACCGCTGGGTCAGCACGGATGATTTCCGCCAGCGCGTGGAGCGCGAGGCCTCGGCCGCGCTGGGCGTGCCGGTGGCGCTGGACCGGGTCGCCGTGGACGTCTGGCCGCTGCCGGCGGTGGCCTTGAGCGGCATTTCCATCAAAAGCAAGCCGCCCCTCACGCTGGAGCGCCTGGAAGTGCGGCCGCGCTGGCAGCCGCTGCTGACGGGAAAGCTGGCGGTGGCGACCCTGCTGGTGCGCAAGGCGGTGCTGCCGCAGCAGGGCATAGACGCGGTGCTGCTCCTGCTGCAAAAGAAGAAAACCCCTGCGCAGGCGGCGGCCGCCGCGCCTTCCGCGCCGCCAGGGCAGGCCTCCATGGACTGGCTGCCGCGCCGCACGGTGCTGGACGAGGTGACCTGGATCAGCGCCGCGGGCGCGCGCACCACGGTGAATGCCGAAGCCGCGCTGGGCGACGACGGCCTGCCCGACAAGGTCTCGCTCAAGCTCATCAAGGGCAACCTGCAGGGCCTGGAAGCCCACCTGAAGCGCGAGGAGCCCAAGGCCGGCGACGCAGGCGACGAATGGGCCTTGCGCGTGGACGTGGGCGGCGGCAAGGTCGAAGGCAAGCTGGGCCTGAAGAAAGTGCCGGCGGCGGCCGCGCGGGAAGAGCTGGCGCTGCAGGGCAAGCTGCAGACCAGGGATGTGGAAGTGTCGGCACTGACCGCGCCCAGCAAATCGCTGACGGGCCGGCTGGAGGCCTCGACCACGCTGCATGCGCGGGCCGTGACCACGGGCGCGCTGGTGGAGGCGCTGCAGAGCCAGACGACGTTCACGGTGCGTGACGCGGTGATCCACGGCCTGGACCTGGCCAAGGCGGTCAAGACCATAGGCTTGAGCCGCGGCGGCCAGACCCCGCTGGACACCTTGGCTGGGCAGGTCAACACCCAGGGCAAGTCGGCGCAGCTGACCAACCTGGTGGCGAGTTCGGGCGCGCTGAGCGCGACCGGCAATGTCGCCATCTCGCCGGCCAAGGTACTGAGCGGGCGCGTGAGCGTGAACGTGGCCGGCGACAGCAAGCTGGGCAGCGCCATAGGCGGCGCGGTGGGTGTGCCCTTGACGGTGGGCGGCACCCTGGACAACCCCGAGGTCACGCTGTCGCGCTCGGCCCTGCTGGGTGCGGCCATAGGCACGGCGCTGCTGCCCGGCGTGGGCACCGGCGCGGGCGCCAACCTGGGCGATCGCGTGGGTGAGGGCTTTCGCAGCCTGTTTGGCAAGTAAGCCCAGCAGCCCCGATGCCTTGGGGCTGTTGCGCTGCTAAAAACATAGCAAGCCGGCGCCGCCGCGCCCTTGTCCTACAGCGCCTGGCGGGTGCTGCTGATGGGGCAGGGGCCGGCGCACTTTTAGCATGAAGATTCGCTGCGGCACCTTGTCGCGGCCGTCCCGGCCCCGGCTGGCATGCCGATTCGCGCATAAACCGGGCCGACCTACCTTGCACAGGAGGCCAAGATGCTCAAGTACGCGATTATTTTTGCGCTGATTTCACTGATTGCCGGCGCCCTCGGCTTCGGCGGCGTGGCGGCGGGCGCCGCCGGCATCGCCAAGATCCTGTTCGGGCTGTTCCTGATCCTGGCGGTCATCTTCCTGCTGCTGGCTGCCCTGGGCGTGGGCGCGGTGAACAAGGTGCTCAAGTAGATGGCGCCACAAAAAATGGATAGCGCCGCCGCGCCGCCGGCATCGCTGGCGTCGCGCTTTCGGCAGCGGCTGTTCCATCCCTGGTCTGGGCCGCTTGCGCCGGCGAGCGCGCCCCCGGCTGTCGCAAAACGCAAGATCACTTTCCAGGCCAGCATTGCCGAGTTCCTGCTGATCAATCGCCTGCGTGCACGCCGGCGCGCCCAGCCTTCGGCCGACGTGCTGGAGCGTGCCGCGCGCATTGTGTTTGTGACCTGCCAGAACTGGTTTGCCCAGCCGCGCCGCGGCAGTCCGGACCATCGGACCCGCCTGTGACGGCCCGCGCCTGAGCCATGCACACCGCCCTGATCGAATCCCTGCTGGAATACGAAGTCGGCAGCCCCGCGCACTTCCTGTTCAATATCGAGACGGCTTTCCATGAAGGCCACCATGTGGTGGAGGAGCGCCTGACCATCACGCCCAGCATGAAGGTACGCAACTTCTGCGACGAGCGCAGCGGCAACCGTTTCATACGCCTGGATGCGCCCAAGGGGCTGCTCTCGGTCAACTACCGCACACGCGTGGAACTGCATCCCGCGCCCGTCCCGCTGCACCTGGAGGAAACGCCGGTGACCGGCGTGCCCGACGATGTGCTGCGCTACCTGATGCCCAGCCGCTATTGCGAATCCGACGTGATGAGCCGCGCGGCGCAGCAGCTGTTCGGCCAGCTGCCGCCCGGCATAGGCCGGGTGCGTGCCATCGAAAGCTGGATCCACGAATCGATCAACTACCTGCCCGGCTTCAGCGACTCCACGACCTCTGCGCAGGAGGTGTTTGTGCAGCGCGCGGGCGTGTGCCGCGATTTCGCCCACCTGGGCATCACCATGTGCCGCGCCCTCAACATCCCGGCGCGGCTGGTCGTGGGTTATGTGCACTTCGAAGAGCCGCCGGAGGATTTCCACGCGGTGTTCGAAGCCTGGCTGGAGGGCCGCTGGGTGATTTTCGACCCGACGCGCATGGCGCCCATAGACCGGCTGGTGCGCGTGGGGACGGGGCGCGACGCCAAGGACGTGGCCTTCGCCACCATCTTCGGCGACGTGCGCATGACGCGCAAGGAGCTGACGGTGGAGGAGGGCGACATGCCGCCGCGCCCGCCCGGCGCCTCGCAGGCGCCGCCCCAGCTGACCGTGGTGAGCGCCTAGGCCGGCGCCTTCACGGGCACCGGCTCGCGCTTTCGCCTGAGCACCAGCAGCCCGAACAGCGTGGCCGTGAGGTACATGCTGAAGGAATAGATGGCCGCCGGCAGGGCCAGCTGGAAGTTGTTCAGCACGGCCAGCGCGATGAAGATGGCCAGCGTCGCGTTGTGGATGCCGATCTCGTAGCTGATGGCGGTGGAAATGGGCTTGTCCAGGCCGGTCGCCCGCGACACGTAATAACCCGCCAGCAGGCTCACGAGGTTGAAGGCCAGCACGGCCGGGCCTATGGCCGCGAAGCCGCTGCTGAGCGCCTGCCATTCCTTGACGACCGCGCCCACGGCCACCACGACCAGCACGATGATGCTGAAGACCTTGGTCGGGTTCTCGCTGCGCGCGGCCCAGCCGGGCCTGACGGTGCGCAGCCACATGCCAATGGCCACCGGCACCAGCACGATGAGGATGACCTCCACCACCTTGCCGAACTGCAGCGGCACGACCTGGCCGGTTTTGGCGAAGGTGTTGATGGCCCAGTTGGCGATCAGCGGCATGGTGACGATGGACAGCAGGGTGTTGATGGCGGTCAGCGAGATGTTCATCGCGACGTTGCCGCCGAACAGGTGGCTGAACAGGTTGGCCGAAATGCCGCCGGGCGAGGCCGCCAGCAGCATCAGGCCCACGGCGAACAGCGGCGGCACATTGAGCAGCACGATGATGGCGTAGCAGGCGATGGGCAGCACGATGACCTGCAGCACCAGCGCCACCAACACGGCCTTGGGGTATTTGAGCAGGCGGGTGAAGTCCTCGACCTTGAGCGTCAGGCCCAGGCCCAGCATGACCAGGGCCAGGGCCGCCACCAGCAGCTGCGCGACGATGGGGGAGCCGCTCATGACTTGTAGCTTTCATCGAGTTTGTCGAGCTTGCGGATCAGCGAGGGCCAGACAAACGCCCCGCCCATGCCGCCGGTCTGCACGCGCATGGCTTCGGCCACGCCCTTGACGATCAGCGGGTTGACCTCGGTCAGCGGGCCGCCGGCCTGCGCGTCGAGCTGGATGCGGCAGGTGTTCTCGAAGGTGTACATGCTGAGGAAGGCGTCGGCAATCGTCTTGCCCACGACCAGCAGGCCGTGGTTGCGCAGCATCAGGAAATTGGCCTTGCCGAGGTCGGCCTGCAGGCGCGGCTTCTCTTCGTCGCGAAAGGCCACGCCTTCGTACTCGTGATAGGCCAGCGACGCCAGCACAAAGGTCGATTGCTGGCTGATGGGCAGCACGCCGCACTGCTGGGCGCTCACGGCCACGCCGGCGCGCGTGTGGGTGTGCAGCACGCAGCCGGCATCGGCGCGCGCCTCGTGCACCGCGCTGTGGATCACAAAACCGGCGGGGTTCACCGGAAAGGGCGAGTCAATCACCTTGTTGCACTGGCCGTCGACCTTGACCAGGCTGGAGGCCGTGATCTCGTCGAACATCAGGCCGTAGGGGTTGATCAGGAAGTGATGGTTGCCGGCGCCGGAGACCGACTCGGGCAGCTTGGCGCTGATGTGGGTAAAGACCAGGTCGCTCCAGCCGTAGAGCGCGACCAGGCGGTAGCAGGCGGCGAGGTCGCAGCGCAATTGCCATTCTTCAGCGCTGACGACTTCCTTGAGGGAGGGGATGTGCATGGGGTTTGTCTCCGAGGTAATTGTTTTACTGAACTCAGGTGCACGATACGTCCGTGCTTGACGGCGAACTGTCAAAAATTTGACAATTGCCCGCATGCCTATCGTTCTCGCGACAGCCTCGCCTTCTTCCTTGCTGGACCGCATGTCGGCCAACCCCTGGTTTGGCGCGCTGCCCCTGGCCGACAGGCAGGCGCTGCTGGGCTCGGCCGAGCTGCTGCGGCTTCGGCCCGGCGAGATGCTGTTTCGCCAGGGGGATGCGCCCGGCGGCTTTTACGGCTTGCTGGGCGGGCTGCTCAAGATCTCTTCACTGCGCGAGGACGGGCGCGAGGCCATCCTGGTGGTGCTGGAGGCCGGCAACTGGATTGGCGAGATCTCGCTGATGGACGGTGAGCCGCGCACCCACGATGCCACGGCGCTGTCGGTGGCCGAGGTGCTGGTGGTGCCGCAGGCCGCTTTTGCCGCGCTGATGGAGGGCGCGCCCTTCGCGCGCGCGGTGGCGGGGCTGCTGGCGGCGCGCGTGCGCTCGCTCTACGGCATGGTGGAGGACGCAGCGCTGCGCTCGACCCGCGCGCGCGTGGCGCGCCGCCTGCTGCTGCTGGCGCGCGGCGACGCCACCATGGCGCCCAAGGCCAGGCCGGCGGTGCCGGTGTCGCAGGAGGCGCTGGCCATGATGCTGGGCATCAGCCGGCAGACGCTGTCGGTGGAGCTCAAGGCCATGGTGGCCGTGGGCGCGATCGCGCTGCGTTACCGGCGCATAGAGATTGTCTCGGCCGCGCGGCTGGAGGCGCTGGGCAATGTGTCGCCTTAGGTTGGGCTAGCGCGGGTTAGCGCGGGCCGGGCCGTGTATCGCTTTCGAGCCGGCCCAGCCAGAGCATGGCGGCGCCCGCATCGCTGCCGCACATCTCCACCGAAGCCATGAGCTGGCCGCAGACGGCGGGCCGCTCGGGCCGGCCGAAGATCAGGCAGCGGTTGTTCTCATCAAGCTGCACGCAGCGCACGCCGGCCGGTTTGCCCTGCGGCATGCCGGGGATGGCGGAGCTGATGGACGGCGCGATGCAGCAGGCGCCGCAGCCGGGGCGGCAGTTCATGGGGATGGCTCGCGGTTGGGAAGAATGGGAATGCGGCGGGCCGCTTAATCGGGCTTGATTTTCGCCCGGTCGGCGACCAGTTTCCAGCGCGCCTGCTCGGTCTTGATAAAGGCGCCATACTGCGCCGGCGTGTCGCCCACGGGCTGGGCTGTGTCGCCGCGCAGGCGTTCGGTGGCCTGCGGGTTGCGCATGGCCTTGTTGCAGGCTTCGGCGATGCGGTCTATGTTGGCCTGCGGCATGTTGGACGGCGCGTTGAGGCCGTACCACTGCGTCATCTCAAAGCCCGGGTAGCCGCTTTCGGCGACCGTGGGCACGTCGGGCAGCTGGGGCAGGCGCTCCTTGGTGCCGGTGGCGATGCAGCGCAGCTTGCCGGACTTGATGTGGGCCAGGATGGCGGGCGCGCCCACGCTGGCGGCTTCGAGCCGGCCGGCCAGCAAATCGGTGAGCTGCGGGCCGGTGCCGCGGTAGGGCACGTGCAGCACGAAGATGCCGGTGGCCATCTTCAGGTATTCAAAGGCCAGGTGGCCGGCGCTGCCGTTGCCGGCCGAGCCGTAATTGAGCTGGCCGGGCTTGGACTTGGCCAGCGCGATGAATTCCTTGAGGTTGTTGGCGGGCACGCTGGAATTGATCACGTACAGGCTGGGCACCTTGGCCAGCAGCGAGATGGGCTTGAAGTCCTTGTTGGTGTCGAAGGGCAGCTTGTCGAAGATAAAGGGATTGACCGCCATGGTGCCGATGTGGCCCAGGATGATGGTGTGGCCGTCGGTGGAGGCCGCGCATTCCTGCATCGCGATGTTGCCGCTGGCGCCGGGCTTGTTCTCGACGAAGACGTTCTGGCCCAGGCTTTTGCTGAGTTCGTTGGCGGCCGAGCGCGCGACGATTTCAGAGCTGCCGCCGGGCGCGAAGGGCACGAGCAGGCGTATCGGTTTGCTGGGCCAGCCGGCTTGCGCATGGAGCAGCCCCGGAAAGGCCGAGACGGCGGCGAGTGCGCCGCCGGCCTTGAGGCCGAACTGCAATGCGCCGCGGCGCGTGTTGGTGAGTTTCATGAATGTCTCCGTATCGTTGTCGTTGGCCCAATATAGGACCGTACTTGCGGCGGGCCGCTACGTGATTCCGCTAATGAGGCTAACCCTGCTTGCTCGCGTGGCTAGTTGAAGGATGCGTCGAAACGTTCGCGCGCGGCCTTGAGGTTCTGGTGGTTGCGCTCGGCCCAGTTGTCCAGCGGGATCAGGGTTTCGCTGAGCGACTGGCCCAAGGTGCTGAGCTGGTATTCCACATGGGGCGGCACGGTCTGGCGGTCAAAGCGCAGCACCAGGCCGTTGCGCACCAGCTCCTTGAGGGTCTGCGTCAGCATTTTTTGCGAGATGCCTTCTATCTTGCGCATCAGTTCGTTGTTGCGCACCGGCCCGCCGGCCAGCGCCGGGATCACCAGCAGCGCCCATTTGCTGGCGACCAGCTCCAGCGCCTGGCGCGAGGGGCAGGCCTGGCTAAACACAGTGGAGGAATCGGTGTCGGGCGCGTCGGGAATTGTCATGGTTACCAGAAGGTGCGTACTTGCCTATGGGTAATCGTAAACCTAAGCTGGCGGCTCTTCAATCTTTAACCCCGTTCTTTAAAAGAAAGACTCCCCATGGCCTGGTTCTACCTGCTCGCCGCAAGCATTGTCGAAATCGCGATGGCTTTGCTCCTCAAATCCTCCCAGGGCTGGACCCGGCTCTTGCCCAGCGTACTGGGCGTGGCCGCGGCCGGCGCCAGCATTTTCTTTTTGACGCATGCCGTCAAGACCTTGCCGGTGGGCACGGCTTACGCGATCTGGACCGGCATAGGCTCGGTCGGCGTGACCGTGATCGGCATCCTCTGGATGGGCGAAAGCGCCACGCCGCTGCGCTTGCTGTGCGTGGCGTTTGTCGTGGCCGGCATGGTGGGCTTGCGCCTGCTGGACGGCGCGGCGTGAGGGGCCCCCTGCAAGGAGAAGCCCTATGACCCATCTGCTCTATATAGAAGCGTCGCCCATGCGGGCCGCATCAACATCGAGTGCCGTCGCCGCTGCCTGGCTGGATGCCTGGCGCGAGGCGCATCCCGGGGACACGGTGGACGCCGTCAATGTCTGGGACATCGACTTGCCGCCCTTTGACGCCGAGATGATCGCCGCCAAGTTCGCCGTGCTGCGCGCGCAGAACGCGACGGCGCCGCAGCAGGCGCTGTGGGCGCGTGCGGTGGCGCTGTCACGGCGCTTCAACGCGGCCGACCATTACCTCTTCAGCCTGCCGATGTGGAATTTCGGCATCCCCTACCGGCTCAAGCATTTCATCGATGTGGTGACCTTGCCGGGACAGAACTGGTCCTGGTCGCGGCAGGCCGGTTACCAGGCCCTGCTTTCCGGCAAGAGGGCAACGCTGGTGTATTCAAGCGCCGGCGCCTATCCGCTGCGGCCCGAGGAGGACGATTCGGATTTCCAGAAGCCGTATATGCGGCGCTGGCTGCGTTTTCTGGATATTGCGGTCGAGGCGGAAATCAGCGCCGCGCCGACGCTGGTGCCGCCCGATGACCTGGCGGTGACGAAGGCCGCGGCGATGGAGCGGGCACGGATGCTGGCTACAAATTAACGTGACGGTCACCGGGGTATTTTTGCGATTTCCAGCGTGGTCACGATCCCGTTGGCCAGCGCATCACCCTGTTGCGGTTTTGCGCACAGTTCCTTGCGCAGTTTCGCGTCTTCGCTTCCCTGGCACAGCATCACACCCTCGGGGCCTATGCCCGGCACCTGCGGGTGATAGAAATACGCAAAGCCGTTCCGGTTGGGCAGGCTGACCCACTGCTCAACCAGCTCCGGGTTGGCTTTGCCGTCGCTGTATTTGATGATCCAGGCTTTCAACGCCGGCATGCGCGCCTGCTGCAAGCTGCCGTCCTGCGCGTAGTTGCCATGGAAGGCCACGGCGGTTTTTTCGAGGGGCTGGTCGTCGGAGTAGGCGCGTATTTTGCCGCCAAGAAACATGCGTGAACAGGAAGAACGGCAATAGCCCGATAACAAAGTCGCCAGGCCTTTTTCGCGGATGTATTCGCCGGTGGCATACCCGGCCCGGGCATCCCCGCCGGAAGAGTTTTTGAGCACCACCGTCGTGATACCGGGGTGCTCCTCTACTGCGGCAGCCAAGATCCGTTGCTCATTGCCGGTCACCTTGCCCGACAGAAAGATAAAAGGCTCCCTGATCTCCACCTCCATGGCATAAGTGCATGAGGCGAGGCAACAGGCCGCCAGACTGCACAACCAGCGGCCCGGGCGCGTGATCATGCTGCGAGGCGTTGCGAGGCGAACAGCACCTGGTCGATCACGGCCTGCACGTTCTGCAGGCTGGCTTCGTGGACCAGTTTGCCCTCGGCATCAAAGGCATCGCCGGCGCGGCTCAGGGCAAAGGCCTTGGGCGCGACCCAGCACTGTGCGTTGAGCAGCAGCGGCACCAGGTGGCTTTGCGAGCGCAGGCCGCCCAGCGCGCCGGGCGAGGCGCTGAGCACGCCCACCACCTTCCCGGTAAAGGACTTGAAGCCGTCGTGCCAGGCCGGCTCGCTCTTGACGGGGCTGGACACCCAGTCGATGGTGTTCTTGAGCAGCGCGGTGTAGCTGCCGTTGTATTCGGGCGAGCAGATGATCCAGGCCGGGTGCTCGTACATGATCTGCTTGAGCTTCATGACGTCGGGCGGCGTGCCCTTGGCCTCAAGGTCGGCGTTGTACATGGGAATGTCGAAGTCCGCCAGTTCGATATGGGTGACTTCGGCGCCGCTGGCGCGCGCCAGGCCGGCCGCGACATGGGCCAGCTTGCGGTTGTAGGAGTTCTGGCGGGTGCTGCCGGCGAAGATCAGGAGTTTTTGGGGGGCGTTCATGCGTCCGATTTCACCACAGGCCGTAAGGTGAAAAACTGCGTGTGGAGCGGCTTGCAAGCACAAACCCGCTAAAATGTACAAAACATTGAAATTTGTACAAAATGCATACCATTCCACTCAGCGAGTTTCGCGCCAATGCCTCCGCCATGATCGACCTGGTGGAGCAGGGTGAAACCGTCCGCATACTTCGGCACGGCAAACCGGTGGCCGAGCTTGTGCCCCTGAAGGCCGAAGAAGACGCCGCCAAAGTACCGAGCTGGAAAAAGCCGTTTGAACCTGTGGTCCTGCCGCCCGGCGTGTCGCTGTCGCAGGCGGTGCTGGACGAACGGAATGAATCGCCATGGTGAAGAGGGCGCAAGCCGCTTATGCGCCGCAGGCTGTTTCCGCCACCCGGGTGGTGGCGCGCGACGGCGAAGCGCGGCTGATGTTCGACGCCTCGGCGCTGACCAAACGCTACGCCAGCGAAGCCGGGCGTGACCGGGTGCTGATGTTGTTCGAGGCGGCCAGTGAGTTGCTGGTGGCCGCGCACTGCAAGACCGAGGTAGCCTCGGCGCTGCTGCGGCGCCGGCGTGACGGCAGCCTGCCGGCCCCTGAATTTGACCGGGCCTGGGCGGCGGCGCAGCGCGACGTGGCCGACATGACCCTGGTGCCGCTGGACGCGCATGTGGAGCGGTTTGCCTTTGCGGCGATGGAGCAGGGCCCTTTGCGCGGCATGGACGCGCTGCATGTGGGCAGCGCGCTGGCCAGCCGCGTGGACCTGTTTGTCACGGCGGACAGGCGCCAGGCGCAGGTGGCACGCGGCATGGGCCTGGCCACCGAATTGATCGAGAGTTAATAGTCAGTAGTGGTCGAGAGACCTGAAGGTTGGATATGTTTTACCCCCAAGAATTTGACGTGATCGTGGTCGGCGGCGGCCATGCCGGCACCGAGGCCGCCCTGGCTTCGGCCCGCATGGGCTGCAAGACCTTGCTGCTCTCGCACAACATCGAGACCCTGGGCCAGATGAGCTGCAACCCTTCGATAGGCGGCATAGGCAAGGGCCACCTGGTCAAGGAAGTGGACGCCCTGGGCGGTGCGATGGCGCTGGCCACCGACGAAGGCGGCATCCAGTTCCGCATCCTGAACAGCTCCAAGGGCCCGGCCGTGCGCGCCACCCGGGCCCAGGCCGACCGCATTCTGTACAAGGCGGCGATTCGCCGCAGGCTGGAGAACCAGCCCAATCTCTGGCTGTTCCAGCAGGCGGTCGACGACCTGATGGTGGAGGGCGACCGGGTGGTCGGCGCCGTCACCCAGGTGGGCATCAAGTTCCGCTCGCGCACCGTGGTGCTGACGGCCGGGACTTTTCTGGACGGCAAGATCCATGTGGGCCTGAACAATTACTCGGCGGGCCGGGCGGGCGACCCGCCGGCGGTGTCGCTGTCCAGCCGGCTCAAGGAGCTCAAGCTGCCGCAGGGCCGGCTCAAGACCGGCACGCCCCCGCGCATAGACGGCCGCACGATTGACTTCAGCAAATGCATAGAGCAGCCCGGGGACGGTATGCCCGGCGGCATCGAAGGGCCGGTGCCGGTGTTCAGTTTTATGGGCGGCCACATCGCCCATCCGCGCCAGGTGCCGTGCTGGATCACCCATACCAACGAGCGCACCCACGAGATCATCCGCTCCGGTTTTGACCGCAGCCCCATGTTCACCGGCAAGATAGACGGCGTCGGCCCGCGCTACTGCCCCAGCGTGGAAGACAAGATCAACCGCTTCGCCGACAAGGACAGCCACCAGATTTTCCTGGAACCCGAGGGCCTGACCACCCACGAGATCTACCCCAACGGCATCTCGACCAGCCTGCCTTTCGACATCCAGTACGACCTGGTGCGCTCCATGGCCGGCATGGAAAACGCCCACATCCTGCGGCCCGGCTATGCCATCGAGTACGACTACTTCGACCCGCGGGCGCTCAAGTCCAGCTTTGAAACCCGGGCGATCGGCGGCCTGTTCTTTGCCGGCCAGATCAACGGGACCACCGGTTATGAAGAGGCGGCAGCCCAGGGTCTGTTCGCCGGCATCAATGCCGCGCTGCAGTGTCAGGGTAAAGAAGCCTGGTTGCCCAAGCGCGACGAAGCCTACCTGGGCGTGCTGGTCGACGACCTGATCACCAAGGGCGTGACCGAGCCTTACCGCATGTTCACCAGCCGGGCCGAGTTCCGTCTGATGCTGCGCGAGGACAACGCCGACATGCGCCTCACCGAAAAAGGCCGCGAACTGGGCCTGGTCGACGACGCCCGCTGGGACGCCTTCAACCGCAAACGCGACACGGTTTCACGTGAAACAGCCCGGCTCAGGGCGATCTGGGTCAACCCCAACAACCTGCCGGCGGCCGAGGCCGAGCGCGTGCTGGGCAAGTCGATTGAGCGGGAGTACAACCTGCTGGACCTGCTGCGCCGCCCCGACGTGAACTATGCCGGGCTGATGTCGCTGGAGGAGGGCAAGTACGCCAACCCCGAACTGGCGGCCGAAGCCGCGGCCAGCGATGACCTGGCCAAAAGCGTGATCGAGCAGATCGAAATCACCGCCAAGTACGCCGGCTACATAGACCTGCAAAAGACCGAGGTCGAGCGCGCCGCCCACTATGAAAACCTCAAACTGCCGGCCGACCTGGACTACCTGCAGGTTTCGGCCCTGAGTTTTGAGGCGCGCCAGACCCTGGCCAAGCACAGGCCGGAAACCCTGGGAATGGCCTCGCGCATCTCGGGCATCACGCCGGCCACCGTGTCCCTGCTGCTGGTTCATCTGAAAAAGAACCTGTGGAAAAACACGGTTCCGCTGCAGGCAGCCGACGCCGCCAACGAAAAAGCCAAAGCCTGATGCGGGCCGGTGAACAGGATTTGCGCGCTGGCCTGAAGGCGCTGCAGCTGGACCTGGGCGATGTACAGGTCGGCCAGTTGCTGGATTACCAGGACCTGATTGGCAAATGGACCAAGGTCTACAACCTGACGGCGGTGCGTGACCCGGCGGAAATGCTGACCCACCACCTGCTGGACAGCCTGGCCGCGGTGCTTCCGCTGCGCCGCCACCTGCAAAAAGCCGGGCTGGGGCAGGGCGCCAGATTGCTGGACGTGGGCTCCGGCGCCGGCCTGCCCGGAGTGGTGATTGCGATCTGCTGCCCGGAAGTGGCCGTGACCTGCGTGGACACGGTCGCCAAAAAAGCCGCCTTTATCAAGCAGGCGGCGCTGGCGCTCAAGCTGCCCAATCTCTCGGGATTGCATGCCCGGGTCGAAACCATTGCCACGCCATTTGAGGTGATCTGCTCCCGGGCCTTTGCCTCGCTGGCTGATTTCAGCAATTGGTCGGTCAATGCCCTGGCGCCCAAAGGTGTCTGGATGGCCCTCAAAGGCAAACACCCGGCCGAGGAAATCGCGGCCTTGCCGGTCGGCACCGAGGTGTTTCACGTGGAACAGCTGCAGGTGCCTAGGCTGGATGCCGAGCGCTGCATTGTCTGGATGCAGAAAAAGACCGCTCCCTGAACCCGGCTGGGCGGTTGTTGGGGGAGGGCGATCCTGCCCTGTCCGTTGTTCGGGCACAAAAAGAAACCGTCTCGAGCACCGAATCGGCCCTGATCGGCTGATTTGGCATTGGGGCGGCACACCCCTGTCGTAAACTCGGTTCCTCTCTCTTTTCTCTACTTTCTGGAGAACCTCCATGTTGGGCTCATTCGTCGGCATTGCCGACTACGGCGCTTTTGTCGTCGCCATCATTGTGTTTTTGCTGATTCCCGGCCCGGGCAACCTCGCGCTGATCACCTCGACCAGCAAGGGCGGTATTGCCGGCGGCCTGGGCGCGACCTTTGGCGTCATCGCCGGCGACCAGGTGTTGCTCTGGGCGGCGGTGGCCGGCGTGTCGGCCATCATGGCGGCGTACCCCACGGCGTTCCACATCGTCCAGTGGGCCGGGGCGATTTACCTGGCCTGGCTGGGCATCAAGATGCTGGTGGCCAAACCCGGCGATGCGCCCTTGCTCAACATCAAGCCGCGTCACTACTTCCGCCAGGCCCTGTTGATCACCTTGCTCAATCCCAAGGCGATTGTTTTTTACATGGCTTTCTTCCCGCTGTTCGTGGACCCGGCCCAGCACCAGGGCCTGAAGACCTTTGCCGTGATGGCGGCCACGATTGCCGGGCTGACCTTTCTGTACGGCCTGTGCTCGGTGATGATCACCTACCACCTGGCCGAGCGCATACGCGCCAACCCGAAAATCACGGCGGTCCTGAACAAGCTGGCCGGTATCTTCCTGATCGGCTTCGGCCTCAAGCTAGCGGTCTCCAAATAAGCCGCCATCGCATTTCGCGTCCTCTTCCGAACAAAAACTAAAAACACACATGGCCAAAATATTCTGCGTTGCCAACCAAAAGGGCGGGGTGGGCAAGACCACCACCACGGTGAATCTGGCAGCGGGGCTGGCAAAAGTCGGCCAGCGGGTGTTGATGATCGACCTGGACCCTCAGGGCAATGCCACCATGGGTTCGGGCGTGGACAAGCGCAAGCTGGAAATGACGGTCTACGACGTGCTGCTCGAATCGGCTTCGGTGCTGGAGGCGCGCGTGCACAGCGACAAATGCGGCTATGACGTGCTGGGCGCCAACCGCGAACTGGCCGGCGCCGAGGTCGAACTGGTCGATGTCGAGCGCCGCGAAAAACGCCTCAAGCTCGCGCTGGCCGAAGTCGACAGCCAGTACGACTTCGTGCTCATCGATTGCCCGCCTTCGCTCAGCATGCTGACGCTCAATGGCCTGTGCTGCGCGCACGGCGTCATCGTGCCCATGCAGTGCGAGTACTTCGCGCTCGAGGGCCTGACCGACCTGGTCAACACCATCAAGCAGGTGCATGCCAACCTCAACAAGGATTTGCAGATCATCGGCCTGCTGCGCGTGATGTTCGACCCGCGCATCACCCTGCAGCAGCAGGTCAGCGACCAGCTCAAGGAGCATTTCGCCGACAAGGTTTTCAACACCGTGATCCCGCGCAATGTGCGCCTGGCCGAAGCGCCCAGCTACGGCCTGCCCGGCGTGGTGTTCGATCCTTCCTCCAGGGGCGCGCAGGCTTTCATCACCTTCGCCGAAGAGATGGTCGACCGCATCAAGGCGATGTAAATCGGGTGCATCAGAAGTGCCTGTAAACAGGCCTCCTGTTGCTACTGAATTTATAGCAAACTGATCCGCCAAGCGATGAACCCCCGCAACGTCCTGATACTCCCCGGCTGGCAAAACAGCGGCCCCGGCCACTGGCAAAGCCGCTGGGAGAAGGCGCACGGCTATACGCGGGTCGAGCAGCACGACTGGATGCGGCCGCTGCGCGGCGACTGGAGCGCGCGGCTTGAAGAGGTGCTGCTGGCTTGCGACGAGCCGGCCGTGCTGGTCGCGCACAGCCTGGGCTGCATGCTCACCGCCGCATGGGCCTCGCACTCGCGCAACAGCCATCGTGTCAAGGCCGCGCTGCTGGTCGCGCCGCCCGATGTGGAGCGCGAGGACGTGTGCCAGATGCTGCCGGGCTGGGCGCCCGTGCCGCTGCGCAAGCTGCCCTTTTCCGCCATGGTGTTCTGCAGCGGCGACGATCCGTTTTGCGCGCCCGAGCGTGCCCGCCGGTTCGCCGCGGCCTGGGGCGCCGAGCTTGTTGAAGCCGGGCCGCGCGGCCACCTCAATGCCGACAGCGGCCTGGGCGACTGGCCCGAGGCGTTTGAAAAATTGCAGCGCCTTCAAGCACTGCCTGCTTCTCTCCCACGCAGCCATTCATGACAAGAGAACCCATGCCCTTGCCCCGCTTATTCGCCCGCTCTCGTTCTCACTTGGCGGCCACCGCACTGGCCGTGGCCGCCTCGCTCGCCTGCCCCGCGCTGCATGCCGAGCCCGATGAAGAGCTGCTTGGCAAATCGCAGGGCTACCCGCTGGGCAACGCCAGCACCTGGTACAGCAACCCTTACCGCATCGGCTCCTGGTCGGCCATGGACAAGGTGGCCGGTGTGCAGGTCCGCGCTGTGGCGCACCCGGCTGAGGCCAGTCCCTTGCCGCGTGCGGCCAGCCCCGCGTCCATCAGCTACCGCTACAAGAACACCAATTACACGCTGGCCGACTACCTGGACCGCCAGCGTGCCACCGGCCTGCTGGTGCTGAAAAACGGCGAGATCGTCGCCGAACACTACCGCTACGGCCGCAAGGACGACGCGCGCTTTCTGTCCTTCTCCATGGCCAAGAGCGTCACCTCGCTGCTGGTCGGCAAGGCGCTCTCGCTGGGCTTGATCGCCTCGCTCGACGACCCGGCTGAGAAATACGCCAAGGAACTCGCCGGCAGCCCCTATGGCGCGACCACCCTGCGCCAGCTGCTGCGCATGAGCTCGGGCCTCACTTTTACCGAGCGCTATGACGGCAAGGACGACATCGCGCGCCTCTCGCGTGCCGGCGCCGGTGCGCCCGGCGCGGGCAAACCGGTGGATGTGCTGAAGTCCATCACCGACCGCCACTCGCCGCCCGGCGAAAAATTTGTCTACGCCGGCTCAGAGACCGACGTGCTGGGCCGCGTGGTGGTGGCCGCCGCCGGCAAGAACATGTCCGAGCTCACCACCGAGTGGATCTGGAAACCCATGGGCGCCGAGCACGACGCCTTCTGGCGCGTCTTTGCCGACGGGCAGGAGCAGTCCTATGGAGGCTTCAACGCCAGCCTGCGCGACTGGGCGCGCCTGGGCCAGCTGCTGGCCAATGACGGCCGCGCCATCGACAAAGCCACCGGCAAGCCTGGCGCGCTGCAGGTCCTGCCGGTGGAGTATTTGCTGGACGCCACCGACGCGACGCGCCAGCCGCAGGCTTTCAAGCCGCGCACGGCCACGCCTTACTTCGGCTACGGCTACCAGTTCTGGCTCATGCCCATGCGGTCGCGCACCTTCGCCATGCAGGGCATCCACGGCCAGACGGTCTATGTGCAGCCCTCCACCGGCATCGTACTGGTGCTGACCTCGGCCTGGGAATACGCCAGCGGCAAGCAGGACGCACAACCTTACGAAGAGCGCGACGCCCTGTGGCGCGGCGTGCTGCAGTCCCTGGGCGGCAGCCTCACGCCCCAATAACACTGCGCCATACATCACAACATTGACGGATTGAAGGAATAGAAAACCATGGTCACAAAAAAACCCAAAGGCCTGGGCCGCGGACTGGAAGCATTGCTGGGCCCCAAGGTCAGCGAGAGCGCCAGCGACGCCGAGAACGCCAGCATCAGCGCCAACAGCCCGGGCCTGCCGGCCTCGCTGCGGCTGGAAGACATGGTCGCCGGCCAGTACCAGCCGCGCACCCGCATGGACGAGGGCGCGCTCTACGAGCTGGCCGAATCCATCAAGGTCCAGGGCATCATGCAGCCCATCCTGGTGCGGCGGCTGACCTCAGGCGCCAACGACGGCAAGTATGAAATCATCGCCGGCGAGCGGCGCTTCCGCGCGGCCAGGCTGGCCGGCCTGGACAGTGTGCCGGTGCTGGTGCGCGACGTGCCCGACGAGTCGGCCGCCGCCATGTCGCTGATCGAAAACATCCAGCGCGAAGACCTCAATCCGCTTGAAGAAGCGCACGGCCTGCAGCGCCTGGTCAAGGAGTTCGGCCTCACGCACGAGCTCGCCGCGCAGGCCGTGGGCCGCTCGCGCAGCGCCGCCTCCAACCTGCTGCGTTTGCTCAACCTGGCCGACCCGGTGCAGACCATGCTGATGGCCGGCGACCTGGACATGGGCCACGCGCGCGCGTTGCTGGGCCTGGATCGCGCCGCGCAGATCACCGCGGCCAACCAGATCTCAGCCAAGAAAATGTCGGTGCGCGAGGCCGAAAGCCTGGTCAAAAAACTGAGCGCGGAGTTCTCGCTCAAGCCGCAAAAAGCCGCCAAGGAAAAATCGCGCGACACCCGCCGCGTTGAAGAGGAGCTGGCCGACCTGCTGATGGCCGACGTGGAGGTGCGCGTCAAGAAACAGGTCAAGCGCAACGGCAAGCGGGAGGACATGGGCGAGGTGGCCATACAGTTCGCCTCCATGGACGAACTCAACGGGCTGATCGAGCGCCTGCGCGGCAGCAAATAGCCGGCCCGGCCGGCCCGGGCAAGGCCGTTTCACGCTGTGCCTTAGCCCCCTTCCAGAGGGGGCTTTTTCTTTTCCGCTTCGGTTCCAAAGGCGTACCCAAATAGTGTTAATTGCTCTACTTGTTTGAGTAATAAAGTGCTAGTCTTTGGACTCAAAGGCGCGGCCAGGTCTTCGGACCTCCCTCCGGAGCTGGCCGCGCCGGCGAAGAAGCAATGGGGTTCGCCATGCGCACCTTTAATCTGAGCCACATCAGAAGGCATACCGTTCTGGTTGCCGCGGGCCTGGCCATGGCCATGGGCGTCGTGGCGCTGCTGGGCTGGGTGCTGCAACTGGACATCCTGAAAAGCCTGATACCGGGCGCCGTCCAGATGAAACCCAACACGGCCGTCGGCCTGTGCCTGTGCGCCGCGGCCCTGCTCGTGGGTTTGCGCCGCCATGAGAAAAGAATGCGCTACCGGGGCTACGCCCTGGCCGCCGCCGTCAGCGCCATAGGTGCGGCCACGCTGTTCGAATACCTCTTCGCGGTCGACCTGAGGATCGATGAACTGCTGTTTCGCGATGGGGCCAATGCCTACAACCTGGCCCCCGGCCGCATGTCGCCCTTCAGCGCCTGGACATTCTTCATGCTGGGTATCGGGCTGGGCTTTGTGCGCTGCCGCTACGCGGGCTGGCTGGCCTATGTGTGCGGCGGCCAGGTCGCCAGCATAGGCGCGGTCAGCCTGCTGGGCTACCTCTGGCATGCCAGCGAGCTGGTCACCGACGTCTGGTTGCCGCCCGTGGCGGTCAACACTGCGCTGGCCTTCACCGCCTTGGGGCTTGCCGTGGCCGCCGCGCACGCCCGCGATACCTCGCTCAGCAGCATGGAAACCGAACTCTCCCCGCTGGAGGTCAAGGTGGTGCTCGCCATGGCCGGCACGCTGGTGGTTCTGGTGGCGTCGGCCAGCTACACCTATCGCTCGGTGGTGGCCTTCACCGGGCACGCGGACCAGATGGCGGCCGGCCAGCAGCAGCGTGTCGCGGCGCTCAAAGCCTCGCTGGCGCGCGCGCAGCGTGTGACGGCCGACGCGCTGTCGGCCTCACCGGGCGCGCCGCTGCCGGCCGGCTACGGCGATGCGGGCGACTCCTTCGCCAGCGTGGTGCTGTTCGCGGAGCTCTCCCGGCTGGGGCGGGAGCTTGAAACCGCACAACAGTCGCTGCGGGGCGAGCAGGCCGGCCCCCTGGAAAAGGGCCGCACCACCATGCTGGTGTCGCTCCTCGTCACCATAGGCCTGGCGGTGGCGGTGTTTGTCGTGCTGATGGCATCGGTCAGGCGGGAGATGAGCCGCAACATCCTGGCGCGCGCGGAGATCTCCGCGCTCAACAAACACCTGGAGCAGCGAGTGCACGAGCGCGCCGCCGAACTCAACGCGGCCAACGAGCGCCTGAACACCTTCATGAGCCTGCTGGCCCATGACCTCCGGCAGCCCCTGATCTCCCTGGGCAGCTTCGGCCAACTCCTGGACCGCCGGCTGCTTGAAACCAAGGACGCGCAAGGCCGCAAGCTCATGCAGCGCATCCTGCGCGCCACCCGGCAGGTGGACGCCTGCGCCGACGCCTTGCTGGAACTGGAACGTGTCTCCAGCAGAAGCCTGTGGATACAGACGGTGGATGTCAGCGGGCTGGTGAAGGCCATGGTCGCCCAGCTGCGCGAGCAGGAGCCGGGCCGGCGGCTGAGGCTGTTTGCCGGGCCCACGCGGCCCGCGCATGCCGACCGCAGCCTGCTGGCGGTGTTGGTCTGGCATGTGGTTGGCAATGCCTGGAAGTTCAGCGCCACCCGCGACGTTTCGGAGATAGAAGTCGGCTGCGGCCAGGATGAATCCGGCGTGCCGATGTGGTGGATCAGGGACAACGGCGTGGGCTTTGACATGGCTTATGCCGACAAGCTCTTCATGCCCTTCCAGCGGCTGCACGCGGCGGACGAATTCCCCGGCCTGGGCACCGGCCTGGCGATTGTCCACGCCGTTGTGGCGCGGCACCGGGGGAGAGTGTGGGCGCATTCGGAGCCCGGCCGGGGCGCCACGTTTTTCTTCACGCTCGGCGATCCCGGCCTTCAGGCCGGGGGCTGAGGCCGCGGCTTCAGGACAACGAAAAAATCTTGCCTGGGTTCATGATGTTTTTCGGGTCCAGCGCGCGCTTGATGGTGCGCATCATGTCGACAGCGCCGTCGCCGGTTTCGGTCACCAGGAAGTCCATCTTGTGCAGGCCCACGCCGTGCTCGCCGGTGCAAGTGCCTTCCAGCGCCAGTGCGCGTGCCACCAGCTTGTGGTTCAGCGCCTCGGCCACTTCGCGCTCCTTGGGGATGGTCGGGTCAATCAGGTAGCCGAAGTGGAAGTTGCCGTCGCCGACGTGACCGACCAGGAAATAGGGGATGCCGCTGGCGTCGACCTCGGCCACCGACTCCAGCAGGCAATCGGCCAGGCGCGAGATCGGCACGCAGGTGTCGGTCGAAATCGCGCGGCAGCCGGGCCGCGACTGGATGGCCGCGAAATAGGCGTTGTGCCGCGCCGTCCAGAGGCGCGTGCGCTCTTCCGGCGTGCTGGCCCATTCAAAGGCATTGCCGCCGTGGCCGCTGGCGAGTTCCTGCACCAGCTCGGCCTGTTCCTTCACGCTGCTGGGCGTGCCGTGGAACTCCATCAGCAGCATGGGCTCCTCGCGCAGCGTGAGCTTGGAGTGCGTGTTCACCATGCGCACCGTGTTGTGGTCTATCAGCTCCACGCGCGCGATCGGCACGCCCAGCTGTATCACTTCAATCGTGGTGCGCACGGCGGCCTCAATGCTCGGGAAGGAACACACCGCGGCCGAAATGGCCTCGGGCAGCGGGTAAAGCCTCACGGTGACTTCGGTGATCACGCCCAGCGTGCCTTCGCTGCCCACCATGAGGCGGGTCAGGTCGTAGCCGGCCGAGGATTTTTTGGCGCGCGTGCCGGTGCGTATCACGCTGCCGTCGGCGGTGACGACTTCCAGCGCCAGCACGTTCTCGCGCATGGTGCCGTAGCGCACGGCATTCGTTCCGCTGGCGCGCGTGGCGCTCATGCCGCCCAGGGTCGCGTCGGCGCCCGGGTCTATGGGGAAGAAGAGGCCGGTGCTTTTGACTTCTTCATTGAGCTGCTTGCGCGTCACGCCCGGCTGCACGGTGACGGTCAGGTCTTCGGCGTTGATGGACAAGACCTTGTTCATGCGGCTCACGTCGATGCTGATGCCGCCCTGCACGGCCAGCAAATGGCCTTCCAGCGAAGTGCCCACGCCAAAGGGGATCACGGGCACGTTGTACTGGCTCGCGAGCTTGACCGCATCGGCCACGTCCTGCGTGCTTTCGGCGAACACCACGGCCGAGGGCGGCGGCGCGGCGAAAGAGGATTCATCACGGCCGTGCTGCTCGCGCACCACCAGGGCGGTGGAGCAGCGCTCGGCAAAGCGGGCCTTGAGCGCGTCTATCAGCGCCGCCGGCGTTTCGCGCTGGTGGATTTCGGGAAGCAGGTGCTGGGGAAGGGGGGCGTTCATTGTTGTCTCCGGGTCGGTGGCACAGTTTACGACGTGTGTGCCCTTTCCGCTATTTCGCCATTTTCCGCCAGGGCGGCCCGGAGACCCGCGGGCGTGGCCGCGGGAGAGAGGCATGAAAGCGGGGCGATGGTCACCCCGCGAGGGATCAGGAGCCCGAGCCCGTGGCGGCCTTGGTGAGCTCGGCCAGCGAGATAAAGGAGTCGTGGTTGGTGTCGATCTGCTCAAAACGCTGTGCCACGGCCGGCAGGTGTTCGGCCTCCTGGCGGTCCAGTTTGCCGTCCTTGTTGGCATCGGCGCGGTTGAAGGCCGCCTCGACGTCCTTGGGCGTGGTGCGGTTTTGCGGCACGGCGCCCGGGCTGGCGGAGGGCGCCATCTGGGCAGGCGGGCTGCCGGGGCTGGCCGGCGAAGGCGGGGCGGTCTGGGCCCGCGCGGCGCCGGCGGCGCCCGCGGCCAATGCGGCCACCAGCAGCACGCTGCGCAACTCAAAGCCGGGAATAGAATGTTTTGAATGTTTTACGGGGGACGTTGCCGTCGTGTGCAGGGTCATGCGAGGAGTCTTTCAAAGAGTGAACAAGCCGCCATTGCAACCCAGCCGGCGCCTTGCGGCCAGCAGTTTTTCAGGGTGTTGCCTCACTGACATGATGTCCTAGGACGACACATTTTTTTGCCTCGCGTAACGCTTGCCGCTTGGGTCTCTTATTAGTCCCTTTGCTTCATTGACTTTTCCTCATCGCGCTCACCGCGCCTTCGCACCATGGCCAACAGACTTTCACAGATCGCAACCCGCACCGGCGACAACGGCACCACCGGCCTGGGCGACAACACGCGCGTGTCCAAGGACAGCCTGCGCGTCCATGCCATGGGCGACGTCGACGAGCTGAATTCGCACATCGGCGTGTTGCTGTGCGAAGAGCTGCCGCCCGGCGTGCGCGAGCTGCTGGTGGAGGTGCAGCACCAGCTCTTCAACCTGGGCGGCGAGCTGTCCATCCCGGGCTTTGAGCTCCTCAAGCCCGAGGCGGTGGCGCTGCTCGATGAGGCGCTGGCCGAGCACAACGCGAAGCTGCCGCGCCTGGCCGAGTTCATCCTGCCGGCCGGCTCGCGCGCCGCTGCGCTGGCCCATGTGTGCCGCACCGTGGCGCGCCGCGCCGAACGCGCCGTGGTGGCGCTGGGCGCGGCCGAGCCCTTGAAGGATGCGCCGCGCCAGTACCTCAACCGCCTGAGCGACCTGCTGTTTGTGCTGTCGCGCGTGCTCAACCGCATGAACGGCGGTGACGATGTGTACTGGAAGAGCGAGCGCATGGCGCGCGCGGCGAGCGAATAGCGCGGCTGTTGACGCCCGCGTGCCGCATCCTTGAGATGCCGCCTGTCAGGTACTGAACAGGGGAGGAGGCTTCGATGCTCAGCCCGAACAGACGAGCGGCGCTAGATGTCGTAGCTCGCGGCGCCCGGCTCGTCGCTCAAGGTTTTCTCGACCACGGCGCGCGTCAGCGTCGGCGCGAAGGACTCGATAAAGGCATAGACGTAACCGCGCAGGTAACTGCCGCGGCGCACCGCGAGTTTGGTCAGGTTGATGCCGAACAGCGCGCCCGCGTCCAACGCGCGCAGCGCAGTATCGCGCTCGGCCTCGTAGGCGATGGACGCGACGATGCCCACGCCCATGCCCAGCTCCACATAGGTCTTGATCACGTCGGCGTCCATGGCCGTCAGCACGATGTTGGGCGCCAGGCCGCGCTGCGTGAAAGCCTCGTCGATGTGCGAGCGGCCGGTGAAGCCGGTGTCGTAGGTGATCAGCGCGAAGCGCGCCAGGCTCTCCAGCGTGAGCGGGCCGTCCAGCAGCGGGTGGCCGGGCGGCACGATGACCGAATGTGTCCAGCGGTAGCAGGGCAGGGCGACAAGCTCGGGGTAGTCGTTGAGCGCCTCGGTGGCGATGCCCACGTCGACCTCGCCCGACACCAGCATGTCGGCCACCTGCTTGGGCGAGCCCTGGTGCAGGTGCAGTTTCACGTTGGGAAACTGGCTGCGGAACTCCTGCACCGCATGCGGCAGCGCGTAGCGCGCCTGGGAGTGCGTGGCGGCAATCGACAGCAGGCCGCTTTGCTGGGCCATGAATTCCTGGCCGGCTTTTTTGAGGTTGCTGCTCTCCAGCAGCAGGCGTTCGATGATGGGCAGCACATGGGTGCCCGGCTCGGTCAGCCCGGTCAGGCGCTTGCCGGCACGCACAAAGAGCTCAATGCCCAGCTCTTCCTCGAGTTCGCGGATCTGCCGGCTGACGCCCGGCTGCGAGGTGTGCAGGGCATTGGCCACATCGGTCAGGTTGAAATTGCATCGCACGGCCTCGCGCATGGAACGCAGCTGCTGGAAATTCATGGTGGCGAAGGCGCGGGGCGCGCGGTGTTGAAGAAGGGCAAACACCGGATTGTGGGCAGGCGCCCTTATTTAAGGAACTACTGATTAGTTCGTTCTAAATCACCAAAACATCCTAAGAGGCCCTAGACCCGCGTCAGCATGCGCTCCGGCAAGCAGCTGCGGAAGGCGGGCAGCAGCGCGTTGATGCGCCGCACCGCCTCTTCCTGGCAGAACTGGCGCGCGACCAGCTGGAATACTTCCCCGCGCAGCTGCCACAGCTGCTGGGCGGTGTGCGCCTCGTCGATGCGCCAGCGCATGCGTTCGCACATCGGCCCCTCGCAGCGCTGCAGCGCTTCGTGCAGCTGAACCCGCAGTTGTTCCAGGTGCTGCGGTTTGCCTGCCTCGGCGACGCTTTCGTGCAGCCAGCTGTGAAGCGACTTTTTCCAGGCCATGGCGATTCCCCTTGTGAATGGGCGTTGATGCGGCCGAGGTATCCAGAAGGCCCGCCATCAGCGCACGAAGCGGCCTTCAAGGTCCACGATGGAGAGGTCGGCGAAGTCCAGGCCCGTGTGGTCGTCGGGGCCGAAACTCACCTCCAGCCCGCCCAGGTCGTAGCGCTTCATGCCTTCCAGCGCCGCTTGCAGCGTCTCGCGCGTGGGGTTTTTGCCGGCGCGCCGCAGGCCTTCCACCAGCACCTTGGCGGCGGCATAACCTTCGAGGATGGCGGGCGAGAGCATGATTTTTTTGGCCTTGGCGAGTTCGGTGGCTTCCTGCACCATGGTGTAGGCATAAGAGCGCTCGGACGGATAGACCTGCGTGACGATGACGCCGCGCGAATATTCCCCCAGCGCCTTGACGAAGCCCTGTGATGCGTTGTTCGACAGGGTGACCACGCGCACCGACGACTTGGCGGCGCGAAAGGCCTTCACCCCCTCGGCCACGGCATTGGCCGAGCCTATCCACAGCACGGCCTGCGCATCGCTGGCCAGGATGGGCGGCACGAGCTGGCTGTAGTCGGGCTTGCTGCGGTCGGCTTTCAGCACATGCGTGGGTTTCAGCTTGGCCTGGGCAAAGCCCTTGTTGGCCCCCTCCAGGCCGTCACGGCCGAAGGAGTCGTCCGCATGGACCAGGGCGATGCGCGTGATCCCCAGCGTATTCAGGTGCTCAATGGCTTTCTGGGCCTCGCGCTGGTAGGTCGCGCGCACATTGAAGACATAGCGCTGCACCGGCTGGTGGAAGACCATCGCGCCGGTGGAGGGCCCCACCAGCGGCATGCGGCTGGCCTGCAGCACGGGCAGCACGGCTTCGGTGGGCGGTGTGCCGCGCGTGAGGAACAGGGCAACGGCGCCGCGCTCGGCCAGCTTCTGCGCGTTCTCCGCGGCGAGCTTGGGATCGAACTTGTCGTCCATGGACACCAGCTCCAGTTGCTGGCCCGCGATGCCGCCCCTGGCGTTCACCGCGTCCAGCCAGAGGCGCGCCCCGTCGGTTGTCTCCTTGACGCCCGCGGCCACGGGGCCGGTGAACCCGGCCGTCTGGCCGATCAGGATCTGCGCCTGTCCCGCCCCGCACAGGACGGCCGCCAGCAGCGCCGCCGCGCATCTTTGAAGTGTTTTCGTGTCCATTTGTTACCTTTTCGCCTTATGTCGCCGAACGATAGGGACGAATACTCATAAGATCAAATACGATAAAAACGGCTTTTCCAGACGAAAAAAATATGGTGCCAATGCTGGCGCTGGCCTGGGTGAATGCGGCTGGAAGCGGCTTGCCGCCTCAGTCTGCGTGGGTGAGCAAGCTGCCGCGAAAGCCGCAGGCGCCTGCCCCTCCGCCGGTCGTGAAGGGCTGCCATCGGCAAGCGCCGGTACGGTTGCCCGGTGCGGGCAATTCGTTGCTATTCGTAAGCCGGCCGCTTCAGCCCGGCTGCAGCATCGCCATGGTGATGCGCGAGACACAGGTCAGCTCGCCCGCGTCGTTGTGCAGGTCTATCTGCCAGACCTGGGTGCTGCGGCCTATGTGCACCGGGCGCGTGGTGCCCGTGACCCAGCCGCTGGTCGTGCCCTTGAGGTGGTTGGCATTGATGTCCAGCCCCACGGCGCGATGGCCCGCCGGCGCCGCGAAGGCCGCGCCGCAGGAGCCCAGGGTTTCGGCCAGCACCACCGACACGCCGCCGTGCAGCAGGCCATAGGGTTGCACCGTGCGGCGGTCCACCGGTACCCGCGCGCGTATGAAGTCGTCGCCGACCTCCAGGAACTCTATGCCCAGGTGCGTCACCGCGCTGTCGGCGTTGGCGGCGGTGAGCAGTGCGACGGAGATGGGTTGTTTCCAGATGCGCATGGTGATGGGGCTTTCTCGGCTATCAGGACTATAAGCTTGCGGCCTACAGCAGGTGGGCCACTTGTCGCCTCGGCAACAGCGGCGCCAAGGCCTAAGCTGGCCTGCATGAGGGACATGATTTGATGACACGCGCGAACAAGTGGCTGATGGGCCTGGGCATTACGGCCGTGCTGCTGGGTGCCGCCTGGCTTGCGCTGCTGCGCTGGCTGCCGTCCGACGAAGAGCTGGCGCGCCGCGCTTCCATCGAACTGGAGGCCCGGCTGGGCACCAAGGTGCGCGTGGGCGCGCTGCACTGGCGGCTGCTGCCTTCGCCCGCCGTGGTCATCGAAGATGTCGCGACCGAGCAAGCCCAGCCCATACTGATTAAAAAACTCACCGCCTATCCCGACGTGTTCGCGCTCGCGCAGCGCCGCGTCAAGATAGACCGGGCCGACCTGGAAGGCGCCGTGGTGCCCCAGCTCTCGCTGCACGGCCTGGGCAGCGGGCGCGAGAAGGAAGAGACGGCGGCCGAAGAGCTGCCGCTCGCGCGGTTTGTGTTTCGCGACCTGACCTGGGTTTCGCGGCGCGGCATCGCGGTGGTCTACGAGGGCGAAGTTGATTTTGATCCCGGCTGGCGCCCGCGCAAGGCCGAGCTGCGCCGGCCCGGCTTCAAGCCCGCCACCGACCTGAGCCTGGCGCGCCAGGGCCAGGAGGATCGCTGGGCCGCGCGCATCCATGTGGGCGGGGGCACGGCCAACGGCGAAGTCAGGCTGGACTTTCGTGCCAATGGCCGCATGCACCTGGAGGGCACATTGCAGCCGCAGGGCGTGGAAGTCGAGACCATGATGGCGGCGTTCAACCGCCGCTCCGTCATCGCGGGCAAGGCCTCGGGCGAGACCACGCTCTCGGCCAACGGCGACACGGTGGGCGAGCTCGCGCGCTCGCTGCACACGCGCACGCCCTTCAGCATCGGCAAGTCCACCCTGCTGCGCTTTGACCTGGACAAGGCCGTGCGCAGCGCCGGCAGGGAGCACGCCGGCCAGACGCCGCTGGACTCCATCACCGGCCAGCTCGAGACGCAGAACACACCGCAGGGCATGGTGGTCACCTATACAGATCTCAAGGCGACCTCGGGCTCGCTGAGCGCCTCGGGCCAGGCCAAGGTCGCCAACCGGCAGATCGAGGCCGAGTTCGCCGTCGACCTGGTGGACGGCATTGTCGGCGTCCCGCTCAGCGTCAGCGGCCCGCTCGACAACGTCAAATTCTCGGTGCCCAACAGCGCCATCGCGGGTGCCGTGGTCGGCACGGCCGTGCTGCCGGGCGTGGGCACGGCCATAGGCGCGCGCATAGGGGCCACGCTGGGAAAAATTTTCAGCCCCGGGCCGGCGTCGCCCGCGTCCGCGCCACCGGCCAAACCTGCCACCAAAGCCCGCTGAGAAGCCGCGGAGCGGATACCCCGCCTCGCCCAAAGCCTTTGCCAGCCCCCGCAGGCGGCAAGCGCGTAAAATCGTCCGCGAATCCCGCGCGCCGTTTGTAAGTCCTTGCTTTTGCATAGGCTCACCACCGGCAACGATCTTGCCCCTCCCACCAAGGCCCCTGACATGCCTCAGCCGCTCTCCGCCGTACCCACGCCACTGGAACGCGCGCTTGACCAGAACGAGTCCGTGAAAGACACCGTGGAACAGTCGGCCGCCGAACTGCTGGTGATCAACACGGTGCTCAAACAGGAAATCCCGCCGCATGTGCAAAGCGGCGATGTCGCCCAGGCGCTGGAAAAAACCGATGCCCTGGAAACCCGCATCCAGGAGTCCGCCGAAGACTTGGCCCAGGTCAACGAGGTGCTGGAGCAGCAAATCGACGAGCGCGCCGACCTGGAGCGCGAACTCAGGGCCACCAAGGCCGCCCTGGCCAAGGCGACAGGGCAAGCTCAGGCCAAATAAGTAAGGCGGCGGCCCACGCGGCCTGTCCCTGATCGCCCCCGTTGTTGAACGGTTTATCAGGGTTATTACCTAGAATCCATTACACTCCGGTGCTCACGCTGCCGGCCCGCGCTTTTGCGCCGGGCGGTGGCCAGTTGTTCACCCCCAAGGCCGCACGGCCTTGTTCTTCCGGCTTCACGGCCGCCCCCTTGGAGATTCTTCGCGATGTTTCGCCGCCGCTTCCTTTCGCTTGCCCCTCAAATGGCTGCCCTTGCCGCCGCCCCCGCTTTTATCCGCAATGCCTATGCCCAGGACGGCCTGACCGCCAAGGCCGTCACCATAGGCTGCACGGGTGCGACCAGCGGCCCGCTGGCCGGTGTCGGCGCAGAACTCAAACAAGGCGTGGACGCCGCCATGGGCCAGATCAACGCCAAGGGCGGCGTGAACGGCCGGGTGCTGCAGTTCCAGATGATGGACGATGCCTACGTGCCGCAGCGCAGCGCCGACAACGTCAAGAAGATGATCGGCGACGGCAGCATTTTTGCGCTGATGTCCTGCGTCGGCACGCCCAACAACACGGCCATCGTGCCGCTGATTGAAGAGTCCAACCTGCCTTACGTCGGCCCGCGTTCGGGCGCTTCCTCGCTGCGCAAGCCCGGCATGCGCAATGTGTTCCATGTTCGCGCCAGCTATACCGACGAAACCCAACGCCTGGTGCAGCGTATCGTGAGCATGGGCATCAAGGACCTGGCCGTCGTCTACCTGGACAACGACTACGGCAAGGAAGTGCTGGTCGACGTCGGCCGTGCGCTGCAGGCGCAGGGCGTCAAGGCCGCGACGCAGGTGGCGCTGGCCGTGGATGGCAAAAACCTCACCGAGGTCGTGAACCAGGTCGTCGCGGGCAAACCCGGCGCCGTGCTGCTGGGCACCGCGGGTTCGGTGTCCGTCGGCCTGATCAGCGCGCTGAAGAAGGCGTCGCCCATGCTGCCGATCGCGGGCCTGAGCGTCACGCTGTCGGGCGACGGCATCAAGGCACTGGGCGCGGCCGGTTCCGGCGTTGCGCTGACCATGGTCTTCCCCGACCCGTACCGCGCCAAGCTGCAGGTGGTGCGCGACTACCAGGCCGCCATGCGCGCCATTGGCCAGCAGGAGTTCTCGCCGGTCAGCTTTGAGAGCTACATCAATACCCTCGTCATGGCCGAGGGCCTGGAGCGCGCCGGCCGCGAGCTGACGCGCGCCAGGCTGCGCAACGCGCTGGCCGGCCTGCAGAAATTCGACCTCGGCGGTTTCAGCGTCGACTACGCCGCGCCGCCCTTCGCGGGCTCGAAGTTCGTGGAGCTCGGCGTGCTGGGCGCCGGCGGCCGCTTTATCGGTTAAACGGCCAGGCCGCAAGTTAAAAAGCCCCGGCGGGTGATGCACCCGCCGGGGCTTTTTTGTGGGGGCCGACTCAGTGTTTGCGGTTGAGCAGCGCGTACAGCAGGATGGCGCCGAAGGTGGCCGTGCCTATGCCGCCCAGCGCGAACTGGCCGAAACGCAGCGTGAAGTCGCCGGTGCCCAGCACCAGGGTGATGGCCGCGACGATCAGGTTCTTGTTGTCCGAGAAGTCGACCTTGTTGTCGACCCAGATCTTGGCGCCTGCCACGGCGATCAGGCCGAACACCACGATGCTCACGCCGCCCATCACCGGCAGCGGGATGGCCTGGATCAGCGCGCCGAACTTGGGGCTGAAGCCCAGCAGCACGGCGATCAGTGCCGCCACCACAAAGACGGCCGTCGAGTAGATCTTGGTCGCGGCCATCACGCCGATGTTCTCCGCGTAAGTCGTCACGCCCGTGCCGCCCGCGACGCCCGAGACCATGGTGGCCACGCCGTCGCCGATAAAGGCCCGGCCCATGTAGACGTCCAGGTTCTTGCCGGTCATGGCCGTCACCGCCTTGATGTGGCCCAGGTTTTCGGCCACCAGGATGATGGCCACCGGCGCGATCAGCAGCATGGCGCTGGCGTTGAACACCGGCGTGGTAAAGCCCGGCAGGCCTATCCAGGCCGCATTGGCGATGCCCGAAATGTCTATCGGCTTGCCCAGGCCCAGGCCGTTGGTGAGCACCGCATAAATCACGCTGGCCACAATCAACCCGACCAGGATCAGCAGGCGCTGCACCATGCCGCGCGTCATCACCGCCACCAGGGCCACGCTGACAAAAGTCACCAGCTGCATCCACGCGTCGAAATTGCCGGCCGCCATGTTCTTGACCGGGATGCTGGCCAGGTTCAGGCCTATCACGGCGACCACCGCGCCCGTGACCACAGGCGGCATGAAGCGCTCTATCCAGCCCGTGCCTATGGCCTGCACCACCACGCCTATCAGCGTGTAGAGCGCGCCGCAGGCGATGATGCCGCCCAGCGCCACGCCCAGGTTGGCGTTGGGCCCCTTGCCGGCATAGGCCGTGGCCGCAATCACCACGCCGATAAAGGCAAAGCTTGAGCCCAGGTAGCTGGGCACCTTGCCGCCGGTGACGAGGAAAAAAATCAGCGTGCCTATGCCGCTCATCAGGATGGCGATGTTGGGATCAAAGCCCATCAGGATGGGCGCCAGCACCGTGGCGCCGAACATCGCGATCACGTGCTGCACGCCCATGACCGCGGTCTGCGGCCAGGGCAGGCGTTCATCGGGGCCTATGACCCCGCCTTGCTGCAGTACCGCGCTGCTTTTCTCCGTCCAGTCCAGCATTCCCATCATGTCTCCTCAATATAAAAGTGAGGCAATGCTAGGGGGAATGCGCGTGCCGCACAAGGGCGGGTGCGTCGCGCAGGCGCCGCTCAGGCGAGGAAGGCGGCCACTTCGCGCAGCACTTCCTCGTCCTTGAGGATCTTGCGGTGGCCCAGGCCCTCGGTCGCCATGAGGCGAGCACCGGCAATGGCTTCGCTGTAGGCCACGCCGTCGGCGAAGCGGTTGATGCTGTCGTGGCGGTCATGCACCACCAGCGTGGGCAGGCTGATGCGCGGGCCGACCGCGGCGGGCTCGAACTGCGGCATCAGGATGCCTTCGCGTGCTTCTATGCGCCTTTGCATCGCTGCCCGCGTCGATTCGGCCAGGCCGAACACATGAGCGAACAGCCGTGTGTATTCCAGCGGCGAGGCCGGTGGCGCCAGCAGCACCAGGCGGCCGGCCGCCAGCCCGCGGCTGGCCGCGTAGGCACCGGCATTGGCGGCCAGCGAATGTGCGACCACCGCGCGCAGCGTGTGGCCTTGCTGCTGCAGCCGCGCCGCCACGTATTCGAGTACACGCGCGAATTGCGGCAGGTTGCTGACCGAGCCGCTGCTGCGGCCGTGCGCCGGCATCTCGACGATCACGGGGCGCAGGCCCTGCGCGCTGAGCCGCTCGGCCAGCGCCAGCATTTGCCCGGCATGGCCGCCCCAGCCGTGCACCAGCAGCACCACCGGGCCGTGCGGTGCGATGGGACGCGAATACAGCGTGAGGCCGGCATCCTCGAAGGGCCATTGCTCGATGTGCCAGTCGGGGCTCCAGCCACGGCGTCGGCTGACCCACTTGGGCGGCAGCGGCGTGCCAAACAGCCGGTAGGCCGCGCGCACGGCCAGCGCCGGCCACAGCTGCTGCGAAGCGCCCAGGCCCCAGCGGAAGATGCGCGTCAGCGGGCTGGCGTTGTAAAAGGCCGTGGTGGCCTGCAGGGAGGTGCGTGTCATGGCGTGGGCCTTTCGCGGTTTGTCAGTACCAGATCCAGTCTTCGTTGCTGCGCGGCAAACCACGCAGCGAAGCCAGGGCCGCCTTCACGGCGCGAACGCCGAGGAATACGCCTAAACCAATCATCAGGATCAACATGATTTCCTCATTTCTCCGCACAATCGTGCGAAATTAGAACTTACCGACACATGCGGAAATGGCGTTGCCGCCTGTTTCCGCGCTTTTTCCTGGTCTTTATTGTGGGTTGCTCGCCTCGGTCTGGTAGCTTCGCAGCAGGCGCTTCCAGGATGCCTGGGCCCGGTCGGCCGCGCGGTTGTCGCGCAGGAAACGGGCATCGTGCAACAAGCCCATGGACAGGGCGTAAATCTCGGCCACCAGCTGCTCGGGGTCGGTGTCGGCCTGCAGGTGGCCGGCTTCAACAGCCTGCAACACCGTGCGCCGCAAGGCGGCACGCCAGCGCGTGATTTCACCCAGCAGGGTGTCGCGCAGCTCGCCTTCGCGGTCGTCCAGCTCGAAGGCGCCCGCGGTGTAAATGCAGCCTGACTGGATTTCCACGTCGCGCATGCGGACTATCCAGCGCTGCACGATGGCGTCCAGGCGCGGCAGGCCCTTGGGCTGCTGCATGGCGGGCACAAACACATCGGCGATAAAGCGCCGGCCGAACTCCTCGATCACGGCTTTCTGCAAGGCCTCGCGCGAACCTATGCGCGAGAACACGCCGCTCTTGGAAATCCCGATGCGGTCGGCCACGGCCTGCAGCGTGATGGCCTCCAGGCCTTCCGCGGCGGCCAGGTCTATGCCCGCGCCAATGATGGCGGCGCGGGTCATTTCGCTTTTCTGGGTTTTGGCGTCCATGGCGCGGATATTAGCACGATTGTGCGAAAGTACAATCCCATGCCCCCAACCCGGGTTTTGGCCTTCTAGCAGGCTGCAGTGCAGTCGATCTCAATGTCAAAGTGCCCTGGCCAGGCAGGCACACAGACAAAAATCCGGGCCGGCGGGTCTTTGGGAAAGTAACGGGAATAGATGGTATTGACCGCCGCGAACTTCTCGACCGAGGTGCAATAGACATTGCATTTGAGCACTTGGTCCAGCGAGGAGGCCGCCGTTTCCAGGCACAGCTTCATCTGTTCCAGCACCAGCTCGGTCTGGCGTTCAAGAGAGGCGTGGATGACTTCGCCCGTGGCCGGGTCAAAAGGGGGCAGGCCCGATACGTAGACGGTGCCGTTATGGCGCGTGACGACCGAGGTGGGCGCCTTCCATCGTTCCAGGTAGCTGGAAAGGGGCTCGACACGAATAACTTCTTTGGCCATGGCGGTGTTCCGGTGGGTATGCAGGGATTTCTGCTGTTTTAACCGGCAACTGCGTGGCCGTGCTTCGCGCCAGGACGAAGCATGGATGCGGTGCCGCCAGGCCACCGCTATCGCCGGCGCTTGCTCGCCGGGGTCGGGCTTTTGGGCCTCAGTCCGACAGCCGCCCTGGCCAGGGCATCGGCTTCCCGGTTGCGGTGGCGCGGTATCCATACCAGCCGCGTCGATGCGAAAGACCGCAGCATGGCGCGTACCTCGTCAAACAGCGGGGCCAGTCGTAAAAAAGGTTCCACGGCGGTTCCCGCGAGTTGTTCCACGACCACGCTGTTGTCGCAGTGGATCAGCAGCGTGGTCGCCCCGCGCTGCCTGGCTTCCTGCAGCGCCGCCATCAGCGCGCGCAACTCCGCCTCGTTGTTGCAGCCCCGGTCCTCAGCCTGGGTAGACAGCGAGTGCCGCGTGCCATCAGGTGCCGTGAGCACCGCGCCCAGGCCCATGCGGCCGGGATTGGGCACGGCGCTGCCGTCGCAGTGAATCGTCCAGGCTGGGTCGGTCAATCAATACTTTCTGGCGTGGGGCGGTACATGGCCGCCAGCCAATATACGCCACGGCCCCTTCGCGGCTGGCCGCGTTCGCCCGACTTGGTTTATGGTTGCGTCCATGCTTCAAATACGCCATTACCAGAACTGGCTGCAGGCCACACGCGGCCTGTCTTTCGACAGCTATGAGGCGCTGTGGCGCTGGTCGGTGACGGACATCGACGCCTTCTGGCAAAGCATCTGGGATTACTTTGAAGTCCAGTCGCCCACCGCGCACACGGCCGTGCTGGGCCGGCGCGCCATGCCGGGCGCCGAATGGTTTCCCGGCGCGCAGGGCAATTACGCACGGCAGGTGTTCCGCCATGCGGCCGCCGCCGAGGCGGCCGGTGTGCCCGCCATCCTGAGCCATGGCGAAGCCAGCCTGGCCAGGGGCGAGCCGGCGCGCCAACTGGGCTGGGCCGAAATGCGCCGGCAGTCGGCCTCGCTGGCCTTGCACCTCAAGGCGCAGGGCGTCCAGCCCGGCGACCGTGTGGCCGCCTACCTGCCCAACACGCCCGAGACCATGATCGCTTTTCTCGCGACGGTCAGCCTGGGCGCCGTCTGGAGCGTCTGCGCGCCCGACATGGGCACGCCCGCCGTGCTGGACCGCTTTCGCCAGATAGCGCCCAAGGTGCTGATCGCCTGCAACGGCGTGCACTATGGCGGGCGCGACATGGCGCGCGGTGAGGCGGTGGCCGAACTGGCCGCGGCCCTGCCCAGCGTCACGCATGTGCTGATCCACGAGATCCTCCCGCCCTCCAGCCTGCTGCCCGGCCATGCGAGCTTCGCGCAGGCCGTCGCGCGCAACGATGCGCAAACCGCGGCTTTCGAACCGCTCTGGCTGCCCTTTGAGCATCCGCTGTGGATCGTCTATTCCAGCGGTACCACCGGCCTGCCCAAGCCCATCGTCCACGGCCACGGCGGCGTGGCGCTCGTGGGGCTGGCGCTGCTGCGTCTGCACAACGACCTGGCGCCCAGCCATGCCGAGCCGGCGAAGCCGGAACGCTTTCACTGGTACAGCTCCACGGGCTGGATCATGTGGAATGTGCAGGCCGCCAGCCTGCTCAACGGCACCACTTGCTGCATTTACGACGGCAACCCGGCCGGCACCAACAAGGACAAGCCCGACTGGACCACGCTGTGGCGTTTTGTCGCCAACACGGGCGCGACTTTTTTTGGCGCGGGCGCGGCCTTTTTTGCCAACTGCATGAAGGCGGGCATTGACATCGCGCAATGTGGGGACCTGGGCCGGCTGCGCACCTTGGGCACGACGGGCTCGCCGCTCAGCGAGGACACGCAGCGCTGGGGCACGGCGCAGTTCGCGAAGATCGGCAATCCGGACATCTGGTGGTGCAATATTTCGGGGGGCACAGACTTCGCCGGCGCATTCATAGGCGGCAACCGCGAACTGCCCGTGGTTCCCGGCGAAATGCAATGCCGCATCCTGGGCTGCGCCGTCGAGGCCTGGAACGACAAGGGCGAGTCCGTGGTCGATGAAGTCGGCGAACTGGTCTGCACCCAGCCTCTGCCCTCCATGCCGCTGTACTTCGTCGGCGACAAGGACAATCAGCGCTACCTCGCGAGCTACTTCGACACCTACCCCGGCGTCTGGCGCCACGGCGACTGGCTCAAGGTCACGCGCTCGGGTAGCTGCATCATTTACGGCCGCAGCGACGCCACCATCAACCGCCACGGCCTGCGCATGGGCACCAGCGAGCTCTACAGCGCCATCGAAGCCCTGCCCGAGGTGCTGGACTCCATGGTGGTCGACCTCGAATACCTGGGCCGCGAAAGTTATATGCCGCTATTTGTCGTCCTGCGCCCCGGGCACGAACTTGACGAGGCGATGAAGGCCAAACTCAACCAGGCCGTCAAGACCGCGCTGTCGCCGCGCTTTGTGCCCAACGAGATCCTTGCCGTGCCGGAAATTCCGCGCACCCTCTCCGGCAAAAAGCAGGAGCTGCCGATCAAGAAGCTGCTGTTGGGCCAGCCGCTGGAGAAAGTCGTGAACCGCGACGCCATGGCCAACCCCGGCTGCCTGGACTGGTATGTGGCGTTTGCGCGCCGACGTGCCGGGACTGCTTGAGCCGGCGCGCCCTCACACCCGCGCGCGCAACCACTGCGCCAGGTCCACCATGACCCGCAAGCCGACGGGCGATACCGCCGTGAAATGGATGCAGGCATGAATGGCCTCGGGGTAGTGCCGGTGTGCCACCTCCACGCCCGCAGCGGCCACGCGCTGCGCGAGGGCGTGGCCTTCGTCGCGCAACGGGTCGTGGCCCATGGTCGCCACCCAGGTGGCGGGAAGGCCGGCCAGGCCGCCTGAATCGAGCAAGGCAAAGTCAGGGTGCTTTTGCGCATCCACCTGCTCGCCCAGGTAGCTGGCCATAAACCATTGCATCACGCCCATGCTGAGGAACTTGCCTTCGTTCTCTTCGTAGGACGCACTGGGCTGGTCGGGATGCTGCGCCACCGGGTAGATCAGGCCCAGGGCGCGCACGGCCCCGGCCTTCACGCGGCGCGCCGCCACCAGTGCCAGCTGCGCACCGGCGCTGTCGCCGACCATGGCGATGCGGCTGGCATCGCCGCCCAGCGCAGCAGCGTTCGCGAGCACCCAGCGCAGGGCGGCCTCGACGTCGTCAGGCGCGGCGGGGAAGGGGTGCTCGGGCGCCAGCCGGTAGTCCACCGCCACCACCAGCATGCCGGCGTGGTAGCACAGCGTGCGGCAGACCTTGTCGTGGGTCTCCAGGTCGCCGATCACAAAACCGCCGCCATGCGCGTACAGCAGCACGGGCCAGGGGCCGGTGGTGTCGGGGCTGTACACACGCAGGCGCAGCGGGCCGCCCGGCCCGGGGATGCTGCTGTCGTTCACCTTGCCTATGGCCGGAGCCGGCAGGCCCAAGGTGTCGGCCAGTTCGCGGTACACCTGCCGCGCGATGGCGGGGGGCAGGCTTTCCAGCGGCGGGTTGCCCTGCGCAGCGGCCTGGGCCAGAAAGCCGGCCAGGCCGGGGTCCATGGGAGCCGTCTCGAGTACGGTGGGGATGGCAGGTGCGGTCATTACAGTCCTTCGCAGTTCAAAGTTGCAGTACAAGGGCCAGCGCGGAACCGGCTTTGCCGGGCCGCAGGTGGCGCCCCCTGGGGGGAGGCGCCACCGGCGCTTCGGGGGGTTATCTGAGTAGCTTGCCGTCGCGTGCCCGCATGCCGATCTCGACAAGGTCCGACGCGTGGTGCCGTTCCTTTCCAAACAGCAGCCTGACGCCGCCCAGGTCCAGCGCGCCCAGGCTCTCCATCGCCTCGCCCAGTCGCTGGCCGTCGGCGCGCGGGCCGGCACGGCGCAAGGCCTCGGTGCAGACGCGCAGGTTCAGGTAGGACTCCAGGCCCTCGAAGGTCAGCGCCTCGGGGCCTATGAAGGCGTCGGCATCGCGCTCGAGTTCGCGCACGATGGGCAGGCGGGCCACCTCGGGATTCGGCACCACGCTGGTGTAGCCCACGAGCCGGTTGCGAAACAGCCGCGTCAGCTGCGTGAGCCCCGCCGTCGACAGGGTGGCGACGGTGGACGGCGCGCTGTCGTAGGCCGAGGCCGGTAGCCGGCCCAGCGCATCGAGCACCTCGTTGCCCAGGTTCAGCACCAGGGCCTGCGGCGCGGCTTTGGCGATGTCCTGGAAGGCCTTGTCGATGGTCTCCAGGCGCGTGTCGGTCGTGATGCGTGTGAGCTGCCGGCCCTTGCCCTGCAAGGCCGCCGTCAAGGCCTCGGTGCGCGCCGGCTCGGAGTCATCGGCCAGCAGCACCACCTTTGAAACGCCAATCGATGCAAGCTGGCGCGCCAGTGCCTCGGCCTCCCTGGCATCATCCGGCCGCAGGCTGAACACATGGCGGACCTCGGGGGCGCGAAGGGCCAGCGCGCCCGACATGGGGCCGACCAGCGGCACACGCAGCTCGCGCGTGGCCTGGGTGGCCTCCAGGCAGGCCCGCTCGCCCAGGCAGTTCACGATGAGTGCCGCCTTGTGCTGGCGCACCAGGGTGCGCAGGTTGGCGGCCACACGCCGGCTGTCGCCGCCGTCGTCCAGCGTCACCAGCTCCACGGGACGCCCGAGAATGCCGCCCGACGCATTGACGCGTTCCACGTGGGCGCGGGCACCGGCCAGCACGCGGTTGGCGACCGGAAAGCCCGCACCGGTCAGCGGCAGCGATTGCCCGATGACGATGGGCTCGGGCGCGGCCCGGCTTGCCATGCAGGCGCTGAGCAGCATCGCCGCGGCCAGCAGTGTGCGCCGGCTCATGCCGGCACACCCGCGCCGGTCGGTTGGGGCCTGGCGAAGGCCGGGGCCGGCCGCAGCAGGAAGTAGGCCAGCGCCGGCAGCAGCACCAGGGCCCCCACCATGTTCCACACAAACATAAAGGCCAGCAGGATGCCCATGTCGGCCTGGAACTTGATCGGCGAAAAAGCCCAGGTGCCCACGGCCAGCGCCAGCGTGATGCCGGTGAGCAGCACCACGCGGCCGGTGAACTGCAGCGCATGGTGGTAGGCGTCGGACAGGCTGGCGCCTTCGCGCATGCGGGCCAGCGTGATGCTGAGCACATAAAGCGCGTAGTCCACGCCTATGCCCACGCCCAGCGCGATGACCGGCAAGGTGGCGACCTTGACCCCCATGCCCAGGCCTACCATCAGCGCCTCGCACAAGATCGAAGTCAGCACCAGCGGCAGCACCGCCACCACCACCGCGCGCCAGGAGCGGAAGGTGATCCAGCACAGCACCACCACGGCCGCATACACCCACAGCAGCATCTCGCGCATGGCCTTGCCCACCACGATGTTGGTGGCGGCCGCGATGCCGGCGCTGCCCGCCGCGAGCTTGAAGCTGACCTCGGGTGTGTTGTTGACGGCCGCGAAGCGTTCCACGCCGTCCACCACTTGCGCCAGCGTTTCGGCCTTGTGGTCCTTCAGGTACACATAGAGGGCCAGGAAGGAGCAGCTCTGGTTGAAGAGCTCGCGCGGCGCGCGCGTCTGCACGCCGCCCAGCGCGCCTTCGTTGGGCAGCAGCTCAAACCATTTGAAGTTGCCTTCGTTGTAGCCCACCATGGCCAGCTTGGAGAGCGCCGCCATGGAATTGGTGGATTCCACGCCGGGCAGTTGTTCAAGCCGCCAGGCCAGGGCGTCGACCTTGGCCAGGGTTTCATAGGCCGTGCATTTGTCCGCGGGTGTGGTCACCATCACCGTCAGGATGTCGGCGCTGGCCGCGTAGTGGGCGATCTGGTAGGCGTTGTCCTGGTTGTAGCGCGAGCCCGGCCGCAGTTCGGAGGCGCCCGCATCCAGGTCGCCTATCTTCAGGTGCAGGCTGGCGGCATAGCCGCCCGCGGCCATCAGGGCCGCGACTGCCACGGCCGCCGTGGCCCAGCGCTTTTGCGTGAAATGGTCGAGCAAGGCCCATAGCCACGAACGTTGCGTCCCCTGCGCAGTTTCCTGGCGCAGGCTGCGCGCCGCGGCGGCCGGCGCCACGCCCGCGTAGGACAAAAGGATGGGCAGCAGCACCAGGTTGCTGAAGATCAGCACCGCCACGCCTATGCTGGCGATCAGCGCCAGGTCCTGGATGACCTTGATCTGGATGATGACCAGCACCGCGAAGCCCACGGCATCGCAGAGCAGGGCGGTCAGGCCGGCCACGAACAGGCGCCGGAAGGTGTAGCGCGCGGCCACCACGCGGTGCGTGCCGCGGCCTATGTCCTGCATGATGCCGTTCATCTTCTGCGCGCCGTGGCTCATGCCGATGGCAAACACCAGAAAAGGCACCAGCACCGAATAGGGATCGAGTTCGTAGCCCAGCAAGGCCAGCAGGCCGAACTGCCAGACCACCGCCACCAGCGAGCAGGCCACCACCAGCGCGGTGCTGCGCTTGCAGCGGGTGTAGCCGTAAAGCACCACGGTGGTGATGGCCAGGGCCAGCAGGAAAAACAGCAGCACCTGGTGCAGGCCCTCGATCAGGTCGCCCACCACCTTGGCGAAACCGGTCACGCGGATCTGCAGCGTGTCGCTGCCGCACTTGGCGCGCAAGGCCTCGATCTGGCGCGACAGCTCGCCGTAGTCCAGCGCCTGGCCGGTCTCGGGGTTGCGGTCCAGCAGGGGCACAAACACGATGCTGGACTTGAAGTCGCCCGCCACCAGCTGGCCTATCTCGCCCGAGCGCTCGACGTTGGCGCGCAGCCCGGCCAGGCTCGCGGGCGAGCCGTCATAGGCGTCGGGGATCACCGGCCCGCCGTCCAGGCCTTCCTCGGTCACGGCCACCCAGCGCGTGTTGGAGGTCCACAGCGACTTCATGAAGGGCCGGTCCACGCCGGGCAGCAAAAAGATCTCGTCATTGACCTTTTGCAGTGCGTCCAGGTAGGCCTTGTCGAAGATGGTGCCCTGTTTGGCCTCCACCACCAGCCGCAGCGCATTGGCCTGGCCGCCCAGGTCGGCCTTGTGGGCCAGGTAGTTGACGATGTAGGGGTGGCCCGTGGGAATGGTTTTTTCAAAGCTCGCGTTGAGCCGCAGCTTGGTGGCCTGCCAGCCCAGCAGCAGGGTGAGCAGCACGCAGACGGCCATGACCCAGGGCCGGTGATTAAAAAAGACGCGCTCGAGCAGGGTGCCCGAGCGCGTGTCGAAATCCTCCAGCCGTGCAACGACGGGTTGGGTGGGCTGGAGATCAGGAGAGGAAGCGGAGGAGGAATCGGCGTGCATGACTTTGAGAGAGCTCTTTTTTCAGTTGGCAGGCAGTTGCACGCGCCGCATGCCGCGCAGGCTGGCCAGCACCAGGGCGCCATCGGCGGCCAGCGCGGCGCCGGAGACCGGCACGGCTTCGCGCGCCGGGATGCGCTTCAGGGCGGGCCCGTTCTCGGCGCCCAGCAAGGCATCACCGGCCTGGCTCAGCAGCACAAAACCGCCGTCCGGCAAAGCCAGGCCGGCGCCGACGGCCATGGGCACACCGGTGTCCAGCTTGTCCCAGTGCAGGCCTTCATCGCTGGAGCGCCAGGCCGTGCCACGCAGGCCGTAGGCCACCAGTGCGCCGCCGCGTGTCTGCAGCAGGCCGAAAAAACTGCCCTTGTAGGGCGAGGCCAGCGCGCTGAAGCTCGCGCCGGCGTCGGTGGAGCGCAGCAGCAGGCCCTGCTCGCCGGCGACCACCAGCGTGCGGCCGCGCGCGCGCACGCCGTAGAGGTGCAGGCTCTTCGGATTCGGCAGCCGCGGCCCCAGCGCCGTCCAGCTCTTGCCGCCGTCCGTGGTGGCGAACATCAGGTTGTAGGCGCCGACGGCAAAGCCGCGCTGCGCGTCGATGAATTCCAGGTCAAAAAACGGTTTGTCCGCGCCTTCTTCGACCAGGCGCTGCGCCTGCGCGATGGCGCCAGCGTCGCCCGTGCGTTGCGCGGCCTGCTTCACGAGTTCCGCCGCCTGCACGCCGTCGAGTTGTTTGTGCCAGCTGGCGCCGGCGTCGTCGCTGCGCAGGATGACGCCCAGGTGGCCGGCGGCCCAGCCGGTGCGCGCATCGGCAAAGCACACGGCCGTCAGGCTGGCCTGCACCGGCACCTGCGCCTGGCGCCAGCTCGCGCCATGGTCGTCCGACAGCAGCACCGTGCCGCGCTCGCCGACGGCCACCAGCCGGTCACCGGCCCGTGCCACGGCCAGCGTGGCCGCGCCCAGTGCCTTGGGGGTGATCAGGGCGGCTTGCGACAGCACGGCCGGCACGCTGGCCGCCCATGCGGGAAGCATCGCCGCAGCGCCGCCCAGCAGGCCCGCCAGGGCGGCCTGCCGGCGCGTGACTCCGGCCATCAGCGCGCGCCTTCGCTGGAGAGGGACTCGGCGCTGAAGAAGGAGCGCGGAATCGGCGGCTGCACCTCGTACTGCTTGGGCAACTCGTTGGAGGCCATGTTCAGGTAGTAGGCGCCGGTCTGCATGTCATAACCGCCCCACAGCACGACGTTGCTCACGGCGGGAACGTCGGGCGCCGTCAGCATCAGCGCATAGTTGGTGCGCCAGAGCTGGCCCTTGGCGTCCCAGCCGTCGAACAGCGCGATCTGCCAGGAGTCTTCGTCGATGTAGTACTTGCGCTTGGGCACCACGTGGCGCTTGCCGGCCGCCAGCGTGGCCTCGACTTCCCAGACGCGGTGCAGCTCCCAGCGCACCTGCGAGGGGTTCAGCGTGTTGGGCGTCACCAGGTCCTCAATCTTCGCGGAGGCGGCGCGGTTGTTGTTGTAGGGGATGTAGATTTCCTTCTTGCCGACCAGCTTGAGCTCGTGCTTGTCGATGGGTCCGAACAAGGTGAAGGCTTCGTCGAACAAGCCTATGCCCGAGGTCACCGAGTCGGGTGTGTCGTAAGCCACCGAAGGCGCCTTGCGCACGCGGCGCTGGCCCACCAGGTACTGCCACAGGCCGCGCGGCGCGGCTTCCGACACGCCGTCGAGCGCCAGGATGGCCTCGCCCGCCTTGGAGCCCGGCGCGTTGACCACCAGCTTGCCGTACTGGTAGTAGCCGTCGAACTTCTCGGCGCTGCCGTCCTTGTCGTAAAAGGCCTGGCGTATGGTCTGCGTGCCGCCGGAGGCCATGGTGCGCTTGCCGTCGGAGGTCACCACCCACACGCGCATGGGCATGGCGAAGTTGCCGCCGCGCCAGGCCGTGCGCTGGTTCCACATGGCTTCATAGCCGTCCTTGGGGATGGGGAAGGGCGTGCCGCCGAAAGCGCCTTCCATGCCGTAGCCGCCTTCAATCGTCTTGGCCCGGGTGGCGTTCTTGAAGGTGTTGTCGTACACCGACTGCGGCGCCGCCGCCGTGCGGTGCGTGGGATAGACGTCGATGCGGAAGTCGGGGTACTTCTTCATCAGCGCCTGCACGCCCTCGGTCAGCTTGTCGGCATGCTGCGCCATGTTCTTGGCGTTGATCGACAGGAGGGGTTTTTCGCTGGGGTAAAGGTCGGGCCGCGCGTCGCCGTTCTTGTAGCCTGGCGTGGCCTTGGTCAGGCCCCCTTCCCAGGGCGGGATGCTGCCGTCCTTGTTGCCGGCTTTTTCGGCACCCATGGGCGTCAGGGTGGATTTGAGTTTGGCGGCTTCTTCGGCGGTGACGCCGGCCTGGGCGGACATGGCGCCGGCCAGCAGGGCTGCCATGAGCAATGAGTGTTTTGCGGTCTGCATCATGATGGTTGTCTCGGTGGTGTTATCGAAAAGTCGGAAACTCAGAAAGTGCGGGAAGCGGTGAAGGAAACGTAGTTGCGGTCTTTCAGGCTCTGGCCGTAAGACAGCATGCGGGTGGGCGTGCTCGGGTCGGTGACGGTCAAGGTGTTTTCCTTGCCGAAGAAGGCCGTGTAGTTCAGCGCGAAATTCCAGACGTTCTGGTATTTGCCCTTGATGCCTATGCTCACGTCGCCCGCCTTGCTGGCGCCGCCGGCGAAGTTGATGACCGCCGAGGAGCGGCCGCCGAAGTTGTAGCCCAGGCCCAGCGGGATGGACAGGTCCAGGCCGGGCAGCACCTGGAAGTACTGCGGCTCAAAAATCATGCGGAAGGCCGCTGCGTCGCGCGTGGCATTCGGGTCCAGCCCGCCGAAGCCGACGGCGCTGGGGTTTTTGCTCACGCTCAGCAGCCGGTTCCAGGCCAGCTCCGCCACCAGCGCGCCGCCGTCCCACAGGCTGGACTTGTTGAGCACATAAATGCCCGAGAGGTTGATGTGCGCCGTCCTGCCGGTGGCATAGCAGGGGTTGGCGGCCGAGCCGTCGCAGTTGGCCGGCGGCATGAAGGGCGCGCCGCCCAGCACGGCCGGGTCGCTGGCCAGCGGGGCGTTGCTGCGCAGCGAGCCTTCGAGCGCCCAGTTGAGCTGGCCTATGGACGAGGTGACGCTGGCGCCTATGGTCTTGATGCCCTTGGCATAGACGTTGTGCACATTGCCGTTGATCAGGTCGAACACCGGCACGGCCGGGGTCTTGTCGTTGTAGCGCGCCGCGTACAGGCCGAACTCATAGTTGCTGCCGGCCGGGGCCCAGCGCAGCTGCGCGCCGAACTGGCCGCTGTCACCCGGCTTCTGGTCGCGGCTGGTGTCGGTGGGCAGCACCGGCCCGCCCAGGTAGACGCGGCCGCCGCCTATGTAGTCCTGGTTGGAGAAATAGCTGCCGACCCCGGGGATCTTGCTGGGCCGCCACTTGAGCTGGTAGTAGCCGCCCAGCGTCAGGCCTTCGGCCACCTGCAGCGTGCCCGAGATCTGCTCCACCGGCAGCAGCACTTCCTTGAACTGCCAGTTGGGCACCGAGACTATTTTGGCGATGTCCACCGGGCCTTGCGCGTTGGCGATGCCGTTCTGGCCGAAGAACACGCTCTCGCCATACTGCAGCGCGTGTTTGCCCACGCGTATCGAGGCCGGCATGCTGCCGATGGAGCCCTTGCCCCAGACAAAGGCGTCCAGGAACTCGTCACCGCGGCCGTGCTGGTCCCGGGTCGCGGGCACAAACTGGTTGGCGGGCTGGCCCGCGAAGTTGCTGACGCCGGCCGTGCCGTCGTTGGCATTGGCGCGCAGGTATTGCGAGTCGTACCAGGCCGAATGGCTGATGCGCAGGCCCCAGTTGCTGCGGCTGTAGTCGAACTCGGTCAGCAGGTCGGCGCGGTTGGAGATCAGGCCCTTCTTGAAGTTGAGGTCGCCGTCGTTCTCGTTGGTCACGCCGCCGTCGCCGCGGGCGGCCGGCGAGGTCAGCAGCGCCGACGGATCCTTGAGCCGCCAGGCCAGGCTGTACTTGGGCGTGAAGTCCAGCCGGATCTTGGTGTCGGGGTCGCCGGAGTCCAGCTCAAAGGCATGGGCCGGCAGCGTGCAGGCCAGGCAGCTTAGCGCCAGCGTGCTGAGCCGGAAGGGGGTGAATAACTTGGTCATGGTTTTTGTCTCCTCGTGGTGTGTCGTTGTGGTCGTTGTGGCGGTGAAGCGGATGCCCTCGCATCCGCGGTGTGCGTGTCGGATGCCGTCAGATATAGGTGGAGGCCAGGCCGCCGTCGACGGGGAGGTTGGCGCCGCTGACCCAGCGCGCGGCATCGCCGCATAGCCAGGCCACCACGGGCGCGATCTCGTCGGCAAAGCCGGGGCGCAGCATGCGGTGGGCGTCGGCCTGGACGCGCTCCTGGCCCAGCATGGCCACGAAGTCGCCCAGGATGGGCGTGAACACCGGGCCGGGCGCCACGCAGTTCATGCGCACGCCTTTGCCGAGGAACCATTCCTGCGACTGCACGGCGTTCCAGACGATCAGCGCCTCCTTGAAGTACTGGTAGCAGGTCGCTTGCGGCACCGGGTGGGCGCGCAGCCATGCGGTGCCGGCTTCAAAGCCCTTGGCCGCCGCGAGCTCCTTGTGCAGGGCCAGGCGCTGCGGCCATTCGGCGCCCAGGATGGAGGCCACGTTGACGATGCTGCCGCCGCGCGGCATGCGGGCCAGCACTTTTTCCGTCAGGTGCCTGAGGCCCAGGTAGTTCACGCGGGCCACCAGCTCGCCTTCGGCCGTGCCCGGCACGCCGGCGATGTTGCACAGCGCATCGACCTGGGCCGGCAGCTGGGCGACGGCGGCGTCTATGGCTTGCGCCGTGCCGAGGTCAGCTTTGATAAAGCCGTCCAGCGTCAGGCTGGGGTCGTTGCGGTCCATGCCGATGACACGGGCGCCCTGAAAGCGCGCCAGCCTGGCGGTTTCGGCGCCTATGCCCGACGAGGTGCCGGTGATGACGATGGTTTTGCCTTGCAGGCTCATCAGGCTCATAAGGCCTCCGGGATGTGGGGATTCATGAAGCTCTCCTTGAAGTGGTGAAGTCGTGGGCTGAAGGTCAGGTTCAGAACGGGAACATGGGCGCGGTGTCCTTGATGGTCATCCACTGCCACTGCGTGTATTCCTCCCAGTCGGCCGGGCCGCCCACGCTGGTGCCGTTGCCCGCGATGCCGGGGCCGCCGAAGGGGTTGACGCAGTCGTCGTTGACGGTCTGGTCGTTGATGTGGACCATGCCAGCCCTGAGCTGCTGCCCCACCGCCATGGCGCGGCCCACGGAGCGCGAAATCACGGCGCAGGCCAGGCTGCCGGTGTTGTTGTTGGCCAGCGCCACCGCTTCCTCATCGCTGCCGAAGCTGATGATGTTGGCCACCGGCCCGAAGGTCTCCTCGTCGAACACGCGCATGCCGGGCCTGACGCCGGACAGCACCGTCGGCTTGTAGAACAGGCCGTCGTGGGTGCCGCCGGCTTCGAGCTTGGCGCCGGCCTTGATGCTGTCCTGCACGATGGCATGCACGCGGTCGCGCTGGCGCGCGTCGATCAGCGGCCCCAGCGCGACCAGGCCGGTGGCGCCGTCGCCGACCGGCAGGTGGGTGGCCTTGGCGACCAGGCGCTGCAGGAAGGGGGCTGCGATGCTTTCGTGCACCAGGATGCGGTTGGCCGCCATGCAGATCTGGCCCTGGTGCAGGTAGGCGGCCCAGGCGGCATTGCTCGCGGCGATGTCCAGGTCGGCGTCGTCCAGGATGATCAGCGAGTTCGCGCCGCCCAGCTCCAGCGACACCTTCTTGAGGTGCTTGCCCGCCAGTTCGCCTATGCGCCGGCCCACCGCGGGCGAGCCGGTGAAGGCAATCATGGGCACCAGCGGGTCGGTCACCAAAGCCTCGCCGGCCTCGGCATCGCCGGGCAGCACATGCAGCAAGTCCTTGGGCAGGCCCGCTTGCGCGAAGATGCGCGCGATCATCAGGCCGCCGGTCACCGGCGTGCGGGTGTCGGGCTTGATCACCACGGCATTGCCCGCGGCCAGCGCCGGCGCCACGGCGCGCAGCGTCAGGATCAGCGGGAAGTTGAAGGGCGAGATCACGCCCACCACGCCGTGCGGCACGCGGCGCGCGATGCTGGTGCGCCCCGGCACGCTGGGCAGCACATGGCCCTGGGGCTGCAGCGGCATGGCAGCGGCCAGGTGGCAAATCGTGATGGCCTCGCGGATTTCATGCTGTCCCTTGGGCAGGATGCCGCCGGTTTCGCGTGTCGCATACAGCGCGAGTTCGTCGAAGTGCTGCTGGAACAGCGCGCCGGCGCGGCGAAAGATGTCGGCCTTCTCGCGCGGGGGCAGGGCGGCCCAGGGCTTTTGCGCATTCGCCGCCGCCCGCGTGGCCGCGGCCACATCCGCCGCGTTGGCGATGCCCACGGTGCACATCACCTTGCCGGTCGCGGGCTCGACCACGTCGCGTTTGCCGCCGCCCAGCGGCGCGCTCGCCAGCGCGGAAAAATCCAGAAATGCCTTCGCGTCGGATACACCCATTTGCCTTTGTCCTCACGGTTGTTTGATCAGCTCGCCACATCGGCGCGTCGTGCTGCTGTATCGCAATGCATGTACCAGCGGCGCGTGCCGGGGCCCGCTTGCGGCGCCGCAGCAAGCGGTTTTTCACTGGGAAAACCGGGACATACCCTAGGTCCGATTGCTGCGGCGCAGCACATGGAAAGCCCTGAGGGAACTTTTGATCAAATAGTTATAAAGTAAAACTACTTTTCACCATTTGATCAATCCAAGGACAAACGCCATGGGTGTCTCAGACCGCATTTCCCTGGCCGAGGTGGCCCGGGCCACCGGTGTCGCGCTGGGCAGCTTCGACAGCGCGTCGGTGGCCAAGGCCCTGGGCGGTTTTGCCAGCACCCACATAGGCGGCGATACGCACCCGACGATTGCCGACATCAGCGAATGCCTGTTTTTCTCGCCGGGCGACGGGCGCATCTGGCTGCAGGACCAGCGCATGGTGCTGTTGCACACCGAGGCGCTGGGGTCCATGCGCCGCGAGATGGTCGACAGCCTGGGCATCGAGAAGGCCCGCGGCCTGTTCACCCGCGCCGGTTATGTCAGCGGCGCCCGCGATGCCCAGCTCGTGCGCAAGCACTGGCCCGATGCCGACCCGCCGGCGGCCGCCATGGCCGGCACGCGCCTGCATGCGCTGGAGGGCGTGGTCAAGGTGGAGCTGGTCAGCGTGACCTACGATCCTGACACCAGCGGCTATGAGGGCGAATTCATCTGGCACAACTCCAGCGAGGACGACGAACACATCGCCGCCTACGGCATAGGCGGCTCGCCGGCCTGCTGGATGCAGGTGGGTTACGCCACGGGTTATGTCAGCACGCTGTTCGGCCGGCTCATCGTCTTCCGCGAAACCATGTGCCGCTCCATGGGCCATGCGCAGTGCCGCGTGGTCGGCAAGTCCGCCGACAAGTGGGAGAACATCGAGGAAGACATGCGCTACCTGAACGCCAGGGAGTTTGTCGACACCGCGGCCTATGCGCGCAGCGAAACGAGCCCGGCCGACCTGGCGCCCAGCGAGGCGCCGGCCGGCGACGCCATGGTGGGTGCCTCATCGGCCTTTAACGCGGCCTGCCACCAGCTCAGCCGCGTGGCGCGCACCTCGGCCACCGTGCTGTTCACGGGCGAGTCCGGCGTGGGCAAGGAAAAATTCGCCAGCATGCTGCACAGGATCAGCCCGCGCAAGGACCAGCCTTTTATCGCGGTGAACTGCGCGGCCATCCCTGAGACGCTGATCGAGTCCGAGCTCTTCGGCGTGGAGCGCGGCGCCTACACCGGCGCCAGCCATTCGCGGCCGGGCCGCTTTGAGCGCGCCAGCGGCGGCACCCTGTTTCTCGATGAAATCGGCATGCTGAGTTTTGTCGCCCAGGGCAAGCTGCTGCGCGCCCTGCAGGAGGGCGAGGTCGAGCGCGTGGGCGGCACGCGCGGCATCGCGGTGGATGTGCGTGTGGTGGCCGCCACCAATGAGGACTTGCGCCAGGCCGTGCGCGAGGGGCGCTTTCGCGAGGACTTGTTCTTCCGGCTCAATGTGTTTCCCATCCACCTGCCGCCGCTGCGCGAGCGGCGCGACGACATTCCGCTGCTGATGAACCATTTCCTGAACCACTACCGGCGCAAGCACGGCTGCAACACCGGCGGCTTCACCCAGGCCTCGGTGCGCACCCTGCTGAACTACGACTTTCCCGGCAACATCCGCGAACTGCAAAACCTGATCGAGCGCGCCGTGATCATGGCCGATGCCGACGGGCTGATCGACGTGCACCACCTGTTCACCGGCGGCGAAACCCTGAGCGCCGAGGTCATGACCTTGCGGCTGCAGGGCAGCTCGGGCACCCTGAACTTCGAGGGCGCGCCGGCCTGCGCCCATCCCGTGCTGACGGGCGCTGGCGCTTCGCCGCAATCCCTGGAGCAAACCGAGCGCGACACGCTGGAGCGCGCGATCGCCGCCTGCCAGGGCAATCTCTCGGCGGCGGCGCGGCGGCTGGGTACCACACGCGCCAAGCTGGCCTACCGGGCCAGAAAACACAGCCTGATCTGAGAACAGGTTCTAGGCCACCGCCGGCGCCAGGGCTCCCAGGTAGGCTCTGACCTTCTCATCACGCGCCAGCGTATCGAAGTCGGGCGCCTCGCTGATCGCACCCTTTTGCACAAAGATAAAACGCTCGCAGCATTGCCGCAGGATGTCCACGTGGTAGGGCTCGTTGGGGTGCAGGCATAAAAACACCAGCCGGCCGTTGGCCTTGAGCCTGGCGAAGAAGTCCAGCATGAAGCCTATGTAGCCGTCCTGGGTGTTGAACTGCGGCTCGTCAAAAAGATGCACCAGCGGCGAATCGCTTTGCGCATGCGCCAGCATGAAGTCGGGTTTGGTTTTCTGGAAGGAGCGGACCTGGTAGGACTGGTGGTAGTGGATGGCCAGCCGGTCGCGCTCGCGCGTGCGCACCTGGTGGATGTCCTGGCCGTTCACCAGCACGCGGCCCGCGCTGGGCAGGTTGCTGCCGGTGATGAGTTCGAACAGCGTGGTCTTGCCCGAGCCGTTGGGGCCCATGACACCGACCACGCAGGGCTTGTCGACCTCGAAATCGGCGTTCAGTGAAAAGGTCGTGGTCTTGCGGAGCACGCCGCGCTGGTATTGCTTGGCGAGGTTCTCGACGCGTAACAGTGGATGGCTCATGCTGGCTCAGACTCCCAAAAGCTGCCGGCACAAGGCGGCATCGTTGCGCAGGTCGGCCGCGGGGCCCTGGTGGACGATCACGCCCTGGTTCATCACATAAGCGCGGTCGGCCACCGCCAGCGCGCTTTGCACGTTCTGCTCGACCACCAGCACCGCGATGCCTTCGGCCTTGAGCCGGCTGATGGTCTTCATCACGTCCTGCACCACCTTGGGCGCCAGGCCCTGGCTGGGCTCGTCGAAGAGCACCAGGCCGGGCGAGCCCAGCAGCGCGCGCGAGATCGCCACCATCTGCATCTCGCCGCCCGACAGGTTTTCGCACTCGCGGTGCATCAGGTATTCGAGCGCGCTGAAAATCTCAAAACATTCTTTCTCGTGCCAGGGTCTGAAACGCGTGGCTTTGCGCGCGATGGCCAGGTTGCGCGCCACCGTGAGTGTTGGGAAGATACGCCTGTCGTCCGGCACCCAGCCCATGCCGGCCTTGGCAATCTCATGCGTGGGCAAACGTGTGATGTCCCGCGCATCGAAGGCGATGCCGCCTTTGCGCGGCGGCGTCAGGCCCAGCACCGAGCGCAGCAGCGTGGTCTTGCCCGCGCCGTTGGGGCCCAGCAGCGCCACCACTTCACCGGCGCCGACTTTGAGCGACACGTCGAACAGCACCTGCGTTTCGCCGTAGAAGGTGTCTATGCGTTCCACGGCCAGCATGTCCTGCTGCTGCGCAACGGTATTGATGGTGGGTTGGAGGACCGCGCTCATGCCAGCGCCCCCAGGTTGGAGCGGCGCACCCATTCGTTCTCACGCAACTGGCCGGGTGTGCCCTGGGTGATGACCTGGCCCCAGTGGATGACCGAAATCTGGTCGGCGAGTTTGAAGAGGAAATTCATGTCGTGTTCAATGATCACAATGGTCAGCTGGCGCTTGAGCTCTTTCACGAGCTCCATCAGCCGCGCCGTGCCTTCGGCGCCCAGGCCGGCGGTGGGTTCGTCCAGAAACAGCATGCGCGGTTCGGCCGCCAGCGCCACGCCGATCTCCAGCGCACGGCGCTCGCCGTAGGACAGGCTGCTGGCCAAGGTGCGCTCCTTGCCCTTGAGGCCCACGCGCTCGAGGATCGCGGCGGCCAGCTGCTGCGCCGTGTCGTCGGCCCCCAGGTCGCGCCAGGGGTTGAAGCCCTGCCGGCGCACATGCGGCGTGGCCACCAGCACGTTGTCCAGCGCGGTATAGCTGTCGAACAGATTCATGATCTGGAAGGAGCGCGACACGCCCTTGCGCGCGATCTCGCGCGGCGACAGGCCCGTGATGTCCTCGCCCGCAAAGGTCACGCGGCCACGATCCGGCTTGTAGCGGCCCGTCAGCACATTGAAGCAGGTGGTCTTGCCCGCGCCGTTGGGGCCCATGATGCCGTTGAGTTGCCCTTCCTCGAAACTGAGCGTGATGTCTTGCAGCACCACCTGGGCGCCGAAACGTTTGGACAGGCCGCTGGCCTCAAAAAGCTTCACAGCGCACCTCCAGCGGGTGCGGGCTTGGCGGCGACCGCGCGCCGCGGCCTGGCCTTCCAGGCCTGCCAGGCGCCGGCAATGCCTTCGGGCTTGAACAGCACCATGGCCATAAAGACCAGGCCGTACCAGAGCAGCCAGGTCTCGGTGTAGGCGCCCAGCAGGTCGCGCGCCAGGATAAAGAAGGTCGCGCCTATGACCGGGCCCCAGAAGCTCACCAGGCCGCCGCCTATCAGCACCATCATCACCACAAAACCCGAGTTGTGCAGGCTCATGACGTTGGGGTAGGCCGACTGCTGCGCCATGGCGAACAGCGCGCCGGCCAGGCCCGCCACCGCGGTGGAGATCGTGAAGGCCAGCCATTTGTAGAGCCAGACGTTGTAGCCCACAAAGGCCGCGCGTGTCTCGTTCTGCTTGATGGCACTGAAGATGCGGCCCAGCGGCGAATGGATCAGCCGCCACAGGCCCAGCAGCACCAGCGCGAACAGCGCCAGGCAAAAGAAGAAGAGGGCGTTGTTGCCCGACAGGTTGAAAGACACAAAGCCGAAGTCGACCGGCAGGCGCTTGATGTTGAGCAGGCCGTCCTCGCCGCCGGTGACGGTGTGCCATTTGTTGGCGATGAACCAGAACACCTGGCCGAAGGCGATCGTGAGCAGGGCGTAATAAATGCCGCGCCGGTGCGAGATGAACAGCGCCACCAGCGCACCCAGCGCCGCCGTGACCAGCACCGCACCGGCCAGGTCGAACCACAGGTTGGGCCAGACCCTGAGCTGCAGCAGGCCGAAGGCATAGGCACCCGCGCCGAAAAAAGCGCCGTGGCCGAAAGAGGGCAGGCCGGTGAAGCCCAGCAGCAGGTTGTAGCCCAGTGCGAACAGCACCCAGATCATGATTTCCAGGGCCAGGTACTGGTAGAGCCCGACGCGGCCTACCCACAGCGGCGTGGACAGCAGCACCAGCAGCGTGGCGAGCATCGGCAAGGGAATCAGCGGCGCGCGGCCGGAAGCGAGTTGCATGGGGGCCTTGTCTATCTGGGTTTTCTTGGGGGGAGGAAAAGCGTTCGAAAAAAAGACGCTGGACAAAACAGAATATAAATTCTATTATTTAAATAAGCAAGAACATTTATTCTAAATTGACGCGATGCGAGCTGAACCGGCCCATCGCATTTCCCAGGCGGCAAGAACCCATGGACTCTGCAACGAACTACGAAGAACTCAAGGCGCTGATAGGACGGACCTACCCGGACATGTCCAAGCAGCTGCAGCGCATCGCGCGCTTCGCGCTGGAGCAGCCCAACGAGCTGGCCCTGGGCACGGTGGCCACGGTGGCCGAAGCCACCGAGGTCCAGCCCTCGGCCATGATCCGTTTTGCCAACGCGCTGGGCTACGGCGGCTTTTCCGAAATGCAGCAGGTGTTTCGCGGCCACCTGCTGGAGCGCTCCGACAGCTACCGCGAGCGCATAGACCAGATGCGCCGCAAGCAGCTCAACGGCGAACGTGCCCCGGCCGGCGTGCTGCACCAGCTGGTGGGCGAGTCGGTGGCCGAACTGGGCCACCTGGAAGAAAGCATTGCCCAGGCCGACCTGAAGGCCGCCGTCAAACTCATGGCCTCGGCGCCGCGCATCCATGTGCTGGCCCAGCGCCGCGCCTTCCCGGTGGCGGGCTACCTCGCCTATGCGCTGAGCCAGCTCGAGCTGCGCACCCATTTGCTGGACGGCACGGGCGGCATGCTGCGCGAAAGCCTGCGCTCCATCGCGCCCGGCGACGTGCTGATCGCCGCGAGCTTTCGCAACTATTCGCCCGAGGTGATCGCCGCTACGGCGGAAGCGGCCAGGCTGGGCGCCTCGGTGATCGCCATCACCGACGGCCCGCTCTCGCCGCTCAAGGCGCATGCCCAGGTCTGCCTGGAGCTGGCCGACGATTCGTCCAAGCCCTTTCGCTCGCTGGTCGCGCCGCTGTGCCTGGCGCAGGCGCTGGTGGTCAGCACCGGCCACCAGCTGGCCGAACAGGGCGCGGCCAAAACCAAGGGCAAACCGGCCGCCAAGCCGGCGCGCAAAGGACGCGCATGAGCCGCCCGCTGGACCTGATCTGCGTGGGCCGCGCCGCCGTCGACCTGTACGGCGAGCAGATAGGCGGTCGCCTCGAAGACATGCAGAGCTTCAGCAAATACCTGGGCGGCTCGCCGGCCAACACCGCGGTCGGTGTGGCGCGCCTGGGCCTCAAGCCCGCCATGCTGACGCGCGTGGGCGATGAGCACAACGGCCGCTTTGTGCGTGAAACCCTGGCGGCCGAAGGCGTGGACGTCAGCCATGTGGCCACCGACCCCAAGCGCCTGACTGCGCTGGTGTTCCTGGGCATCCAGGACAAAGACACCTTTCCGCTGGTTTTTTACCGCGACAACTGCGCCGACATGGCGATCAGCCCCGAGGACTTCGACGCGGCTTTTATCGCCTCGGCCAAGGCGCTGCTGATCTCGGGCACGCACCTGTCGCAGCCGCTCACCTACGAAAGCTGTACCCGCGCGATGGCGTTGGCCAAGGCCGCGGGCACGCGTGTGGTGCTGGACATCGACTACCGCCCCGTGCTTTGGGGCTTGACCAGCCCCGGCATGGGCGAGCAGCGCTTTGTGCCTTCGGGTGAGGTCAGCGCCCACCTGCAGACCGTGGTCGGCCAGTGCGACCTGGTGGTCGGCACCGAGGAGGAAATCCATATCGCGGGCGGCAGCACCGACACGCTCACCGCGCTGCGCCGCCTGCGCGAGCTGACGGCCGGCACGCTGGTCGTCAAGCGCGGCCCCATGGGCTGCGTGCTGTTCGACGGCGCGATTCCCGATGCGCTCGAGAAGGGTTTGCAGGGCCCGGGCTTTCCAGTCGACGTCTACAACGTGCTGGGGGCGGGCGATGCCTTTATGTCGGGTTTTCTGCGCGGCTGGATAGCGGGCGAGCCGCTGGCGCGCTGCTGCGCCTATGCCAATGCCTGCGGCGCGCTGGTGGTCTCGCGCCACGGTTGCGCGCCGGCCATGGCCAGCTGGGAAGAGCTGCAGTTCTTCCTGGGGCACGGCTCCACCACGCGCCGCCTGCGCGAAGACGCGCGGCTGGAGCACCTGCATCGCGCCAGCACGCGCACTCGGCGCTGGGAAGAACTGGTCATCCTGGCCTTTGACCACCGCATGCAGCTGGAGGAGCTGGCTGCGCGCCACGGCGCGGGCCATGAGCGCATTCCGCATTTCAAATCCCTGATCGCTGAAGGCGCGCGGCGAGGCGCCGGCAAGCGCGTCGGGGTGGGCGTGATCGTCGACGGTCGTTTTGGCGAAGACGTGCTGCCTTCTGTCACGGGTAAGGGCTGGTGGGTGGCACGGCCCGTCGAACTGCCGGGCTCGCGCCCGCTGCAGTTCGAAGCCGGCGCCGGCCTGGGCGCGGCCATGCGGACCTGGCCCGGCGAGCATGTCGCCAAATGCCTGGTCAGCTACCACCCGCAAGACCCTGCGCCTTTGCGCGAAAGCCAGCTGGCCAGTCTGGCCGACCTGCAGCGCGCCAGCGTGGACAGCTTTCACGAATTCCTGATCGAAGTCATTCCGCCCAAGGACATGCCCTGCGATGACGACACCGTGCCGCAGGCGCTCGCGCAGATCTACCAGGCCGGCATTTTTCCCGACTGGTGGAAGCTGCCGCCCGCCGCGACCGCCGCCGGCTGGGAAAAGATCGCGGCCGTGCTGAGGCAGCACGACCCGCATTGCCGCGGCGTGCTGGTGCTGGGCCTGGAGGCCAGTGAGGAAAAACTGGACCGGAGCTTTCGCATCGCGGCGCCGCACGCGATTTGCCGCGGCTTCGCGGTCGGGCGCTCGATCTTTGCTGATGCCGCGAACGGCTGGTTTGCCGGCGCCATGGATGACGCGGCGGTCGTGAAAGACATTGCCGAGCGCTATGCGCGGCTGATCGCGCTCTGGGACCAGGCGCGCACAGGCCAACGGGCCGGTGCCCCTGCCGACGCGGCCGAGCCCGTGAACTGAACACAAGAAACACAACGGATAAAACGGAGACAAGACATGGCACCCCGAATCGGATTTATCGGCATAGGCATGATGGGCCACGGCATGGCCAAAAACCTGCTGGCCAAGGGCTGTGGCCTGACATTCAAGGTCAACCGCAACCGCGACAACCTGGCCGACCTCATCGCCGCCGGCGCGAAGGAGGCCAAGACCAATGCCGAATGCGCGCGGGCTTCGGACATCGTGTTTATCTGCGTCACCGGCTCGCCGCAGGTCGAGGACATCGTCTACGGCAAGGACGGCCTGCTGGGCAGCGGCCGCGAGGGCCTGATCGTGGTCGACACCTCCACGGCCGAGCCGGCCTCCAGCACACGCATACGCAATGACCTCGCGGCCAAAGGCATCAAGCTGGCCGATGCGCCGCTGGCGCGCACGCCCAAGGAGGCCGAGGAGGGCCGGCTCAACACCATGGTGGGCGCCGAGCCGGAAGACTTCAAAACGCTGGAGCCGGTGCTCAAGGCTTTCTGCGAAAACATCTTCCACGTCGGCCCGCCCGGCCACGGCCACGTGCTCAAGCTGGTCAACAACATGATGGCCATGAGCTTCGCGGCCTCGATTGCCGAAGCCTTCGCCGTCGCGGCCAAGAGCGGGCTGGACCTCAATCGCCTCTACGACGTGATCTCGGCCGGCGGCGTGAACTGCGGCATCTTCCAGATGATGGCGACCAAGACGCTCAAGGAAGGCGACGTCACCGGCTTCAAGTTCGGCATCGCCAATGCGCAGAAAGACCTGCGCTACTACACCCACCTGGCCGAGATGCTGCCCGTCAGCAGCTTGATGGGCGAGGCCGCGCACCAGAGCCTGATACAGGCCAGCAATGCCGGTTTCGGCGACAAGCTGATCGCCTCCCTTTTTGAAGCGCAGGAAAAACTCAACGACGTCAAGATCGTTCCCCGTTAAGCCCATCCCTCAACCAGCAGGAGACAAAACCATGAGCGAGATCAACAACAAGGACGCAGCCCCCGAATCCCAACCCGAAACCGCGGCCACCTCGCGCCGCGCGCTGCTCAAGCACTCCAGCCTGGCGCTGGTGGGCGCGGGCCTGTACGGCGCGGCGCCCTTTATGGGCCCCTGGAAGCACAACCACGCCTGGGCGCAGGCCGGCCAGAAGAAGCCGCTGACCATTGGCCTGACCATGGACGCCTCGGGCCTGTACGCGGCCTCGGGTGCTGAAGAACGCCTGGGCGCGATGATGGCCATCAAGGAGTTCAACGACAAGGGCGGCGTGCTGGGCCGGCGCATAGAGGCCATCCACATTGACACCGAAACCACGCCGGCCACCGGCTCGCGCGTGGCCGAGCGCATGATCACGCGCAACGAGGCGGCCTTCCTGATAGGCGCGGTGCATTCGGGCGTGTCCAACGCCATCTCGCAGGTGGCGCAGAAATACGGCACCGTGTTTTTGAACACCAACTCCAGCAGCCCCACCGAAGCCGGCAAGGACTGCCACCGCACCAAGTTTGTCTGGGACGGCAACGGCACCAATTTTTCGAATGCCATCGTCAAGAACGCCATCAAGGCCAGCGGCAAGAACTGGGTGCTGCTGACCAACGACTATGTGTGGGGCCACACCACATCGAAGGCAACGCGCGCCATCGTCGAGGCCAATGGGGGCAAGATCGTGGAAGAACTGCTGGTGCCGCAGAACACCCGCGATTTTTCGTCCTACCTGCTCAAGCTGCAGCAGCTCAAGCCCAATGTCGTGGCCACGGCCGTGGGCGGCGACGACATCAAGGCGCTGCGCCAGCAGGTGGTGCAGCTCAAGATGAACCAGAGCATGGCCTGGATCAACAACCAGCAGGACTGGCCTGATGTCTACGGCCTGGGCCCCGAGGCCATCTTCGGCGTCTTCGGCACCACCTGGTACTGGCGCCTGAACCTGCCCGGCGTGAAGGAATTCGTCGCGGCCTACCAGAAGCAGTTCCCGGGTATGGCGATCCGCGTGCCGGGCAATGTGTACCACAACAGCTACATGGCCACGCGCGAACTGCTGCGCTGCGCGGAGGAGGCCGGCACCACCAACAACATCGCGGTCATCAAGAAGCTCGAAGGCCGCAAGATGAGCGCGGCCGACCGCTTGCAGCATTACGACGCCTGGATGGACCCGGTCACCCACCAGTGCCAGCAAACCATTTATATGGCGACCTACAACGACCAGCCCGCCGAGAAAGACGACATCTTCAAGATCCTCACGCAAGCCGATCCCAAGGACGTGCAGGACAAGGATGCCGCGGGCGCCTGCAAGCTCGAGAGCTACGACGCGACGCCCAGCTACGAAGTCTGAGCGCCCGGCTTCTCACCTTTAAAGGCCGCGATGGACTTCCTGCTTCAACTGGTTCCCCACCTCGTCAACGGCATCTCGCTGGGCCTGCTGTTCGCGCTCATCGCGCTGGGCTTTATGCTCATCGTGGGGGTGATGGAAACCATCAACCTGGCGCACGGCTCGCTGTTCGCGCTGGGCATGTATTTCGCGTTGTTCCTCATCGCGCCGCAGCTGGGCATGTTTCCGAATCTGCAGGCCTGGTACATGGGCCTGCCGCTGGGCACGCGCTACGGCGTGGCGCTGGTCTTCGCGCCCATTTTTGTCGGCATCTTCGGCATGCTGCTGGAGCTGTGCATGCGGCGCACCTATGGTCGCGACCCGCTCTACGGCCTGCTGCTGACTTTCGGCGCTGCGCTGGTGATTGAAGAAGGCATACGTGTGGTCTGGGGCTCGTCGGAAAAGCAGCTCATGCTGCCCGAGGCGATCTCAGGCGCCTTCCTGATGGGTGACCTGGTGTATTCAAAGTACCGCTTCTTTGCCAGCGGCTTTGCCATCCTGATGATTGTGCTGCTCTGGTTGTTTTTGCAGAAGACGCCCTACGGCGCCATCATCAAGGCCGGCGCGCACGACAGCGAAATGGTGCGCGCCCTGGGCATCAACCTTTCGCGCCTGCGCCTTTTTGTGTTCGGCCTCGGCGTGGCGCTGGCGGCCATTGCGGGCGTGGTCATGGCGCCCATCTGGGGCATACGTCCGCATGTGGGTGTGGACGCGGTGGTGCCGGCTTTCCTGATCATTGTGCTGGGCGGCGTCGGTTCGTTGTGGGGTGCGGTGATTGCCGGGCTGATGGTGGGCATGGTGGTCGGGCTTACCGGCTCGTATGCGTCCGAGTGGTCGCTGATGTCCATGTATTTGCTGTTTATCGCCATCGTGACTTTCCGTTCGCGCGGTTTGTTCGGCAAAAAAAGCGTTCTCGATGCCTGATTCCCCCCGCCAATATCTGCCGCAGAAAGCCATTTGAATGAAACCGCTTCAAGACAAAGTCGCGCTGGTCACAGGCGCGGCCGGCACCATGGGCCTGGCCGTCGTCAAGGCCTTGCTCGAAGACGGCTGCAAGGTCGCGATGGTCGATGTGAACCACGAGCGCAACCGTGTGCTGGCCTATGAACTGGGCTCGCGTGCCTTGCCGTTCTCGTTCGATATCAGTGATGCCGCCGCCGTGAGCGACGGCCATGCGCTGATCGTCAAGGCCTTCGGGCCTGTCGACATCCTGGTCAACAATGCCGGCATTCTCTCCAACAACAAGGTCGAGGCCACCGAGGCCGGTGAGTGGCGCCGCGTGCTGGGAGCCAACCTGGACGGTGCTTTTTACCTCGCGCAGCAGGTGGTGCCGGCCATGAAGGCGCGGCGTTTCGGCCGCATCATCAACACCAGCTCGCTGGCGGCCAAGACCGGCGGCTTGACGGCGGGCACGGCCTATTCGGTGTCCAAGGGCGCGATGAGCTCGCTGACCTTTTCGCTGGCGCGCGAGCTCGCGCCTTTTGGTGTCACGGCCAATGCCGTCGCGCCGGCTTACGTCAAGACGCCCATGATCACCGAGCAGCTCAATGAGGAGCAGCGCCAGAAGTTGCTCAAAGACATCCCGGTCGGCCGCTTTTGTGAACCCGAGGAGTTTGCCCACGTGGTGCGCTTCCTGGCTTCGCCGCTGTCGGGCTTTATCACCGGCGAGATTATTGATCTCAATGGCGGCCTGCTGATGGACTAGGGCCGGCCCCAGGAGGCAGGGAAAGCCCTTTCGCCGCCGCTACGCTTTGCGTCCACAATTTCGCCATCCATGAGCATCACACCCCGGATTGATTTCAGCACTGCGCTGACAGGCCTGTTTGACCTGCGCGGCAAGACCGCCTATGTGCCCGGCGGCTATGGCGGCATTGGCGAGGCCATTGCCTGGGGCCTGGCGATCGCCGGCGCGCGGGTTGCTGTGTCGGGCCGCGATGAGGCCAAGGCGCAAGCCGTGGCGTCGGCGCTGCGGGCGGCCGGGCACGAGGCCCTGGGCCTGGCCATGGACGCGCACTCGGTGCCGCAGATGCAGGCCTCCGTCGACAAGGTGGCCGCGCAGTGGGGCGGCCTGGACATCCTGGTGAATTGCGTCGGCATGCAGCGCGAACAGGCCTTGCTCGAAGTCACCGAAGAGGCTTTCGACGAAGTGCTGCAGGTCAACCTCAAGGCTGCGATGTTTCTGGCACAGGCGGCAGCCAAACACCAGATCGCAGGCGGCAAGGGAGGCGCGCAGGTGCATCTGCTGTCGGTGCGCGCGCAGCTGGGCCTGCGCGGCCGTGGTTATTCGGCCTACAGCAGCAGCAAGGGTGGCCTGGTCATGCTGATACGCCAGCATGCGAGCGAACTCGCGCCGCACGGCATCACCGTCAATGGCATCGCGCCCACGGTGGTGCAGACCGAGATGGCACGCCACTGGCTGGAAAACCCCGAGACGCGCCAGCAGGTGCTGGAGCGCATTCCGCTGGGCCGTGTGGCCGACCCGCAGGACGTGGCCGGCGCGGCGGTGTTTTTTGCAGCACCCGCCTCGCGTTTTGTGACCGGGCAGGTGCTTTACCTGGACGGCGGCATCACCGCCTCCCAGTAAGCCTTAGCGTTTTCCGGCCAGCGCTGCAACAGCGTGCTGCACGCCGTTGCCGAAGGGAATGCCTTGCACCCGCATGGCGGCTTCCACACCGGCCAGGCAGCCCAGGATCATGGCCGGGTTCATGTCGCCCAGGTGGCCTATGCGAAACGTGCGTCCCGCCAGCGGGCCCAGGCCGCCCGCAATCGCGACCTGGAACTGCTCGCGCGCGACCGTGCGCATGGCCTCGGGATCCGTGCCCTCAGCCACAGCCACCGTGGTAACGGAGACCGAGCGCGCCGCCGGTTCGCGCACAAAAAACCCCAGCGCGCCGCCTTCGCTCCAGGCCTGGACGGCGGCATGCACGGCGCCGGCGATCAGCCGGTGGCGGGCAATGACCTCTTCAAGGCCTTCGTGAAAAATCAGCCCCAGTGCGGCCTCCAGGCCGAAGAGCAGGGTTTGCGGCGGCGTGCCGCAGAACTTGCGGTAGCTCAGCGGGCTTTGCCGCCGCGCCCAGTCCCAGTAAAACCGGGGTGTCGGGTTGGCCGCGGCCACCTTCATCGCGGCGGCATCGGCGGCGACAAAGGCCAGGCCGGGCGGCACCATCAATCCTTTTTGCGAGGCGCCCAGCACGACGTTGGCGCCCAGCGCATCCATGGCAAAGGGCGCCGCGCCCAGCGAGGCCACCACATCCACCACCAGCAGCGCCGGATGGCCCGCGGCGTCCAGCGCCTGCCGGACTTTGGCGAGCTCGCTGGTCATGCCGCTGGCGGTGTCGGTATGCACCACAAACACGGCGACGATGGCATGCGCGGTGTCTGCGCGCAGGGCGGTTTCAATCGCGGGCACATCAATCGGGTAACCCTCCCGCCAGGGAGTGCGCAGCACTTTGGCACCCATGGCCTCGGCCTGCACGGCCCAGGATTCGGAAAAATGCCCGGTGCCGGCGACCAGCACCTGCTGCCCCGGCGCGAGCAGGTTGGCGATCACGGCTTCCCAGGCACCGTGGCCGTTGCAGGTATACATAAAGACGTCGGCCTTGTCGGTTTGCAGCAGCGCCTTGAGCCCGGTTTCGCAGGCCTGGATCACACGCTCCAGCCGCGGGTCGCCCATATCCATGGGCTGCCTTCGCATCGCGTCCATGACCTCGTCGGGCACCCGCGTGGGGCCCGGTGAATGGAGGAATCGATGGCCGGGGATGCGAGGGTGGGTCGTCATGCCGAAAAATTATGCGCCTGCCGGCTTGCGGTTGACCAGCACGATGCCGGCCGCCACGGTGGCCAGCGCCACCAGCAGGCCGGTGGTCACGCTTTCCTTGAGCCACAGCGCGCCGAACAGCAGCGCGAACAGCGGCGTGAAAAACACAAATACCGAGATTTTGGTGGCCGGGTAGCGCCCCAGCATCCACATCCAGGCCAGGTAGCTGGCGAACGCGCCTATCACCGTCTGCAGCAGCAGCGAGGTGATGGCAAACGGGCTGAAGTGCCAGGACCACTGCTCACCCAGGTAGAGCGACAGCAAGGGGAAGACGGCGGCGCTGACGGCCAGCTGGTAGAACAGCAGCTTCTCGGCGGAGATTTTGACCAGCTGAGTGGCGCGTATCACCACCGTGGTCAGGCCCCACAGCATGCCGGCGGCCAGTGCCAGCAGGTCGCCGCGCGCCGTTGAGGCATGGTCGCCGGTAAAGCCTTCGCGCAGCGCGAACACCACGGCGGCAAACGCGCACAGCAGGCCCAGCCACTGCAGGCCGCGCAGCCGCTCGGACTTGACCCACAGCGGCACCAGCGCCGCAACCCAGAAGGGCGAGGTGTACAAAAACACCGTCAGGCGGGAAGCGCTGGTGTATTGCAGGCCCACATAAATGCAGGCGAACTCCGCGCCGAACAGGGCGCCGGCCAGCAGGCCGGCCTTGAGCGAACCGTCGCGGCTGAACAGCGGAATTTTTCGCCACAGGCACCACAGCCACAGCAGCGCCGTGGCGCCCACCAGGCGCAGCGAGGCCTGGAACATGGGCGGGACCTCGCTGATGGTCGCCTTGATCAGCACCTGCTGCAGGCCCCAGAACAGGCAGCAGCCCAGCAGCAGGGACATGGCGAGGGTGTCGAGATGGGTCTTGCGTGTCATCGTGAAGGACCTGGGGAAACTGGCGGGGACCTGGAAGCGGCGGCCGCGGCCGTCGCCTTCTCGTGATCTACAGCGGATGCTCGGTATAAAACTTGCCGCCGTGGAACAGCAGCGGCGAGGCGCCCGCGCGGTGGCCGCAGCGCTCGACCTCACCGACGAAGATCACGTGGTCGCCTTCTTCATAGCGGCTGCGGTTAAAGCATTCAAAGTGGGCGGCCGCGCCGTCCAGCAGCGGCGCGCCGCTGGCGCCTTCGCTGTAGGCCACGCCGTCCCAGCGGTCGGCGCGCCCGCTGGCGAAACGCTCGGCCAGCTCTTTCTGGTCGGCCGCGAGGATGTTGATCGCATAGTGCGAGCCGGCGCTCAAGGCGGCCATGGAGCCGGCTGCGCGCGCCAGGCTCCAGAGCACCAGCGGCGGCTGCAGCGACACCGAATTGAAGGAGTTGGCGGTCAGGCCCACCAATACGCCCGCCGGCGTGCGCGCGGTGACGATGGTGACCCCGGTGGCGAACATGGCCAGCGACGCCCGGAATTCCCGCTGTGAAAAGCTGGGGCTGCTCGCTTGGCGAGGGGTTGCGGCGGTCGGCATAGAAGGCTAATTTAACTGATGCGGCCGCGGCCCACTCGCGTCAGGGTTTAGGCGGGCGGGCGGCAGGGGCCGCGGCGGCGCCGGTTAAACTCGCGGGCATGCCGTTTCACCGCTTTGCCCTCTGCCTGCTTGCTACCTATTTCATAGCGGACGGTGCCCGGGCTGATTCGCCTTGCGCCGACTACGCGGCCAAACTGCCGAACGTCAAACGGGAACTCTGCGAGGCGGCGCAGCTGCAGCCCACGGGCGCGCGATCCGTCAATGGGCAGGCGATTTGGGTGCGCGACATCAAGCCCGACAACGCCGGCCTGCGCGTGCTGGTGGTGGGCGCTATCCACGGCGACGAGCTGTCCTCGGGCGCGGTGGCCCTGCACTGGATCAAGCTGGCCGGGCAGCCGCCGCAGGACGCGCCCCAGGTGGTCCATTGGCGTTTTGTGCCGGTGCTCAACCCCGACGGCGTGCTGTCCACGCCGCCGCGCCGCGTCAACGCGCACGGCGTGGACCTGAACCGCAACTTCCCCACGCCCAACTGGGAGCGCGACGCCAAGGTCTACTGGGAAAAGCGCACGGGCAAGGACCCGCGCCGCTGGCCCGGGCCCAAGCCGCTGTCCGAGCCCGAGTCGCGTTTTCTGCACGAGCAGATGCAAAGCTTCAAGCCGCAGCTCATCGTCAGCATCCATGCGCCTTACGGCGTGCTCGACTTCGACGGGCCCTCGGTGCCGCCCTCGCGCCTGGGGCGGCTTTACCTGGACCAGGTCGGCATCTTCCCCGGCTCGCTGGGCAATTACGGCGGCATCCACAAAGGCGTTCCTGTGGTGACCATAGAACTGCCCAATTCCACACGCACGCCGCTCGATGCCGAGATGCGCCAGATGTGGCTGGACCTGCTGCGCTGGATGAGCGAACGGGCGGTGGGGCAGGGCGCGGAACACGCGCCGCGCGTGCCTTAGAGTCGCTAACAAAACCCTCCTGGCGTTGTTGCGCCGCCTTGCCGTGCTAATGCACTGTCTGCGGCGGCGCGCCTAGCCAGGACCGCTTCGCTGGGTTTTGTTAGCGACTCTTAATCCTTGAAAAGGTTTTTAGCGCAGCATGCTGGACATGGCCGACAGGCTGTTGACCATGCGCACCGCGGCCTCCACGGTAGGCGCTTCAAAGCCGACCTCGTCCCCGTCCAGGCGCCGCAGGGCCGGCCACTGGCAAAACAGGTCGGCCAGCGCCGGTGACTGGGTCTGGATGCGTACCGCGACAGGGCCTTTCAGCACGTAAGGCCGGGCTGAACCGTACTCCGCCAGTGCGGCGGCCACGCCGACGCGTATGGCCGCGCAGGCCTGGGCCGGGGACAGGCTGATGCCGCTGGTCTGGCCGGTGGCCCGCTTGGTCTGCACAAAGGTGGCATGCGGAAACAGCGGGCGGTGCTCCTCGATGAACACGTCGTCGCCGCTGGCCATCACCACCGGCACGCCGTACTCGCCGGCCAGCGCGCCGTAAATGCCGGCTTCGCCCAGTTCAAGGCCGTTGAAATACACGCGCGCAAAGGCAAAGCTGTTGATGGTGTGCGCCAGGATGCCCCGGCCTTGCGCGCGAGAGTGGTAGCCGACCATGCAGACGGCGTCCACGCCGTCATCGACGCCGGCCATCATGCTCAGGTAGCGCGGCTTGCCCATGACGGCCTGGGCGCGCGCATCCAGCAGCTCCGGCGGCATGTTGCGAAAACTCCCGTGCGAATCGTTGACCAGCACCTCGGTGGCGCCCGCATCGAAGGCGCCGGCAATGGCGGCATTGGCCTCGTGCGTCATCAGCAGGCGGGCGCGTTCGTACTCGGGATTGCCGGCGCGCACCTGTTCGTGGTGGAAAACGCCGGCAACGCCTTCGATGTCGGTGGAGATCAGGACTTTCATGGGCAATCCGCTGAAGGTGAAAAGGAGGATGAAGAGGGCCAGCCGGGCAGCAGTTCGGCCAGCGCGCGACGCTGGTGGCCGCCGCGGCCGGTGACGGCGCGGGCCTGCCACAGGGCATGGAGGATGGCCTGCTCGGTGCTGTCGGCCACGGCCTGGAACAGCGGGTCTATCAGGCCGTCGTGCAGCATGGCCACGGCCGGCATTGGCCTGGTGGTTTGCTGCGGCACGGTATAGGCGGTGGAAAACGCCAGCGCGATGTCGCCGCTACCGTGGCCGAACACCGAGCCGGTGCGCGCCAGCCCGGCGCCGGCGCGCAGGGCCAGCCGGCGCAGCTGGCGCGCGTCCAGCGGCGCGTCGGTGGCGACCAGCAGGATGATGGAGCCTTTTTCGGGTTCTGCTGCTTGCATTTGATGTGCCGCCAGCCGCGCGCCCAGGGCCTGGCCGGCCATGACCAATTGCGGCAGCTGGCCGTAGTTGGCCAGCACCAGCGCACCCACGGTGTGCTCGCCGCCCCCGGTGGCCGCCACGCGGCGCGAGGCCGTGCCCACGCCGCCCTTGAGCCCGAAGCTGGACATGCCGCGCCCCGCGCCGACCGAACCTTCTTCAACCTCCACGCCCGCCTGCGCACAGGCCTGCAGGTAGTGCTGCTGCGTGACCGCCATGCGCTGGATGTCGTTGAGAAAACCGTCGTTGCACTCGAACACCAGCGGGTTGACCGTGGGCAGGCCGCGCCCGGTTTCGGGGTTGGCGGCCATGCACTGGCGGATCTGCGCGGTGGCCACGGCGGCGACCGAAAAGGTATTGGTGAGCGCGATCGGCGTTTCCAGCACGCCGAGCTCCTCGATCTGCAGCAGGCCCACGCTTTTGCCGAAGCCGTTGAGCACGGCCGCCGCGGCCGGGACGCGGTCGCGGAACAGGTCGCCGCCATGCGGGCGCACCACGGTCACGCCGGTCTGCACCTCGCCCGCGTCAAGCGTGCAATGGCCGACGCTCACGCCGGCGACGTCGGTGATGGCGTTGCGCTGCCCGTGCGGCAGGCTGCCGATGTGGGGCAGCAGGTGGCGGGGTGTCACGAAGCGGCCTTGCCCCGTTTACTGGCGGTCTATCTTGGGGTCCAGCGCATCGCGCAGGCCGTCGCCCAGCAGGTTGAAAGCCAGCACGGTCAGGAAGATGGCCAGGCTGGGAAACAGCGCGATATGCGGCGCGTTGAGCATGTCGGCGCGCGCCTCGTTGAGCATGGCGCCCCATTCCGGCGTGGGCGGTTGCGCGCCCAGGCCCAGGAAGGAGAGGCTGGCAGCCGTGATGATGGAGGTGCCTATGCGCATGGTCAGGTAGACCACCACCGAGGACACCGTGCCCGGCAGCAGGTGGCGCAGCATGATGACCGAGTCGGGCGCGCCTATGGAGCGCACCGCCTCGATGTAGGTCTGGTGCTTGAGCGACAGCACATTGCCGCGCACCAGGCGCGCGAACGCCGGCACGCTGAACACGGCCACGGCCATGATCACATTGATCATGCCGTTGCCCAGGATGGCGACGATGCCGATGGCCAGCAAAATGCCGGGAAAGGCGAACAGTACGTCGGACATGCGCATGACGATGCGGTCCCACCAGCCTTCGTAATAACCGGCCAGCAAGCCCAGCAGCGTGCCGATCACGGCGCCCACGGCCACCGAGACCAGGCCCGCAGCCAGCGAAATGCGCGCACCCATCAGGATGCGGCTGAAGATGTCGCGGCCCAGCGCGTCCACGCCGAACCAGTGCTTGGCCGAGGGCGGCGCGTTCAGGGCGTCGTAGTCGAAAAAATTCTCCGCGTCAAAAGGGCTCAGCCAGGGCGCGAGCACCGCCACCAGCACCAGCAGCAGCACAAAACCGGCGGCCGCCAGGGCCACGCGCTGCTTCTTGAATTTGCGCCAGAACTCGGCGGCGGGTGTGCGCACGGAGAGCTGCGCGCTGTCGGGAGGCGGCGCTTCGTTCGCGGCGGTGGTGCTGGGGGATTCGGTGGTGTTCACTTGAAGCGGATGGTCGGGTTGATGACGGCGTAGAGCATGTCCACCACCAGGTTGATCAGGATGAATTCGAGCGAGAACAGCAGGACCAGCGCCTGGATCACGGGGTAGTCGCGCATCTCCACCGCGTCGACCAGCAGCCGGCCCATGCCGGGCCAGTTGAAAACCACCTCGACGACGATGGAGCCGCCCAGCAGGAAGCCGAACTGCAGGCCCATCATGGTGACCACCGGGATCAGCGCGTTGCGCAGCGCGTGCTTGACCACCACCACGGTTTCGGTGAGGCCCTTGGCGCGCGCCGTGCGCACATAGTCTTCCTTGAGGATGTCGATGAAGGAGCTGCGCGTAAAGCGCGCCATCACGGCCGCCACGCCCGCGCCCAGCGTGAGCGAGGGCAGGATGTAGTGGCGCCACGAGTCGGCCCCGACGGTGGGCAGCCAGCCCAGCTGCACCGAGAAGAACTGCATCAGCAGCATGCCCAGCGCGAACGAGGGAAACGAAATGCCCGAGACCGCCAGCGACATGCCCAGCCGGTCGGGCCAGCGGTTGCGCCACACCGCCGACACCATGCCCAGTACCAGGCCCAGCAGCACCGACCACCCCATGGCCGCGATGGTGAGCCAGAAGGTGGGCGCAAAACGCTCCGCGATCTCCGTGGCCACGGGCCGTTTGGTGCGTATGGACAGGCCGAAGTCGCCTTGCAGCGCGTGGCTGAAAAAGCGCACGAACTGCTGCGGCATCGGCAGGTCCAGCCCCAGGTCGCGGCGCACCAGCTCCACGGTTTCGGGGCCCGCGTCGGGCCCGGCGGCCAGGCGTGCCGGGTCGCCGGGCAGCAGGTGCACGAACAGGAACACCAGCACGGCCACGATCAGCAGCGTCGGCAGCAGGCCCAGCAGGCGCTTGAGAAGGTAGAGAGTCATGCGAAGGCGTGCTTCTTGGGAAGGTCGAAGAGGCTAGGTGGGCTGAGGCTGGCGCGGCCGGGATTACTTGAGTTCGACTTCGTCGAAGTTGAAGCTGCCGTCCGGGGCCACGTAAAAGCCGGCCAGGTTGCGCGCACGCACCGACAGCACGCGTTCGGTGACCAGGAAAACCCAGGGTGCGTCTTTCCAGATGCGCTGCTGGGCGTCGGTGTACAGCCTGGCTTTTTCCGCGCTGCTGGTGGTGACCAGCGCCTTGGCGATGTCGGCGTCCACTTCAGCATTCTTGTAGTAGGCGGTGTTGAACATCTTGGGCGGCAGGGACTCGGAGGCCAGCAGGGGGCGCAGCGCCCAGTCGGCTTCGCCGGTGGACGAGGACCAGCCCACGTAGTACATGCGCACCGGCGCCGTCGCGGGGTCCTGCGCGCTTTCCACGCGCTCCACGCGCTGGCCGGCTTCCAGCGCCTGCACCTGCACCTTGACGCCGACCTGGGCCAGTTGCTGCTGCACGAACTGGATCACCTTCTGCGCCGTGGTGTAGTTGTAGGCCGACCATAAGGTGCTTTCGAAACCGTTGGGATAGCCGGCTTCCTTCAGCAGCTCGCGCGCCTTGGCCGGGTTGTAGGGCCAGGGACCCAGCTTGGCGGCGTATTCCACGCCGTGCGGCACCACGCCTTCGGCGGGAATCGCGTAGCCCGAGAAGGCCACCTTGACCAGGGCTTCCTTGTTGATCGCGTAGTTGATGGCTTCACGCACCTTCGGATTGTCGAAGGGCTTTTGCAGCGTGTTCATCGAGAGGTAGCGGTGGATGATGGAGGGCGCGCTCGTCACTTCCAGGCTGGGCTTCTTCGACAGGCTTTCCACCGTCTCGGGCGGCATGGGGAAGGCGAAATGCGCCTCGTTGGTCTGCATCATGGCCGCACGCGTGTTGTTGTCCACCACCGGGCGCCAGGTGATGCTGTCCACCTTGGGGTAGCCCTTCTTCCAGTAGCCTTCCCACTTGGCGACCTTCAGGTAGTCGGTGGCCTTCCACTCGACGAACTTGAAGGGCCCGGTGCCCACGGGGTTTTGCGCGATGCCCTTGCTGCCGTACTTGGCCAGCGCCGCGGGCGAAATCATCACGCCCGAGGGATGGGCCAGCGTGTTGATGAAGGGCGAGAAGGGCTCCTTGAGCGTCACGCGCACGGTGCTGGCGTCCACCGCCTCGGTTTTGGCGATGTTCTTGTAGAGGTTGTAGCGCTTGAGCTTGTTGTCGGGGTTGGTGACGCGGTCGAAATTGACCTTCACGGCCTCGGCGTTGAAAGGCGTGCCGTCATGGAACTTGATGCCGGACTTGAGCTTGAAGGTGTAGACCAGGCCGTCCTTGCTCACGGTATGGCTCTCGGCCAGCACCGGCACCATCTTCATGTCCTTGTCGAAACCGTACAGCCCCTGGTAGAAGGACTTGGCCATGGCTTGCGACAACGTGTCGTTGGAATCATAGGGATCGGTGCTGGTGAAATTGGACTGGACGGCAACGACCACGTCCTTGGCGGCATGGGCCGGCGCGGCAAGGCCCATCAGGCCGATGATGCCGGCCAGCGCGGCGGTGAGGGTGGAAAGACGATTCTTCATGAAAAAACTCCTAGGGGCGAAACGAGGGGCAGACACGGGAGACGGAAAGGTGAAGGCGGGAGGAGGGCAATGAGGGTGCTCAATAAGGGCCTCCCACCGAATGCCGCGCGACAAAATGCCCCGGCGCCACCTGGTGCAGCGGCGCGACTTGCGGCGCGTCGCCCACGGCGCGTATGGGGCTGGGAATCTCGTCGGCCATGAGCTCGCGCACGGCGCTGCGGCGCGCCGGGTCGGCGACCGGAACGGCCGCCAGCAGGCGCCGGGTGTAGGCGTGCTGCGGGTTCTCGAACACGGCCCGGCGCGGGCCGATTTCCACGATCTGGCCCAGGTACATCACGGCCACGCGGTGGCTGATGCGCTCGACCACCGCCATGTCGTGCGAGATGAAGAGGAAAGCAACGCCGAATTCCTGCTGCAGGTCCAGCATCAGGTTGATGATCTGCGCGCGGATGGACACGTCCAGCGCCGACACCGCCTCGTCGGCGATCACCACCTTGGGGTTGAGCGCCAGTGCCCGCGCGATCGCCACGCGCTGGCGCTGCCCGCCGGAGAACTCGTGCGGGTAGCGATGGGCCGCCTCGGCCGGCAGGCCCACCTTGCCCAGCAGCCAGCGCACGCGCTCCTCGGCCTCCTTGGGCGAGGCGAGCTTGTGGATCAGCATGGGCTCCATGACCGAATAACCTATGGTCAGCCGCGGATCGAGCGAGGCGAAAGGGTCCTGGAAGACGAACTGGATATCGCGGCGCAGCGCCTGCAGGGCCCGGCCCTTGAGCGCCGAGATGTCGCGCCCCGCGACCTCGACCTGCCCGCTGTTGAATTCAAGCAGCCGCGCCAGCGAGCGGCCCGTGGTGGATTTTCCGCAACCGGATTCACCCACCAGCGACAGGGTTTCGCCGGCCTTGAGTTCGAAGCTGAGCTGCTCCACCGCATACACCTGCCGGCGCACGCGCCCGAGCAGGCCGCCAGCCAATGGAAAGCGCGTGACCAGGTCCTGCACCTTGAGCACAGGCGGCAGGTCGTTGCGCACGGTGCTGGCGGCGCTGAGGGCCTGGCCGTTATCTTGCAGCGGCGCACCCGGCACCGCGAAGCGCGCCGGCAAATCCTGCCCCTGCATGGCGCCCAGCCGGGGCACGGCCGCCAGCAAGGCCTGGGTGTAGGGCTGCTGCGGCCTGGCAAACAGGGTGGCGCAGTCGCCTTCTTCCACCTTGTCGCCGCGGTACATCACGAGCACGCGGTCGGCGATCTCGGCCACCACGCCCATGTCGTGGGTGATGAAGATCACCGCCATGGCGAGCTCGCGCTGCAGTTGCTGGATCAGCGCGAGAATCTGCGCCTGGATGGTCACATCGAGTGCCGTGGTCGGCTCGTCGGCGATCAGCAGCGTGGGTTTGCAGGCCAGCGCCATGGCGATCACCACGCGCTGGCGCATGCCGCCCGAGAGCTGGTGCGGATGGCGGCCCAGCACGTTTTTGGCTTCCGGGATGCGGACCAGGTCCAGCATGCGCAGCGCTTCGGCCAGCGCCGCCTGGCGCGAAAGTCCCTGGTGCAGGCGTATCGATTCGGCGATCTGCTCGCCCACCGTGAACACCGGGTTGAGCGAGGTCATGGGCTCCTGGAACACCATGGCGAGGTCGGCCCCGCGCAGGCTGCGCATCTGCGACTGCGAAGCGCGCGCCAGGTCCAGGCGCTCGCCGTTGCGGCGCGTCAGCCACATGCTGCCGCTGCCCAGGCGGCCACCGCCTTGCTCCACCAGGCGCATCAGGGCCAGCGAGGACACCGATTTGCCGGAGCCCGATTCGCCCACGATGGCCAGCGTCTCCCCGGCGTCCACGTGAAAGCCGAGATTGCGCACCGCGTGCACGGTGCGCTGCTCGCTGGCGAAACTCACGCTGAGGTCCTTGACCTCGATCACGCGCTGGCGGCCGGGCAGGGCGCTCATGCGGAGAATCCTTCGACGGCGTCGGCGTAAATGGCGCTCACCGGCGCTTCGCCCACGCGGGCCCAGCCGCGGTACATGCCTTCGGTGTTGAAGGGAAGGCTCAGGTGGCCCTGCGCATCGACGGCGATCAGGCCGCCCCGCCCGCCTATGGCGGGCAGCACCTTCATGACCACTTCCCGGGCGGCCGCGTCCAGCGGCATGCCGGCATAGGCCATGCGCGCGCAGATGTCGTAGGCCGCCGCGGCGCGTATGAACATTTCGCCGGTGCCGGTGCAGGAGATCGCCGCCGTGCGGTTGTCGGCATAGGTGCCGGCGCCTATCAGGGGCGAGTCGCCCACCCGGCCGGCGCGCTTGTTGGTCATGCCGCCGGTGGAGGTGGCGGCGGCCAGGTTGCCCTGCGCGTCCAGGGCCACGGCGCCCACGGTGCCGAGCTTGCGGCCTTCGTCCAGGGGCGCGGCGGCGGCCGTGCCTGAGCGGAACGCCAGGGCCGCGCCGTCGTGGTCCAGCACGGCCGCGTCGGTCGCGAGGGCGCGCCGCAACTGCTCGCGGCGGGCCTCGGTCGAAAAATAATCGGGCGAGACCATTTCCAGCCCGCACTCCTCGGCGAAGGCCTCGGCACCGGCTCCCACCAGCAGCACATGCGCGCTGTGCTCCATCACGGCGCGCGCCGCGCGCACCGGGCGGCGCACGCGGTTCACGCAGGCCACCGCGCCGGCGCGCAAGGTGGCGCCGTCCATCACGGCCGCGTCGAGTTCATGGGTTTCGTCGTGGGTGAAGACCGCACCATGCCCGGCATTGAAGAGCGGGCAGTCCTCGAGCAGCTCCACCGCCAGGCTGACCGCATCCAGTGCGCTGCCGCCGCCGGCCAGCAGCTGCTGCGCGGGCCGCAGGATGGCCTGCAGGGCGGCGTGGTAGGCCGCGTTCTGTTCCGCGCTGATGTGGCTGCGGCTCATGGTGCCGGCGCCGCCGTGGATGGCGATAAGGGGAATGGGCTGGGGCCGTGTCACTTGGAAACCTTTGGCGATTTGGGTGGGGTGCGGGCTTTGCGWGGGGCGGGCGCCGCGGCGTCGGCATCGGCGCGCAGCCGGCTGGCGTGGTTGCCGTGCAGCCAGGGCAGCACCGACTCGGCCAGCTGTGTCGCCGCCTTGAGCGAGTCTTTGGCGCTGTGGGCGACGGCGCTGCACAAGGCCTCGATCAGCGCCAGCACGGTGGCTTCGGAATTGGCGAAATACTGGCTCTCGGTGTGGGCGTAGAGCGCGACGCTGGCCAGCGGCGCCAACGGCGATGTCACGCGGTCGGTCAGCGCCAGCACCGGCACGCCGGCGTCGTGCGCGCGGCGCGCCAGCAAGATCGTGTCGCTGAAATAGCGCGGGTAGGCGATGGCGATCAGCAGGTCCTCAGGCTTCAGGCGCGCCAGCACGCGCGCGCCGTAAGAGGAGCTTTCCACGCTGGCCAGCAGCTGGACGTTGTCGCAGTAAGGGTCCAGCGATCGCTGCAGCAGCCCGCCGAGCCAGCTGCTGCTGCCAAAGCCGGCAATGTAGATGCGCCGTGCCTTCAGGATGGCCGCCACCGCCTGCTCGCAGCTCTGGGCATCCAGCGCTTGCCGCGTCAGCTCGATGTTGCGCTGGCTTTGCGCCAGCGCGGAGGCAAACACGTCGGCCACCGTGGCGGAGTGCTCCAGCTTGTTGCGCAGCTTTTCGACCGGGGCCAGTGTGGCTTCGAAGCCCAGCACCAGCGCGGCGCGGAACTGCGGGTAGCCCTCAAATTCCAGCGCCCGGGCGAAGCGGTTGGCGGTGGCCACGGAAACCCCCAGCGTGGCGGCCAGCTCGTCGATGGGCATGGTTGCTGCTTGCAGGGGATGGGCCAGCACATAGTCGGCCATCTGCCGGTGGGAGCGCGTCAGCGTCGGCAGCAAACGCCCAATACGCTGTGCCATCGAAGGGTTGCCGGGAAATGTGGCCATCAGGGCTGAGCTGAATTAAATGTATATAAATTTACAAACTAATTCATCATAACGAAATATTTGATCATTTCCAATCAAATTGAAACCGGCAATACCTTGCAGGGCGGCGCGGCCGGGAACAGCGCAAATGGTGCGGTTGTCGATCAGCAGGGCTGCAGGGCTGGAGGCGCATGCGCGCCATCCGCAAATGCAGGGAGGCGCTAGGACCCGAGCTTTTTGTAGGCGCGGTCCATCTCCACGCTTTTGCTGGTGTCTTTCACGCCGCGCTTCAGGTCGCGCCCCGCCTGCTCGACGACCGGGTCGGGCTTGGCATTCGTCATGTCCACCGCCTGGTCGCGCTCGTGCGGCAATTCCAGGCTGGACTCGACGGCGCCGTCCTTCAGGGTGTCCTGCTGGCCGGGACGCGAACGTTGTGCACGCGGGTCTTTCGCCGGCATGCCTTTGCTGGAGGCGGGTTGCGCGCGGCTGTTCAGGGGCGTGTTTTCAGGGGTCATGGAACAACTCTGCGTGTCCCGCCGCACCGGCTCTGTCAGCCCGGAAAATCAGGCCCTGTAGGAGAAGGCCACTTGAAGCGGCTTCGACCAGCCTTCAGGCCGCCAGAAAGCTGGCGGCCTGCGCCAGCGCCGCCGTGTCGGCCTTGACGGCATCGGGCGGCCCGCCCTTGCCCCAGAGCTCGCCGCCGTAGTTCATGGCCATGAACTGCGCGCACAGGCGGATGGAGTCGATCATGGGCTGGGCCTTGGCGCGGTCGCCGCTGGTGGTGACCAGCCGCAGCGTCTTTTTCGCCATCTCTTCCTTGAAGGGCAGGCCGGGCACGCGCATCCAGGCGCTCCAGTGGTCCAGGTAGATCTTCAGCGGGGCCGGGATGCTGTACCAGTAGACCGGGGCCACGAAGACGATGTCGGTGGCGGCCATGGTCGCGTCCAGCAAGGTTTTCATGTCGCCCTCGGGCATGGGGTACTGGCCCGTGGTGTGGCGCTGGTCGACAAACAGCGGCATGCGCAGGCGCGACAAATGGTGCCAGGCCTGGGGCGTGCCGGCCGGTAGCGCCGCGGCGGCCTGCCGGGCCAGCCATTCGGTGTTGCCCAGCGCGCCGGGTTCACGCGTGGAGGTGGCCAGGAAGAGGAATTGGGAGGGAGCATTCATGGCGGCCATGGTAGCGGCAGCCGCGAGCCCTTGCAGCTGCGGGGTTGGGGCCCGCGTGCCAGAATGAGCACCGATTCACAGGAGCCGCCTTTGCCATGATCCGTATTCGAGACATCGACCACATCGTCCTGCGGGTCAGCGACCTCATGGGCATGCTGCGCTTTTACCAGCAGGTGCTGGGCTGCAGCCTGGAGCGCCGGCAGGACGCCATCGGCCTGGTGCAGCTGCGCGCCGGCCGCTCATTGGTGGACCTGGTGCCGGTGGACGGCCCGCTGGGCAAGGCCGGCGGCGCGGCGCCGGGCAAGGAAGGCCGCAATGTCGACCATGTCTGCTTTCGCGTCGAGCCCTTTGATGCCGACGTGATTCGCCGCCACCTGGCGGCCCATGGCGTTGAGGCGGGCGAGGTGGAATCGCGCTATGGCGCCGAGGGCGAGGGACCTTCGATCTACCTCAACGACCCCGAAGGCAACACCGTGGAACTCAAGGGCCCGCCCTGGCCCGAGGGCGGCAAGCCCTGAATAATCCTAGAACTGCCGCCAGCCCTGCCAGGCCGTGAAGCCTGCGCACACAATCAGCACGACGCCCACGGTGCGCGCCATCACCACGCTGGCGCCCGGCCGGTCGGCCAGCCACTGGCGCGCGCCGGCGGCGGCCAGCGCCAGCGAGCCATACACACCGGTCTGGGTCAGCGCGATGATCAGGCCCAGCGCCACGGCCTGTATCCACAGCGAGCCGTATTCCAGCCGCAGGAACTGCGGAAAAATCGCCAGCATGAACAAATAGGCCTTGGGATTCAGCAGGCAGGTCAGCGCGGCCTGGCGGAAGGTGCGCCAAGGCGGGCTTTCCTGCAGCGCCGGCAGGCCGCCGAACACCGAGTGGCTGCGCGTGAGCGACCAGCCTATCCACGCGATGTAGAGGCTGCCCGCGACAAGCATCACATGGACCATACCGGGCACCAGCTTGAGCACAATGCCCAGCCCCAGCGCACCGGCCGCCACGTGGCAGGCGCCGCCGGCCACGATGCCGCCGACCGCGAACAGGCCGGCGCGGCGCCCGCCGGTCAGCGAGCTGGCCATCACAAAGGCCATGTCCATACCGGGCAGGATGATGATGCCCAGCACCATCAGGAAAAACAGCCAGAGGTGGGTGAATTGCTCCATGGCCGGCCCTCCTAGCGCAATGCGGAATAGGCGGGCCGGGCCAGGTCCATCACCCAGTTGGTTTCCCAGTGGCGGCCGCCGTCCTCGGAGAATGCCTGCTCCCAGCGGGCGCGGATGGGCGTGATGCCCGACCAGGTAAAGCGCACCCGCACCGGCCGGCCTTCATGGCTGTCGTGGCCCTCAAAGCGGCCCGTGCCGTCCACAAACGCGCCCATCACCGGCGGCTGCATCAGGCCGTCGCTGTGGCTGACCCAGTAAATGCTCCAGAGCCGGGTCTGCGGGCTGAAAAAGCGCAGCGACATGCCCAGGGTCTGCTTGCCGTCCACGACCAGGTCGTTCATATTGCCCAGGCCGCCGAGCAGCAGCGCGCCGTCCTGCACGGCCTCGAAACGTTCCCAGTCGGTGCAGCCCGCCAGGCGCTTTTTGAGCCGCTTGTTGCTGACCAGCCAGCGCCCCGCGATGAAGTTGAAGTCGTGCCGCCCATCGTTCAGCTGGGACGGCTCCAGGGGTTTTGGCAGGGTGGAGGTGGTCATGGTTTAAAAGCGCTTGTGGCGCCCCGATACGTTGGCGATACCTGTGGAAAAACCCAGTCTATGGATGTAATAGGGCTATTTCAGCCCTGATTAAGGGCTAAACTTTTCAGCATGTATTCCCCGACCACCCGTGTCTTGACCGTACTGGAACTGCTGCAGTCCCATGGGCGCATGAGCGGCGCCGAACTGGCGCGGCGGCTGGAGGTGGACGGCCGCACCCTGCGCCGCTACATCGCCAAGCTGGAGGACCTGGGCATCCCGGTGGTGGCCGAACGCGGCCGCTACGGCTGCTACAGCCTGATCGCCGGCTTCAAGCTGCCGCCCATGATGTTCACCGACGACGAGGCCCTGGCGCTGTCCCTGGGCCTGCTGGCCGCGCGCAGCCTGGGGTTGGCCGAAGCCGCACCGGCCGCGCAAAGCGCGCAGGCCAAGCTCGAGCGCGTGATGCCGCACAACCTGAAAAACCGCGTTCGCGGGCTCGGCGAAACGGTGAGGCTGGACCTGCGCCGCGCCGACGCGCCCGGCGACAACACCGCCTTGCTGGCCCTGAGCGCCGCGGCGCACGGCTGGCAGCGTGTGCACATGGCCTACCAGTCGGCCGAAGGCGAGGTGACCGAGCGCGAGTTCGACGCCTACGGCCTGGTGTTTCGCAAGGGCCGCTGGTATGCGGCGGGCTGGTGCCACCTGCGCGGCGCGCTGCGCTCATTCCGGCTGGACCGGGTGCGCGAGGTGCGCGCCCTCAACGTGGTGTTCACGCCGCCGGCCGACTTCGACGCGGTGCAGCACCTGGCGCTGGGCCTGGCGACCATGCCGCGCAGCAATACCGTGCGGCTGCTTTTGCACACCGACCTGCAGACCGCGCAGATGGAACTGCCCGACAGCGTGGGCGTGTTCCAGCCCAGCGAGGAGGGCGTGCTGCTGCACAGCCAGACCGACCACCTGGGCTGGTTCGCGCGGCAGCTGATGCGTTTGTCTTTTTCCTTCGACGTCCAGGAGCCCGCGGCCTTGCGCGTCGCGCTGCGCGAGCATGCCCGGCGCACCCTGGAGCAGCACGCCGCCTAGGTTAGGTGATCAGGCGCCTTTGGCCTGCAGCCGGCCGCCTGCGCGGCCCTGCCCGTAAAAGCCGAAATCCATGGCTGGCACTTCACCGCTGATCAGCTCGGCGATGGCCTTGCCCGAGCCCGCGCCGTGCGTCCAGCCCAGCGTGCCGTGGCCGGCGTTGACCCAGAGGCGGCCGACCTTGGTCTTGCCGATGTAGGGGATGTTGGTGGGTGTCGCGGGGCGCAGCCCAGTCCAGAAGTTCGGCGTGCCGCCTTGCTCCTCCAGGCGGGTATCGCACACGCCCGGCAACACTTCCTCGATGCGGTCGGCCAGCATCTTGCAGCGGGCCTTGGCCAGCGGCGTGTCCAGCGAAAGGTCGTAGCCGCCGACCTCGATGGTGCCGGCCACGCGCAGCTGGTCGCCGAGCCGGCTCATCGCGCATTTGACTTCGTCGTCGATGGTGCTGACAAAAGGCGCCAGCTCCGGTTTGAGCAGCTTGAAGGTGGCGCTATAGCCCTTGCCGGGGTAGATGGGCAGGTCGACGCCCACGGTGCGCAGCAGCGGCGCCGTGTGGGAGCCGCAGGCCACGACGATTTCGTCGGCCTTGAGGCGAACCAGCTCCTGGTTCTCGCCGCGAATCGTGCGCGGCCGCACGGCGACGGACTCGATGGCGCCACCGGTTTTTTCCAGCCGCGCTATGTCGTGGCCGTAGAGGAAACGCGCGCCGCGGGCGGCGCAGCGCTGCGCCAGCGCCTGGGTGAAAACGCGGGCGTCGCCGCTTTCGTCGCTGGCGGTGTAAGTGCCGCCCACGATGCGGTGCGCGAAGGACTTGAAGGCCGGCTCTATGGCCAGCAGCTCGGCCGTGCCCACCACGCGGCGCGCCACGCCGTATTTGCGCATCAGGGCCGCGGCCTCGCCGGCCGTGTCAAAAGCTTTCTGGTCGGTGTAGTAGTGCGCGATGCCGCGCTCGAGCCGGTTGTATTCGATGCCGGTGGCGGCCACCACCTCCTTGAGCGCCGCATGGCTGTAGGCGCCCAGCGCCACCAGCTGCTGCACGTTGCGCTCGAAGGCGGTGTCGTTGCACTGCGCCAGGAACTGCAGGCCCCAGCGCCATTGCTGCCAGCCTTCGCCGAAAGGCAGCTGCGGGCGGAACAGCAGCGGGGCGTCGTCCCTGAACATCCATTTCAAGGCCTTCAGCGGCGCGTCCTTGTTGGCCCAGGGCTCGCAATAGCTGACGGAAATCTGCGCCGCGTTGCCAAAGCTGGTCTCCAGCGCCGCGTCGGGCTGGCGGTCCACCACCGTGACCTCATGGCCGCGCTCCAGCAGATGCCAGGCCGTGCTCACGCCGATGATGCCGGCCCCTAAAACTACAACTTTCATCGCTAACCCCTTTGCAACATTCCAGTGTGAAGGATGTTGCTTTCAATTAATAGAAAAATTAAACTCTCAGTGAAAACATCAGAACAGCTAATAAAGCTAAATAGCGCCGGTAGCTGGCACAACTAGCACAACTGGTAGAGCAAATAGAAAACGGAAGAGGGGATGCGGGATGAGTACTTTTGATCCTGATGCACTCGAATGCCTGGCGGCAATCGTGGAAGAGGGCGGTTTTGAGCGCGCGGCCCAGCGCTTGTCCATCACCCAGTCGGCGGTGTCGCAGCGCCTGCGGGCCCTGGAGGCCCAGGTCGGCACCGTGCTGATCGTGCGCAGCCGGCCGCTCAAACCCACCTCGGCCGGCCAGCTGTTGCTTAAACACACCAAAATGCTGCGCCTGCTGCGCGCCGACCTGGAGCGCGACCTCAAGGAGCTGGCGCCCAGCTCGCTGGGCGGCGCGCGCGAGGAAGAGCGCATCTCCATCGCCATCAACGCCGACAGCATCGCCACCTGGGCCTTGCCGGCGCTGACCGAGCTGGTGCAGCAGGGCCTGCCCATGGAGATCATCCACGACGACCAGAATTTCACCCACGAATGGCTGCGCGAAGGCCAGGTGCTGGGCTGCGTGACCACGCTCAAGCAGGCGCTGCGCGGCTGCAAGGTGGAGCCGCTGGGCGCGATGCAGTACATCGCGGTGGCCGCGCCGGCCTTCGCGCAGGGCCGGCTCGGCCAGCGCGACGCCGCCGGCGACAGGCCGGCCGCGGCGGCGCTGACCCAATACAACTTCCGCGAAGTGCCTTTTATCGCCTTCAACCGCAAGGACGAATTGCCGGTCGAATTTGTGGGCAAGGCCTTCGGGCTCAAGCGCGTCACCCTGAACCAGCTGTTTGTGCCTTCGTCGGAGGGCATGGTCAGGGCCGTGCTGGCGGGCTGGGGCGTCAGCGTGGTGCCCCGCCTGCTGGCGCAGGGCCTGATAGACCAGGGCCAGCTGGTCAATGTGGCGCCCCATTACACGCTGCCCGTCCAGCTGTACTGGCATTGCTGGAACCTGGAATCCGAGGTGCTGGACGCCCTGACGGCCGCGCTCAAGCAGACCGCGGCCCAGTCGCTGGTGCCCTGAGGCGCGGCCGGCCGGTTGGGGCCGGAACAAATCCTTGGTATTCAATTTGCCGCCACAAGGGTGGGTATAGCCCTGTAGGACAAGGCCGGGGATAGACACTTATGGCCTCAGTTCGGGGACTATTCCCATTTACAAAAGCCCGGGGGGTGCGCACACTGCAAAAGCCATGCGGGGCAGGCTGCGGCGTGGCATGAAAGGCATAAGGTAATCCGAATGCTGGGATGGCTGGGACTGCGTACCCGTCTGGTAATGCTGGTGCTGCTCGCGCTGCTCCCCGTCTTCGGCTTGCTTGTTTACTCCGCGCAGCAAAGCCACCGGGCCGCGCTGCGGCTGGCGCAGTCCGACCTGCTGTCGGATGTGCTGATGCTCTCGTCGCGCACGCAGCGCACCGTGGACCTGGTCCACGAACTGCTCAGCGGCATCGCCAGCGGCCCGCACATCAAGAACCCCGTGCCCGGCCTGTGCGACCAGCACCTGAAAAACCTGCATGCCGAGCATCCCGAATTCACCAACATGGGCCTGGCCGCGACCGACGGCAAGCTGCTGTGCGACGCGCTGGGCCTGGCCAAAAACCTGGGCACCATTGACAGGCCCTACTTCCAGCAGGTCATGGCGGGCCAGCGCTTCGCGGTGGGCCGCTATGCCGTGGGCCGCGCCAGCGGGCGTCCCGGCATAGGCTTCGCGGTACCGGTGCGCAACGAGGCCGGCAAGGTCAGCGGCGTGGCCTTCGCGGTGCTGGGCCTGCCCGCCCTGGCGGAATCGCTGGCGGACGTGTCCTCCCTACCGGGCGCGCGCCTGTCCGTGCTGGACCGGGACGGCACGGTGCTGGCCATGTCCCCGCCGGCACCGTCCTGGCTGGGCCGGCCGCACCCGGACCCCGTCGTGCAACAGGCCGTGCGGGAGCGCCGGCAAGGTGTGCAGCAGGCGCCTGACGCGCAGGGCGTGCAGCGGGTCTATGCCGCGGCGCCCGTGCCGGGCGGCGGGCGCGAAGGCTTGCTTGTGGTGATCAGCGCGCCGGAAGCGGTGATCGCGGCGTCCGGCCACGAGGAGCTGGCGATTGAACTGCTGGCGCTGCTCGCCGTGGCGCTGTTCGGCGTGGCATGCGCATGGTGGCTGGGCAACCGGCTGATCGTCAACCCCGCCAAGGCGATCCTGAAAGAGGCCAACGAGGTGGCGCGGGGCAACCTTGACGCGCGCGTCAGGCTGGGCCCGCTGTACCAGGGTGAGCTCGGCGAGATCGGCCACACCTTCAACCGCATGGCCGAATCGCTGCAGGCGCGGCAGCGCGAGCTCGACGCCATGCTGGATCGCGTGGACAAGGAGCGCACCCTGCTGGACCTCATCCTCAACAGCATGAACGAGGGCGTGATCGCCGTGGACACCGAGGGCCGCTTCCTGCTGTTCAACGCCACGGCACGCGCGCTGTTCAGCGGGGCGCCGAATCCCGGCATGCGGTTGGAAGACTGGCGCCGCGGCCACCAGCTGTTGATGCTGGACGGCAAGACAGCCTATGCCGAGTCGGAGCGGCCCTTGTCGCAGGCCGCGCGCGGCATCACCATCGACAATTGGGACGTGGTTTTTCGCCGGGCCGGCTCGGAAGACCGCGTGCTGCGCCTGAGCACCCGGCCGCTGCGCGATGCCGCCGGCGTGATGAAGGGCGGCGTCACCGTGTTCAACGACATCACCGCCCAGAAGGCGGCGGAAAACTTCGCCCACGCGCAGGAGCAGGTGCTGGCGCTGATCGCCGGCGGCGCGCCCCTGGCGAAATCGCTGGAAGCCGTCGTGCGCCTGATCGAAGACAGCTCGCCGGACAGCCTGTGCTCCATCCTGCTGGTCGAGGACGGGAAGCTGCACCTGGGTGCCGCGCCCAGCCTGCCCGAGCGCTACAACCAGGCCATCGAGGGCCTGCCCGTCGGCGAGGGCGTGGGCGCCTGCGGCACCGCCGCCTTCCGCAACCACCTGGTGGTGGTGGAAGATACGCAGAGCGACCCGCTGATGCAGGACTACCGCGAGCTGATGCGCGAGCACGGGTTGCGGGCCTGCTGGTCCATGCCGGTGGTGTCCAACGACGGCGAGGTGCTCGCGACCTTCGCGATCTACCGCGCCTACCCCTGCAGGCCCCAGCCCGCGGAACTCGAGCTGATCAACATCGCGGCGCGGCTGGCCGGCATTGCGCTGGCGCGCGCGCGCGCCGAGGCGGCCCTGGTCAGCAGCGAGGCGCGTTTTCGCGAACTGGCGGAAAACATCCAGGACGTTTTCTACATTGTGGAGCCGAGCACCGGCCGCCCGCTGTATGTCAGCCCCGGCTATGAAAGGGTCTGGGGCCGCAGCCGCGAAAGCCTTTATGCCGACCCGCTCTCGTACGCCGAGGTCACGCTGCCCGAGGACAACCACCTGCTCAAAGAGGCCAGGAAGCGCAACCGCAGCGGCCAGGCCTCGGATATCGAATACCGCATCCGCTCAGCGGACGGCAGGGTCCTGTGGATACGCGACCACGCCTACCCGGTCATGAACGCTTCGGGCGAGCTCGAGCGCGTGGTGGGCACGGCGCGCGACATCACCGACCGCAAACTGGCCGACCTGGCGCTGGCCAGCACCAACCGGGCTCTGCAGATGCTGAGCCGCTCCAGCGTCGCCATCAACCGCGTGGACGAGGAAGCGGGGCTGCTGGCCGAGGTGTGCCGCGTGGCCGTCGACGTGGGTGGTTACCGCATGGCCTGGGTGGGTTATGCGCAGGACGACGCGGAGCGCAGCATCCTGCCCATGGCCCATGCCGGAGAGGAAAACGGCTATCTCGCGGAGATACGCCTGAGCTGGCGCGACGACGACGCCATCGGCCAAGGCCCGGCGGGCCAGGCCGTGCGCAGCGGGCAAGCCCAGCAGACCGGCGACATCAGCCGGGCCGACAACAAGTTCTATTGGCATGCGCATGCGCTGGAGCGCGGTTTCCTCAGCGCGATCTGCCTGCCGCTGCGCGACGGGCCTCGCAGCTTTGGCGTGCTGTGCCTGTATTCGGGCGAGGCGCAGATATTCAGTGCTGATGAAATCAAGCTCCTGCAGGAGCTTGCCGACAACCTGGCCTTCGGCATCGTCAGCTTGCGCGCCCAGCTGGAGCGCCAGCGCAGCCAGGAGGCCGAGCGGCAGGCCGTCATCAAAGTGCGCGAGCAGGCCTCGCTGCTGGACCGGGCGCAGGACGCCATCATGGTCCGCAATCTCGACCGGACCATACGCTTTTGGAACAAGGGCGCCGAGCGCCTCTACGGCTGGACGGCCGAGGAGGTGCTGGGCAAGACCATGGACACGCTCATGTACCCCGACCCGCAGGTGCTTCTGGACAGCATGGCCAAGACCCTGGCCAACGACGGCGACTGGAGCGGCGAGCTTGAGCAGCGCGCGCGCGACGGTTCGACGGTGTGCATAGAGGCGCGCTGGACGGTGGTGCGCGACGAGCAGGGCAAGGTCAACGGGGTGCTGGGCATCAACACCAATATCCGCGAACGCAAGCGCGCGCGCGAGGAAATCCTGCGGCTCAATGCCAGCCTCGAGGAGCGGGTGCAGCAGCGCACCGAGCAGCTTGAATTCGCCAACAAGGAGCTGGAGGCGTTCTCCTACTCGGTGTCGCATGACCTGCGCAGCCCGCTGAGCGCGGTGGACGGCTTCAGCGACCTGCTCGAGCGGACCATGGCCAAGGCCGAAAACACCCCCTTGACCGAACGCAGCCGGCATTACCTGGCGCGCATACGCGCGGGTGTTTCACAGATGGGCGAGCTGATCGACGCCATGCTCGCGCTGGCGCAGGTGTCGCGTTCCAGCCTGCGCTGGGAGCGCGTCGACCTGAGCGCGCTCGCCGAGGGCCTGCTGGCCGGCTACCGCGAGCGCGAGCCCGGCCGCGACGCCCGGCTGCATGTCGAGCCCGGCGTCACGGGGCCGGGAGACCCCAGGCTGCTCAAGCAGGTGCTGGACAACCTGCTGGGCAACGCCTGGAAGTTCAGCGCCAGGCAGGCCTTCACCGAGATCAGCTTCGGCCGCGAAACCGGCGAGGCCGGTGAAACGGTGTACTTTGTGCGCGACCAGGGAGCGGGTTTTGACATGGCCTATGCCGAGAAGCTGTTCGGCGCCTTCCAGCGCCTGCACACACCGTCGGAATTTTCCGGCACCGGCGTCGGCCTGGCCACGGTGCACCGCATCATCGCGCGGCACGGCGGCAAGGTATGGGCCAAGTCCGAAACAGGGAAGGGCGCCACGTTTTATTTCACGTTGGGGCCTGAAGGTGCGTAACACCCCCGTCCAAGCTCACTGCGTGTAGCTGTTCCCCCCGCGAGGGGGCGGTGAAATTAGTACACCCCTGTCCGGGCTCACTGCGTGTAGCCCGTTCCCCCCCTCAAGGGGGCGGCGCCTGCGGTCTGGCAAAGCCAGTCCCGCGGCCCCTGCTGGTATGGGACGGCTCGCTTCGCATCGCGCCTGTGGTGCCGCGCATTACACGAAGTGAACGCGTGGGCTAAAAGGTTTTCTGCTGGAGAGTTTCGCGGAGCGTTTGTGCCTTGTCGGCATCAAACTGGCCCTCGACCCGTGCCAGCACCTCGCCCTGGCGGTTGACCACCACGGCGTAGACCTGGTCGGTGCTGCCGAGGCCGGCGGAGCGCACAAAACTGGCGCGGTCGGTGAACACCGGCACCATCTTGGCCCGCTCAGTATCGGCCGTGTAATGCTGCAGCAGCCGGTCTTCCACCGCGCTGCGGCCCGTCAGCGTGCCCGGGTCGTTGAGCACCGGCATGCGCATCCAGGTGATCGATGGGTCGTTCCTGAGGTTCATGCCCTCGATCCAGCCCTCGACTTCGGCTCGCTGGCCGCGCTTGAAAGTGATCAGTGCCAGCGTGCGGTCCGACGGCAGGCCTTCGGGCACGGTGACCGGCTGGCGCAGCAGGGTTTGCGCCATGAAGGCGGGCAGGCGGCCCATCACGCTGGAATCATTGGGTGCCGCCAGCGCGAGTGCAAATGCCAGGCCGGCGGCGGCAAGCCAGGCGCCAAGATAGGACACATTGCTTTTCATAGTGCTCTCCCCGATTCGGGTGCGGTACAGGAAGTCCTGCATGAACCCTTCAAGCAAGATACCTGCAAGCCGAACAGCGCGCAAATCAACAATTGGAACAAAGTGTTATCACTGCTTGACACGCTTGGCCCCAGGTTGCCGACCCTGGTTGGGTCGCGCGGCGCGCGGGAAGTTCCAAAGAAAAAGAGGCGCCGCCGCGCAAGCCGCGGCGCTACGACTTTAGTCAGCAGCGGCGCGTCGGCCGCGCTTCCATACGAATGCTATTGGCCGATGGGGATCAGCAGTTCGGGTAAAAATCCCTCCTGCTCGCCTTTGCGCGCATAGCCCAGCGGGTTGGCCACCACGCGGCAGCCGCGGCTGGTGTAGTCGATCGCGCAATGCAGGTGGCCGTGCAGCCACAGGTCGGCCAGCGGCAGCAGTTCATCGAGCGCGTTGCAAAAACCCGCCGTGCCCGGCGCCAGGCCGTAGCGCGGGTCGGCGCTCAGCAGGCTGGGCGCGAAATGGGTCACGGCGACCGTGGGGCCGTCAAAGGGCTGGGCCAGCGCCTGCCGCAGCCAGGCCTGGCTTTTCAGGCCCTGCTCGCGCACATCGGCCGCCAGCAGGGGCTGGCCGTTCCTGAACGAATGGTTTTTGCTCAGGTAAAAATTGGCCGCGCGAAAGGCTTTTTCGCGCGCCTTCAGCTGCTCGCCCAGCGTGATATCGGCGTCCTGCGCCTGGCCCGCGCTCAGGGCGTCGAAGTCGGTCCACAGCGTGCTGCCGACAAAGCGCACGCCCTGCAGCACCACGGCCTCCTGCTCCAGCCAGACCATGCCCAGCCGCTCGCAGGTTTCGCGCAGCCGCGCATGCGTGGCGTCAAAGTCCAGGCCGTCGTACTCGTGGTTGCCCGGCAGGAAGAACACCGGCGTGGGCCAGCCCGCGCCGCCCTGTGCCGCGGGCAAGGGCGAAAACCGCGCCAGGCCGAAGTCGGCGATGTCCCGTTCAGCCAGCAGCGAACCCTGCTGGTAGGAGCCGATATCGCCGGCCAGCACCAGCAGGTCGGCGCCGGGCACGGGCTGGGCCGTGAAATGCGGGTTGGATTCGAGATGCAGGTCGGACAGGAGCTGGATGTTCACCCGCCGATTGTGCGGGAAGACGCCTGCGGCCTTGCGCCCATGCTAGATTTCACAAGCTGCAAGCAGATGGAGACAGGCAACAGGAGCCGCTTGTGAAAGAAGACATCGAGAACCCCGACGTCGCGCGTGCCTTCGCGGCCTATCCCCCGCCGCTGCGGCGCAGGCTGCTGGTATTGCGCCGCCTGGTTCTGGACACCGCGGCCGCCACGCCCGGTGTCGGCGAGATCGAAGAGACGCTCAAGTGGGGCGAGCCGGCCTACCTGACCTCGGCCAGCAAAAGCGGCAGCACCCTGCGCCTGGGACCGGTCAAATCCAGCCCCTCGCAGTACGCGCTTTACTTCAATTGCAAGACCACGCTGGTCGACACCTTCCGCACGCTGTTTCCGGTGGAACTGCGCTATGAAGGCAATCGCGCCATCGTGCTGGATGCCGCCGATGCGCTGCCGCGTGACGCGCTGGTGTTCTGCATCACGGCGGCGCTGACTTACCACCGAAGGAAATCCTGATGAAACCCCGCATCACCTTGATCACCCTGGGCGTCGACGATCTCCAGCGCGCGCTGGCTTTTTACCGTGACGGCCTGGGGCTGGCAACGCCCGGCATAGTCGGGCAAGAGTTCGAGCACGGCGCGGTGGTCTTCATCGACCTGCAGCCGGGCCTCAAGCTGGCCCTGTGGCCGCGCGCCAGCCTGTCGCACGACACGGGCTTGCCGGTATCGCAGCGCGGGGCACCGGCGTTTTCACTGGCGCACAACGTGGCCTCGCGGCAAGAGGTCGACGCGGTGATGGCCGAGGCTGAAAAAGCCGGCGCCGTGATCACCAAGCCGGCGGGCGCGACCTTCTACGGCGGTTATGCGGGCTACTTCCAGGACCCGGACGGCCACCTCTGGGAGGTGGCGTGGAACCCGCAGTTCGAGATAGCCGGCTAGCCCCGCCAGCTCGGGCGTGGCCCATCAGGCCGGCGGCGCCGCCAGCCGCACCGTGAAGCTGGTGCCTTGTCCCGGCCGGCTGCTGACTTCGATTTCGCCGCGGTGCAGGTCCACGCATTCCTTGACGATGTGCAGGCCTATGCCGGTGCCGGAAATATTCCCGACATTGGTGCCGCGATGAAAGCTGCCGAACAGGCGCGGCAGGTCGGCCTCCGGAATGCCTATGCCCTGGTCGCTGATGCGCAGGTGGATCTGCTCGCCCACGCCGCGCACCGCAAACCTCACCGGCGTGTCCGGGTCCGAATACTTGAGCGCGTTGCCCAGCAGGTTGACCACAATGTGGCGCAGCAGCTGCTGGTCCGCCGTGCGCGGCGCGTCCAGCCCGTCGCAAGTGAGGGACACGCGCGCGGCCTGCGGGTTGCCGCGCTCGAGCTCGGCCATCACCTGTACCAGCCAGTCGGGCACCAGCAGCGGCGCGGGTTCAAACCTGAACTTGCCCAGTTCCAGGCGGCTGGTCAGCAGCACCTGTTCCACCATGTTGCTCATGCGCGCGACGGCGGTCTTGATCTGGCCCAGCAATTCGCGGCGCTCCTCGGCCGGAAAACTCGCGCCGTAGGCGTCGAGCAGCTCCACCGACGACAGGATGGCGGCCAGCGGCGTGCGGAATTCGTGCGAGGTGACGGCGACAAAGCGCGACTTGAGCTCCGACAGCTCGCGCTCGTGCGCCAGCGCCTTGAGCATGTCTTCCTCGGCCTGGCGCTTGAGCGTCACGTCGGTCAGGAAGTTCAGCGTGGCCGGCGTGCCCTCCCACTCGAACATCACCGCGCTGATTTCCAGCCAGCGCGTGACGCTCTGGCTGTGCTGCACGCGGAACTGGTAGTGGTTCTCCACCGTCTCGCCGCGCAGGCGCCTCAGGTGGTTGGCCAGCACCCGCTCGCGGTCGTCGGGGTGGATGAAGTCGATGAAGGGCCGCGACTTGGCGGTGGCTTCGTCCAGCGCGGTCAGCTTCAGCGCCTTGGGATTGGCATAGAGGATGCGCCCGCCCGCCGTGACCAGGATGCCCTCGCTGACGTTTTCCACCACCGCGCGGTATTTGGCCTCGGAGTCGGTGCGCCGGCCGATTTCCACGCGCAGCTGCTTGGAGGTGTCGAGCTGCCAGGTGATGTTGTTGGCCAGGTGTATGACGCGCAGCAGCTGCCCCGAGGGGCTGTGGATGGGCAGCGCGCGCTGGCTCAGCCGGGCGAGGTCGCCGTTCGCCCTGCGCACGCGGTATTCCTCGCTGCGTTTGACGGCGGCCAGCTGCAGCTGCCGCACCCGGTCGCGGTCCGCCGGGTCGACCTGCTCCAGCCATTGCCAGGGGTCGCCCGCCAGCTTGTCGGCCGACTGGCCCCAGAACATCTCGAAAGCCGGGTTGGTGTAAGTGATGCGGCCGCCGGCCGGGTCCCAGGACCAGAGCATGGCGTCGATGTTGGCGGCGATCTGCCGAAGCAGCTCCTCGCCCGGCAGCGAAACAGGCGTCTCAGCCGTCGTCGATGCGGAGGAGGGGGCGGACATGCTGGGAGCATAGCCGTATCGCGGGCGTGAATTCCTCCCGTAAAACCCCGGCTATGTGGGCCGGCGGATCAAACTATGCATGTTTTGCATGGATTGGGGCCTGTCTTAGGGTTGAAACCCTAGGGAAAACCCTTATTCTTGATTCACCGTAACTTTTCACCCACCCATGGGTGACTTTCGACATGTACAGCCTGTTTGCCCAAATCGCCCGTTTCCTGCCTTCCGCCGCCGGCGTGGTCCCCGTCCATGGCGTGGCCCACAACCTGATGGAACGCGCCGAAGCCCGTGCCGGCCGCAACCCGCAGCAAGCCCAGGAACTGCGCACGGCCGCCTACGCCTACCTCAGCGTGGTTCGCTGACGCTTTCGGCCGCCGAAAACGGCGCGCCGCTTTTCAGAGTTTCACCCCCGCGCCCTTCACGGCAGGCGCCAGCACCGCCACCTGGTCCTTGACGAAGCCGCCAAACGCGGCCGGGCTCATGGCCTGGGTGGTGATGCCCAACTCCAGCATTTTCTTTTTGACTTCCGCGGTAGCGAGGATTTCGTTGCACGCGGCGTTCAGCCGCGCCACCATGTCGGCCGGCATGTGCGCCGGCCCGCTCAGGCCGAAGAAGTTGTCCAGCACCAGCTTGCGGTAGCCGAACTCGAGCACGCTGGGCACCTCGGGCACCAGCGGTGAACGCGCCGCCGAGGTCACCGCCAACGGCACCAGCTGCCCGCTTTTGAAGTAGGGCACAAAGGCCGTCAGCACATCAATACCGATCGGAATCACGCCGGCGATCAGGTCGGTCGCCATGGGCGCGCCGCCGCGGTAGGGAATGTGCTGCAGGTTCACGCCCATGGCTTTTTTCATCAGCTCGCCGTAGATATGGCCTATGGACGCCGGCCCGCCCGAACCGAAGTCCAGCCGGCCCGCCTTGCGCGCCTGCGATTCCACATCCGTGATGGTCTTGATGGGCGCGTGCGGGTTGGCCATGACCACACAGGGTGCGTTGCCGATCAGCGCGATATGGGTGAAGCCTTCCACCGGGTCATAGGGTTGCTTCTCCAGCGCGAACGGCCCTATGGACACTGGCGTCGAATTGCTGAGCATCAAGGTGTAGCCGTCCGCCGGCGCCTGCGCCACCACCAGCCCGCCCACACTGCCGCCCGCCCCGGGGCGGTTGTCCACCACCACCGCCTGGCCCAGCTTTTTGCCGAGCTGCTCGGCCATGAGGCGCGCGACGATGTCGCTGGCACCGCCGGCCGGGAAGGTCACGATGATCTTGATGGGCTTGTCGGGCCAGGCCGCCAAGGCCGGCAGGGCGAGGCAGGCCGCGCCGCCGGCGAGCCACTTCAACGTGCCGCGGCGGCGGAGCAAGGGAAATTCAGGCTGGGACATTCGGGTCTCCTGCAGACAATGTGTGTGCAGAGCCGTACGCAAAAAGCATGCCCCGGAAAGAACCCAGAGCCTGGATCCGGGCCGCGGCGGCTTGCCGTTTACCAGCGGCTGCGCAATCCCACCAGCATTGCCACGTTGCGCTGGGCCGCGTTGAATTCGGCTTGCACGTCCGCGAAGAGATCAACTCCCTTGCCTATGCTGCCGGTCGCGCCCAGCCCGAGGATCAGCGTGTCCCGCTTCAGTGCCGCGCCCGAAATCTGGAAAGGCGAAGCCGTGGCCGCGCCCTGGAACTGCGCCGTCATCGGCGTGTTCAGGTCGCCAAATTCATGGGCCCAGACCACGCGAGGTTCCAGGCGGATGCGGCCCACGTCAAAGAAGGCCCTGGCGCCCAGGACTGATCTGGATGAGTGGGTGGTTTGGCTCGCCACTTGCAGGTTCAGCGCGCCGGCCCCCGTTTCCGTAAAGTCGTTCGCCTTGTTCCTGCTGAGCGAAAGCCCGGCTAGCGGCTGCAGTGTCCAGCCGTCCATGGCGAGTGAATAGGTGGCCTCGCCGTAGGCCGAGAGCGTGTCGCTGTCGAAGTCACCGCTGGCCGTGCGGCTCAGTGTCCCGAAGCTGATGCCGCGGTCCATGTGGTTCTTGCCCCAGCTCATGCCGGCCGAGCCGCTGAAGCTCCAGGCACCGCTGGTGTAGCCGCCATACACCGCAAGCGCGGTGCCGCGTGTCTTGCCGGTCTCGTTGTTGTCGGTGGACAGGCGGGCGGTGCCGGTGCTTACGGCCACGCCTAAACGCAAGCCTTCGCTGGCCTCCGCATCAAAGCCAATGCTCAGTCCCGAACCGCGCAGGCGGCTGGCTGCCGCGTTGCCGTCGGCGTCGGTGGTGCTGTGGCCGCCGTAACCGCGCGCCCAGAGGCCCTGGCCCGCATCCGAAGCGGCGGGCAGCGCCGGCGCGTTGCCGGCGAGCGAAAACTTGCGCGGGGGCGTATCGGACACCGGCGCCATCAGGCCGGACAGCGTGTCATTGGCGGCCAGCAGAAGCGGCCGGTCGGTAAAGGAATTGGCCAGTGTGCCGGTGCCCCGGCCTTGCACCGCGGCCAGGCGAGCCTGCAGCTGGTTGCCGAGGCTGGCGGCAAAGCCGGCGGAGGCGCGGCGCAGCTCAACGATACCCGCGCCTCCGGCTGCGTCATAGGCGGCACGCGCCTGCACGGCCGACAGCCCCGTCAGCGCGGTTTGCACCGTGCCCATGTCGCCCGCATTGCCGGCGTTCTGCAGCGCGGTCGATGCGGCGATCTGGTTCGGCGTGATGGCAACCGAGGCGAAGGGCGTTTGATTGCGCGCCAGCGTGAGGAAAACGTTGTTGGCGTCATAGCCCAGCGTCGGCGTCAGGAACGCTAGGTTGGATGTGACGCCGGCAAAGTTGCCGGTGCGCCCGCCCGCAGCGGTAAGGATGGTGTACTGCGTGCTGGCGGCATAGGTGCCGGCGCCGGCCTGCACATCGACTGTGCCGCCGTTGATCGTCGCGGTGCCGGTGGCGTGGATGCGGTCGCTATTGCCGGCCGGGTCGACTTCAACACGGTAGATCGACCCCGCTGCAAACGTCACGTTGCCGTTGACCGTCAGCGTGCCTATGGAGTTGCCCGGCGCCAGCACGCCGCCCGCGGCGATGGTGGTGGTGCCCACCGTACCGCTGCCGCCCAGCGTGCCGCCGTTGTTGACGGTGACGGCCGAGTTGGCGATGCTGCCGTTGACCGACAGCGTGCCGGCATTGACGGCGGTGGCGCCGTTGTAGCCGTTGACGCCGGCGAGCACCAGGTTGCCGGCGCCCATTTTGGTGAGGGTGCCGGTGCCGGTCATGGCGCCGGAGTAGGTACCTGTGGCCGCCTGGTCGAAGATGAGGGCAGCGTTGTTGGTGATGTTGCCCTGCAGGCTGGTGGTGTTGCCCTGCAGGGTGCCGTTCGTCACGCTGGTGCCGCCGGAATAATTGTTGGCGCCCGTCAGCACCACGGTGCCCACGCCGCTTTTGGCGAGGATGCCCGTGCCGGTCATTGTGCCGGCGTAGGTGCCATTGCCGGCCTGGTTAAAGGTCACGCCCGCGTTGTTGGTGATATTGCCCTGCAGGCTGGTGGTGTTGCCCAGCAGTATGCCGGCTCCCACGGTGGTGCCGCCGGTATAGGTATTGGCGCCCGTGAGGATGGTGGTGCCGCTGCCGCCCGACTTGGTCAGAGAGCCGTTGCCGGAAACAGCTGCTGAAAACGTTGTGGTGCCGGTGTGGTTGAACTGCACGGAGGAGCCCGCCGTGCCGAGGATCACGCTGTCGGCCGCGAGCGTGCCGGCGCCCGCGCCGCTGCCTATGAAGAGCGTGCCGTTGGCCGTGTCGCCCACATGCAGGGTGCGCGTGCCGTTGACCGTGACGTTGGCGCCGGCATCAATGTGCAGCTCACCCGCGCCGTTGCCGCCTATCTCAAAGCGCTGCGCCTGCCCCAGCCCGACCGGCGCAAGCGTCAGGCTGGAGCCGGTGCCGGTGACCGTGACAATGCCCTGCCGGAGTCCGTCACCCGCGAAAAGATGGGCGGCGCTTACCGTGCCGCCTCCCTGGATGGTGAGCCTGGCGACGCCACCGCCGGTGGTCGTTCCCAGGCTGATGAGGTCGCCGACGGCCAGCGACCCGCCCGCGCCGACGATGACCTCGCCGCTGCTTTGCACGTCCAGCGACTGCGCCGCGCCGCCCGCGTTCAGGGTGGCCTGGTCGCCGGCATTGGTCAGGCGCGCGGCAGTCGCCCCGGTGGGCACGCCGCTGGTCCAGTTGCCGCCGGTGCTCCAGTTGCCTCCGGCGCCGGCGCTCCAGTCAGTGCTTTGGGCGATGCCGCTGCCGGGCGCCGCGAGCAGGCCGACCAGGACAAGGGAAGCGCTCAGCGGGCGCAGACGGAAATTCGGACGTGTTGTCACGGAAGGGATCCCTCGGGCTGGCATGGTTGTTGTGGTCCCGTCCTGGAGCGGGCGGCGCCAGCTTAGCTGATGTACCGCCGTGCGCGCAAGCACGTCACCATGTCATCTGTAATAGAGGAAAGGGGCTCAGGCGGAAAACGCCTGGTCGGCGGCGCGCACCACCGCCTGCCTTAGCCACATGTGGGCGCTGCGCTGGCGGGAACGGCGGTGCCATACCGCGTCCACGTGCACCGGCGAGACGTCAAAGGGCAAGGGGCGCAGCACCAGCTGCTCGGCAATGCCGGTCACGCGCACGAAGTGGCGCGGCAACACCGTCAGCAGGTTGGAGTTGGCCACCACGCGGCCTGCCGTGAAGAACTGGTTGACGGTGAGCACGACCTGCCGCTTGCGTCCCAGCGAGGCCAGGGCTTCGTCGATAAACCCGTAGGGCCGGCCCGAAAAGCTCACCAGCATGTGGCGCGCGGCGCAAAAGCGGTTGAGCGTGAAGGGGCCGGTGGCCAGCGCATGGTCCTTGCGCATCACGCAGACATATTCGCCGTCGTAGAGCCGCTGGTGCGAAAACGGCAGCGGCTCGCCGCTTTGCTCGCTGGCCGTCAGGTCGGCCAGCAGCGAGGGAAAGTAGCCTATGGCCAGGTCGCAGGTTTCCTCGTCCAGCAGACGCCGCGGGTCGCGGGTGGTGAGCGGCACCACCCGTATCGACACGCCCGGGGCTTCGCGCTCCAGCGTTTCGACCAGGCCGGGCATGAGCTCGGCCGCGGTGGCGTCGGCCATGGCCAGCACAAAGGTGGTGTTCGCCTCGCCGGGCACAAATTCGTTGGGAACCAGTGACTCCTGCAGCTGCTGCAGCGCCTCGCGCACGGCCGGCCAGATGGCCAGGGCGCGCGGTGTGGGAGCCATGCCCTGGCCGCTGCGCTGCACCAGCTCGTCGCCCAGGGTCTCGCGCAGCCGGCGCAGCGCATTGCTGACGGCGGGCTGGGTCAGCGACAGGTTGCGCGCGGCCCGCGTCAGGCTTCGCTCTGCCATCACTTCGTCGAACACACGGAGCAGGTTCAGGTCCAGCGTCCGGAAATTGAGGGGATTGAAGGTGTCGGAAGCCATGGTTTGGAGGGCAAATGCCTCAGTTATCACCAGTATGAATGAATCTCATCATAAAGATAAAGTTGAATAGCATCAGTGATAACCCTAATATCCCTGTACCCGCCGAGATATCTTGTCCTGGCGGGGATTAGCCATAACGGGAGTTCATCATGACCAGCTTCGTCAATATCAAACATTCCACACAGCATCCCGGCGTTGTCCGCGCTGAGTCGGCCTTTGGTGCCGTACGCCAGCTGGGCCAGGCCTTCACCGGCACCCGCGGCCTCGCCACGCTGCTGTTGTCCGCCGTGGCGGCCGCCATCATGGTGGTGGCTTACCAGGTGATGGACAGCGTCACCGAAGGCCACCTCCTGGTGATGTGGATCGCCTTGTGGGCTGTCGCCTTTGCCGTCCTGGCGCTGTTCGCCGGCACCGCGCGCAACCTGGCCGCCCGTGTCAAAGCCGGCCTGGACGACTGGTCGCGCAGCCTGGCCGAAGCCCGCGCCGACCAACGCCTCTGGCAAGCCGCCAAGAATGACCCCCGCGTGATGGCCGACCTGCAAATGGCCCTGCAACGCGCGGCCGACGCTGAAGTGGAAGCACCCGCCGCTCCTGTCGCCAAGGCAGAGCGCGCCGAAGCCGCCAGCGGTGCCTCGGTGCTGCGCGCCTACCACCGCAGCTACATCTAAGCATCCCGCCGGATGCCCGGCCGCCCGCAGCGGCGGCCCACAAAAAAAGCCACCTTGTCGGGTGGCTTTTTTTTGCCCTGGCCTGCTGGCCTGGGGGCATAAGGCGCGGCGCAGGTCGTGCGCCGTGCCCGCTTGGCTCTGCCGGTCAGGCAGCCAGGCGGCGCTCGATCGCGGCTTTGGTCTCCCCCAGCTCTTTCGGCAGGTGATGTTCGAGTTGCTTGAACAGTTCGGCGTGCAGCTCCAGCTCCTTGAGCCAGGCGGCCTTGTCGATGCTGGTCACGGTCTTGAACTGCTCGGCGCTGAAATTGAGGCCGGTCCAGTTCAGGTCTTCATAGGCGGGGCTGATGCCGGTGATGTGCTCCGAGCCCTTGCCCGTGCCTTCGATGCGGTCGATCATCCACTTGAGCACGCGCATGTTCTCGCCGTAGCCGGGCCAGACAAACTTGCCGTCCTCGCCCTTGCGGAACCAGTTGGTGGTGTAGATCTTGGGGATCTTGGCGCCCGTGGCTTCCAGCTTCTTGCCGACGTTGAGCCAGTGCTGGAAGTAGTCGCTCATGTTGTAGCCCATGAAGGGCAGCATGGCGAAGGGGTCGCGGCGCACCACGCCGGCCTGGCCGGTGGCGGCTGCCGTGGTTTCCGAGCCCATGGTCGCGGCCATGTAAACGCCTTCGACCCAGTTGCGCGCCTCGGTGACCAGGGGCACGGTGGTGGAGCGGCGGCCGCCGAAGATGAAGGCGTCGATCGCCACGCCCTTGGGGTCGTCCCAGGCGCTGTCGAGCGCCGGGTTGTTGGTGGCGGCCACGGTGAAGCGGGCATTGGGGTGGGCGGCCTTGGCGCCGGTTTCCTTGGCGATCTGCGGCGTCCAGTCCTTGCCTTGCCAGTCGATCAGGTGCGCGGGTTGGCCGCCGGTGTCTTTTTCCATGCCTTCCCACCATACGTCGCCGTCGTCGGTGAGGGCCACGTTCGTGAAGATCACGTTCTTGTCCAGGCTCGCCATGCAGTTCGGGTTGGTGTGGAAGTTGGTGCCCGGGGCCACGCCGAAATAACCGGCTTCGGGGTTGATGGCGTAGAGCTTGCCGTCGGCGCTGGGCTTGATCCAGGCGATGTCGTCGCCTATGGTGGTGACTTTCCAGCCGTCAAAACCGGCGGGCGGCACCAGCATGGAGAAATTGGTCTTGCCGCAGGCGCTGGGGAAAGCCGCCGCCACATGGTATTTCTTGCCCTGGGGGTTGGTCACGCCGAGGATCAGCATGTGCTCGGCCAGCCAGCCCTCGTCGCGGCCCATGTTGGAGGCGATGCGCAGTGCAAAGCACTTCTTGCCCAGCAGCGCGTTGCCGCCGTAGCCGGAGCCGTAAGACCAGATCTCGCGGGTCTCGGGGTAGTGCACGATGTATTTGGTCTTGTTGCAGGGCCACTTCACGTCTTTCTGGCCCTCGGCCAGCGGCGCGCCCACGGTGTGCACGCAGGGCACGAAGTCGCCGTCCACGCCCAGCACGCCGAACACCGCCTGGCCCATGCGCGTCATGATCTTCATGTTGACGGCCACGTAAGGGCTGTCGGAGAGTTCAATGCCGATGTGCGCGATCGGCGAGCCCAGCGGGCCCATGCTGAACGGCACGACGTACATGGTGCGGCCCTTCATGCAGCCGTCAAACAGGGGCTGCAGCGTCTGGCGCATTTCGGCGGGCGCCATCCAGTTGTTGGTCGGGCCGGCGTCTTCCTTTTTGGCTGAGCAGATATAGGTGCGGTCTTCCACACGGGCCACGTCGCTGGGGTCGCTCTGGGCCAGGAAGCTGTTGGGGCGCTTGGCCTCGTTGAGTTTCTTGAAGGTGCCGGCGTCGACCAGTTGCTGGCACAGGCGCTGGTATTCGGCCTCGCTGCCGTCGCACCAGTACACATTGTCGGGCTTGCACAGGGCCACCATGTCGGCGACCCAGGCGATCAGTTTCGCGTTCTTGACGTAGCTGGGTGTGTTGAGCTGCAGGCCTTGCATCACAGGTTGGTTCATCGAAAAAACTCCAAAGTTAAAAAGCGTTATTTCGAGAGGCGTCGCGCGGCAACCGAAAGAGGTTGCGACATCGAAACGACTGTCGAAATAAGGCTTGGGGCTTTTCCGAACCGGGCCTTCAAGGGCCTGAAACAGGGCAGCTCACGCAACAACCGGGCCCTGGTCGGCGGGCGGGGCCGCAAGCCCGGAGGTGCTGCGGCGCAAGGTCAAAAAAGCGGCCGGGAGGCCTGCTTTTCCGCCTTCCACGGGTCGGCCAGAGAATTCATTTTAAGAAGATAGGCGCCGGTTACCTTGCAGTTACCGTCAAAAGTTATGCAGAACTTGCATGAGGTTATGCATACCATGTGTAGGGGTTCAGGCAGCCCTGACATGGGGGTATGGAATACCGCGAAGGGGGCCTGGCCTGCGGTTTCACGGCGGTTTTTGCGGTGAAACGGGCCGGCGGCGGGCGCCAGGGCCGGAAACAAAAAAGTCCGCAGGCTGCGGACTTTTTAGGGGAAGCGGGGGAGTATCAGGCCATGTAGATGGCGATAAAGGCCAGCAGGAACATCAGCACGCCGCCGACCACGGGCAGCACAATGGGGATCACGGGGACGATGGCGTCAACGGCTTCCTGCTCCTGGGCGGACGTGGGGCTGTCGTGGGCGGCATTGGTGGTGTGGTTGGCTGAACTGGACATGGGGGTTCCTGAATTGCTTGAAAGTCTGGGCAGATTTTAGCCGCATGCGGCGCCCCGGCGGCAAACAGGCCGCCGCCGTCGGTTGCATTGCCCAGTTGCGTTACCCTTTACCCACGCTTGTTTGCGGAAGGAACGCATGAAATACCCGACTTCATTTCGACTCTTGCCGGCCGCCGTGTCCGCGCTGGCCTTGCTGTCGGCCTGCGCCACCGGCGGGCCCAGCAGCGCCTCGGCCAGGCCGGTGCTGTATCCCAATGCCACGCTCAACCGCGTGGGCGATGCCCAGGGCCAGGCCGAGGTCAATGCCTGCATGTCGCGGGCCTCGGCCGCCGGGCTCAGCCCCTCGCAAAGCGGCAATGAAGTGGGCCGCCGCGCCGGCGAGGGCGCGGCCGTCGGCGGCGTGGCCTCGGCCGTGGGCGCCCTGATCACCGGGCGCGGCGGGGAAGGCGTGCTGCGCGCCGGCGCCGCGGGCGCCGCCGTGGGCGGCTCGGCCGGCGCGGTGTCGGGGGCGTTTCACAACGACAAGCCCAACAGCACCTACCGCAGCTTTGTGCAGCGCTGCCTCAGCGAACGTGGTTTTGAGGTGATTGGCTGGAACTGAGCGTGGCCCCCCGCCGCGCTCAGTGCTGCTCCGACGCCTCGTAACCGGCCGCGTTGAGCGCCGCCAGCACCTGCTGGATGTGGTCGCGCCCGCGCGTCTGTATCACCAGCTCGATCTCCACGTTCTGGGCCGAAAGCATGGTGAAGGCGCGCTGGTGGTGCACCTCGTCGATGTTGGCCCCGGCGTCGGCCACGGTGGCGGTGATCTTCGCCAGTGAGCCGGGAATGTCGCGCACGCTGACCTTGATGCGCGCCAGGCGCCCGGCGCGCACCATGCCGCGCTCGATGATGGCGGCCAGTAGCAGCGGATCGATGTTGCCACCGCACAGCACCAGGCCGACCTTCTTGCCGGCAAAACGCGCCGGGTACTTGAGCAGCGCCGCCAGCCCGGCCGCGCCCGCGCCTTCCACCAGGGTTTTTTCGATCTCGAGCAGCATGACCATGGCCTGCTCGATGTCGCCCTCGTCGACCAGTACCAGGTCGTCCACCAGCTTGGCGATGATGGCCTGCGGGATGAGGCCCGGCGTGCCGACGGCGATGCCCTCGGCGATGGTGCTGGTGCCCTGCGGGTGCTTGGTGCCCTTGATGGCGTTGACCATGCCCGGGAAGCGGGAGGTCTGCACACCGATGATTTCAATGCCGGGCTTGAGGGCCTTGGCCGCCGTGGCCATGCCCGCGATCAGGCCGCCGCCGCCCACGGCAATCACCAGGGTGTCCAGTTCGGGCACGGCATGCAGCATCTCCAGCCCGACGGTGCCCTGGCCCGCGACGATGGCTTCGTCGTCATAGGGATGCACAAAGACAAGGCCTTCGCGCTCGGCCAGCTGCAGGGCGTGGGCGCGCGACTCGTCCAGCGAGTCGCCGTGCAGCACCACCTCGGCGCCGAAGCCGCGGGTGCGCTCAATCTTCACGCCGGGCGTGAAGCGCGGCATCACGATCACCGCCCGCAGGCCCAGGCGCTGCGCATGGTAGGCCACACCCTGGGCATGGTTACCCGCGCTCATGGCGATCACGCCGCGGCGCCGTTCGTCGGCTGACAGTTGCGCGAGCTTGTTACAAGCGCCACGCTCCTTGAAGGATGCGGTGTACTGGAGGTTTTCGAACTTCAGGAAAATCTGCGCGCCCGTCAGCTGCGACAGCGTCCGGGATTCCACGCAGGGCGTGTCCAGCAAATGGCCTTGCAGGCGCTGGGCGGCCTGTTCGATGTCGGTAAGGCTGAGCATGATGTCCTCTGTGGCGATGGTGGGATTGTGCCGTGTGATTGTCCGCGTGTAACGGTAGCGATTCTGTGGCGCATTTCACACGACAGGGTTCAAGTAGCGTCTTCCATGATGCTTCAAGCTGCGTTATGGTGGAGTCTCGTTGAACCCCGTGGCGCCAAGGCGCTCATAGCCAGGGTGGTGCATCCAGTCAAACAGGCAAGGTCCAGAGGCATGTCAACCAGCGGTGTAGTTGCATTCGGTGCATTAGATGCGATTGGGAGGTTTGTCCATGAGCAAGCGTTCCGTTAGCGAGCAGCAGCAGTGGCTGCTGTCCCCCGGGCTGAAGGAAGCGCCGGTGCTGGACCTGATGTGTTCGCATTTCGTGCTGACGCTGGCGGCCCGCCAGGGCGCCAAGTTCAACGTCAGGCGCGACCTCAACAGCCTGCTCTCGCTGTCCGGCCGGCACCTGGTCTGGCCGCTGCCCGCGCTGCAGCGCCTGCGTGAATTCCTGGTCCGCCGCTGCAAGGACAACGAATTCTGGCGCGGCCACGAAAGCCTGAGCGACGCCGAGTTCATGGCGCGCCACGGCGCCTGGCGCGGCCCCTACGAAGAGGGCACGCTGTTTTTCTACCTCGACGAACACGCCAAGGACCAGCCCAGGGATTTGCTCTCGGTGCTGGCCGCCACCGGCGACTGGCTCACGCACGCGCTCAAGAAACAATCCACCCTGGTCGAAAAAAACATCGACGCGCTGGCCAACCTGCTGCAGCTCAACCGTGCCGAACGCGCGCTGCTGCTCTACGGCACGCTCGCGCGCTACCAGCGCGACCTGCGCTCCCTGCTGGTGGAGTTCAAGGTCAACAACGCGCCTGAAGCCTATGCCGCCATCGCCGACGTGGCCGGCGTCAAGGCACCCGAAGTCGCCGAAGCCCTGCGCGCCGGTTCGCGCCTGGAGCGCATAGGCATGGTCGAGAACCTGATCTCCGAGCACAACATCACCGACCTGGCCGACCTCATGAAGGTCAGCGAAAAACTGCCGCCCGTGCTGATGCGCGAGTACCGCGACCAGAACGAACTCATGGCCGTCTTCACCCGGCCCGCCGCGCACAGCAGCCTGGGCCTGGCCGATTTCGCCTTTGTGCAGGAAGACGCGCAAGTGCTGGTGTCCCTGCTGCGAAATGCCGTGGCCACCAAGGAGCAGGGCGTCAACGTGCTGCTTTACGGCCCGCCCGGCACCGGCAAGACCGAACTCGCCAAGGTCGTGTCGCAGGCGGCCGGGCTGGACCTCTTCGAGGTCGAATACGCCGACCGCGACGGCAACTCGCTGAGCGGGCGCGACCGCTACCGCTCGCTGCAGATCGCGCAGGTCTTCCTCAAGGGCAGCACACATTCGGCCTTGCTCTTCGATGAAGTCGAAGACGTGTTCCCGCCCATCTCCAGCGAAGCCGCGCAGCTCATGGCGCGCTCCGAACAGCTGCCGGTGCCGGCCAGCGGCTCGGTCAGCGGCAAGGCCTGGGTCAACCAGATCCTGGAGTCCAACACAGTGCCCACGCTGTGGGTCACCAACCGCATCGAGCAGATAGACCCGGCCTTCCGCCGCCGCTTCGCCTACCACCTGGAGCTGCGCTCGCCGCCGCCCGGCGCGCGCGAGGGCGTGGTGCGCAAGACGCTGGAAGGCGTGCAGGTCAGCGACGCTTTTGTGGCCAAGCTCACCGCGCGCAAGGGCCTCACGCCCGCGCAGATACGCACGGCGGTTCGTTTTGCCCGCCTGGCCAGCGCGCCCGAGGAAAAAATGGACGCGCAGGTCGATGGCCAGGCCATGCAGGCCGCCCTGGCCGGCGGCCGGCCGCTGCTGATGGAGTCGCTGATCGAGCGGCAGCTCAAGAACGCCGACGTGGCCCTGGGCAACAAATCGGAGGCGGCGGGGCGGCGCAGCGTCACCACTTATGACCTGTCCATGCTCCATGTCGAGTCGCGCTTTGAAGTGTCGCGCATCGTCGAGGCCCTCAAAAGCCGCGGCCATGGCAGCCTGTGTTTTTACGGCCCGCCCGGCACCGGCAAGACCGCGCTGGCCGAACACATCGCCAGGGCGCTGGACCTGCCCCTCATCATCAAGCAGGCCAGCGACCTCATGAGCAAGTACGTCGGCGAGACCGAGCAGAACATGGCCGCCATGTTCCGCGAGGCCGAGTCCGAAAAAGCCGTGCTGCTGCTCGATGAGGCCGACAGCTTTTTGCAGGACAGGCGCGGCGCCCAGCGCACCTACGAGGTGACCGAGGTCAATGAAATGCTGCAGGGCATGGAACGCCACGCCGGCATCTTCATTTGCACCACCAACCTGTTCAATAGCCTGGACCAGGCGGCGCTGCGCCGCTTCACTTTCAAGATCAGGTTCATGCCACTGACGCGCGAGCAGCGCGAAACCATGTTTGTGGTCGAGGCGCTGGCCGGTGACGCAACCCTGCTGGCCGGCGAGCTGCGCGAGCGCCTGGGCAAACTCACCCAGCTGTGCCCCGGCGATTTCGCGGCGGTCAAGCGCCAGGTGGATATCCTCGCGGCCGAGTTTTCCGCAGAGGAGTTTCTCGCGCAGCTGGAAGCCGAACATCGCATCAAACCCGAGGTGCGTGAAGGCCGCAGCATGGGTTTCCTGCAGTAAGGCCCGCCGGGTGGCGGCTGTTGCTTGAGACTAGACGCAGGCCAGGCTGGCCTCGTATTTCTTCCGTATGGCCTCGCTGACCTCCAGCTGCGCCTGCCGCACGATGCGGCCTTCTTGCATCCACAGAAGCTGGCCCGGCTGCATCTGCTGCCAGTTTTCGTTGTGCGTCAGCGGCTGGGTGGCGACCACGCAGAGCCGGTCTTCCGGGTCGTTGGTCTGCGCAAAGTCCATGCTGAGGTCGGCATCCACCAGGCTGGCATTGGAAAAAGGCCATTCGCGCACCAGGTACCACAGCCGGGTTGAGCAGTGCGCGAAAAGCGACTGGCCGTTGGACAGCAGGTAGTTGAAGACCCCGAACTCGGCCGTGCGCTCGCTCATGGCGCACAGCGTGTCGAACACGACGTCGGCCGAGCAGGGTTCGCGCGGGCTGATGCGTTTGAGTTCTTCCATCAGCGCACAGAAAGCCCGCTCGCTGTCGGTGGTGCCCACGGGCTGGTAGTTGCCGGCGGACTCCGGCTGGTAGTCGATCAGGTCGCCGTTGTGAGCGAACAGCCAGTGCCGGCCCCAGAGTTCGCGCGTGAAGGGATGGCAGTTTTCCAGCCGCATCGGGTCGCCCTGCGTGGCCTTGCGGATGTGCGAAACCACGTTGCGCGACTTGATGGCGTAGTGCTTGAGCATCTCGGCCACCGGCGAGGTCGCCGCCGGCTGGGCGTCGACGAACAGGCGGCAGGCCTTGTCTTCAAAGAACCCGATGCCGAAACCATCCGCATGGTGGTCGGTCAGGCCGCCGCGCGCGGCGAAACCGGTCAGCGAGAACCTGAGGTCCGCCGGCTTGGCCGAATTCATTCCCAGTAATTGGCACATGGGCGCTAGTTTAATGCCCCAGAATTTTGGACAGGAAATCCTTGGCCCGGTCGGTCTGCGGATGGTTGAAGAACTCGGTGGGCGTGTTCTCTTCGACGATCTGGCCCTGGTCCATGAAGATCACGCGGTCGGCCACCGCTTTGGCAAAGCCCATTTCGTGCGTCACGCACAGCATGGTCATGCCCTGGTTGGCCAGCTCCATCATCACGTCCAGCACTTCCTTGATCATTTCCGGGTCCAGCGCCGAGGTCGGCTCGTCGAACAGCATGATCTTGGGCGTCAGGCACAGCGCCCGGGCAATCGCCACGCGCTGCTGCTGGCCGCCCGAGAGCTGCAGCGGGTATTTCTGCGCCTGCTCGGCGATGCGCACGCGTTCGAGCTGGTGCATGGCGCGCTCTATCGCGTCCTTTTTGGACAGGCCCGCCACCCAGGTCGGTGAGAGCGTGAGGTTCTCGAGCACCGTCAGGTGGGGAAACAGGTTGAACTGCTGGAACACCATGCCGACCTGTCGGCGCACCGCGTCAATCGCCTTGATGTCGTCGCCCAGCAGCGAGCCCGCGACGGTGAGCTTGCCTTCCTGGTAGTCCTCCAGCGCGTTGATGCAGCGGATCATGGTGGATTTGCCCGAGCCCGAAGGCCCGCAGATCACCAGGCGCTCGCCCGGCCTGACTTCCAGGTCGATGTCGCGCAACACGTGGAAGTTGTTGCCGTACCATTTGTTGACCTTGTCGAAGTGGATGGTGGGTTCACTCATTTTTTTGTTCCTGTTCAACGGGCTTTGCCCACGGCGAGCCGGCGTTCAATCCACAGGCTGTAGCGCGACATCGCGAAGCAGCAGGTGAAATAAATCGCGGCGATGAAGATATAGGCCTCGATCTTGAAGGGCCGCCAGTTCGGGTCCGAGCCCACGGCCAGCGACAGCGCGCCGGTGAGCTCGTACAGCGACACGATGGTCACCAGCGAGGTGTCCTTGAAGAGCGAGATGAAGTTGTTCATGATGCTGGGCACCACCGTGCCCAGGGCCTGCGGCAGCACGATCTTGACCTGCGTCTGCCAGTAGCCCAGGCCCAGGCTGGCCGCCGCCTCGGTCTGGCCCTTGGAAAGCGACTGCAGGCCGCCGCGCACGATCTCGGCCATATAGGCCGCCGCGAACAGCGTGATGCCGACGATGACGCGCACCAGCACGTCGGGCGACTGGCCTATGGGCATGAACAGCGGGAACATGAAGCTGGCCATGAACAGCACCGAGATCAGCGGCACGCCGCGTATCAGCTCCACATAAATAACGCACAGCGTGCGTATGGCCGGCATGTTGGCGCGGCGGCCCAGCGCCACCATCACGGCGATGGGGAAGGCGATCGTCATGGAGATCACCGTGAGCATCACCGTCAGCGGCAGTCCGCCCCACTGGTCGGTCGTCACCTTGGCCAGACCCAGGACGCCGCCGCTCATCAGCGTGAAGAAGGCGGCCAGCACCACCACCCACAGCAGTGCCAGCCAGGGCTTCCAGAACCAGCGTATGCAGCTGGCGACCACCAGGCTTAGCAGCAGCAGGGTCGCGAGTTCGGCGCGCCAGTGCTCGGGCTGCGGATAGCGGCCCAGCAGGATGATGCGGCCTTTTTCGCGGATCACGCCCCAGCAGGCGCCCACGCCGCGCGCGGCCTGGCAGGCGTCCGGCTCCGCCGCCGTGACGGCATGGATGATGCCCCACTGCGCGATGCCTGAAGCGGCCCACAGCAGCAGCGCCAGCACGAGGAGGGACACCAGCGAATTGCCGACGCTGGAAAACAGGTTGCTCCGCAGCCAGGGCACAAAGCCCTCCATCTTGATGGGGGCGGGGCGGGCTGCGATTGGCACAAAAGTCTTGCTCATCGTTCAGCGCTCCTTGATGGCGGCACGGCTGTTGAACCAGTTCATCAGGCCGGACGTCGCCAGCGAGGTGCTCAGGTAGATCAGCATGATGATGGCGATGCACTCCACGGCCCGGCCGGTCTGGTTCAGCGAGGTGTTGGCGATGGAAACCAGGTCGGGGTAACCCACGGCCACGGCCAGCGAGGAGTTCTTGGTGAGGTTGAGGTACTGGTTGGTCAGCGGCGGGATGATGACCCGCAGCGCCTGCGGCAGCACCACCAGCCGCATCGAGTGGCCGCGCGACAGGCCCAGCGAGGCACTGGCCTCATGCTGGCCCAGCGACACCGAGGCGATGCCGGCGCGCACCACCTCGGCCACAAAGGCGGAGGTGTAAAGCACCAGGCCCAGCAGCACCGCGAGGTATTCGGGCGACAGCGCGCCGCCGCCTTCGACCTGCGATTCGGTCAGCAGCGGCATATTCCATTCGTTGGGTGCACCGCCCGCGAGCCAGCCAAGCACCGCACCGCCCCCGATCAGCGCCAGCGACACCCACAGCACCGGCCGTGGCTTGCCGGTCAGGTCGAAGTGCCGGCGCGCGCTACGCGCATACAGCACGCTGGCCACCACGCCCACCAGCGCCCCGACGAGCGCCAGCGTCTGGCCCAGGCCCCACACCGGCGAGGGGTAGGAGATGCCGTTCTTGCTGACGTAAACCCATTTGCCGATGTGCAGGGCCTGGTCGACGGCCGGCAGGTATTCGGTGAACAGCAGGTACCACATCAGCAGCTGCAGCAGCACCGGAATGTTGCGGAAGGTCTCGACGTAGCCGTAGCACAGCGCCCGCACCAGGGCGTTGCGCGAAAAGCGCCCCACGCCCAGCAGAGTGCCCAGGATGGAGGTCAGCACGATGCCGACCACCGCCACGCGCAGTGTGTTGACCAGCCCGACCAGAAAGGCTTTCCAGTAGGGGTCTATGGAGTCGTAGCTGAGCCAGCCTTCGCCGATGTCGAAGCCGGCCGGCTGCATCAGGAAGTCGAAACCGCTCTGGATGCCGCGGGTCTTCATATTGGCCATGGTGTTGCTGACCAGCAGCCAGATCAGGAAGACGATCAGGCTGACGGCCAGCACCTGGTAGACGATGGCGCGCGCCTGCTTGCTGCGCCAGGAAAAAACCTTGCGCCGCAGGGCGGGTGCCGGGCGCGGTGGGATCAGGGAGTGCTCGGACATAAACGGTGTACCCAAAAAAAACGGGCCGCTCGACAACGGAGGGTTGCGAGCGGCCCGCTTGCGTTCAACGCATCGGAATCAGGCGATCAGGGATGATCAGCGCAGCGGCATGGCGTACATCTGGCCGCCCTTGTTCCACTGGTTGTTCTGGCCGCGCGGCAGCGCCAGGGGCGTCTTGGGGCCGACGTTGCGCTCGAAAATCTCGCCGTAGTTGCCGACGGCCTTGACGGCGCGCACCAGCCACTCCTTGTCCAGGCCCAGCAGCTTGCCGGTATCCTCGCCGCTGCCGGTCAGGCGCATGACCACGGGGTCCTTGCTGTCCTTGGTCATGGCGTCGACGTTGGCCTGGGTCACGCCGTACTCTTCGGCTTCGATCAGGCCGTAGACCACCCACTTGACGATGGCGAACCACTCGTCGTCACCGCGGCGCACCATGGGGCCCAGCGGCTCCTTGGAGATCAGTTCGGGCAGGATCAGGTGGTCGGCGGGAACCTTGGCTTCCTTGTTGCGCACCGAGGCGAGACCCGAGGCGTCCGTGGTGTAAGCCTGGCAGCGGCCCGAGAAGTAGGCGGCGTTGACGGCCTCCTGCTTTTCAAACACCACGGGCTTCATGTTCAGGTTGTTGGCCTTGGAGAAGTCGGTCAGGTTTTTCTCGGTCGTGGTGCCCGACTGCACGCAGACGGTGGCGTTCTTCAGCGCCTTGGCGCTCTTGATCTTGCTCTTCACGGGGACCATGAAACCCTGGCCGTCGTAGTAAGTCACGGCGGTCATGTGCAGGCCCAGCGAAGCGTCGCGGGTCAAGGAGAAGGTGGTATTGCGCGCGAGCACGTCGACTTCGCCGGACTGCAGCGCGGTAAAGCGCTGCTGGGCGTTCAGGGGAACCCATTTGACCTTGCTGGCATCGCCCAGCACGCTGGCGGCGATGGCTTTGCAGGTGTCCACGTCAAGGCCGGTCCAGGCGCCGTTGCTGTCGGCGGAGGAAAAGCCCGCCAGGCCGACGTTGACGCCGCAAATCACCTGGCCGCGCGACTTGATGGTGTCCAGTGTCTTGCCGGCGTGGGCGGGTGCCATCGCAGCAAGGGTGAGGCCGGCGGCAGCCAGCGTGGCAAGACCATGTTTTTTGGCGATTTTGATCACGGGATTCTCCAGTCAGTGAAACTTTTGTAGTCCAGCACGATGCGTGCCAGCGCCGAAATGCTAACCCAAGCATTGCGCGCGCCGAGGGGGCGCAAAGGCCTATTCGCTCGGGATAAACCCTTGCGAAAAATGCGTCATGAGCTTAATGATGGGTTGGTATGCCGGCCATGCATGGCGCATGGACACCAACGCGGAACTTCCGGCCTGGCCGCCCCAAAACCGGGCGCGCCGTGCCCCTGGAACAATCCTGTGCGCCAAACCCAGGCGGGCTTTCCGCCGCCAAGGGATAACCCTGATGGAGCGTGACGCGGCTTCTTCTGGTTAGTCAGCCGCCGCGCACACCCGCAGCACCTCGGCGCCGTAGGCCTCGCGCTTTTTCACGCCTATGCCGCTGATGCCGTCCAGCTCGTCCAGGCTTTGCGGCGCCCGCTCGGCGATGGCGCGCAGCGTGGCGTCGTGAAAGATCACAAACGCCGGCAGGTTGTGCTCGCGGGCGACTTCGGCGCGCCAGGCTTTGAGGCGCGCCAGGCGTTCCAGCGCGCCGGCATTGAGGGCGGCCTCGGCCAGGCCCTTGACCGAGGTCTTGGTCACGCGCTTGCCGCGCCCGCCGGCCTTGGCGCCTGCCGCCTGCTCGCGCAGCACCACGCTGACTTCGCCCTTGAGCACCTGGCGCGCGTCCGGCAGCAGCTGCAGGGTGCTGAAGGCTTCGGCGTCCACGCGCACCATGTTGCGCGCGATCAGCTGGCGCAGCACGCCGCGCCACTGCGCCTCGGCCAGGTCCGCGCCTATGCCGAAGGTGCTGAGCTTGTCGTGGCCGTACTGGGCCATCTTGTCGGTCATCTTGCCGCGCAGGATGTCCATGATGTGGCCGGCGCCGAAGCTGATGCCGCTGGCCTGCTGCACGCGGTAGATGCAGCTGAGCATCTTGCGCGCGGCCTCGGTGGCGTCCCAGACGGCCGGCGGGTTCAGGCAGTTGTCGCAGTTGCCGCAAGGCTGGCTGTCCTCGCCGAAATAGCCCAGCAAGCTGACGCGGCGGCAGCGCGTGTCCTCGGCCAGCGTCAGCAGGGCGTCGAGCTTGCCGCGCATCACCTGCTTGAACTCCTCGCTGGCCGCCTCGCTGGTGTCGATCATCCGGCGCTGGTTCACCACGTCCTGCAGGCCGTAGACCATCCAGGCGTCGGCACTCTGGCCGTCGCGGCCGGCGCGGCCGGTCTCCTGGTAATAGCCCTCGATGTTCTTGGGCATGTCCAGGTGGGCGACAAAACGTACGTCGGGTTTGTCTATGCCCATGCCGAAGGCAATCGTCGCCACCATGACAATGCCGTCCTCGCGCAGGAAGCGGTCCTGCCGCTGCTGGCGCAGGGCCGAATCGAGGCCCGCGTGGTAGGCCAGCGCCTTGAGGCCCGCGTCCTGCAGCATGCCGGCGATTTCCTCCACGCGCTTGCGCGACTGGCAATACACGATGCCGGCCTCGCCCTCGTGCTCGGCCTCGATGAAGCGCAGCAGCTGGCGCGTCGGGTCGGTTTTTTCGACGATGGTGTAGCGGATGTTGGGCCGGTCGAAGCTGCTGACGAACTGGCGCGCGTCCTCCAGCTTGAGGCGCTCGATCATGTCCTGGCGCGTCAGCGCGTCGGCCGTGGCCGTCAGCGCGATGCGCGGCACATCGGGAAAGGTCTCGTGCAGCAGGCTCAGCGAGCGGTACTCGGGCCGGAAATCGTGGCCCCACTGGCTCACGCAATGCGCCTCGTCGATGGCGAACAGGCTCAGCAGCCCGCGCTCGTGCAGAGAGGCCAGCAGGCCCTTCATGCGCGGCGTGTTGATGCGTTCGGGCGCGGCGTAAAGCAGCGTCAGCTCGTTGCGCAGCAGCTGCTTTTCAAGCTGGCTGCTTTCGTCGAAGCTTTGCGTGGAATTGAGGAAGGCCGCCGACACGCCGGCCTCGTGCAGCGCCCCGACCTGGTCGTGCATCAGCGCGATCAGCGGTGAGATCACCACGGTCACGCCGTGGCCGGCCTGCTGCCGCACGATGGCCGGTATCTGGTAGCACAGCGACTTGCCGCCGCCCGTGGGCATCAGCACCAGCGCGTCGCCGCCGCGCACCACGTGGTCCACGATGGCCTGCTGCGGGCCCCGGAAGCTGTCGTAGCCGAAGACCTCGGCCAGCACGTGGAGCGGGGTGGAAGGGGAAGAAACGGGGAGGGAGGACAAGGTCGGAATGGAAAATGAAAGCGGATTGCGCGAAGGCCGGGCAAGCCGGGGAAGCGGGGCCTACATCTGCTCCCAGGGCAGGCCGTCAAAGCGCCAACCCGAGAGCGTGGAGCGCTGGAACTGCTCGTCGAGCTCGCCCTCGAAGCCGTGCACCACATGCTGCACGTCGGTGAAGCCGGCCGCCTCCAGCGCCTTGCCCGCGTCCAGCGTGCGTTTGCCGGATCGGCAGATCAGCAGCACCGGCTGCGCCTTGCCGGCCGCCTCGCGCGCCACGGCCTCGGCGAACTTCTGCGCGTCGGGTTGCAGGTCGGGGTACTCGTACCACGGCACATTGACCACGCCCGGCGGGCGGCCCACGTACAGCGACTCGATTTCCATGCGCACGTCCACGAACAGCGCGTCGGGATGCGACTGCAGCCAGGTCCAGGCTTCTTTGGGTTGAAAGTTTTTCATGTTCAGGGCAATACCCCTATTGTCGAGGAAAGTCCGCCGCAAAACGGAGCCCATCTTAAAATCGGGGCATGAAGCCAATCACCTACACCCGCGGGCAGCAGCTGCCGGCCATCCTGGAACAACGCATCGCCATCCTCGACGGCGCCATGGGCACCATGATCCAGCGCTTCAAGCTCAGCGAAGCCCAGTACCGCGGCGAGCGCTTCAAGGACTTCCACAAGGACGTCAAGGGCAACAACGAATTGCTGAGCCTCACACGCCCCGACGTGATCCAGGACATCCATGAAGGCTACCTGGCCGCCGGCGCCGACATGATCGAAACCAACACCTTCGGCGCGACCACGGTGGCCCAGGCCGACTACGACATGGCCGACCTGGCCGTCGAGATGAACTACGAATCGGCCCGCATCGCCCGCGCCGCCTGCGACAAGTTCTCCACGCCCGACAAGCCGCGTTTTGTGGTCGGCGCCCTGGGCCCCACGCCCAAGACGGCCAGCATCAGCCCCGACGTCAACGACCCCGGCGCGCGCAACACCAGCTTTGAGGAGCTGCGCAAGGCCTACTACGAACAGACCGAGGCCCTGGTCAAGGGCGGCAGCGACGTTCTGCTGGTCGAGACCATCTTCGACACGCTCAATGCCAAGGCGGCGCTGTTCGCCATCGACGAGTACTTCGACAACTCCGGCGAGCGCCTGCCCCTGATCATCAGCGGCACCGTGACCGATGCCTCGGGCCGCATCCTGAGCGGGCAGACCGTGACTGCCTTCTGGCACAGCGTGCGCCATGCCGCGCCGCTGGCCATAGGCCTCAATTGCGCGCTGGGCGCCACCCTGATGCGCCCCTACATCCAGGAACTGGCCCGCGTGGCCGGCGACACCTTCATCAGTTGCTACCCGAACGCCGGCCTGCCCAATCCCATGAGCGACACCGGCTTCGACGAGACGCCCGACGTCACCTCGCGCCTGCTGCGCGAGTTCGCCGACGAAGGCTTGGTCAACATCGTGGGCGGCTGCTGCGGCACCACGCCGGACCACATAGGCGCCATCGCGCATGCCGTGGCCCCCGTGGCCGCACGCTCGCGGCAGCGCGGCGCTTTCTACAAAGAAGCCGCCTGAGGGCCACCCCGGTCGCTTCACTGCGTCTCTTTCCGGCCCGGCCGTTACAAAGTATCCAGGCGGTACCTGACCGGGCGCGTCACGTTTAGCGGCTATAGTCAGGCCCGCTTGTCCGGCCTGGCTTTTCACTTTCCGGCGCTGTGTCCCGCAGCCGCCCGCGGCCTGACAACCCATCATCACAAAGGAAACCTGAACGTGCGTTCATTCATCAAGATCGCCGCGGCATTCGCCGTGGCCACCGTCACCCTGGCGGCCCAGGCGCAGCTGGCGCCGCAAAAGCCCGTCACCATCGTCGTTCCCTATCCGGCCGGCGGCCCGCTGGACAACGCCGCGCACATCCTGGCCGACAAGCTGCGCCCCATGCTCAAGACCGAAGTGGTGGTCGACAACCGCCCCGGCTCGGGCGGCAATGTGGGTGCCGCGCTGGTCGCCAAGGCGCCGGCCGACGGCCACACGCTGGTCATGGGCGCGGTCGCCACCCATGCCATCAACCCCTGGCTCTATCCCAACATGCCTTATGACGCGCTGAAGGACTTCACGCCCATCACGCTGGTGGCCCGTGTGCCCAATGTGCTGGTCATGAACGCCGAGACGGCCAAGCGCCTGAACATCAAGGACACCAAGGACCTGATCGCCTATGCGCGCAAGAACCCCGGCCGGTTGAACTATGCCTCGGGCGGCAACGGCAGCGCCGGCCACCTTGCCGGCGAGCTGTTCAAAAGCCTGGCCAAAATCAGCGTGGTGCACCTGCCTTCCAGCGGCTCGGCCCAGGCGCAGGCCAGCCTGCTGTCCGGCCAGACCGACCTGATGTTCGACAACCTGGCCTCGGCCAGCGCCAATATCAAGTCGGGCAAGCTGGTGGCCTTCGGCGTGACCACCATCAACCGCTCCAGCAGCTTCACCGAGATTCCCACCATCAATGACGTGCTGCCCGGTTTCCACATCAGCACCTGGTTCGGCATCTTCGGCCCGGCCAACCTGCCCAAAGCCACGACGGACCAGCTGCAAAAGGCTTTTGCCGCCGCGCTCAACACGCCCGACACGGCCGAAAAGTTCGCGCGCATGAGCGCCACGCCCAGCCCCATGACCTCGGCGGATTTTGCTTATATGGTGATGAAAGAGCATGCCGACTATGGCCGCCTGATCAAGGTGGCCAAAATCAAGCTGGATTGAGCATGCGCCCCATTTCCCGGGGCTTCGCACCGGGAAATGGCGCAACAGGGCTTCAGCGCTTAAAATACCGGCTACCCAAGGAGCGTTGCAGCGGACCTTAGCGTCCGTCAGGCTTGGGTTACAGGTCGCCGGCGGCGGCCTTTTGCAACGACGCTCACCTTAGTCCCAAGGTGAGTCCGTGTCCGAAACTGAAAATTCCGTCTCCGTTCCCCCCATGAAGCTGTCCGGCCTGGAGCCGGTCGACATAGGCGCGGGCACCCTGTTCGTCAACATCGGCGAGCGCACCAACGTCACCGGCTCCAAGGCCTTCGCCCGGATGATTCTGAACGGCGAATACGAACAGGCCCTGGCGGTGGCCCGCCAGCAGGTGGAAAACGGCGCGCAGATCATCGACATCAACATGGACGAGGCCATGCTGGACAGCCAGGCCGCCATGGTGCGCTTCCTGAACCTGATCGCCAGCGAACCCGACATCGCGCGTGTGCCCATCATGATCGACAGTTCCAAATGGAGCGTCATCGAGGCCGGCCTGCGCTGCATCCAGGGCAAGGGCATCGTCAATTCGATTTCCATGAAAGAGGGCCTGGAACCCTTCAAGCAGCAGGCCAAGCTGCTCAAGCGCTACGGCGCGGCGGCCGTGGTGATGGCCTTCGACGAAAAAGGCCAGGCCGATACCTACGAGCGCAAGATCGAAATCTGCGAGCGCGCCTACCGCGTGCTGGTCGACGAACTCGACTTCCCGCCCGAGGACATCATCTTCGACCCCAACATCTTCGCCATTGCCACCGGCATCGAGGAGCACAACAACTACGCGGTCGACTTCATCAACGCCACGCGCTGGATCAAGCAGAACCTGCCCGGCGCCAAGGTTTCGGGCGGCGTGTCCAACGTGTCCTTCAGCTTTCGCGGCAACGACCCGGTGCGCGAAGCCATCCACACCGTATTTCTCTATCACGCGATCCAGGCCGGCATGGACATGGGCATCGTCAACGCCGGCATGGTCGGCGTCTACGACGACCTGGACCCGGTGTTGCGCGAGCGCGTCGAGGACGTGGTGCTTAACCGCACGCCCGTCTACAAACCCGGCGAGCCCGAGCTCACGCCCAGCGAGCGCCTGATCGAAGTGGCCGAAACCGCGAAGAGCGGCGCCAAGGACGACAGCAAGAAAAACGAATGGCGCGCCCTGCCGGTGCGCCAGCGCCTGTCGCATGCGCTGGTCCACGGCATGAACGAGTTCATCACCGAAGACACCGAGGAGATGTACCGCGAAATCCTGGCCGAAGGCGGCCGGCCGCTGCACGTCATCGAAGGCCCGCTGATGGACGGCATGAACGTGGTCGGCGACCTGTTCGGCCAGGGCAAGATGTTCCTGCCCCAGGTGGTCAAGAGCGCCCGCGTGATGAAACAGGCCGTGGCTCACCTGCTGCCCTATATAGAGGCCGAAAAGCTGCAGCTCGAAGCCGCCGGCGGCGACGTCAAGACCAAGGGCAAGATCATCATCGCCACCGTCAAGGGCGACGTGCACGACATCGGCAAGAACATCGTCACGGTGGTCCTGCAGTGCAACAACTTCGAGGTCGTCAACATGGGCGTGATGGTGCCCTGCCACGAGATCCTGGCGCGCGCCAAGGTCGAGGGCGCCGACATCGTCGGGCTGTCCGGCCTGATCACCCCCAGCCTGGAAGAAATGCAGTATGTGGCCGCCGAAATGCAGAAGGACGAGCATTTCCGCATCAAAAAAATCCCGCTGCTGATAGGCGGCGCCACCACCAGCCGGGTGCATACGGCCGTCAAGATCTCGCCGCACTACGAAGGCCCGGTGGTCTATGTGCCCGATGCCTCGCGCAGCGTCAGCGTGGCGCAAAGCCTGCTTTCCGACCAGGCGGCCAAATACATCGACGAGCTCTACGCCGACTACGACAAGGTGCGCACCCAGCACGCCAACAAAAAGCAGGTGCCCATGTGGCCGCTGGCCAAGGCGCGCGCCAATGCCACGCCCATGGACTGGGCCGGCTACACGCCGCCGGTGCCCAAGTTCACAGGCCGGCGCGTGTTCAAGAACTTCGACCTGGCCGAGCTCGCGCACTACATCGACTGGGGCCCCTTCTTCCAGACCTGGGACCTGGCCGGCCCCTTCCCGGCCATCCTGAAAGACGAGGTGGTGGGCACCGAGGCCGTGCGTGTGTACGGCGACGCGCAGCGCATGCTCAAGCGCCTCATCGAAGGCCGCTGGCTCACCGCCAACGGCGTGATGGCGCTGTACCCGGCCAACAGTGTGGGCGACGACATCGAGATCTACACCGACGAGACGCGCAGCGAAGTGGCCATGACCTGGTACGGCCTGCGCCAGCAGACCGAAAAGACCGCGATCGACGGCGTGATGCGGCCCAGCCGCTGCCTCGCCGATTTCGTCGCGCCCAAGGGTGTTTCCGACTACATCGGCGTCTTCGCCGTGACCGCCGGCATAGGCGCCGAGAAGAAGGAAAAATACTTCCTCGACGACCACGACGACTACTCGTCCATCATGCTCAAGGCACTGGCCGACCGCCTGGCCGAGGCTTTCGCTGAAAGCCTGCACCAGCGCGTGCGCAAGGACCTGTGGGGCTATGCGCCGGCCGAATCGCTGGACGGCGAGGCGCTGATCGCCGAAAAATACCAGGGCATACGCCCGGCCCCCGGCTACCCAGCCTGCCCGGACCACAGCGTCAAGAAAGAGATGTTCGAACTGCTCAAGGCCGGCGAGATCGGCATGGCCTTGACCGAAAGCCTGGCCATGACCCCGGCGGCCAGCGTCAGCGGCTTTTACCTGAGCCACCCGCAAAGCACCTATTTCAACGTCGGCAAGATAGGCGACGACCAGCTGCAGGACCTGGCGCAGCGGCGTGGCCTCAAGGCGGACGAATTGCAGCGCCTGCTGGCACCGAATCTCTAGAGCTGCTCAAAAACCCTCCTGGAACAACAACTTCCAGGATGGCCGCCGCCATTCGCGTTTACGGCGACTTTGCCGCAGAATAAGCGGCGTTTACATAAATACACAGCCGCTTGCCAAAGCGTGTTTACTTTCACGGCATGGGAAACGTTGAACAAGCGATCTGATCTCAATAGAGGGAATTGCCATGAACACATCCACTGAAAACCTCCAGCCCGGCCAGCAGGCCTCGTCGGCCAGCAAGCCCTTGTGGGCCGCGGTCGGCATTCTGGGCGTCGCCGTCCTGGCCATGGGCGGCACCATGATTTACCAGATGCGCAACCCGGTCGGCGCCCCCACGCCGCCGGTGGCGCTGGCGACACCGCAGGCAGCGCCGCAAGCGGCCGCCCCCCTGGCTGCGGCCAGCAGCAGCGCCAGCGCCGCGGACGACCTGGCCGAAAAACCGGCCGCAGCCCCCGCCAAACCCGCCCCCGTTCCCGCCAAGAAGGTGGCCAAGCCCACGCCCAAGCCGGCGCCCGCGCCCAGCTACGCCGGTATTTCGCCCGCGCCCGGCCCCACGCCCGCACCGGTGGCCGTGGCCGCGGTCTGCCATGTGTGCGGCGCCGTTGAATCGGTTACGCCCGTTGAACGCTCCACCAAACCCGCCGGTGTCGGCGCGGGTGCTGTCGCCGGTGGCGTGCTGGGCGCCGTGCTCGGCAACCAGATCGGCCATGGCGGCGGCCGCACCGCGGCCACCATCCTGGGCGCGGTCGGCGGCGGTTTTGCCGGCAACGCGATCGAAGGCCATATGCGCAAGGAAACCGTCTACCAGGTCGGCGTGCGCATGGAAGACGGCTCGCAGCGCATGGTGGAAGTGGCGCGCGCCCCCAGCGTGGGCAGCCGCGTGACGGTGGAAGGCAATGTGCTGCGCACCAACGACGGCGCTGTTTACGGTCCCAAGCCGCCGCCCGCGCCCGTGGCCGCGCAGCCGGCGGAGCCCGCCCCTTACTACAGCCGCTGACCCATCCACAGAAAAGCCCCGCAGCAGCCCTGTTGCGGGGCTTTTTTACGTCCGCTCTGCGGGGGGCTTGGCGCTATGATGACCGGCCCATCACAAGGAGGATCGCATGCGGTGCTTTTTCATGCTCCTGCTGGCCTCGCTCATGTTTGCCGGCAGTTTTCAGGCGATGGCGGCCGGGCCCGGGGCGGGCCTGGACCAGCTCGAATTTGCCGGCGCGCGCGACCAGAACACCCCTGTGCTGCTGAGCGCCGCCTCGCGCCCCGTGCCGTTTCTCGGCGCCGACGGGCGCGTGCACATCGACTACGAGCTGCAGGTGATCAATGCGCGCGCCGTGCCCGTCAAGCTGGTGTCGCTGGAAGTGCTGGACGCCGGCTCCGCCAAAGTGCTGGCCAGCGTGTCCGGCGCCGACGTGGCGCGCACTTTCTCGCTGCTGGGCGGCGCCGCTACCGACAGCCTGGACGCGGCCCAGGCCGGCTTCTTCTGGATCGACGTGGTGCTGGAGCCCGGCCAGCCCCTGCCCAAAACGCTGTCGCACCGCGTGGTGACGGCCGGCGCCGAGGTCAAGCTCACGGCCGCCGTCAAACCCGCGAGCGAAGGCACGGTCCAGACCACGCAGACCGGCGCCGCGGTGGCCCTCAGCACCCGGCCCGCGCCGCTGATAGGCCCGCCGCTGGAAGGGACGGGCTGGGTGGCTTTTAACGGCTGCTGCAAGGAAGTCCCGCACCGGCGCGCCGGCATTCCCGTCAACGGCGTGCTGTATGTGAGCCAGCGCTTTGCCATCGACTGGATCAAGCTGGACGCGAACTCGCAGCAAAGCAACGGCGACAGCAACAAGAACGAGAACTGGCCGACCTACGGGCAAAAGGCCATTGCCGTGGCCGACGCCAAGGTGGTGTCCGTGCTCGACGGCCTGCCCGAACGCGTGCCCAATGCCTTGCCGCCCGACACCACCATGCAGAACGTCACCGGCAACCACGTGGTGCTGGACCTGGGCCGCGGCTACTACGCGTTCTACGCCCACCTGCAACCCGGCTCGCTCAAGGTGCGCGTCGGCGACCGCGTCAAGCGCGGCCAGGTGCTGGCGTTGCTCGGCAACTCGGGCAACACCACGGCGCCGCACCTGCATTTCCATGTGTCGGACGGCATGGGCCCGCTGTCGTCCCAGGGCCTGCCTTATGTGATCGACGCTTTTGTCGTCAAGGGGCTGGCCACCGATGCCACGGAGCAGGGCAAGGTGCTCGTCCAGCCGCTGCCCCAGCAGGGCCCGCAGCGAGCGGCCCTGCCCATGGATGCCTATGTGGTGGATTTCCCGGCCTTGAAGTGAAGCCCGGCCGCGCCGGCCGCCTTGGGGCGACGGCGCGTCGGCAAAGCAGAAGAAGAATATGTTCAGACTTGCGTTGATTCTTTTTGGCGGTGATGCGCTGGTCAAGCGCTGGAAAGTTTTCATGGCGGCGGGTGTGCTGACCGCCCTCTTCGGCATGCTGCTTCTCGTTGACCTGGTCGATGGCGTGGCCGACGTGGCCACTTGGGTACTGGGCGCGGTGCTGCTGGCCCAGGGTGTGGTCGATCTGGTGGTGGGCGCCACCCACGCGCGGGAGCGGCGCAGCTTTGAGATGCTGCGCGGCGCGGCCATGGTGGTGTTCGCCTGCCTGGTGCTCGATTTCCCCTGGGACAACTCGATCGCTGCCGGCATCCTGTTCGGTGCCGCCTTCACCTTCAACGGCCTGGTCCGCATCGCCTCCAGCTGGTTGATCCGCTACCCGAGCTGGCGCAAGTCCAACCTGATAGGCTGGGCCTACTTGGTCATGGCGCTGCTGATGCTGACCAACTGGCCGGTGCCCTCGAGCATGAATGTGTCGCTGTGCACGGGCCTGGCGCTGATCGCGGGCGGCCACATCCTGATGCGCGGCGCCTGGCGGCTCAGGCGCCTGCCGCGCGGCTCGCGGCTGGCGGCCGTCGAGCTTTACAGCGGCACCCGGGTGCTGCAACCCGATGCGGCGCCGGCCACGGCCGAGACGCTGGCCGCGAATGCCGCCGCCGGGCACATGATCGTGCATGTCTGGACGGCGGTCGATGCGGTGGACGACGACAAGGACCGCATACGCCTTCCGCTGATCGAGCGCTACATCGCCTCCATGACAAAGAAGGGCCGTGTATCGACAGGCCATATCGCGCTTGAATGCGAGGACGGCCTCTACATCAGCCACCACCCGCGGGTCCGCCTGGCCATCACACAGGCCAACCTGGTAGACCACCTGCGTGCCACCTCCGGCAACGACCATCCCGGTGTCTGGCTGCCCTCCTACGCAGAAGAGGCCGCGGCGACCCGTCCTTCCACGCACAAGCTGCATTTCCGCGTCTACAACCGTCGCTACCTCCAGGCCTTCTGGGACGTGTACCGCCAGGACGACACCTACAACCTCACCCATCGCAACTGCTCCGTCGTGGTCACGCAGGCCGTGGACGCGGCCATGGAAGGTGTTTTCGCGGACAAGCCCTTCTGGCGGACCCTGCTGCGGCTTGCCTTGCATCCCGACGTCTGGATGGCCGGCAGCGCCCGCGTGCGCGCCGAGTCCATGGCCTGGACGCCGGGGCTGGCGCTCGACTACGTGAGCGCGATCCGGCGCATCACGCACCCGCGCCACGACCTGAAGGTGCATCTTTCGCGCTGGTGGAAGACCCGCAAGGCGCGCAGGCTGCGCGTGGACTGAAGGATCAGGCCCTCATGGGGCGGCGGCCTTGAGCGCCCGCCGGTATTGCACCGCCTGCGCGCCCCCGAAGTCGCGCGCTCATACCGCCGTCAGTTCCTCGCCGTCCCACTCTATGTCGCGCGAGGTGGCTTCGCGCAGGGAGTGGCCGCCTTGGATTGCCAGCCGCGCGTACGAACCGGTGTCGACCAGGCCGCCAACCAAGGGCAAAGCGTCGCCATCCCGCATCAGCACGTCGTCGGCCCGGTGCCAGTCGGCGCGCCATTGAGACCAGGTGCCGCTGCTTCTTGCATGCAGCAGCCCGGCGCTGAGCATGAGCGGGGCGATCATGCGCGCGCGCGTGGCGGTGGGCATGGCACACGCCGTCGCCTCGCCGGTCAAAGCGGCGGGCACGGCATCCGCGAAATCAAAAAGGTGCAGGCCACTGATGGCGCGCGGGTTGCATTCGATGACGGAGGGTGTGTCGCCGCCGCCGTCAATCCAGTCGAAAGAGATCTGGCCGGTGAAGCCGATGCGCGCGACCAGGCGGCCGACGAAAGCCTCAATGGCCGGCGAGCTGTGGTGGTCGAAGTAGTAACTCGAACTGCGCCGCAAACGGTAAGCCGGCCGGTACACCGCATGGGCCAGCAAGCGGCCGCGATCCGCAATGCTGTAGGAACACAGCTCAGTCCCGGCGCGATGGTGCTGCACCACCCACTGGCCCTGGGCGGCCAGCGGCGGCGCGTCGTCTGGTATGCCTTGCGGGTAAAGCCGCACGTGCACGCCGAAGCGGGAGAATTCGGGCTTCAGCACGGCGCCGGCGCCGCCTGTCGCACGAACCCAGTCACGGGCCTCGTCCAGCGTGCGCACCACGCCGCTGGGCGGCGGGTTGCCGCCGCAGCTTTGCGCCAATGCCTGGAATTCCCACTTGCTGTGGAGCAGCCGCAGCTTGTCGAAATCATCAACCGCCAGGCGGCATGAGGCCGGCAGGGCGGCGCGGTGGCGGGACAGGTAGAACACTTCTTCGCAGGTCGGCACAACGAGGTCGATGCCCAGGCGCGTGATCGCCTGCCTCAAACCGGCGACAAACCCGCCGGCGTCCGCGCGCGGTGACGCAAGCGCCACCTTGCCGGCCACGGCGCGCGACCAGCTGGACAGCCGGCACGGGATGCTGTCGCCGATATAGGCTGTCCAGCCCTGCTGCGCGAAGCGGCGTGCGTGGTCAAGCGCGACAGGCGCGCGGCCGCTCAGGATAAGAACATTGGGCATGGTGTGGAGTTGCTTTCAGCGGGTGTGGAGCGGGACGCCGAGGCGCGGCTTCGGGGTCTGGAAAAGGCCTGCCGCGATGCGATCAAGGGGCGGGGTCCGTCGTTCGGTTCATGGTGCGTGCTCATGAGGACTCCCGGGCCCGGTGGTTTGATGGCGCGGCAAGCGCCAGCCGCCGCGCGCCGTCCAGGCCGTGCAGCCCCAACAGCAACAGCAAGGCCATGGCCCAGGGATTGCCGAGGCCGCCATGCAGGGCAAACAGCGCGGGCATGCCCAGCGTGACCAGCACCCAGGCGGCCAGGCCCCATCGCTTGTCGTCAGACATGCCGCCGATGGCCAGGGTGCCGAAAAAGAGGCCGGAAAAAAGCGCGACGCGCGGCACCACCGCCCAGGCCAGTGCGTGGTTGACGTAGTAGATGGTCGCGCCGAACAGCAGCACGCCGGCCAGGCCGATGTATGGCCCGGGCAGCGAAAGGCTCGCGCGGTGCGCCAGCCTGGGAAAGCGCGCGCGCAGCCAGAGAAAAGCACCGGCGTTGCTGGCCCACAGCGGGTTGTGGCTGGGTGCGCCGCCGGCGCCGGCGGTCACGCCGTAGTGCATCGGAATGTCGTCGCGCTCCGCCTGGTAGCTGCCGAAAATTTTGTCCCACACCAGGAAGGTGCCCCCGAAGTTGCGGTCGATGTAGGCGGGATCGGTGCCGTGGTGCACCCGGTGGTTGGACGGCGTCACCAGAATGCGGTCAAGAAAACCCGATTTGCCGACCAGCGCGTTATGGTTGTAGACCTGCACACCGTAATGAACGGAGGAAACCCCGACAAAAATCTCCAGCGGCACGCCGAGCACCGCCAGCCCGGCAATAAAGGGGAAGTTGGTCAGCGACGAATACCAGGAGTTGCGCATGCCCAGGGACAGGCCGAAATGCCGTCCCTGGTGGTGCACCACATGCACCGCCCAGAGCAGCGGCAGCTTGTGGTGCAGGCGGTGCATCCAGTAAAAGCAGAAGTCCCAGGCGATGAAGGCGAACACCCACTGCCAGAGTGCCGGCCACTGGCCGATCCAATGAAAGCTCAAATGCTTGAGCACCATGCCGAAGGCCAGCAATTCGACACCACGAAACACCCACACCAGGATGTGGCCGGAGTTCAGGTTGAAGACGACTTCCTTCCACGGTATGGCCTGGCCGCGCGCAAACTTCAGGATGAACAACTCAGCCAGTATCAAGGCCAGCATGAGGGCGAAGGTCAGCGCGAACACATTCATAGGAAGGGCCCCTTGGCTGTCGCGGCCCGGCCCGACGGCATGCCGCGCGGGCGCGAAAACAGGCGCTTTCCGTGGGTGCCGGTGCATTCACGCATGGCCGCCTCCTTCAAACGCCAGCTTGCGGATGCGGCGGCGTTTCTGCGTCGGGTCGAAAGCCGGCACGTCCCGCGACAGCGTCCACGAAAGCGCCGCGGTGGCGACGCCAAGTTGGGCCAGCGCCGTATCGAGGTGCGCGCGCACGGCTTGCAGGACGGGTTCCGGTAGCCGCGCATGCAGCGCGAGCGACGAAGCGCCCGTCTGCAGCAAACGGTAGTCGGCGTCGGCCGGCAGGGACTGCGCCAGCGCGCGAGACAGGACGTCGGCGAACACGGGCATCGCCTCGCCGCTTGCGCCGGGCAGGTGCAGCATGTCGTCGCAGCGGCCCTCGATGTGGTCGATGGCGCGGGTAGCGCGGCCGCACGCGCACGGTGTGGCGCGCGCGGCGAGCACGTCGCCCAGCCGGTACCGCACGATGGGCTGCGTCATGCGGCTGAAGTCGGTGATGACCGGCACGAAGCGGCGCTGCTCGCTGTCCAGCCATTCGGGCTCGATGTGCACGAACTCTTCGTTGAGATGCAGCACGCCGTGCTCGCAGGTGCTGGCCAGAAACCCTTCAGTGGCCTGGTAGATCTGGTGCACGGGGCCGAAGGCGCGCTCGATCAGCGCCCGGTCCTGCGGCTCCAGCACTTCGGCGACGGAGATGACGCGTTTGGGGCGTATGCACAGCCTGCCCGCGAGGGCCGCGGTGGCCAGTTCGCGCAATACCTGCGCGGGCGCGACGAGGATGGTCGGCCGGTAGGCCTGCAGCGCGGCGGCATGCGTTTCAAAAGGCTGGAACAGATCAAAAAAGCGCAGGCTCAACCAGCGGTTGCGCACGGCGGTGTAGAGATTGCTGTTGGCCCGCAGGAACAGCGCCGCGCGTTCACCGGCCAGCAAGCCGTCGGGCAAGACTTTCGCCAGCAAAATGCCCGCCCAGCGCGCCTTTTCGCGGTCGCTGACCGCGAAGGCCCCACGTTGCGCCGAGGTGCCCGATGACAGGCCGACAGTGATGCCCCCGACGGTGGGCGTGAAATCCCGGCTGCGCTCGGCGGCCTGCGCCTGGGCCATCACATTTTCCAGGGTCAGCCCGGCGGTGTTCATGGCGTTGAAATTCGCCAGCATCGATGCCTTGTCCATGGTCGGCCACCGGTCCAGCGGCAATTGGCCGTACGGTGCGAAATAAGCGCTGCGACGGCAGAGCTTGCGCGTGAACTTGCGAAGCTGCCGCGCCTGGTAATCCTGCAAGGCCGCACGGTCTGCAAACCGCAAACGGCGGGTTTGGCAGTAGGCGAGCAACAACCAGAACAGCCGCGTCATGGCACGGCCTTGCCCGGCGGCAGGTAGTCTTCGGCGCTTTCATGGGTCAGGCGGATGGAAGCGGCGCCGTTGCGATGCAGCGCATGCAGTTTGCGCAGCGTGTCGTAATAGGCCCGCCGTTGGTGCTGGATCAGGAAGGTCAGCTCCGATGGGCCGCGCAGTTGCTGATAACTTTCGGCCGCCCAGCCGGCATCCGAGGCCAGCAGGGTCCAGCCGTCGTCGCCCAGCACAAACGCGCCAAGGTGGCCGGCCGCATGGCCCGGCAGGTCGACAACGAACAGCTCGCCCGTGCCGGTGATGTCGCGGCCGGTCGCAAAAGGCGCCAGTGCGGCCGGCAGTGCGGCCTCTCCGAAGGATTCCACAAGTTCGAGGCGGGTGGCGATGTCGTCCGGCATCAGGGCGGGCACAAAAGCCCGGCGCACCGCCGAAAAAGCCGACAGCCCCTGCACCGACCGCCAGCCGGCGGCCGAGGCCAGCACACGCGCCGAAGGAAAGTCGCGCAGGCCCGCCATGTGGTCCGCGTGAAAGTGCGAAATCACCAGCATGGCGATGTCCGCGGGGACTATGCCCAGTGCCTTCAGCTGGCCCGCCAGCGATTCGTGCGCTTCGAAGTGCACCGGCGTGACCATCGAATACAAGCGGTAGATGCCTTGCGACGTGGCTTCGCGAAAGCGGTCGGCGTAACCCGTGTCCCACAGCACCAGCCCGGCCCGCGTTTCGACCAGGTAGGCGCGAGACGGAAAACACCGGCTGGCAAAGCCGCTGCCCTTGAGCACCATGCACGACGGGTGCGTGCAGTGTCCGACACGAAAGGTGGTGAGCTTAGCCATGGGCGCGCATCCAGTCGGCGGTGCGGTCCAGCGCATCCGCAAGTTTGGTTGTTGGCACATAACCCAGGAGCTGCCGGGCGCGGCTGTTGTCCAGTGTCATGTCGAAAGCCAGCGCGCCGACGCTGTACGCCGTGAGCGTGGGTTCTTTTTGCGTGATGCGCGCCAGCGCTTGCATGCCGCGCGCGGCCGCCGCCATCACCGGGTACGGCACGCTGGCGATGCGAAACGGCCGTTGCAGCCGGTCCGCAAACAAGGCCGTCAGGACGTCCCGCAAAAGCACCGGTTCGTGGTTGGTGATATTGAATACCTCGCCGCTGGGCACCCCCTCGACGGTGGTGGCCAGCCACATCGCCTGCACCACGTTGCCGGTATAGGTCAGGTCCAGCGTGACGCGCCCGCCGCGCGGCAGCGGCAGCCGGCCGTCGCGCTGCCGCAGCACGCGGGCGATGCGCGGCAGCAGCACCTGGTCGTGCGGGCCGAAGATGGCGCGCGGCCGCAGGATGCTGCAGTGCATGTGGGGAAAGGCCCGGACCGCCTCCTGCACGCAGGCTTCGGCTTCGGCCTTGGTGCGTGCGTACGCGTTGACGTAGGCGGCCGGCCGAAAGCTTTCCTTGATGCCCAGCTGGGCGCGGTAGTTGAAGTAAAGCGCGGGCGTGGAGATATGGACAAACCGGGCCACTTCAGCGCGGCCGGCGGCCTGCAGGAGCTGCCGCGTGGCGGTGACGTTGGCGGCGGTGAAGTCGGCCGCCTTGCCCCAGGGCGACGAGAGCGCGGCGCAATGCCAGACCGCGTCGACATGCCGCACCAATGCGGCCAGCCCGGCGGAACTGGTTTGGCCGGCCGCCGCCAGGTCCAGCGGCACGAACTCCGCGCCCATCGCGGACAGCGCTTCACCGGCTGCCAGGTTGCGACCGGTGGCGCGCACCTGGATGCCTTGGCGCAGCAGCGCCTCCACCGCGTTGCGGCCCAGCCCGCCCGTGGCGCCGGTGACAAGCACGCGTTTCATAGGTCCAGCACCAGTCCGCCGACCGAGAGCCCCGCCGCGGTACCGATCAGCAACAGCCGGTCACCCGCTTTGGCCTTGTGAGTGGTGAGCGCTTCATGCAGCGCCGTCGGCAGCGAAGCGGCGACCTGGTTGCCGTGGCTTTCATAAATATTGATGACCCGGGAAGCCGGCAAGCCCAGCTTGCGGGCCGCATGCGCCATGCCGAGGTGGCTGGCCTGGTGCGGCACCACCCAGTCGATGGAAGCCTTGCCGCCGTCGGTTTGCGCCATCAATGCGTCAAGAAACGGCGGCATGACCTTGGCGGCCAGCTTGAAGACGGCACGGCCGTCCATCTGGAACAAAAAATCTTTCGGTATCGTGGCATTGGGCGGGTTGCGCTGCGAGCCGCCGCCGCGAATCTCGCACAAGCGCTTGCCTTCGGGGAAGGTTTCCATGCGGTAGGCCGCGATGCCTTGGGCGCCATCCCCTTTTTCCAGGATGGCGGCTGCCGCACCGTCGCCAAAAATCAGCGAGGCCTCGGGCTCGTCCCAGTCCAGCCCGCGCGAAGGCAGGTCGGATGCGACGATCGCGATCCGCTGGTAGCCGCCGCTGGCGAACAGGCCTGCGGCCACGCGGAGCGCGGCCATAAAACCAAGACAACTCGCGTTGACATCGAAGGCCGGGGTGCCGCGCGGCAGGCCGGCCTTTTCGGCAATAAAGCAGGCGGTGGACGGCAAGGCCTGCTCAGGCACGCCGCAAGCGGAAATCAGCAGATCGATGCTGGATGCCGGCAAGCAAGCCCGCTGCAGCGCATCGGCCAGCGCCGCGGCCCCCAGCTGGCTCTGGCTCTCGCCGTCGGCCGCAAAGTGCCTGACGCGAACGCCGCTTTTGGCCAAAGTGTGGCCGGCAGGCCGGCCGTGTTTCTGGTCCAGGTTTTCAGCCGTGACACGCAGGGATGGCAGCGCTTTGCCGGTGGCAACGAGGCGAACAGGAATCTTCATTCGCACAGGGGCTGCCGTGGGCATCCTGCGGGCGCTTGCGAGGCGCGACCCTGCGATGAGATTTTTGTGGTCAACATAAAGCTTTTGGTGGGACCGGGTTGGACCTCGCAAATCGGAGTTTTGCGGGGCCTTTCCAGGCCGGGTGTAAGGACTTCTTCCTCCAGCTTGCGCCAAGAAAGGTGGCGCAAGCGCATGCACGGTAGCAATGAGTCGGCCTTAATCGACATTAAGTCTGTAGAAGTATCTCAATCAGATACCGGATAGCCGAAGTTGTGACACTTCAGATACAAATGCATTATGAGATCTAAAAAGTGTGCACGTGCGCAGCTGCTGCCGCCGCACCTCACTGGGCGGCCTTGAGCGCCCGCCGGTATTGCACCGCCTCCGCGACATGGACCGTCTGCACCACCTGCGCGCCGGCCAGGTCGGCAATCGTCCTGGCGACTTTCAGGCAGCGGTGGATGCTGCGCCCCGACCAGCCCAGGCGGGCGGCCGCGGTGTTGAGGAATTTCGCGGCCGCGTCATCAAGCTGGCATTGCGCGTCTATGGCCTGGCCTGCCAGCGCCTGGTTGGTGCTGCCTTGGCGGGCCAGGGCGCGCTCGCGCGCCGCGACGACGCGGCGCCGGATATCGGCCGTGGCTTCGCCGGGCGGCGCGTTCACCAGCTCATCGGCCGCCAGGGCGCCGACTTCCACATGCAGGTCTATGCGGTCCAGCAGCGGGCCGCTGAGTTTGCCCTGGTAACGCGAGACCTGCTCGGGCGAGCAGCGGCAGGCCCGCAGGCTGGAGCCGAGGTAGCCGCAGGGGCAAGGGTTCATCGCCGCGACCAGCTGGAAGCGGGCCGGAAACTCGGCGCGCTGGGCGGCCCGCGAGATGGTGATGCTGCCGGACTCCAGCGGCTCGCGCAGCGCCTCCAGCGCCGCGCGCGGAAACTCGGGCAGCTCGTCAAGAAACAGCACGCCGCGGTGCGCCAGCGAGATCTCGCCGGGCCGTGGCGGCGAGCCGCCGCCGACCAGGGCCACGGCGCTGGCGGTATGGTGGGGCGCGCAAGTCGGGCGCAGCGCCCATTTATCCAGCGAAAAGCGGCCGCCCAGGGAGGCCACCGCGGCGCTTTCCAGCGCCTCTTCGGTGCTCATGGCCGGCAGCAGGCCGGCAAAACGCTGGGCCAGCATGGATTTGCCGGAGCCGGGCGCGCCCATCATGAGCACGCTATGGCCGCCGGCGGCCGCAATTTCCAGCGCGCGACGGGCGGCGGCCTGGCCTTTCACGTCGGCCAGGTCCGGGTAGGCCGACTGCGGCGGCGGCGGGGCCGGCCTCACCCGCGACCAGCCGTCCAGCGTCTCCACGGGGGCATCCCCCGGCAAAAACTGCCTGACCACGTCGAGTAAATGCAGCGCCCGGAAGATTTCCGCACCGGGCACCAGGGCCGCTTCCTGGGCGCTGGCTTCCGGCAGCACCAATTTGGGCAGTTTTCCGGCGCCGGCAGCGTCGCGCCCGGGGCGGGCCAGCGCCAGGCTCATGGCCAGCGCGCCGCGCACGGGCCGCAGGTCGCCACCCAGGGACAGCTCGCCCGCGAACTCATAGCCTTCCAGCTTGCGGGCATCGACCTGGCCGCTGGCCGCCAGGATGCCCAGGGCAATCGGTAGGTCGAAGCGGCCGGAATCCTTGGGCAGGTCGGCCGGCGCGAGGTTGACTGTTAGACCCGCTGTAGCATGAGAGATGAACAAGTTAGAACGCTTACTCTCAAAATCAGCTCAGCCTACTCTGCTCGAGCAGGATAGCGTTATTTCTTTTTCAGTGGTCCACAGGACCCACACGACGCTCTATGAGCGAAGTATTTCGATGTACTCGAAAGACTTCTCTCCTGCGGTTAAGCGTTGGCTTTGGCCGGCTCTACTTGAGCTTTCACGGCAGACCGAGATCAGACCAAAGCACGTGATCGAAATAAGCACATTGGTAGAAGGCTTTGCTTTGGCAAAGGATTTGCCATGCTGGAAGGCGCTTACTGCCCTGTCTCCAAAAGATGCGACTGTCGAAAGGGCAGTCGCATTTTTCGCAGAGTTCGAGCATGCGCTGATGAGCAACCTAAAGTTGAAGCCTCCCACTCGTGATCGCGTGAGTCGAGGCGTTCGCTCATTCGTAGCAAGCTATCTGGAAAAAGTAAGCCTCAACTCAAGGTTTGGGCGCTTCCGTGCAACGTATCGGCCACAGCTGAGATACAAAGCACCGGGTCGATCTTTAATAAGTGACATGCCTGGTGGCTCGGGGAATCTAGACGCCGGAAACCGCTATCTGGTCGAGTCTAAGTAGGCCCACGACGCACGGTTTTGGTGACGTTGATCTTTTGACTAAAGACCATCTAAATCCAAGGATGGCCAAGTACCCCGCCAAGGTAGCTGCGGGTGAGTGTTGATAGCTGCTTACTCTGCTCATTAAGCCAAAAAAGTGCTTGACTACCTTTGATCCGCTTATTGGCGGGAAACTCCAGGCCGGTGTTCTGGATGGCGGAGCGCACGCGTTCGCGGGCCTCCTTGACCTCGGTTTCGGCCAGGCCGACCAGCGTGAAGCTGGGCAGGCCGTTGGCCAGGTGGACCTCGACGCGGACGGGTCGCGCTTCCAGCCCCAGCAAGGCGCGGCTGTGCACTAAAGACAGGCTCATGAACTAACTCCCTGGTGATGCTCCAAAGTTGTGCGTAGTGAACGCCCCAATCTGGTGCTTATCGTGTTTTTTTGGATTCCGGTGTTCAACGTGGCAAGCCCGAAGCGGGTGGACTGCGTCCGGCCAAGGGGCTTGCTTTGGCACGGTACGTGCTACGAAGACTTCGTGGAATCCGGGAATAGGACCCTTTCCGCAACCGTCGAAATCCCTGAATCAGAGCGCCTGACCTTTACGCTCAGAAAAACCGTAAAGCAGCTGGAGTGGCGCACCGAGGGGCCGCTTCTTTATTCATCCTTGGAGGAAACCTGAACATGAAACTCGTAACGGCCATCATCAAACCGTTCAAGCTGGACGAAGTGCGGGAAGCGCTGTCCGGTATTGGCGTGCAAGGCATCACGGTCACTGAAGTCAAGGGCTTCGGCCGCCAGAAAGGCCACACCGAGCTGTATCGCGGTGCGGAATATGTCGTCGACTTCCTGCCCAAGGTCAAGATCGAGGCGGCTGTCTCCGACGACCTGGTGGACCGCGTGATCGAAGCGGTCGAAGGCGCGGCCCGCACCGGCAAGATCGGCGACGGCAAGGTCTTTGTCTACAACCTCGAGCAGGTCGTGCGCATCCGTACCGGTGAAACCGGCAAGGAAGCGCTGTAAGGCTCAATCCACACAAAAAGAGAACATCGACATGAAAAAAATACTTGCTTCCCTTGTATTGGGACTGAGCCTGCTGACAACAGGCGCCGTCATGGCGCAAGCCCCGGCCGCCGCGCCCGCCGCTTCCGCAGCCGAAGCCAAACCGGCTGAAGCGGCCGCTTCCGCCGCCGCGCCCGCAGCCTCGGCTGCCGCCGCTCCGGCCGCCGCAGCAGCGGCTTCCGCACCCGCAGCGGCCGCCTCCGCAGCGCCCGCACCTGTTCCCAACAAGGGCGACACCGCCTGGATGATGGTTTCCACGCTGCTGGTCATCATGATGACCGTTCCCGGCCTGGCGCTGTTCTACGGCGGCCTGGTCCGCAGCAAGAACATGCTGTCGGTGCTGATGCAGGTCATGGTCACCTTCTCGATGATCGTGGTGCTGTGGTTCATCTACGGCTACAGCCTGGCCTTTACCGAGGGCAACGCCTTCTTTGGCGGCTTCGACCGGCTCTTCATGAAAGGCATCTGGGACAACGTCGCGGGCACCTTCGCCAACGGCGCGACCTTCAGCAAGGGTGTCGTGATCCCCGAGATCGTGTTCGCCGCCTTCCAGGCCACCTTCGCCGGCATCACCTGCGCGCTGATCGTCGGCGCCTTCGCCGAACGCATCAAGTTCTCCGCCGTGCTGCTGTTCATGGCCATCTGGTTCACCTTCAGCTATGCGCCTATCGCCCACATGGTCTGGTTCTGGATGGGCCCTGACGCCTACACCGGCAAGGAAGTCGCCGACGCCATGAGCGCCAAGGGCGGTTACATCTGGCAAATGGGCGCCCTGGACTTCGCGGGCGGTACCGTGGTGCACATCAACGCCGCCGTTGCCGGCCTGGTGGGTGCCTTCTGCATCGGCAAGCGCATCGGTTACGGCAAGGAAGCCATGGCGCCTCACAGCCTGACCCTGACCATGGTCGGCGCCGCGCTGCTGTGGGTGGGCTGGTTCGGCTTCAACGCCGGCTCCGCCCTGGAAGCCAACGGCTTCGCCGCCCTGGCCTTTATCAACACCCTGGGTGCCACCGCCGCCGCCGTGCTGGCCTGGTGCGTCGGTGAAGCGCTGATGCGCGGCAAGGCCTCCATGCTGGGTGCCGCGTCCGGCGCCGTCGCCGGCCTGGTGGCCATCACCCCCGCAGCCGGCAACGTCGGCATCGGCGGCGGCCTGGTCATCGGCCTGGTTGCCGGCTTCGCCTGCCTCTGGGGCGTGAACGGCCTGAAGAAGCTGCTGGGTGCCGACGACTCGCTGGACGTGTTCGGCGTGCACGGCGTGGGCGGTATCCTGGGCGCATTGCTCACCGGTGTCTTCAATTCGCCGGCCCTCGGTGGCCCAAGCTTCGTGGGTGACTGGGTGACCGCCACGGCCGTGACGCCCGACGCCTACACCATCGCCGGCCAGCTCTGGATCCAGGCCAAGGCCGTGCTGATCACCATCGTCTGGTCCGGCGTGGTCTCCTTCATCGCCTACAAGGTGGTGGACCTGACCATAGGCCTGCGTGTCAGCGAAGAAGACGAGCGCGAAGGCCTGGACATCACGTCCCACGGCGAAACCGCTTACAACCGCTGATACAGCGGACGGGCCACCCCGCAGGCGGCCCGGTCCTGCTAATTATTTACTGAGAGTCTCCTTTGGATGTTCAGCCCGCCGGTGCAAACCGGTGGGCTGTTTTTTTTTGGGGGGGCGTTACAGTGGCGGCTGTCCACACACAAACAAAGGTAGCGTGATGACCTGGCAAACCCTTGCTGCACCGCCCAGCGGACTCGGCGAATCGCCGTTCTGGCACCCCGACGAGCAGATGCTGTACTGGATAGATATTCCCGGCAGGCAGCTGCATCGCTGCAATGTCTTCATGGGCACGGTGGAAAGCTGGGCCATGCCCTCCGAACCCGGCAGCATCGCGCCGGCGCGCAGCGGGGGACTCGTGGTCGCGCTGCGCGACGGCATTTACCGCGCCAGGCAATGGGGTGGTGAACTGCACCAGCTCATGCGGGCCGGCCACGACACGGCGACCACGCGCTTTAACGACGGCAAGGCCGACCCGCTGGGCCGCTTCTGGGCCGGCACCATGTACGAGCCGCGCGACAAGTCCACGGCCGAGCTGTTTTCGCTGGACTGCCGCGGCGGCCGCGCCCCTGTGATCGAGCGCAAGGCGGGCGACGCCATCATCGCCAACGGCCTGGCCTGGTCGCCCGATGCGGCCACGGTTTATTGGTCCGACACGCCGCGCCACATCATCCGGGCCTGGAACTGGGACGCCGAACGCAACACCATGACCGAGCCCCGCGTGTTCGCGCAGTGGCCCGGCAAGCCCGAAGGCTGGTTGCCCGGCATGGCCGGCTACGGCGGGCGGCCCGACGGCGCCGCCGTGGACCGCGAGGGCAATTACTACGTCGCGATGTTTGAAGGCGGGCGCATGCTCAAGCTCTCGCCCGCCGGTGCGCTGCTGGCCGAGTTCGCCGTGCCGGCGCGCTGCCCCACCATGCCCTGCTTCGGCGGCGACGACCTCAAAACCCTGTACCTCACGACCGCGCGCTACAACCGGCCCGAGCAGGAACTGCGTGACTATCCCGACTCGGGCTGCGTGTTTTCCATGCAGGTTGAGGTGCCCGGCCTGCCGGTCAATTTCTTCCAGGACTGACTTTGCAGTTGGCGGCCCCAAAAAACCGAACAAGCCGCGTTCAAAAAAATCAAACCGGCACGGGCGGGCGCCGCTTACCATGTCGGCAATGACTCCAGACACCGACATCAGCGCCGCGCTGGCCGAGCGCGTGCGTGCCGCCGCCGCCGCGCGCACGCCGCTGCGCCTGCGCGGAGGCGGCAGCAAGGATTTTTACGGGCAGGCCCTGGCGGGCGAGATCCTGGACATCCGGCCGCACAGCGGCGTCACGAGCTACGAGCCCAGCGAACTGGTAGTCACCGCCCGCGCCGGCACCCCGCTGGCAGAACTTGAAGCCCTGCTAGCCGGGCAGGGCCAATGCCTACCCTTTGAACCACCGCATTTCGACGGCGCACAAGCCAAAGCCACCGTGGGCGGCATGGTGGCCAGCGGCCTGAGCGGCCCGGCGCGTGCCAGCGTGGGCGCCGTGCGCGACTACATGCTGGGCGTGGTGTTGCTCAACGGCAAGGGCGAGCGCTTGGTCTTCGGCGGACAGGTCATGAAGAATGTGGCCGGCTACGACGTCTCACGCCTGATGGCCGGCTCGTTGGGCACGCTGGGTGTGCTGCTGGAGGTCTCGCTCAAGGTCCTGCCGGTCGCGCCGCAAGAGGCCACGCTGGTCTTTGACATGGATGAGGCCGCGGCGTTGCAACAACTCAATCGCTGGGGCGCCATGCCCTTGCCTGTCAACGCCTCGTGCTGGCGGGAGGGCCGCCTGTGGGTGCGCCTGCGCGGCGCGAAAGCTGCTGTCGCTGCCGCGCAAAAATCCATGGGTGGAGAAGTTCTGGACAGTGACGCGGCCCGCCATTGGACTGCGCTGCGCGAGCAGGCCCAGCCTTTCTTTGCCTTGCAGGGCGACGAATCGCTGTGGCGGCTCAGCGTGCCCGACACGGCGCCGCCGCTTGGGCTGGGCGAGACGCTGGTGGAGTGGGGCGGCGCCCAGCGCTGGGTCAAGCGGCCAGAAAGCGATGCGGCGCTGGTACGCGAAGCGGCGGCCGGGGCCCATGGCCATGCCACCTTGTTTCGCGCGGCCGGCAAATCCGTGCCGGTGTTCTCCGCGCTCAAGCCGCCGCTGGACCGCATACACCGAGAACTCAAAAAGCAGTTCGACCCAGCCGGCGTGTTCAACCCGGGCCGCCTCTACGCGGACTGGTAAACAAGCCATGCGACGCCTTCGCCACCTGACCGGGCAGCACCGGACGCCGTCTATCAACCGCCTGCTGGGCGGGCTGCTGGCATTCAACGCCGGCGCGATCAACGCGGGCGGTTTTCTGCTGGTCAGCATGTACACCTCGCACATGACGGGTTTCGCCTCGCTGCTGGCCGACAACCTGGTGCTGGGCAACATGACGCTGGTGCTGGGTGCTGTGGGCGCGCTGCTGGCCTTTACCACCGGCGCTGCCGTGACGGCCGTGCTGGTGAACTGGGCGCGCCAGAACCACCTGCGCAGCGAATACGCGCTGCCCCTGCTGCTGGAGGCCGTGCTGATGCTGCTGTTCGGGCTGCTGGGCGCGACGCTGAACCGCCAGACCCCTTTCGCCGTGCCGCTGACCGTGCTGGTGCTGGCCTTCACCATGGGCCTGCAGAACGCGCTGGTCAGCAAGATCTCGTCCTCGCAGATCCGCACCACCCATATGACCGGCGTGATCACCGACCTGGGCATAGAGCTCGGCAAGATGTTTTACTGGAACCGCACGGCCAGCCCGCCCGAGTCGCGCGTGCGCGCCAACCGCATCAAGCTGCGGCTGTTCGGTACCTTGCTGGCGATGTTTATCGCCGGCGGCGTGGTGGGCGCGGCCGGCTTCAAGTACATCGGCTTTATCTGGGTCGTGCCGCTGGCGCTCATGCTGCTGGCGCTGTCCCTGCCGCCTCTGTATGCCGATTTCCGGCGCGCCGCCCGGCGCAAGGCCCTCGCCGTGGCCCTGAAAGAGGCGCCCTGACGCCATGCAAACCCATCTCGCCCCCGAATTCAAGAACAGTACCGAAGGCCGCGAGGCCGAAGCGATTTTGCGCAAATGTGTGCATTGCGGTTTTTGCACCGCCACCTGCCCGACTTACCAGCTGCTGGGCGACGAACTCGACGGCCCGCGCGGCCGCATCTACCTGATCAAGCAGGTGCTCGAAGGCGAGGCGCCCACGCGCAAAACCCAGCTGCACCTGGACCGCTGCCTCACCTGCCGCAACTGCGAAAGCACCTGCCCCAGCGGCGTCGAATACGGCCACCTTGTCGATATAGGCCGCAAGCTGGTCGATGAGCGTGTGCCGCGTCCGGGCGGCGAGAAGGCCTTGCGCTGGGCTTTGAAAGAAGGCTTGCCTTCGCCGCTGTTTGCCCCCGCGATGAAGGCCGGCCAGGCTGTGCGCGGCCTGCTGCCTGCGGCCCTGCAAAACAAGGTACCGAAAAAGCAGGACGCCGGCACCTGGCCGCGGCGCGCGCATGCGCGCAAGATGCTGATGCTTGAAGGCTGCGTGCAGCCGGCCATGATGCCCAACATCAATGCCGCGACCGCGCGCGTGCTGGACGCAGCCGGCATAGAAACCGTGCTGGCGCCCAAGGCCGGCTGCTGCGGTGCGGTCAAATTCCACCTCAATGACCAGGAAGGCGGCAAGGACCAGATGCGGCGCAACATCGACGCCTGGTGGCCGCATGTGGCGGCGGCCGAAGGAGGTGAGGGCAGCGGCGTGGAAGCCATCGTCATGAATGCCTCAGGCTGCGGCGTCACCGTCAAGGACTACGGCCACCTGCTCAAGGACGACCCGGCCTATGCGGCCAAGGCCGCGCGCATCAGCGAACTCACGCGCGACCTCAGCGAGTTGATGCCCGAACTGGTGGGCGAGCTGCAGGGCAAGGTCAAGGCCGGTACCGGCGCGCTGGTGTTCCACCCGCCCTGCACCCTGCAGCACGGCCAGCAGCTGCGCGGCGGGGTGGAAACGCTGATGGGCACGCTGGGTTTCCAGGTAACGCTGGCGGCCTCTGAATCCCACCTGTGCTGCGGCTCGGCCGGCACTTACTCGGTGCTCAACCCGGACATCGCCTACCAGCTGCGCGACCGCAAGCTGGGCAATCTGCAGGCCTCGGCGCCCGGCACCATCATCTCGGCCAACATCGGCTGCATCACCCACCTGCAAAGCGGCACGGCAACGCCCGTGCGGCATTGGGTGGAAGTGCTGGATGCTGCGTTGATGTCCTGAGTTGAGCTAAACACCTAACCAGCCGGGGCCGCGGAACTGGCTTTGCCAGGCCGCAGGCGCAGCGCCCCGTTATGTGAGGAAAGGGGCAGCGCAACGCCGTAGGCTCGCGAAGCGGGAAGCGTGGGGGCCAACATCCTCCTGACATGACGTTGTCAGTAGCAGGTCCGCATCATCAAGGCTTCTTCAACACACAAGGAGCCTCCCATGAAAAACGCCGTCACCTGGTTTGAAATCCCCAGCACCCAACTGGACAAAGCCCAGGCCTTTTACGAAGCCGTGCTCGAGTGCAAGATGCGCCGCGAGCCCATGGGCCCGTCGGAAGGCGCGGTGTTTCCCTATGAGCGCGAGGAAGGTGTGGGCGGCGCCCTGTTGGCAGGCCCCACCGCATCGGCGCCGGCATCGAATGGAACCCTGATTTACCTCGATGCCTCGCCCTCGCTGGATGCCGCATTGGCGCGCGCCGTCAAGGCCGGCGGCAAGGTCGCCTTGCCGCGCCAGGCGCTGCCGCCCGGCCTGGGGTTCTTTGCCCACGTCACCGACCTGGACGGCAACCGCGTCGGCCTGCACGCCCTCGCATGAGCCGCAGGAACTGGATAGCCGTCGCCAGCGCCGAGCATGCTCGGCATGGCTGCGTGGATCCGCAAAACGGATTCATGCAGGTCTGCCACGGCAAAAGCGCGCCGCTCAGGCGCATGTCGGCCGGCGACCGGGTGGCCTACTACTCGCCCGCGCTGACCATGGGCGGCAAGGACAAACTCCAGCGTTTTGTGTCCATAGGCCTGGTGCGGGCCGGCGAGCCCTACGCCTTTGACATGGGCGGCGGTTTTGTGCCTTTTCGCCGCGACGTGGCCTATGTGGCCGCGCAGGAGGCGTCCATACTGCCGCTGCTCGATGATTTCGAGTTTGTGGAAGACCGCCAGCGCTGGGGCTACAAGTTCCGTTTCGGCCTGTTCGATATCAGCGACCACGACATGCGGCTGATCGCGCAGGCCATGCGGGCCGACGGCGCAATGCTGGGATTTTGACGCTTTCGGCCCCTCAGGCCGGCAGCGCGTAATCCGTGGGGAGGGCGGTGGTGTGCTTGACCACCTCCATCACGAAGCCCGAACTCACGTCCTGCAGTTCGGCGACCTTGATCAGGCGTTTGTACACGCTGTCGTAACCGGCAATGTCGGGCACGACGACCTTCAGCAGGTAGTCGATATCGCCCGTCATCCGGTAGACCTCCACCACCTCGCGGATGGCGACGATGCCTTTGATGAAGCGCTGGGTCCATGCGTCGTTGTGCAGGCTGGCACGGATGCTCACAAAAGCGGTCAGGCCCAGATTGAGCTTGACCGGGTCGCACAAGGTGACCTGCTGCTTGATGACGCCTTCATCGCGCAGCTTCTGGATTCGCCGCCAGCAAGGTGTCGGCGACAGGCTGACGGCGTGGGCCAGCTCATTGAGCCCCATCGAGGCATCGTCTTGCAACAGCTCCAGGATCCGGATGTCTTTTTTGTCCATGTGGCCAGATTATTAGAAAATAATTCTAATTATGGAAGGATTTCTAGCCGAACTTGCAACTTATTTTCCGATCCGCAGGCCTATGATTCCTGGCAGGCATTGATGCAAGCGGGGTGCAAACCCCGAAAACCGACGGATACGACCATGGAAAAAATTCTCCAGCTGTTCAAGGAACACCCTGACTCCGTAGGGGAGAGCTATTTCGAGCACATGTCGGCTTCCTTTTCATTTGCCGTGCCGCTGCTGTCGGCCGCCGTCGCCGCGTTCATCCACGGCGTGTTCCCCTTCTTCTTCGTCAGGACGGGAAGCCGCATCGTCACTCGCCTGCATGAGCGCATGGTGGTTCATCGCACGGGTAAAAAAGCCTGAAAACAGCGGCGCACGCGCCGCGGGGCCTTGCGCCTGCCGGCGGCACGCCAACAGCCCACAACAACTTCCGTCAGGCCAGCTCGCGGTAAAACACCGTCGTGCCCACCAGCCCGCCGCGCGGCAGCAGCGCGTAGCCGGGAATCACGCCGACGCGCTGCCAGCCCAGGCGCTGGTACAGGCGCTCGCCGTTGTCGCCGGTGACGGTGTCCAGCACCAGCAGCGTCTTGCCGCAGTCGCGCGCCATGGATTCGGCGGCCCGCATCAAGGCCTCGCCCAGGCCCTGGCGGCGGCAGCGGCGGTGCACCAGCATCTTGGCCAGGTCGGCGCGGTGCGGCTGGTTCTCGGGCTGGGCCAGCACCAATTGCACCGTGCCGCAAATGCCTTGGCCATCCTCGGCCACCAGCAGCGCGCGTTCGCCCGTCGCCACGTCGTCGGCCACGCCGCGCCAGAAGGCCTGGGCGCGTTCGCGCGGCAGCGGATGCATAAAACTCACTGAGGCGTCGCCTTCCACGCAGTCGATCAGCACGTCGGCGAGTCCGGCAATCTGCGCCTCATTCACTTCATGCAGGCGCCGCAGCGACCAAGGTGGGGTATTCGTCATGGTGTTCATGCGGGTTCAGTGGCGATCACCACCGCATAGCGCGCGGGTTTTCGCGTCGGGTTGTGGAACATCGTGGGGCGATCCAGTTGCATGGCCAGGCAGTCGCCTTCGCGCAGCGCGTGGCGTGTCTCGCCCACAGTGATGTCAATCGCGCCTTCGAGCACCCACACCTGCTGGTGCACACGCGCGTCGCGCGCGCCGGTCTCAAAGGCCACGCGCCCACCCGGCGGGAAATGCACTTCGACGATCTGCATGGGCTGCGGCACGCCGGGCGGCGAGATGTTGCGCCGCACATAGCCCGAGGCCGGGTCTTGCCACTGCACTTGGTCCGCATGGCGCGCAACAGGGCTGATGGGGCTGGCGGGTGCCCGGGCGGCGGCTGCGTCAAACAGCGAAGCCAGCATCACGCCCAGGCCGGTGGCCAGGCGCTCCAGCACCACGGCCGTGGGGCTGCTCTCGCCGCGTTCTATCAATGAAATCATGGAACGGCTCACGCCGCTTTTGGCGGCCAGCGCTTCCAGCGACAGGCTTTTGGCGGCTCGCAGCTCACGCACGCGTTCGGCGATGCGCTGGTTCAGGTCGGAGGGAATTTCTGTCATGATGGAATTTATTTTCCATTATATTGGAAATGCTGTCCAGCGCCTCAACGGCTGCGGCGTGGAAATGGCGCGGCTCAGGCGCCTATGCTGTCCTCGTTGTCCCAGAGGTGGCGGTAAAAGGCAGCCAGCATCCATCTGGGTGCGGCCGAACAGGCGGCCATCCGCCTCGAACGGCTTGCCAGGGCGCGGCACGCACAGTTCGCGCGCTCAGTTTTCAATGGTGACAACATGCGCCTGGATTTTGCCGTCCACCGGCCCGCGTCCGAAGCGCAGGGCAATCGCTTCCGCCGCAACGTCGGTGGCTTCCAGAAGCCGTGAAGCGTCGCGCGTTTCGATCTCGTTTCGCAGCGGCGTGCCCTGGCAGTAGGCGATCGCTGGAACCCGGGCAGATTCCGCCCGGCTTCGCGCTGCAACCGTGCTGATTTGAGGTGGCGCCATAAATCCGCCGTTTGCAAGATCTTGCTCGATGCTGCGGCGCTCGTAATAGCCGTGCGGCGTGCGGGCCAGGAAGCGCGGCGGGTCTTGAGGAAAGACGGATTCGAGCGCCGTGATCACGGTGTCGGCGAATTCGTTTTCCTCAATCCGGTCCCATACATTAAAAATGAAAACACCTCCCGGCCTGAGTACCCGGCGTGTTTCTGCAAACGCTTTTGACCTTTCAGGGAAGAACATGGCTCCGAATTGGCAGACCACCGCGTCAAAACTCGCGTCCGGAAAAGGCAGTTGCATGGCATCTGCCTGCCGCCACTCCACCGGGCGCGTGGTCCCGACCGCGCAGGCCTGGTCCAGCATCGACTGATTCAAATCCGTGGCCACGACGGAGACACTTTCGGGCAGCACGCTTGTCAACGCACGCGTCACGACACCGGTGCCGGCTGCGATCTCGAGAACACGCGTCAAAGGCCTCGACGCAAGCCGCGCCACCAGATCTGCCGCGTAGGGCTCGAAGATCAGCGGAACCAGATACGTTTCATAGAGCTTCGGAATCGAGCCGCTGAAGACTTTATCGCCGTTGGGATTGCTCATGGTATTTGCCCCCGCTTCGGCATCATTGTGCGCCAACGCTTATCGGCAGCTCAGACGGGCTTGATGCGCACCACAGGCCGCTGCGGCTTGCGCCGCGCGACCTCTTCAAAGCCGGCGTCGTCATACATGGACTTGGCGCCGAACCACATGGTGTCGCCCTGGGCGCGGCCGGGCTTGTCCACCGGGTAGGCCTCCAGCAACGTCACGCCCTGTTTTTTGGCGTAGGCAATCGCCCCGTCCAGCAGCGCCCGCGCGACGCCCTGGCCGCGATGCTCCGCGGGTACGACAAAACAGATGATGGACCAGACAGGCTTGTCATCGACCGGCTTCATCACCGGTGAGCGCTGGAGCTTGGCGTAGTCCTCGCGCGGCCCCAGCGACACCCAGCCGACCGGCAGCTTGCCGCGATAGCCGATCAGGCCGGGCGGGGTGCCGCCGCGCGTGAGCTCTTTGAGCTCGGCGCGATTGGCCTGGGCCGCGGTGGCGCCCGCCGGCAAGGGCCCGCGGGCACCACGGCGGCGGTAAAACATGCACCAGCAGCCGCGCGCCACCGAACAGCCTTTGGCGTTGAAGAGCGCTTCAAGGTCGGGCCAGCGCTCGGGTGTGAGGGGGCGGACAGTGAGCTTCATGGGGCTATGAGGTCGAACCGGTGTTGGCACTATAGCCAAAGCGCCCGCCGGCAGCGATGTGTCTCTTGCTGACGGTGCTGAAGCACTGGCTGTCGGCGGCGGCCAAGCTCGGGGGTATCCATCACTTTAGCGCCAAACAAAAAACGTGGCGCCCTTGAAGTAATGTGGATTCTGAACTCACCCGCATCAGGATGGTCGCTAAAAACATCCACGGCGAGGTTTGAGCCAGCGTCTTTGAACCAGGCAAACCACCCCCAGTCTTCCTGATTGGTCTCAATGCCCTCGTACTTCGCGCGGAGCATGGGGAGCAGTTGATCCATCACGACGTCACCCCCAACACAACATTCGTTGAAGTATTGGGCGCGATCAGCGATGGGGACCAATTTCGTGAAAGCCAGTTCGTACGGCATCGGTGATTTACTTTATGGATGGCTCGACCGGACCCGATGAAGCTAAACGCCGAAACCAGGATGCTCAAGCACATGGTCAGAGCGCATGCCCGAAAAGTGCCAGCACAAAGATGACACCAACGATGGCAAGCGCGATGCGCCGATTGCGTGAGACAAGCCCGATGGACGTCGTCTGCAATGGCCAGGAAGCGAGCAACAGGCAGAGAAAGCCAAATGCAATCCCAAAGACAATAGCCGTGCCGAGATAGCCATGAAGAGAAAAGGTATCCAGGATGCTCGATGGTGCGAAAACTATCAACCCGCACAAGCCCCAGCGCCAAAGCGACGGTACAGGAATCAACAGCGCTGCGCAATGAGGGCATGCAACCGGCCGCGTCCACCAGACCCGTAGGCGAAATAACGCGCCGAGCGAGCGGTTCTGGCAGTTCGGACAGGCTGTACTCATTTATACGGGTATGGAAGTTCCACGAAACACCACGATGTCTCCTCGGTTTGTCGGAGGGCAATACGCGCGCAGATGGATGCCTGCACTATAGCCGCGCATGGCGTATGTTGGCCATTTCGACACGCGTTAAGCTGCGGTCATTCAAATCACTCGACACACCATGCGCCGCGCCGACCGCCTTTTCCATCTAGTCCAGCTGATTCGCGGCCGCCGCCTGAGCACGGCGGAATTCCTGGCCAAGCGGCTGGAGGTGTCTGAGCGCACCATTTACCGCGACGTGGCCGACCTGCAGCACCAGGGCGTGCCGATTGAAGGCGAGGCCGGTGTGGGTTACCGGCTGGGCGCGGGCTTTGACCTGCCGCCGCTGATGTTCACGCAAAAGGAAGCCAATGCACTGGCCGCCTCGGTGCGCCTGGCCCAGGCCTGGCTGGACCCGGCCATGGCGGGCGATGCGGAAGCGGCCTGGAGCAAGATTTTTTCGGTGCTGCCGCCCACGGCGCGTGCGGCGGCCGAAGGTGTGCCGCTGTATGCGGTGGTGATCAATCCCGATGAAGCCACGCAGCGCAGCCTGCAATTGCTGCGCGAGGCGGTGCATGCGCGCTGCAAGGTGGATGTGCGCTACCTCGATGCGGCCGGGCGGGAAAGCCGGCGTGTGCTCTGGCCGCTGGGTTGTTTTTACTGGGGCAGCGTCTGGACGCTGGGCGCCTGGTGCGAGACCCGGCAGGACTTTCGCAGCTTTCGCGTGGACCGCATGGCAGAGATCGACGTGCTGGACGAGCGCGTGGGCCACGAGGCGGGCCGCACGCTGGCGGATTATTTGCGCACCGTCAAAGCCGGCCCCAAGCCTCCTTGAGTTACACGCAGGGCGGCTCTGCCTCAGGCGGCTAGTGCGGCCTCGATATCCTTGGCCAGGTCGGCCGGTTTGTCGGTGGGCGCGTAGCGCCGGATCACCTTGCCGTCCTTGCCGACCAGGAATTTGGTGAAGTTCCATTTGATGGATTTGCTGCCCAGCAGGCCGGGCGCCTCGGCCGACAGCCATTTGTAGAGCGGATGCGCGGCCGGGCCGTTGACGTCGATCTTGGACATCATGGGAAAACTCACGCCATAGTTGACCTGGCAGAAGGACTCGATCTCGCCGTCGGCGCCCGGGTCCTGCGAGCCGAACTGGTTGCAGGGGAAACCCAGCACCGCCAGGCCCTTGCCGGCGTACTGCTTGTGCAGCTCTTCGAGGCCGCCGAACTGCGGCGTGAAGCCGCATTTGCTGGCGGTGTTGACGATCAGCATGACCTTGCCCTTGAACCCGGCCAGCGAGATGTCCTGGCCGTTGATCTGGCGTGCTTCGAAATCGTAGACGGTGCTCATGGGGGTGTCTCCTGGTGCGGTTGTTGCCGGCGCTGTCCCGGTTGCCGGTTTACCGCGATTCTGCACCGCCCGGCGCGGTTTGGGCAGATGCCGATGGCGCCATGGCCGCCAGCAGCGCGGCCAGCACGATCAGGCTGCCGCCCAGCAGGATGCGCGGCGTGAGCTCGGCGGCGCCCAGCGCGGCCGAGGACAGGCTGGCGAACAGGATTTCGGTCAGCATCACGATGGCCGTGGTGCCGGCGGCCAGGCGCGCTGCGCCGTACTGCAGGCAGGCGTTGCTGGCCATGAAAGCCAGCGCCAGCCCCAGCGCCACCGGAATGCCTGCCAGCGCCAAAGTCGGCGCGGGCACCGCGGCTTGCGACATGCCGACCAATGCGGCGCAAGCCGCCATCAGGCCGCTGCCGCCGAACATGGCCAGCATGCGCGATTCACCGAGCGTGTGCCTGGATTTGCGCAGCATGGCGTTGGTCAGCGCGAAGCTGAAGCCGCCCATGATGGCCAGCCAGTCGGCCCCGCCTTGCGGCACGGGCCAGGGGGAGTCCGGCGTCTTGAGCACAATCAACACGCCGGCCATGGCCAGCAGCAGGCGCAGCAGCGAGGCCGGCGTGGGTTTTTCGCCCAGCATGGCCCAGGCCACCAGCACCGACCAGGCCGGCATCAGGTAGAACAGCAGCACCACGCGCACCACGTCGCCGACGGTCACGGCCCAGTTGAAGCCGACATTGGTCAGGCCCGCGCCCGCCACCAGGAGCCACAGCTGCGGATGCGCGGCAAAGCCGCGCCAGGCTTTCGGCATCAAGACCAGCAGCCCGGCCACCACAATCGCATAGACCAGCGCCGTGGTCCACAGCGGGTGCAGGCCCAGGCTTTGCAGCTGGCGCAGCGGCCACCAGGACACGCCCCAGACGAAGGCATTGAATGTAAGAGCCAGCACGGCTTTGGGCGTGCCGCTGCGCACGGCGGCGCCTGTTGCGTCGGCCGCCATCAGTGCGATTTATCGCTGCGGGCGATGCTCAGCAGGTGGTCGACCTGTTCCTTGTGTTTGACAAGGTTGTGCTGGTGCCAGCGCTGGATCAGCCACATAAAGCCGGCCACCACGACGCCGAAGGCGGTGATCGCGCCGAAGGCCGACAGGCCCATGCCGGTGGACAGGCTGTAGAAAGCGCCCAGGCTCAGGATGCAGGCCTGTTCGTTGAAGTTCTGCACCGCGATGGAGCGGCCCGCGCCCATGAGGTTGTGGCCGCGGTGCTGCAGCAGCGCGTTCATGGGCACCACCAGGAAGCCGCCCAGGCCGCCCAGCAGGATCAGGAAGGGTGCGGCCACCCAGACGCTGCCGATGAAATTCATCAGCACGACCAGCAGGCCCATGGCAATGCCCAGCGGCATCACGCTGGTGGCCTGGTCCAGCCGCATGCGCATGGAGGCCATCACGGCGCCCACGGCCGTGCCTATGGCCACCACGCCGACCAGCGAGGAGGCCTGCGAGGTGCTGTAGCCCAGGGCCGCGGCGCTCCAGGCCAGCACAATGTAGCGCAGGTTGCCGGAAACGCCCCAGAACAAGGTGGTGGTGGCCAGGGAGATCTGGCCCAGCTTGTCGCGCCACAGCGCCGAATTGCAGTTCCAGAAGTCGGGCAGCAGCTCAAGCTTGTTGCGCGGCATGGGCCGCATCTCGACGCCGGTGTCGGGGATGCGCGTGTTGAACCAGGCCGCGACGATGTACAGCAGGATAAGCACGGCGATCGCCGCTTCGGGCGCGGTGTCTATGCCGGTTTCGAAAACCGGGAAGTCGAACGACAGCAGCAGGCTGGACACCGTGTGGCCGACCAGCTGGCCGCCCAGCAGTACGCCCAGGATGATGGAGGAAATCGTCAGCCCCTCGATCCAGCCGTTGGCCTTGACGAGCTGCGAGGCCGGCAGCAGTTCGGTGAGGATGCCGTATTTGGCCGGTGAATAAGCGGCGGCGCCCAGCCCGACGATGGCGTAGGCCAGCAGCGGGTGCGAGCCGAACAGCATCATGAGGCAGCCTATGACCTTGATGGCATTGCTCACGAACATCACGTTGCCCTTGGGCCGCGCGTCGGCGAAAGCGCCCACAAAAGGCGCCAACACCACGTAAAACAAGGCAAACATGGGCACCAGCGCCGCTGGCTGCCACTTGGGCGCCCCGCTGGTCTTGAGCAGCTCCACGGCGGCCACAAACAGCGCGTTATCAGCCAGCGAGCTGAAAAACTGGGCCGCCATGATGGTGTAAAAACCGCGCTTCATTAAACTGTTGTGGTCATTGCGGCACTGCATCAGCCGATCTGATGCTGCAAGATATGGATGAATGTCTCCGGACGATTCCGGTTTATAGCATGGGGGGCGGTGTCAGAATGCAGAAAGCCCTTAGAACCGGTTCACCGCCTCCACCGGGCCGCTGAGGCCGCCGCCCGCACCAACTTCTTCTTTGCACCATGCCACGTCCCATTCTTGCCACCATCCACACCGCGGCGCTTGCCCACAACCTGGGCGTTGCGCGCGCCGCCGCGCCCGACGCCAAGGTCTGGGCCGTCGTCAAGGCCAACGCCTACGGGCACGGCATAGAACGCGTCTTCGACGCGCTGCGCAGCGCCGACGGTTTCGCGCTGCTGGACCTGGCCGAGGCCCAGCGCCTGCGCGCGCTCGACTGGCGCGGCCCCATCCTGCTGCTGGAGGGTTGCTTTGACGCGCGCGACCTGGAGCTGTGCTCGCGCCTGGGCCTGTGGCACTCGATCCATTGCAACGAGCAGATCGACATGCTGGCCGCCCACAAGACGCAGCTGCCGCACCGCGTGTTCCTCAAGATGAACTCGGGCATGAACCGCCTGGGCTTTCCGCCCGAGCGCTACCGCGCCGCCTGGACGCGCCTGAACGCGCTGCCGCAGGTCGAGGAGATCACATTGATGACGCACTTCTCCGACGCCGACGGCCCCAAGGGCATCAGCGCGGCGCTGCAGGCCTTCGACGCCGTCACGCACGACCTGCCCGGCGAGCGCACGCTGAGCAACAGCGCCGCCACGCTGCGCCACCGCGACGTACTGGCCGGCCGCTCCGACTGGGTGCGGCCCGGCATCCTGGTCTACGGCAGCGCGCCCGATTTCCCCGAACACACGGCGGCCGGCTGGGGTTTGCAGCCCACCATGACGCTGTCGTCAAAAATCATCGGCGTGCAGGACCTCAAGGCCGGCGATACCGTGGGCTATGGCTCGAGCTTCACCGCCGACGGCCCGCTGCGCATAGGCATCGTGGCCTGCGGTTATGCCGACGGCTACCCGCGCCACTGCAGCACCGGCACGCCCGTGCTGGTGAACGGCGTGCGCACCCGCATGGTGGGCCGCGTCAGCATGGACATGATCACGGTGGACCTCACGCCCGTGCCCGCCGCGGGCATGGGCAGCGAAGTCACCCTGTGGGGCCGCGCTGGAGGCGGCGCCGAGCTGTCCATCGACGAAGTCGCGCAGGCCGGTGCCACCGTGGGCTATGAATTGATGTGCGCGCTTGCGCAGCGCGTGCCCGTACAGATCGAATGAAAAACCTCTCCAACTGGAGTTTTCCATGGCATCGGAAGAACTGGAATACGCGGGCTTCTGGATCCGCGTCTGGGCGTCGATCATCGACACCCTGCTGCTGGGCATCGTGGTGTATCCGCTGCTGACGGCGATCTACGGCGACGCCTACTGGGAGGGCACGAGCTTCGTCCACGGCCCCCTGGATTTCCTGATCTCCTGGGTGCTGCCCGCGGTGGCGGTGATCGCGTTCTGGGTGGCGCGCCAGGCCACGCCCGGAAAGATGGCGATTGCCGCGCGCATAGTTGACGCCGACACCGGCAATAACCCTGGCACCGGCCAATTGCTGATTCGCTACCTCGGTTACTTTGTTTCCTGCATCCCGCTGGGCCTGGGCATTTTCTGGGTGGCCTTTGACGCGCGCAAGCAGGGCTGGCACGACAAGATGGCCGGCACGGTGGTGGTGCGCAAAAAATCCGGAACCACCCGGCCCGTGGAATTTAGTGCCTGACCATCCATGACATCAGCGATCACCATCCGTCCCGTCCGCAAAGCGGACTTCGCCGCCTGGCTTCCGCTCTGGGCCGGCTACAACCGCTTCTACGGCCGCTCCGGCCCGACCGCGCTGGCCGACGAAATCACCGCCATGACCTGGTCGCGGTTTTTTGATGCCTATGAGCCGGTGCATGCGCTGGTCGCCGAATCGGGGAATGGCGAGCTTGTGGGCCTCACGCACTACCTGTATCACCGCAGCAGCACCCGCATTGTTCCGGTCTGTTATCTGCAGGATTTGTTCACCGCCGAATCGGTGCGTGGCCGCGGCGTCGGTAAGGCCTTGATCGAGGCCGTCTATGAACAAGCCAGGGCGGCGGGCTGCGACCGGGTGTACTGGCAAACCCACGAAACCAACACCACGGCCATGCGGCTGTACGACCAGGTGGCCGAAAAATCCGGCTTTGTGGTGTACGCCAAGGCCTTGTAGCGGGCTGCGTTGTTTACTGCGGCGTGATCTTCGCGCCGGTCAGCTTTTCCTGCGCCTTCACCAGTGCCGGAACAAACTCCTTGCCGTAGCCCAGCGCGCTGGCGGTCACCAGGCTCTGGTGCACGGCCTCGCCGACCATAGACGGCACCTTGACCATCTCGGCCAGGTGGGTGTAGTAGCGCAAGTCCTTGCGCGCGTTGTCGAGCTCGAACTTGAGGCCGGCAAAATCGCCGCCCAGGGTTTTGGCCATGGCCTGGAACAGGCCCGAGTTCACCGCGCCGGCGGACACCACGTCGACCAGTTTTTGCGGCTCGATGCCGGCCAGCGCGCCCACGGCAAAGGCTTCGGCCGTGGCCGTGCAGATGGCCTGGGCAACGAAGTTGTTGAGCAGCTTGACCACATGGCCGGCGCTGGGGCCGCCCACGTGGAAGATGTTTTCGCAGTAAGCCGCCAGCACCGGGCGGATCCTGTCGAACACCGCCTGCTCGGCGCCCACCATGGTGTTGAGCTTGCCGAGCTCGGCCTCCACCGGCGTGCGCGCCAGCGGCGCGTCGACCAGGATGGCGCCATGCTGCGCGCACAAAGCGGCCAGGCGGCGCGTGGACTCGGGCTCGCTGGTCGAGGTGTCGATCACGACCAGGCCGGCCCTGGCCTTGGACAGCACGCCGTTGGGGCCCAGCAAGGTTTCTTCTACCTGGGGCGAGCCGGTCACGCAAATCACGACGGCGTCGCAGGTGCCGAGTTCGGCCGGGCCGAACGCCTGTTTCGCGCCGGCGGCCAGCAGGTCGGCTACGCGCTCCCTGTTGCGGTGCACGGTCAGGCTGAGCTGGAAGCCTTTGGCCAGCAGGTTGCGCGCGATGCCGTGGCCCATCATTCCCGATGCGCCTATGACGCCTATGTGTTTCATGTTGTCTCCTGGAAAAGTGGTGGTGAATGGAATGAAACGGAGGGCCTCAGTACAAGCCCTTGACCCGCGCCTGCAGCCGCGCCAGGCCCAGCAGGGCGTTGGTGGAGGGCGTGGGCACGGCCGTCAACTGGCCCAGTTCGCGCACGGCGCTCACGAGCGCGTCGAGCTCGACGGGCTTGCCGGCCTCCACGTCCTGCAGCATGGAGGTCTTGAAGGCGCCCAGCTTGCGTGTGATGACATGGCGCTCCTCGGGGGTCTGATTAATGGGGATGCCTATGCGCGCGCCGATTTCCTTGGCCTCCAGCATGATGCTGTGGGTAAAGGCGGTCACGAGCTCGTCGTCGAGCACGCGGTCCATGGTCGCGCCGGTCAGCGCGCTGATCGGGTTGGCCGTCATATTGCCCCAGAGTTTGAACCAGATGTCTTTCTGGATCTGGTCCGACACCGGGGCTTCGAAGCCGGCCTTTTCGAGCAGCGCGGCCAGTTGCAGCACGCGGGCGGTCTTCTCGCCCGAAGGCTCGCCAATGATGAGTTTGTTGCCGAAGTGGTGGTGCACCTGGCCGGGCTCGTCGAGCGAGCAGCTCGCATGCACCACACAGCCCACGATGTGCCGGGCCGGAATCGCCTCGGCGATCTCGCCCGCCGGATCTACTGAGCTGAGGCGCTGGCCGGCCAGCGCGCCGCCAAAGCCTTGCAAAAACCACCAGGGCACGCCGTTCATGGCCGTCAGCACCAGGGTGTCCGGGCCCAGCAGCGGCGCGATCTGGTGGGCGACCTCGGGCAGCGAGGGCGCCTTGACGGCCAGCACCACCATGTCCTGCACACCGAGTTCGGCCGGCCGGGCGCTGGAGGCCACGGCCTGCGAGCTGACCGTGCCGCCCTGGTTGAGCCTCAGGCCGTGCAGCTGCAAGGCTTCGAGTGTGCCGCCGCGTGCCACCACGCTGACGCTGCAGCCGGCGCGCGCCAGCCCCATACCTATCCAGCCGCCTATGGCGCCCGCGCCGTAAATACATACCTTCATGCTGCTGCCCATGGTTCTCTTGATCACAAAAAAACGGCCGCCCGGCGTAAAGGGCGGCGCCTGCTCACCATCAGGGGAAGGGCTTAGCCTTCCGGTGTAAAGCCCACAGCTTTGACCAAGGGGCCCCACAGCTCGGTGTCGGCCTTGAGCATGGCGGCCAGTTGGGCCGGCGAGGTGGGCGCCGGCTCCAGGAAGGACACGGCCAGTCCGTCGATCACGTCCTGAGAGGCCAGCGCGCTGCGTATGCCGGCGTTCAGGCGCTGCACCACATCCTGCGGCGCCTTGGCCGGCAGGAAAAAGCCGAACCACTCGGTGAAGGCCAAGTCCTTGAAACCCTGCTCCACGAGCGTGGGCGTGTTCGGCGTGAAGCGGCTGCGTTTGGGGCCGCTGGTGGAGAGCAGGCGGCATTTGCCGGCCGCCACATGCTGGGTGAATTCGCCGGTGGGGCCCGACACGGCGGCGATCTGCCCGCCCACCATGTCGAGCACCGCGGGCTGGGTGCCGCGGAAGGCGACGTGGCGCAGGTCGACGTTGCCGCCACGGCCCAGCAGCGCGCCTATGAAGTGCGGCGAGGAGCCGGCCGCCGGCGAGCCGAAGTTGGCCTGGCCGGGGTTGGCCTTGCACCAGGCGAGGAAGTCGGGCACGGTCTTGACGCTGGCCGGCACCATGGGGCCGACGGCAAAGCCGTAGTCAAAAATCGCCGCGGCCGAGACCGGCGTCAGGTCGGCCACCGGGTCGTAGGGCAGCTTCTTGTAAGTGTGGGGGTAGATGCCCAGCATGGACATGGGCGTGAGCAGCACCGTCGCGCCGTCGGGCGCGGCCGTCTTGACGAACTGCACGGCGATCTGCCCGCCCGCGCCGGTTTTGTTCTCGACCACCGCGCTTTTGGCATAGCCGGGGTGCAGTTTGTCGGCCACGCGGCGCGAGACGATGTCGGCGGTGCCGCCGGGCGCGAAGCCAGCGATGACCTTGGTGCTGTCAAGGGCCTGGGCCCAGGCCTGCCGGCCTATGCCGGCGAGCAGGGCGGCGGCGCTGGAAGACTGTATGAGCTGGCGGCGCGAAATGTTCATGGTGCGGTGTCCTCAAGAAAGCAATGGGGGTCGGGTCGGCGGGGAAATACAGCAAAAGGCCATTGTCTGTGCAAGCGCGCAATTATGCTGAGCCGGCGGGATTCCGCCAGGCGGCCAGCTTGTCGGGCCGGCGCCTCCCGCATCATGATCAAATCCAAAACCTGGTTATTTATACAGTAATATCGCGTATGGCCAAAGACAAGACGATTTACACCTGCAGCGAATGCGGCGGCAGCAGCCCCAAGTGGCTGGGCAAGTGCCCGCACTGCAATGCCTGGAACACGCTGGTCGAGTCGGCCGCCGAGAGCGGCGCGCCGGCCAAGAACCGCTACAGCAGCCAGTTCCAGTCGCTGGCCAAGGCCTCCGACGTGACCGCCCTGTCCGACATCGAAGCCACCGACATGGAGCGCACGCCCACCGGCCACGAAGAGCTGGACCGCGTGCTGGGCGGCGGCATCGTGGAAGGTGGCGTGGTGCTGATAGGCGGCGACCCGGGCATAGGCAAATCCACGCTGCTGCTGCAGGCGCTTGATTCGCTGCAGCGCGCCGGGCTCAACACCCTGTATGTCACCGGTGAAGAAAGCGGCGCGCAGGTCGCGTTGCGCTCGCGCCGGCTCGGGCTGGATGGCTCGCAGGTCAAGGTGCTGGCCGAGATCCAGCTTGAAAAAATCCTCGCCACGCTGGAAGCCACCCAGCCGGCGATTGCCGTCATCGACTCCATCCAGACCGTGTATTCCGACCAGCTGACTTCCGCGCCCGGCTCGGTCGCGCAGGTGCGCGAATGCGCGGCCCACCTCACGCGCGCGGCCAAGTCCAGCGGCGTGTGCATCGTGCTGGTGGGCCATGTGACCAAAGAAGGAGCGCTGGCCGGCCCGCGCGTGCTCGAGCACATGGTGGACACCGTGCTCTACTTTGAAGGCGACACGCATTCGAGCTTTCGCCTGGTGCGCGCCATCAAGAACCGCTTCGGTGCGGTCAACGAGATCGGCGTGTTCGCGATGACCGAAAAAGGCCTCAAGGGCGTGGCCAATCCGAGCGCCATCTTTTTGAGCCAGCACAGCGAACCCGTGCCCGGCAGCTGCGTGCTGGTCACGCTGGAAGGCACGCGCCCCATGCTGGTTGAAATCCAGGCGCTGGTCGACAACGGCGGGCCCAGCCCGCGGCGCCTCTCGGTAGGCCTGGACCGCGACCGCCTGGCCATGCTGCTGGCGGTACTGCACCGCCATGCGGGCGTGGCCTGCATGGACCAGGACGTGTTTGTCAATGCCGTGGGCGGCGTGCGCATCAGCGAGCCGGCCGCCGACCTGTCCGTGATGCTGGCCATCACCTCGTCCCTGCGCGGCAAGCCGCTGCCCAAGGGTTTTATCGCCTTTGGCGAAGTGGGCCTGGCCGGCGAGGTGCGGCCGGCCCCGCGCGGCCAGGAGCGCCTGAAGGAGGCTGCCAAGCTGGGCTTTAGCGTGGCCGTGGTGCCCAAGGCCAACGCGCCCAAAAAGCCCATCGAGGGCCTGACCATCCACGCGGTGGAGCGGGTGGAAGAGGCGATGAACGTGGTGCGCGGCCTGGGCTGAGGCGTTGCACAATCAGTGGCATGAAACTCGCCGCCATCTCCGACATCCACGGCAACCTGCCGGCGCTGGAGGCCGTGCTGGCCGACATCGAAGGCCAGGGCGTGGACCAGGTGGTGAACCTCGGCGACATCCTCAGCGGGCCACTGCAGCCGGCCGAAACGGCTGATTTGCTGATGGCGCGCGGCTTTCCCACGATTCGCGGCAACCATGAACGGCAGGTGCTGGAGCTGATCGACCAGGGCCAGTACCTGGACCCCCTGGGCACCGACGGCTACACGGCGGCCCAGCTGGGTTCGGCGCACCTGGCGTGGATACGCTCACTGCCCGAAAGCCTGACGCTGGCCGGCGGCGACATCCTGCTGTGCCACGGCACGCCGGCCAGCGACCTGATTTACTGGCTGGAAACCACCATTCCCGGCTTCGGCGCGGGCCACGCCACGGGCATAAGCCCGGCCACGGCGGATGAAGTGCGCGAGCGCCTGGGCGCCACAGCGCAGTCCGGGCATACGCTGGTCCTGTGCGGCCACACCCATGTGCCGCGTTTGGCGCAGTGCGGCGATGTGCTCATCGTCAACCCCGGCAGCGTCGGCCTGCAGGCCTATGACGACGCGCACCCGCATCCGCATGTGGTGGAAAACGGCGCGCCGCATGCGCGCTATGCCATCGCTGAAAAAACCGGCGTGGGCTGGCGCGTCGATCTGCGCGCCGTGCCTTACGACCACCTGGCGCAGTCGCGGGTGGCGGCCAGCCGTGGGCGCGGCGACTGGGCGCATGCGCTGGCCACGGGCTGGGCCGCGCGCGCGGGCTGAATCCCCGTTTTGCCGCCGCTCAGGCGCCTACGCAGTCCCCGCAGCCGGCCGCCGGGCCGGGGCTGCGAAAATAGCGCCATGAACTTCCAGAAAATCCTTGTTCCCGTGGCCGGCGTCGCGGCCGTTGTGCTGGGCTACCGCTTTTACGGCTGGGCCGGTGTGGCCGCGGTAGCCGGCGGCCTGGTCATGTGGGTGCTGCTGCATTTCAGCCGCATGATGCAGATCCTCAAACGCGCGGCCAACCGCCCCATAGGGTATGTCGACAGCGCGGTCATGCTCAATGCCAAGCTCAAGCCCGGCATGACGCTGCTGCACGTCGTGGCCATGACGCGGGCGCTGGGCGAGCGGCTTTCGCCCAAGGATGAGCAGCCCGAGATCTTCCGCTGGGCCGATGCCGGCGAATCCAGGGTCACCTGCACCTTTGTGGGTGGCAAGCTGGCCCACCATGAGCTTTTCAGGCCCGCGCAGGACGCGGCGGCGCCCGCCCCGTAAAATCGCCAATTCAGGTTTTTCGGGCGGCGCCCCGCGCGCGCCCGGCTTCCCGCATCACCCCACATAGAACAGGATTCCCATCATGCCCCCAGTAGCACCCTCCATGGCAGACCGCGACGGCAAAATCTGGATGGACGGCCAGATGGTCGATTGGCGCGACGCCAAGATCCACGTGCTGAGCCACACCCTGCATTACGGCTGCGGCGCTTTTGAAGGCGTGCGCGCCTACAACGCGGCCGGCGGCACGGCGGTTTTCCGCCTTGAAGAGCACACCGAGCGCCTCTTCAACAGCGCCAAGATCCTGCGCATGAAGATTCCGTTCACCCAGGAAGAAGTCAACGAAGCCACCAAAGCCGTGGTGCGCGAGAACAAGCTGGAGTCCTGCTACATCCGTCCGCTGACCTGGATAGGCTCGCAAAAACTCGGCGTCAGCCCCAAGGGCAACCAGATCCACCTGATGGTCGCGGCCTGGGCCTGGGGCGCCTACCTCGGCGAAGAGGGCATGAAGCGCGGCATACGCGTGAAGACTTCGAGCTACACGCGCCACCACGTCAACATCACCATGACGCAGGCCAAGGCGGTGAGCAACTACACCAACTCCATCCTGGCCAATATGGAAGCGCTGGACGACGGCTACGACGAGGCGCTGCTGCTGGACGCCTCGGGTTTCGTCAGCGAAGGCGCGGGCGAGAATATTTTTGTGGTCAAGGGCGGCGTGGTCTACACACCCGACCTCTCGGCCGGCGCGCTCAACGGCATCACGCGCAACACCATCCTGCACATCTGCAAGGACCTGGGCCTGGAGCTGGTGCAAAAGCGCATCACGCGCGACGAGGTGTATATCTCGGATGAGGCCTTTTTCACCGGCACCGCCGCCGAAGTCACGCCTATCCGCGAACTCGACCGCATTGAAATCGGCGCCGGCTCGCGCGGCCCCATCACCGAAAAAATCCAGAGCGCCTTCTTTGACATCGTCAACGGCCGCAATCCCAAATACGCCCATTGGCTCGCCAAGGTTTGAACATATCTATGAGCACCTCTTCTTCTGTTGAACTGCTGGCCTCCGACCTGAATGCGCAAGGCGGTGTCTACTGCCCCAGCCCCAAGGCCGACATGAAAATCTGGAACAGCCACCCCAAGGTCTACCTGGATGTGGCGCGCACCGGCGAAGCGAAATGCCCCTATTGCGGGACCGTCTACAAATTAAAAGACGGCGAGCATTTCGGTGGCGGCCACTAAAAACACCCTCGTCATCGCTCCACAGTGGATTGGGGATGCGGTGATGACGGAGCCGCTGCTGCGCCGCTTGCATGCGCGCGGCGAGCGCCTCACGGTGGGGGCCTTGCCCTGGGTGGCGCCTGTGTACCGCGCCATGCCGCAGGTGGCCGAGGTCATCGAGTTTCCTTTTGCGCACGGCGGCCTGCAGTTCCGGGAGCGCCGGGCGATCGCCAAGCGCATTGAAGGCCGTTTCGACAAAGCCTATGTGTTGCCCAACTCGCTGAAAAGCGCGCTGCTGCCCTTTCTGGCCAGCATTCCCGAGCGCATAGGCTACTTCGGCGAGGCGCGCGTGGGCCTGCTCACGCACCGGCTCAAGAACCCCAAGAACAAGCCGCCCATGGTGGCGTTTTATTCGGCCTTGAGCGGGGAGGGCGATCTCGACAAGGACACACCGCGGCTGCAGATGGCGCCGGCCGAAATCGACCAGGCGCTGGCCGAACTGGGCTTGCGGCGCGGCGGCTATTACGTGTTTGCGCCGGGCGCCGAGTATGGGCCTGCCAAGCGCTGGCCGGCCCGCCATTTCTCGGAGCTGGCCGCGCGGCTGGACTTGCCGGTGGTGCTGCTGGGCTCAGGCAAGGAAGCGGCGCTGTGCGAGGAAATCGCCGCGCCCGTGAATGCGGCGAAAGCCGGCCACTGCCTGAATTTCGCGGGCAAGACCTCGCTGGTGCAGGCGCTGTGCCTGATCGCTGCCTGCAAAAGCACGATCAGCAACGACTCGGGCCTGATGCATGTGGCGGCGGCGTTCGGCGTGCCGCAGGTCGCGATTTTCGGTTCGTCCAGCCCGTTGCACACGCCGCCGCTGAGCGGCAAGGCCAGCGTGCTCTGGCTCAAGGCCGATGCGGATTACCAGCCGCCGCTGGACTGCGCGCCTTGTTTTGAACGCGAATGCCCGCTGGGCCACACGCGTTGCCTGAATGACATCAGCGCCGACCGTGTGCTGGCGGCGCTGGCGCCGATGCCCTAGCCCGGGAAGGCGGACAGGGGCGCCACACTCGGCTTGGCCTGCGTCGGCGTGCGCGCCACATTCATGACCCAGCACACCATCACGAAGTAGCCGACCAGGCTCACCAGCTCGACCACGCCCTGTTCGCCAAAGGTTTTGACGGCCGCGGCATAGGTCGCGTCGCTGCAGCCGTGCTGGCGCAGCACTTCGAAGCTCAGGTCCAGCGCGACGGCTTCGTCTTCGGCCATGCCGCGCGGCTGGCGGCCGTCGGCAATCGCGTCCACGGTGGCCTGGGCCACGCCCGCGGCCACCGCCAGCGGCGCATGCATCAGCCATTCGAACTGGTTGGCGGTGTGGCGGGCCGCCACGCAGGTCGCGAGTTCGCGTATGCGCGCGTCCAGCGTGCTCTCAAAACGCAGGTAGGCGCCCACGTCACCGACGCGGCCCATGAGCTGCGGGCTGCGCAGCAGCGGGATGAAGGGGCCGAACACGGCCTTGCGCGGCCCGGCGATGATGGCATCGGCGGCTTCGCGTTGCGCGGGCGACATGGCCTCGCGCGGCATCAGCGGCATGCGGTCCGCGGTGGACGGGAAAAAGCCCTGGGGGATGCTGGCGGGCTGGGGCGTGGCGGCGGTGCTCATGGCTTGCGGTCCTGTGCTGAGAAGGAGGCCCTAGGGTATCAAAGCCTGCGCTGCCTGGCACCGGGGCAAAAAAAAGGCCACCTCGCGGTGGCCTGTTGAAAGTTCTCCTGGATGGGAGAACGTCGTTGGGAGACCAAAAAATGTTTCACCGACGTCTGGTTTTTATTTCCCTGTTTCCCTCGAATTGCGGGTGTTGTGACAGCAACGACCGCAACTGTCGGTGATCGCGCAGGGTTTGACCATTCTCCAAATAGAGGAGACGGCGGGGATTTCAGCTGAATCGTCGCAAGTTCGTGACTTATTTCACGCTGCGGGCTGGGCGACCGCATGGGCCACGGGCAACTCCACGATGAAGGACGCGCCGCCGCCGGGTCGTGCCTCGCAGCGCACGTTGCCGCCATGGCGCTGGCTGATGGACTTGACCAGCGCCAGGCCCAGGCCCACGCCGCCCTCCCGCTCGCTGGCACCGGGCAGGCGGTAAAAAGGCTCGAAGATGCGTTCGCGCTGGCCGGCCGGAACGCCCGGGCCGCGGTCGTGCACCTTGACCACGGCCAGCTGTTTGGCGCCGACGCGGGTTTGTGCGAGTTCGAGGTTGATCTCGCCGGTGCTGTAGCGCCTGGCGTTTTCCAGCAGGTTGCGGATCAGCCGGCGCAGCAGGCGCGGCGAGCCCTGCACGGTCAGGCTGTGGCTGGCGGCGTCCAGCCCCAGGCCGGCGGCCGGCTGCTGGCCGAGTTCCGCGCTGAGTTCGGCGTTGACGCGCGCGCATTCCTCGGCCGCCAGTCCCGTGAGGTCCAGGGTTTCAAAGGGCTCCGCGTCGGCCTGCTTGGCGTCCAGGCGGCTGGCCAGCAGGATTTCGTCGATCAGCTGGTCGAGCTCGTTGATGCTGCGCGAGATTTCCTTGCGCTGGGGCGAGGCGGCGTCGGTGCCCATGAGTTCCAGGCCCATGCGGATGCGTGCCAGCGGCGAGCGCAATTCATGCGAGGCGTTGGCCAGCAGTGACTTGTGCGACTCCATCAGGGTTTCGATGCGTTCGGCCGCGTGGTTGAAGCGCCCGGCCAGGAACGCCACCTCGTCCTTGCCGTCGGCATTGACGCGGGCCGACAGGTCGCCTGCGCCCCAGCGCTCCACGCCGCGTTGCAGGGCTTCGAGCCGCTGCGTCAGCCGCCGCATGACGGGGTAGGCGCCCACGGCCACGGCCAGGCCGACCAGGCCCAGCATCCAGCCGAAGCCGAAACCAAAAGGCGGGCGCATCCAGGGGTTGCCCGGCGGGCGCTTGGGCCGGGGCAGCAGCAGGTTCAGGGTCTGGCCGTCATTGGTCACGACGTCGAACTCCAGGTCATCGCCGAGCTTGCGGTCGGGCCGGGTCTGCGCCGTGCCTATGACTTCGCCCTTGTCGTTGTGCACCAGCACTTCGCGTATCGGCAGCAGCGGCGGGTCGGCGCTCAGGCGCCAGGCCGCGCCGACCAGGAAAGTCAGCACGACCACGGTGGCGACAACCGCCAGCCATATACGTACATAGAGGTGCGAAGTGAAACGGCCCCACATGAAGATCAGTCCTGCTGCTTGGCGAACACATAACCCACGCCGCGCACGGTGAGTATGCGTTTGGGATCCTTGGCGTCGGCCTCGATGGCGCTGCGGATGCGGCCCATGTGCACGTCGATGGATCGGTCGAAGGCCTCGAGCTCGCGGCCGCGCACGGCTTCCATGATCTGGTCGCGGCTGAGCACGCGGCCAGCGCGTTCGGCCAGCGCCACCAGCAGGTCGAACTGGTAGGAGGTCAGTTCGCAGGGGCTGCCCGACACCGAGACGGTGCGCGCATCGCGGTCGATTTCCAGCGAGCCGAAGCGCATGACCTTGTGGCCGCCGTTGGCCGCGGCGCTGGCGGTGTCGCCGCCGCGGCGCAGCACGGCGCGTATGCGCGCCAGCAGCTCGCGCGGCTCAAACGGCTTGGGCAGGTAGTCGTCGGCGCCGATTTCCAGGCCGACGATGCGGTCCATGGGGTCGCCCTTGGCGGTGAGCATGAGCACCGCGGTGTTGGCGCTGTCGCTGCCCTGGCCCTTGATGCGCCGGCAGACTTCCAGGCCGTCCATGTCGGGCAGCATCAGGTCCAGGATGACCAGGTCGGGGGTGTTGCCTTCCAGCGCGGCGAGCCCGCTCGCGCCGTCGGCCGCGTGGGTGAAGCCATAGCCCGACTGGCGCAGGTACTCGCCCACCATGCTGGCCAGGCGGGCGTCGTCTTCGATCATCAGGAGTTGTTGGGTCATGGAGAGGTCCTCGGTTGCAGGGTGTGTCCCCCGGGGTGGAACACGATGGGTTCATGCTGCGCCGCACGCAACAATCGCGCTTGAAGCCATCGTAAAGTTACGGTAAACCGGGGCGGCAGTCCACCAGCATACTCCGCTGCGCGGGTATCTGGCAGCTGTTTTGAAGCTATTAATTTAATAGCTGCAGGTGCCTGTTCCTATTGGGATTTCGGAGGCTGAAGCCGCGAAGCCAGGGCCACCAGCACGAGCACCGGCAGCCCCAGCAGGGCGGTCGCGGTGAAGAAATGGCTGTAACCGAAGGCGTCCACGTATTTGCCCGAGTAGCCGGCCAGGAACTTGGGCAGCAGCAGCATCATGGAGCTGAACAGCGCATACTGCGTGGCCGAGTAATTGACGTTGGTCAGGCTGGACAGGTAGGCAATGAAGGCGGCCGAGGCAATGCCGCTGGAGAGGTTGTCGGCCGAGATCACGAAAATCAGCGCGCTGACGTCATGGCCGCGCGTGCCCAGCCAGGCGAACAGCAGGTTGCTGGCCGCGCTCAGCACGGCGCCCAGCATCAGCACGCGCATCACGCCCAGGCGCATGGCCATGGCACCGCCGATAAAGGCGCCGGCCAGCGTCATGATGACACCGTAGATCTTGGTGACGGCGGCGACCTCATCCTTGGTGTAGCCCATGTCCACGTAAAACGGGTTGGCCATGATGCCCATGACGACGTCGCTGATGCGGTAGATGGCGATCAGCGCGAGGATCACGATAGCCTGCTTGCCGTACCGCTTGAGGAACTCGGCGAAGGGCACGTAAAAGGCATGGTCGAACCAGACGGCGGCCGGCACCAGCCGCGCCGGCAGTGCGACGCGAATACCTGTTTTGGCCAGGCCGATGATGGCCAGCACGTAGATGGGCAGCGGCAACAGGTAGGCGCTGAGGGCCAGGTCGTACGCCCGCACCACCACGCCGGGCACGGCCAGCAGCAACAGCACGAGGAGCGCCAGCGTCGCAAACAGCACCGTGCCGTAGAGGGGAATGCCGGTGGCGGCAAAACGCGCACGGGTCGCCGCGGTTTCAGCGTCGCTTTCGGCGCGGGCGCGCTCTGCGGGCTCCGCCGAAAACAGCACGGTGATGATGCCCGGGAGCATGGAGACCGCCATGACCAGGTAAGCGGTCTGCCATGCGCCGGGCTGGTAGGCCGCGGCGTTGGGGACTTCGGCGCGCGCGGCGATCCACAGCACGCCGGCCCCGGCCCAGATCATGGCGATGCGGTAGCCGGTCTGGTAGGCCGCTGCCAGCGCCGCCTGGCGTTTGGCATCCGCGGATTCGATGCGAAAGGCGTCGAGCGCGATATCCTGCGTGGCCGAGCCAAAGGCCGCGGCCAGCGCGCACCACACCATGGGCTGCAGGGACAGCTTGGGGTCGTTCAGCGCCATGCCGCACAGTGCGCCGATGATGGTGAGCTGCGCCAGCAGCAACCAGCTGCGGCGGCGCCCCAACAGGCGTGTGAGCACCGGTATCGGCAAACGGTCGACCAGCGGCGCCCATACCCATTTGAAGCCGTAGGCCAAGCCTATCCAGCTTAGGAATCCTATGGTGGTGCGGTCAATGCCCGCCTCGCGCAGCCAGAAGCTCAGCGTGCCAAAAACCAGTAACAGCGGCAGGCCCGCCGAAAAGCCGAGCAGCAGCATGCGCAGCGTGGCGCGCTCGGCGTACACACGCCAGACGCTGGCCCACGATACCGGGGCGGCGCTGGAAGATTCGGGGACGGAAGAGGCGGTGCCTGGTGCCAAGGTGGCGGAGGGGGTTTTGTCTGACATGGCCATTTCGATTTGTGACTATTATTCACCCATGTGCTTTTTATGCGATGCCAAACACTCCGCCTGGCCCGGCCGCCGGGCATTTCTGCTGGCCGCCGCCGGCACTGCGGCGACGGCCGCCACCATGCCGCTGCGCGCCCAGGTGGATGTCGGGCCCGCGTCCCAGCTGCGCAACCTGGTGCCCGCCGACGAGATTGAAAGCGCCGCCACCCAGGAATACAGCAAGCTGCTGGCCGAAGCCCGCGCCAAGGGCGCGCTGGCGCCACAGGGCAATCCGCAGCTGCAACGGCTGCGCGCCATCGCCGCCAGGCTGGTGCCGCAGACCACCCAATGGAACGACCGCGCCAAACAATGGCGCTGGGAGGTCAACCTGCTGGGCAGCAAACAGATCAACGCGTTTTGCATGCCGGGCGGCAAGATCGCTTTTTATACCGGCATCCTCGACCAGCTCAAGCTGACCGACGACGAGGCGGCCATGATCATGGGCCACGAAATGGCCCACGCGCTGCGCGAGCATGCGCGCGCGCGCATCGCCAAAAGCCAGGGCACGGGCACCTTGCTGTCGCTGGGCGCGCAGTTGCTGGGCTGGGGCCAGGTCGGCGACCTGGCCGCCAGCATAGGCACGCAGCTGCTGACGCTGCGGTTTAGCCGCGAGGACGAAACCGATGCCGACCTGGTGGGCCTGGAGCTGGCCGCGCGCGGCGGCTACAACCCGCAGGCGGCCGTCAGCCTGTGGGAAAAGATGGGCCAGGCCGGCGGCGGATCTTCCGGCCCGAGCTTTCTGTCCACCCATCCTTCCGGCCCTGAGCGCATCCAGCAACTGCAGGCCAATGTGCCCAAGGTACAAGCCCTTTATCAACGCGCCCGCAGCTAAGCAGGCTGGCCGTCTCCGGTAACCGGTTTGACGCAGCGCGCCGCATTCTTTTCGCGCGCCTGGTGGCGGGCTTTTCGCCCTGCGCGCACCCGCATCGACACGCGCGAACGCCTGCGCCTGGTGGCGGGTTCGCTGTTTGGCATCTTCCTGACGGGGCTGCTGTGCCATCTGGCCGGCTGGGTGCTGCCCGGCCTGCCCTGGCTGGTGGCGCCGCTGGGGGCCAGCGCGGTGCTGATCTTTGCCGTGCCGGCCAGCCCCATGGCGCAGCCCTGGCCGGTGGTGGGCGGCAACACGCTGTCGGCGCTGGCCGGCATCGCCGGAGTGCACGGCGCGCACCTGCTGGGTTCGCCCGAACTGGCCGCGGCCCTGGCGGTGGCCACGGCGATTGCGCTGATGCTGGCGCTGCGCTGCCTGCACCCGCCGGGCGGCGCCACGGCGCTGATGATGGTGCTGGGCGGCATCTCCAGCCCGGTGTTCGCCTTTTATCCCGTGATGCTCAATTCGGTGCTGCTGGTGCTCATGGGCATCCTCTACAACAACGCGACGCGGCGCGCCTACCCGCACACGCAGCTGCCCCCGCCGGGTGCGGCGCCCTCGGCCCAGGACCGGCAGCTCGACGCCGACCTGGACGCCGTGCTGGCACGCTACAACCAGGTGCTGGACGTGAGCCGCGACGACCTCAAGGCCCTGCTGGCCGAAACGCGGCTGCGCGCCTACGACCGAAAGCTGGCCGAGGTGCGCTGCGAAGACATCATGTCGCGCGAGCTGGTGACGGTGGAATTCGGCACGCCGCTTGAGGAGGCCTGGGCCCTGCTGAGGGAGCGCCGCATCAAGGCGCTGCCGGTGGTGGACCGCGGCTTTCGCATCGCCGGCATCATCACGGTGGCGGACTTCATGCGCGCCGCCGACCTGGACCTGTACGAAGGCTTTGACGCCAAGCTCAGGCAGCTGGTGCGCAGCACGCGCAGCGTGTATTCGGACAAGCCCGAGGTCGTGGGGCAGATCATGACCCGCAACGTGCGCGTGGCGGGCCGGCAGCGCCGGCTGGTGGAGCTGGTGCCGCTGTTCGGCAGCACCGGCCACCACCATATCCCCATCATTGGCGAGGGTGAGCGGCTGGTCGGGATTATTACCCAGTCGGATCTGGTCGCGGCGCTCGGGAAGGCGGCCGACCCGTCAGCTTGACCAGGGGCTTAGCGCGTGATGAATGAGGTCGAAGGTATTCAATTTATGCGCGGTTGTGGATGTAATCCTCTGCATATCAAGGCATAAGGTTTAACGGCGTTGCCTTGTGCGGTTTTCGCGCCGGATGGACCCGCGCCAAAGGGGCGTCCAGGGCGGCAACCACTCGTACTTGTCCTACGCTGCTTTTTGATACTTGCGCCTTAAGATGGGCCGCATGAGCCCTCCTCTTCTTCCAGGACAAGCCGCCTTTCTCGCGCGGTGGCGGGCCGCGGACGCACGGCGGGCACCCTCCATCCCGATGCCATGACGCGCACCGATCCGGCCCTGATCGCATTCCTGGAGGAGCAACGCGCCGATTACACCCGCTCCCTGCCGCGCCGCCTGGAGCAGGTCGGGCTGCTCTGGCAGCAGATTCTGCGGGGCGAGGACCTGGCCCAGGCTTTGCCGGCGCTGGAGCGCCATGCGCACAGCCTGGCGGGCTCCGCGGCGACTTTCGGCTGGGCGGAACTCGGACTGGCCGCACAGGCGCTGGAATTGGCCCTGAGCCCCCACGTCGGCATGGAGCAGGCGCTGGCGCCCGAGGTGCGGGCCGAAGTGGGCCGGGCCGTTGAGCAATTGCAGCAGCGCTTTCACGGCGCTGCCTGACACGTCGCGAAGGAACTGCCCATGCCATCCTCCGCCATCTTCCTGAAAAAGATCAAAGTCGCGATGGCCGGCGGTGTGGTGCTCATGGCCGTGGTGGGCACGGCGTCCTATATGGCCATCAGCCGCCTGCTGGAAACGGCGCAGTCCCGCGTGCGGACCGAGGACACGCTGGTGACGCTGGAGCGCGTGGACTCCAGCCTGCGAACGGCCGAGTCCACGCTGCGCCAGTACCTGCTGAGCGGCCGCGAGGACGACCTGGCGGCCTTCCAGGAAGCCCGGGTCGAACTGCGCGCCGTCAGGGCCCGCACGCGCAGTGCCAATGTGCTGCAGGAGTCGGCGGATTTTGACGAATTGATCAACCAGCGCGCCCAGACCGCGAATCAGGCCATCGCGGCGCGCCAGGCAGGCGGCCCCGAGGCCGCGGCGGCCGTCCTGGCCAGCCAGGCGAGCCGTGATTTGCGCCTGCGCACCAATGCGCTGCTCGAAGGCGCGCGCAACCGCGAGTCCTACAAATGGCGTGACGCGCAGGCAGCGGCCGAGCGCAGCGCGCAGTGGGCGCTGAGCCTCATCGTGGCCGCCAGCGCCCTGTTCTTCGCCATGCTGGGCTGGGTGGTTTATGTGGTCAAGCATTACGAGCAGGTGCGAAAAAGCGGCGAGGCCCAGCTGCGCGACAGCGAAGCCATGAGCCGCAGCATCACCGAAGGCATGGTGGAGGCTGTGATCACCACCACCTCGGAGGACATCGTGCTGGAGGCCAATGCCGCCGCGCTGCAGCTTTTCGGCTATGAGCGCAGTGAGCTGGTGGGTCGCGACGTCTCGGAACTGGTGCCCGAGCGCCTGCGCGGCCAGTACAAGGAATTCACCGCGATGATGCATGCACGGCCCGGGGCCTTCCGGATCTCCGGGCGTGAAGTGCTGGCCTTGCGCAAGGACGGCACCGAATTCCCGGTCAGCGTGTCCTTCAGCGACGTGCAGGTGGGCGGGCGGCGCGTGTTCACCGCCCTGATGCACGACATCACCGAAAGCAAGCGCATTACCAAGGCCCTGCGGGCCAGCGAGTCGCAGCTGCGCCAGGTCACCGATACGGTGCCGGCCCTGATCGCCTACCTGGACACCGACCAGCGCTTTCGCTTTCATAACCGGGCCTATGAGGACAACTTCGGCCTGAGCTACGAGCAGATCGACGGCAAGCCGCTGGCCGACGTGCTGGGCCCCCAGGTGTATGAAACGGTGCGGGAAAAGGTGGATGAAGTCCTGACCGGGCATACGGTGCGTTACGAGCGCACGCAGGTCACGCCACAGGGCGAGCGCAGGCACTACGCGATGCAGTATTTCCCGCGCTACGGCGAAGGCTCGGCGGCGGACAAGGTGATCGGCTTTTTCTCGCTGGGCACCGACATCACCGAGCTCAAGCGCATAGACCGCATGAAGACCGAGTTTGTTTCCACCGTCAGCCACGAACTGCGCACGCCGCTCACTTCGATACGCGGTTCGCTGGGCCTGATCTCGGGCGGCGTGGCCGGCCAGTTGCCCGATGCCGTCAAGAGCCTGGTGACCATTGCGCAAAACAACTGCGAGCGCCTGATCCGGCTGATCAACGACATCCTGGACAGCGAAAAAATCGAATCCGGCAAGCTGCGCCTGGACTTGCAGGTGGTGGACCTGCGGCAGCTGGTGCAGCAGACGCTGGTCGCCAACGAGGGTTTTGCCAGCCAGCATGGCGTGAGTCTGGTGATGCGGGCGCCCGAGGCGGCCTTGCACGTGCGCGTCGACAGCGACCGCATGACCCAGGTGCTGACCAACCTGCTGTCCAACGCCGTGAAGTTTTCGCCCAAGGCCGGCGTGGTGGAGGTCAGGCTTTCGCGCACGGCACAGAAAGTGCGGGCGGAGGTGGTCGACGCCGGCCCCGGCATTCCGGAGGAATTCAGTTCCCGCATCTTCCAGAAGTTCTCGCAGGCCGACTCCTCCGACACCCGCCAGAAAGGCGGAACCGGCCTGGGCCTGAATATTTCCCGCGCCCTGGTCGAAAAAATGGGCGGCACCATCGGTTTTTCGAGCAAGGCGGGCGTGGGCACCACCTTCTTTTTTGAGACGCCCGAATGGACCAACCCGGTGCCGCTGCTCAAGCCCCTGCGGCCGCCCGCGGTGTCGTCGCGCCCGCGCATCCTGATCTGCGAGGGCGACCCCGACGTGGCCCGGCTCATCAGCATGATGCTGGGCAAGGCCGGCTTTGATTCGGACATGACCTACAGCGCCGAGGAGGCGCTGGCCAGCCTGGCCTCCAACAGCTACGACGCGGTGACGGTGGACCTTAAGCTGCCCGGCCAGAACGGCGTGTCCTTCATCGGCCAGCTGCGCGAGGACGAGAGTACGCGCAACCTGCCCGTCGTGGTCATTTCGGCCATGGCCGAGCAGGGCGAACTGCAATTCAACCGCAAGCCGCACACGGTTTCGGACTGGCTGAAAAAACCCATCGACGAGCACCTGCTGATCCACAGCCTGCGCCGCGCCGTCGCCAGCCTGGACTCGGGCAAGCCGCGCATCCTGCATGTCGAAGACGACCTGGACATCCAGCGCATCACCGCCGCCATCGCCCAGGAATTCGCGAGCTTCGAATTCGCCGCCACGCTGGACGAGGCCCGCGCCCTGCTGCGCGAGCACACCTTTGACCTGGTGCTGCTGGACCTGGCGCTGGGCAGCCATTCGGGCTGGGACTTGTTTGAGGACATCGACGCGCTGGATCCGCGCCCGCCGGTGATCGTGTTCTCGGCCGGCGACGTGGAACCCTCGGACGGCCGGTATGCCGACGCGGTCCTGGTCAAGGCCCATACCTCAAACACCGAACTGCTCAATACAATCCAGCGAGTCCTCCAGATTCCCGGCGATCCGGGCCCAACCCGTCCCCAAGCCTTGAGTTGAACCATCATGACCAAACCACTGAACCGCATCCTCTATGTTGAAGACGAGCCCGACATCCGCATGGTGGCGCAGATGGCGCTGCAAGCGGTGGGAGGCTTCACCGTGATCGCCTGCGCCTCCGGCCAGGAGGCGCTGGATGCCGCACCCGGCGCCGGGGCCGACCTGCTGCTGCTGGACGTCATGATGCCCGGCATGGACGGCCCCACCACGCTCAAGGGCTTGCGCGAGCTGCCGGCCACGGCCAGCACACCGGTCATTTTCATGACCGCCAAGGTGCAGGCCGCCGAAGTGGCTGTGTACAAGGGCCTGGGCGCGCTGGAGGTGATTCCCAAGCCCTTCGACCCCATGGAGCTGTCCACGCAGATCCAGCGGATCTGGGCTGAACAAGGTTAGCCCCCACGGTCGCTCACTTCGTGTAGCTCCCTGCCCCCCGAGGGGGCCGCCCGCCTGCGGTCTGGCAAAGCCAGTCCCGCGGCTCATGCTGGCTTAAGAGTTCATGGCTTAACCAGCGCTGGGGTTTTCACCAGCGGGGGCCGAGGGTCCGGCTTCGCCGGCCCCAGGCGCCGCCCCCTTGAGGGGGGAACAAGCTACACGCAGTGAGCTTGGACAGGGGTGTACCAATGTCACCGCCCCCTGGAAGGGGGGGACAGGCTACACGCAGTGAGCCTGGGCGGGGGTCATAGCTTGAATTCATAATCCACACTCATGGGCGCGTGGTCGGAAAAGCGCTGTTCCTTGTAAATGTGCTCGCTGCGGGCCAGCGCCGCGAAGGCCGGCGTGGCCAGGTGGTAGTCCAGGCGCCAGCCCACGTTCTTCGCATAGGCCTGGCCGCGGTTGCTCCACCAGGTGTAGGCCGCGTCGGTCGCCGTGGGCTGCAGCTTGCGGTAGACGTCGACCATGCCGCCGCCCCGGGTCGAGGGGCCGGTGCGCTGCGTCAACTCGTCGGCCGCCTCGTTGGCCAGTTCGGCGTCGCGCAGCAGTTCGGTCATCCAGGCGCGTTCCTCGGGCAGGAAGCCGCTGTTTTTCCGGTTGCCCTTGAAGTTCTTCAGGTCGATCTCCTGGTGTGCAATGTTGACGTCGCCGCACAGCACAAAATCGCGCGTTTCCTTCAGGGCCAGCAGGCGCGGGTAAAACTCGGCCAGGAAGCGGAATTTGGCGGCCTGGCGCTCCTCGCCCGAGGAGCCGCTCGGGAAGTAGCAGCTGATGATGGAGAGTTTGGGGCTCAGCTTGCGTCCGGGCCTGTCAAAGCGCAGCTCCACATAGCGCCCTTCGGCGTCGAATTCGGTGGAGCCGTAGCCCACGATCACGTCGCTGGGCTCATGGCGCGTGTAGATGCCCACGCCGGAATAGCCTTTTTTCTCGGCAAAATGAAAATAGCCCTTGAGGCCGGCGATTTCCTCGAAGCGGCCGCTCATGTCGGCCGCCTGGGCCTTGAGCTCCTGCACGCAAATACAATCCGGCATAGACTGCGCAACCCAGTCCAGCAGCCCTTTGCTGGCCGCGGAGCGGATACCGTTGAGGTTGAGGCTGGTCAATTTAAACATGGAACTTCCAATGAGCACGGCAGGGCAACAACAGGACAACAGGGACGGGGCAACTTCCGCGGACGGCGCGCTGGCACAGGAATTCGTGCAGTTCGCCGTGGAGGCGGGCGTGCTGCGCTTCGGGCAATTCAAGACCAAGGCCGGGCGCATGAGCCCGTATTTTTTCAACGCCGGCCTGTTCGACGACGGGGCCAAGCTGGGACGGCTGGCGCAATTCTATGCGCGCCACCTGCTGGCCGAGGAAAAGCGCACGGGCCTGGCCTTTGACATGATTTTCGGGCCGGCCTACAAGGGCATCCCGCTGGCCGCGGCGGTGGCCATCGAACTCGCGCGGCTGGGGCGCAACTACCCCTTCGCCTACAACCGCAAGGAGGCCAAGGACCACGGCGAAGGCGGCACGCTGGTCGGCGCGCCGGTCAAGGGCCGCGTGCTCATCATTGACGACGTGATGTCCGCCGGCACGGCCGCGCGGGAATCGATCGCCATCATCAAGGCCGCCGGCGCCGTTCCCCACGCGGTGGCGCTGGCGCTGGACCGCCAGGAGAAGGCCACGGAAAACGGCGTGGATGTGAGCCATAGTGCCGTGCAATATGTTACGAAACACCTGGGCCTTCAGGTTTGCGCGATTGCGCGCCTGACGGACTTGCTGCAATATCTCTCAGCACAGGGCGGCACGCCGGGGTCCGACGGTCCCGATGCACTGTCTCTGAAGACGCACTACCAGGCCGTGCTGGCCTACCGGGAACGCTACGGCGTGGATTAAGGAGTCGATTTGCTCTTGCGAACAGCGCTTATGGTCATCTGGGTGTCGGCTGCCTTCACGGCGAGTCAGGCCGCGGCCCAGCACATTTACACCTGTGTGGACGGCAAAGGCCGCAAGATCACGGCCGACCGCCCGATTGCCGAGTGCATGGACCGCACCCAGAAGGAATTGAACCGCTCGGGCACGGTGAAGCGCGAGGTGGGGCCTTCGCTGACCGCGCAGGAGCGCGCGGCGCAGGAAGAAAAGGACAAGGCCGCCGCCGAGGCGCGCGCGCGCGAGGCCGAGGACAAGCGCCGCGACCGCGCCCTGCTGCTGCGTTATCCCAGCCGCGCGGTGCATGATCAGGAACGCCTCATCGCCTTGGCCCAGGTCGACGAGGTCATCAAGGCCTCCAACAAGCGGACGGCGGAGCTGGCCGAGCAGCGCAAGGCCATCCAGGCCGAATTCGAGTTCTACGCCAAAGACCCCGGCAAGGCGCCGCCCGGGCTCAAGCGCAAAGTGGAAGAAAACGAGGCCAGCTCGGCCGTGCAGAGGAAGTTCGTCCAGGACCAGGAGCAGGAGAAAAAGCGCGTCAACCAGCGCTTTGACGAAGAGCTGGTCAAGCTCAAGCAGCTATGGGCCTTGAGAGAAGGCTCTATAAGCCCGGCGGCCCCCAGCGCCAAAAACTGAAGGGGCGGGCGCGGGCCGCCCGGTGTCCCCAGGCGCGGCCTCCTAAGCCAGTTTTTTCTTCAGCAGCTCGTTGACCTGCGCCGGGTTGGCCTTGCCCTTGGTGGCTTTCATGGCCTGGCCGACCAGGGCGTTCATGGCTTTGGCGTTGCCGGCTTTGACCTCTTCCACATTCCTGGCATTGGCGGCCAGCACCTCGTCGATGATCTTCTCGAGCTCGCCGGTATCGCTCATCGGCTTGAGGCCCTTGGCCTCGATGATGGCGTCGACGTCCGAACCCTCGCCGGTCCACAGCGCGTTGAACACCTGCTTGGCGGCATTGTTGGAAATCGTGCCGTCGGCGATGCGGGTGATCAGGCTCGCCAGTTGCGCGGCGCTGACGGCGGAGTCTTCGATCGGTTTTTCTTCGCTGTTCAGGCGCCGCGAGAGCTCCCCCATGACCCAGTTGCTGGCCAGCTTGGCTTGCTGGCTTGCCTCGGCCACCGCCTCAAAAAACGCGGCCGTCGCCTTGCTCTGGGTGAGCTGGCCGGCGTCGTATTCGGGCAGCCCGTAGTCCTTGACGAAACGCGCCGCCATCACGCGCGGCAGCTCGGACATTTCCGAGCGTGTTTTTTCCACCCAGTCGCGACCGATCACCAGCGGCGGCAGGTCGGGGTCGGGGAAATAGCGGTAGTCGGCCGCGTCCTCCTTGGTGCGCATGCTGCGCGTCTCGCCCGTGTCGGGGTCGAACAGCACGGTGGCCTGCTCGATGGCGTGGCCGTCTTCGATCTGCCCGATCTGCCAGCGCACCTCGTAGTCGATGGCCTGCTGCATGAAGCGAAAGCTGTTGAGGTTCTTGATTTCGCGGCGCGTGCCCAGCGGCTCGCCCGGCTTGCGCACCGAAACGTTGGCGTCGCAGCGGAAGCTGCCTTCCTGCATGTTGCCGTCGCAGATGCCTATCCAGGTGACGATCTTGTGCAGTTCCTTGGCATAGGCGACGGCTTCGGCCGAGGAGCGCATGTCCGGTTCGGTCACGATCTCCAGCAGCGGCGTGCCGGCGCGGTTCAGGTCTATGCCGCTCATGCCGATGAAGTCTTCGTGCAGCGACTTGCCCGCGTCTTCCTCGAGGTGGGCGCGCACCAGGCGCACCGAGCGCTTTTCGCCGTCCAGGAAAAACTCGACGCTGCCGCCCTGCACCACGGGAATTTCAAACTGGCTGATCTGGTAGCCCTTGGGCAGGTCGGGGTAAAAGTAGTTCTTGCGCGCGAATACGCTGCGCTCGGCGATGTGCGCGTTGACGGCCAGGCCGAACTCGATGGCGCGCTGCACCGCGCCCTTGTTCATCACCGGCAACGCGCCGGGCAGCGCGAAGTCCACGGCGCTGGCCTGCGTGTTCGGCTCGGCGCCGAAGGCGGTGGAGGCGCGGCTGAAGATTTTCGATTGAGTGGTGAGCTGCGTGTGGGTCTCAAAGCCGATGACGACTTCGTAGCCCTGCACCAGCGTGGATTTCGTGTCTTTGCTCATGTCAGTCATGCCGATGTTGCTGGTGCGCGCGTGTGCCAGTCGGTTGCCAGCTGGAACTGGTGGGCCGTGCCCAGCAGTTGCGCTTCCTTGAAGTAGTTGCCGATCAGCTGCAGGCCCACGGGCATGCCGCCGGCGCCGAAGCCCGCCGGCACGCTCATGCCGGGCAGGCCGGCCAGGCTGGACGACAGGGTGTAGATGTCGGCCAGGTAGTTGGCCACCGGGTCGCCGGATTTTTCACCGATCTTCCAGGCGACGGTGGGCGATACCGGGCCGGCAATGATGTCGCACTGCGTGAAGGCGGTCTGGAAGTCCTGCGCGATCAGGCGGCGGATTTTTTGCGCCTTGAGGTAGTAGGCGTCGTAGTAGCCGTGCGACAGCACATAGGTGCCTATCATGATGCGGCGCGTGGCCTCGTCGCCGAAGCCTTCGCTGCGCGACTTTTTGTACATGTCGTTGAGGTCGCCGTACTGCGCCGCGCGGTGGCCGTAACGCACGCCGTCAAAGCGGCTCAGGTTGCTGCTGGCTTCGGCCGGCGCGATGACGTAATACACCGGGATCGACAGTTCGGTCAGCGGCAGGCTCACGTCCACCAGCGTGGCGCCCAGCTTTTCATACTCGGCCAGCGCGCCGCGCACGGCGGCCAGCACGTCGGGCGCGCAGCCGGCGCCGAAGAACTGCGTGGGCAGGCCTATGCGCAGGCCCTTGAGCGGCTTGTCGCCGGCGGAGGCGGGGCGCGCGGCCAGCAGGTCGGCCGCGTAGTCGGCGGCGGGCAGGTCCAGCGAGGTCGAGTCGCGGTCCGGGTCGGGCGCGGCCATGGCCGACAGCAGCAGGGCGCAATCGAGCGCGCTGCGCGCCATCGGGCCGGCCTGGTCCAGGCTGGAGGCGAAGGCCACCATGCCGTAGCGCGAGCAGCGTCCGTAGGTGGGCTTGATGCCGGTGATGCCGGTCAGCGAGGCCGGCTGGCGTATCGAGCCGCCGGTGTCGGTGCCGGTGGCGGCGGGCACCAGGCGCGCGGCCACGGCGGCGGCCGAGCCGCCCGAGGAACCGCCCGGAATGCGGCTGGTGTCCCAGGGGTTTTTCACGGGCTTGTAGGCGCTGTTGTCGTTGCCCGAGCCCATGGCGAATTCGTCGCAGTTGAGCTTGCCCAGCGTGACCATGCCGGCGCCTTGCGCGCCGAGCCGGCTGACCACCGTGGCGTCAAAGGGACTGCGGTAGTTTTCCAGTATCTTCGAGCCGGCCGTGGTGGGGAAGTCGCGCGTGACGAACACGTCCTTGTGCGCCAGCGGCACGCCCAGCAGCGGCGTGCGCTCGCCGGCGGCCAGCCGCGCATCGGCCGCCTTGGCCTGGGCCAGGGAGACGTCGGCGTTGGTGGCCAGGAAGGCGCCCAGCTGTTCCTGCTGGATGCGGGCCAGGAAATGCTGCGTGGCTTCCACGCTGGAGACTTCGCGCGCGGCCAGTTTGGCGGCCAGTTGCGCGACCCCCAGCTCGTGCAGCGCGGTGTTGTTCAGGGCGCCGCTCATTCGATCACCTTGGGCACGAGAAACAGGCCCCGCTCCACGGCGGGTGCGCTGACCTGGCTGGCTTCGCGCTGGTTGGGTTCGCTGGCGACGTCCTCGCGCAGGCGCAGGGCGACGTCGCCGATCACCGCCGCCGGGTGGGCCAGCGGCTCCACGCCTTCGGTGTTGACGGCGTCCATCTGCTCCACCAGGGCAAAAAAGCCGTTGATCTGGCTCAGGGTGTGCTCGGTCTCGTCAGGTCGCAATTCCAGCCGCGCCAGGTTGGCGACGCGGGCGATGTCTTGGGGTGTCAATGCCATGGGTAGGTATGAAGGAAAATACAGCGGAATTCGAGGGAAAAGGCAGGTGAAAATAGCGCGGAAACGAGGGCCTGAAACGAGGTGTAAAGCTGAAAAAACGGCCCTCATGGACCCATTGATCTACAGGGGATGCGGTATTATCCCGCCTTTGGTGTGAAATCAGGGCCGGATGCACTCTTTAGGCGCTTTTTAGATGCCTGAAGCAAGGTTTCCAACGCCTCTGGCCCGACTTTCCCGATAATGGCTTAATCAATAAAAAGGCGATGGCGCAACGAAGTATGCCCATGCCCCAACTGGACTCTTGCATATGTTTGAAGCATTTCGTCGGTATTTTTCCACCGACCTGGCCATTGACCTCGGCACTGCCAACACCCTGATTTTTGTACGCGACCGCGGTATTGTGCTCGATGAGCCCTCCGTCGTCGCCATCCGCCACGAAGGCGGCCCCCAAGGCAAGAAGACCATCCAGGCCGTCGGCCACGAAGCCAAGGCCATGCTGGGCAAGGTTCCCGGCAACATCGAGGCGATCCGCCCGATGAAAGACGGCGTGATCGCCGACTTCACCGTGACCGAGCAGATGCTCAAGCAGTTCATCAAGATGGTGCACCCGCGCAGCCTGCTCAAGCCCAGCCCGCGCATCATCATCTGCGTGCCCTGCGGCTCGACCCAGGTCGAGCGCCGCGCGATCCGCGAAAGCGCCCTGGGCGCCGGCGCCAGCGACGTGTACCTGATTGAAGAGCCCATGGCCGCCGCGATAGGCGCGGGCCTGCCGGTGTCCGAAGCCAGCGGCTCCATGGTCGTCGACATCGGCGGCGGCACCACCGAGGTCGGCGTGATCTCGCTGGGCGGCATGGTCTACAAGGGCAGCGTGCGTGTCGGCGGCGACCGCTTCGACGAAGCCATCATCAATTACATCCGCCGCAACTACGGCATGCTGATCGGCGAGCCTACGGCCGAAGCCATCAAGAAGAGCATAGGCTCGGCTTTCCCCGGTTCCGAAGTCAAGGAAATGGAAGTCAAGGGCCGCAACCTCTCCGAAGGCGTGCCGCGCAGCTTCACGATTTCCAGCAACGAAATCCTGGAAGCCCTGACCGATCCGCTCAACAACATCGTGAGCGCCGTGAAGAACGCGCTGGAGCAGACCCCGCCCGAGCTGGGCGCCGACATCGCCGAGCGCGGCATGATGCTGACCGGCGGCGGCGCCTTGCTGCGCGACCTGGACCGCCTGCTGGCCGAGGAAACCGGCCTGCCGGTGCTGGTGGCCGAAGACCCGCTGACCTGCGTGGTGCGCGGCTGCGGCATCGCCCTGGAGCGCATGGATCGCCTGGGTTCCATCTTCACCTCGGAATAAGCGCAACGCCGTATCTCGTGCCGCGCGCCGGCATGAAGCGGGGCCAGCTTGACAGCGAACCATGCCCTTAGGAACCCTTGACAGATCCCCGCCGCCCTTTTTCAAGCAGGGGCCGTCGGCGCTGTCCAAGCTGATGTTCTTCAGCGCCTTGTCGCTGTTCCTGATGGTCGCCGACACCCGCTTTCGCATCACCCAGCCGGTGCGCGCCGTGCTCGCCACCGCGCTGTACCCGGTGCAATGGCTGGCGCTGCAGCCGGTGCGCGCGATCCGCGGCGGCGGCGAATATTTCACCACCCTGAGCCAGGCCAAACTGGCCAGCGAGGAAGCCGGCCGCAAGCTGGCGCTGCAGTCGATGCGCGCCGGTCAGGTCGAGCAACTGACCCAGGAAAACAACCGCCTGCGCAAGCTGCTGGGCCTGCGCGAGCAGCTCAGCACGCCGGTCATGGCCGCCGAGGTGCTGTACGACGCGGCCGACCCCTACACCCGCAAGGTGATCATCGACAAGGGCATGGCGCAGGGCGTGGACCTGGGCTCTCCGGTGCTGGATGAGTCCGGCGTGCTGGGCCAGGTCACGCGCGTGCATCCGCTGGTCAGCGAGGTCACCCTGCTGGTGGACCGCGACCTGGCCATTCCCGTGCTCAATGTGCGCACCGGCGCGCGCAGCGTGGCCTATGGCGACCCGGCGGTTTCCGGCAGCGGGCTGGAACTGCGGTTCATGGGCAGCAACTCGGACGTGCAGCAGGGCGACCTGCTGACCACCAGCGGCGTGGACGGCGTCTACCCGGCCGGCCTGCCGGTGGCCAAGATCAGCCGCATCGAGCGGCGCGCCGAGTCGGCCTTCGCCAAGATTTACTGCACGCCCCAGGCGTTGGTGACGGGGGCGCGGCACGTTATGGTGGTCAAGCCCGGCACCGGCCTGATCCCGCCGCGGCCCGAGGCCGATGCGCCCGAGGCCCCGCCCAGGAAGAAAGAAAAAGGGGCCGCGAAATGATCATGCGCTCAGGCCAGCAGCTGCTGCTGCCCGCCAACCCGGTGTTCATCTGGTGCAGCCTCATCGCGGCGCTGCTGCTGGACATGCTGCCCCTGGGGCGCGTGCCCTGGATGCCCGACTTCCTCGCGTTGGTGCTGGTGTTCTGGAACGTGCACCAGCCGCTGCGCGTGGGCATAGGCGTGGCCTTTATGTTCGGCCTGGGCATGGACGTGCACCAGTCTTCGCTGCTGGGCCAGCACGCGCTGTCGTACACGGCGCTGAGCTTTTTCGCCACCATGATCCACCGCCGCCTGCTCTGGTTCACCGTGCCCTCGCAGGCCCTGCAGGTGCTGCCGCTGTTCGCCGTGGCGCACGGCGTGGAGCTCGTGATCCGCATGATAGGCGGCGGCATCTTCCCGGGCTGGATCATGCTGATGGCGCCCCTGATCGAGGCTTTGCTGTGGCCCGTCGTGAGCGTGCTGCTGCTGGTGCCGCAGCGGCGCGCGCCCGACCCCGACCAGAACCGGCCGTTGTGATGGCCCCCACGCTTTTCACTGCGTGTAATGCGCTGCCCCCCGAGGGGGCCGCTGCGCCTGCGGCCCGGCAAAGCCGGTTCCGCGGCCCCTGCTGGCCTGTACGGCTCGCTTCGCATCGCCTCTTCTTCTCTAGGGGTAAGAATGGGGATTGCGGGCACTTTGTGCGGGTTGTAGAGTCGCACCACCATGACTGAATTGCGCAACGTTGAAGCCGACCTGTCGCGCTTTCGCGCGCGGGTGCTGGTGGCCAGCCTGGTGGTGTTGTGCGCGTTTGCCTTGCTGGCGGCGCGGCTGGTGTATTTGCAGGTGTACCGCCATGCCGACCTGAACGAGCAGGCCGAAAGCAACCGCACGGCCATCGTGCCCATCGTGCCGAACCGGGGCCTGATCCTGGACCGCAACGGCATCGTGCTGGCGACCAACTATTCGGCCTATACGCTGGAGATCACACCGTCCAAGGTCGAGAACCTCGAGGAAACGATTGCCGCGCTGGAAAAGGTGGTCGACATCCAGCTGCGCGACAAGCGGCGTTTCAAGCGCCTGCGCGAGGAGTCCAAGAATTTCGAGTCGCTGCCCATACGCACGCGCCTGACCGACGAGGAAGTGGCGCGCTTCGCGGCGCAGCGCTTTCGTTTTCCGGGCGTCGACATCAAGGCCCGGCTGTTTCGCAGCTACCCCTACGGCGAGCTGGGCAGCCACGTGGTGGGCTATATAGGCCGCATCAACCAGGCCGAAAAGGAAAGCATCGAAGGCAGCGACGACGAGGGCAACTACCGCGGCACCGACTACATCGGCAAGCTCGGCGTCGAGCAAAGCTTCGAGCAGCAGCTGCACGGCACCACCGGCGTGGAGCAGGTGGAGACCTCGGCCGGTGGGCGCGCGGTGCGCAAGCTGGCCAGCAACCCGGCCACGCCCGGCAACACGGTGATGCTGTCGCTGGACATCCGCCTGCAAAAGCTCGTGGAAGACATGTTCGGCGAGCGGCGCGGCGCGCTGGTGGCGCTGGACCCTAAAACCGGCGACGTGCTGGCCTTTGTCAGCAAGCCGACCTTCGACCCCAATCTTTTTGTCGACGGCATCGACAGCGAAAGCTGGCAGGCGCTCAATGAGTCCATCGACAAGCCGCTGCTCAACCGCGCGCTGCGCGGCACCTACCCGCCGGGCTCGACCTACAAGCCTTTCATGGCCATGGCCGCGCTGCAGACCGGCAAGCGCTCGCCGACTTTCATCGTCAATGACAACGCCTCCTGGAGCTTCGGCGGCCACGTGTTCCGCAGCCACGGCGACATCGCGCTGGGTGCGGTCGACATGTACCGCTCCATCGTCAAGTCCAGCAATGTGTATTACTACTCGCTGGCCAATGAGATGGGCGTCGACGCCATGCACGACTTCATGAAGCCGCTGGGCTTCGGCCAGCTCACCGGCATCGACATCAACGGCGAGGTGCGCGGCGTGCTGCCCAGCCAGGAATGGAAGCGCAAGGCCTACAAGCGGCCCGAGCAGCAGAAGTGGTATCCCGGCGAAACGATTTCCCTGGGCATCGGCCAGGGCTACAACACCTTCACCATGCTGCAGCTGGCGCAGGCCACGGCGGCGCTGGCCAACGGCGGCATCAAGCACAGGCCGCGCCTGGTCATAGGCACGCAGGACCCGGTCACGCGCGTGATGCACCCGCTGCCGGCCGACCCGCCGCAGGACCTGGGCTACAAGCCGGAGAACGTGGCCATCGTGCGCAAGGCCCTGGTGGGCGTCACGCAGGAGGGCACCTCGGCGCGGGTGTTTGCCGGCGCGGGTTATCTCTCGGGTGGCAAGACCGGCACGGCCCAGGCCGTGACCATAGGCCAGAAGGACAAGTACAACAGCGCCAAGATGGAGGAGCACCAGCGCGACCACGCGGTGTACATGGCTTTCGCGCCGGCCGAGGACCCCAAGATCGCGCTGGCCGTGATTGTGGAAAACGCCGGCTGGGGCGCCGGCGTGGCCGCGCCCATCGCGCGCCGGGTGTTTGACTACGTGCTGCTGGGCCAGTACCCGAGCGAGGAAGACATGATCGCGGTGCAAAAAGGCCTGGCCGCCGCGCCCATCGGCAAACCGCGCCAGGCCTCCGAGATGGCCGGCCTGCTGTCGGCAGGCGGCGGCGCCCCCGGGCCGACCACCGCCGCCGCGGCAGCGGCCGCCAAGGCCAAGGCGGCTGCCATTGCGGAGGCGCTCAGCAAGCTGCCCCCGCCCATGGCCGCGGCCGGCATCAACCCCGACTGAGTACCGCACCCGCAAGCCTGCCGGAAAACGACAGGCATAAAAAAAGCGCTGGGGTTACCAGCGCTTTTTGCGACAAGGCATCTTTTGGAATGCCCTGTTGCTTGTGTACTTCTAATGGCTCTCTCGTGTCTCCTCGGCTCCTCGCGTTGCGAGCAGCGAGGCTCGTCAGCAAGTCATCCAATGTAGCCCGTGCACTGGCATAGTGCATTGGGGGTTTCCCGCCCCCGAAACCCCGCGGCATGCCCGCAGTCCGTGCCGCGGCGTGCCACACCATGGCACCCGCATGCACCTTGTGCACGCATTTGTACTCAAAATTGCCTAAAAACCCCGCTGCCAGGCACTGGCACGAGTTATGCCTTCGGCCTTTAAATGTTACGGATTGTTGGCTGGATGCAAGAAAGGCGGGCATGTATGTACCTGAAGAGCTTTGTGGCGTGGGGCTTGACGATCTGGGTCGGCATAGCCTGCCAGCAGGCCATGGCGCAGGCGCCCGCCGCACCGGCCTCCGCTTCCGCGGCGGCTGCGGCCAGTGCCGCCGCCCAGGCCGCAGCGACCGCCGCGACTCCTGCGATTCCCGTGATTCCCGCGCCGCCGCCGGCGGCCCCCGCGCCCGCGGCGGCCGCATCCGCCCCGCCGCCTCCCGCGCCCCTGACCCAGCCGGGCCTGGTGGGGGCTGAGACACTCAACGGCGCCGACACCGCCTGGATGATGACCTCCACGGCCCTGGTGCTGCTCATGACGCTCCCGGGCATCGCCCTTTTTTACGGCGGCATGGTGCGCAAGAAAAGCGTGCTCAACGTCATGGCCTGCGTCGTCGCCATCTGCGCCGTCGTCAGCCTCTTGTGGTTCGCCTTGGGATATTCCATCGCGTTCACGCCCGGCAGCGGTGCCTGGGGCCATTACCTGGGCGGCACCGAGCGCTTCTGGTTCACTGGGCTGGATTATGTGAAGGACGCGCAAAAGGTCGCGGTCAGCCACGTCGCGCCCAACATCCCGGAATCGGTTTACGCTATGTTCCAGCTGACGTTTGCCATCATCACGGCGGCGCTGGTGGTCGGCTCCTTCGTCGAGCGCATGCGTTTTTCGGCGATGCTGATTTTCATGTCGCTGTGGACGGTCATCGTCTATGCGCCTATCGCCCACTGGGTGTGGGAGCCCAACGGCTGGCTGGCCCGCATGGGCGCGCTGGATTTTGCCGGCGGCTCGGTGGTGCACATCAATGCCGGTATCGCCGGGCTGGTCTGCGCCTATGTGCTCGGCCCGCGCCGCGGCTACGGCCGCGAGCCCTTCACCCCCTTCAACCTGGGCCTGACCATGGCCGGCGCCGGCATGCTGTGGGTCGGCTGGTTCGGGTTCAACGCCGGCTCCGCCGTGGCCTCCGACGGCCGGGCCGGCCTGGCCATGGCGGTCACCCACATCGCGGCCGCGGCCGGCGCTCTGTCGTGGATGGCCGCCGAGTGGGCGGTGCGCGGGCGGCCCTCGCTGCTGGGCCTGTGCTCGGGCCTGGTGGCCGGCCTGGTCGCGATCACGCCGGCCGCCGGTTTTGTCTCACCGCGCGCGGCGCTGGTGTTCGGCGTGGCCGCTGGGCTGGCATGCTACTGGGGCGCCACGGGCCTGAAGCGCCTGCTCGATGCCGACGACTCGCTGGACGTGTTCGGCGTGCACGGGGTGGGCGGCATCGTGGGCTCGCTGCTCACGGGCGTGTTCGCCAGCAAGGCCATTTCCGGCGCGCAAGGCGAAGTGCTCACGCAGGCCATAGGCGCGGGTGCCGTCATGCTGTACAGCCTGTTCATGACGGCGCTGGCCTTGTGGATCACCTCGCTGCTGGTCAGCCTGCGCGTCAGCGAAGCCTCGGAAAGCGACGGCCTGGACATCACCCAGCACGCCGAACGCCTGGGCACCTGAGTTGCCGGCATCTCACCCTTTGAAGGACACCACGCCATGCCTTCCAACGAGAAAATCGCCATCGCCGCCCACCTGCACGTGCTGCTGCGCCGCAAGACCGGCCGGGTAACCGACACCGAGTGGATGGCCGGCAACCTCGAGTACGCGGCCGAGATCGCGCGTTTTGCGCGCGAGAGGGCGGCGGAGGACGGCCATCCCGACCTGGCCGTCTGGGCCGACAGGCTGGAGGAGATCATGGCCGTGCCGGATCCCAAGCCGCGCCTGCCGCTGGTGCAGATGGTGTCGGAGGCCGTGAAGGAGCGCAGCGCGCCCGTGCTGGCCCCGCCGCCCCAGCCGGACCGCCAGAGCGCGCGCTCCATAGACACCGAGGAAGAGGTTTACCCGGAATCGGGTTTCATCGAATCGACTTTCGGCGCGATCTTTGGCGAAGAGGGCCATCGCGAACGCAAGCACCGCGACCCGAACGCGCCGCGTTATGTGAAGAGCCTGCGTTAGTTCGCCGGCTGCGTTTCCCGCGCGCGGTTCAGGCTGTGCGCCAGCATGTTGCGGGTACGCATGCGGATGTTGGCGCTGGCTTCTTCCGCGAAGGCAGCTACATAGGGGTGGCCCGCGTTGTCGGCCAGGATGCTGCGCCGCACCTGCTCCAGGCCGGGCTCGCAGGCGGCCAGGGCGGTATCGGCGAGCGCAAAGACGGACTGGGCCATATCGGTTTTCAGCGGCAGCAGGGCCTGGTCGGCGCAGCGTTGGTAGTCGTTGATGGCGGCCGCTACCGGCGCGCGGGCAATCGACAGCGGGTCCTGGCTGGCTCGCGGCGCCGAAGCACAGGCGGACAGGGCCAGGAGCAGGGTGGCGGCCAGGGAAGGGGGCAGGTATTTCATGCGCCGCATTGTGTCATCGCCGACCGGCCGCAAGCGCTTGCCGCCTGTCTGCCGGGGCGCGCTTTTAAGGGTAATCACAGCTAGCCAGTCCCAAGGGCCGCCTTTAGCATGCGGACTCTGTATAAGGAGTAACTTATGTTGCGCGATTTGATGGCATTGGCATTCATATCGGCAGCCGGCCTGCTCGGGCCCGGCGCCGCACACGCGCAGGCCCCGGCCCAGCAGCTGGTGCTGGGCATCAGCGAAGGCACCTCGGGCGGCCTGGATCATGCCCAGGTGATCGCCAAATACCAGGGCCTGGCCGAGGTGATCGGCAAAGCCATGAAAGCCAAGGTCAGCGTGGTGTTCGCGCGCGAATTCAAGCAGCTGGAAGAAGGCATGCAGACCGGCCGCTTCGACCTGGTGATGGCCCGCCCCAGCGATTACCCGGCGCGCGGCATGCGCGACTACGGCTACAGCTACATTGCCAGCACCAAACCCGACGGGCAATGCTTCATCATCGCGCCCAAGGGTTCCGAGCTGAAGACCATCGATGACGTCAAGGGCAAGCGCATCGCCCTGCCCGAGCAGATCGCCTACATGTCGCGTTTTTGCGCCGCGGAACTGCGCGACAAGGGCATCCTGGTGGGCAAGGAAAACGTGCAGTTCGTGCGCGAGCAGGCTGCGGTCGGCTTCTACCTGGACAACAAGTTCGCCGACGTGGGCGGCGTGGCTTCCTATTCAGGCATCGCCAAAAAGTGGGAAAAGGACGGCGGCCGCATCATTCACAAGAGCGTGCCCCAGCCCTACTTTCCGATGGTGGCGCACAAGCGCATCAAGCCCGAGCAGCTCAAGGCCATCCAGGAGGAGCTGCTGGCCTTGCCCGCCAGCGACGCCGGCAAGGACGTGCTCAAGCGCATAGGGGTGGAGCAGTTCGACACCACGTCCGAGCCGCGCATGCGCGAGCTGCTCAAATGGCTCAATATCTGAGCCTTTGCTGATTCGAACCGTCATAAAGCCAGCCTGAACCGGGCTGCGCCAGCCGGGCGCCGCAGTCGCCCGCGCGCTTCTTTGTGCGCCGCCGCGATCCACCTCGCCTTTTTCGGCTCCTAGGGTTTTCACTGCCCAAAAAGCCGCCCGGTCTCGTTGTAATAGTTATGATTCATAATCATAATTGGCCTCACTGAAAAGATTCCTATGACCCAAAAACACCTGATTCTCGAAATGCGCGGCGACATTGCCGTGATTCGCCTGGCGCGCCCCGCCAAACGCAATGCCCTGGGCGATGCCCTGGTGCTGGCGCTGCGCGACCTGTTTGAAAACCTGCCGTCCGCCGCCAGGGCCGCCGTGATCCATGGAGAGGGCGACCACTTCTGCGCCGGCCTGGACCTCAGCGAGCTGCAGGAGCGCGACGCCAGCCAGGGCCTGCACCATTCGCGCATGTGGCACGCCGCGCTGGACCGCCTGCAGTACGGGCCCGTGCCCGTGATCGCCGCGCTGCACGGCGCGGTGGTCGGCGGCGGTCTGGAGCTGGCGAGCGCCTGCCACATCCGGGTCGCCGATGAAAGCGCTTTTTACGCCCTGCCCGAAGGCTCGCGCGGCATTTTTGTCGGCGGCGGCGGCGCGGTGCGCATCCCGCGCCTGATAGGCACGGCCCGCATGACGGACATGATGCTGACCGGCCGTGTCTACAACGCCCAGGAAGGCGAACGCATAGGCCTGGCGCAATACCTGGTGCCGCAGGGCCAGGCCTTCGACAAGGCGCTGGAGCTCGCCGGCCAGGTCGCGAAAAACGCGCCGCTGACCAACTACGCCCTGATGCATGCCTTGCCGCGCATCGCCGAGCAGCCGGCCGACCAGGGATTCTTCACCGAGGCCCTGATGGCGGCGGTGGCGCAAAGCGCGCCCGAGGCCAAGGACCGCGTCAAGGAGTTTCTGAGCGGCAGGGCCGCCAAGGTGAAAAAAGCCTGAGCCCGCCGGTGGGCGCCACCAGGGCCCGGTGAGCAAGAGACGCAAAGCAAAAACAGCAGAGACAAGAGACAAGAAACCATCATGAGCGCCCCCAAATTCCGCCCGCTGCGCTTTGGCGTGACCCGTGCCGTGCTGCGCGAAGGCCAGCCCGGCGTCCGCTACCTGCGTGCCGACCAGGACCTGAAAGACTATCCCGAGCGCATCACCGACCGGCTGCGGCATTGGGCGCTGACCGCGCCCGAGCGCAGCTTCATGGCACGGCGCGAAAAGCTGGCCGGCGGCGTGACCGGCGAATGGCAGCACCTGAGCTACGCCCAGGCCTGGGCGGCGGCGCGCAGCATCGCCCAGGGCTTGCTGGACCGCGGCCTCAGCGCCGAGCGGCCCGTGGTGATCCTGTCCGAGAACGGCCTGGAGCACGCGCAGCTGGCCCTGGGCTGCCTGGTGGCCGGCGTGCCCTTTGTGCCGGTTTCACCGCCGTACTCGCTGGTCAGCCAGGACTACGACAAGCTGCGCCATGTGGTCAAGACCGTGACGCCGGGCCTGGTGTTTGCCGCCGACGCGCAGCGGTATGGCAAGGCCATCCAGGCCGTGCTGGAGCCCGGGGTCGAGGTGCTGCTGGGCGACGGGCAGATCGAGGGACGCGCCAGCACGCGCTTCGCGGACCTGGCCGCGACGCCCGCGACAACCGCGGTGGACCGCGCCATGCAGGCCACAGGCCCGGACACCATCGTGAAGTTCCTGTTCACCAGCGGCTCGACCAAGATGCCCAAGGCGGTGATCAACACCCAGCGCATGTGGTGCGCCAACCAGCAGCAGATGGCGCAGTCCATGCCGGTGCTGCAGGAGGAGCCGCCGGTGCTGGTCGACTGGCTGCCGTGGAACCACACTTTCGGCGGCAACCACAACTTCGGCATGGTGCTGTTCCACGGCGGAACGCTTTACATCGACGACGGAAAACCCACACCCGCGCTGATGCATGAGACCTTGCGCAACCTGCGCGAAATTGCCCCCACGGTCTACTTCAATGTGCCGACCGGCTTTGAAGCCATCGCCAACGCCATGAAAACGGACGCGGAGCTGAGGCGCAATCTGCTGTCGCGCGTGAAGATGTTCTTTTATGCCGGGGCTTCGCTCGCCCAGCCGGTCTGGGACAGCCTGTATGAATCCGAGGAAAAGGAAGTGGGCGAGCGCATCGTCATGGCCACCGGCCTGGGCATGACCGAGTCCGGGCCCTTCGCCATCTTTGTGACCAGCCCCGAGGTGAAGGCCGGCGACCTGGGTGTGCCCGCGCCCGGCATCGAACTCAAGCTGGCCGACATCGACGGCAAGACCGAGGTCCGCTACAAGGGCCCCAACATCACGCCCGGCTACTGGCGGGCGCCGCTGGAAACGGCGCAGGCTTTTGACGAGGAAGGCTTTTTCTGCACCGGCGACGCCGTCAAATGGATAGACGAGGGCAACATCCACCTCGGCCTCAAGTTCGACGGGCGCATCGCCGAAGACTTCAAGCTCGCCACCGGCACTTTTGTCAGCGTGGGACCGCTGCGCGCAAAAGTCATCGCGGCGGGCGCGCCTTATGTGCAGGACGTGGTCCTCACGGGCATCAACCTCAGGGAAGTGGGCGCGCTGGTGTTTCCGACGCCCGCGGTGCGCGCGCTTTCGAGGCTTGCGCCCGAGGCGCCGCTGCGCGAGGTTCTCGAATGCGAACAGGTGATCGCGCATTTCCAGGCTGTGCTGGACACGCTCGCGCAGAGCGCCACCGGCAGTGCCAGCTGCATAGGCCGATTGCTCCTGATGCACGAGCCGCCTTCTTTCGACAAGGGCGAGGTCACCGACAAGGGCTCCATCAACCAACGCGCCGTGCTCACGCACCGGGCGGTGCTTGTGGCGGCCCTGCACGAGGACACCGCGCACCCCATTCTTAAACCCGCCGCACGCTAACACCACGAACCCCAACACCATGCAACACAAAGGATTTTTCTCCGCCTTCCAGGACGTCTGGATGCTGGACGGCATGCGCACGCCCATGGTCGACTATTGCGGCGCCCTGGGCCATGTATCGCCCACCGACCTCGGCATCAAGGCCGCGCGCGCCGTGCTGCAGCGCTCGGGCGTCAGCCCCGGCGATGTCGACTCGGTGATTGCCGGCAACATGGCCCCGGGCGATTTCGAGCAATTCATGCTGCCGCGCCATATCGGCCTGTACGCCGGCGTGCCGGTGGAAGTGCCCGCCATCATGGTGCAGCGGATCTGCGGCACCGGCTTCGAGCTGTTTCGGCAGGCCGGCGAACAGATCCAGAGCGGTGCGGCCAACGTGGCGCTGGTGGTCGGCGCCGAGAGCATGACGCGCAACCCGATCGCGGCCTTTGAGCACCGCACCGGCTTCAAGCTGGGCGCACCCGTCGGTTTCAAGGACTTCATGTGGGAGGCCCTCAAGGACTCGGCCGCCGGCATCGACATGATCCAGACCGCGGAAAACCTCGCGAAGAAATACGGCATCACGCGCGAAGCGGTCGATGAATTCGCCTCCAGCTCCTTCGCCAAGGCCGTGGCGGCCCGGGATGCCGGCTTTCACGCCGGTGAGATCGTGCCGGTGGTCAGCGAGAAATTTGAACTCCCCGGCTACGCCACGCGCGGCATCAGCCTGGGCAAGCTTGCGGAAGTCGCGCAGGACACCCATGCACGGCCGTCCCCCGTCGAGGTCCTGGCCAAACTCCGGGCGGTGCATGCCGGCGGCGTGCAGACCGGCGGCAACAGCGCGGCGCTGGTGGACGCGGCCGCGGCCGCCGTCGTGGCCTCCGGCGCCTACGTGAAAGCCCGTGGCGGCAAGCCGCTGGCGCGTGTGGTGGCCGCCGCGGTGGTCGGTGTGCCGCCCGAGATCATGGGCATAGGCCCGGCTCCCGCGATCCGCCTGCTGCTCGAGCGCTGCGGCCTCAGGCTGGAGCAGATTGGCCGTTTTGAAATCAACGAAGCCCAGGGCGCGCAGACGCTGGCGGTCGCCCGCGAGCTGGACCTGGACCTCGGCAAGCTCAACGTCAACGGCGGGGCGATCGCCATGGGCCACCCGCTGGCGGTGACCGGTGTGCGCCTTACGGTCACCGTCGCGCGCGAGATCCAGCGCGCAGGCATGCGCTACGGCATTGCCTCGGCCTGTGTGGGCGGCGGCCAGGGCATTGCCCTGCTGCTGGAGAACCCGGAAGGAGGAGCGGCATGAATATCGAAGGACTCGCGGCACTGGTCACCGGCGGCGGCTCGGGACTGGGCGAAGCCACAGCCCGCGAACTGGCGCGCCTGGGCGCCAAGGTCGCCGTGCTGGACATCAACCTGGCGAACGCCGAAAAGGTCGCCGCCGATATTTGCGCGGCCCACGGCCCGGCCGCCGCGCTGGCCTGCGGCTGCGACATCACCGACAGCGCCAGCGTGCAGGCCGCGCTGGACAAGGCGGCTGGTGCGCACGGCACCGCCCGCATCCTGATGAACATCGCCGGCATAGGGTCGGCCAAACGCATCGTCGCCAAAGACGGCACACCGGCACCGCTGGAGGACTTTGCCAGGGTGGTCAACATCAACCTGGTCGGCAGCTACAACGTGAGCCGGCTGTTCGCGGCCGCCTGCGCCAAGCTGGCGCCGCTGGAGGACGGCCAGCGCGGCGTCATGATGTTCACCGCCTCGGTGGCCGCCTTCGACGGCCAGGTCGGGCAGCAGGCCTACAGCGCCTCCAAGGCCGGCCTGGCCGGCATGACGCTGCCCATGGCGCGCGACCTGGCGCAGCACGGCATCCGCGTCTGCACGGTGGCGCCCGGCCTGTTCGCCACGCCGCTGATGGCGCAGCTGCCCGAAGCAGTCCAGGCTTCGCTGGCCGCCAGCATCCCGTTTCCGCAGCGCCTGGGCAAGCCGCAGGAGTTCGCGCAACTGGCCGCGCACATCGTCCACAACGACCACCTGAACGGCGAAGTCATACGCCTGGACGGTGCACTGCGCATGGCGCCAAGGTGAGCCGCATGGAAAAGACCGTGGTTTATGAAGTGAAGGTCGCGTTCGGCGACTGCGATCCCGCGGGGATCGTGTTTTTCCCCAACTTCTCGCGCTGGATGGATGCCGCGTCGCTGAATTTTTTCGCCGCATGCGGCGTGCCGCCCTGGCGAGAGCTGGTCAAGAGCACCGGCATCATAGGTACGCCCCTGCTGGAGATCAACACCCGCTTCAGCCTGCCCGCCACCTATGGCGAGACCCTGCAGATACATACCAGCGTGGAAGAGTGGCGGGACAAGGTGTTTATCCAGAAGCATGTGATCCGGCGCGGCGAGGACCTGATTTGCGAAGGCCGGGAAACCCGCGCCTTCTGCATACGCCACCCCGACAAACCCGAGCGCATGAAAGCGATTCCCGTACCCCAGGATATCCGCCGCCAATGCAGTTGAACGGGCGCAACTGACGCAACCGGCGTCTGCGGCCCTGGCGCTTGGCGGATTTTGCTTTTTCGACCCGTGGACTTAACTACAAGGAGACATCTCATGCAAACACGTCGTCATTTTGTGCAGGGCGCAGCGGCGCTTTCTGCGGCCGCCCTTGCGCCTTTCCCGGCCCTGGCGCGGGCGCTCGAGCAGGTCAAGATCATTTACGGCTTCCCGGCCGGCAGCGCGGGCGACATCTGCGCGCGCCGCGTGGGCGACCGCCTCGGCGGCACCGCCTATGCCAAAAACAACGGTATCGTGGACACCAAGACCGGCGCCGGCGGCCGCATCGCGCTGGAGGTGCTCAAGACGGCGCCGGCGGACGGCTCGGTGTTGGCGATGTCGCCGTTCTCCTGCCTGTCGCTGTACCCGCACATCTACAAAAAACTGTCCTACGACCCGTTCGCGGATTTCGTCACGGTGGGCACCGCCTCCATGATCCACCATGGGCTGGCCGTCGGGCCGCTGGTGCCGGCCTCGGTCAAGACCGTGCAGGACTTTCTCGCCTGGGCCAAGGCCAACCCCAAGGACGCCAGCTACGGCTCGCCCGCGGCAGGGTCGACCCCGCACTTCATAGGCGCGCTGCTGGGCCTGAACAACCATGTGGAGCTCAAGCATGTGCCCTACCGTGGTTCGGTGCCCGGCGTGACCGACGTGGTCGGCGGCCAGCTCGCGGCGATGGTGACGCCGCACGGCGACTTCATTCCCAACCACAAGGCCGGCAAACTGCGCATCCTGGCCACCTCGGGCAAGCAGCGCTCACCCTTCGTGCCTGAGGTGCCGACCTTCGCCGAGCAGGGTTTTGCCGACCTCACGGTGGAGGAGTGGTTCGGTTTCTACGCCCCCGCGAAAACACCCGCCAGCACGGTGGCCGCGGCCAATGCCGCCATCAATGCCGCCATCCAGGACAAATCCGTCATCGACTCGCTCACGGTGGTGGGACTGATTCCCTACGGCGGCACGGCGGACGACATGGCCTACAGCCAGAAGCGCGAGTTCGAGCGCTGGGGTCCGCTGATCAAAAAAGTCGGCTTCACCGCCGAGTCCTGAGGTCCCTCCGCCCGGCCGGCCCGGGCGCCGGCCGGGCGCGTTGGCATAATCGGGGCTAGCCTGGCCACCTGCCTGTGCCCGCAGCGTTGCCCGATAAAGAAAGCGCCCTGATCCTCTATGCCAGTGTCGTCCAAACCCGCTCCCGCGGTAGAGGAGGTGGATACCTCCTATCTCGAAACCTTGGTGGGCTATAACGCCACGCGCGCCTCCCTCAAGGTCATTGAGTTGTTCAGCAAGCGCATGGCGGTCTATGACCTCCGGCATGTGGATTTTTCGATCCTGTCCCTGATCACGCACAACCCAGGCATCACCTCGCGCCAGCTTTGCGGCGCGCTCAGCATCCTGCCGCCCAACCTCGTCGGGAAAATCGTCACGCTGGAAAAACGCAAGCTGGTGCACCGCAAGCCGCATCCGCAGGACGGCCGCGCCGTGGGGCTCTACCTCACCGCCGCGGGCGAGGCCTTGATGCGCGATGCCGAAGGCACGGCCGTCGACCTGGAAACCGAGGCCACCCAGCGCCTGAGCGCCGCGGAAAAGAAGACGCTGATGCGCCTTCTGCAAAAGATCTACCGCTGAAGCGCGCGGCTCGCGGCCGCTCAGATCCCGGCCTGGATCCAGGCCGCCGCCTTCTCCGCGATCATCAGCGTGGGCGAGTTGGTGTTGCCGCTGGTGATCAGCGGCATCACGCCGGCATCGACCACCCGCAGGCCGCGAATGCCGCGCACCCTGAGGTGTGAATCCACCACCGCCATCGGGTCGTCGTCACGTCCCATCTTGGTCGTGCCCACCGGGTGGAAGATGGTGGTGGCGATGTCACCGGCCAGCCGCGTGAGTTCCTCGTCCGTCTGGAACTGCACGCCCGGCTTGAACTCTTCGGGCCGGTATTTGGCCAGCGCGCTTTGGCTCACGATCTTGCGCGTCACGCGCAGCGAATCGGCCGCCACCTTGCGGTCTTCGGCCGTGCTCAGGTAGTTGGGCGCAATCGCCGGCGCATCCTCGAAGCGGCCGCTCTTGATGTGCACCGTGCCGCGGCTGGTCGGGTTCAGGTTGCAGACGCTGGCGGTAAAAGCATTGAAGCCGTGCAGCGGCTCGCCGAAGGCGTCCAGCGACAGCGGCTGCACGTGGTACTCGATGTTGGGATAGGGCTGGTCGGGCGAGCTGCGCGTGAACGCGCCCAGCTGCGAGGGTGCCATGCTCATGGGGCCGGTCTGGCGCAGCGCGTACTCCAGCCCGATGCGGGCCTTGCCCCAGAAGGAATTGGCCATGGTGTTGAGCGACAGGCCCCAGCGCTTGTCGCCCTGCACCTTGTAGACCGAGCGGATCTGCAGGTGGTCCTGCAGGTTGGCGCCCACGCCGGGCAGGTCCTGCAGCACGGGGATGCCGTGCTGCTGCAGCAGGGCGGCCGGGCCTATGCCCGAGAGCTGCAGGATCTGCGGCGAGCCTATGCTGCCCGCGCACAGGATGACTTCGCCCATGGGGCCGGAGTCGCGCGTGGCGCGCGCCGTGACGCGCTCGCTGCCGGCCCATACCTCCACGCCGGTGCAGCGCTGGCCGCCGTCGGGCTGCGCTTCTATCACCAGCTTGCACACCTGGGCGTTGTTCCACAACTCAAAATTGGGGCGCGCGTAGCAGGCGGGCCGCAAAAAAGCCTTGGCGGTGTTCCAGCGCCAGCCGTTTTTCTGGTTGACCTCGAAGTAGCCCACGCCCTCGTTGTCGCCGCGGTTGAAGTCGCCGCTGGCCGGGATGCCGGCTTGCTGCGCGGCTTCGGCAAAAGCGTCCAGGATGTCCCAGCGCAGGCGCTGCTTTTCAACGCGCCATTCGCCGCCGGCGTTGCGATGGCGCAGCACCTTCTGGTAAGGCTGGCTCTTGTCCTGCATCAGCTCGGGTGCCGTGCCGCGCGCGCCGTGCATCGCGTCGGCGCCCTTGTGGTGGTCCTCGTGCAGCTTGAAGTGCGGCAGGGAATTTTCCCAGCGCCAAGCCATGTCGCCGGTCAGCTGGGCCCACTGGTCGTAGTCGCGCGCCTGGCCGCGCATATAGATCATGCCGTTGATGCTGGAGCAGCCGCCCAGGGTCTTGCCGCGCGGGTAGCGCAGCGCCCGGCCGTTGAGCCCGGCGTCGGGCTCGGTGTTGTAGAGCCAGTCGGTGCGCGGGTTGCCTATGCAGTAGAGATAGCCCACCGGAATGTGGATCCAGTGGTAGTCGTCCTTGCGGCCCGCTTCGATCAGCAGCACGCGCTTGGACGCATCGGCGCTCAGGCGGTTGGCCAGCAGGCAGCCCGCGGTTCCGGCACCGATGATGATGTAGTCAAAAACCTGGCTCTCGTCTTGCATGGATGCCTTTGTCTCGTCGTTTTTAGAAGATGTAACCGGGAAAACCGGGCTGGCGGCGGCCGGAGCGCACTGCAGGGCCCATGCTGCCAGCCCAGCCTAACGCGGGGCTGACCACCGCACCCTGGCCGATTGTGGCAAAACCCGGATGGCCGCACGGCGGGGATTACCCGCTGGGGCCATGGCGCGTGGGCTCTGGCCGTCTTCCAGTCACGATGTAGGACCAAGGCGACAGCAGGGGCGTGCGTGCGGCAAGTGTGTTTTCAGCAGTTACCATGCAACTTTGTGTTTCGTACATTGCAAACTGCCGGCTTGCGCCTGGCCTGACTAATGTTTATGGAAGACTCCACGCCCCGCATCGCACTGCAGGACACGCCGCAAGGCCGGCTGTTTGTCGTGCAAGGTGCGTGGACAGCCGCCGGCCTTACCGGTGAGAGCGTCTGGGATGCGCTGACCGCGCAGCTCCAGGGCCTGAAAGACGGCGGGGCTTCCCCTGCAGGCTGGAGTCTGGAACAGGTCGGCAAACTCGACCACCTGGGCGCGCAGGTGCTGTGGAACCACTGGGGCCGCAGCTGGCCGGCGCAGCTGCAGGTTGAGCCCAGCCAGCGCGCGGTGCTGGAAACCGTCGCCAAATTCAGCGCCGACCCGCCCAAACCCCGCAAGCCCGACTGGAGCCAGCCCTTTATCGTGCTGGGTACACGGGTGCTGCGGCTGCTGGACCACCTCAAGGGCTTGGTGCGCCTGATCGGGCAGCTGCTGCTGGACATCATCCACCTGGTGCGGCGCCCGCAGGACGGCCCCTGGCGCGACCTGTCGGGCCATCTGTTTCACATAGGCGCCACCGCGCTGCCCATTACCGCGCTGGTCGGGTTTCTGATCGGCGTGGTGCTGGCCTACCTGATCTCGCAGCAGCTGCGCCAGTTCGGCGCCGACGCGTTTATCGTCAACATCCTGGGCATCTCGCTGATCCGCGAACTCGGGCCGGTGCTGGCCGCCATCCTGATTGCCGGGCGCAGCGGCTCGGCCATCACGGCGCAGATCGGCGTGATGCGCGTCACCGAGGAGCTCGACGCCATGCGCGTCATGGGCATCGCACGCGGCTTTCGCCTTGTCATGCCGCGCGCGCTGGCGCTGGCCGTGGTGATGCCGCTGATCAGCGTCTGGACCACCATCGCCGCCTTGCTGGGCGGCATGCTGGCCGCCGACATCTCCATGGACGTCACGCCGTCCTACTTCATCAACTCGCTGCCGGCCGCGGTGGACGTGGCCAACCTCACGCTGGCCACGGGCAAGTCGGTGGTCTTCGGCGTGCTGATCGCGCTGGTCGGCTGCCACTACGGCCTGCGCGTCAAACCCAACACCGAAAGCCTGGGGCAGGGGACCACGGCCTCGGTGGTGACGTCGATCACCGTGGTCATTCTGGTCGATGCGCTGTTCGCGGTTCTTTTTAAGAGTGTCGGCATATGAACGACCCCATCGTCGACATCAAAAAACTCTGGACCGTGTTCCCTAACGGCGATAAAAAAGCCGTGGTGCACAAAGACCTGGACCTGACGGTGGAGCGCGGCGAGGTGCTGTCCCTGGTGGGAGGCTCGGGCACCGGCAAGACCGTGCTGCTGCGCCAGATGCTGGGGCTGGAGAAACCGACCCAGGGCGAGATCACGGTGCTGGGCAAGCCGGCGGCCGAGCTCGGCAAGCAGGGCGCGGCCAGCCGTGTCGGCATGCTGTTCCAGCAGGGCGCGCTGTTCTCGGCCTTCACCGTGCTGGAGAACATTGCCTTTCCGCTGCGTGAACTCAAGACCCTGCCGCGCGCGCTGGTCTACGAGGCGGCCATGGTCAAGCTGCAGATGGTGGGCCTGGGGCCCGATGCGGCCGACAAGATGCCCAGCGACCTCTCGGGCGGCATGATCAAGCGCGTGGCCCTGGCGCGCGCCCTCATCATGGACCCGCCGCTGCTGCTGCTTGACGAACCCACGGCCGGGCTGGACCCGGAAAGCTCCGACAGCTTTGTCTCGCTGCTGCGCTCGCTGCACCGCGACATGGAACTCACGGTGGTCATGGTGACGCACGACCTGGACACGCTGTTTGAACTCAGCACCCGCATCGCGGTGCTGGCCGAGCAGAAGGTCATCGTCAACGACGTGCCCAAGGAAGTGGTGGCCTTCCCGCACCCCTTTATCCACGAATTTTTCCTCGGCGAAAGGGGACAACGCGCGATGGAGTTGTTGCGCGAATACCCTTTTACCGTCTAGAAAGGCATCACTATGGAAAACAAAGCCCATGCCATGGCCGCCGGCGCTTTTGTGCTGGTGGTCACCGCCTTGCTGGTCCTGCTGGCCGTCTGGCTCACGCGGGACAACACCCAGCGCGACCTCTACGACATGAGCACCAGCGAGACCGTCTCCGGCCTGCAGCCGCAGGCGGCGGTGCGTTTTCGCGGTGTGCCGGTGGGAAAAATCGAGCTCATAGGCTTTGACGAGAAGGTCAAGGGCAATGTGCTGATCCGCGTCTCCATAGACCGCGGCGCGCCCGTCACCAAGTCCACGTTCGCGACTGTCGCCTCGCAAGGTGTCACCGGGCTGGGTTTTATCCAGCTCGACGACGACGGCAAGTCCGCCGAGCGCCTGGCCGTCAACGACGACGACCCACCGCGCATTCCGCTCAAGCCCGGCGGCCTGGACAAGCTGCTCAAACAAAGCGAGGTGATCTTCAACCAGGTCGAGGAGGCCAGCACGCGGCTCAACAAGCTGCTGTCCGACGAAAACCAGCAGGCCATGACCGCGGCCGTCAAGCAGCTCGGCAACGCCGCCGGCAGCATGGACCGGGTCGCCAAAGGGCTGGAGCCCACGGTGGCATCCCTGCCGGCCCTGTCGCGCGACACCACGGCCACGCTGAAGTCCGTCAAGACGGCCGCCGATGACATCAGCACGACCGCCACCCGCCTCAATGAAAAGGGCGGGCCGCTGGACAAGCTTTCCGAAGGCGGCACCGCGCTGGCCGCGGGCGTGGAGACCTTCAGCGCCGCAACGCTGCCCAAGCTCGGCGAGGTCGCCGACGAAACCGCGCGCGCCATGCGCCAGATGCGCCGCACCGTGAGCGCCGTCGACGACAACCCGCAGTCGCTGATCTTCGGCAACGGCCCACCCGTGCCTGGCCCCGGCGAACCCGGTTTTTCCGCCTCTGGAGTGAAAAAATGACGTCCACTTTTTCCAAACCCCCTTCGCGGGCCGGCGGCTTGCTGTGCGCGCTGCTGGCCGCCGTGGCGCTGGCCGGCTGTTCGGGCCTGCCCGACAAACCCACGCGCGCCACCATGTATGACTTCGGCCCGGGCCCGACCGCCACCCTGCCCACCACGCGCCAGGCGCCGCTGCCGCCGCTGGCCCTGGACGATGTCTCCACTCCAGGCGGCGCGCTGGACAACATGGCGGTGCTGTACCGCCTCGGCTATGCCGACACGCAGCAGCTGCGTCCCTATTCGCAGGCGCGCTGGAGCATGCCGCCCGCGCAGCTGGTGCGCCAGCGTGTGCGCGAGCAACTGGGCCAGCGCCGCGCCGTGTTCAACGCCGGGACCAGCGTGGCGTTGAACCGCAGCCAGAATGCGGTGCTGCCGCTGCTGCTACGCCTGGACCTTGAAGAATTCAGCCACCTGTTCAGCTCGCCCACGGACAGCGTCGGCCTGATCCGCCTGCGCGCCACGTTGCTGGAAATCACGCCCGCGGGCGAAAAACTGGTCGGCCAGCGCAATGTCATCGTGCAGCGTCCGGCCCCCAGCAGCGACGCGCCCGGCGGCGTCCAGGCCCTGACGGCCGCTACCGACGCGGCCATCGCCGAGATCGACCAATGGCTGCAGCAAACCCCCGCGCGCTGAGGCGTGCTGCGCCATGAAAACGCTGCAAGAACAGCTGGACGCCGCCGGGCTGCAGGTCTTCGGCTGCTGCGAACGCCTGAGCGCCTACGGCCCGGACCTGCTGCAGACCTCGCAATTGCTGCAGGACTTCACGCCGGCCGAGGCCGACATCCTGGGCGCCTCCATGCTGCTGGTGCGGGCCGAGCCGGGCCAGGTGATGATCCGCGAAGGCGAAGCCGGCGACTGGATGATGCTGATCCTTAAAGGCACGGTGGACGTCACCAAGCGCCTGGAGTTGCCGGCCGACGCTGATGCCGACGCCGATGCCGGCACCGAAGCGGCCGTGTCGCGCGTGGCGGTGGTGCGCAGCGGCGCGGCGGTGGGCGACATGTCCATGCTCGACAGCGAGCCGCGCTATGCCACCTGCACCGCCATCGAGGCGGTGGAGGCCGGCGTCTGGGGCCGCCGTGAAATCGCCCTGTTGATCCGCGACCACCCCGGCGTGGGCGCCAAGCTGCTGGTCAAGATCACCCAGATGATGGCGCAGCGCCTGCGCAATACCAGCAACCAGTTGGTCAGGCTACTTAGAAAACAAGCCGCCGCAGCCGCGGAAACACCGGCGCGCTGAAGCGCCCCGCACTTCACTTTCACTTCACACAGGCCGTGTGCAGCTCATGCTGCCTTCACACGCGGTTTGCAAACTCCCCTTCGTTGTCCAAAAACGAAAGGAAGTCATGAAACAGAAAGTCGCCGCACTCGCGCTGGTGATCGTGCTGCTGGTCGTCGCGTTGATGAAGATCAGCGATGTGGTGCAGGACCGCCAGACCTACCGCCATATTGCCATTCAAAGCGTGGCCCAGAGCCTGGCCGGTCCGCAGACGCTGACCGGCCCGCTGATCCACCGGGCCTGCACCGAGGAGTGGGACGTCAAGGATGGCGACAAGAAAGTGCGCAGCGAGCGGCGCGAGTTCACGCTGATCGCTGCGCCGGCTTCATTAACGCTCAAGGGTGGCAGCAAGCTCGAGGCGCGGGCTCGTGGCCTGCATGCAACGCAGGTTTTCAACCTCAAAGCCGACATCGTGGCCGAATGGGCCGACACCGAATCTCTCAAGCCGGTGGCCGAACATGCCGGCTCGCGCATGAACTGCGGCCAGCCGCTGCTCATGATGGCGGTGTCCGACGCGCGCGGCATACGCCATGCCAGCGTCAAGATCGGCGAGCAGTTGCTGGCGCTCAAGCCCGGCACCTTTTACGGCAGCTATCCGCGCGGCGTGCATGCGCCACTGTCAATGGCCCTGATTGGTGCCATGCCGCTGCAGGCGCAACTGCAACTCGAGCTGACGGGCACCGAGAGCATTTCAGTCGTGCCGCTGGGCGGCGATACCCGCGTGCAGCTCAGCTCCAACTGGCCGCACCCGAGTTTTGGCGGGCAGTTCCTGCCGGTGGAGCGCAAGGTCACGGAGGAGGGCTTTGAGGCCAACTGGCGCGTCAGCTCGCTGGCCAGCACCGCGCAGCAGGAGGTGACGCAAGTGGATGCGGGCAAGCGCAAGGCCGTTTGCCCGTCTTACGGCGACGGCTCGGCCGACAATAGCTGCGCCGAGGCCTTCAGCGTGACCTTTGTCGACCCTTCCAACACGTATGCGCTCAGCGACCGGGCCACCAAATACGGCTTGCTGTTCATAGGCCTGACTTTTTTGGCCGTGGGACTGTTTGAATTCATGAAGTCGCTGCGCGTGCACCCGATTCAGTACCTGCTGGTGGGCGCGGCGATGAGCATGTTTTTCCTCTTGCTGGTCAGCCTTTCGGAGCACATGCCTTTCGAGTCGGCTTACGCGATTGCGTCGGCCGCCTGCGTGCTGCTGCTGACTTATTACGCCAGCCACATGCTGGGCCACTGGTCGCGCGGCCTGCCTTTTGGCCTGGGCATTGCCACGCTGTACGGCATGCTGTTTGTGCTGCTGCGTATGGAGCAGACGGCCCTGCTGCTGGGTGCCGTGGCGCTGTTCGCGGTGCTGGCCGCCGTGATGATGCTGACGCGCCGTGTTGACTGGTATGCGCGCTTCAAGCAGCCCGAAGCCGTGAAGGCGGCCGGGTGATGGGCGCGGCCCGCCTAGAAATGCAGCTCGACCCGCAAGCCGGGCTGGGTGTTGCGTACCACCATGCGGCCGCCATGCAGCAGCATGATCTGCCGCACGATGGCCAGCCCCAGGCCCGAGCCTTTGGTATGGCCGTCGGGGCGCACGGTCGAGAAAAAGCGTTCACCCAGCCGGGGCAGGGCGTAGTCGGCCACGCCGGGGCCGCTGTCCTGCACGGCGATGCGGTCCGGCCCTGCCTCCAGCGTGATGGTCGAGCCCTGGGGCGCGAACGAGCGCGCGTTTTCCACCAGGTTGCTCAGCGCCAGGCCCAGCAGGCCGGGCTCCGCATGCACGTCGGCATGTTCCGGGCTGATTACGACTTTGACCGCATGCTGGGCCCGGCCGCCGGGCGCCACCTCAAAGGGTTTGAGGACGCCGGCCCAAGGAAGGCGCTCGCGCTCTACCTTTGCATGGCGCTGCTCCAGCTTCGTCAGCTCGAGCATGCGGTCCACCAGCGCCTGCATGCGGCCGGACTGGGCCAGTACCTGCCCCGAAAACTCGCGGCGCGCGTCTTCGGGGAGCTCGTCCTGCAGCAGCTCGCCGGCGCCGCGGATGGCGGCGAGCGGGCTTTTGAGCTCGTGCGTCAGGGCGCGCACGTAATCTTCTATGTACTCGTGGCCCTCGAGCTTCAGGCGCATGGCATCGACTGCCATGGCCAGCTCGCCAAGCTCACCCGGTATTTGCGGAACCGCGGGTTTTTCGCCCTGGCCGACGGCGTTGGCATAGCGGCGCAGCTTGCGAATGCTCCACACCACCCACAGCGTTACCGCCACGCCGATGGCCAGCGACAACACCAGCAGCAGCGCGCCGCTTAGCAGGATCTTGCGCTCGGCCCGGTCTATAAAGGCCTGTATGGTGGACATGGGCTTGGCGACGGTCAGCACGCCGATGATTTTTCCGTCCCGCTGCACCGGCGCGGCCACGTACATCACCGAGCTGCGGTCGTCCTGCTGCACCTCGCGGGTGGCGCGCGCGCCGTATTCGCCGCGCAGGGTCAAGGCGACGTCGCGCCAGCGCGAATAGTCCTGCCCGGTCGCCGCGTTCTCCGAATCGAACACCACCTTGCCGCCGGCGTCGGTGACGTAAACGCGAAAATCCAGTGACTGCTTGGCCAGGCCCCAGATTTTCGCGTCTATGGGGCGCCTGGCGTAGTTGCGCACATGGCCGGCAAAGCGGCCATCGGCGATGGCCCCGGCCGCCAGGTCGTCGCCGGCCAGTTCGGCCAGGATGTTGGCGGTGTCCACCATCATGTCTTCCATGACTTCGCGCACGCTGGGCTTCACTTCGGCCACAAAAACGCGCAGCGTGAAAAACGCCGCCAGCCCGGTGACCAGGAAAAAACCGAACAGCAGGCGTATGCCTAAACGCACGTCAGTCGCCCTGGATGCGGTCTATGTCAAGGCTGTAGCCCATGCCGCGGTGCGTCGTGATGCAGTCGTGCCCAGGGCTGGCCTCCTGCAGCTTGGCGCGCAGGGTCTTGATGTGGGTGTCGACGGTGCGGTCCGCGCTGTCCGTGCCGGCCCCCCAGACGGCGTCCAGCAGTTCATCGCGCGAGCGTATGCGGCCGCGGTGGCGCAGCAAATCGGCCAGCAGGCCGAACTCGCGGCGTGTCAGGTTGAGCGGGCGGCCGTGCAGGCTCACGCGCTGGCCGGCGGTGTCGATCTCGAAAGGGCTGGCCGCCGGCGCCGGCGCGGGGGCCGGCATGCGCGCGCGCCGCAGCAGGCTGCGCACGCGCGCCAGCC
>NZ_JBFTZI010000003.1:0-848088 GCF_056406895.1 Polaromonas sp. P1_A2 | reverse complement strand
GGGCGGGCGCGGGCGCGGCGGCCGGCGCGCTGGACTGCGCCTGCTCGGCGAGCGCGCTGCCCCAGTCGTCGAGCTCGGCCGCGGGCTGCGCTTTGCTGTCTTCACTCATGGTCTTTTCCCTTGCTGGAGTCGCTGTCCTGGTGGTGGATCATTTTTTCCACGCGCAGGGCATAGTGGTTGTTGGAGGTGCCGTAGCCGCATTCCATGACGGGCACGCCGTTGACCTTGCCGATGATGGTGTCCGGGATCTCGACGGGCAGCACGTCGCCGGCCTGCAGCTTGAGCAGCTGGCCTATGCTGGACTGCAGGGTCAGGAAGTGGGCGCGCAGCTCGACCTCGGCGCTCTGCACCTGCTGCGACAGCTGCTTGACCCAGCGCTTGTCGATCTCGATCGCGTCCTGCAGCGGGTTGGCCAGCAGGTCGCGTATCGGCTCTATCATGGAATAGGGAATGCAGACGTTGAGCGCCCCGCCCAGGGGGCCGAACTCGATCTGGAAGGTGGTGTTGACCACCACCTCGTTGGGCGCGACGATGTTGGCCAGCTTGGCATGCATCTCGGCGCGCACGTATTCGAACTCCAGCGGGTAGACCGGCTGCCAGGCGCCGCCGTAGCTCTCCAGCGTGAGGTTGAGCAGGCGCTTGATGATGCGCTGCTCGGTCTGCGTGAAGTCGCGCCCCTCGATGCGCACGTGGTAGCGGCCGTCGCTGCCGAACAGGTTGTCCACGACCAGGAAGACCAGCTTGGGGTCGAACACGAACAGGGCCGTGCCGCGCAGCGGCTTCATGTGCATCAGGTTGATGTTGGCCGGCACCGGCAGGTGGCGTATGAAGTCGCCGTATTTCTGGATCTGCACCGAGCCGACCGAGATGTCGGCGCTGCGCCGCATGAAGGTCAGCAGCGCGCCGCGCAAATGGCGCGCGAAACGCTCGTTGATGACCTCCAGCGTGTGCATGCGGCCGCGCACGATGCGCTCGTCCGTGCCGAGCTTGTAGGTCGGCGGGCCGGCGGGCGCGGCCGGCCGCGGGGCCGCCGCGCCGGCGTCGCCGGTGACGCCCTGCAGCAGCGCATCGACCTCGTCCTGCGAGAGCTGTGCTTCATAAGCCATGGGCGGATTCGGGTTGCATCGGCCGCTTTACTGCAGCATGAAGGTGGTGAACATCACGCTGGAGATCTTCAGCGAGGGCAGGTTGGCTACCAGGGGCTGGTTCAGCGCCGCCATGATTTCGGTGGCGAGCTTGGCTTTTTCCTCGGGCGTGATCAGCGCGTCGGAGGCACGGTTGGACAGCACCGTGAGCAGCCGGCTGCGCACTTCAGGCAGGTACTGGGTGACCAGGGCCTGGGATTTGGCGTCAGGCACTTTCAGCGTGACGGCCGCGTGCAAAAAACGGCTGCGGCCGCCGGGCTGCAGGTTGACGGTCATGGGCTCCAGCGCCACAAACAGCGGGGCGGCCGGCAAGGGGTTGGCGGCGGGCGCGGCTTCGGCACTGCGGCGGTTGCTCAGGTAATAGGTGGCGCCCGCGGCCGCGGCGGCGGCCACGACCGACAGGGCGATCAACAGGGCGATAAGCCGGGGTGAGGGTGAGGGCTGGCGCGTGCTCAATGTCTTCGCAGGGAGTGTGCTGGTAGCCATGGCTGTAGGGGAGTGGATGGGTCAATGGATTGTTGGGGAAAAGGCCCGCAGGGCATCGCTGGAGCAGCAGGGGGAAAACGCTTCAACTTCGGCATTTGCCGGGCGCGTCCGCCTGCCTTGCGCGCGCTCAGGCGTAGGTGTCCACCTTGCCGCGGCGGGGCGTGGGCGCCGTGGCTGCGGGGGACTGGGCTTGCGCATCGGCGGCCGGGTAAGCCGGCCGGCCTTGCTGGCCCGACGGCCCGGGTTGGCCGCCCTGGCCCTGGTGGCCCTGCGCAAAGGCCGGCTGCTGCTGGCCGCCGGAATCCACCGAGGTATTGCCCAGGCTGATGCCGCTGTCGGCCAGCGTGCTGCGCAGCTGCGGCAGGGCGGCTTCGACGGCGGCGCGCACCGAGGAATGCGCCGACACAAAAAACGCCTGGACCTGGTTGTCGTTCATGCTGAGCGTGACCTTGAGCGGGCCCAGGCCGGGCGGGTTGAGCTGCAGCTCGGCCACCTGCTCGCCGGCCTTGCCCATGTGCAGCATCTGCCGGCCCAGGGCCTGGCCCCATTCGCCGCTGCCGACTTCGGGTGTGAGCACTGCCTGGCTTGGGGCGGCCGCTGCGGCGGGGCTGGCGGGTACGGCATGGGTGTGGGCCGTGGGGGCTGTGGTGCTGAGGCTGATGCCGGGGCTGGCGGCCTGCGTACCGGTTTCGGGCTGGCTTGCGCCGGGGGCTAAAGCCTGGGTCGCGCTGCCGGTGACTTCAGCGGCTGCGTCCTTGGCCGCTGTGGTGGCGGGCGCTTTGGCGGCTACGGGTTTTTGTTCATCGCGCGTGTCCGTGCCCAGGACTTCGCGCGCTTCATCACCGGGCCGTTGTCCTTGCCCTGAAGATGTTTGCGACGGGTTCTCGTGAGTCGCACCGGCCGGGATGGTCATTGCCCCGGCGGGCAGGGCAAGGGCTGCCTTGTCGCCTGCGGCCGGGGGCGCGGTGGGTTCGGAGGCTTCCCGGCTTCTTGCGGGTCCAGCGGGCATAGCGGGCGCGGTGGGCACATCTGAGGCGATCAGGGTTTGCGGCGTGGGTGTTGGTTCATCGCCGGCGCTGGCGGCCGTGGCCGCTACCGCGGTGGATGCACCGGGGTCCGCGGGCAGTTGCGTCGAAGGCACGGCGCCAAGGGCCGAAGCCGTGGGGGCGGCGGTAGCGCTGTCGGCACCGGCCGCTTTGGCAATACGCGTTTGCAGCGGCACAAAAAGCAGGGCCGCGGTGCTGGCGATGTCAGCCGCTTCGGTTTTGTCCTCGGCAAGGCGTTTGGCGGGACCAGGGGCTGCTGCTTTGCCACCGGGTTTGGCGGGCACTTCGCCCGAAGCCGCAAGCGAGCGCGACAGCACCTCGCCAAAACTTTCGCTATCGCCCTGGCTGCCTTCATCGCCGCGCGCGGAGACTGTGGAAGAAACGCCGCTGCCGGGAGCCGGAGCGGGAGTGGCAGAGGAGAGCGAAGGGGGTAACAGGGACATGGCGGTTTCCAGTCTTGAATCTAGTGGCCCTGCAGGCCGGCGCGCAGGTGGAAAAACTGGCGCGCGCTGCGTTCGTCGCTGTCGCGCTGCTCGCGTTTGTGCTGCACGGCGATTTCCTGCAGGCGCACGCGGCCGGCCAGGGTGTCGAAGGAGTTGAGGCGGCGCTGGCTGCTTTGCCAGTCGCCGCGCCCGGTCGCGAGCCGGGTGTCGGCCTGCGCGGTGATGGCGCGCTGCTGCTCGATGGCGCTGTCCAGCGTGCTGATGAAGTGGTTGAAATTGCGCATTTGCGCCGCCGGCACGCCCTCGCCCATGCGCGCCTGCAGCTGGTCCAGGTATTCCTGGCGGTAGCGCTGCAGCATCTCGAGTTTGTCGGCGGCGCTGGTGCGCGCGGCCTGCAGCTGGCCGAGGCGGCGTGTGGCTTCGTCGGTTTTGTTCTGCGCCAGTTCAATCAGCGTGGCGAGCGGCAGTCTGGTGGCCATGGGGAGATTCCTGGGGTTGGGGTTCTGGAGAAAGACGAGGGGGGCGGCAAGAGGGGGGTCAAGCCTGGAAGATGGCGTTGAGCTGGTCGGTGGCCTCGCCATGGCCCACGCGCTCTTCCATGGTCTGCTGCAAAAAAGCTTCCATGCGCGGATACAGCGCGATGGCCTGGTCCAGCTGCGCGTCGTGGCCGGGAGCGTAAGCGCCCACGCTGATCAGGTCGCGGTTGCGCTGGTAGCGCGAGAGGGCCTGCTTGAAGCTGCGCACGGCCTGGAACTGCGTGGGCGTGATCAGCGCCGTCATGGCGCGGCTGATGGAAGCCTCGATGTCTATCGCCGGGTAGTGGCCCGATTCGGCCAGGCTGCGCGAGAGCACCACATGGCCGTCGAGGATGGCGCGCGCCGAGTCGGCAATCGGGTCCTGCTGGTCGTCGCCCTCGGCCAGCACGGTGTAGAAGGCGGTGATCGATCCGCCGCGGCCCTCGGCGTCGCGCGCGCCGTTGCCGGCGCGCTCCACCAGCGCGGGCAGCTTGGCGAAGACCGAGGGCGGGTAGCCCTTGGTGGCCGGCGGTTCGCCCACGGCCAGCGCGATCTCGCGCTGCGCCATCGCGTAACGCGTCAGCGAGTCCATGATGAGCAGCACGTTTTGGCCCTCGTCGCGGAAATATTCGGCCAGGCAGGTGGCATAGGCCGCGCCTTGCAGGCGCAGCAGCGGCGAGGTGTCGGCCGGCGCCGCGACCAGCACGGCGCGCGCCATGCCTTCCTCGCCCAGGGTGTTTTCGATGAAGTCCTTGACCTCGCGGCCGCGCTCGCCGATCAGGCCGACGACGATGACGTCGGCACTGGTGTAGCGCGCCATCATGCCCAGCAGCACGCTTTTGCCGACGCCGGAGCCGGCGAACAGGCCCATGCGCTGGCCGCGCCCCACGGTCAGCAGCGCGTTGATGGCGCGCACGCCGACGTCGAGCACGCTGTCGATGGGCGCGCGGGTCAGCGGGTTGATGGGCTTGGCGGCCAGCGGCACCTCGCGCGAAAAATCCAGCGGGCCGCGCCCGTCCAGCGGCCGGCCGGCGGCATCGACCACGCGGCCCAGCATGCCGGCGCCCACCGGCAGCCGTTTGGTGCGCGGGCCGAGTCCGCCGGCGTGGCCGGTGGGCGAATCCAGCGCATAGACGCGCGCGCCGGGCAGCAGGCCGTCGACCTCGCTTTGCGGCATCAGGAAAATCCGGTCGCCGGCAAAACCCACGACCTCGGCCTCGGCGGTCTTTTGCGGGTAGCCGGGCGGCAGCTCGATCAGGCAGTCGCTGCCGACCGGCAGGCGCAGGCCGACAGCTTCGAGCACCAGCCCGACGGCGCGCGTGAGCCGGCCGTAGCTGCGTACCGGCACGCTTTGCGCGACCGCGCTGCGCGCCTCGTCCAGCGCACCGTGCCAGGCGCGCAGCGGGCTGGCGGCAGGAGTATCGGCAGGAGCGGCTTGCTCAGGCATGGACCACGGCCGGGCTGTGCATGGCGGTTTTGACCAGGGCCGCGGTGACGCGCTCCCAGCGGCCCGGCAGGCTGGCGTCCTGCTCGCCGCTGGCCGCCAGCACGCGGCAGCCGCCGCGCTGGCAGTTCACGTCGCTACGGATGCGCCAGCCGGCGGCCTGTAAATCTTCGGCCAGGTGCTGCTGCACCAGGGCCGCGTCGTCGGGGTGCAGCACCAGCTGCGGCGAGCCGCTGAGCGCCGGTTCGGCCTGCAGCAGTTCGCGCACCACCGGCAGGATGGCGCCGCTGTCGAGTGCCAGGGCCTGGCCCAGCACCTGGCGCGCGATGTCCAGCGCCAGCGCCAGCAAGTTGTCGGCGATTTCGGCCTGGGCGCCGCGCAGCGCGTCGGGCAAGGTTTGCGCCAGCGCGCGCAGCTGCCGCGCCTCGGCCTGGACTTCGGCGATGGCCTGCTCGCGGCCCTGCGCCTGGCCCTGGGCGAAGCCCTGGCGAAAGCCTTCGGCCTCGCCGCTGCGCAGGGCCTGCAGGCGCAGCTGGGCCAGCTCGACGTCGTTGATCAGCACTTCGGGCTTGAGCGGCGCGACCACGGGCGCGGGTTTGGGTTCGGGGGCAAGGTCGGGCGCGGGGTCTTGCGCGATGGCCGTCATTTCCCAGCGCTCCCAGGCGGTGAGCGCTTCCTTGGCGCCGTTGGCGCGGCGCGCGAAGGGCGGCCCGGCGCGCGGTGTGTTGGCGGGCTTGTTATACATAGGAGTCGTTGCCCTGGCCGCCGAGCACGATCTCGCCGGCATCGGCCAGGCGGCGCACGATCTGCAGGATGCCCTTTTGTTCGGCCTCGACCTGTGAGACGCGCACCGGGCCGCGCATCTCGATGTCCTCGCGCAGCATCTCGGCGGCGCGCTGCGACATGTTCTTGAGGAATTTGTCGCGCAGCTCCAGCGGCGCGCCCTTGAGCGCGATGATCAGCGACTCCGACTCGACCTCCTTGAGCAGCAGCTGCACGCTGCGGTCCTCGAGCTCGAGCAGGTTCTCGAACAGGAACATCTCGTCGATCATCTTCTGCGCCAGCGCCTCGTCGTGCTCGCGCACATGCTTGATGACGCTTTCCTCCTGGGCGCTGCTCATCATGTTGACGATCTCGGCGGCCGCGCGTATGCCGCCCAGGCGGCTGCGCTTGACGCCTTCGCCCGACAGCATGTCGGTGAGCACGTCGGTCAGCTCCTTGAGGGCGGCCGGCTGCACGCCGCCGAAGGTGGCCACGCGCAGCACGGCGTCGTGGCGCACGCGCTCGGGCAGCTGCTCGAGCACGTCGGCGGCCTTGTCGCGGTCCAGGTGCACCAGCAGGGTGGCGATGATCTGCGGGTGTTCGTCGCGTATCAGCTCGACGACCTCGGTCGCCTCCAGCTGGTTCAGGCGGTCTATGCCGCTGGTCGAGCTGTCGGGCTGGGAAATACTCTCCAGCAGGTCGGCCGCGCGGGTGTTGCCCAGGGCCTTGTTGAGCACGGCGCGCAGGTAGCTGCCGGCGTCCACATGCGTGGCCGAGTACTGCTCGGTTTCCTCGCGGAACTCGCGCAGCACCTCGCTGACCTCGTCGCGCCTGACCTGGGCCAGGCCGGCCATGGCCTTGCCCAGGGTTTGCACCACATGCTGGGGCAGGTGCTGCAGCACGCTGCCGGCGCCGGCCTCACCCAGCGACATCAACAGGATGGCGCTTTTGCGCATGCCTTCATCCGCCATTTTTTTCCGTCCAGTGTTTGATCAGCATGGCCACCATGGCCGGCTCCTTGGCCGCCATGTCCTGCGCATACTGGAGGTTGGCCTGGTGCCGCTGCTCGCGGCGTTCGCGCTGTTCCTTCTCCAGGGCCTGCGCCTGCGCGCTGGCCGCTTCAACCGGCTTGGCATCAATGTCCGCGTCCGCAGCGAACGCCGCCGCCGGCGCGGGCTGCAGGTGTTTGCGCAGCAGCGGCCGCAGCACGGCCAGCCACAGATAAAGCGCCAGCAAGCCCAGCAGCAGGTATTTGCCCGAGGACTTGGCGATCTCGATGTTCTCGGGCTGGCGCCACAGCGGCAGCTCGGGGGTTTCGGTGTCGGCGGCAAAGGGGCTGTTGACCACGTTGAGCGAGTCGCCGCGCTCGGCGCTGAAACCCATGGCCTGGCGCGCCAGGTTGCGGATCTGCTCGAGTTCGGCCGCCGTCAGGGCCGCTCGTTTGCCGGCGCCCGTGCCCCCGCGGTAATTGACCACCACCGCGACCGACAGGCGCTTGATGCCGCCCGCGCCCTGCTGTGTGTGGCGTATGGAGCGGTCCACTTCGTAATTGGTGGTGACGTCCCTGCGCGAGTTGCCGCCCGTGCCCGCGGCGCGCGGCGCCGCGCCGGCCGAGCCGAGTTCGGCGCTCATCTTGAGCTGGGCCCCGGGGGCCGTACCGGGTGGCGTGCCGGCGGGTGTGCCCGGCTTGATCTGCGAAGGCGCGGTGATGGGTGCGACCGGGTCCGGCGGCGGCTGGTTGGTCAATGCGCCGGGCACGCCCGTGGCCGGACCGCCGCCCCCCTGGCCGGACTCGCTGGACTGCTGGCTGCGTATGGCGGCGGTGCCGGGTTCCTGGTTGGGGCGGAATTTTTCGTCGGTGTTCTCGACGACTGAAAAGTCGATGTCGGCGGCCACCTGCGCATGCACATTGCCCGCGCCCAGGATGGGCTGCAGGATGGCTTCGATGCGGCGGATGTAGCCCTGCTCGATTTCCTGGGTGTATTTGAGCTGGCTCACGTCCAGGCCGCGCGTGCCGGCGTTGGCCGCCGAGAGCAGGTTGCCGGCCTGGTCGACCACGGTGATGCTTTTGGCCGAGAGCTCGGGCACGCTGCTGGAGATCAGATGCACGATGGCGCTGACCTGGCCTTCGTCGATGCTGCGGCCGCGGTGCAGGCTCAGCACCACGGAGGCGCTGGGTTTTTTCTGGTCGCGCACGAACAGCGAGGGCTTGGGCAGCGCCAGGTGCACGCGCGCCGACTCGACGGCGGAAATGGAATTGATGGAGCGCGCAAGCTCGCCTTCGAGGGCGCGCTGGTAGTTGACCTGCTCGGCGAACTGGCTGGTGCCGAATTTCTGCGCGTCCATCAGTTCAAAGCCGACGGTGCCGCCCTTGGGCAGGCCCTGGGCGGCCAGGCGCAGGCGTGCCTCGGGCACCTTGTTGGCCGCCACCAGCAGCGCGCCGCCGCCCTCGGTGAACTTGTAGGGGATGTTCATCTGCTGCAGCGACGCGATGATGGCGCCGCCGTCGCGGTCGGACAGGTTGCTGTAGAGCACGCCGTAGTCGGGCGCGCGGCTCCACAGCCACAGCGCGGCGACGGCGGCCACCGCGGCGGACGCGCCCAGCATCAGCGGCAGGCGCGGGTTGGCGCGCAGCTGCGCCAGCCATGGCGGTGCTTTGGGCAGGGCCGTGTCGGCGCCCAGTGCGGCGGAGTTCACGCGCTCACCCGGCCGCCGTCAACGCGCCGCGGGAAGGCGCGGCGATGAAGCGGAGGCTGCGTGGTGGCCGTGCGGCCGGAACAACAGTTGGCATACAACAGGTCTTATTCAATGACTGAGGCGATGAAGCGAAGAGGCGACCGGCATCCGCGCACGGGAGGGGTGCCGGGCGGGTCCTTGTGAAGAATTGTCAGAGCCGCTCGGGCTTCCCGATCCGCCGAATAGCCGGGGCTTTTGCCGTCTTTTGGCCTGATGCGCGCGCCGGCCCCGCCGCTACGCTTCATGCCGTCATCCAACCCAGGGGCGCGCACGCGCCTGAAAGAAACACCATGGCTATTTCTTCGATCGAGTCCGTGCTGCAGCAAATGCGCGCGCTGGCCCAGGCTTCGGCCCCTTCAGCGGCGCAAGGCGGCGAGGCCGCTGGCGGCGGCTTCGCGGGCGAGCTCAAAAAATCGCTGGACCGCATCAGCGAGACCCAGCAGAACGCCTACAGCCAGGCCGAGGCCTTCGAGCTGGGCAAGCCCGGCGTGGCGCTCAACGACGTGATGGTCGACATGCAAAAGGCCAACATCGGTTTCCAGATGGGCCTGCAGGTGCGCAACCGCGTGGTCGCGGCCTACCAGGAAATCATGAACATGCCGGCGTGATGAGGGGCGGGCGCGAATTATTTTCGGCCGCCCGCTAAAGGTTTGAATCGGCCCGGCCGATAAGCTGGACAACGGTGGCTTGCAGACTGTCATGGCAGGCAAGGCCAGCGTGACGGCAAGTTAGCCGGAGTCCACAACCTATGTAATCAGGAGTCCCTCATGGCCCAAGTCATCAATACCAACTCGCTTTCCCTGCTCACGCAGAACAACCTCAACAAGTCGCAGTCTTCGCTGAACACGGCGATCCAGCGCCTGTCCTCGGGCCTGCGCATCAACAGCGCCAAGGACGACGCGGCCGGCCAGGCCATCGCCAACCGCTTCACGGCCAACATCAAGGGCCTGGCTGTCGCGCAGCGCAATGCCAACGACGGCATCTCGCTGGCGCAGACCACTGAAGGCGCGTTGACCGAAATCAACAGCAACCTGCAGCGCATCCGCGAACTGGCCGTGCAGTCGGCCAACGGTTCCAACTCGGTGGCCGACAAGGCTTCGATCCAGGCTGAAATCACCCAGCGCCTGGAAGAAATCGACCGCACCTCGGCACAGACCGACTTCAACGGCGTGAAAGTGCTGGCCGCCAACAACAAGCTGAGCATCCAGGTCGGCGCGAACGACGGCGAAACCATCGACATCAACCTCAAGCAGATCGACTCCGCCAGCCTGAAGATGACCGGCTTCTCGGTCGCCAGCAACGCGCTGAACGTCAGCGCGGCAGCCCTCACGGTCGACCCAGGCGCCGGCGCACCCGTTGCCACCGACCTGAGCGCCGTCGCCACGGCCCTGACCGCAGCCACCGGCTCCACGGTCAACGCTGCCGACCTGTCCCTGCACAACGTGCTGACCGCCGCCGGCGCCCCCACGGCGAACTGGGTGGTCAAGAGCGGTGACGACTTCTACGCGGCTTCCGTGGCGCCCGCCACCGGCGCCGTGACGCTGAACACGGCCACGGTCGATTTCACCGATCCCGCCAACGGCGTCGCGGCCGCCGTGACCCTGACGACCCAGCCCGTCAAGGTCGGCACCGATGCCGCCGGCACCGTGACCGCCTTCGTCTCCATCCAGGGCAAGAACTACGGCCTGGCCGGCATCCAGGCCGCGCTGACCGACACCGGCGCAGCCGGCAGCAACACGGTTGACGGCACCGACATCGTGCTGAGCGGCGCAACGCCCACGGCCGAATTCGCCGGCGCCGCCACCGGCAACGCGCTCAAGAAGATCGACGCCGCCCTGAAGGTGGTGGACGACCTGCGCGGTTCTTTGGGCGCGGTGCAAAACCGTTTTGACTCGGTGATCTCCAACCTGGGCACCACGGTGACCAACCTGTCTTCCTCGCGCTCGCGCATCGAAGACGCGGACTACGCGACCGAAGTGTCCAACATGACGCGCGCCAACATCCTGCAACAGGCCGGTACCTCCGTGCTGGCCCAGGCCAACCAGACGACCCAGGGCGTTCTGTCCCTGCTGCGTTAATCGCGCAAGGCGCGCCTTTTTCGGAAGGCGCGCCCTCGCCGTGTGCAAGCCAGGCGGCTTCGGCCGCCTGCGCTACGCACTCCCGCTTGGGGCACCAGGCGGGAGTGCCTAGCGATTTTCCGAGGAGAGCCCCGCATGACTATTTCCGCCAACGCCGCCAATGCCGCCACGACCGCGACGGCCGCCGCGTGGCGCGATGCCGCGCCGCTGCCGCCCGCCCCTTCAGCCCGCGCCGGCGCGGCCCGCGAGCTGCCGGCCGAACCCCCGCCCAAGGCGCAGCCCGAACGCGAACGCAGCGCGCTGGCCGAGATCAACGAGTCCTTGCGCATGTCCTCCATCGGCGTGCAGTTCGAGTTCGACAAGGAGGCCGACACCATGGTCGTCAAGGTGGTCGACGTGGAGAGTGGCGAGCTGATCCGGCAGATGCCTTCGGAAGAGGTGGTGCGGATTTCGCGCGCGCTCGGCAAGCTACAGGGCCTGCTGGTCCACCAGGCCGTTTAGTGCCGCTCAAAAACCCTCCCGGCGTTGTTGCGTCGCCTTGCCGTGCTGCTGCACTGTCTGCGGCGACGCGCCTGGCCAGGACCGCTTCGCTGGGTTGTGTGGGCAGCACTTTCATTCAAGAAGATTGAGGAATATTTCATGGCATCGATTTCAAGCCTGGGCGTCGGGTCCAACCTGAACCTGAACGACCTGCTCACCGACCTCACCAAGGCGGAAAGCCAGCCGCTGGTGCTGCTGCAAAAGCAGCAGATCAGCTACACCGCGAAGCTGTCGGCCTACGGCACGCTCAAGAACGCGCTCAGCACCCTGCAGACAGCGGCGGCCAAGCTGTCCGACGCCAATTTGTTCCAGGGCATCAAGGCCACTTCGAGCGCGAGCGACGTGCTCTCGGCCACGGGCCAGGCCTCGGCCACCGCCGGCATTTACACGGTGGACGTGAGCCGGCTGGCCAGCGCGCAGTCGCTGGCCGCGGCCGGTGTCTCCAGCACCAAGGCCGCGGTGGGCAAGGGCACCGTCACCATTGATTTCGGCAGCATCTCGGGCGGCACGTTCAGTGAGGCCAGCGGCACCTACAGCGGCGCGAGCTTCACGCCGGACGCCGCGCGCGCCGCGAAGTCCATCGTGATCGACGACAGCAATAACTCGCTGGAGGGCTTGCGCGACGCGATCAACAAGAGCACCGACATCGGCGTGACGGCCAGCATCGTCAATGACGGCGGCGCGTCGCCCTACCGCCTGGTGCTGACCTCCAAGGAAACCGGCGAAGCTTCGAGCATGCGCATTTCCGTCGCCGGCGACGCCAGCCTGCAGGGCTTGCTCAATCACGACGCTTCGGGCGCGCAGGCCCTGCGGCAGACGGCGGCGGCCGGCAATGCGGCGCTCAAGGTCAACGGCATCCCGGTGACCTCCAAGACCAACACGGTGGTCGATGCCGCGCCCGGCGTGACCATGACGCTGGCGAAAACCGGCACCAGCACGCTGACGGTGAGCCGGGACACCTCGGCGGTGGAGGCGGCCATCACCGGCTTCGTCACGGCCTACAACAGCCTGCAGACCACGGCGGCGCAGCTGACCAAATACGACACCGAAAAACAGACCGGCGCGGCCCTGGTCGGCGACTCCACGCTGCGCACCATACAGACGCGCATACGCGCGGCGCTCAACACGCCGCAGGCCGGCGAGCTCAAGGTGCTGTCGCGGGTCGGCGTGAGCTTCCAGAAGGACGGCACCCTGGCCTTCGACGCGTCCAAGCTCAAGGCCGCGTTCGCGGACAAGCAGGGCGCGGTGGCCGAGCTGTTCGCCGGCAACGGAACGACGGGCGGCATAGCCAAGCAGGTGTCCTCGCTGCTGGACGGCTTCACCAGCAGCACCGGCATGATCAGCGCGGCCGCGACCGGCGTGGAGACCACGCTGAAGTCGCTGGACAGCCAGTACACCGCGACCCAGAGCCGGGTGGACGCGACGATCGCGCGCTACAAGGCGCAGTTCACCCAGCTGGACCTGCTGGTCTCGCGCATGAACTCCACCGCCAGCTACCTGACCCAGCAATTCGCCAACATGAGCTCGAGCAATTCGAGCAAATAAGCCAGCCGGCCGTTACTCCCGATGCACACCCAGCCCCACACCCAACCCTATAGCTACCACCCGGGCGCCAGCGCCTATGCCAAGGTCGGCACCGAGAGCGCGGCCATGAGCGCCTCGCCGCACCAGCTGATCACCATGCTGTTCGACGGCGCCAAGACGGCCATCGCGATGGCGCGCCACCACATGGCGAACAAGGACATCGGCGCCAAGGGCCAGGCCATTTCCAAGGCCATCAACATCGTCGACAACGGCCTGAAGGCCAGCCTGGATGCGGACGCCGCGGGCGCGGCCGGCGCCCAGCTGGTGGCGGACCTGTCGGCGTTTTACGCCTATGTCACGCAACGCCTGCTGTATGCCAACCTGCGCAACGACCCGGCGCTGCTGGACGAGGCCGACCGGCTGCTGGACAGCGTGAGCTCGGCCTGGCGCGAGATCGATCCGCAGCGGCCGCGGCCGCCGCAGGTGCCGGCCGCGCCCGCGGTGTCGCGTTTTTCCACGGGGGCTTGAGGCATGGGATCACAAAGTGAAGTGATGCACTGCTACGAGCAGATCGCCCCGCTGACCGAGCGCATGCTGGTGCTGGCGCGCGCCAAGCAGTGGGGCGAGCTGCCCCGGCTGGAAGGGCAGTGCAGCAGCATGGTGGAGCGCCTGAAGGACATAGAGCCGCTGAGCACGCTGGACGAGGCGCAGTCGGCGCGCAAATATGTGCTGCTGGGCCGCATCAGCGCCAACTCGAGTGAAATCGTCAACATGATCATGCCCCAGCTGTCCAAGCTGGTCGGCGTCATGAAAAGCCTGGACCGGCAGCGCAGCCTGCACAGGGCCTACGGCCAGCCGGACGACGCCTACCTGCCATGAGCGGCGTGACGCCTCTGGTGGACACCTTGCTGGCCACGCGGCTGGGGCAGCGCGTGGACCTGGTACCGCTGAAGGCGCAGGCAGAAATCGCCGGCCCGGGCGCTGTGGCGAATGTGCAGAAGGTGGACAACGACATCCGCCTGCCTTCGCGCGGGGCATTGCAGCGCGAGCTGGGCGTGGGTCTTGTCGCTCGCAGCGGCATCCCGGCAAGCCCGGCCCCTGCCAGGGCCGAAGCCGCCGTCACCCTAAGCGCGGCCGCGCGCACGGTCAGCGCGCTGCTGGAGCTCCCGGTGGGCAGCACGCCCGCCGTGCGCGGCCAGGCGGCGCTGCAGCCCGACATGCGGGCCTCCGCGGTGCYGGTGCTGGCGGCCGCGCTGGCGCGCACGGTGGCCGAATCCGGCCTTTTTTACGAATCGCATCTGCAGCAATTCACGGCCGGCCAGCGTACGCTGGCGCAGCTGGCACGCGAGCCGCAGGCCGGCCTGGCTTTGCCGGCCGCCGCTGCGCAGCAGGCGGATGTGAGCACCCCCTCACAGCTTGGTGCCGTCGGTTCCACGCTGGTCTCTCTCGCGTTGCTGCTGGAAGAGATGGCGGCGTTGCCGCCCGTCCCGCCTGTTTCACCTGCTACGCCCGATGCCGGGCCGGTGCTGCAAACTCCGGGGACGCTGGAAAAACCGGAAGCGGCCGCACCGCCGGCCACCTCTTTTTTGGCGGCGTCCTTGGGCAAAACCGGCCCGGCCGTGACCTACGGACCCAGCGGCTTGCCGGAGCCGGCGCCGCCCAACCCGCACGATTTTTCACTGCCCGAGGCCGACCTGCCCGTTTCCAGCGTTGCTTCCGTGGACAGCGCGCGCGCCGGCCATCCCGCGGCGGCGATACATCCCGACGCCCTGGGCCTGGTGCGCCAGCAGCTCGAGATGCTGGCGCAGCCGGTGTTCCGCTGGAGCGGCGAGGGCTGGCCCGGCGTACCCATGGACTGGGAGATATGTCAGGAACGCCAGGAGCCCGAGCCAGGCCGCGAGCGCCAGGCCGGCGAAGGCGGCGCGGAAAGCGCGCCAGCCGCCTGGGTCACGCGCATGACGCTCCAGTTGCCCCGGCTGGGAACGCTGGACGTGCGCCTGGGGCTTAACGGCGCAGCGCTGCAGCTGCGCCTGGACGCCTCGCGGGACGGTACGGCGGCCGTGCTCAAGCAGGCCGGCGACCAGCTGTCGCGGCGCCTGCAAGGCGTGGGGCTGGCGCTCACGGACTTGCGCGTAGGCGGCGCGGCCGGTATGGCCGATTCCGCAGATTTGGCGGATTCAGGGGGAAATGGCGATGCCTGACAGGTCGTCCGATGAGGGGGAAGCCGACCGGGCCGGCAGCCCGCGGGGCCCCCGCGCCGAAGCCGTGGCGCTGTCCCTGGGCGCCGCCGGCGAGGCGCCAACCGTGGTGGCCAAGGGCTATGGCGCGGTCGCCGAAGCCATTGTCCAGCGCGCAAAAGACAGCGGCCTTTACGTTCACGCCTCCCTGGAATTGGTGAAATTGTTAATGCATGTAGATCTGGATAGCAGAATTCCGCCAAATTTGTACCTCGCTGTTGCAGAAATGCTCACATGGGTCCATCAATTAGAAAATGAAGAAACGAGTACTTAAACACTAGTCAATCGATTTTCTATCAGCCTGAAATACCCATATTTTCATTAAATTCTTCGGTTCGTTACTAAATTTTCTTGTTTTGACGCTTAAATGTTACTTAATTGATAAATTTGATTTGTTCATGTAATTGTCAGTTTAATGTGTTAAAAATTGCAATTGAGGGGAAGTCGTACGACAAGCCGCTCAATCAATCTGTGACAGGTGACGAAATTGACTGTGATGGATGACTCGTTCACCGCTCTACATGCAAATTTTGAAAGAACAGGAACGCAACGTGATTGACACTGGTACCGCCAACGACATTGGCGACTTGAATTTGGCCTACCTGCTGCTCGCCAAGCGGCTGGTGACGGAGGACATTGCGCTGGCGATGTACCGGCTCGGCATGAGCCGGGAGCTGGCTGACCTGCTGGGCAGCCTGTCGCTTTCCCAGATTGTGAAATTGGCGGGCTCCAGCCTGCTGCTGTGCCGTTTCCGCTTCGACGACCATCCCATGCTGTCGGCGCTGACCCTGGAAGGCAAGAACCCGGCGCTGCAGCAGGCGCATGCCGCGATCCTGCTGTCGGGCCAGCAGCTTGAGGCGGTCCGGTGATGTCCCGCGTTTCGGCTTCAAGCCGCTTTTTGCCCGGAAACCGCCATGGCCGGTAAAAGCGTCATCGTGGAGGCCAGGGAAATCCACCTGGCCATGGACCTGATCAAGCTGGGCGCCCGCCTGCAGTTCCTGGAGGCCGAAACCAGCCTGAGCCGGGACCGCCTGATCAAGCTCTACAAGGAGCTCAAGGGGACCTCGCCGCCCAAGGGCCTGCTGCCCTTTTCCACGGACTGGTTCATGACCTGGCTGTCCAACATCCACTCGTCGATGTTCTACAACATCTACCGCTTCATGGTGGTCCATGGCGGCTGCACGCGCATCAACGCCATCATCAAGAGCTACCGCCTGTACATCGAGCAGGTGCAGCAGCAGGGCGGCGAGCCGGTGCTGGACTTCACGCGGGCCTGGACGCTGGTGCGTTTTTTCGACAGCGACATGCTACAGCTGAGCACCTGCACGCGCTGCACGGGCCTGTTTGTCGCCCACGCCCATGACTCGCAGAGCAACTATGTGTGCGTGCTGTGCCGCCCGCCTTCGCGCGCCGGCAAGACCCGCCCCTCGGGCGCCAAGCGCGACGAGGCCGAAGGCGGCAGCCCCGCGGCCGCCGGCGGCACGCCCGCGATCTCCTCGTCGCAGTGGCTCGCCAATGTGATGAACAGTTCGCGCACCGCCTGAGGGCGGGGCGGCTTTTCTTTTTCAGATCCGCAGGAGAACCCCATGCTTGTCATCATCGGCTACCTTGTCGTCGTCGCCTCCGTCTTTGGCGGCTACGCCATGATGGGCGGGCATTTCGGGGTGCTGTACCAGCCGCTGGAGCTGCTCATCATCGGCGGGGCCGCCGTGGGCGCCTTCGTCGCGGGCAACGACGGCCGCACCATACGCGCCACCCTCAAGGAATTGCCCAAGCTGCTGGCCAGCTCGAAAAAACACGACAAGGCGCTCTACATGGAGCTGCTGGCCCTGCTCTACGTGCTGCTGTCCAAGGGCCGCAAGGACGGCATGATGGCGCTGGAGTCCGAGATCGACGACCCGCACAACAGCCCGCTGTTCGCGCCCTACACCGTGATCCTGGGTGACGCGCGGGTGCTGGAGTTCCTGACCGACTACCTGCGCCTGATCGTGAGCGGCAACACCGACCCCTTCGAGATCGAGCAGCTCATGGAGCACGAACTCGAAACCTACAAGCACGAGGCGGAGGTCCCGGCCCACAGCCTGGCGCGCGTGGGTGACGCGCTGCCGGCCCTGGGCATCGTGGCGGCCGTGCTGGGCGTGGTGCACGCGCTGGCCTCGGCCGACCTGCCGCCGGCCGAGATGGGCCAGCTGATCGCGCATGCCATGGTCGGCACCTTCCTGGGCATCCTGCTGGCCTACGGTTTTGTGTCGCCGCTGGCCACGCTCATCGAGCACAAGGTGGCGGAGTCGCTCAAGGCCTACCAGTGCATCAAGGTCACGCTGATGGCCAGCCTCAACGGCTATGCGCCGCAGCTCGCGGTGGAGTTCGGCCGCAAGATTTTGTACTCGACCGAGCGGCCGTCCTTCACCGAGCTGGACGGCCATGTGCGCGAGGTCAAGGCGCGCTGAGGCGGCCGGCCAACGCAATCCGGCGACATTGCCATGAGCGAGACCGCGCGAAGAATCATCGTCATACGGCGCCCCGTGAAAGCGGCCGCCCACCATGGCGGCGCCTGGAAGATCGCCTTCGCCGATTTCATGACGGCCATGTTCGCCTTCTTCCTGGTGCTGTGGATTTTGAGCATCTCCTCGCCCAGGCAGCTCGAGGGCATCGCCGACCAGTTCAAGATGCCGCTGCGGGTCGCCCTGGCCGGGGGCAAAAAAAGCAGCACCAGCACCAACGTGATTCCCGGCGGCGGCGCCGACCCCAGCCATGCGGACGGCGAAGTCCGGCAGGCGGCCGCTGACAGCGGCAAGGACCCGGACGACGGCCAGCGCCTGGAAGCGCTCAAGGAGCGGCTGGACAACATGATCGAGTCCAGCCCGGTGCTCAGGCAGTTCCGGCCCCAGCTGCTGATCGACATCACGCCCGAGGGCTTGCGCATCCAGATCGTGGACAGCAACAACCGGCCCATGTTCGACCGCTCCAGCGCCGTGGTGGTGAGCTATATGCGCAGCATCCTGCGCGAGATAGGCCCGGTGCTCAACGAGCAGCCCAACAAGCTCACGCTGTCCGGCCACACCGACGCCACCGTGTACTCGCAGGGCGGCAAGTCCTACAGCAACTGGGAGCTGTCGGCCGACCGGGCCAATGCCTCGCGGCGCGAGCTGGTGGCCGGCGGCATGCAGGACGGCAAGATCCTGCGCGTCATGGGCGTCTCGTCCAGCGTGCACCTGAACAACGACGATCCTTACGCGGCGGTCAACCGGCGCATCAGCATCCTGGTGCTCAACAAGCGCGCGCAGGCCGACATCGAAAACGGCAATGCCGCGACCGCCAGCGCGCCTTTCCTGGCGGCCGGCAAGGGCGCGCGGGCCGCCAACAGCGCCGGTGCCGGGATCAAGCCGGCCGGCGCGCCGCGGGCGCTGAACCCCGGCCCCGCCCAACCTGAAAGCCGGACCTGATGCACAAAAAAACCATCCTGGTGGTCGACGACTCGGCCGTGATGCGCCACCTTAATTCCGCCGTCCTCGAAGAGGGCGGCTACCAGGTGCTGCTGGCCGGCGACGGCCAGGCCGCGCTGGAGCGGATTGTGGACACCCCCGTGGACCTGGTGCTGACCGACTGGACCATGGTCCCCATGGACGGCTGCGAGCTCACGCGCCGGCTGCGCGCGCGGCCGGCCTCCGCGGCCCTACCCATCCTGGTGCTCAGCACCCTGAGCAACGAGGCCAGCAAGGCCGACGCGCGGCAGGCCGGCGCCACCGGCTGGCTGTGCAAACCGATAGAGCCCGACACGCTGCTGGCCGTGGTGGGCAGCCTGATGAACCCGGCGCGGGCCTGAGGCCGGCGCGGCAGCCAACAAGAGAAACCTTTCCCCTATGGACATCACCCAGTTCTACCAGACATTTTTTGAAGAAGCCGACGAGTTGCTGGCCGAGATGGAACAGCTGTTCCTGGGCCTGGACCTGGAGGCGCCCGACGGCGAACACCTCAACGCGGTGTTTCGCGCCGCGCATTCCATCAAGGGCGGTGCGGCCACCTTCGGTTTTGTCGCGCTGACCGACACCACCCACCTGCTGGAAAACCTGCTGGACCGGGCGCGCCACGGCGAGCTCAAACTCAATACCAAGATGATGGATGCCTTTCTGGAGACCAAGGACGTGTTGCAAAAACAATTGAGCGCCTACAGGGCCGGCACCGAGCCCGAAGCCGGCATGGTGGCCGAGATCTGCGCGGTGCTGCAGCAGCTCGCGCTGGAAGCCGGTGGAACGCCGCCCGCGCCGCCCGTTGTGGCCGCGCCGCCGGCGCCGGCACCCGTGGCCCAGCCGCAGGCAGAGCCCGTGGCTGCGGCCGAGCGGACCCTGAAGGTGCGCTTTTCCAAGGTGTCGGAGAACGACTGCAAGCTGCTCAGCGAAGAGATGGCCAACCTGGGCCAGGTGACGGCGCAGACCCAGGAAGAAGGCAGCCTGACGATCTGGCTCAAGACCGGCTGCGACGGCAACGACGTGATTGCGGTCTGCTGTTTCATCATCGAGGCCGAGCAGATCGATATCCGCGAGGAGGGCGCGCCCGCTGCGCCAGCCCAGCCGGTGGAGGCGCAGCAAGTTGAAGCGGCCGCGCCGCAGCCTGCAAGCCAGTCCGCGCCCGCCGCCGCAAACGCGCCGGCCGCCGCCGCGGTGCAGAACAAGGAATCGAGCTCGATACGCGTGGACGTCGAAAAAGTCGACCAGATCATCAACCTGGTCGGCGAGCTGGTGATCACCCAGTCCATGCTGACGCAGACCGCCTCCCTGCTGGACCCGGTGGTGCATGAGCGCCTGCTCAGCGGCATGGGCCACCTGGAGCGCAATGCGCGCGACCTGCAGGAGTCCGTCATGTCCATACGCATGATGCCCATGGACTATGTGTTCAGCCGCTTCCCGCGCCTGATCCGCGACCTCTCGGCCAAGCTCGGCAAGCAGGTGCAGCTGGTCACGGTCGGCAAGGAAACCGAACTCGACAAAAGCCTGATCGAGCGCATCATCGACCCCATCACCCACCTGGTGCGCAACAGCCTGGACCACGGCATCGAAGGCCCGGAGCGCCGCGCCTATGCCGGCAAGGACCCGGTGGGCCGGCTGACGCTGTCGGCCCAGCACCAGGGCGGCAGCATCGTGATCGAGGTCAAGGACGACGGCGGCGGCCTGGTGCGCGAAAAAATCCTGGCCAAGGCGCTGCAGCAGGGCATGCCGGTCAGCGAATCCATGCCGGACGAGGACGTCTGGCAGCTGATCTTCGCGCCGGGTTTTTCCACCGCCGAGGCGGTTACCGACGTGTCGGGCCGCGGCGTCGGCATGGACGTGGTCAAGCGCAACATCCATGAAATGGGCGGCCATGTGGAGATCGCCTCCGTCCAGGGCAAGGGCACGACGATTCGCATCGTGCTGCCGCTGACGCTGGCCATCCTCAATGGCATGTCGGTCAAGGTCGGCGAGGAGGTCTACATCCTGCCGCTGAACTACGTCATCGAGTCGCTGCAGCCGCTGGACAAGGACGTGCACTCCATCACCGCCGACGAGCACGTCATGCATGTGCGCGGCGAATACCTGGCCCTGCTCGAACTGCACAAACTCTTCGACGTGGCCGGCGCGGTGCGTGTGCCCACCCAGGGCATCGCTGTCATTGTGCAGGCCGAGGGCACGCGCTTCGCGCTGCTGGTCGACCAGCTCGTGGGCCAGCACCAGGTCGTGGTGAAAAACCTGGAGACCAATTACCGCAAGGTGCCCGGCATTTCGGGCGCGACCATCCTGGGCGACGGCAATGTTGCGCTCATCATCGACGTGGCGGCAGTGCAACGCGCCAACCGCGACAAGGCGGCCCAGCGCGGCCAGGCGCGCCCGGCGCTGGTGGCGGCCGCGGCCGCCGCCGCGTCGCGCGCGCTGGAGGTGGCGATGGCGGCCTGAAGCCCCCGGTGGTGCCCGGGCCACGCCGGACGCCGGGATGGTCAAATTTTGGGCATCCGGCGGCGCGCCAATGCCGGCGCGGCTCCGCGGGCCTGTGCAAAGGTTTATCCACAGGGTAGCCCACAGCAACTGAGGGTAAGTTTTGTGTGCCGTGGGGCGGCCGCTGCAGGCGCGCCAGGCGGGACCGGCCACGGTTTTGTATGCCTGTGTATCCGCGCCGGCCGCGGATACAGCCGCATGCCATGAGGCGGTGCGGGCGACACAGCGCGGATACGCAAAGGCGGTTCAATCACGGGGTGCCCACTCCTGAAACCGCCCAGCCATGAGCTTTCTCATCCTTGCCTTTGCCGCCGGTGTGCTGACCATCGTCAGCCCCTGCATTCTTCCGGTCCTGCCTTTTGTGCTGGCGCGCGCCGGTAAGCCTTTCCTGCGCAACGGCCTGCCCATGCTGCTGGGCATGGCGCTGGCCTTTACCTCGGTGGCCACGCTGGCCGCCGTGGGCGGCGGCTGGGCGGTACAGGCCAATGAATACGGGCGCATCGCGGCGCTGGGACTGCTGGCCGTGTTTGCGCTGACCTTGCTGTTTCCGCAACTGGCCGACCGCCTGGCCCGGCCGCTGGTGGCGCTGGGCGCGCGCATCGCCTCTTCCGGTGAAGGCGGCGAAGGCGGGAACCCTTCGCTGCTGTCTTCGCTGGTGCTGGGCGTGGCCACCGGTTTGCTGTGGGCGCCCTGCGCGGGGCCGGTGCTGGGCCTGATCCTCACGGGCGCGGCGATCCAGGGCGCGAACGCGGGCACCTCCTTGCTGCTGTTGGCCTATGCCGGCGGCGCGGCGACTTCACTGGCGCTGTCGCTGCTGGTGGGTGGGCGCGTGTATGCGCTGCTGCGGCGTTCCCTGGGCATCAGTCAATGGGCCAGGCGCGCCATGGGCGCGGCAGTGCTGGCCGGTGTGGCGCTGATCGCCACGGGGCTGGATACCGGGCTCTTGAGCCGGCTGTCATTGGGCAGCACCTCAAGGATTGAGCAAACGCTGATCAATGTCTTTCAGGCGCAGGCGCCGCGCGATGGGCAAATGACGGTGGCCGATGCCATCCCGCTCGCCGCCGCAAAAGCCGAAACTGCGCCCGTACCTGCATCCATACCCACAGCCTGGCAGGACAGCACCTTCGCGCCGCTGGCCGGCGCCACCGGCTGGATCAACACGACGCCGCTGGCCGGCGCCGACCTGCGCGGCAAGGTGGTGCTGGTTGATTTCTGGACTTACTCGTGCATCAACTGCCTGCGCACGCTGCCCTATATCCGCGCCTGGGCCGACAAATACCGCGAGGCCGGCCTGGTCGTGCTCGGCGTGCATTCGCCGGAGTTCGCGTTTGAAAAAAACGAGGGCAATGTACGCAGGGCCGTCAAGGACCTGGGCATCCAATACCCCGTCGCCATCGACAGCCGGCATGCGATCTGGCGCGGCTTCGAGAACCAGGCCTGGCCGGCGCTGTATTTTGTCGATGCCCAGGGCAGGGTGCGCCACCAGGTGTTTGGCGAAGGGCAGTACGAAGCCTCCGAGCGCCTGATCCAGAAACTGCTGGCCGAAAGAAGCGGCCAGGGCATGCGCGATGCCGGCCTGGTCGCCGTGCGGGGCGAGGGCGTGCAGGCCGCACCCGGCGAGCGGGTGCTGTCGGGCGAGACCTATGTGGGCCATGAGCGCGCGGTGAACTTTGTGCCCGCCGGCGGCCTGCAGGCCGACCGCGCGCAGCGTTACGAAGCGGCCGCGAGCGTGGCGCTGAACCACTGGACCTTGGGCGGGCAATGGCTGGTGGAAGCCGAACGCGCCGTCGCGCTACAGGCCGGCGCGCGCCTGGCTTACCGCTTTCGCGCACGCGACCTGCACCTGGTGCTGGGCCGTGATGCCGGCGCGGCGCCGGTGCGCTTTCGTGTGCTTGTCGACGGCAAGCCGCCGGCCCAAAGCCACGGCAGCGACATCGCGGCGGACGGCAGCGGCGTGATTGACGCGCATCGGCTCTACCAGCTGGTCAGGCTGCCGGCCTCGGCCGGCGACCATTTGTTCGAGATCGAGTTCCTGGACCCTGGTGCGCAGGTGTATGCCTTCACCTTTGGCTGAGCATCATGAAAAAACTCTGGATGGCCTTGACGTTTTTGGTGGGCGGCTTTGCGCATGAGCTGCGCAACCCGCTCACTTGCCAGTGCATCAGTTCCCGGCCTGCGGTCGTGTGGCGTGCGCGCCGCGGGCCAGGCTGATCGCCGCGCAACGGGTGCGGGAGATTTGTACCGCAGAGTGTCCAGCGGCCGCGTGCGTACACAACATTGCGCTTCTGAGATATCGACGATACGAGAAAACCTTTTAATCCACAGATGACGCAGATTTACGCAGATTAAGAAAGGCATTTGCATTCAGGGCCTCGCCTCCTCAAACGCCGGCGCCATGACTGCGCATCACGATTTTTGTCTGCATTCATCTGTGTAAATCTGCGAAATCTGCGGATAAGAATTTCTTCAACCCTCCAAAAGGAAAACACCATGACCACCATCAACCATCTCGACAAAGTCCTGTACACGGGCAAGACCCACACCACCGGCGGGCGCAACGGGGAATCCCGCAGCGCCGACGGCCGCCTGGACATCAAGCTCTCTCCACCCGGCAGCGCCGGCCAGGGCACCAACCCCGAGCAGCTGTTCGCCGCGGGCTGGTCGGCCTGCTTTATAGGCGCCATGGGCCGTGCCGCCGCCGCGCAAAAAGTCAGCCTGCCGGCCGGCGTGGCCGTCGATGCCGAGGTGGACCTGGGTACGGCCGGCGAGGCCTTCTTCCTGCAGGCACGCCTGAACGTCCTCCTGCCGGGCCTGGACAGCGCGACGGCGCGCGCCATTGTGGATGCGGCCCACCAGCTGTGCCCTTACTCCAAGGCCACGCGCGGCAATATCGATGTGGAGATCAACCTGGTCTAAGAGCCGCTCTAAGCCTGCAGACCGCGCACGGCCAAGCCGGCCTGCCCGAGTGATCGGGCAGGCCGGCTTTTTTGATGTCAGGGTTCAGCGGGCGAAGAAGCGGGCAGCACCAGCCTCGCCGCCAGCCCGCCGCCACTGCGGTTGGCCAGGCTCAGGCGGGCACCTATGGATGCGGCCAGCTGCTGCGCGATGGCCAGGCCCAGGCCGGTGCCGCCGGTATCGCGGTTCCTGGAGCTTTCCACGCGGTAAAAGGGCTGCAGCACCGCCTCGAGTTCGGCTTCGGGAATGCCGGGCCCGCGGTCCAGCACCGAGATCTCTATGGCCTGGCCGGCATTGACTTGCACGGCCAGCTCGACCTCCTTGCCGAACTTGAGCGCGTTGTCGCTGAGGTTGCTCAGGATGCGGCGCAGTGCCAGCGGCCGGCTCATCACGGGGCTGCCGACCCGCCCGCTCACCGTGACTTGCTTGCCGGCGTCCTCGTAGTCGCAGCGCAAGGTGTCCAGCAGGGCGTCGAGGTCCACCCTGCGCGGCGCCTCGTCGGCGCCGTGCAGGCTGCGCGCATAGGCCAGCGCCTCGCGCACCAGGGCCACCATTTCATCAAGGTCGTGCTGCAGCTTGCCGCGCTGTTCTTCGTCGTCCATCAGGTCGGTGCGCAGCCGCATGCGCGTGATGGGCGTCTGCAGGTCGTGCGAAATGGCGGCCAGGATTTGCGTGCGCTCGGCCAGGTAGCCGGCAATGCGCCGCTGCATGGCGTTGAAGGCGCTGGAGGCGCGCGCCACCTCGGTCGGCCCGCCTTCGGGCAGCGCCGTGCCCTTGAGGTCGGGGCCCAGCGCGTCGGCCGCATGGGCCAGGCGCCGCAGCGGCTGGGTCGCGATGCGCACCGCAAAAAAAGCGCAGACGGCCAGCAGCGACAGCTGCAGCAGCAGCAGCGCCGGCAGCCAGGGCGAGATCGGCGTGGCCGCGGCCCAGAGGTTGATGGTCACCGGCGAACCGTCGCTCAGAAGCAGGTGGATGTGCACACGCTTGGGGTCGCCGGGAATCGCATTGACCGTGACCTGGTAGCGCTTGTCCACCGCGTGGGCGATCGATGCGCTGACGCGCGCGGCGATCTCGTTGTCGCCGCCCTGATCGGTGATGCCGCCGTCCAGCTGGTAGCGGTAATTCTTGCGGTCTATCAGCGGCAGCCAGTTGGGGCGCTCGGCCGGCGGCACGCGGTCCAGGATGGCGACGGAACTCGTGATGTCTTTTTCGAGGTTGTCCAGCATCAGGTCGCGGCCCACCAGGCCGCGCTCATACATCACCAGCAGGTAAGACATGGCCTGGGCCGCCAGTATGCCCAGCAGCAGGATCAGCATCAGCCGCGCGAACAGGCTGTGCGGCCAGCCGCGCGGACGTGTCGCCGTCATGCGGCCTCCGGCCGGCCCTGCACCGCGGCGCTGAACACATAACCCTCGCTGCGCACCGTCTTGATGTAGCGCGGCTCGCGCGCCTCGTCACCCAGGCGCTGGCGCAGCCGGCTCACCAGCAGGTCGATGGAGCGCTCGAACAATTCGGCGTCGCGCCCCTGCGTGAGGTTGAGCAGCTGGTCGCGATTCAGCACGCGCTGCGGGTGGTCCAGGAAGACGCGCAGCAGCCGGTACTCGGCGCCGCTGAGCGGCACCAGCGTGCCGCTGGCGTCCAGCAGGTGGCGGCCCGTGGTGTCGAGCTGCCAGTCGCCGAAGCTCAGCAGGTGGGAGCTTTCCTCCACCTGCAGATTCGGCGGCAGCATGCGCGTGCGGCGCAGCACCGAGCGTATGCGCGCCAGCAGCTCGCGCGCCGCGAAAGGCTTGGCCAGGTAGTCGTCCGCGCCCATCTCCAGGCCCAGGATGCGGTCGGCCTCCTCGTTGCGCGCGGTCAGCATCAGGATGGGAATGGCCTTGTGCTTGCCGGCGCGCAGGTCGCGGCACAAGGTCAGGCCGTCCTCGCCGGGCAGCATCAGGTCCAGCACGATGAGGTCCACCGCCGCGTTCTCCAGCGCCGCGCGCATGTGCCGGCCCGATTCCACCTTGGTCACGCGCAAGCCATTTTTCTCGAGGTAGCTGCCCAGCAGCTCCCGGATCTCGCGGTCGTCGTCAACAATGAGGATGTGGTCGGGCTGCTGCTGCATGGCTGTCCTGGAAAAATGCGTGACCCCGGCATTTTGCCCCGGGGCCGGCCTTATTGGGCCAGCAAAGCCTGTAGGGCCTTCTCGGTCTCGGCGTAGCGCCCCTCGCCGAAGTGGCTGTAGACAATCATGCCCTTCTTGTCGACCAGGTAAATCGCGGGCCAGTAGTTGTTGCTGAAGGCGCGCCAGGTGGCATAGCTGTTGTCCTGGGCCACGGCATGCTGTATGCCCAGGCGCTCCATCGCGGCCTTGACGTTCTTCGTCGATTTTTCATACGCGAACTCCGGCGTGTGCACACCCACCGTCACCAGGCCCTGGCTTTTGTACTTCTCATGCCAGGACTTCACGGCCGGCAGGTGGTTCAGGCAGTTGATGCAGGTATAGGTCCAGAAATCGACCAGCACCACCTTGCCCTGAAGATCCGCCATGCGCAGCGGCGCCGAGTTGAGCCAGGTCTCTATGCCCGCGAACTCAGGTGCGGCCGTGGGCGCGCGGCCCAGCGAAAAAAAAGCCGAGGCATCAGGCATGGCAAAGGCGGCGGCTGTGGCGGCGGCAGCGGTGGCCAGGAATTGGCGGCGAGCGGTCATGGTCGGGTCCTTGTGGTGAGGGGATGAAACGCGGCGCCGGGGAAAGCAGCCGCCCATGCAGGCATTGGAAGGCCGCGAGGTATCCCGGGTGTGTCCTGCCAAGGGCGATGCGTATGGGCTGGTATCGCAGGAGTGCGTGGACACAGTGGCATACAAAAAACCGCTCACCCACCCGGTTGCGCTGTATTTTGCTGAGCCCTCTTACTAATTAAGTGTGGTTTCCCGATAAAACCAACACCAACCGCTCGGAAAAAGACGAAGTTACAGCTTTCTTGTTACTAAAAAATTACACTTGCTTGCATGTCCGGCAAAGGGCCCGGCAATAAAAAAACGGAATCAGGGAGAGCGTGATTGGCCAAGCCACACGATGACTTGGGTAGATCACTCGAGGCGGTGCCGCAGCGCACCCAACAATCTGTCAAACCACACAGCGGCGCGCGCAAACTCTGCGCCGGCCTGGCCATGGCCGTCCTGGCCGGCCATGCCTGGGCCCAGCCCGCGCCGCTCAGCAGCGCCGACCAGGAACAGCGCCGTGCCCAGGAACGTGAGCGCTTGCTGCGCGAGCAGCAGGAGAGGGCGCCCGATGTGCGCCTTCCCCCCGCGCCGCAGGCCGAAGCCGACAGGCTGCCGTCCGCCGAGTCGCCCTGCCTGCCGATTCGCGAGCTGAAACTGCGAAGCGTTTCGGGCGAGCCGGCCGCACTGGCTTCGCAATTCGCCTGGGCGCTGGATGCGGCGGCCGGCCCCGATGCCGGCGATGCGCCGCTGGGCCGTTGCCTGGGCACCCAGGGCATCGCCATCGTGATGAAGCGCCTGCAGAACGCCGTGATCGCCCGCGGCTATGTGACCACCCGCATCCTGGCCGAACCGCAGGACCTGAACACCGGCGTGCTCACGCTCACGCTGCTTCCGGGCCGCATACGCGCGATACGGTTTTCAGAAGGCAGCGACGCGCGCGGTAACGCCTGGACGGCCATGCCCGTCAAGCCGGGCGAGTTGCTGAACCTGCGCGACATTGAGCAGGCCCTGGAAAACTTCAAGCGCGTGCCCACGGCCGAGGCCGACATCCAGATCGAAGAGGCCAAGGGCAACGACGCCAAACCCGGCCAGAGCGACCTGGTCATCAGCTACCGCCAGGGTTTCCCTTTGCGCGTTTCCGTCTTCGCAGACGACAGCGGCTCCAAAGCCACCGGCAAATACCAGGGCGGCATCACGCTGTCTTACGACAACTGGTGGACGCTCAACGACCTGTTTTATGTCTCGCTCAACACCGACCTGGGCGGCGGCGAGCCCGGCAGCCGCGGCACACGCGGCAGCACCGTGCATTACTCGCTGCCCCTGGGCTACTGGACGCTGGGCGCCACCGTCAGCGACAGCCGCTACTTCCAGAGCGTGGCCGGCGCCACCCAGGACTATGTCTACCGCGGCACCAGCAGCAATGCCGAGCTCAAGCTCTCGCGCCTGGTGTATCGCGACGCCAGCCGCAAGAGCACCGTCAGCCTGAAGGCCTTCCAGCGCCGCTCGAACAACTTCATCGACGACACCGAGGTCGAGGTGCAGCGCCGCGTGGTCGGCGGCTGGGAATTCGGCATCGGCCACAAGGAGTTCATAGGCCAGGCCACACTCGAAGGCAACCTCGCCTACAAGCGCGGCACCGGCGCTTTCGGCTCGCTGCCCGCGCCCGAGGAAGCTTTTGGCGAGGGCACTTCGCGTTTTGCGCTCATCAACGCCGATGCCAACCTGCAGCTGCCCTTCAAGCTGGCCGGCATAGGCCTGCGCTACAACGCCGCCTGGCGCCTGCAGCTCAACCGCACGCCGCTGACGCCGCAAGACCGCTTCTCCATCGCCGGGCGCTACACCGTGCGCGGCTTTGACGGCGAATCCTCGCTGAGCGCCGAGCGCGGCTGGCTGCTGCGCAATGAACTCAGCACGCTGCTGGGCGAGACCGGCCAGGAGCTCTACATCGGCCTGGACCACGGCGAAGTCGGCGGCCCCGGCAGCGAGCTGCTGGTCGGCAAGCGCCTGACGGGCGCCGTCATCGGCCTGCGCGGCAGCTTCAAGAAGCTGCAGTACGACTTCTTCATAGGCGCGCCCGTCAAAAAGCCCGAACTCTTCCGCACCGCCGGCAGCACTTTGGGCGTGAGCCTGAGCGCCAGTTTTTAGTCATTCGTTTTTATTTCAATCGGAGTCTTCTTTATGCCCGTTTTTTCCAAGACCAGTACCTGCGCAGTTGTCATCGCCAACCTCATGGCTTGGGGTCCCGGCGCATTCGCGCAGCAGGCTGCAGCGCCGGACGCGGCCGCACCCACGGCCACACCGGCAACTGCGTCCCAGGCGGCGGAAGTACGCACACCCTCACCGGATGCATCCGTGGCGGCCGTTCCGCCGGCCCTGCCGGCGGTCGGCACGTCCACATCCGGCGACGCCGTTGCGCCTGTCGCCACCACCACGCCGCTGCCTGGAACAGCGGCTACACCCGTGGCAACGGCCCCGACACAGTTGGCGGTGAGCTACTCCCGTTTTGGACCCGACAACGTGGCCGTCAAGGAGGTGATGGATGAGTTGCGCGTGGTGCGTCCGCAGGCCACCCACAACGCCGTCGGCCAGCAGGTCGTCCTCAATGTGGCGATGATGCTTCTGAGCGGCGGTCGTGCGCTCAGCTTCCAGGGCGTCAGCAAGGACAACTTTGCCGGCATCTCGCCCGAAGGCGCCGTGAACACCGCACGGCTGACCAATCCGGCACGCACTTTGCTGCCCGGAGAACTGCAGCAGCGTGTGAGTGCCTGGCTTGCCGGCCAGGACAAGACCCGCGACATGAAATTCGCCGGCAACCTGGTCGTCAATTCCGCGACCTGGCGGCTGGTCTACAACAGCCTTGACCCCGCCGACACAAGCTATCGCTTGCGCCTGGAAACCGAGATATTCAAGGTGCGCGAGTCTTCCGCCTTCTTCATGCCCAAAGTCCGCGCCGGGAAGTCCTGCAAATACGAAAGCGACGCTCGTCCCATGAGCGAGTGGCAGGCAGGCGATTACCAGGCCGTGGTGGACCTCGCGCCCGTGGCGGTAAACCAATGCGCCACGGAGTTTGCGGCGCAGCTTGCCGACCTGCTCGAACTCAACTGATCCGCCACGTCGCTCCACGCCCCGCCTTTGGGGCCTGCATTGTCCCGTTCCATTTCTTTTTCCCTGTGAGTCTGTCGTGAACAAAAACCGTCACCGCATTGTTTTCAACGCCAAACGCGGCCAGTTGATGGCTGTCAGCGAGACCGCCAGCGCACAGGGTAAAACGGCGGACGGCCAAGGCACGGGGCCGGGCAGCACAAGCATCACCTTCACGGCGCAGTTGCGCCCGCTGCGCTTTGCCATGCTGGCCGCGCTGGGCATGGTCCTGTGTTGGCAGCCAGGCCTGCACGCGCAGATCGTTGCAGCCCCCGGCGCGCCCGCCAGCCAGCGCCCCACGGTGCTGCAAACCGCCAACGGCCTGCCGCAGGTCAACATCCAGACGCCGTCGGCCGCCGGCGTGAGCCGCAACACCTACCAGCAGTTCGACGTCCAGCCAAACGGCGCCATCCTCAACAACAGCCGCACCAATGTGCAAACGCAGCTGGGCGGTTTTGTGGGCGCCAACCCCTGGCTGGCCACCGGCCCGGCGCGTGTCATCCTCAATGAGGTGAACTCCGGCAACCCCAGCCAGCTGCGCGGCTATGTCGAGGTCGCCGGCCAGCGCGCCGAAGTCATCATTGCCAACCCGGCCGGCATCAACGTCAACGGCGGCGGTTTCCTCAACGCCAACCGCGTCACGCTGACCACCGGCACGCCGGTGCTCAACGGCGGCGCGCTCGAAGGCTTTCGGGTGCAGGGCGGCAGCGTCAGCGTGGGCGGCGCCGGCCTGGACACCAGCACGGCCGACTACACCGCCATCCTGGCGCGCGCGGTGCAGCTCAATGCCGGCGTCTGGGCCAGGGAGCTGCGCGTGGCCACGGGTGCCAACGAGATCAGTGCGGACCACACCAGCACCACGCCCATCGCCGGCACGGGCCCCGCGCCCAGCTACGCCGTCGACGTCGCCCAACTGGGCGGCATGTATGCCGGCAAGATTTACCTGATAGGCACGGAAACCGGCCTGGGCGTGCGCAACGCCGGTGTCATAGGCGCCAGCGGCGGCGACCTGGTGTTGCAGGCCAACGGCTGGCTGACCAACACCGGCAGCATCCAGGCTGCGGGTCATGTGCAGCTCACCACAACCGGCGCCATTACCAACAGCGGCGCCGGCGCGGTCATCAGCGCCCAGGGCAACAGCAGCCTCACCACGGGCGCCGGCCTCGCCAACGAAGCGGGTGCCATGATCGTGGCCACCGGCACCCTGGCCATCAACGCCGCAGGCGCGCTGCAAAACACGCAAGCCACGCTGGCGGGCAACGGCGCGGTCACCGTCAATGCCGCCAGCCTGTCGAATGCGTCCGGCACCATCGCCTCGGTGGGCGGTGACCTTGCCGTCACGACCCCAGGCGTCACCAGCAACACCGTGGCCGGCGGCGCCGCGCAGGGCGGGCGCCTGAGCGCCGGCGGCAATGTCACCTTGAGCAACACGGGCCTGGTCAACACCGGCAGCAGCCTTACCGGCGCTGCCATCACCGTTGACACCCACCTGCAGGCTTTCAACAACACCGGCGGCACCGTCTCCGCCAGCGGTGCCACCACCCTCAACAGCGGCGCGCTGACCAACACCGCCGGCCTGATTCAATCCACCGGCGCTTTGACACTGGACACCCACGGCCAGACGCTGACCAACACAAATGCCGCGGGCTACAGCGGCGGCGCGGGCGGCGTCACGTCCCAGGGCGCCGTCACGCTGTTGACCGGTGACCTGAACAACACAGCGGGCTCCATCGGCGCAAAGGGTGCGTTGACCGCCAGCGCGGCCAACGTCAGCAACGCAGGCGGGCAGATCGTCAGCGAATCCACCGCGGGCTTGACCACCACCGGCTTCAACAACAGCGGCGGCCAGCTGCAAGCCGTGGGCAATGTCTCTGTGGCCGCAGGGCCTGGCGCCATCAGCAACACAGGCGGCCTGGTCCGCAGCGGCGAGACCGTCACCCTGGCCGCTGCCAGCGTCGTCAACAGCAACACCTCCGGCGCCAGCCAGGGCCTGGAGGGCAAGAACATCGCCATCACAGCCGCCACAGTCGCCAACGATTCGGGCGCGATACGCACCAGCAACAACGCCACCCTCACCAGCTCCGGCAGCATCAATAACGATGCCGGCCTGATCAGCGCGGGCAACACGGCCACCTTACAAGACACCGCCGTTGCCAAGACGCTGGCCGTCACCAATGCGGGCGGCACCGTCATTGCCGGCCTCTCGCTGGCGGCCACCGCGGCCAGCCTGGGCGGCAACGGGAGTTTGCTGTCGCAGCAGGATGTGTCTCTCACGCTGACCAGCGACTTCAGCAACACCGGTGAGCTCATCGCCAACCGCGACGTCACGCTTTCGACCACCGGCAACCTCAGCAACAGTGGCAAGCTGCAGGCCGGGCGCAGCCTGGCCGCTTCGGCCGCCAACGTGAACAATGCCGCCACCGGCGTCATCAGCGGCGTCAATACCACGGTGAGCGCCGCCAACACGCTGACCAACCGCGGCCTGATCGATGGTACCGAGACCCGCTTGAACGCCGCCACGCTGACCAACATCGGCACCGGCCGCATCTACGGCGACCATGTCGCCATTGCCGCTACCACCGTCAACAACAGCACCGAGACCGTGAACGGCACGCGCGCTGACGCCGTCATCGCCGCCAGAGCGCGGCTTGACATCGGCACGCAGACCTTGAACAACGGCGAAGGCGCGCTGCTCTTCAGCGGCGGCACTGCGGCTGACGCGCTCAATATAGGCGGCAGCCTGGACGCCGGCGGCCGTGCCACCGGCCAGGCTTTGGCCGTCAACAACAGCGGCGGCACCATCGAGTCCCTGGGCGGCCTGGCGATCACCGCCGGGCAGATCAACAACACCAATCCCAATTTCGCCTACACCGTACAGACGGGCAGCGCCAGCGGCGGCAGCGTCAGGGAGTACATCACGGCGCAAGGCAATTACTCGCCGAACGACGTGGGTTGGGTGGTCAGTGCCGAGACTTACAAGGCGGGTGTCGGCGGCGGCTACGCCTACTGGGACACGACGGGCCTGCAGCAAATTTACGGCGGTCCCGGACGCTGGGCGTCGGAAGACGGCATACCGCCCTACACCGGCCACCTTAATGTTGACGGCAAGGGCCGTCTGCTTCTGAAGGGCGCCCCTTATTCGGACCCCAAGTACGCACCGTACTTCCTCGGCCCCAACGCCTACGTTCAAGCGCATTACCTGTTGACGGGCGCCCGGGACGGCCTGGTGTCAACGCCCGTCGCGGCGTTTTTCGGCTATGACGCCAGCAGCCCGGTGTGGGATGTTTTTGGGGTGGCCCGGCCGCAGGCCTCGTCGGATGTGGACCCCGCTCCCTGGATCGCGCTGCAGGCGCAGATTGACGCGATGCGCATGACCGTCGTTGCCAACGCCGTCGCCGTCGAGGGCTTTCGCGACTACACCTCGTCGCCGCAAACGCCCGTCGTCACCCAAAGCGCCCCAGGCCGGATACTGAGCGCCGGCGCCATGACGCTGCATGCGGCGACCGCTCTCGTCAACGACCAGAGCCAGATCATCGCGGGCGGCGCCCTCAACATCACCGGCCAGGCCGTCGACAACCGGGGCCGCACCGTCAGCGTGAACGCCCAGCGCAATGGCACTGCCTATTTCTGGAGCAACTACAACGAAGGCTGCGGCGGCTTTGACGGCTGCGACTACAACTACAACGCCTATCGCGACGGTCCCTACACACAGGACGTGCCGCAAACCGTCACGCTCAATGCCTTCCAAAGCCGCAGCTTCAGCGCACCCGCCGGCACCGGCACACGGGTGGCCGCAGCCACCGGCGCCAGCATCGGCGGCAGCCCCAGCGCGCCCGGCGCGCTCAGCGCGGCCGGCGTGCGCACCGTGCCCGTCAACCTCAGCGTCCCCACCACCAGCCTGTTTCGTCTCAATCCCAATCCGGCCGGCGGCTTCCTGATTGAGACCGACCCGCGTTTTGCCAACTACCGAAACTGGCTGGGCAGCGACTACATGCTGGGCCAGCTCGCGCTGGATCCCAGCGTCACGCAAAAGCGGCTGGGCGATGGTTTTTACGAGCAGCGCCTGATCAACGAACAAGTGGCCCAGCTTACCGGCCAACGCTTCCTGGGCAACTACACCAGCGACGAAGCCCAGTACAAAGCCTTGATGGACGCCGGCATCGCCTATGCCCGGCAATACCAGCTGCGCCCCGGTATCGCCCTGAGCGCCATCCAGATGGCCCAGCTCACCAGCGACATCGTCTGGCTGGTCGAGCAGGAAATCACGCTGGCCGATGGCAGCAAAACCCGCGCCCTGGTGCCCCAGGTCTATGTGCAGGTCAAGGACGGCGACCTCGCGCCCACAGGCGCCTTGCTGGCCGGCAAGAGTGTCAACATCAACCTGGCCGGCGACATGGGCAACACCGGCACCGTGGCCGGCCGCACCGTCGTCAACCTGACTGCCGAGAACGTGCAGAACCTGGGCGGGCGCATCACCGGTGATGCGCTCACCGTGGCCGCCCGCAATGATTTGAACAACATCGGCGGGCAAATCATCGCCGCCGCCAGCCTCAACGCCAGTGCCGGGCGGGACCTGAATGTGGTCACCACCACCAGCAGCGCCGGCAACCAGACCGGCGGCACCAGTTCCAACAGCTTCAGCCTGACGGGGATAGACCGTGTGGCGGGCCTCTATGTCAGCAACCCGGGCGGCACCCTGGTGGCCAGTGCCGGGCGCGACGCCAATATCATCGCGGGCGTCATCTCCAACAGCGGCGCCAACGGCAGCACCGTGATCAGCGCCGGCAACAGCATCAACCTGGGAACCGTCGCCACCGCCAGCAGCAGCCTGCAGTCGCGCGGTGAAGACCACTTCCTGCGCGACAGCCAGACCGCCGACGTGGGCAGCCAGCTGCAAACCACCGGCAACCTGAGCCTGATTGCCGGCAAGGACCTCAACGCCAAAGCCGCCAACGTGCAGGCCGGCGGCGACCTGACCGCCAGCGCGGGCAACAACGTCAATATCACCGAAGGCCGGAAGACCAACAGCTTCGGCTTTGCGTTGACCACCGCCGAAAGCGACCTCTTCAGCTCCAGCAGTACCACGGAGCGCCGCAGCAGCGAGCAGGACAAGGCCGTGGGCTCCAGCCTGGGCGGTAAAACGGTCACCATCGTCAGCGGCAAAGACATCAACGTCAAAGGCTCCAGCATCGTCAGCGACGCGGGTACCACACTGGCCGCCGGCCGCAATATCGCCATCGAGGCTGCGCAGAACACCAGCAGCTCCACCTCCTTCTACGAAAAGAAAGAGTCCGGCCTGCTCGATGGCGAAGGTGCCGGCATCACCGTCGGCACGCGCGAACAATCCACCGACCAGAAGAACCGCGGCACCACCGCCGCCGCCAGCACTGTGGGCAGCATCGCCGGCAACGTCACCCTGGTGGCTAACGAGGCTTACAAACAGGTCGGCAGCGACGTGATGGCCCCGGGCGGAGACGTCACCATCGTCGCCAAAAAGGTTGACATCGTCGAAGCCCGCGAGACCAGTCGCAGCGAGACCGAGCAGAAGTTCAAGCAGACTGGCCTGACGCTGGAAATCACCTCGCCTGTCATCAGCGCCATGCAAACCATCGACAAGATGAGCGACGCGGCCGGCGACACCAAAGACAGCCGCATGCAAGGCCTGGCAGTCGCCAACGCGGCCTTCGCCGCCAAAAACGCCTACAACGCCGTCCAGGCCGGGCAACTCCCCAAACCGACCGGCGGCAACAACCCCAGCGCCAACACCGATGCAGAGCCCAGTGCCGCAGACAAAGCCGGCGGCATCAACATCGCCATCAGCATAGGCAGCAGCGAAAGCCAGAGCAACTCGGTCAGCCAAAGCAACACAGCCAATGGCAGCATAGTCACCGCTGGCGGCACCATCACCATCGCCGCTACCGGCGCAGGGCAGGACAGCAACCTGACCATACAGGGCAGCAACGTGGAAGCCGGCCGTGCCGTGCAGCTGCTGGCCGACAACCAGGTCAAGCTGCTGGCCGCGCAGAACACCGCAAGCCAGAACAGCAGCAACAGCAACAGCTCCGGCAGCCTGGGTGTCAGCTTCGGCACCGACGGCCTGCTATTCAACGCCAGCGCCAGCGGCGGCAAAGGCAAGGCCGACGGCACGGACACGGCCTACACCAACACCCAGGTCAAGGCCGGCCAGCAGGTCAGCATCACCAGCGGCGGCGATACCACGCTGCAAGGCGCTGTGGTTAAGGCCGAGCAAGTCAAGGCCGACGTGGGCGGCAACCTCAATATTGCCTCGCTGCAAGACACCAGCACCTACACCAGCGAACAAAAAAGCATGGGCGGCTCACTGAGCGTTGGCTTCGGCAAGATGAGCGGCAGCTTCAACGCCAGCAAAAGCAACATCGACAGCAACTTCAACAGCGTCGGCCAGCAAAGCGGCATCAAGGCCGGCGACGGCGGCTTCCAGGTCAATGTGGGTGGTAACACCACCCTCAACGGCAGCGTGATTGCGAGCAACCAGACTGCGGTAGAGCAGGGCAAGAACAGCTTCCAGACCGGCGGAACGCTCAATATCAGCGACATTCAGAACAGCGCGAGCTATGACGCCAAGTCGGTCAGCATCAGCGTGGGGACAAGCCAGCAGCCGACGGGGAAAATCGGCATGAGCGGCCTGGGCTTGGGCCTTGGCAGTGAGAAAGGCAATGCCAGCAGCACCAGTAGCGCGGGTATCAGCGGCATTGCGGGCAATACCGCCGTCAGAAGCACGGATGCGGAAACCGGGCTGGCGAAAATCTTTGATGCCGACAAGGTGCAGCGTGAGATCAATGCGCAGATGCAGATCACGCAGGCGTTTACGAGGGAGGCACCGAAGGCGGTAGCGAGCTTCGCCGCTAGTCAGGCGGCTGAACTGCGGAGTCAAAACAACGAAACCGAAGCCAAAAAATGGGATGAGGGCGGCATCTACCGGATCGCGCTTCATACCGTCGTTGGTGCTTTGGGTGGAGGCTTTGACGGCGCGGCGGGAGCGGCAGCCAGTGCCAGCTCCGCAAACCTGATGAACGCCTTGCAAGATGGAATTCAACAAGGACTGGTAGATGCGGGTCTGAGCGATAGCGCGGCCAAGGCGCTGGCGCAAACCGTGGCGACACTCACTGCGGCGGGCATTGGTGCTGCCGTGGGTGGCGCGCAAGGAGCGGCTACTGCTGCGACTGTGGATGCCAATAACCGGCAGCTGCATTACACCGAAACCCAAAAACTTGCTGTGGCAAAAGCAGGAAAGACGGTTGAAGAGAAGCGTCGACTGGATGCGGCGGCGTGCGCTTTGGTCAGGTGTGCGGACGGCATTCCCGACAGCGATCCAAACTGGATCAAACTCAATGACATGCAGCGTCAGGGAGACACCTACACAGCCGAGAAGGCCATTCTTCAGAAAACGGGTGAATTCGTTTATGAGTCTTTGGACTCGGTACGAGACGGGCTAACTCGAAACGGGGAGGCGGTCACTCGAGTGGGTGGTGCCATCAATATGGGAGCTGGCGCTGTGGGAGTGGTGGGTGGAGGCGTGATTGCCACAGGGGGCGCGGTGTCATGCGCTGAAACATTAGGCCTTGGCTGCCTGGCCGTGCCGATTGGGGCTGGCATTGCCGGTGTGTCGAACCAGCAAATGCAACAAGGAAATTCGGCATTTTCGGGACCCTATCAATCCAGTGAAGGCCAGCGCGTGCTGGATTCATTTAATCTGGCGACGTACCCTGGCGAGCGTGATCCGCTTATGCTGATTGGTATTGACGCCGCCAAGCTTGGACTTGCCTACCTGGGAGGGAAATACATTCCCAAGGCGCTGGCTAAGGCCGAGGGGTTGGGGCCGAGCACGGGAGGAAGGGGAACGGTTGCAGGAAATGGTGAAGGAGCAAATGGAGGCGGTGTGACAACGGTCATCACGCCAGAGATGGAGGCCAAAATCCTATTTGGTGAACGAGTCACTAATGCAAGTGGAGTGCCGACAAATCGATTAATTGGCGCACACGGCGGCGAAATCTCCAATTCCAATACGAAATACGCTGTCGAGGTGCTTTCCGTGAATGCAGACGGAACACGAAACGCGAAGTTAGTAACGCAGTTCAGTGATGGCAATGTTTCAAATATCAAATCAAGTACGTTGTTTCCAGAGGGCTGGACATCCACTCAAAGTATTGGTGCTGTTAAGCAAGTCGGAGATACGTTGCCGGTTGCTACGCGTGCTGATGGAGCGACTCTTTATCAGTCGACCATAAACGGGGTCAAGATTGAGGTCATTAAGATGGGCAACAATGTGACCGCTGGCTACCCTGTCGGATCACGTGGATTTCAAACCACGACATATTTTTTAACGGGCAAGAACTGACATGTTTGCAAAATATGAAGAGTATTTGGATGGAGTCAAAGAATTCGATAATTACTGGTCAGATATCGGCATTTCGGAAGCAGTTGCAATGCTCGAAGGTTTTTCTGCCAATGACTGGAGAATTTTTGACGAAAAAATCCCGACCAAATCGAAACTATGGCTTGTATCGTGTGCGGAGACTCTAGGCGATGATGCCGGCGGAGTTGCTTCATTTAATCTCCTTCTCAAATTGCTTTCTTCAGAAAATGATGAAGTCAAGATTGCTGCTCTCGATTCGTTAAATAGCCGGCTGTCCTTGGGCTATGTAGTCGGTGAGAGTGCTGAGAGAATCCGTTCTGCTATCGATTCAGCCAGAGGATCGGCGGGGACCGTGGTTTCTATGATGCTAGATTCTTTAGAGAAAAAACTGCCGTAATTGACACGGATTCGCTCGCCAGCAACCGAGCTGGTGGCATCAATAGTGGCGACGTTTGGCAGGCGTGGGCTCGACAGTTTCGCCGGCATAGATTGCGTGGCCGGGCTCTACATCACCAATGCCGGCGGCACCCTGGTCGCCAGCGCCGGGCTCGACGCCAATATCGTGGCCGGCGTTATCCAGAGCCAGGGCAGCGCCCAGCTACAGGCCGGCAACAACATCAACCTGAACACGGCCACCAAAACCGACAGCGTGGACGCCACCCGCGACGAGCGCAACTACACCCGCTTCTCTCAGACCCAAGACGTGGGCAGCCAGGTCAGCGCCACCGGCAATGTCAGCCTGACGGCCGGCAAAGACATCAACGCCACGGCTGCCAGCGTGACGAGCCAGCAGGGAGCACTCACAGCCAGCGCCGGTAGCTAGCGAGCAAGTTAAAGGATTGGTGAATTATTTGACTTCCAGCGGTTCTCACCCAGTCATGACATTGCTTCAAAGTCCAGGCTCCTCCGTGACGAAAGTGGGACACTGGGTAATGGTCGAAGGAATCAATTCTGCTGGCAACGTCATTATTCGAGATCCAGCAGGATGGTGTTGAGTTCCGTCGAAATCTGACCCGGTTAGGACAGTCATTTCCACCCTAGCGGGATCCACGTAGGCCCCACCCACTCCCTCACGTTGAGTACGGGTCAAAATTTGATAGAAAAACTGGGTCAGGCTTCGGCGAAATTCAACACCACGTAGGCCCACCCACTCCTTCACCTGGAGCACGGGTCAAAATTTGATGGAAAAAACTGGGTCGAGCTTCGGCGAAATTCAACAGCGACAGCACCAATAGCACCAAGGCAATAAATATGCTGCTAAAAATTCAATTTCCGGACAACCTGGTTGTGCAGGATTTGCTTGAGCAAAAGGACATCCCATGCTTCTGTCGAGTTAACGGCCTTTCGTTTCAGCTGCTGTTTCAGGACCCCTTGCCGCAAGCTACGGGAGATGTGGAGGGCTGGACTCAAAAAATGATTGATGAACGCGCACCGGCAGGCGCAGGCGGCGCATACACGCATTACTCCTTCGGCATGGTCACGCTTAGGAGAGCGGGAGAGCATGTTTTTGATATTGTGGATTTATCTTTTTTCGAAAGTACGATTGGCTGGTGCCCAATCATGGCGGGTGGCGAATTGTGTGAGGTCAGGCAATGGAATACGCCAGAAGAGCTTGAATTTGAGGCAAGCTTCAAGAATAAGAAGCGGAATAAAAAGCAGCAAAGAGTCATGGATGCACTTGCTCAGGCCGGATTTGCCGATAGGTCTAATGATTGAGTTTCGTCGCTGAAAGGTTAGATGGATGTCTGCAGGACAATAAGATCTATAACAAAGTCCTGGATCCTGTTCCCATCCACAGCCGCTCATTGGCGACTGAATGTTTAACGCGATATCTGCGCACCAAGGCGCGGGGATTTGTGACATTAAGTTAGCGCACCTGCTCCAAGTGAAGCGCCGATTGAGGTCCTTCAATATGGCTCTGTCCTGAAGCTCCGCCCCAGTTCAAGCCAGCATACGCCGCACAAAGGCCGGTTCATGATGGCCCCTACCCCTCTATTTGGAGGAGACACCCCGGCGCCCCACCCACCTGACAAACGTCACAAACTGTTCAAGCCTGGCCGCGGCCCCCAAAGCCAGTATCAATCACCTTGTCAAAGCCATTAGCGTGGCGTATCTTGCAAAGCAAACAAGCACCGCAGGGGGACATCGGTGATCAAGATACCGAGCTTTCACGCCAGGTCGATTCGCGCCCACCTGTTCTGGACCTATGCCGCGCTGGTGACGGTGCTGGTGGTCGCGCTGATGGCGCTGGCGGAGCTGGCGGCCAGCCGCATCGTTTTTGACGGCGCGCAGCGCGAGCTCGAACAGCTGGGCCGGCGCACGCAGGAGCAGCTGCTGCGCTTCCAGGAGCCGGCGCGTGCCTGGCTGGAGGCGACCGCCAACGACCCGCACGCGGGGCTGGAGGGCGACAACGACATTTCGGTGCTGCGCATGCAGATGTCCATGCAGCAGCGCTATCCGCAGATCGGCTCGCTGGTGTTCGGCTACCCGGACGGCAGCTTCGTGCAAAACATGGTGCTGCGCAGCGCGCGCGACCGGGCCTGGGCCAAGTCGCTGCCGGAGGCGCGTTACGCGCAGCAGATCATCCGGGTGGACGAGCGGCAAAAGCGTGTCGAAGAATGGGTGTTTTACGACCAGCAGATGACGGCGATCGCGAGCCAGCGGCGGCCCTGGGGCGAGCGCTACGACCCGCGCGAACGCCCGTGGTACCAGGGCGCGAGCGACCTGAACCTGGGCACTTTCCAGGCGACCGATCCCTTTGTGCTGAAGGTGCCGGAGGAGTTCGGTATGGCGCTGTCGCGCCCGCTCAGCGGCGCGCGGGGCGGGGTCGCGGCGGCGATGTTCACGGTGGGCGGCCTGTCGGATTTCTTGCATGCGCGCGGCGAGGAAAGCCATGCCGAGCTGATTTTGTTCGACGCGCAGGGCCGTGTCTGGGGATGGTCGCAGGCGGACAGGCTGCGCCGCCTGCTGGGTTCAGGCACGCCGCTCAGCCTTTCTTCCCTGAGCGATCCGCTGTACGGCTCGCTGCACAAGCTGGTGGAACAGGGGGCGGCGCAGGAGATGCCCATCCACTCGGTCGAGGGCGCGGGGGGCCAGCGCTTCGCGGCGGTGGTGATGCCGATGGAGGGGGTGTTCAGCCACAAGGCTTATGTGGCGCTGGTGTCGGACCAGAACCTGTTGCTGGCGCAGGTGCGGCGCATGCGCTGGATGCTGCTGGGGGTGGGCGTGGCCGGGCTGCTGATGCTGCTGCCCATGCTGTTCTGGATGGCCAACCGGCTGGCGACGCCTTTGAAGAACCTGGTGCGTTCGGCCAAGCACATCCGCGAGTTTGAGTTCGACAGCGACATTCCGCAGGACAGCGATATTTCGGAAGTGCGGCGCCTGCAGGAGTCGCTGGCGATGGCGCGCATCGCGCTGCAGGGTTTCTCGCGTTATGTGCCGCGGCCGCTGGTGAAACATTTCATCGCCAACCGGCTGACGCCGCAGGCCGGCGTGGAGCAGCGCGAGCTGGCGGTGCTGTGCGCCGCGCTGGACGAGCAGCACGCCACGGCGGTGAGCTGGTCGCCGCATGCCGATCACTACTTGCAGATATTCGCGGTGGAAGTTGCTCAGGGCAAGGGCATGATGGACCGCTATGAAAGCTGCACGGCGGTGGCGCTGTGGAACACGCCGCTGAATGTCTCCAACCCCGCGGGTTATGCCTGCGAGGCGGCGCTGCGCGCGGTGGACGCGATGCAGGCGCTGGCCCAGGGGCTGAACACATCCGTGAAGCCGCCGTGCTTCGGCCTGGATTTCGGCGGCGCCACGGTGGGCAATTTCGGCACCTGGGACCACCTGACCTTCACCGCGGTGGGCGCGCCGCTGGACAATGCGCGCGCGCTGGCGCGGCAGGCGAACGCGCTGGGGCTGAACGTCGCGGCCAGCCGCTCGGTGGCGCTGGCGGCGGCGCGTTACTTCCGCTTCCGGCTGGCGGCCACGGTGCCGCTGGGCCCGCGCGGCGAGCTGCATGAGGTGTATGAACTGGTGGAGCGGATCGTGCACGAAGCCGATGCGAAACACGTCCGGGCGAGCGAGCCGGCGACGGTGGGCTAGGCTTCACAGCCGGTCCTCACCAGGCTGAAAGAGAGGTTGTCATGAACAGCGTACCGATATTGACACGCAGGCGCTGGCTGCGCCGGGGCGCGGGCCTGGCCGCCTCGCTCGGGCTTGCCGGTATGGCGCGCGCGCAGGCCGGCAGGCCCTTCACCATGTCCTACGGCTGGGTTCCGTGGGCGGCGGGCAATTCGCCGGTCACGCAACACATGATCAGCAAGCGGCTGATTGAGAAGCACGCGGCGGAGTTCGGCTACGACCTGACCATGGACTACCGGACTTACCCCGCGGCCGCGCCGCAGGTGGAGGCCCTGGCCGCGGGCCAGCTCGACATGGCGATGTGGGGCAACACGCCGACGATACGCGCCATCGTGGCGCAGCATCCTTTCAGCCTGGTGTCGGTGGCGGAAGGGCGGCTGCGCTTTTTGCTGTGCACGCGCAAGGATTCGACTATCCGCAACGTGCAGGACCTCAAGGGCAAGACGGTGGGCACGCTGATGGGCGCGGACCCGTACAACGCGTTCACGCAAATCCTGCGTTATGAGCTGGGCAACCCGGACCCGGCCGCCCACGGCATACGCATGGTGCACCTGCCGACCCTGCCCGAGGCGGCGCAGGTGCCGGCCGGCATGGATGCCACGCTGGCCGTCTACCCGGCCTTCCTGAAGGCGCAGGCGACCGGCACGGTGGCCATCATGAATTCCTACGGCTACACGGAGGGCCATTACGACGGGCCGGAAGGCAAGGGCGCGGGCATCCTGCTGCCCTCGGTGAAGAACTCGCCTTTTTATCCGGACGGCTACTACCTGCACCGGTCTTTTCGCATCGTGCACAACAGCCTGGTGGAAAAGCACCCCAACCTGGTGCTGGCCTTTCTGCTGGCGCAGCAGGAAGCCGTGGCCGTGCTCAGCGAGTCGGACCCCGGCGTGGTGTCGCAGCTGGTCAAGTCCTATTGGGGCCTGTCACCGGCGGAGGGCGCCAAGGTGGTGCGCGACGAGGTGGTGTTTCGCCGCGGCTGGGCCTGGTCGACCGAAGGCGACGCGCTGTCCCTGCTCGCGACCTCCAAAATGATTGCCGGCGCCAGGATCATTCCCGAGCCGCTCAACTGGGCGCAGGTCAAAAGTGTGTTCGTCAAGACCGCACCCGTGGTCAAGCTGGCCTATGACAGGCTGGGCGCGAAACCGGCGCTCGCGGAATTCCAGAGCGCCCGGGTCGGCGACTTGCGCGGCCTGCCCTCGTGGGAAATGCAGCGCTGGAAGGACAGGGCCTAGCCGGGCCGCTGTTCGGCCGCTGGTTCATTCAGGCGCCCAAAAAAAAGCCCCTGCAGTAGAGGTCACTGCAGGGGGCTTGAACTGCTTGACAGCAGCCTTGTCTGGGATGAGAACAAGGAACGCCGGAGCGTCGTGGCCATTGTAAAAATCGTGCCGGCATGGGAAAGCCGACAATGTGTTTCTGCGGACATTTGTTGTTGATCAGCGGAAATTCTTGCGGACACCCGGCCCCCGAAAGCCCGCAGTGCGCACATAAATAGTTGTTTTTTCCGGCAAGCATTGCCCGTGCACAGACAAAGTCCCCTGTACATCCCGGCGTTCTCGCAGACACTGCGGCGACGCTGACCGGGTGGTGCCGCCCAGATCCTCTTAGTAAATCCGCACCAGGCCTCGGGAAGCAGGGGATGCTTATGAGTGCCAGAGACTCTTTTGAATTCAATACCTTGCGCAAAGGCATGGGGGTTCGCGTGCTGCTGGTGGAGTTCCACGAACTCGCCGTCGAGGATTTCCAAAGCCGCCTGCAAATGTTGTCCGCCTCGAGGCTGATCACGCGCATAGACGCCACGCCGCTGACGGGCGCGCCATGGATGTTCGAGACCTTCCGGCATTGTGTGGTGTTTGTGCGCCTGCGCGAGCAGCATATGCGCGGCGACCGCAGCCCGGCGATGAAGGCCTTCCTGGCGCAGCTGGCGGCGTCTCGCGCCGTCACCGTCATACCCGTCACTTGCCGGCGCGCGCTCATCGAGCACTTCCATCGCCATCTCTGCGGCGTCAGCCCGATGTACCTGGGCACGTCCTTTGTGCAGGAAGACCTTCTGCATATCCTGGGCGCCTGCGTTTTCTCCAAACCGGTCCGGCGCAGGATCGACAGGGTGGACGCTCCCGCGGAGCCGAGCATCGCGGGGCTCTGAGGCCAGGGCGCGGCCGCGCCCAGGTCCGCCCCCACCGGCGGACATTCCGGCGATTCCGCAAATTCACCTTCCAAGCGCAAAAAAGGCGGCTTGGCAAGCTGCTTGATACCCTGTAAAGTCAATTTAAATATCTCTTTAATATATTTAAATGCAACAAAATTTAATTCCTTTGTTTTAGGAATCATCCTTGATTCCTTCCCGCGCCCGGGGTCTTGCCGGGCCGTCATCCACCCGGCGCCAGGCGTCCGCCACGGCTTGCGGTGCCGGTGCTTTGCCCGGCTGAAGAAGTAAGCTCAGCACCGAACCCACCCTCAGACTTGCACCATGAAGCGAATCAAAATAATCGACTCCCACACCGGCGGCGAACCGACGCGCCTTGTGATTGATGGTTTTCCCGATCTGGGCCATGGCAGCATGGCCGAGCGCCGCGCGCTGCTGGCGCGGGAGCACGACGACTGGCGGGCCGCCGCCGTGCTGGAGCCGCGCGGCAGCGACGTGGTGGTGGGCGCCTTGCTGTGCAAGCCGGTGGACCCGGCCAGCGCCGCGGGCGTGATCTTTTTCAACAACACCGGCTACCTGGGCATGTGCGGGCACGGCACCATAGGGCTGGTGGCCTCGCTGGCCTATATGGGTTTGGTCAGGCCCGGCGAACACCGCATCGAGACCCCGGTCGGCACCGTCACGGCCACGCTGCACGGCGACGGTTCGGTGAGCGTGCGCAATGTGCCCGCCTGGCGGCACCTGCACCAGGTGGCCGTCGAGGTGCCGGGTTACGGCACGGTACGCGGCGACGTGGCCTGGGGCGGCAACTGGTTTTTCCTGGCGAGCGAGCACGGCCAGCGCGTGGCCAGCGACAAGCTGGAGGCCCTGACCGCGTATAGCGTGTCGCTGCGTGAGGCACTGGCCGCCCAGGGCATCACCGGCGCCGGCGGCGCGGAGATAGACCATATCGAGCTCTTCGCGGACGACGACGGTGGCGCGGACAGCCGCAACTTCGTGCTGTGCCCCGGCAAGGCCTACGACCGCTCGCCTTGCGGCACCGGCACCAGCGCCAAGATCGCCTGCCTGGCCGCCGACGGCAAGCTTGCGCCCGGCGAGGTCTGGCACCAGGCGAGCATCATCGGCAGCCGCTTCGAGGCCAGCTATGCCGTGGAGGAAGGCCAGGTCATCCCGACCTTGCGCGGGCGCGCCCACATGAGCGCCGAGGCGACCTTGCTGATCGAGGAGGGCGATCCCTTCGCCTGGGGCATACGCCTGTGAATGCCGACGTGATCGTGATAGGCGCCGGCATCGTGGGCGCGGCCTGCGCGCATGAACTCGCGCGCGCGGGGCTCGACGTGCTGGTGCTGGACGCCGGCCTGGGCGGCGCCACGCAGGCCGGCATGGGCCACCTGGTGGTGATGGACGACAACCCGGCGGAGCTGACGCTCAGCCATGAATCGCTGAAGATCTGGCATGACTGGGCGCCGCGCATGAATGCCGATTGCGCCTTCGCCGCCTGTGGCACGCTGTGGCTGGCCGCCAATGACGCCGAAATGGCGGTCGCCGAAGACAAGCGGCGCTGCCTGCAGGCCCATGGCGTCGCCTGCGAACTGCTGGGTGCCGCAGCGCTGGCCGCGGCGGAGCCGGTGCTGCGCCCGGGCCTGGCGGGGGCGCTCAAGGTCAGCGGCGACAGCGTGGTGTATGCGCCCAATGTTGCGCGCTGGCTGCTTGCGCAGGCGCCGCGCGCCATCGCTTTTGAGCAGGCTGAGGTGGCCGCCATCGAGGGATCGCGCGTGCGCCTGGCGGACGGCAGCTGGCGCAGCGCCGGCGCCGTGCTGCTGGCCGCGGGCATAGAGGCCAGCCGCCTTTGTCCCGACTTGCCGATACGTCCCAAGAAGGGCCACCTCGCGATCACCGACCGCTACCCCGGCACGGTGCACCACCAGCTGGTCGAGCTCGGCTACATCAGCAGCGCGCATCACAGCGACGGCGCGTCGGTGGCCTTCAATGTGCAGCCGCGCCCGACCGGCCAGCTGCTGATAGGCTCCTCGCGCCAGTTCGACACCACCGACCCGGCGGTGGAGGCGCCCATGCTCGCGCGCATGCTGCGCCGCGCGCTGGACTACCTGCCGGCGCTGGCCGGCCTCAACACCGTGCGCACCTGGACGGGATTTCGCGCCGCCACGCCGGATGGCCTGCCCATCATCGGCCGCCATCCGCGCCAGCCTGGCCTGTGGCTGGCCGTGGGCCATGAAGGCCTGGGCGTGACCACGGCCCCGGCCACGGCGCGTTTGCTGGCGGCGCAGCTCACCGGCGGGGCGCTGCCCTTCGAGGCTGCGCCCTACGGCATGCAGCGCTTTCCGGCGGCCGCATGATGGCGGCATCGAGCCGGCCCGCAAGCTGCCGCGTATCGTCGTGATGGCCGCACATTCGCCAGAGCCTCGACCCGGCATGTCGACGGCCAGTTCCGCGACACCAGCCCATGGATCGCGCCGTCGCGTGTCTGCTCCGCGGCACCGGCGATGCCTTGGGCCGCATGCCAATTTTCAAAAAAGCACCGAGATTGCCTTCGTGCGGACAATGTTGCGCCCAATTGCTCTTGAGCGGCCTATGCTTGGTTCATCGCTTCCCGGCGACCGCCATCGATGCCCATCGATGGCAGGACATGAACCTGCTCAGCCATTCAAGGGGACAACCATCATGATGTACTTTATCGAACTCAGCCAGTTCCTGGCGGAGGATGACGCGGTGCTGCAGTCATTCAGGGCGCAGATGGGGCGCGACAAAGGCAAAGCCGTGCATTGGGCCGAGTGGCGGGCCGATGGCTCCAACGGCCGGTCCTGCCCCGACGTGACGCTCATCAACGCGGCACGCCTGGACTGGAGGCAACTGAAGTCCCTGGTCGACGGATGCGGCGCCGAGACCATTGTGCTCACGGGGCGGCGGGATTCCGTGCTTTCCTTGCCGGTGCTGCCTGATGCAGCCGCGTTGAATGATCTGCTGCGCTTCATGCCCGGCCGGCCGACGGCACTGCCGCAAAAAGACCGCAACTCCCCGTACCGGCCAGGTGTGTGGGTCGACACGACGCCCATGCCTTTCATGCCGGTCAAGGCTTTGTCCTGATCCGCGTTCCGTGTGAAATCAAAAAAAACGGAAGTGCTTGCCAGTGCTTTCCGATGTTAAGGGGATAGGGATGTCTGGCGCATACATTTATCAGTTGCTGACGGGTTTGGGAATCGGCGAGCGCTCGGCGCTGCAAATGCTGTCCCGCGTGAAGATGACGGCCTTCGATGCCGGCGACGTCATCTGGCCCAAGGGCGGCCAGGTGGCCGCCTGGACCTACATCGTCTCCGGCCTGGTGGGCGCCAGCGTGCCCCTGCAAGAGGGCGGCTGCATCCAGGTCAACATCTACGGCCCGCGCACCTGGTTTGGCGAAGAGCCCTTGCTCAATCGTTATCCCTCATGCCTGGACTATGTGTGCCTGGCCCCCGTCCGCGCGGTGTGTGTGCCGGCCACCGACGCGCTGGCGGCATTCCAGGATGAGCCGGAATTTTCCCGCTACATCGCCCTGCTGATGGCCTGGCGCAGCCGGCAGCATTCGGAAATGATCGTGCTCATGAAGCAGGGCAGCCCGCCGCTGCGGGTGGTCATGGGCCTGGCGCTGTTCGCCGAGGCGCTCTACTACAACTCATCGCGGCCGCCCACGCACGGGCTCGAAGGCACGTCCGTGGAGATTCCCGTCAAACAAACCGTCATCGCGTCCGTCTGCGGGGTGTCGCGCAGTGTTTTCTCGGAGGCCGTGCATCACCTCGTTGCGGCCGGCTGGTTGCGCGTGAACTACGGCATGCTGGAATTGCGCTCGCTGGAAACCTGGCTGCGCTTTTCCCGCAAACACCGGCAAGCCCGCATGAATATCACCAAGCCCACGCTGGAAGAACTCATCGTGCTGATGCAGGACGCCGCGCTGCCTTGACGCCGGCCGGGGCGGTGTCCAGATAAATCGCCCACACATTGTCTGCACAAAGACAAAGTCCTTCGCTGCGCCCCGTCCGCAAACCTATGCTCGATCCCCATGTCGTGTACTGCCAAAGTGGTGCCGCATAAAAGCGCCTTATCGGCTTGCCGTAGACAACACACGGCACGCTCGTAAGGCAGAAGTGCTGCATGCGGGTACACCGGGGCGTTTGCCGCCGCGGACCTGCATGGAAGAGGCGGCGTAAGGGGGAGGGAGTAGCGGATGGTCATGAATACAGTGGTGCCGGTCTTGCCGCGGGGCAATTCGCGCGCCCAATCCTCGGCAGCACAGCCGGCGCCCGACGCGGTGCCGGACAGCGGGCTCGCCTGCCTTGTGATGCTCTCGCAGTTCCACGCGGTTGCCGCGGACCCTGAAAAGCTGCGGCACGAATTCAGCCGTGACGGCCAGGCCATGGATGTCATCGACATCCTCAATGCCGCCAAAAGCCTGGGACTGGTGGCCGCGCGCAGACGGCCGTCGCGCGCGCGGCTGGCGCTGGCGGCGCTGCCGGCCATTGCCCTCGGCACGGACGGCGGGTTTTTTATCCTCGCGCGGGTTGACCAGGACAAGGCCCTGGTCCAGGAGCCGGGTGTATCGGGCCCGCAGGTGCTGGAGCTGGCGGCGTTTCATGAGCGCTGGTCGGGTGAGCTGATCCAGATCACCTCGCGCGCGTCGCTGGCGGGCGACATGGCCAGGTTCGACTTCAGCTGGTTCATCCCCGCAGTCGTCAAGTACCGCCGGCCCCTGGTCGAGGTATTGCTGGTATCCCTCGTGCTCCAGTTCTTCATGCTGGTCACGCCGCTGTTCTTCCAGGTCGTGATGGACAAGGTGCTGGTGCACAACGGCCTCACCACGCTGCACGTCGTCTGCATAGGCCTGCTGGTCATCTCGGTGTTCGACGTGGTGCTCACCGGCCTGCGCAGCTACGTCTTTGCCCACACCTCCAGCCGTATCGACGTGGAACTGGGCGCGCGGCTGTTTCGCCACCTGCTGGGCCTTCCCATGGCCTACTTCACGGCGCGGCGCGTGGGCGATTCGGTGGCCCGCATCCGCGAACTGGAGACCATACGTTCTTTCCTGACCGGCAACGCCATCACCGTGGTGCTTGACCTGCTGTTTTCCGTGGTCTTCCTCGCGGTGATGCTTTATTACAGCGTCTGGCTGACGCTGATCGTGGTGGTGTCGCTGCCCTGCTATGCGCTGCTCTCGGTGCTGTTCACGCCGGTCCTGCGCGCGCGGCTCAACGAAAAATTCAACCGCGGCGCCGAAAACCAGGCTTTCCTGGTCGAAACCATAGGCGGCATAGACACCGTCAAGTCGATGGCGGTGCAACCGCAATGGGCGCAGAAGTGGGACAACCAGCTTGCCGCCTATGTCGCCGCCGGCTTTCGCACCACCACGCTGGGCACCCTGGCCAACAACGGCGTCTCGCTGGTCAGCAAGCTGGTCACTGTGGCCACCATCTGGCTGGGCGCTCAATTGGTGGTCGAAGGCAAGTTGTCCGTGGGGCAGCTGATCGCCTTCAATATGCTCGCCGGCTACGTCGCGGCCCCCGTGATCCGCCTGGCGCAGCTGTGGACGGAGTTCCAGCAGGTCGGCATTTCCATGCAGCGCCTGGGCGACATCCTGAACACCCGGCCCGAGATCGCCGGCAACAAGAGCGCCATGCCCCAGATCGAGGGCCGCATCGAGTTTGACGCGGTGAACTTCCGCTACCGGCCCGACGCACCGCAGGTCTTGCGCGGCATCAGTTTTGAGGTCGCCGCGGGTGAGGTCATCGGCATCGTGGGCCGGTCCGGCTCCGGCAAGAGCACGCTGACCAAGCTGGTGCAGCGCATGTACATCCCCGACCAGGGACGCGTGCTGATAGACGGCGTCGACCTTGCCACCACCGACGCCACCACGGTGCGGCGCCAGCTCGGCGTGGTGCTGCAGGAGAACATGCTGTTCAACCGCAGCATCCGCGACAACATCGCGCTGGTCAATACCGCAATGCCGCTGGAGGCGGTCATCGCCGCCGCCAAGCTGGCCGGCGCCCATGAATTCATCATCGAACTTCCCGAGGCCTATGACACCCTGGTGGGTGAACACGGCGCCACCCTGTCGGGCGGCCAGCGCCAGCGCATCGCCATCGCGCGCGCGCTGATCGGCAATCCGCGCATCCTGATATTCGATGAGGCCACGAGCGCGCTGGACTACGAGTCCGAGCGCATCCTCAAGGACAACATGAAGTCCATCTGCGCCGGGCGCACGGTCCTCATCATCGCGCACCGGCTCTCCACGGTCAGGGATGCGAACCGCATCGTGGTTGTCGACAAGGGCCAGATTGTCGAGCAGGGCACACACGAGGAACTGCTGGGCCTGCCGGGCGGGCAGTACGCGCACCTGTATGCGATGCAGGGAGCATGACGATGGACAGCTTCAAACAACGCCTGGGCGCGATGCGCGAACTGCTGGAGCGCTACAAGGCCGTCTTCACCCTGGCCTGGGACAGCCGCCGGCACACCGACACGCGCGGCTACAAGGCCGCCGAGGCACAATTTTTGCCCGCCGTGCTCGCGGTGCAGGAGACGCCCGTGCCTGCCGCGCCCCGCGTCTTCATGTGGCTGCTTATCGTGTTCGCCCTCATCGCCGTCACCTGGAGCGTGTTTGGAAAGATCGATATCGTCGCGGTTGCCAGCGGCAAAATTGTTCCCAGCGGCTATACCAAGGTGGTGCAGCCGCTGGGCGCGGCGGTGGTCAAGGCCATCCATGTGAGAGACGGGCAAGCCGTCAAGGCCGGCGACCTGCTGGTGGAACTCGACGCCACCACCGAGGCTGCCGACATCGAGCGCTCACGCGCCGAACTTGAAGCCGCCCTGCTGCAGGCCGCGCGCGCGGGCGCCCTGCTGGATGCAATGGCCCGCGCAAAGGCCCCGGTTCTGCCGCAGCTGTCCCAGGTCTCGGCTGAGCAGCACCGCGAAGCGGCGCGCATGCTCGACGGGCAGTACGGCGAGTACCTTGCCAAGCTCGCGCGCAGCGAGGCGGAAATCACCACCCGCCAGGCCGAGCTGCGCGCCAGCCGGGAACAGGTGGCCAAACTGCAAGCCACTTTGCCCATGATGCGGCAGCGTGCCTCCGACCTGGACAAGCTGGCCGGGGACGGCTATGTGGCCCAGCACACTTTTCTGGAGCGCCAGCAGGCCTATCTTGAGCAGTCAGGCGAGTTGTCGGTGCAGCGCGAGCGCGTTCAGCAGCTGCAGGCCTCCGTCGCCGAGAGCCGCCGCCAAAGCGAGGCTTTCAAGGCGGAGATCCGCCGCGCAACCCTCGACAGCCTCAAGGAAGGCCAGCAGCGTGCGGCCACGCTGGAGCAGGAACTGAGCAAGGCCCAGGGGCGCGGCAGCCTGACCCGGCTGGTTGCGCCGGTGGCCGGCAGCGTGCAGCAACTGGCGTTGCATACCGTGGGTGGCGTCGTCACACCGGCACAGCAGTTGATGGTCATCGTGCCCGGGGAACATCCGCTCGAAGTGGAGGCCATGCTGGAAAACAAGGACATCGGTTTTGTGCGCGCCGGCCAGGAAGTCGCCGTCAAGCTCGAAACCTTTCCCTACACCACCTACGGCGCCATACCCGGCGTGGTGCTTGACGTCTCGCGCGATGCCATTGCCGACGAGAAGCGCGGCCTGCTCTATGCCGTGCGCGTGCAGCTGGCGCGCACCCGCATCGCCGTCGACGGCGCCGACGTGCCGCTGGGCTTTGGCATGGTGGCCCATGTCGAGATCAAGACCGGGCAGCGCCGGGTGATCTCATTCTTCCTCAGCCCGTTGGTGCAGGCCGCGCAGGAAGGCTTGCGCGAGCGCTAGCCGGGCCGCCCGGCCCTGTTGATGTATCAGGTAGCCGGTCGACGGCCCGCCAGTCAGGGGGCCGGCAATGACCGTTGCGCGCCAGGATGCGCTGCCCCAGCCCTACCTCGCCCGCGGGCTTCTGTTTCAAATGAAAAGTGGAACCCGACAAACATTGTCCGCAGAAAGACTATCTCTAAAAAACCGCGTAACAGATATCGATAAGCTGAAACCAGCTCTTTCCTTCGCTCCAGCGGTCTTCAACACTACACGTTTTTTCATGGCCAGACTCATTCATTCCTGTCTTGCAACCGCGCACGGAAGCAAAGAGATTGCGGCTCGTGAACTGGTGCGTGCCGCGCCCGCCAAGGCCTTCAACGTCCCTCGCCAACACGGCCGCGCCGGGCAGGGTTCACGCCGTGCGCGTCCCGTGCCAAGCCGTTAACCAGCGGCACCGCGTCCCCATGAAAGCATTGATCGTTCTCGCGCTGCTGTTTTTAGGCCCCTGCGGCGCTGCACAGGCACAAAGCGAAAACGGGGCCTCGGCATCCGCCTCGGGTGAGTTTGCCGGCGTGCGGCTTGCCCTGACAGCGCAATGCGTGACCTGCAGTGCGCTGCACGCCCAGGCCGGCCAGGCGGCCCCTGGTCCCCAAGCCAGTACGAGCCTGGGCCTGCGGCAGCTGCTGCAGATGGCCGTCGAGACCCACCCCACCATCGCCAGCGCGCGGTTCGACCAGCAGTCCGCGCAAAGCATGATCGAAGCCGCGCGCATGCAGTTCTGGCCCGCTCCCGGCGTGCAGACCGATTCGCTGCACGGGCGCAGCGCCACCGTTTTTCGCCTGACCCAGCCGCTCTGGACAGGCGGCAGGCTGACCGCCGACCTGCGCCTGTCCGAACTGCGCGAGTTGCGCGCCCGCGAGGCTATTTCAGACACGCAGATCACGTTGGCGACGCGCGTGGCCACCACCGCCCAGTCCTACCTGCTGAACGCCGGCCGCCGCATCGCCCAGGAGCGCAACGTCGCGACGTTGCGCGAATTGCTGCGCATGATCGAACGGCGCAGCCAGGCGGAGGTGTCCGCCACGGCTGACGTCAATATGGTGCGGACACGGCTCGCGCAGGCCCAGGCCGACCTCGAGGCCTTCCGCGCGCTCGAGCACTCCGCCCTGGCACAGCTGGGCAGTGCGATTGGCCGGCCCCTGCAGCCCGGCGAGCTCGAGCTGCCCGCCTCCCCGCCGCGTCCTCCCATGCTCGCGCGCCTGCTCGAGCGCGCGATGGAGGACAACCCCCACCTGCGCCTTGCCGAAATCGACGCACGGCTGGCCGCCGTCGAAATCGACCGCACGCGTGCCGCCATGTGGCCCACCGTCTCCTTGCGGCTGGAGCGCCAGGTCGGCGAGTTCCTGGGTTCCGCCGCGGCCGGCAACCGGGTCTATGTGTCCATGCAGTACGCGCCGGGTTCGGGCCTGTCGCTGGCCTCCCAGATCGAAGCCGCTGAGCGGCACCTGTCGGCGACCCAACGCACGGCGGAGGCCGGCCGCCGCGATGTCAGCGAGCGTGTCGAGTCCGAATGGCGTGACCTGGAGTCCGCACTGCGGCGCCTGCCCGAATTGCAGCGCAGCAGCGAAGGCGCCGCCGAGGTGCTGGCCTCCAACCGGCGCCTTTTTGTCAGCGGCCGCCGCAGCTGGATTGACCTGCTCAATTCCGTGCGCGAGATCTCCCAGGCCGAGCAGGCCGAGGCCGAGGCCCGCGCCGGCAGTGTCGGCGCCTATTACCGCCTGGGCCTGCTCCTCGGCATACCCATGTGGTCTCCAGAAAGCGAGCTTCCGTGAACAATTCCCCCGCCCAGAACGCGCCGTCCTCCGTCACGCTCAGCGTGCTGTGGCTGGCCCGCCGCCTGCCCGACATCGTCAAGGACTTGCGGCCCATGCAGTCCCACATGATGGCCGAACTCGAAGGCCGGCTGGCGGCCTTGCAGGAAAAGAGTGTCACCCGGGATGGCCTGCGGGACTGTGTCGACCACGCATTCCGCTCCATGGGCGTGCGCTCGCAATCCTGGGTTGAAGGCCACGCGGCGGCCAAGCTGCCCGCCGCGGCCATTCACCCCGAGACCGGCGCCTTCATCCTGCACCAGCACACACCGGCCGGAGGCTGGCTGCTGGAAGACGCCTCCGGCCGCAGGCACGTCACCGTGCTGCCCCAGGGCGCGCTTTATACCGAGATCCACGCAACCCAGGCCGAAAGCCTCAGCTTCTACCGGACGGCGGGCGAGCTGTTCCGCGGCGCGCTGCGCGACAACCGGCGCTACTTTGTCCATGCGGCCATTGCTTCGATCGTGATCAACCTGTTCGGTTTGCTGACCTCCCTCTACAGCATGCAGGTCTACGACCGCGTGATCCCCACGCAAGGCCTGTCCACCCTCTACGCACTGACGGCCGGTATCGCCGTCGGCATCCTGCTCGAGCTGATCGCCAAGTTCGCGCGCGCCGCCATCACCGAGCATTCGATCCGGTCCATGGACCTTGAGCTCTCGCACAACATCTTCGAGCGCCTGCTGCGTGTGCGCATGGACCAGTTCCCCGCCAGCGTCGGCACCTTGTCGGCCCAGTTGCGCAGCTACGAAATGATCCGTTCCTTCGCCTCGTCGGTCACGCTCTACCTGCTGGTCGACACGCCGTTCGCGCTGATCTTCCTGGCGGTCATCTACCTCTTGGGAGGACCCGTGGTTGCGGCGGTTCCGGTCGCGTTTTTCATCGTCGCGCTGGGGGTCGGTTTCCTTTTTCGCAGCGGCATGGAGCGCCACGCGCTCTCCGGCCAGGCCGCCGCCAACCGCAAGCTGGGCCTGCTGGTCGAGGCGGTGGAGGGCGCCGAATCCATCAAGGCCAGCGGCGCCGGCTGGCAATTCCTGGCGCGCTGGAACGGCCTGACCCGCACCAACGTCGACGAAGACATGCGCCTGCGGCACCTGGGCGAATCGGCCAGCTATTACGCCGGTTTCCTGCAGCAGATCAGCTACGTGCTGCTGGTTGCCACAGGCGCTTACGTCGCCTCCACCTCCACCTCGCTCACGGCTGGCGGCATCATCGCCTGCTCCATCATCTCCGGCCGCGTCCTCACGCCGGCCGGCATGCTGCCCGGCCTCATGGTCCAGTGGGCCAACGCCAAATCGGCGATGCGCAGCCTCTCGCATATCTTCACGCTTGAGCAGGACAACCATGCCGTCGAGCGCCCGCTGGTCATCGACCGCCTGCGCGGCGAGGTGGCGGTGCAGAAACTCGAGTTCGGTTACCGCGGCCACGCCACGGTACTGCAGGTGGAAAACCTGCACATCACCGCCGGAGAAAAAGTCGGCCTGCTTGGCCCGGTCGGCAGCGGAAAAAGCACCCTGCTCAAGCTGCTGTCCGGCATGTACATGCCCTCCAAAGGCCGTGTGTCGCTGGACGGCATCGACATGCAACACATCTCGCGCGCCCACCTGAGCGACCGCCTGGGCTATCTTCCCCAGGACGTGCGCCTGTTCGCCGGCACCTTGCGCGACAACCTCACGACCGGCGTCGTCGGAAAAACCGAGCAGAACCTGCTCGCCGCCTGCGAGCTCACCGGCCTGAGGCAGGTTATTGCCGCGCACCCCAAGGGCCTGGACATGCCCATCGCCGAGGGCGGCACTGGCGTATCGGGCGGCCAAAAGCAGCTGATCGCCCTGACGCGGATGGTGCTGGCCGCGCCCGACGTGTGGCTGCTCGACGAACCCACGGCGTCCATGGACGAGCCTCTCGAAAATCGCACCATCGCCGCGTTGCGTGCCAGCGTGCAGGTCGACCAGACGCTGATCCTGGTCACGCACAAACCCGCTTTGCTGCAGCTGGTGGACCGGCTGGTCATCCTGTCGCCCACCGGTGTCGTGCTGGACGGACCCAAGGCGCAAGTGCTGCAGCAGCTTGCCGCCCGGTCCCGCCCGGCATCCGCCGCGCGTCCCGGCGCCCCCCTGGAGGCCGTCGCATGAAGAAATCCCTGTCCTCCACACCGCCGGCCTTGCGCTCGGCACAACGCATCATCGCCTTGCTCATCCTCATCATCGGGTGTTTTGTAGGGTGGAGCCTGTGGTTCGACGTCGAGCAGATCGCACGCAGCACCGGCCAGGTGATTGCCAGTTCGCGCACCCAGCTGGTACAGGCCGCCAACGACGGTGTCAATGAAAAATTCCTGGTGCGTGAAGGCAGCCGTGTCAAGAAAGGCGAAGTTCTTGTCATGCTTGAACGCGAGCAGGGACAGGCTTCGCTCAGCGACAGCCGTGCCAAGGTCGCCGCGCTCAAGGCCGCGCTGGTACGCCTGCATGCCGAAGTCCTGGGCCGGCCATTGGTGTTTCCTCCCGAGGTTCAGCAGTTCCCGGCTTTCGTCAGCAACCAGACGGAGCTGTTTCAACGCCGCCAGCGTGCCGTCAACCAGGAGGCCGCCGCGCTACAGTCCATGCTGGCGTCCACACGCGATGAGCTTTCCATCAGCGAGCCGCTTCTCAAGAGCGGCGACATCTCCCGCGTCGAAATCATCCGCCTGCAAAAGCAGGTCGCTGAGCTCGAAGGCCAGATCACCAACCGGCGCAACAAATATTTCCAGGACGCGCAGGCCGAGATGACCAAGGCCGAGGAAGACCTGGCCACGCAGGAGCAGGTGCTGGCCGACCGGATCACGACCTTTGAGCGTACCGAAATCCGCGCCCCCGCCGACGCCACCGTGCGCAACATCCGCTTCACCACCCTCGGCTCCCGCGTCAAGGCCGGTGATGTGGTCATGGAGCTCACGCCCGCCGGCAGCGACCTTGTGGTCGAAGGCAAATTCAAACCCGCCGACATCGCCAGCATCCGTGTGGGCCAGCCCGCGGCCGTCAAGCTCGACGCCTACGACTATTCCATCTACGGCGTGCTGTCGGGCACCGTGAAGTACGTCAGCGCCGACGCCCTCACGGAAGACACACGCGCGGGTGAAAACATCTATTACCGCGTGCAGGTGCAGCTTGACCCGGTGCAGCAACGTCACGCCGCCGGACACAAGCCGATCGAGATCCAGCCCGGTATGACGGCCAGCATAGACATCCGCGGTGTGAGCCACTCCATTTTCCGTTACCTCACCAAGCCCATCACCAAAACTTTTTCCGAAGCCTTTTCCGAGCGTTGAGTTTTCCGATTTTCTTTTCTTTTTAATCCAGGAGATTTGCAATGAACCAGCTGCCCCACCAAGCCGATACCTCCAACGTCATCCGTGCAGTTCCGGCGCATGCAGAATTACCGGTGGTCGTCGCCGCCGCGCAGCCGATTCCTGTCCAGGCTGCCGCCGACAAAGCACCCATTGCCTCCAAGCCCGCGATAGCCGCCAAGCCGCCCATGGCCGCCGCCGCGATCCAGATGGAACAGGAGGCCGCCTCCAGCCAGGCCCGCCAGGCTGCCGACAAGCTCTTGCGCAAGAAGCACCTGGGCGAATCCGAGGGTGAGCCCAGCGCCGAGTCTGCGCTTGATAGCGCATATGAAGTTGCCGCCGCCAACACCAGCGAGCCTGCTGCGCCTGCGCAGCCTGCAGCCGAAACGGCCGGCGGTTCCACGACCGCCGCTTCGGGCGGCGGCCTGCCCTGGCTTCCCGTCGCCGGCGCGGGGCTGGGCCTGGCGGCCGTTGGTGGCGGCGGCGGCACCGCTGCTGCCGCTGCCGCAGTGGCTGCCCCAAGCACCTTTGCCGTCAGTATTGGCGCGGTGGCCGGCCCGGTGACGGCGTCCCTCAACTACAAAATCTACGACGCACAAGGCAACCTGGTGGCCTCGGGCGTTACCGACGCCACCGGCAAGGTCACCGTCAATCTGGCCGCTACCTACGCCGGCCAGGCTTTGCTGATCACCATCGCCGATGCCAACGGCAGCGCCGCCGACTTCCGCGACGAAGCCAGCAATGGGGCGGCAAACCTGGGCAGCACCGTGTTGCGTGCCGCCTTTGTCGCCACGGGTGGCAGCCAAAGTATCTCCGTCACGCCCGTTACCGAAGTGGCCGTGCAAAAAATGGGTATCACCACCAATGCCGCCACCGCCTCCGCCGCAACCGTGGCCGCGACCAATGCCTCCGTCGGTACCGATGTCGGCGTGAGCGACATCCTGGGCCCCGTCACCACCGTGCTGAGCGCCGACTACAACGAGGCCAACGGCCTCAGCGCCGCCGAAGTCTACGCGCGGGTGCTGGCCAAGCTTTCCGGCCTGGACCAGGCCAACGGCAGCATGAGCGCCACCTTCACCGCCCTGCTGAACGCCTTGAACGTCAGCAATTCCACGCTCAAGGCTTCCACCCTGCTCACCCTGCTTAACGAAGGCGCGGCCAGTTTCGAGGCCGGCCCCAACGCCGCGAACGCGACCCTGGCCCTGACCCCCACGCTGACCATCACCGACAGCATTGCCGCGGTTTCAGGCATCGCCGCAGGGCCGGTCACCTACACCTTCACGTTCAGCGAGGCCGTCAGCGGATTCGACGCGGCCGACATCACGGTGACCAATGGCACCAAGGGCACCTTCACCGCGACCAGCGCAACCCAGTACACCCTGGAAGTGACCCCCACCAGCAATGCCCAAGGCGCGGACATAGGCGTGAGCGTCAATTCCGGGACGGGAGGCATTACCTACCAGTCCACCTTGACGACCACCATCGTCAAGTCCGCGGCTGCCCAGGCCTATGACACAGCGGCCCCCACGGCCACCATCGCTTCGGCCAGCTTCTCGAACGACATCGGCAGCTCCAACAGCGACTTCGTCACCGCCACAGCCGCGCAGAACATCTCCGGCACGCTGAGCGCCAACATGGTGGCCGGTGAGCTTGTGGAAGTTTCCCTGGACAACGGCGCAACCTGGGCCACGGCCAGCGCCCCGGTGGGAGGCAATGCCTGGACTTTGGCCGCCACACTCGCCGCCAGCAACACCCTGAAAGTGCGCGTCAGCGACCTCGCGGGCAACCATGGGGCTGTGTTTTCCCAGGCCTATGTGCTGGACACCACGGTGCCCACGGTGGCCAGCGTGGCGCTGACCAGCGCCACCTTGATCCAGAACAGCACCCTGAACGCGGGTGACACCGTGACGGCCAGACCTATGACGTCTACCAGTACCAGCACGGCGGGCACAGCATCAACCTGCTGATCAATACCTTGCTGACGACCACGGTGGTGTGAGATGGGTGAAGCGCGGCAGCTTGTTTCCCCGGTGCCGGACACGCCGCTGCGCGCGGCCAACCGTGCTTATGCCGACAAGCGCTGGGACGATTGCGAGCGCCTGCTGCGGCAGGTGCTGGCGGCGCAGCCCGAGTCGGTGCAGGCCTGGCGGCTGATGGGGGCGCTGGCCTTTCAGGCCGGCCGGCTGGCAGAGGCCCAGGCGGCGTTTGAAAAAGTGCTGGCACTGGTGCAGGCGTCCGGCGGTGAAGGCGGCGCGGACGACTGGTTCAACCTGGGTTCCGCGCTGGACCAGCCGCGGCGGCCCGAGCTGGCCGGTCGGACAGAAGCGGCTTACCGCAAGGCGCTGGCGCTGGGGCCTACGGACAAGGAAGCCGTGCTGCGCCAGCTGGCGGCCTTGCTGCGTGCGCAATACCGCTTTGCCGAGGCGCGCATGCTGTGGCAGCCCGAACTCGACATCGCCCTGGCCACCGGCGATCGCGCGGCGCAGGCGCGGGCCTACACCGCGCTGGGGGCGGTGGCACTGGAGCAGTCGCGCTGGCCCGCCGCCAAACCTTTGGTGGAGGCGGCCTGCGAGGTGGACCCGGGCTATGCCGAGGCGCAGTTCAACCGCGCGCTGGGCTTGCTGGCCGAAGGCGATTTTGAAGCCGGCTGGCCCGCGCACGAATGGCGCTGGAAAGTGTCGCAGGCCCAGGGCAGCTGGCGCGACTACGGCCCGGCCTGGACGGGTGATGCATTGGGCGAGCGCATTTTGCTGGTCTGGGCCGAGCAGGGCCTGGGCGACGCCATGCAGTTCGCGCGCTTTCTGCCGCGGCTGCGGGCCGCGCACCCGCAAGCGGGCTTGCTGCTGGTGTGCCGCCGCGCCTTGCACCCGGTGCTGGCCGGCATGGCCGCGCGTGAGCGCATCACGCTGATGCCGGCGGAAGACGCCCTGCCGGGCCGCGTGCAGGGCCACGATGTGCATGTGCCCTTGCTGAGCCTGCCGCTGCACCTGGGCTGCACGCTGGCGCAGCTGCCGCCGCCGGCCCCGCTGTCGGCCAGCCCGCAGAGCATCGCGCTCTGGCATGAACGCATGAGGCGCTTTTGTTATGCGGCCATGCCGCGCTCCGCCAAGGGCGTTGTCCGGGGCCGCGCGATGCGGCAGCTGGGCCTGGTCTGGAGCGGCTCCGGCGCGCAAACCATGGCGCAGCGCCGCAATATGTGCCTGGCCGAGCTTGAGCCCCTGCTGTCGGTGCGCGGCGTGCAATGGCACAGCCTGCAGCTGGGGCCGGCCGCAGCCGACATCGCCACCTCGGCCTGGCAGGGCGGCATCGTCGACTGGAGCCACCACCTCGCCGATTTCGGCGACACGGCCGCCTTGATGAGCTGCCTGGACGGCGTGGTCAGCGTGGACACGGCCTGTGTTCACCTGGCGGCCAGCCTGGGCCGCCCGACCTGGATGCTGTCGCGCTTCGATGCCTGCTGGCGCTGGATGGCGCCGCGCGAGGACAGCCCCTGGTACCCGGGCCTGAAAATCTTCAGCCAGAAGACTCCGGGCGAGTGGTCGCCGGTGGTGCGGGCCCTGGGCGCCGATTTGAGCGCGGCAGGCTGAAGGAGGCTGTGTGAGGGAGGCGAGCAAGGCCTTGATGCGGCGCCTGGGTGACGCCAGGTTCGCCACCCGTTATTTTGTGGGCAATGGCATAGACATCGGTTGCGGCCCCGACCCTGTGTCCCTGTACGCCGAGCTGTTCCCGCGCATGGAGCAGGTCAGGCAGTGGGACCTGCCCGACGGCGACGCGCAGTACCTGCACGGGGTGCCCGATGCCAGTTTCGGCTTTGTGCATTCTTCCCATTGCCTGGAACACATGCAGGACCCGCAAGAGGCGCTGCGCCACTGGTTCCGTGTGTTGAAGCCGGGCGGGCACCTGGTGTGCGTGGTGCCGGACGAGGACCTGTATGAACAGGGCTGTTTCCCGTCCACCTTCAACAGCGACCACAAATGGACCTTTACCTTGTGGAAGGACAAGTCCTGGAGCGGGCGCTCCCTCAATGTCATGGATCTTTTGCGCACCCTGGGCGGGGCCGCCCAGCCGCTCAAGGTGGAGCTGCTGGACGCCAGCTTTCGCTACGGCTTGCCGCGTTTCGACCAGACCCTGACGCCGGTCGGCGAATCGGCGATCGAGTTTGTGCTTCGCAAGCGCACGGAGGCGGAACTGGGCAAGGGCGGCCGCCTGCCGGACCCGCAAAAGCAACTGACGGCCCAGGGCTTCACCCTGCTGACGGGTTTGTCCGCCGATGGCCGCTGAACCAGGCCCGCCGGGTCAGGGCATCGATTTTTTGAGACCCGGACCTGAGGACTTATGACGCGCGCGCAAGCCTTGCCTTTTCATGTCGACGTTTTCCAGTCCGCCCTTGCCGCCCACACCCAAGGGCGGCTCGACGATGCCAAAGCCGGCTACCTGCGGGTGCTGCAGGCGGACGGCGGCCATGTGGATGCCTTGCATATGCTGGGTGTGGTGCACCTGCAGAAAAGAGAGCTTGCCGAGGCCGAGGAGCGGATCCGCCAGGCGCTGGCGCTGGAGGAAAGAGCCGCTTTTTTCGCCAACCTGGGCAATGTGCTGAAGGGCAAGCGGCGCCCGGGCGAGGCGGAGGCGGCGTTTCGCCGCGCGCTGGCGCTGGACCCGGCCGATGCGGCAAGCCATAACAACTTCGGCATCTTCCTGAAGGAGCGCGGCCGGCCTGAGGAGGCCGAAGCGGCCTACCGGCGCGCGCTGGAGATCCGGCCGGACTATCCGCAAGCGCTCAACAACATCGGCAACCTGCTGAAAAAACGCGGGCAACTGGACGAGGCGGAGGCGGCCTTCCGCCGTGCGCTGGAACTCAGGCCCGGTTATGCCGAGGCGCTGAACAACCTCGGCGCGCTGCTGAAAAGCAGCCGGCGCCCGCGTGAAGCAATGGCGGCGCAGCGCGGCGCGCCAAGTTCCGCACCCGCCGATGCCAGGGTCCTCAATGAGCTGGGCAACCGGCACCAGCACCAGCGGCGCAGCGCCGAGGCCGAAGCGGCCTACCGGCGCGCGCTGGCGCTGTGCCCGGACTACGCCGAGGCGCACAACAACCTGGGGGTGCTGCTCAAGAGCGAGGGGCGCCTGGCCGACGCGGAGGCGGCCTATCGCCGCGCACTGTCGCTGCGGCCCGGTTATGTGGACGCCCATAACAACCTGGGCAACCTGCTGCAGCTGGCCCGGCGCCTGCCGGAGGCGGAGGCGTCTTACCGGCAGGCCCTGGCGCTCAAGCCGGAGCACGCCGAGGCCTGGAACAACCTGGGCATGCTGCTGCGGGCCGGCCAGCGTCCGGGCGAGGCGGAGGCGGCTTACCGGCGCGCCACGGACCTCCGGCCGGATTACGCCGACGCCCACCACAACCTGGGCAACCTGCTCAAGGAAAGCGAGCGCCCCGTCGAGGCGGAAGCGGCGTACCGCCGCGCGCTGGCGCTCAAGCCCGACTATGCCGAGGCGCACAACAACCTCGGCATATTGCTCAAGCGCGACGGCCGCCTGGCCGAGGCGGAAGCGACCTACCGGCGGGCGCTGGCGCTCCAGCCTGACCGCGCGGAGATTCAGAACAACCTGGGCATCATGCTGAAGGCCAACCAGCGGCTGGGGGAGGCAGAGGCGGCGCACAGGCGTGCGCTGGAACTCATGCCCGATTACGTGGAGGCCCGCCTCAGCCTGTGCCTGCTGCTGCTGACGCAGGGGCGCTACGCCGAAGCCTGGCCCTTGTATGAATCGCGTTATGCGCCCGAGCGCAAGACCATCGCGGTTCCCCTGCCTTCGCTGCCCTGGCCGCAGTGGCAGGGCGAATCGCTGGCGGGCAAGTCCTTGCTGATCTGGCCTGAGCAGGGTTTTGGCGACTACATCCAGTTTGTGCGTTATGCCCCCCTGCTCAAGGCGCGTGGTGTTGCCCGCCTGACCCTGTTGTGCCGCGCGCCGCTGGTTCCGCTGCTGGAAACCGTGGAAGGGGTGGATGCGGTGGTCACCGACGAGGATGCCCTGGCCGCGCATGACCGCTGGTGTTTTGTGCTGAGCCTGCCGCTGCATTTTTCGGTGACGGCAGAAACCATAGGCGAGGCGGCCCTGCCCTATGTGCGCGCATTGCCGGCGCGCGTGGCGCGCTGGCGTGAGCGCCTGCCTGCCGCGGGGCGCAAGGTCGGCCTGGTCTGGCGGGGCAGCCCGGGGCACGGCAACGACGGCAACCGCTCGCTGCCCGGGCTGGCCAGCCTGGCGCCACTCTGGGCTGTGCCTGGCGTGGCCTTTGTGAGCCTGCAAAAAGGCCAGGGTGAGGAAGAAGCCGAGGAGCCGCCGGCCGGCCAGCCGCTGCTGGCCCTGGGGACTCAGATGGAGGACTTCGCGGACACGGCCGCCATCGTGAACCAGCTGGACCTCGTCATTTGCGTGGACACCGCCATCGCCCACCTCGCCGGCGCCCTGGGCAAACCCTGCTGGGTGCTGCTGCCCGCCATAGACACGGACTGGCGCTGGCTGCTTGAGCGGACGGACTCACCCTGGTACCCCAGCCTGCGGCTGTTCAGGCAGGCCGAAGGGGAAGACTGGGGCCGCGTGATCGACGAGGTGGCGGCCGCGCTGGCCGCCTGGACACGCCCGCCTGCAAAGCAGCCGCCCCGCAAGGCGCGCGCTTCGCGGCCTTCGGCCAACAAAAACCAGCCATCAAAAAGGGGGTAGTCATGGGCAAGGTCGACAGCGAGGACAGCTGGCTTCTTTTTGTGGCCGTGGTGGCGCTGGCCGCTTTTGTCGCCTGGAAATTTTCAGCCTACCTGGGCCTGGACATGGCTGCGGGAGGTTCTGTGCTGGCGCGCCTGGCCGTGCTGGTCGTGCTCACGGGGCTTTCATGGAAGATGAGGGATGATTTTCCCCGGCTGGCTCCGCGGGCGGTCTGGCCCGTCCTGCTGTCGCTGCTGTGGCTGTGCTGGTGGCCGGCCCTGGACTTCTGGGCCGCCGAAGACCTGCCGCCATCCCCGCTTGGCGAGGGCATCCCGCCCTGGTGGGCCGCCTGGTACACCAAATGGGGCGTTCTGCTGGGCATTGCCGCCCTCGGCTACCTGGGCAAGAAGATGTTTGGCCGCAACTGAGGCCCAGGGCGCGGCCGGCCGCGATGGCCGGCATGGGCTTGAGCCCGGGCTTACCGTTTGAGGAACATCTCGTCAAACCTTTTTTTGTGCAGGGCCCGTTGCTCCCGCTTCCAGCGCAGGCGGATTTTCTCGGCCTGGATCTCGAACTCGGCGGCCCGCAGGCGGTGGGACCTGGCGAGGCTGTCCAGCTTGATGTAGCAGGCTTGCCAGTAAACGGCTCTCTGGGCCTTGCATTTGCGCTGCCATTTCATCAGCCGCCAGCCGATGACGGCGACAACGACATACAGCGCGAGAGGCAGATAAATTGACATTGCATGGCTTGCATTGATGGCTTCCATGTCATTCACCCTGTTGTGGTTTCCCTGGCGCCGTGACTGCCGGCGGCGGGGGTTGACTTTCGCCTGGTTTGTGCATCGAAGCGGGTAGCGGCGATACACATGGGGTCCACATGGTTTGGGACGCCGCAAGAGGCCCATGCGCCACGGGTTTTGCCCTCAAATTCGCACGCACGGCTTTGGCTTGCTGTAACTTGAATGATCTCGCAATGTCGCCAGAAAGACATTGTTTTAGCCATGCTTTTTTTGCATTGCTTGTTTTGTTGCTTGCATTTCCCCGTCAGGGCGGCCCGGACATCGCCGCGTCACAAAGCCCGGTGAAGCTGTTTTTCTCCTCCTATTGGAGGATTGATCAGGTCAATCCGGCTGCGCACAATGCCTGCTGGCCTGAGCCTCACCACACGGAGGAATTCCATGGACATCCTGAGCAGCCAGAACAGCTACAGCAGCCTTTCCGTGCGCGACCTGCTGGACGCGCGCAACCAGTTCCACGTGCACATGCTCAACAAGCGCAACGTGGTGGGCACGGCGGTGGGTTTGTACCTGATACGGCGCAGCGATCCCTGGCCCGACGCAAAAAACCCGGTCAAAAAATCCACAGGCAAAAAAAAGGTGGAACGCACTTTCGCCAATTCCGAGGTGCGGCCCTATTCCTGGCCCTGCATGCTGGTGATGGTCGATGAATGGGTGGAGGAAAAATCCTTTGCCAGCAGCAAGCTGCACCCGCAGGACATGGTGCCCAAGATGCTTTATCTGCCCGACGGCCGCGTGGTGCCGGTCTGTGTCGTCAAGGTCGAGCCGCAGGCCCCGGCCCGCAAGCCGCTGCCCTCCTGGATCTGGCCCGAGGCGGCCATAGGCGGCGGCTTTCCGCTGCTGATCCGCAACCAGGGCCTGCTGCGCAGTGCCAGCGCCGGCTGCCTGGTCAGCGACGGCCACACGATTTATGCGCTGACCAACCGCCATGTCTGCGGCGAACCCGGCGAGCCCGTCCATGCGCGGCTGCGCGGCGAGGAGGTCGAAATCGGCCATGCCTCAGAGCGCCAGCTCACGCGTCTACCCTTTACGGAGGTCTATCCCTCTTTTGCCGGCAAGCAGACCTATCTGAACCTGGACGTCGGCCTGGTCGAGGTCGACGACGCCCGGGACTGGACCAGCAGCGTCTACGGCATAGGCGAGGTCGGCGCGCTGGCCGACCTTAACGAGCAGAACCTGGGGCTGCAGCTGATAGACCACCCGGTGTCGGCCTTCGGCGCGGCCTCCGGCCACCTGGAGGGGCGCATCAAGGCGCTGTTTTACCGCTACAAATCGGTGGGTGGCTATGACTACGTGGCCGATCTGCTGATCGCGCCGCAGGACCCGGCCCACCAGACCCAGCCCGGCGACTCCGGCACGGTCTGGCACCTCAAGGTCGAAGAGAGTAAAGACAGCAAGGAGCCGAGCGGCAAGCCCAGCTACCGCCCGCTCGCGGTGGAATGGGGCGCGCAGACCTTCAGCGTAGCCGGCGGCGCCTACAACTTCGCGCTGGCGACCAACCTCAGCAACGTCTGCAAGCTGCTGGACGTGGAACTGGTCTCGGCCCACAACACGGCGGCCCAGCCCTATTGGGGCGCGACCGGCCACTACAGCATAGGCAATGTCGCGGTCGGCCAGGTCAAGGACAAAAAACTCGCCAAGCTGCTGGCGGCCAATGCGCTGCGCATCAGCTTTGACCGCGCCGACATCGCGCCCGGCAAGATCAACGAGGCGCTCAAGGACACGACGGGTTTTATCGCCCTGGCCGACGTGCCCGACGTGATCTGGAAAAAGCAGCCCGGCAAGGTCAAGGGAGGGCGCGACACCGGCTTTAACAGCGGGCCGGAACACCCCACGCACTATGCCGACATCGACGTGCCCGGCCCCGGCGACGGGCCCAGCCTGCGCGAGCTGTGCATGCAGGACACGGACAGGGTAGCGGTGGAATACTGGCAGGGTTTTTACGACAGCGTGGGCTCCACGGCCTCCAAGTCGCGCGGCTGCCTGCCTTTTCGGGTCTGGCAGTTCTACGAGGCCATGGTCGGCTACGTCGAAAAGAAGGACTATGCGAGTTATGTGGCCGCGGCGGGCCTGCTGGCGCACTATGTGGGCGACGCCTGCCAGCCGCTGCACGGCTCCTTCCTGGCCGACGGCTACCAGGACCAGGCCACCGAAGGCGTCACCAGCACCGGCAAGCCGAAGAAAGACTGGCCGGCCAAGGGCGTGCATTCCATCTACGAAACCAAGATGATTGACGCCAAGGCCGAAGAGCTGTTCGAGGCCATCGACAAGCTGCTGGCCAAGCCGGCCGCCGCGCTGGCCAAGATTGACGAAGGCCGCAAGGCCGCGGTCGCCACCGTCAAGCTCATGGACGACGTCGCCCGGCTGATCCCGCCCACGGAAATCTGCGATGCCTACATCGAGCTCGGCGAAGGCGCCTCGCGCGCGGTGATAGACGGGCTGTGGGAGCAGTTCGGCGGCAACACCGCCAAGGTCATGGCCCTGGGCATACGCAACCTGGCCCATATCTGGGAAAGCGCCTGGATCGCCGGCGGCGGCGACAGCGCCAAAAGCGCGGACATGGTGGAGTTCTCCGAAGCCGACATCCGCAAGCGCTATATCAATCCCAAGTTTGTTCCTTCGCTGGACCTGGACCAGCTGGCCGCGGTGCTCTAGCGATCAAGCAGCCGAAAGCCGCGGCTCCTGCGTCAGGCTGTAGCAGGTGAACACGCGATTCAGCGCCGGCAGGGGCGCGACTTCCATCTCGCCGGCGGCGGGCTCCATGATGACCATGGCCACCGAGGCCGAGAGGTTGTCATGGCTGCCCAGGCGCGGCGGGCGGCAGACGGAATAAGGCAGGCCGAAGTCGTCAAAAAAGGCGTTCTTCAAATCCTGGCGGCTCAGCTTGTCCTTGGCATTGAGCAATTTGCGCACGCGCCAGTCGCGGTAATGGCTGTCGGGCGACTGGGAGATGCCCATATCCACGAGTTTGCTGAGCGCGACCGGGCTCATCCAGTGGTTGGCGTGCACGATGAGGTTGTCGGCGCCGGGGTAAATCGGAAACGATTCGTTGGTCGTGCATTCGAAGTCGATGCCGAAACCCTGCGCCATGCCCAGCATGAGGTTGTTGGAGCAGGACTTGGGCGTGGCCGCCACGGCCTTCATGGCCAGCGAAAAAATCTCCTGCTCCAGTACCTTGCGGCGTATCAGCGACAGCGGCACGCCCAGCTGGGTGAAGTCGCGGTCCGACTCGAGGTAGTTGGCGGTGATGGACACACCCGCGCTGTTAAAGCCGCTGCGGGCCAGCCCGCCGGCCTCGACAAAGGTCAGGAAGTCGGGGCCGTGGTCGTTGCGCACGCGCAGCACGACGGCGGTTTCGACGCATTCGGCGCGCCAGTCCCAGTTCTGGCCGTGCAGCAGGTTGCCGTTGGCCGAACGCTCGGGCAGTATCAGCGCGCCGGTGCAGCCGTCGCCGGGCTCCTTGTCGGCCTGCTGGACTTTCTCGGCGCGCGCCTTGGCCAGCACTTCGGTGCGGGCATTGATCATCACGATGTCCTGGAAGTCCACGCCCGCGCCCTCGGCGATGCCGCGCATCTCGTCGATGTAGTGCGGCGCGAAATCGCCGATCTCCTTGGCGAAGAAGTCGATCAGCCGCGTGCGTGCCTGCTCGCTATAGCCCAGGTTGACCAGGGTCTGGCCGTAGAGGCGGGCGCTGCCGCGCACCCGGCTGGCGGCCTGGCGGCCGTATTGCAGGCCGCGTTCGCGCGGGCTGCCGGAAACCGAGATAAAGGGAAATTGTTCGATGTTTGCCATGTTGTGCTGCCGAAAAAAAGACCTGACAGGGGAATGACGGCCGCCGCAAGGCGTGCCTGTCCCTGCCTTGTGCGCTGCCCGCGCATCAAGGCGATGGAGAAATGGGGAATACTGGAACGCTTACTTGGCGGCCAGCTTGGTGTTCCAGAGCAGCGGCTTGCCTTCCCACACCGTGAAGCCGGACACGCGCTTGCGCACGGCCCAGGAGTCGGTCACGTTGTAGAGGATGACCAGCGGCGTCTTGGCGAGCATCATGGTGTGCAGCTGGTCGAACAAAGCTTGGCGCTTTTTCGGGTCGGCTTCGGCAAAGCTCTGGTCTATGAGTTTTTGCGCGGCCGGGTCGTCCCAGACCTTGCGCGGCTGCTTGGCCTTGTTGCCCGAGAACTGCTCATAGCTCAGGGCCGGGTCCAGGCGCGAGGAATAGGTGAAGGAGCTCAGCTGGTAGTTGCCGCTGTTGTAGCGGTCCAGCTGGGTCGCCCATTCGAGCACCTCGATCTGCGCATTGATGCCCACGGCCTGCATCATGGCCTGGCTCATCACCGCCACCGAGAAGCTGGGCACATGGGCGCGCTTGTTGGCCTGGATCACGATGGGCTGGCCCTTGTAGCCGGCCTCCTTCAGCAGCTGTTTGGCCCTGGCCGGGTCGTAGCGGTAGCCTTTTTTCTGGGCCGCGCTGTAGAAGGCCGAAGTTCCCTGGATGGCCGAGTTGTTGACCTTGGCCAGGCCTTCGGACGAGGCCGCGACCAGCTGGTTCATGTCCAGCGACAGCGCAATCGCCTGGCGTATGCGTTCGTCCTTGAGCAGCGGGTCGTTGGTCTGCATCAGCAGCGTGTTCTTGCCGGCATCGACGGCGCCGACCACCGTGAGGTTTTTATTCGCCTTGAGTTCCTGCACGTCGGAAGAGGTGATCTGGCCGGCGTCTATGGCGCCGGACTGCAGGCCGGCCTTGGAGGTCGACATATCGGGCACGGTCAGGAACTTGACCTGCTCGACCAGCGGCTTCTTCAGGCCCAGGTAGCCGTCGGGTTTGGTTCCGGGCGGCGACTGGTAGTCGGCAAAGGCGCTCAGGGTCACGTATTCGCCGCGCTTCCATTCCTCGAATTTGAAGGGGCCGGTGCCTATGGGTTTGTCCCAGCTGCCGTCTTCCTTGACGGATTTTTTGTTCAGCACGGCCGTCATGCCGCAGTCGGTGCGCGCCAGGTTGTCCAGGAAGACGGCCGAGGGTTTGTCCAGCTGCATGACCACGGTCTGCGCGTCGGGCGCCGTGACCGAGGTGACTTTGACACCGGAGCGGCCGTCGAACTCGCTGAGGCAGCGCCAGTCGGTTTTCGGATCCATGTAGCGCTTCCAGCTCCACAGCACGTCGGCCGAGCTCATGGGCTCGCCATTGTGAAACTTCACGTTGGTGCGCAGCTTGAAGATATAGGTCAGGCCGTCGGGGCTGGTGACGATGGAGCGCGCCAGCAGCGGGCCTATGGTGCCGTTCTCGTGGTGGGCGACCAGGCCTTCAACGATGTTGAGCACCACGCCGTCGGTGGTGTTGTCGCGGTTCACGCCGGGGTTGGTCGAGCGTATATCGGCCGGCTGCGCGACCACGATTTGCGCGGGCGCCTGGGCCTGGGCCGCGGCGCAGGCCGCCAGCACGGCGGCGCCCAGAAAATTCAATCGCAGGGAAAGCATCAAAAGCTCCTTAAAAATCAGGCCGGAAGGGGATGGGGGTGTAGGGGGGCAGTCGCATCGGCGTCATCAAAACGCCACCTGAGCTGCATGCCGCCCTGGCCGGTGGGTGTCAGCGCGGGAATCGCGGAAAGCAGCTTGCGGGTGTAGGCATGCTGCGGATGGTCGAAGACCTCGTCGCGGCTGCCTTGCTCGATGATGCGGCCGGCCTGCATCACGACCACGCGGTCGGCCACCTGCTCGACCACGCCCAGGTCGTGGCTGATAAACAGGCAGGCAAAGCCGTGGCGCTCCTGCAGCTCGGCCAGCAGCGCCAGCACCTGGGCGCGCACCGTGACGTCCAGCGCCGACACCGGCTCGTCGGCGATCACAAAAGCCGGCTCGCGTATCAGCGCGCGGGCTATCGCCACGCGCTGGCGCTGGCCGCCCGAGAGTTCATGCGCATAGCGCGCCGCATGCTGCGGCTGCAGCCCGACTTCATCGAGCATCTTGGCGACGCGTGCCTGCTTCTCGGCTGAGGACAGGCCGGGCACCAGGCGCAGGCCTTCGCCGACCAGCTGGCCTATGTTCATGCGCGGGTTGAGGGACGAGTACGGGTCCTGGAACACCATCTGGCAATTGAGCCGGTAGTCCAGCCAGCCCGCGTCGCGGCGGGTGATGCCATGGCCGCGGAAACGGATGTCGCCCTCGGTGGGCTTGAGCAGGCCGGCAATCGCGCGGCCCAAGGTGGTCTTGCCCGAGCCCGAGCCGCCCACCACCGCGACGATCTCGCGCGGGCGCACCACCAGGTCTATGCCGTGCAGCACCCGCTTGGCGGCCGACCTGGCGAACAGGCTGCGCTTGCCGGGATAGTCGATGACAAGACTGCGTACCTCGATGACGGGCTGTTCATCGGCAATCGTGCGCGCGGCCTGCCGGCGCGGAATGGCTTCGAGCAGCTTGCGCGTGTAGTCCTGTTGCGGGCCGGCCAGCATGGCGGCCGTGTCGCCGGCTTCAACGACTTCACCCTGCTGCATGACGATCATGCGCTGGGTGTAGCGCGCCACCATGGGCAGGTCGTGGCTGATCAGCAGCACGGCGGTGTTGTGTTCGCGCGTGAGCCCGACCATGAGCTCCAGCACGTCGCGCTGCACCAGCGCGTCCAGCGCCGTGGTCGGCTCGTCGGCAATCAGCAGCGCGGGCTCCAGCAGCATGACCGAGGCCAGCATCATGCGCTGGCGCATGCCGCCCGAAAATTCATGCGGCCAGGCGCTGAGTGCGGCCTGCGGGTCGCCGATGCCGACGCGCGCGAGCATGGCCAGCGCTTTTTCGCGTCGCGCGGCCGGCGACAGCTCGGGCCGGTGCAGGGCCAGGCCTTCGTCGAGCTGGCGGCCAATCGTCATCGAGGGGTTGAGCGAGGTCATGGGTTCCTGGAACACCATGCCTATGCGCGCGCCGCGCAGCTTGCGCAAACGCGCGTCGCCCACAGCTGCCATGTCTTCGCCTTCAAAAAGAATGCGGCCCGCACTGCGCACCAGGGGCGGTGGCGTCAGGCCCATGATGGCGCGCGCCGCCTGGGTTTTGCCGCTGCCTGATTCACCGACGATGCCGACGATTTCGCCGGGCGCGACGGTGAACGACACATTGCGCACGATTTCGCGGCCGCCCTTGCCCACGGACAAGCTCAGGCCGGAGACATCCACCAGCTGCGTCATTCGATGCCCCTCATGCGCGGGTCCAGCAGGTCGCGCACCGCGTCGCCCAGGAAATTGATGCCCAGCAGCGTGAGCGCGATGCACAGGCCCGGGAAGATGGAAAGGTAAGTCGCCTGCGCCATGAAGGGCCGGGCCGCGGCCAGCATATTGCCCCAGGTCGGCGCTGGCGGCGGCACGCCCAGGCCCAGGAAGGACAGCGCGCTTTCCGCGAGGATGACCCAGCCGAACATCGAGGTGGCCAGCACCGTGAGCGGCGCCACGCAGTTGGGCAGCACGTGGCGGAACATGGTGTAGAGCTCCGAGTTGCCGAGCACGCGCGAGGATTCGATGAACTCTTTTTCGCGCAGCGACATCACCGTGCCGCGCACGATGCGCGTGACGGAGGGCGTGTAGGCCAGGCCCAGCGCCAGGATGATGCCGTACTTGTTGGCGCCGAACACCGCCAGCAGCGCCAGCGCCAGCAGCAGGCCGGGGAAGGCCAGCAGGGCGTTGATGAAGGCCATGATGATGCGGTCGGTCCAGCCGCGCACAAAGCCGGTCAGAACGCCGATGGCCGTGCCCACGGTGATGGAAAACAGCACCGTGAGAAAGCTGATCCACATGCTGTTGGAGGCGCCTGCCATCAGGCGCGAGAGCTCGTCGCGGCCGAACTCGTCGGTGCCCAGCCAGTAAGTGCCGCTGGGCGGCTTCAGGCGCGCCATGAAATTGATCTTGAGCGGCTCATGCGGCGTCCAGAAGAAGGCCAGCACGGCCGCCGCGAGGATCAGCCCGATGATGAGCAAACCGATCAGGGCCTGCGGGGTGAGAAACTTTTTCATTCCGCGAGCACCCTGGGGTCGAAGATCGGATAGCAGAGGTCAATCACCAGGTTGGTGACCACATAGATCACGGCCACCAGCAGCAGGCAGCCCTGGATCACCGGGTAGTCGCGCGCGAAGATCGCGTCGACCAGCAGGCGGCCCAGGCCGGGAATCGTGAAGACGGTCTCGACCACGGCCACGCCGCCCAGCAGGTTGCCCAGCACCAGGCCTATCAAGGTCCAGGTCGGGCCGAAGGAGTTGCGAAAAGCGTGGTGCACCAGCACGGCGCGCTCGGACAGGCCCTTGGCGCGCGCATGGGTGATGTAGTCCAGCCGCAGCACTTCCAGCGTGCTGGCCCTGGCCATGCGGATCAGCACGCCGATTTCATGCAGGAACAGCGTGAGGATGGGCATCAAGAGGTAAAGCAGGCCGGACTTCCAGTCGTTCATGACCGAGACATAACCGACCACCGGCAGCCATTCGAGCTTGAGGCCGAAAAACAGCAGCAGCAACAGGCCCAGCCAGAAGGTGGGGATAGACACCAGCAGCGTCGCCGCGCCGACCAGCACCAGGTCGGGCAGGCGGTTTTGTTTCCAGGCGGCGATCATGCCGGCCGGCACCGCGACCAGGGTGGCGAAGAACACCGCCACCAGCACGATTTGCGCACTGACCACAAAGCGGCTCAGCACCAGCTGCAGCACCGGCTCGCCGGTGGTGATGGACACGCCCAGGTCGCCGCCCAGCACATGGCGGCCCCAGATGCCGAACTGCACCGGCCAGCTTTTGTCCAGGCCGAGCTGGGCGCGCAGGTCGGCCAGGCGCACCGGGTCGGCCAGGTCGCCCAGCAGCAGCTGGGCCGGGTCGCCGGGAATCAGCCGTATCAGCACAAAGACCGCGACCGCCACGATCAGCAGGGTCGGTATCGCCATCACCAGGCGGGCCAGCGCAAAACGTAGCATGGTCAGGCCTTGGGCGCCTTGCTGCGCATGTTGCTGAGCACGCCTGCGAAGAAGTCCTGCACCGTGTCTACGCAGGCAAGGCCATTGTGGGGAACGTTGTCGACCAGGTCCAGGGTGACGTTCACACCGGCCTTCGCGAAGGACTGGCGCAAAGTCTCCAGCCGTTCGGGGCGTGTACGCCCCGCGGCGTTGGCGCCGGCCATGAAGAATTTGCCGCCTTCGCGGTGGGTGATCTCCCAGGTCTCCATGTCGGCCTTGCCGACCACCATGTGCACCGGCAATGCCTTGAGCGCGGCCAGGTTCAGGGCTTTGCCGAAGCGTTTTTCAAAGTCGCGCACGCCGACCCACCAATCCTGGTCAGGGTCTATCAGCGTGACCGAGCCCGGTGCGCCTATGGACAGGGCCCAGAGGCGTTCGGGGTGCAGCAGGCCGAAGCGGTTGACGAACTGGCCGCCGCCGGAATAACCGAAGAGCGCGAATTTGGAGAAATCACAGCCGAACTTCACCGCCACCTCGTCGACCATGCTCAGCAGGATCTGGTCGTAGCGGATGTCGGCCTCGCGCAGGTGCTTGAAGCCGTCGCGGTTGCCGTCGCCCTGCGGGCCGGCCGGGAACAGCGGGCACAGCACGATGCAGTCGTTCCACTTGGCGAAAGCGGCAAAGGCGTCGCGGTACTCGGTGAAGGCGCGGCCCGTGCCGTGCACCACCACCACCAGCTGCATGGGCTGCTTGGCCTCGTGCAGATGCGGCGGCGCATAGGTGCAATAGGAAAAGCGCGGGTCGGTGCGCGACGCAAAAATCGTGCTGTGGCCCAGGTCGTAGATCGCCGCCGCCCGTTTTTCACCGAAGGACAGGGTTGAAGCCGTTGCGGCATTCGCTGGGAGCACTTCAGGCATACGCATCATCACCCACAAATAGGACTCGAAAGCGGCCGGTTGCAGGCCGCGCTGCAAGCGTGGGTGGGTAAGACATCGGTCCGTCACACAAGCCTGTTAAGGCGGATTGTTCTCCATCCAGTTTAAAAAATATATCTATATTATGTTTTGAGATGCTAAAGTTATTCTTTTGTATTGAAGCCCATTCCGCGTGAGCACCATACGTTTCCTGAGGACCTTTCTGGTCGTGGCGCACGGCGGCTCTTTCGCCGCGGCGGCCGACCGGGTCGCGCTGACGCAGGCGGCGGTCGGGGTGCAGATGCGCGCGCTGGAGACCGAGCTCAAGACCGTGCTGTTCGAGCGTTCCGGGCGCGGCGTGGTGCTCTCGGACGCCGGCCGCGCGCTGGTCGCGCATGCCGAAAAAATCATCGGCTACTACGACCAGATGCGCGAGGGCCTGGAGGGCGAGGGCGAGATCGCCGGCACGGTGACGGTGGGCTCCATCGTCACGGCCATGGGGCTGCTGTCCAACACCGTGGTGCGCATGAAACCGCTGTATCCGCGCCTCAATGTGCGCCTGGTCATGCAGGAGTCCAGCGGCCTGGCGCGCAGCGTGCAAAGCGGCGAGCTCGACGCCGCCATCTTTGTCGACGACTCGCCGCTGGAGCGCAAGGGCATGCGCTGGACGCCGCTGTACACCGAGCCGCTGACGGTGGTCGCGAGTTCGCAGGTCGCGCCGCCGGGCAGCGACTTCAAGAAACTGCTGCGCGAGCAACCCTTTTTGCGCTTTGACAGGCGCACCCCCAGCGGCATTCGCATAGAGCAGACCTTGCGCAAGCTGGGCCTGGCCCCGCAGGATTTCCTGGAACTCAGCTCGCTGTCGGCCATCATCGAGCTGGTGCGCCAGAACGTGGGCGTCACCATCGTGCCGCATGTCAAGAACGCCGACTGGGCCAATGACGCGCTGCTGCGTGTGCTGCCGCTGCCGGGCCGGCCCCCGACGCGGCTGATCGGCATGCTGGAGCAGGGCAAGCGCGAGCACATCACTTCGGTGATACGCCAGCACCTGGTGCAGCTGCTGGCCGAAAAAAGCGCGGTGCCCGCCGCACGCTGAGGCGGCTGGGAACTTTCTGACTCGCCCGCTGAACTTTTTCACCGCGCCCCCGTCACACATCCTTTTAACGGAGGATTCCCATGGCGTTTGCCAACAACAACCCACAACTCACGTCGCGCGCGCTGTCGGTGCTTCGCATTGTTTCGGCTTATTTGCTTATTCAGCATGGCACGGCCAAGCTGCTGGGCTTTCCCCACGTGGCCTATTTCGACGGGCTGCAGGTGCTGTCGCTGATCGGCTTTGCCGGCATCCTGGAACTCTTTGGCGGCGCGCTGCTGTTGGTCGGCCTGTTCACGCGGCCCGTGGCCTTTGTCTTGTCGGGCCTGCTGGCCTTTGCCTATTTCATCGGCCATGCATCCAAGGGTTTTGTGCTCTCGCCCATGCTCAACGGCGGCGAGTCGGCCGTGCTGTTCTGCTTTGTCTTCCTGTTCATGGCCGCTGCGGGCGGCGGCGCATGGGGCCTTGACGCGCTGCGCGGCAAAAAATAGGCGGCCTTTTTGATGCCAGCGGGTGGGCTGTCTGGGGCGCAGCCGCGGCACGTGTTGTTACAGCGCCGGGCCGGAGCCGGCGTAGTCGCCGCGGCCTGCTGAGGCGTTGTGCAGGGATGGGCTGCCGTTGTTGGCCGCTATGACAAGACCCGTGACCTATGACCCAGCACCCCCTCTACCGATTTTCCCCCCGCAGCCTGGCCTGCCTGGCTCTGGCCCTGACGCTGGCCGGTTGCGCGGCGCCCGGCGCGGATACATCGGATAAAGGCCGGCAAGTTGCCACAGCTGACGGCTACCTGTGGGTCAACCGCGTGACCTGGGGGGCCTCTCCTTCGTCGGTGGAGCAGATCGCCCCCAAAGGGTTTGACGCCTACCTGGCTGAGCAGCTTCATCCCGGCGCGGCGAAGCTGCCCGAGGCGGTGGCGGCGCAGATCGGCGCCATGACGATCAGCCAGCGGCCCGTGGTCGCGCTGGTGCAGGAGCTGGAGCAGCGCAACAAGGAGGCCAATGCGCTGGCCAATGATGAGGAAAAAAAAGCGGCCCAGCAGGGCTTCCAGGTCGAGATGAACCGCCTGGGGCGTGAGGCCGCCACGCGGCATGTGCTGCGGGCCTTGTATTCCAGCAACCAGGTGCAGGAGCAGATGACCTGGTTCTGGATGAACCACTTCAGCGTTCACCTTTACAAGAGCAACATCCGTCCCATGCTGGGCGACTACGAGGAGACGGCGGTGCGGCCCAGGGCGCTGGGCAAGTTCAGCGAACTGCTGCGCGCGGTGGTGTACCACCCGGTGATGCTGCGCTACCTGGACAATGAGCAGAACGCCGCCGGCCGCATCAACGAAAACTTCGCGCGCGAGCTGATGGAGCTGCACACACTGGGTGTGGACGGGGGGTACAGCCAGCACGACGTGCAGGAGCTGGCCCGCGTGCTGACGGGGGTGGGCATCAACCTGCAGGCAAACAACCCAACGCTGAAACCCGAACTGCAGGCGTTTTATGTACGCCGCGGGCTGTTCGAGTTCAACCCGGCGCGGCATGATTTCGGCGCCAAGCAGTTGCTGGGAAAGCCCATCACCGCCAAAGGCCTGCCAGAGGTGGACGAAGCCATCGACCGCCTCGCCCGCAGCCCGGCCACGGCCCGCTACATCAGCCGCAAGCTGGCGCAGTACTGGCTGGCGGATGTGCCGCCGCCGGCGCTGGTGGATCGCATGAGCCAGACCTTCCAGCGCAGCGACGGGGACATCGCCGCCACGCTCAAAACGCTGCTGGGCTCCAGCGAGTTCGCGCAGGGCGCCGGCCGCAAGTTCAAAGACCCCATGCATTACGTGATTTCCGCCGTGCGCATGGCCTATGACGACAAGCCCATCCTCAATGCCGGGCCCATCATGAACTGGCTCAATCGCATGGGCGAGCCGCTGTATGGCCGCCAGACCCCCGACGGCTACTCCCTGGCTGAATCGGCCTGGGCCAGCCCGGGCCAGATGGCCACGCGCTTTGAGATTGCCAAGGCGATCGGCTCGGGCAACGCCGGGCTCTTCAAGACCGAGGGGCCGCAGCCGGTGGAGCGCGCGGCCTTTCCGCAGCTTGCCAATGCGTTGTATTACCAGTCGGTGGCCAAAACCCTGAGCCCGGCCACACGCAAGGCGCTGGAGCAGGCCGCTTCGCCGCAGGAATGGAACACTTTTTTGCTGTCGTCTCCCGAGATGATGAACCGCTGAAAGGAATTGCCCCATGAACAGACGCGATCTTGTCAAAGCCGCGGGCGCCGGCGCCATGTCGCTGGCGGGCGGCCGCCTGTTTGCCGCGGGCAGCGGCCAGCCGCGCTTTCTGCTGGTGTTTTTGCGCGGCGGCTATGACGCGGCCAGCCTGCTGGTGCCGGTAAGCAGCAGCTTTTATTACGAGGCGCGGCGTGACATCGCGATCCCCAAGCCGTCGGCCGAGCAGAACACCGCGTTGCCCCTTGACGGCGACTGGGGCCTGCATCCGGCCTTGCGTGAGAGCATTTACCCGATGTTCCAGAAAGGCGAGGCGGCGTTCATCCCGTTTGCCGGCACGCCCGACACCTCTCGCAGCCACTTTGAAACACAGGACAGCATAGAGCTGGGCCAGCCGCTGGACCAGAGCAGGAACTACCGCTCGGGTTTCCTGAACCGGCTGGCCGCCACCTTGCGCGGCGCCGAACCCATGGCTTTTACCGACCAGTTGCCGCTGGTGTTCCAGGGCACGGCGCGCGTGCCCAACACGGCGCTCAAGGCCATCGCCAGGCCCTCACTCGATGTGCGCCAAAGCCAGATCATTTCCGCCATGTACCAGAACACCGCGCTGGCGTCGGCGGTGAACGAAGGATTCACGGTGCGCGACGAGGTGATGCGCGAGATGTCCGTTGAAATGGACGCGGCCAACCGCAACGCGATCTCCGCCAAGGGGTTTGAGCTGGAGTCCCGGCGCATCGCGCGGCTGATGAAAGAGCGCTACAGCATCGGCTTTGTCGACGTGGGCGGCTGGGACACGCATGTAAACCAGGGCGCGGGCACCGGTTACCTGGCCGGGCGTTTTGACGAACTCGGCCGCGGCCTGGCGGCCTATGCCAGTGAAATGGGTGCGATGTGGAAAGACACGACGGTGGTGGTGCTCAGCGAGTTCGGCCGCACCTTCCGCCAGAACGGCAACCGCGGCACCGACCACGGCCATGGCACGGTGTACTGGGTTCTGGGCGGCGGCCTGCGCGGCGGCAAGATCGCCGGCGAACAGCTCAAGGTTGATGCGCCTTCGCTGTTTCAGAACCGCGACTTCCAGGTGCTGAACGACTACCGTGCGGTGCTGGGAGGGCTGATGGCGCGCCTGTACGGGCTGGGTCCGGCGCAGACCGAGCAGATCTTTTCCGGCATCAAGTCCAGGGACCTGGGGCTGGTTTGACGCGCCCGGCCGTGGGCACCCTAGGCCACGGCCTCGGGCCCGAAGGCCAGGCCGTCGAGCTTGTCGGGGTTGCGCATGATGTAGATGTTGGTGGCCTTGCCTTCCTCGTTGTAGGCGAAGGTGATGGCCGCGGCGATCTCGCCGTTGTTCGCGCGCAGCAGGATGGCGTGGCCGCCGTTGATCTCGCAGGGCAGCCATTCGTAGGCGGCCCAGTAGCGCGCCAGCTGGGTGCTGATGAGCGTGAGCACACTGCCCTTGCCCTGAAAAACGCCTTCGATGGAGCTGACCTTGCCGCCGCTGTCGGCGCAGACGGCGATGTCGTCCGAGAGCAGGCTGGCGAGCGCCTCGGTGCTGCCCGCGGTGATGGCCTCGCGAAAGGCGTTGAGCAGGCCGTCCTGCACCTGGGGCGGCGTCACGTGCCGCACCTTGCCCTGAGCGATGTTGACGCTGGCGCGCGAGACCAGCTTGCGGCAGGCGGCCTCTTCCATGTCCAGCATCTCCGCGATCTGCGGGTAGGGCGTGTCAAAAATCTCGTAGAGCAGGTAGGCGGCGCGCTCCTTGGGCGTGAGCCGCTCCAGCAGCAGCAAAAAAGCCATGCTCAGGGATGAAGCCAGCAGCGCATGCGTTTCCGGCGTTTCGTCGGTGCGGGTCTGGATCGGTTCGGGCAGCCAGGTGCCCACATAGTCGACCCGGCTGCGCTGGGCGTCGCGCAGCATGTCTATGCAGTGCCGCGTGCAGAGGGTGGTGAGCCAGGCGGCCGGCGTCGCGATGCTGGCATGGTCGGCCGCCAGCCATTTGATGAAAACGTCTTGCACGGCGTCTTCGGCATCGGCCCGCGAACCGAGGATGCGGTAGGCCAGGCCGAACAAATGCCTGCGCCTTTCTTCAAACACGGCGGTCGGGTCGATGTGAGAAGCCATGATGAACCTTAGTGAGCCGAAACCTGGATGCGGTTCCAGAGGTTGATCATGCCAATGGTAGCGGTCAGCGCGCCGATTTCCCTGTCGCTGAAGAAGGCGCGCAGGCGGCCGCGCAGGCTGGCGTAGTCGGTCTTGTGGTCGAGCTCGGTCAGCGCTTCGGTCCAGGCCAGCGCGGCTTTTTCGGCTTCGCTGAAGTCGCTCACATGGGCCCAGACGACGAGGCGGTCCAGCCTGTCCTGGGTTTCGCCGTCTTCACGGGCTTCGCGCAGGTGCATCTTCACGCAGAAGGCGCAGCCGTTGATCTGCGAGGCGCGCAGGTGGATCAGGTGGTGCAGCTTTTTGTCCAGGCCCAGGCTGCCTATGGTTTCACTGGCCTTGAGCAGGGCGGGGAAAACCTCGGGAATGGCGAGGTCGATACGGACGGGGGCGGTGTTGGCGGTGGTGGTTGCAGTGGTGGCAGTCATGGTGTTTTCCTTTAAAGAAGTTTAAAAATTGGGTGTCACACCGTATTGACGATCCTGCCTTGCCGTTTGTGACGCCTGGCCCTCAAAAAAAAGCCCCCTCAATGAAAAATCGCCTGAACCCCGGGGGATTCAGGCGATGGCGGTGGGGATGGCGCCTGGAATCAGCGGTCGGTCGCCAGCAGGGCGTTCATCGCCGAATAGTCGAGCTTGGGGCCCAGCAGCGGCGACAGGTCTTGTTTAAGCAAGGCCTCGACGCTGGTTTTGGCATGTTCATACGCCACCTGGAAGGGGCTCGGGCCCACGCTGAGGCGCCGCACGCCGGCCGCCTGCAGCGCGGCAATCGTAGGCAGGCCGGGCATGGCCATCACATTCAGCGGCATGTTGACGGCCGCGCTGATCTCCTGCGCTTCGGGCAGGGCTGTGAGGCCGGGCACAAAAGCGCCGTCGGCGCCGGCAGCCTGGTAAAGCTTGAGGCGCTCAATACTGGCCTGGGCCGGGCTGCCTTCGACCTTGAGCCGGCGCAGGTAGACGTCGGTGCGCGCGTTGATGAACAGCGGTTTGCCTTTGAGTGCGGCGCGTATGGCGCCTATCTTGCCCGCCAGCAGCGCGGGTGCATCGCTGCCGTCCTCGATGTTGATGCCCACGGCGCCTTTGCCCGCAAGTTCGGCGGCCAGCCGGCCCACTTCAGCCGGGTCGGCGCTGTAGCCGTCTTCCATGTCCACGGTCAGCGGCACTTTCAGCACGCGTGTGATGTTGCCGACGGCGTGCAGCAATTCTTCAGGCGGCAGCGCGCCGCCGTCGGCATAACCGCTGGCCCAGGCCAGCGAGGCGCTGCTGGTCGCGACGGCGCTGGCGCCGGATGCCTCAAAAATCTTCGCGCTGGCGGCATCCCAGGCATTGGGCAACAGCAGCAAGCTGCCGGCCTGGTGGAGTTGGAGGAATTGCTGGTGATGTTGGGCTTGCATGGGCGGTCTCCGCTGGAAAAGAGTAAACCGCCAGCTTAGCAAGGCGCAGCGTCCAGGCCGGCCATTTCCTGCCCTATATACCCAGCACCTTGGGGAAAGCGCTTAGCCCCTGCGGAATTCCAGCTCAAAACGGGCCAGGCCCGCGTAGTCGAACTTCAGGGGTTGGCCGACCGGCACCGTGAGCACACCGGCATAGGAACCGGTGATGACGGCCTGGCCGGCCTGCAAGCCCAGGCCGCGTTCGCGCAGAAAATTCGCCAGCCAGTAAAGCGGCGCGCGCGGGTCGCCGTTGGGGTGCCGGGCCTGGGCGGTTTGCCGGGGCTCATCGCCGGCCTGCCAGCCCAGTTCAAAGGCCGCGGCCTCGGGTGCCACCAGCTCAGGCCCTAGCCACAGGCCGTTGTTGACCAGGCCGTCGGCCAGCATTTCAGGAAAGGGCAAGCCTGCCGAATCGGCATAGCGGCTCGCGCAGATCTCGAGCGCGGCATGCACGCTGCCCACAGCCGCGTCGATGTCGGCCTCGGTGTAAGGCTGCTCACGTGCGGGCAGATCTTTCGCCAGCACAAAGGCCAGCTCGGGTTCGACCTTCACGCTGCCCAGGTCTCGGTCCGCCGGAAAAACCACGCTGCACAGCGCGGCGCGGCTGATGGCGGGCTGGTAAATCGGCGCCACCACCAGCTTGCCGGGGCTGGGCGGCGAGGCCTTCCAGCTGCCCACGGCCTGGCCCAGGCTGCGGGTGACGGCAAGCTGCACCTGCCAGGCGTCTTCGAGTTCCAGCGGGCGGCAGCTTTCGGGCAGGCGGGCGCCGGGTTTGCCGCTGTTGCGCCGGGCGGCCAGTTCCGTGGCGGCTTGCGTGATCTGTTCAGGGGTGAGGGGCATGGCTGTCGGGTAGAGGAGGGAGTGGGCGGCCTGCGGCGGCACGGGCATTTCAGTGTAGCGGCGCCGGCGGCTGCCCATCTCTTTGCAGTCCCTGTAGTATTGGCGGCTTCAGCCCGGTTTTTGGGCGCACTTCTTCTCTTACCACCATGAAAAACTCCCTGAGCCTTGCTTCCGCCTTGCCTGTTGATGCCGCCGGCGCCTTGCTGGTGGGGCGCGTATGGGTGGAGGGCACGGGGCCGGTGCTGGCACTGGTCACGCCCGAGTCCGTGTTCGACCTGTCCAGCGTGGCGCCCACGGCCAGCCAGTTGCTCGAACTGCCCGGCGTGGCCAAGGCCGTGCGCGCAGCCGCACCTTCGCTCCCGCGCCTGGCAGGCACGGCCGAGGTCCTGGCCAATTCGGCGGCCGATGCGCGCAAGCCCGTGCTGCCCTGGTTGCTGGCGCCCTGCGACCTGCAGGCGCTCAAGGCGGCCGGCGTGACCTTTGTGGCGTCGATGCTGGAACGTGTGATCGAGGAGCAGGCGCGCGGCGACGCCAGCAAGGCCGAGGCGGTGCGCAAGGCGGTGGTCGGCGTGATCGGCGACAACCTCAGCAGCATCAGGCCCGGCTCGCCCGAAGCCGACAAGCTCAAGGAGGTGCTGATCGCCCAGGGCGTGTGGTCGCAGTACCTGGAAGTGGGCATAGGCCCCGACGCCGAAATTTTCACCAAGAGCCAGCCGCTGAGCGCGGTGGGCACGGGCGCCGAAGTGGGCATACACCCGCACAGCCACTGGAACAACCCCGAACCCGAGATCGTGCTGGCCGTCAATTCGCGCGGCGAGACGGTGGGCGCGGCGCTGGGCAATGACGTCAACCTGCGCGACTTCGAGGGCCGCAGCGCCTTGCTGCTGGGCAAGGCCAAGGACAACAACGCCTCCTGCGCCATAGGCCCTTTCATCCGCCTGTTCGACGACAAATTCAACATTGAGCATGTGCGCCGCAGCGACCTGAACATGACGGTCACCGGCACCGAGGGCTTTGAGATGAAAGGCGGCAGCTCGCTGAGCAAGATCAGCCGCGACCCGCTGGACCTGGTGGCCCAGGCCATAGGCGCCAACCACCAGTACCCCGACGGCTTCATGCTCTTTTTGGGCACCATGTTCGCGCCCACGCAGGACCGCCACGGCCCCGGCCAGGGCTTTACCCATGTGGTGGGCGACCTGGTGACGGTGGCCACGCCGCAGCTGGGCAGCCTGGTCAACCGCGTGACCACCTCCGACAAGGCCGCACCCTGGACCTTCGGCATCTCGGCGCTGATGCAAAGCCTGGCGAAGCGAAAACTGATCTAAGCGCGGCAAGGAGGTAACCAGCATGCATACATCCGCACTTGTGCTGTTTTCCGGCGGGCAGGATTCCACCACCTGCCTGGCCCTGGCGCTGTCCAAATACGAACGTGTCGAAACCGTGGCTTTTGACTACGGCCAGCGCCACAAGGTGGAGCTGGAGGCGCGCCTGAATGTGCTGCGTGAAATCAAGGCGCAGTTTCCGCAGTGGGCCCACAAGCTTGGCGAAGACCATTTGCTGGACCTGGCGGTGCTGGGCCAGGTCAGCGACACCTCGCTGACCCGCGACGTGGCCTTCAAGATGGAAAGCTCGGGCCTGCCCAACACCTTTGTGCCGGGGCGCAATCTGCTGTTCCTCACGCTGGCGGCGGCGCTGGCCTACCGGCGCGACTTGCAGGTGCTGGTCACCGGCGTCTGCGAAACCGATTTTTCGGGCTACCCCGATTGCCGCGACGACACCATCAAGGCCATGCAGCTGGCGCTGTCGCTGGGCATGGACAAGCGCTTCCTGATCGAAACCCCGCTGATGTGGATAGACAAGGCCGACACCTGGCGGCTGGCGCACGACATCGGCGAAAAGTCAGGCCAGCCGCAAGGCGGCGAGGCGCTGGTGAAGCTGATCGTGGAGCACACCCACACCTGCTACCTGGGCGACCGGGTGCACCGGCATGCCTGGGGTTATGGCTGTGGGACTTGCCCGGCCTGTGAGCTCCGCGCCCGTGGGTTTGACCGCTACGTAGCGGCTGGCTGAATTGTTTTGCTCCTTCCCCCTCTGGGGGAAGGCTGGGCTGGGGGCTCTTTGATCTGGCTGAGACGGTGATATGCGCACGCCGCCGGCTCCCATCCCCACCTTCCCCCAAAGGGGGAAGGAGTCAGATCCTCAGAGGCTGTCTATCACGCAGCGTGTGACTACCGGCGGCTCCTCGCCGATATGAAAAGCCAGCTTGCGCTCCCGCAGCACCACGTCGCTGGCGGTAACGCGGTCGAAGCGGCGCAGGTGCTCGGTCCATGATTCGTCGACGATCTGCTCGACAAAGCGTCCCGGCTTGTTCACGTCGCGCAGCAATTCCCATTCGAGCGCGCCCTGGCGCAAACGGCTGCGCCGGCTTTCCTGCATCAGCGCGCGGAAGTCGTCGGCGCGCGCCGGGTCTATCAGGTATTCAATCGTCACCACCACATTGCCCACGCCGGGCGGCTCCTCGGCCACGGGCGCCTTGAACTGGCGCGAGGGCGTCATGTCCTCCTCGATGCTGAGGTCGGACACCAGGCGCTGCGCCACCAGCATCACCACCGTGCCGCTGGCGGCGGCGATCAGCAGGCCGGTGGAGACGCTGCTCAGGGTGGACACATGGCCCCACAGCGCGGCGCCGGCGGCGCTGGCACCCATGATGGCCATCTGGTACATGGACATGCCGCGAGCGCGCACCCAGTCAGGCAGGGCGAGCTGGGCCGACACGCTGAGCGAATTCGCGCAGGTGATCCAGGCCATGCCGTTGAGCACCATGGCCGGTACCGCCACCCAGGCATTGGGCGCAAACGCCATGGCGGCCATGGAGGCCGACTGCAGCAGCGTGGCGCGCATCACCAGCACGTCGCGCGGCATCATCTGGCGCAGCCGCGGCAGGTTGAGCGCGGCCACGATGGCACCCGCGCCCATGGAGGCCAGCAGCAAGGTGAAGGTGCCGGCGTCGCCGCCGTGCAGGCCGCGCGCCACCAGCGGCAGCAGCGCCAGCAGGGCGGTGGAATGGAAAAAGAAAATGGCGATGCGCAGCAGCACCGAACGCAGGCGCGCCGACTGGCCGACGAACTGCAGGCCCACGCGCATCGCGCTGACCAGGCGCTCGCGCCCCAGCGGGCTGGGCGCGTGGTCGCGCCGCCAGCGCATGATGACAAAACCCGAGATCACCGACAGCACGGCGTTGAGCACAAAGACGTATTCGGTGCCGGCGCCGGCGATCAGCGCGCCGGCCACCAGCGGGCCGACGATGCGCGAGGCGTTCATGGACACGCCGTTGAGCGCCAGCGCGGCGGGCAGCTGCACGCGCGGCACGAGTTCGGGCACGATGGCGGCGAACACCGGCCAGCGCATCGCCAGGCCCACGCCGTTGGCAAAAGTCAGCGCCAGCAGCAGCGGCGGTGTCATCACGCCCGAGATCACGGTGATGGACAGCAGCGTGGCCACCACGGCCACCCAGAACTGCGTCATGATGAAGTAGCGCCGCCTGTCCAGGATGTCGGCCAGCGCGCCGCTGGGCAGGCCCAGCAGGAACACCGGCAAGGTGGAGGCCGACTGCACCAGCGCCACCCAGATCGGTGAGGTGGTCATGGAAGTCATCATCCAGGCGGCCGCAACGTCGTTCATCCACATGCAGATGTTGGCGACCAGCCAGGTGCTCCACAGCATGCGGAACACCGGGCGCTTGATGGGCGCCCAGGCGGAGAGGTCGGCGGGCTCCGGCGCGGGCGGCCTGGACATTTCCTCAGGCATGCGCGGCGCTTCCTTGGGGGAGCTGGCTGGCCGTCAGGGTGTACAGGGCATTTGAACCCGGCGGCTGTTTCTCCAGCGTCCACTGCCTGTCGTGGAAGGCCGCCACGTTGGGCCGGTGGGCAATGGAGATGATGGCGCCGCCCGACGATTTGACGAGCGCGAGCAAACGTTCATACAGCGTCTTTTCGGCGGCTTCGTCGAGTGCGCTGGTGGCTTCATCGGCGAAGATCCATTTGGGCTTTTTCAGCAGCACGCGTGCGATCGCCAGGCGCTGCTGCTCGCCGCCGGAAAGCTTCTGGCTCCAGGCGTCTTCCTGGTCAAGCCGCGCCGCCAGGTCGGGCAGCAGGGCCTCCTCAAGCGCCTGCCTGAGGGCGTCATCGCTGTAGGCTGTGGCGGGTTCCGGATAAGCCAGCGCATCGCGCAGCGAGCCATTGGGGAAATAGGGGCGCTGCGGGATGAACATGGCGTTGCCGGGTTTGGCGATGTTGCCGCTGGCAAAAGGCCAGATGCCGGCGAAGGCGCGGAACAAGGTGGACTTGCCGCTGCCCGAGGGGCCTTTCAGAAGGATGTGGTCGCCGGTGTGCGCCTTCAACGAGGTCTGCGCCAGCAGCACGGCGCCTGTGGGCAGCGCCAGTTTGAGGCCTGTGGACTCAAGCTCGGTGGATGGGGTGGTGACCAGCGCCTCATTGTCCTGTGTCTGCGCGATCATGCTGTCTTCGAAACTGGTCAGGCGATCTGTTGTCGCACGCCAGCTGGCGAGGTTGTCGTAGTTGTCCACAAACCAGCTGAGCGAGTCCTGAACCTTGCCGAATGTCGAGGAAATCTGAATCAGCTGGCCGAGCTGGATCGCGCCGCTGAAGAAGCGGGGTGCCGCGACCAGGAAGGGAAAGATCAGAGCCGCCTGGCCGAAGAAGCTCTGGAACCAGATGAGTTTTTTGTTGGCGCGTATCAGGTTCAGGTAGTTCGCAAGGACTGTCGTGAAGCGCCCGTCGAGCTGGCCGCGCTCCACCGCCTCGCCGTGGTCGAGCGCGATGGATTCGCTGTACTCGCGCACCCGCACCAGGTGGTGGCGAAGGTTGGCCTCGTAGCGCTGCTGCATGAAGTTGAGTTTGATCAGTGGCCGCCCGACGTAATGCGCCAGCACGCTGCCGACCAGGCAGTAGGCCACTGCGGCCCAGACCATGTAACCCGGGATGGAGTAGCTGCTACCGCCCAGGCTGAAGGCCAGCGGGCCCGACTGAACCCAGAGGAGGCCGACAAAACTGACCAGCGTCACGACCGCATTGAGCAGGCCCATGCTCAGTGTGATCGTGGAGGTGGTGAACGAGTGCACGTCTTCCTGGATACGCTGGTCCGGGTTGTCGGGACTGGCGTTGATGTCGGTGGCCGCGGAATAGCGCGCCAGTTCCATCTTGTAGAAGGCATGGTGAGACAGCCAGCGGCGCAGGTAGTCGCGTGTCATCCAGGCGCGCCAGCGCATTTGCAGCAACTGGGTCAGGTAGAACTTGTAGACGGCGATGATGATCGCTCCGAAAGCGAGATAGGTGAACCGGCCCATCTGCTGCCAGAAGACAAGCTGGTCGCGCTTTTCAAGTGCGTCGTAAAACACGCGGTACCAGTCATTGAACTGCACTGCCATATAGACCGTGCCCAAATTGAGCAGCACGATGGCCACCAGCAGCAGGCGAGCCTTCCATTTTTCTTCGGACCGGAAATAGGGCGCGGCGAGTGCACCTATGCGGCCTGCAAAACGCCAGAAATTGTTGAATTTGGCAAAAAGGCTGGATGGATTCATGAAGGCTCTTTCGCGGCTCAGGAAATCTGGTTGGACACACCGCTGGCCACATGGCCCGAGGGCACATGCTGGGCGGCGGAATTCACGTGGCCGGTCTGGTCGTCAAAGAAGAAGTCGGGCTCGAATTCGCGAAGGAATTCGCCCTTGGCCAGGCCGCCCAGGAACATGGCCTCGTCGACCTCGATGTTCCATTCCATCAGCGTGCGGATGGCGCGCTCGTGCGCCGGGGCGCTGCGCGCGGTGACCAGCGCGGTGCGTATGCGCATGCGCGAGGTGCCGGCCTGCTGCAGCCGATGCAGCGCTTCGAGCAGGGGCTTGAAGGGGCCAGCCAGCAGCGGCTGGGAAGCCTTGTCGCGCTCGTGTTGCTGGAAGGCGGACAGGCCCTGGGCCTGGAACACACGCTCGGCTTCGTCCGAGAACAGCACCGCGTCGCCGTCGAAGGCAATGCGCACTTCGTTGGGATGGGCATCGCTGGCGCGCACCGAATGCGGGTAGACCTGCGCGGCCGGCACGCCCGCGGCCAGCGCGTCGCGCACGTCGCTCAGGTGGGCCGACAAAAACAGGTTGGCGTGCAGCGGCTTGAGGTAGCGCCAGGGCGCCTCGCCGCGGTTGAAGGTACCGCGCTCAATCTTGAGGCCGTAGTGCTGGGCCGAGCGGAACACGCGCATGCCGGATACCGGGTCGTTGCGCGAGAGGATCACGACTTCCACACGCTGCGCGGGCGCCGCCGGGCTGGCGGCCTCCCCGGCGCTTTCGGGCGCGTCGTTGAAGGCCAGCAGCTTCTTGACCAGCGAGAAGGCCACGCCGGGCTTGGCCGGCACGTCCAGGCGCTCGAGCTGCAGCTTCATATAGGCCGCGTCTTTTTTGACGCCGGGGGGTGGCGCGGCCGCCATGCCGCTTTCAAAGACCTGGTTTTCTTCCTCAAAATCAAACAGCGCGCGTGACGAGATCGCCACCACGAGCTGACCATCCAGGGTTGCTGCCATTTTTTGTGCCTTGTCTGGGTTTTAGGAAGGGGGTGTTAGTTCGAGTGTGCACCATTGGCCGTAGGCCGGTGCTTCTACTGGCCAATCGCTGGCTTGCTTGATCTGACGCACACCACGCGCAATCAGTTCCGCAGCGCGTATGACACCGGCGTGGGTGATCCATAGCGTGTCGGGCCGGCCCTGCAATTCGTCAAAGGCGGAGGCGACACGCGCCATGAACTGGCTGGTGCTTTCGCCGCTGCCGCCCGCGGCGTAGTTGGCAAAGCCGTCGGTCCAGGCCTGCAGTTCGGCGGGGGCAATGTCATTCCAGGCGCGGCCTTCCCAGGCGCCGAAGTCCATCTCCTGCAGCCGCGGGTCGCTGGTGCAGGCCAGGTCGGGCCGCAGTCCAGACAAGGCTTGCGCCAGTTGCGCGCAGCGCTGCAAAGGGGAATGGACGACGCGGATGCCGGCTGGAAGCAACTGTGCCAGCGCCTGCGCGCATTCGGCGGTCGCCGCGGTGTCGGCCGCCACGTCCCGCCTGCCGTAGCAGATGCCGGCGTCAACCAGCGGCGTTGCGTGGCGGGCCAGCCAGAGCTTCATGGCTTGCTGGCTGCCTTGGTCATGGAGGGAAGTGATGCGGTGGTCATGGAAAGGGGCTGCTGCTATGGCTGGGGCGTGAGGCAGTGCGTGCCGTGCGATGGGGCCCGCCATGCCCCATGGCCTATTCTAGAGCGGCACTGGCACGGCAAGCCCCCCGCGCCGCTGCGAGGCCAGCCGTGGACTGCCATCCCTCGCAGAACCGGCCGTGCTGTTCAAGCGCTAAGCCGCGTGCTGCAGCATCAGGTCAAGGTTTTGCACGGCCGCACCCGAGGCGCCTTTGCCCAGGTTGTCGAACACGGCGGCCAGCAGTACCTGGCCATGCTGCGGGTTGGCGAAAACGGCCAGCCGTAGCTGGTTGGTGCCGTTGAGCGCCTGCGGGTCCAGGTGCTGCGTGGCTTCAGCATCTTTTTGCGCCATCACCTCCACGTGCACGGCGCCTTCGTAGTGCTGCCGCAGGCAGGCTTGCAGCTGGTCGGCGGTAACGCCCGCCGACAACTGCCGCAGCAGCAAGGGGATGGTGAGCACGATGCCCTGGCGAAACGAGCCGTAGGCCGGCAGGAAGAAAGGCCGCTGTGCCAGGCCTGCGTGCTCCTGGATCTCGGGGACGTGCTTGTGGGCCAGCTCCAGGCCGTAGACCTGGAACATGGCCGCATGCGACGCACCCGTGCCTTCATGCGCGTCCACCCGCGCGCGGCCGCCGCCGGAATAGCCCGACACCGCGTGGATCGCCAGCGGATGGTCGGCGGGCACCAGGCCGGCCTTCACCAGCGGCAGCAGCAGGGCGATGGCGCCCGTGGGGTAGCAGCCGGGGTTGCTGACGCGCCGCGCGCTGGCGATGAGCCGGGACTGCTCCGTGCTCATTTCCGGGAACCCATAGACCCACTGCGGATCGGTGCGGTGCGCGGAGCTGGCATCAATCACACGCACGGCCGGGTTCACGATGGAGGCCGCCGCTTCGCGCGCGGGCCCGTCGGGCAGGCACAGCAGCGCGATGTCGCAGGCATTGATGGCCTGCGCACGGCGCGCGGGGTTCTTGCGGTCCTGCTCGGGCAGCGTGAGCAGGCTCAGGTCGTTTCGGCCCTGCAGGCGTTCATGGATCTGCAGGCCGGTGGTGCCTTGGTCGCCGTCGATGAAAACAAGGGGTGCGCCCATGTGTTGCTCCTGGTGGGGTGGATGGCTCAAGCCAAAGAAAGAAGGCGAATCTTCCGCGACCCCGTAGAATTTGAAAAGTTGAATTTCACAAACACCAACATCAGATTTACTGAACATCATGCGCGAACTCAACCTGGACCGGCTGCGCACGCTGGTCACCATCGCAGAACTGGGCTCGTTCGCCGAAGCCGCGCGTGTGCTGCACCTGGCCGCGCCCACGGTGAGCCTGCACATCGCCGACCTGGAAGCGCTGTGCGGCGCGCCCCTGCTGGTGCGCAAGCGCGGCGAAGTGCGCCCCTCGGGCGTGGGCGAGGCGCTGGTCGAGCGGGCGCGGCGCCTGCTGGCCGATGCGGACGAGGCCATGGAGGTGGTGCAGCGGCAGGTGCAGGGGCTGGCGGGCCGGGTACGGCTGGGCGCCTCCACGGGGGCGATTGCCCACTTGCTGCCGCAGGCCCTGGAGGGGCTGGGAGGGAACCATCCCGGCATCGACGTGCAGGTGGCCGTGCTTACTTCGCAGGACACCATGGCGCGGCTGGCGAACGGGTCGCTAGACGTGGGCCTGGTGGCGCTGCCGCAGGCGACGGTGCAAGGGGTGAAGGTAGTGCCCTGGCGGCGGGATCCGGTGATGGCCTTCGTGCCGTCGTCCTGGGCGGCACCCCAGCGCGCCACGCCGAAGTGGCTGGCGGCCCAGCCGCTGATCCTCAACGATGTGGGCACCAGCCTGTCGCGGCTGGGCGCTGAGTGGTTCGCGCTGGCGGGGGAGAACCCCAAGGCGCGCATCCAGCTCAACTACAACGACGCGATCAAGAGCCTGGTGGCTGCCGGCTACGGCGCCACGCTGCTGCCGCACGAGGCATCTTCCACCACGCCGCTGGACCCGCGCGTGCGCATGCTGCCCTTGCGCCCCGCGCTGTGGCGGTCGCTGGGCATTGCGCACCGGGCCGGCCCGGTGGAACGCGCGACGCAGCACGTGCTGGACGTGCTGTGGCAGCAGCGCCAGTCAGGGTCATAGGCTGATGGCCAGGCCGAAATAAAAAGCGATCTCGCAGACCTGCTGGGTCGCGCCCAGGCAGTCGCCGGTAAAACCCTGCAGCCGGCGCTTGAACATCCGCCCCATCCACAGCAAGGCCAGGAGGGCAAAGCTGCAGGCGACGATGAGGTTCAGGGCGTCCAATGCCAGGGCGGCCAGGGCCAGCGCGACGAAACACCAGGCAAAGCCGATCAGCAAGGCGCCCGGCGCAATCTGGTCGGCCAGCGGCTTGGATTTGGAGGCGGCGGTATCGCCCACATGCGGCAGCAGGTAAATCAGCAGCAGCGGCAGGCCGCGCGAGACGACGTGGCCCGTCCACAGCGCGGCGCAGATGTACCAGCCGGCAAAGGGCGCTTCCTCCCAGCCGGTGGGCGCGCCTTCGACCGAGCCGAGTATGGCCAGCAGGGACACCTTGGCGAACACGGCCAGCACCAGCGCCATGGCGCCGAAAGCGCCCACGCGCGAGTCTTTCATGATCTGCAGCGCGTGCTCCCGGTCGTGGCCGCCACCCAGGCCGTCGGCCGTGTCGGCCAGGCCGTCCTCATGAAAGCCCCCGGTCAGCAGCACGGTGGCGGCGGTGGACAGCACGGCGGCCACCAGCGGCGTGAAGGTGGTGTCGGGCAACAGGGCCTGCACCAGGGCGTACACGGCCGCGGCCACGGCGCCGGCGAGTATGCCTATGCCCGGGAAGTGCCCCGCGCTGGCGCGCAGCATCTCAGGGCTGTAGCCCACCCATTCGGCCAGCCGCCCGGTGATGGGGATGCGGGTGAAGAACTGCACGGCGAGCAAGTACTCGCGCACGAACTGGGCAATGGCGGTCATACGGCGCCCATGGCGGTTTACGCGCCTTCCTTGCCGCTCACGCCGGCGGACTCAAAGCTGGCCATCTCGCCCAGGAAGTTGCCCGCCGACTGCAGCAGCGGCCAGGCCAGCAGCGCGCCCGTGCCTTCGCCCAGGCGCAGGCCCAGGTCCAGCAGCGGGCTGGCCTTCAGGTGGGCCAGCAGCAGGCGGTGGCCGTGTTCGTCCCCGCGGTGGCAAAACACCATGTAGTCCTGCGCGGCGGGCGCCAGGGTTCGGGCCGCCAGCGCGGCGGCGCCGGCGATAAAACCGTCAACCAGCACCACGCGGCGCTCGCTCGCGGCCTTCAGCATGGCGCCGGCCATCATGGCGATTTCAAAGCCGCCCAGGGCGGCCAGCGCGGCCAGAGGATCGGTGGCGCCGGCGTGGCAGGCCAGGACATCCGCCAACACCCGGCGTTTGTGCGCGAGCTGGGCGTCGTCAAGCCCGGTGCCGCGGCCCGTGGCGTCTTCAATGCCGACGCCCGCCAGGCGTGCGAACAGCAGGGCAGCGGCAGAGGTGTTGGCAATGCCCATCTCACCGAAGGCGACGACATTGCCGGGCAGCTGGCCCACGATGTCCATGCCGGCCTGCAGGGCGGCGCGCACCTGCGCGGCCGTCATGGCGGGTTCCTGGCGGCTGTTGCGCGTGCCGTGCGCGATCTTGCGCGGCAGCAGCTGCGGGTGCGGTGCGAGTTCGGCCGCGACGCCGGCGTCCACCACCCGCAGGGCAAAACCATGCTGGCGGGCGAAGACATTGATGGCGGCGCCGCCGGCCAGCATGTTGCCGACCATCTGCACGGTGACGGCCTGCGGGTAGGCCGAAACGCCTTCGGCGGCGATGCCGTGGTCGGCCGCGAACACCACCATTTGCGGTTCGCGCAGTGTGATGTTTTCACTTTGCTGGATCAGCCCCAACTGCAGCGCCAGGTCTTCAAGCCGGCCAAGGGCGCCCAGCGGCTTGGTCTTGTGGGCTATCTTGTGCCGCAGCCTGGCCTCGAGCGAGGCGTCGGCGACGGGCTCAATCGCGGGCAGGGGCAGGATTGGAGAGTCGGGTGCGTTCATCGGTGATCAGCTTGAGGCAGGCGGGGCAGTAGCAGGATGGCGCGCTGCCTTCGGGTGACGGGGCGCGTTCGCCGGGAACCGGCATGACATGGGGCAGCTTGACGCACCAGCATTCGGCGTCTCCGGCCACCATGCCGCAGCGCAGGCCGGCGCCGCAGCGCGGGCACACCGAGGTGTTGGCCGATGCGGGCCTTGCCGAGGGTGCGCCTTGCGGGTTCATGGCGGCGTGGCCTAGCTTTGCAGGAAGAGCCGGTAAACCGGGTTGGCGGTTTCTTCGACGTGGGGGTAGCCCAGGGTGTCGAGGAATTCCTTGAAGGCCTTGTTGTCGGCCTTGGGCACCTGCAGGCCCACCAGGATGCGGCCGTAGTCGGCGCCCTGGTTGCGGTAGTGGAACAGGCTGATGTTCCAGCCCGGCCGCATGCTGGAGAGAAACTTCATCAGCGCGCCGGGCCGCTCGGGAAAGATGAAGCGCAGCAGGCGTTCGTCCTTGGAGAGGGCACTGTGCCCGCCCACCATGTGGCGGATGTGCTCCTTGGCGAGATCGTCGTGCGTGAGGTCCAGGGTCTTGAAGCCGTGGCGCGAGAAATTGGCGGCGATCCTGCCGCTCTCGCCCTTGGCCGAGGTGGTCAGGCCCACGAAGACATGGGCCTTGGCGTCGTCGCTGATGCGGTAGTTGAACTCGGTCACGCTGCGCGGCCCGCCGGGCAGCTCGCCTATGACCTCGCAAAAGCGGCGGAAGCTGCCGCGCTCTTCGGGAATGGTTACGGCGAACAGGGCTTCGCGCTCTTCGCCGACCTCGGCGCGCTCGGCGACAAAGCGCAGGCGGTCGAAGTTCATGTTGGCGCCGCACAGGATCGCCGCGTAGGTCTCGCCCTTGGTCTTGTGGGTGGCCACGTACTGCTTGACGGCGGCCACGGCCATCGCCCCCGAGGGCTCGACGATGCTGCGCGTGTCGACAAACACGTCCTTGATGGCGGCGCAGACCGCGTCGGTGTCGACGGTGATGAATTCATCGACCAGATCGCGGCTGATGCGGAAGGTTTCTTCGCCCACCAGCTTGACGGCCGTGCCGTCGGCGAACAGGCCGACATCGCTGAGGGTGACGCGTTTTTTCGCGTCGACGGACTGCCGCATGGCATCGGAGTCGTTGGTCTGCACGCCTATGACCTTGATCTCGGGGCGCACGGCCTTGATGTAATTGGCCACGCCGGAGATCAACCCGCCGCCGCCTATGGCCACGAACACGGCATCCAGCCGGCTGGAGCCCAGGCTTTGCAGCTGCATGAGGATTTCCATCGCGATCGTGCCCTGGCCGGCGATGACGTCGGGGTCGTCGAAAGGATGGACAAAGGTCAGGCCCTGCTTTTTCTCCAGCACCACGGCGTGGCCGTAGGCGTCCGAATAGCTGTCGCCGTGCAGCACGACCTCGCCGCCCCAGGCCCTGACCGCGTCGACCTTGAGCTGCGGCGTGGTGGTGGGCATGACAATGACCGCGCGCGTGCCCAGCTTTTGCGCGCTGAGGGCCACGCCCTGCGCGTGGTTGCCGGCCGAGGCGCAGATCACGCCTTTCTTGAGCTGCGCCGGGCTCAGGTGGGCCATCTTGTTGTAGGCGCCGCGCAGCTTGAAGCTGAACACCGGCTGCTGGTCCTCGCGCTTGAGCAGCACGGTGTTTTTCAGGCGCAGGCCCAGGTTCCTGGCGGGCTCGAGGCTGGACTCCACGGCCACGTCGTAGACGCGCGCCGTGAGAATCTTTTTCAGGTAGTCGGCGGGGCTGAGCGGCTTGCCGGGCTTGGCAGACGGGGCGGTTTTGGAGCGGGATGAGGCGGGTTTGGTCGGGGTGGGCATGTTTTTCTCGCAGCCTGACATCATAGTGGGGCGAGAAACCAGCGAAGAAGCGCCGCAAGAAGCCGTGCCGGCAAGAAAAAAGGCCCAGACCTTGCGGTCTGGGCCTGTAAATCCACCCTTAGAGGAGGTGGAGGAGACAACCAGTGCACAAAATACCTTGTGATGCCCGGGGCATCGGTATTGGTGCGATGATTTCAGTATAGCGGAGCAATGTTGCGCTGCACAATCTCTTGTGGCACAAACTCCACATTTTTCACGGTTTCAGTTATAAATTTTATGCATAAGGAGCGGGGTTTATGGAATGCACGGTGAGCTGGACGGGCAACAGCACTATCACGGGGTCTCGCTCCAACATGAGCTTTCTCGCCGAAACCGGCAGCGGCCACACCCTGGTGATGGACGGCGCGCCCGACGCGGACAAGCCCGAAAACGGCGGCGCCAACCTGGCGCCCCGGCCCATGGAAACGGTGCTGGCCGGCACCGGCGGCTGCACGGCCTATGACGTGGTGCTGATCCTCAAGCGCGGCCGCCAGGACGTGCGCGGCTGCTCGGTCAAGCTCAGCGCTGACAGGGCGCCGGTGGACCCCAAGGTGTTCACCAAGATCCACATGCACTTCGTGGTGACGGGTAAAGGCCTGTCCGCCAGCGCCGTGGAGCGCGCCGTGGCCATGAGCCACGACAAATACTGCTCGGCCACCATCATGCTGGCGAAAACCGCGGAGATCACCACCAGCTTCGAAGTGCTGGAGGTTTAAGCAAGCCGGACGGGGCGCTGCCGTTTCAGAGGTAGTGCGCCGTCGTGGTCATGACGCGCGCGGCCGAGCGCATCAGCGCCTTGACCGGCTCGGGCAGCTGCAGGGCGCCGGCCTGTTCGGCCTCAAGCGCATGCAGGGCCTCGTCGTCCTTCATCTGCGCCACGATGGCGCGAGACTCATGGTCGCCTTGCGGCAGGCGTTCCAGGTGGCCGGCCAGGTGGGCTTCGACCTGGCGTTCGGTCTCGACGACAAAACCCAGGCTCAGGCGGTCGCCCAGCCGGCTGGCGACCAGCCCCAGGCCGAAGGCGCCGGCATACCAGAGGGGGTTGAGCAGGGAGGGACGCGCGCCCAGTTCGTCCAAGCGAGCCTTGGTCCAGGCCAGGTGGTCGCCTTCCTCGCGGCTGGCCTGCAGAAAATGCTCACGCAGCGCCGGGTCGCGGGTGCCCAGCGCCTGCGCCGCGTACAGGGCCTGCGCGCAGACCTCTCCCACATGGTTGACCCGCATCAGCGCGCCCGACAAGGCCTTGTCCTGCAGCGCCAGCTCGGTTTTTTCACCGGGCACGGTGGGACAGGCGCGGCTGGCGCGGGGGGCGGCGAAAAGGGTGCGCAATGCGCCGTCGGCGGCATTCAGCGCGGTGTCGAGTGCGGTGGTCATGGCGCCATGTTAGCGCCGGGCCCCGGCTATGGCGAATGCCCATAAAAAAAGCCTCCGTGAGGAGGCTTTTTTGCGTAACCGGCCCGGTTTGAATCGGGCAGCGGGGTTCGGTTTAGAACGTGTGGCGGATGCCCAGGGCGATGTTGGTGGAGCCCACGCCGGCCGACGAGGTCACGCCGCCGAGGAAGCCGTTGCCGCCGGGTGCAACCTGGCCCTGGCCCTTGTTGTTGAAGCGGGTCAGCACGGCATTCAGGTTGGTGCGCTTGGACAGTGCGTAGGTGTAGGTGAAACCGTAGGAATCGGTATCGGCATTGACCGTGCGCTTGTCATCCAGGCGGTTGAAGGCCACCACCCAGGTGTGTGGGCCGGTGGTAAGGCGATAGCCGATGTGCATCAGACGGGCGTCCTGGCGGAAAGCGGCGTTGTAGGCATTCTGGAATGCCGAGCCGACGACCGCGCTGCCCGTGGAGGCTGTGACCGAAGCGCCAATTGTGGAGATGCCGGTTGGGTTGTCGTCCTTGATGGTGGCGTACTGGCCGTACAAGGTGCCGGGGCCAACGTCGACCGTGGCGCCGATGAGGTCGTTGGTCAGGGACTTCTGGCCCAGCTCGTTGTTCTTGCCGTTGTGGCCATAGCCCACCGAGAAGCCGTCGCCCTTGTAAGTGACCATGCCACCCCAGAACCGGCCTGCGGAGTTGCTTCCGGCAACTTCACCCGCACCGTACATCAGCAATGCGGTGACGCCGCCGGTCTGGATCGCGTATTGCAGGGTGTTGCTCAGGCGGATGTCAAATGCGGCGGGCAGGCTGGCGACCTGGCCGGCGGCCAGGCTGGACTGGGTTTGCGAAGCGTCAAACTGTGCGGCCACCAAATAACCGGGCGTGTACTGGCGGCCCAGCGTGAAGGCGCCGATGGGGGTCACCATGCCGACATAGGCCTGGCGGTCAAACAGGTTGCCGGCCAGGTTCACGCCGAATGCGCCGGTCGCGAGCGTGGTGTTCACGCTGGTGATGATCGCGTCGCGGGTTGCGACAGGAATCGGAAGGCCCGCGACACCGGCGGCCACCGAGGTGGCGACGCGGTCAGGCATCTGGGTGCCGGAGTTCGGGCGGTTCGTCACGGAACCGGTGTCCAGTTCCAGGCGGTTTTCGAGGGTGAAGATGGCCTTGTAGCCGCCGCCGATGTCTTCCGAGCCGCGAAGGCCGAAGCGCGAACCTTCCATGATGCCGCTGGCAATCGTGCTGACGGAGCCTTGGCGCAGGCCGCTCACGTGGTTATAGCCTGCGTCAAGAATGCCGTAGACGGTCACGGTGCTTTGCGCCATGGCGGCCGAGGTGGACAAAAGTCCCATGATCGCAGTTGCAACGAGGGTCAGTTTTTTCATGGAGTCTCCAGGAGTTTTATTGAATAAAAAATCGGTGATTGGCGGGAAAATCTTGACGCCCGTCCTTACCCTGCAGGCCGTCTTTGTGAAGGAAAGATTAATGGCGATGGGGTGAACCGTAAAGAGTGCCACTACGGGGGGTATCACTTTCGCGACAGGGGAAAACCCGAGGTTTTTGCCGGCCCGGCAAAGCTCAAAAAAAAGCCGGGCAACGCCCTCATTTCCGGTTCATTCCCTCTGTGGCTGCGGCTTCCGCGTCCGGCCGGGGGCTGGTTCGGCGCCCTGTCGGCGGATGCCCCGAATGCGGCTTAGGGCGTGGGCTCTATTTTGGCCGGCCCGTGGTAAGTGAGCCACATTCCGGCGAATCACCGCGGCGGTTCGGCGAGAACCGCTTGCCGCGGTGTCTTCGGGATTGCTATGGAAGACCGGAAATCGAACGCAAGCTGTTGCTTGCTGCCGGGCTTTCACCAAAACGATGCATGCCGCGAAAAAAGCGCCATTTTGGTGTGTTCGCGCAGCATCAAAAGGCATATCGAGCCAAAGTGACGCCCTGCTGAAAGGCGCAACACCCGATGTGTCGCGAGACACCAACAATCGGGCGTGAAAGTTGCTAATAGAGCGACAAGGGCTTTGTGTGATTTGTGACAGATCGATTTAAATCGACCTGGGGTAGTCAGAAAGCCCTTTAAATGTTCGCAATTTTTATGTGTTCATGTGTTCCCCACCTTTTTGGAGATTTTTAATGATGAAGAAAAGCCTAGTCGCCTTGGCAGTGCTGGCCGTTTCCGGCGTGGCATCCGCCCAGTCCACCGTGACCATCTACGGTCTGGTGGACGCATGGGTCGGTACCGTGAAGGACAACAACATCAGCCAGTCCGGCGTGAACGTCCCACATCCTTTCTCCGGCAGCGGCGGTGGTCTGCAGACCAGCCGTTTCGGCCTGAAGGGCTCTGAAGACCTCGGTGGCGGCCTGAAAGCCAACTTCCTGCTGGAAGCCGGCTTCGACCCCAGCACCGGTGCTGCCAACAACTACACCAACCCCTACACCAACGCAGTTTCCACCGCGGTCTTCGGCCGTCAGGCATGGGTTGGCGTTTCCGGCGGCTTCGGTGAACTGAAGCTCGGCAAGATGTGGACCCCTTACGACATGGTCAAGGGTTCTGGCGCCGCTGGCTTTGACTCGCTGCTGTTCGCACCTTCCACCAGCGTGTGGGCCAGCAACAACTACTCGGACCGTCCCGGCAACTCGATCTACTACCAGACCCCGGACATCAGCGGTTTCTCCGCCGCCGGTATGTACAGCTTCGGTGAAAACAAGACCGCCGCTGTCGGCGCCGGCAAAATCATCAGCTTTAACGTTGCTTACGCAAACGGCCCCATCGGCGCTTCGCTGGCTTACCAGAGCGAAAAAGCCAATGCCGCTGCCACCGCAGTCAAGTACACGCAGTTGAACGGTTCCTATGACTTCGGCGTGGTCAAGCTGCTCGGCGCTTACGGCAACGTGAAGAACGGCGTCAGCCCCGTGACCGCCCTGGCAACGGACAAGACCAAGGAATACCAGATCGGCCTGGATTTCCCTGTTTCCAGCACCTTCACGCTGTCCGGCGGTTATGCCCGCTCCAAGAGCACCCGCCTGGCTGGCGCTCCTGACCTGAAGCGCACCGGCTACGGTGTGGCAGGCCTGTATGCACTGTCCAAGCGTTCGAACCTGTACGCTGGCGTGCAGACCGGCAAGGAAACCAATTCCGGCGTGGCTGATCGCAAGACCACCACCTACGGCGTTGGCATCCGCCACACGTTCTGATCCAGGTTTGACCTGAGCCTTAAGCTCAACCCCGCCCTGGCGCGGGGTTGCGTGGAAAGCCGCTTCCTTGAAGCGGCTTTTTTTGTTGGTTTGGCCGAAGCCAGCCAAAAAACCGGGTTTTGGCGGGCCGGAATCCCCGGTTTGCGCGGGCGTTGTTTCTTTTCCACTGTCAGCCCTTTGTTTGTGGTTTGAGCACAACGGCTTGCCTGTTTTTTCGGGCATTCCTTTGCGAATTGAAGCCCAGTCTGGTGCAATAGAGCCAACTTCCCGAAAGGGGGTTGGCCCGGGTCTCTGGTGGAGCCATGAAGACGCAAGTCCGAAATGGTCCCCGTGCCGGAGCCCTATGTTTAACCTTGGAGAAACTCTCAATGAAAAAGACCCTTATCGCTTTGGCCGCACTCGGCGCGATGGCTGGTGCAGCACAAGCTCAGTCGACCGTGACCATCTATGGTCTGCTCGACGCCAACATCGGCAGCTACAAGACCAACCAGGTCAACGGCGCCGCAATCTCCGGCCTGAGCCAGGCCAAAATTGACTCCGGCGGCCTGAACGGTTCGCGTTGGGGCATTCGCGTCAGCGAAGACATCGGCGGCGGCATGGCTGTCATCGGTAACCTCGAAAGCGGCTTCAACATCGACGCCGGCTCTTCCGCTCAAGGCGGCCTGCTGTTCGGCCGTCGCGCCAACGTGGGTATCTCCAGCGGCTTCGGTACCGTGACCATCGGTCGCAACTCCAGCTCCTACGACGACGTGTCTGGTGACCACGCCATGATGGGCGCTACGCTGTTCGATCCTTCGAACACCAACAACGGCTTCAGCACCGCTCAAGCTGCTGCCATCGGTACCCTGGCTGGCAATGCTGTTCTGCTGAACCACGGCGGCAACGGCTCTGGCGCTCACGTGACCTGGGTTGGTTACAACACCCGCTTCAACAACAGCGTCAAGTACGTTTCGCCTAACTTCGGTGGCTTCACCGGCTCGTTCATGTACGCCTTCGGCGAAGACAAGACCGCAGCTGTCAGCGCAAGCAACACGGTTTCCGCTTACCTGAAGTACGCAAATGGTCCTCTGCTGATTTCCGGCGGCTACCAGTCTGAAGGCGCTGCTCGCACCGCCACGACCAAGCCTGCTCTGACCAACACGCTGCTGAACGTTTCCTATGACTTCGGCGTCGCTAAAGTCGGCTTCGGTGCCAACCGCGCCAAGTTCAAGGACGTCATCACCACGTTCAGCCCAACTGGCGTTGCAGTTGCTGCCCACGAACTGGCTGCACAGAAGGAATACAGCCTGAGCGTTGCAGTGCCTCTGGGCGCAACGACCCTGAGCGCTGGCTATGCACGTTCCAAGGGTGACGATCTGGGTTCCAGCACCGGCTGGGGCGTCCAAGCTCTGTACTCTTTGAGCAAGCGCACCACCCTGTACACGGGTGCCGTCAGCACGAAGAACTACTCGAACGTTGCTGCCAACACGATGATCATTGCTCCTACCAGCAGCATCACCCGTACCACCACGTACGCAGCTGGCATTCGCCACACGTTCTAATTTGAAGCTGGCGTAAGCCAGTTTCTTATGAGAATCCAAAAGCCGCCTCGGGGAAACCCGAGGCGGCTTTTTTTATGGAAAAAGCCGTACGGGTTTTTGAAACTTTTCCACGCCCGCCGCGTTGAGTTATCTGGTTCCTTGCTTTTTCATGTGCATCAAGGCCGCAAGCCTGGCAGCCTCCCCGATTGCCCGCCATTTTTTTCATGACCACATCGCCGCCTTTTTTCTTCTTGAGCACGCTGCGCACCCTTATGGTCATCAGCTGCCTGTTTTTGCTGGCCGCCTGCGCGGGAATAGAAACAAGCGTGCCCGCAACCAGCCAGGATGTGCAGTGGACCTCGGCGTCGCCCTTGAATTCCAATGCAAGCCCTCTTTTAAACCCCGAAACGGTGAAATGGCAGCACTGCGCATTTCCGGGTAAAAAATCCACGCGTTACCGGGCGGTTCGCCTGGACGGACGCGATGCCGTCCTCAGTGAGTCAGACAGCGCCGCCAGCATGCTGCGGCAACATTTGCGGGTCGAGCCTTCGGAGCTGGGCAAACTGGGCTTCTCCTGGAAGGTGCCCACGATGATTTCCGGCGCCGACATGACGCAGCGCGACAGCGACGACTCTCCGGTGCGTGTGCTGCTGGCCTTCGAGGGCGACCGTTCCAAGTTCTCCGCCAAAAACGCCATGCTGTCCGAGCTGGCATTGGCCTTGACCGGTGAGCCTATGCCCTATGCGACCCTCATGTATGTGTGGGGTACCCACAGCGCGCCGGAAAGCGTGCTCATCAATCCGCGTACCGACCGCATCCGCAAGCTGGTGCTGGAGTCCGGGCCCGCGCGGCTGGGCCGCTGGCTCGACTACGAGCGCGACATCCGCGCCGATTATGAGAAAGCCTTCGGCGAAGCACCGGGTGCGCTGGTCGGCATTGCCATCATGACGGACAGCGACAACACGCGGCAAAAGGCCTCGGCATGGTATGGCCCTGTCAGATTGATGAGCAAGCCCTTGAACGCCACAGCCGTCCCCGGCATGACTGCCGCATCGGCCAGGGCTTCACAAAACCCTGTGTTTGCACCGCCATCCCTTCAAGACTAGTATTCAAACCGCTGAACTCGGAACCTCACTGACATGCGCGCTCCGGCCACCCTTCCAAGCCTTCCAGCTGCCTCCTCCCTCCCATCCACCGCGGCAGACAGCCCCGATAACGCTGATAGTTCCGACCGGCCGCCCCAACTGCGCGCCAGCGGCCGTGCCTTCGCGCAGATCGTGCAGTACCACCCCGAACTGACGGCCTTCCGGCGCGACCTGCATGCCCATCCCGAACTCGGCTTCGAAGAGGTCTATACCTCCAGCCGCGTTGTGCATGCGCTCAAGCTGTGCGGGGTTGACGAGGTGCACACCGGCATCGGCAAGACCGGTGTGGTGGCTGTCATCAAGGGCCAGCAGCCCGCCAAGGCTGGCGCAAGGCCCATGGTGGGCCTGCGCGCCGACATGGACGCGCTGCCCATGACCGAGCACAACGAGTTCGGCTGGAAGTCTTCCAAGGCCGGCCTGATGCACGGCTGCGGCCACGACGGCCACACCACCATGCTGGTGGGTGCCGCCCGCTACCTGGCTGAGACGCGCAACTTCGCTGGCGACGCCGTGCTGGTGTTCCAGCCCGCGGAAGAGGGGCGCGGCGGGGCCGACGCGATGATCAAGGACGGCCTGTTCGAGCGCTTTCCGGTGCAAGCGATCTACGCCATGCACAACTGGCCCGCGATGCGGCCCGGCACCATAGGCATCAACCCCGGTCCCATGATGGCCGCGGCCGACCGCATCACCATCGAGGTCACCGGCAAGGGCGGCCACGGTGCACACGCTTACCTGACGGTGGATCCGGTGCTGGTGGCCGCTCACATCATCACAGCGGTGCAAAGCATTGTGTCGCGCAACGTCAAGGCCATGGACAACGCCGTGATCAGCATTTGCGCCGTGCAGGCGGGCGACCTGGGCGCCATGAGCGTGGTGCCCGAAACGGCCATGCTGGTGGGCACGGTGCGCACTTTCAAGCCCGAGGTGCAGAACCTGGTCGAGCGCCGCCTCAAGGAATTGTGCGCGGCCGTGGCCCAGGGCTTCGGCGCCACGGCTACCGTGAAGTACGAACGCATTTACCCGGCCACCATCAATTCGCCGGCCGAGTACGCGCTGGCCACCGCCGTGGCGGACCAGCTTGTGGGTGCCGAAAACGTGGTGAGCAATCTTGAACCCAGCATGGGCTCGGAGGACTTTTCCTTCATGCTGCGCGTCAAGCCCGGCGCCTACCTGCGCCTGGGCCAGGGCGAACAGCTGCCCGACGGCAAGGGCGGCACCACCGGCGGCGTGGGCAGCCGCTTTCTGCACAACAGCTGCTATGACTTCAACGACAGCGTGCTGCCGCTGGGCTCGGCGCTGTTCGCGGGCATTGTGGAGCGTTCGCTGCCGCTGGCCTGAGCTCAGGCGTAGCGCTTGTTGCGCAGGTTGTTCTTCATTTCCTTGAGCAGTGGTTGCAGTTTGCTGCCTATGCGCAGCGCCACGCAGGTCGCCAGGATGTCGACGATCATCAGGTGCATGAGGCGCGACACCATGGGGCTGTAGCGGTCATAACCCTCGGGGTGGTCGGCCGCCAGGTGGATGTTGCCGGCCGCCGCCAGCGGTGAACCGGTGACGGTGATGACGATGGTGGTGGCGCCGTTTTTCCGCGCGATGTCGCAGGCGTCCATCAGGTCGCGCGTGCGGCCCGAGTTGGAAATCACCACCACGCAGTCGCCCGGGCCCAGCAGCGAGGCGCTCATGACCTGCATGTGGCCGTCGCTGTAGGCGATGCTGGTGATGCCCAGGCGAAAGAACTTGTGCTGCGCATCCTGCGCCACGATGCCCGAGTTGCCCACGCCGAAAAACTCGATGCGTTTGCCGGTGTTGTAGGTCGCCAGCAAGGCGTCGGCGGCCCTTTCCACGGCCACCGAACTCGCATCGTTGCGGTACTTCAAAAACGCCGCCACGGTGTTGTCTATCACCTTGACCATCACGTCGGCGGTCTTGTCGTCGGCGTCCACGCTCCGGTGGATGAAGGGTACGCCCTCACTCACACTGCCAGCCAGCTTGAGCTTGAAGTCCGACAGGCCGTCATAACCCATGCTGCGGCAAAAGCGCACCACGGTGGGCTTGCTCACATGCGAGCGGCCGGCCAGCTCGGTGATCGGCAGGTTGGCAAAGGCCCGCGGGTCGGACAGCACAAGGCGGCCCACGCGTTGTTCGGCGGGGGCTAAGGAGGAAAGAGACGCCTTGATTCGGTCGAGCATGCTCAGCACTCCTCAGACCAGCAATATCCGTCTCTGGCGATCATCGCGCTCGCCGCGCTAGGCCCCCAGCTGCCGGCGGCATAGGGCCTCGGCGCGCCGGAATCGTTGCTCCAGCTGTCCAGGATGGGCTCCACCCAGCGCCAGGCTTCTTCCTGTTCGTCGCTGCGCACAAAAAGGTTGAGCCGCCCGTCGATCACATCCAGCAACAGCCGCTCATAGGCGCCCACGCGTTCGGAGCCGAAACGTTTGTCGAAATCCAGGTCCAGCTGCACAGGCGCCAGCGAGGGCGTGCCACGGCGCTGGTCGGCACCCTGGGCCAGCAGGTGCAGCTCCAGGCCGTCCTTGGGCTGCAGGTTGATGACCAGCCGGTTGGCCACGTTGGAGCCGGAGGTGGAGGCCTTGAAAATCGCGTGCGGTGCCGGCCGGAAGTTGACCTCGATGTGCGCATCGCGTCCGGCCAGGCGCTTGCCGGTGCGGATGTAAAAGGGCACGCCGGCCCAGCGCCAGTTGGCGATCTCGGTGCGCAGGGCGACAAAGGTTTCGGTCCGGCTATCGGGGGGTACGCCTTTTTCGTCGCGGTAGCCCGGCACGGCCTCGCCGTCGATGTTGCCGGCCGCGTACTGGCCGCGCACCACGTGCTGGCCCAGTGTTTCCGGCGTCCAGGGCTTGAGCGAGCGCAGCACCTTGAGCTTTTCGTCGCGGATGGCGTCGGCGTGCGAGTTGATGGGTGGCTCCATGCCGATGGCGCACAGCAGCTGCAGCGCGTGGTTTTGCACCATGTCGCGCAGCGCGCCCGTGCTGTCGTAGAAGGCCCCGCGTTTTTCCACGCCCAGGTCCTCGGCGATCGTGATCTGGATGTTGGCGATGGTCTCGCGGCGCCACAGCGGCTCGAACAGCGAATTGCCGAAGCGCAGTGCGAACAGGTTTTGCACCGAGGGCTTGCCCAGGTAGTGGTCAATGCGAAAGATCTGTTGCTCGCTGAGCACGCCGCGTACCGTCTTGTTGATGGCGCGGTTCGAGGCCAGGTCATGGCCCAGCGGTTTTTCCAGCACCACGCGGGTCTGCGGGCCGTTCAGGCCGGCGGCGGCGATCTGCTCGCACACCGTGGTGAACAGGCTGGGCGCCGTCGCCACATACATCACCACCACATCGGCCGGCCGCTGCTGCAGCCTGGCGGCCAGCCCCGCGTAATCCGCCGGGTTGGACAAATCCATGCGCAGGTAGCCCAGCAGCGCGGCAAAGCGCGAGAATTCCTCCTCGCTGGGGCGCTTGGCCAGCTCGACGTTGTCAAAGCGGGACTTGATCAGCGCCCGGTACTGGTCGTCGGACAGATCGTCGCGCGCCACACCCACAATGCGCCCGCCGGCCGGCAGTGAGCCATGGCGAAAGGCCTGGAACAGGGCCGGCATGATCTTGCGCCACACCAGGTCGCCGGTGCCGCCGAAAAGGATGAGGTCAAAACTCATGGTAAAAAAGTGTCTTGGTAATTAAGTTTCATATTCTATGGGCATAATGGTAACTCGACCCTGAACCCGCGCGATGCACGCCTCCAGGTGCTCCCGCGGTGTTTCATCCGGACCACTTTCGCGTTTTTGCCCAGCATCCCTGCCATGACCCAACTTGACGCCCTCAAACAGTTCACCACCGTGGTTGCCGACACCGGTGATTTCAAGCAACTGGGGCAGTTCAAGCCGCAGGACGCCACCACCAACCCCTCGCTGATCCTCAAGGCGGTGCAAAAGGCCGACTACCAGCCCTTGCTCAAGGACACCGTGGCCCGCTTCAAGGGGCGCGCGCTCGACGAAACCATGGACCGCCTGCTGGTGCGCTTCGGCTGCGAAATCCTCTCCATCATTCCGGGCCGCGTCTCGACCGAAGTCGATGCGCGCCTGAGCTTTGACGCCAATGCCACCTACACGCGAGGCGAGCGCATCGTCGAGCTCTACCAGGCCGAGGGCGTACACATAGACCGCGTGCTGATCAAGGTCGCCGCCACCTGGGAGGGTATACAGGCGGCCGAAAAGCTCGAACAGCGCGGCATCCACACCAACCTCACCCTGCTGTTCTCATTCGCCCAGGCGGTGGCCTGCGGCCAGGCCAAGGTGCAGCTGATCTCGCCCTTCGTCGGCCGCATCTACGACTGGTACAAAAAATCCGCCGGCGCGGCCTGGGACGAGGCTGCGATGGCCGGCGCCAATGACCCCGGCGTCAAGTCGGTGCGCGAGATCTACAACCATTACAAACACTTCGGCATCGCCACCGAGGTGATGGGCGCGAGTTTTCGCAACGTGGGCCAGATCACCGCGCTGGCCGGCTGCGACCTGCTGACCATCAGCCCCGAGCTGCTGGGCCAATTGGCGGCTTCCGACGCGCTGCTGCCCTGCGCGCTGGACGCCAAGGCGGCCGCCGCGCTGGACCTGCCCGCCGTCAACTACGACGAAGCGGGTTTTCGCTACGCGCTCAATGAAGACGCCATGGCCACCGAAAAGCTGGCCGAGGGCATACGCGCCTTCGCGGTCGACGCCGTGAAGCTCGAACAGCTGATGCTGGCGGCCTGAGGCATGGCCGTGCAGCCAAGACCCCGCTGCGACCGCACGCCGGCCTGGGCCGCGCTGCAGGGCTGCTTCGACACCCAGGGAAAATCCTTTGACCTGCGCCGGGCCTTCGCGGCCGACGCGGGGCGCTTTGCGCATTTCAGCCAGGAAGCGCCGCATGTTTTTGCCGATCTCTCCAAAAACCTGATCGACACGACCAGCGAGACTCTGCTTCTGGATCTGGCCGCGCAATGCCGGCTCGAGCAGCACCGCGATGCCATGTTTGCCGGCGAGCTGATCAATGGCACCGAGCAGCGCGCCGTCAAGCATTTTTTATTGCGGAGCCCGGCCGCCGCCGGCATGGACGGCGACCTCGCGCGGGTGCATGAAACCCTGGACGCCATGCTGGCCTATGCCGAGCAACTGCGCGCCGACGCGGCCATCACCGACATCGTCAACATCGGCATAGGCGGCTCCGACCTCGGCCCGCAGATGGCGGTGCTGGCGCTGGCTGAATTCGCCATCCCCGGCAAGCGGTTGCACTTTGTCTCCAACGTCGACGGCGGTGAGCTGGCCGGCGTGCTGCAGGGGCTCAAGCCGCAAAACACGCTGTTCCTGGTGGCGTCCAAGACCTTCACCACCACCGAGACCATGACCAATGCGCATTCGGCCAGGCGCTGGTTTGAATCGCAGGGCGGCACGGATGTTGGCCGGCATTTCGCGGCCCTCACGACCAATGTCGCGGCGGCCCATGCTTTCGGCATCAAGACTAGCTTCGGCTTCTGGGACTGGGTGGGCGGGCGCTATTCGCTCTGGTCGGCCATAGGTTTGCCGATTGCCATCGCCATAGGCGCGGCCGGCTTTCGCGAGCTGCTGGCCGGCGCGCATGCCATGGACGAACACTTCCGCACGGCGCCGCTGGCGCGCAACCTGCCGGTGCGCCTGGGCTTGCTCGACGTCTGGTATCGCAATTTCTACGGCTTCAGCAGCCGCAGCATCGCGCCCTACAGCAGTGCCTTGCGGCGCCTGCCGGCCTATTTGCAGCAGCTTGAAATGGAAAGCAACGGCAAGCGTGTCGATGCCGACGGTCGGGCCTTGCCTTTTGCCACCTCGCCCGTGCTGTGGGGCGAGCCCGGCACCAACGGCCAGCACGCTTATTTCCAGATGCTGCACCAGGGCAGCTCGGTGGTGCCGGTGGAATTCGTCGCCGTCAAACAGGCCGGCCATAGCCTGCCCGGCCATCACGCCACTTTGCTGGCCAATGTGCTGGCCCAGGCGCAGGCCTTGATGCAGGGAAAGGACGATGTGGGTGGCCACAAACATTTTCCCGGCAACCGGCCCAGCACCTTCTTGCTGCTGGAGCGGCTCACGCCCGCCAGCCTGGGGGCGCTGGTCGCGCTGCAGGAGCACCGCGTGTTTGTCAGCGGCGCGATCTGGGGCATCAACAGCTTCGACCAGTGGGGCGTCGAGCTCGGCAAGGTGCTGGCCAGGGACATAGAGCCGCGCCTGCAAAGCGGTGACCTGTCCGGCCTTGACGGCTCGACGGCGGGCCTGTTGCGCAAGATTTCCGGCTGATTCGCGCAAAACCGTGCTTTTTTCCCTGACGGGAGCGCGCGGTTTCGTGGTCAACTTGCCGCTTCGCTGATTTTTTCGATGATTTCGCATGATGTCTTTACCCGTCACGCCTTGCCGAGTTTTTCCCCGTTTTTCGATGTTCGCCGCGGCGCTGCTCACGGCAGCGCTGGCCGCCGGCTGCGCGACGCGCGCCCTTGATGCTGAGGACGCCGACACCGACGAGCCCGTCAGCCAGGGCGGCACCGTGGGTGTGGCCGAAGGGGTGACCGGCACGGCCTGGGCCGAGATGTCGGCACCGCCCAAAGCCGGGGAGCTCAAGCCCGACGACCTTCGGTGGGAGATCTTCCGCGTGCCCGGCAAGCAGCCGGCCAGCTACAGCTATGTGCGCCATGAAGGCCGCGACGCGGTGCTCGCGAAGGCCGAGGCCTCCGGCAGCATCCTGCGCCATCGCCACCGCATTGAGCCGGACCAGCTGGGCCTTGTGCGCTTTTCCTGGAACGTGCCCAACGCGGGCGCGGGTGCCAACGCCGCGCTGCCGCAGCTCGAGGATGTGCCGGTGCGGGTGGTGCTCGCTTTCGAAGGCGACCGCTCGCGGCTGTCGATGAAAAACGCCATGCTGTCGGAGCTGAGCCGCCTGCTGACCGGCGAGGAAATGCCGTTCGCGACCCTGGTCTATTCGTGGTCGCGGGTCAAGCAGCCCGGTGAGGTCGTCGTCAATGATCGCACCGACCGCATCCGCAAGATCGTGGTCGATTCGGGTGACCACGGTTACAACGAATGGCGCAGCTACGAGCGCGACATCCGCGCCGACTACCGCAAGGCTTTTGGCGAAGACCCGGGCGCCTTGCTGAGCTTCGCGGTCTTTACCGAAGGTGAAAGGGACGAAGGCCAGCTGCAGGCCTTCTACGGGCCGCTCAAGCTCATACCCGCTTCGGCTTCGGCCGTCGCGAGCAAGTAGCGCCGCGTCAGCGCCCGCTCAACGCGGGGCGGCGGCCCTGCTCAAAACTTGTAGCCCAGTTGCAGGGTGAAGCAGTTGGGATCGAGCACCACGTCAATCGTCTGGCCCGTGCTCAGCGTGCCGCGGGTTTTCAGCAGCGTCTTGGTGTAGCTGCCTTCCACAAACCATTTGTCATTGAGGTTGTAGACGCCTCCGACCTGGAAGGAGGGGGCCAGCTTGGATTTGAAGGACACGCCGGTGGGCGGGCCGCCGGGGTTGGTCAGCGCGGTCAGCAGGGCGCTACCCTGCTCCTTGTAAAAGCGTACATACGACAGGCCGGCGCCCAGGTAGGGCCGGAACCGGGCTTCGGCCTCGAAAAAGCGGTACTGGCCTATCAGCGTGACCGGCAGCGCCCGGGTGTCGGCCACCTTGCCGAAACCCGCGAGCGTGCCGTCGCCGGTGACGTCATGCCGGAAACCCAAGCCCAGCGGCAGGTGCAGGTTGAGGTGCTCGGTGGCCATGTAGTTGATCGCGCCCGTCACCCGGGTGTCGTTGCTGACGCCCACACGCACGTTGGGTATGTTGCCCGTCAGGGTGCCGCTGTCCACGGAAGGCCTGATGCGCGTGACGCCGGCCGACAAAGACCAGGTGCCGGCCTGTTGCGCGAAAGCGGGGAATGTGGACGAGGCCATGATGGCCGCGGCAATCAGGTGTTGTCTGGAAAAGGGCATGGCGAGTCCGGTGATGTGGCTGGGTGACTGTTTTAAGGTGTTGGAGGTTCATCCAGGGGATCGGTGTCAATGTCATGGTAGCGGCAAGCGCCGGTGCGCGCTGGCTTGCATGGGGGTTTTGTCCCGGCGATGAAGCGCAGACGCAACGGCTTTTGTCGATTGAAAACGTTCTTCGTACAAGGTTTATACGGATGCGTGCAATGTGGTTTTGTCCCGCCAAATCGACTGCAGCGCCAGCCCCCGGCCGTCGCGGTAGCCCCGCGAGGCGCGCCGCATTATCATGCGGCAGGGAATTCACCCTGTTAACACCTTGCGAGGAGGACTACTGTCATGAATTTTGGCCAAGCCATCTCTACCTGTTTTTCCAAGTACGTCACGTTTACCGGACGGGCATCGCGTCCGGAATTCTGGTGGTTTTTCCTGTTCCAGATCATCGTCCTGATCGTCACCGGCATGATCAGCAACATCCTGTACGGCATCGCCGCCCTGGCCATGCTGCTGCCGGGAATCGCGGTGGGTGTGCGCCGCCTGCATGACATCGGCAAGACCGGCTGGTTGCTGCTGATCGGCCTGATCCCGTTGGTCAACCTGTTGCTGCTGTACTGGTGCGTTCAGCCTTCGGAAGGTCCCAACCAGTATGACGAAGGCGCCGCGCCGGCTGTGCCTGCCGCCGGCCCGACGGGCGAGCAATAGAAAGCAAGCATAAAAAAAGGGCCGCGAAAGCGGCCCTTTTTGATGGAGCGAGAAGCTCAGGCGGGCATTACATGCCCATGTCGCCCATGCCGCCCATACCACCCATGCCGCCTGGCATGCCGCCGCCGGCAGCTGCTTCGTCCTTTGGAGACTCGGCCACCATGGCTTCGGTCGTCAGCATCAGCGATGCCACGGAAGCGGCGTTCTGCAGTGCGGTGCGGGTGACCTTGGTGGGATCCAGGATACCCATTTCGATCATGTCGCCGTAGGTGTCGTTGGCCGCATTGAAGCCGTAATTGCCCTTGCCGCCGAGAACCGCATTGACCACCACGGAGGCTTCGCCGCCTGCGTTGTAGACGATTTCGCGCAGGGGGGCTTCAATGGCGCGCAGCACCAGCTTGATACCGGCGTCCTGGTCGGCGTTGTCGCCCTTGATGGCGCCAGCAGCCTGCTTGGCGCGCAGCAGCGCGACGCCGCCGCCGGCCACAATGCCTTCTTCCACGGCAGCGCGGGTGGCGTGCAGCGCGTCTTCCACGCGAGCCTTCTTTTCCTTCATTTCGACTTCGGTGGCTGCGCCGACCTTGATCACGGCAACACCGCCGGCCAGCTTGGCCACGCGCTCTTGCAGTTTTTCGCGGTCGTAGTCGCTGGTCGCTTCCTCGATCTGGACGCGCACTTGCTTGACGCGTGCTTCGATGTCGGCGGCGGCGCCGGCGCCGTCGATGATGATGGTGTTTTCCTTGCCCACTTCGATGCGCTTGGCCTGGCCGAGGTCGGCCAGCGTCACTTTTTCGAGCGACATGCCGACTTCTTCAGCGATGACCTTGCCGCCGGTCAGGACAGCGATGTCTTCCAGCATGGCCTTGCGGCGGTCGCCGAAGCCGGGAGCCTTGACAGCCACGACCTTCAGGATGCCGCGCAGGGTGTTCACCACCAGGGTTGCCAGGGCTTCGCCCTCGACTTCTTCGGCGATGATCAGCAGTGGACGGCCGGCCTTGGCGACTTGCTCCAGGGTGGGCAGCAGGTCGCGGATGTTGCTGATCTTCTTGTCGTAGAGCAGCACAAAGGGGTTGTCCAGCAGCGCGGACTGCTTTTCAGGGTTGTTGATGAAGTAAGGGGAGAGGTAGCCGCGGTCGAACTGCATGCCTTCGACGACGTCGAGTTCGTTTTGCAGGGACTTGCCGTCTTCCACGGTGATCACGCCTTCCTTGCCAACCTTGTCCATCGCGTCGGCAATGATCTTGCCGATGGATTCGTCGGAGTTGGCGGAAATCGAGCCGACCTGGGCGATTTCCTTGGAGGTGGTGGTGGGCTTGGAGGCCTTCTTGAGCTCTTCGGTCAGGGCCAGCACGGCCTTGTCGATACCGCGCTTCAAGTCCATGGGGTTCATGCCGGCGGCAACGTACTTCATGCCTTCGCGGACGATGGCTTGTGCCAGGACGGTGGCGGTGGTGGTGCCGTCGCCGGCGTTGTCGGAGGTCTTGGAAGCGACTTCCTTGACCATCTGCGCGCCCATGTTCTGCAGCTTGTCCTTCAGTTCGATTTCCTTGGCGACGGACACACCGTCCTTGGTCACCGTGGGGGCGCCGAACGAGCGCTCCAGAACCACGTTACGGCCTTTGGGGCCCAGGGTTACCTTGACGGCGTTGGCCAGGATGTTCACACCCTCGACCATGCGTGCGCGGGCTTCGCCGCCGAAAATGACGTCTTTTGCTGCCATGTTTAATTCTCCAGAATTCAGTTAATAAGGGGTTTGTGGTGAAGATTTACTTTTGTCTCCGGCCGGGCCTTTCGGCCCTTAACTTCGCTTCGCAAAGTTAGCCTCGACGAAAATAATTCGCATTGCGAATTATTTTTCAACCACTGCAAACAGGTCTTCTTCTTTCATGACGAGCAGTTCGTCGCCGTCGACCTTGACGGTCTGGCCGCTGTATTTGCCGAACAGCACGCGGTCGCCCACTTTGACGCCCACGGGGCTCAGTTCGCCCTTGTCGTTCTTTTTGCCGGGGCCAACGGCCAGCACTTCGCCTTGATCAGGCTTTTCAGCGGCGCTGTCGGGAATGACGATGCCGGAAGCGGTTTTGGTTTCGTTTTCCACGCGTTTGACGATCACGCGGTCGTGCAAAGGACGAAGTTTCATGAGAGCTCCTTGTTTGAGAACACTGGGTTTGGGGAATCAAAAAGCACCCGCGTAAAGTGGGTGCTTGTTAACTTTGGTGGATTGATGAGGCCTTGTTAGCACTCAATACCATCGAGTGCTAATCATAGGGGCAATTCGGGGCGTTTTCAAGGCGACGCGCTGGAAAATCCTGTTTTCAAGTGTGCAGCGGGACGCTGTGGCGTGGGCTGGGCCCCCGTTGCCACCCGGCGCCAAGGGATTGGCCTGGATGCCGGGCGTGCGCCCGATCCGAGCTTGTCCTACACCGAATTCCTCTGCCGCTGACGACCTGCCACCCATGCCGGCCCCTAAAGTCAAATCCTCTTCATTCAGGGGCCGGACCCGGCATCACCATGTTTTTAGACAGTTTTCCACGCGAAGAAGCCCAGGACAGCCGCGCCATGCGCCCGGCGCGGGAGCCTGCGGCCGAGCCGGTCCGCTCGCGCCATCCCTGGCCTTTTCCGGTGTCCGGCAAGGATTTCGGCCTGCCGGTGGTATCGGCAAAGCCTCAGGCGGCGGGTGGGCCCGGCTGCGCCACAAGCTGCAGCAGTTTTGTCACCTGATGGATTCCGGCGGACGGGCGATGAAATCTAAAACCAGCGCCACGCCGGAAAGCCCTCGTGCCGGCGGCACAAAAATTCCCGCGAGCCGGCCCAAAAAGACCCCCTCCGATGACTTCGGCCGGGAAGGCACCAACAAAACCATCCCCGAACCCAAGGCCGATGGCCAGCCCTCCGAGGAACTGGGCCATACCCCGCATGTCGGGAAGACGCCTTACACGCGCGGCTGAGGCGGGCCTTCAGTCGCGCCGCCCGCCACATGCGCCGCCGCGGTCCGGCGCACCAGCAGCGGCAGCGTGGCCGAAATGGTCGTGCCCTGGGTTGTGTTGATCTCCAGGTGGCCGCCCGAGGCCTCCACCCGGTGGCGCATGCCCTGCAGGCCGTGGCTGGATGCCTGCACGGCTTGCGGATCGAAGCCCCGGCCGTCGTCGTGCACGGTCACGATGATGTAGTCCTTGTAGCTCAGCAGGTTGATTTCCACGTTCTGCGCCTGCGCATAGCGGGCAATATTGGTCAGGGCCTCCTGGGCCAGCCGGTAGACCGTCAGCTGTACGGTTTCGTCCAGTTCCGCCGGCTCCAGGTTGGTGACGATGCTCAAGCCCGAACGTTGGGCGAACTCGCGCGTCAGGATTTCCAGGGCCGGCAGCAGCCCGAGGTTGGACAGCGAGGAAGGGCGAAGGTCCTCGATGATGCGCCGCTTCAGGGCGATGCCGCTGTTGAGCGTTTCAATCAGGTGCTCGATGCGGGCCGGCAAGTCGCCGTTTTCGCCGGACAGCCTGGCTTTGATGCGCGTGATGTCGAGCTTCGCGGCCGTGAGCAGCGCGCCGAGCTCGTCGTGGAGTTCGCGCGCCAGGTGCTCTCTTTCCTGTTCCCGCACCTGCTGCAGGTGGGTGGCCAGCTCGGCCAGCCGACTGGTGCGCTCCTTGACCTGGACGTTCAGCAGGTCGCGCTCGGCCTGCAATGCCAGTTGCTGGCGCTGCCCAGCCTGGTCCAGGGCGGCGGTCTGGCGCAAATACAGCCAGAAGGCCACAAAGGCGACGGTCGCCACCAGGGTGATGCCTATGCGCGTGAGCAGCAGCGAACGCCGGACCTCCGCGTAGCCCCTGGCGGTGTCCTGGTTGGTTTCTTCGATGAGCCGGCCGGCGCTGTTGCGTATGGCGTCCATTTGCTCCTTGCCCACCTCCGTGGTCAGGACAAAACGCCAGGCCTCGTCCTTGCCTTCGTTCTTCATGCGGATGGACAGGTCCATCTCCGCCAGCTTGCGCTGCACCGTGCGTCCCAGCAGCGACAGCGTGCCGGCCAGATCCTGGCGGGTGGCGAGCAGCTCGCGCAGCTGGTCCTGCGTCTGGCCGATGTCCGCGATGGCGGCCTTGTAGGGCTCCAGGTACATGGTGTCGCCGGTCAGCAGGTAGCCGCGCTGCCCGGTCTCCGCATCGAGCACGTCGCGCAGCAGCCGCTGGACATGGCTGCGTGTGAGGTGGGCCTGCGCCACCTCGTCCATCGCATCCATGGATTTGTCATACGACAGCTCGCTGATGCCGATCAGGGTGAGCACGGCGATCAAGGCGCAGGCGACGTTGACGGCCATTTTGTGGAGGGTGCTTCGCATCGGAGCTTTCGTGATGGCGTTCTCGAAATGGTGCCGCCGGCCGGGCGCAACCTGCCCGAAATTCTAGAAACCGGCCCTTCGGCCAGGCATGAAAAAGCCACCCGAAGGTGGCTCTATGTTGCTGGCGTTTGGTCAGCTGCAGCGTAGGACGCCGCCTTGCCCGGCGGCCTTACAGGCCGGCTGCAGCGCGAAGCGCAGCAGCTTTATCGGTTCTTTAGCTTCGGCACGGGCCTTTGGCCCTTAACTTCGCTGCGCGAAGTGAGCCTGCGCTGAAAGCCGGACAAGCTCGCTTCGCTCGGGGCCTTACAGGCCCGCAGCTGCGCGAAGCGCAGCGGCCTTGTCCGTCTTTTCCCACGTGAATTCCGGTTCGTCGCGGCCGAAGTGGCCGTAGGCTGCCGTCTTTTCGTAGATGGGGCGCAGCAGGTCCAGCATCTGGATGATGCCCTTGGGGCGCAGGTCGAAGTGTTCGTTGACCAGGGCCGAGAGCTTTTCGTCGGAGATCACGCCCGTGCCTTCGGTATAGACCGTGACGTTCATGGGCTTGGCGACGCCGATGGCGTAAGCCACCTGGATCTGGCATTGGCGGGCCAGGCCGGCCGCCACGATGTTCTTGGCGACGTAGCGGGCGGCGTAGGCGGCCGAGCGGTCCACCTTGCTGGGGTCCTTGCCGCTGAAGGCGCCGCCGCCATGCGGGCAGGCGCCGCCGTAGGTGTCGACGATGATCTTGCGGCCGGTCAGGCCGCAGTCGCCTTGCGGGCCGCCGATGACGAAGCGGCCGGTCGGGTTGATCAGGTAACGGGTGTCCTTGGTCAGCATGCCCTTGGGCAGCACCGGCTTGATGATTTCCTCGATGATGGCTTCGTTGAAAGAGGCCTTCATCTTGTGCGGGGTTTCGCTCTGGTCGGGGCTGTGCTGGGTGGACAGCACCACGGTGTCAATGCTGTGCGGCTTGCCGTCCACGTAGCGCATGGTCACCTGGCTTTTTGCGTCGGGGCGCAGGAACGGCAGGCGGCCGTCCTTGCGCAGCTGGGCCTGGCGCTCGACCAGGCGGTGCGCGTAGTAAATCGGCGCGGGCATCAGTTCGGGCGTTTCATCGCAGGCATAACCGAACATCAGACCCTGGTCGCCGGCGCCTATGTTCAGGTGGTCGTCGGAGGCGTGGTCCACGCCCTGGGCGATGTCGTTGGACTGCTTGTCGTAGCAGACCATGACGGCGCAACCCTTGTAGTCGATGCCGTATTCGGTGTTGTCGTAGCCGATGCGCTTGATGGTGTCGCGTGCGACCTGGATGTAGTCAACGTGGGCGTTGGTGGTGATCTCGCCGGCCAGCACGACCAGGCCGGTATTGGTCAGTGTTTCGGCGGCGACGCGGCTGCGCGGGTCCTGCTTGAAGATCGCATCGAGAATCGCGTCGGAAATCTGGTCGGCGACCTTGTCGGGATGGCCTTCGGAGACGGATTCGGATGTAAAGAGAAAATCGTTCGCCATTGCGTACACTCCATGAAGTTTGTCGGCGCGTTGCCGGCTGGGGTGCTTCGGCGAACGCTTTAGCAGTTTGGTTTAATGTCGCCCTGCAAGTTGTTCAATAACTCGGCGACAGCACTCATTATAAGACAGCCCTTTTTCGGCTGGATTGACCCATCAATACCCCTTTTGCCTGATCAATGCCCTGGTTGTTCCGATTTTTCGCCCTCTGGCCGCTGGCCGCCCTGCATGCGTTGGGCGCCGGGCTGGGCTGGCTGGTCTGGGCGCTGAGCCCGCGCTACCGCGCGCAGTTCCGCGCCCATGTGGCGCAGGCCGGCCTGCCCTTTGAGCTGGCCCGCCCGGCGATCGCCGAGGCCGGGCGCTTTATCGCCGAACTGCCCAAGCTGTGGATGCGGCCCGCCACGGAATCCTGCCTGGGCAATGTGCGCGTGGAGGGTCAGGCCCATGCCGAAAGCGCTTTCGCGCAAGGCCGCGGTGTGATTTTTTTCGGCCCGCACTGCGGCAGCTTTGAGCTGGGCCCGCAGGCGCTGGCCGAGCTGTACGGCCCCATCACCGCGATCTACCGGCCCGCGCGCAAGGCCTGGCTGGCGCGGCTGGAGCGCCTGGCGCGCGACCGCGCCAACCTCACGGTGGTCCCGGCCTCCCTGAGCGGCATACGCCTGATGCACAAAACCCTCAAGGCCAACCAGGCTGTCGCGCTGCTGACCGACCAGGTGCCGCCGGAGGGCTTGGGTGTCTGGGCGCCTTTTTTCGGCAGGCCGGCTTACACCATGACCCTGGCGGCGCGGCTGGCGCTGCAAAGCGGGGCGGTGCTGCTGCCGGTGAGCTGCGAGCGCCTGCCGCATGGCAGCGGCTACTTCCTCAAGATATGGCCGGCGGTCCAAGGGGTTCAACCCGACGATGCCGGCAAGCCGCGCGCTGAGCTGCTGCAGGCCGTGACGCAGATCAACCGCGCGATTGAAGCCATCGTGCTGAGCCAGCCCGGCCAGTACCTGTGGGGCTATGCGCGCTACAAGACTCCACGCAAGGAAGCACCGCTGTGAAGACTGTCCGCCAGATGGCCAGCCGGCTCGTAACCCGCGGCGGCATTCTTTTTATGCAGCTGCTGGCCCTGGTGCCGCTTTCCTGGACACGCGGCCTGGGCGTGCTGCTCGGCTGGGTGTTGTATGCCGCGGTGGGCGCGCGCCGGCGTGTGGTGGACACCAACTTGGCCCTGTGTTTCCCGGCGCTTTCCACCGAAGAGCGGCGCCGCCTGAATGTGCGGACCTTTGTGTACTTCGCCCAGGCCTGGCTGGACCGCGCCTGGCTGTGGCACGCACCCAAAGCCTGGGTGCAGCGCCGCGTGCACCTGACGGGCGCGGTTGAGGAACTCGCGGGCAACGCGCCCACGGTGATTTTCCTGCCGCATTTTGTGGGCCTGGACGCGGCCTGGACCGCGGTGGCGCTGCAGATGCCGCGGCCTTCCACCACGATTTACACCGACCAGTCCAACAAGCTGGTGGACCGCTGGATACTGCGCGGGCGCCGGCGCTTCGGCAACCTGCGGCTGTTCGGCCGCGCGGCCGGTGTCAAGCCCATCGTCGCGGCGTTGCGCGAAGGCCAGCCCCTCTATTTGCTGCCGGACATGGATTTCGGTGCCGACGATTCGGTGTTTGTGCCGTTTTTCGGCGTGCCCACCGCCACCGTGCCTTCGCTCTCGCGCTTTGCCAGGCTGGGCCGCGCCAAGGTGTTGCCGCTGCTGCCACGCATCACCGCCACAGGTTACGAGGTGCAGGTGCTGCCGGCTTGGGGCGATTTCCCTAGCGAAGACCCGGTGGCCGACACTGCGCTCATGAACGCGCGGCTGCGCGACTACATCGAAACCATGCCGGCACAGTATTACTGGGTGCACAAGCGCTTCAAGACCCGGCCCGAGGGCGACCCTTCGATGTATTGAGCTGGCGGGCCCGCGGCCGCTAGCGCAAAAAATCCCGCAGATAGGCCGTCACCAAGGCCGGTTGCTCGTGGAGGATCCAGTGGGTCGCGCCAGCGATGCGCTGCAATGTCATTTGCGGCACGTAGTCTTCGAGGCCGTCCAGCAGGGCCGCCGGCAGGGCGATGTCGTCCATGGCCCAGAGCACCAGGGTGGGCAGGTGAACTTCCAGCATCTCGCGCGGAATCGTCACGGCGGCCGCGGCCGGGTCGTTGTGCGGCGGGCCCGGCCGGGGAGGGCGCAGCGGCGAGGCGCGGTAGTAGTTGCAGGGGCCGGTCAGGCCCTGGCGCCAGATGCCTCGGTATTGTTCGCGCAGCGCAGCGGTGAGCCAGGCGTGCGGGCCGTCGGCCGCGCCCATGTGGGTGAAAAACTCCCAGAGGCGGCGAAAGTCGTCCTCGGCCAGCAGCGCCTCGGCATCAGGGCGGATCAGGAAATTCATGTAGGCGCTGGCGGCCTGCTGCGCCGGCGAATGCTGCAGCTCGCGCAAAAAAGTGCCGGGATGCGGCGAGTTGATGATGGCCAGTTTTTTCATCAGGGCCGGATGGCCGGCCGCCAGGTTCCAGGCCACGGCGCCACCCCAGTCATGGGCCACCAGGCATTCGAGCTGGCCACCCTCCAGTGCGATCAGTGCCGCGATGTCCTGCACCAGGTGCTTGGGCCGGTAGGCGGCGGCCTCGGCGGGCGCGCTGGATTGTTCAAAGCCGCGCAGATTGGGCGCGATGCAGCGAAAGCCGCCGTTTTCAGGCCGGGCAAAGTGTTCGAGCAAGCCGTCCCAGACAAAAGCGGCTTCGGGAAAGCCGTGCAGGAACATCAGCACGGGCCGGCCTTTGGCGCCGCTGGTGCGGCAGGACAGGGTGATGCCGTGGGGCAGGGCCTGCAAACGGGTTTCAATCATGGCGCTAGGCTTTCTATCCGTGGGCCGAAAGCGCCGGCCGGCCTCAATCGTTGATTTCAGGCAAGTCGTCGGGCGCATCCTTGGCGGGCCTGCCCGGTTTTTCATGGTCGGCCGGGTGCGCCCAGTCCCACAAATGCTGGGCGACTTCCTCGACGCCCTGGCGCTTCAGCGAAGAAAAGAGTTTGACGTCTCCGCCGCCGGCCTGCAGTCGCACAATGGACAGCGCCTTGGCCGCCTCGGTCTTGTTGAGCTTGTCCGACTTGGTCAGCAGCACCAGGAATTTCAGGCCTTCCTCGACGCGCGGCCGGATCACGTCAAGCAGGATTTCGTCGAGCTCGGTCAAGCCCAGGCGCGGGTCGCACAGCAGCACCACGGCCTTGAGGTTGTCGCGCGTCTGCAAATAGTTGCCCATCACCTGCTGCCAGCGGTACTTGGCTTCCTTGGGCACGGCCGCGTAGCCGTAACCCGGCAGGTCGGCCAGCACCGCGTCCATCACGCCCTGCTTGCCCAGGCTGAACAGGTTGATGCTTTGTGTGCGCCCGGGTGTCTTGGAGGCAAAAGCCAGCCTGTGCTGCTGCGTCAGCGTGTTGATGCAGGTGGATTTGCCCGCGTTGGAGCGGCCCACAAAAGCGATTTCGGGCACGTCGACGCGCGGCAGGTGCTTGAGTTCGGGCGCGGTGGTGAGGAACTTGGCCGTGTGCAGCCAGCCCATGGCGATCTTGGGATCGGGGGCGCCAGGTGCGGCGGGAGCTGGTTTGGGCGGCGGTGCGGAGGTCATGGTCGGGCGGTCCCTGAAGGTCGTTTGCATGCCGGCGGCATGCGTTGAAAGGGGCCAAAGCCCCTGTGGGCGGGGCTTGGGAGGCCGTCAACCGGCAGGGAACTCCTGGCGGCTTGCCGCGGCAAGACCCCGAATAATCGGGGGTGCCCTGAAGCCATTGTAAAATCAGAAAGTTATACGTTTTGTGCGCCAACCAATTAAAACCCCCGATATGAAGCTGTTCGTTACTTCCCTCCTGGCCGCTTTGCTGGCCGTGCCCGCCGTATCGTCCTTCGCCGCCGGCGAAGCCGCCGCACCCGCGCACGATGCCGCCCCGGCCGCCGCAGCGGCTCCGGCCAAGGTTGCCAAACCCGACCTGGTCAAGGGCGAGGCCAGCTTCACCGCCGTGTGCGCGAGCTGCCACGGCGCCGACGGCAATTCCGGTACGCCGGCCAACCCCAAGCTGGCGCAGCAGCACCCCGAATACCTGGTCAAGCAGCTGCAGGAGTTCAAATCCGGCAAGCGCAAAAACCCCATCATGCAGGGCTTCGCCTCGGCGCTGTCCGACGATGACATGAAAAACATCGCCTACTGGGCCACCTCGAAAAAAGCCAAGACCGGCTTCGCCAAGGACAAGGAACTGGTCGCCCTCGGTGAGCGCATCTACCGCGGCGGCGTGCAGGACCGCCAGATCGCCGCCTGCGCGGGCTGCCACAGCCCGACCGGCGCCGGCATCCCTTCGCAGTACCCGCGCCTGAGCGGCCAGCACTCCGACTACACCGTGACACAGCTGACGGCTTTCCGTGACGGCGGCCGCAAGAACAGCATCCCCATGACCCAGGTCGCCGCCAAGCTCAACGACCGCGAAATCCGCGCGCTGGCCGACTACATTGCCGGCTTGCGCTGAGCCGGTGCCCGCCAGGAGGCGGGCTTTTTTGCCGAAAATACACGCAGGCCGACTGCAGTATTGAACCCAAGCCGCTAAAACCAATCACACCAAGGCGGGTCTTTCTAATGAAGGCCCGCCTTTTTCTTTTTCCCTTGCAGGCTGCCGCCAGCCGATCCGGTTCCACTTAAAGCATGACAGTTTCCACCCAGGGTTTGAAGGTCAATTGGGGCTCCCGCAGCTTGCGGGCGTCGGTGGAACTGTTGTCGTCCATGCGGTTTTCCATTTCGCTGCTGACGGTGATTTGCATCGCGTCCATCATCGGCACGGTGCTCAAGCAGGCGGAGCCGCTGGGCAACTACGTGAACCAGTTCGGCCCGTTCTGGGCCCAGGCCTTCAGCCTGCTGAGCCTGAACACCGTCTACAGCGCCTGGTGGTTTTTGCTGATCCTGGCCTTTCTGGTCATTTCCACCTCGCTGTGCATCGCGCGCAACACGCCCAAAATCCTGGCGGACCTGAGCCAGCTCAAGGAGAACGTCCGCGAGCAAAGCCTCAAGGCCTTCGGCCACCGCGCCGAAGCCGCGCTGGCCGAAGCGCCCGAAGCCGCCGCGCGCCGCATCGGCCAGACGCTGGTGCAAAGCGGCTGGAAGGTCAAGCTGCAGCAGCGCCGCACGCCCGAAGGCGGCGGCTGGATGGTGGCCGCCAAGAAGGGCGCGGCCAACAAGCTGGGCTACATCGCGGCGCACAGCGCCATCGTGCTGGTGTGCGTGGGCGGCCTGCTGGACGGCGACATGATCGTGCGCGCGCAGATGTGGCTCAACGGAAAGTCCATCTACACCGGCGGCGGCCTGATCGCCGACGTGCCGGCGAAATACCGCCTGAGCGACAGCAACCCGACCTTTCGCGCCAACCTGCTGGTGGCCGAGGGCACGCAGTCCGGCACCGCCATCCTGAACCAGCCCGGCGGCGTGCTGCTGCAGGAGCTGCCGTTTTCCATCGAGCTGAAAAAATTCATCGTCGAGTACTACTCGACCGGCATGCCCAAGCTGTTCGCCAGCGACATCATCATCCACGACAAGGAAACCGGCGAGAAGATTCCGGCGCGCGTGGAAGTCAACCACCCGGCGCGCCATCGCGGCATCGAGATTTACCAGTCCAGCTTTGACGACGGCGGCTCCAGCGTCACGCTCAAGGCCATTCCCATGGCGGCGGCCACCAAGCCGTTTGAAATCCAGGGCACGATAGGCGGCACCAGCAGCCTGAGCAACGGCCAGGGCGAGGGCGCCGAAAAACTGACGCTCGAGTACACCGCGCTGCGCGTCATCAACGTCGAAAACTTCGCCTCGGGCGGCAGCATGGCCGGCTCGGGCGCCGACGTGCGCAAGGTCGACCTGCACCAGGCCATCGATTCGCGGCTGGGCGCGGCCAACAAGACGGTCACGCAAAAAGAGCTGCGCAACGTCGGGCCCAGCGTGAGCTACAAGCTGCGCGACGCCGCCGGCCAGGCCCGCGAGTTCCACAACTACATGCTGCCGGTCAAGACCGACCCCGGCGAAAACAGCCCGGCGGTCTACCTGCTGGGCGTGCGCGAGACGCCCTCGGCCCCCTTCCAGTACCTGCGCATCCCGGTCGATGCCGAAGGCGGCATGGACACCTTCTTGCGCCTGCGCGCCGCGCTGGCCAATCCGGCCCAGCGCGAGCTGGCCGTCAAGCGCTATGCCAGCCAGGCCATAGGCCGTGATCGGCCCGAACTGGCGCAGCAGCTTGCGGCCTCGGCTTCGCGCGCGCTGGCGCTGTTTGCCGGCAGCGGCCCCGATGCGGCCAACGGCAATGGAAAGACCACGGCCGGCCTGCAGGCGATTTCCGATTTCATGGAAGCCAATGTGCCCGAGGCCGAGCGCAACCGCGCCGGCGAGGTCCTGGTGCGCATCCTCAACGGCGCGCTGTTCGAGCTGGCCCAGATGACGCGCGAGCAGGCCGGGCTCAAGCCCATGGCGCAGGACGAAAAAACCCTGGGCTTTATGTCGCAGATGGTGCTGAGCCTGTCGGACGCCCATTTCTATCCCGCGCCCATGGCTTTTGAGCTCAAGGATTTCACCCAGGTCCAGGCCAGCGTGTTCCAGGTGGCGCGCGCCCCGGGCAAAACCATTGTCTACCTGGGCTGCGCCTTGCTCATCCTGGGCGTGTTCGCCATGCTCTATGTGCGCGAGCGCCGCGTCTGGGTCTGGCTGGCGCCGGGCGGCAAAGACGGTGCCCAGGTCGAGGGTGGCAATGGCGTGGGTTCAGTGCCAGAATCAGCTGTAAGCAGCCAGGCCACCATGGCCTTGTCCACCAACCGCAAAACGATGGATGGCGACAAGGAGTTCGAGATGTTGAAAACGAAACTGTTGCAGGCTCCCCAATGAATACCTCCACCATCAACACCACGGCGGTGAACACCACCACGCTGAAGGCCGGCGGCGACAACACGCTCAGCCTCAACGAAGGCTATTTCGCCCGGCGCAATGTGCTGGACTGGGTGTTCGCCGCGCTGGTTGCCGGGGGTTTTCTCTACGCCTTCGCGCGCTACGGCGCGTTCATGGACGTCTACGAAAAAGGCATCCTGCTGGCGGCCATTCCGGCGGCCGTCGCGATGGGCTGGTTCTGGCGGCCGCTGCGGGTGCTCATGGTGGTGGTGAGCGCTTTCGCCCTGCTGGGCATTGCGTCCTACCAGGGCGATCTCGCGCGGGCCGACCAGGTGTTCTGGCTCAAGTACTTCCTCTCCAGCCAGTCGGCCATCCTGTGGATGAGCGTGCTGTTTTTCATGAGCACGATTTTTTACTGGCTGGGGATGTTCGCCAAAGGCCAAAGCGGCACGCTGGAGTCGCTGGGTTCCAAAATCGCCTGGGTGGCCGTCGGCATGGCGCTGATCGGCACGCTGGTGCGCTGGTATGAGAGCTACCTGATCGGTGCCGACGTCGGGCACATTCCCGTGAGCAACCTGTATGAAGTCTTCGTGCTGTTTTGCTGGATGACGGCGGCCTTCTACCTCTACTTTGAGTCGCAGTACAACACGCGCGCGCTGGGCGCGTTCGTGATGCTGGTGGTCAGCGCCGCGGTCGGCTTTCTGCTCTGGTACACCGTGGTGCGCGAAGCCCATGAAATCCAGCCGCTGGTGCCCGCCCTCAAAAGCTGGTGGATGAAGCTGCATGTGCCGGCCAACTTCATCGGCTACGGCATGTTCTCGCTGGCCGCCATGGTGTCGCTGTCTTACCTGATCAAGCAGCAGGCCGACGAAAAGCAGTGGTACCGGCTTACGCCGCTGTGGCTGCTGGGTGTCGTGCTGTGTTTTGTGCCCATCGTGTTTCGCAGCAAGTCGCCGGCCGAAGTGGGCGGCAGCTACTACTGGGTTGGTTACCTGGCGGTGTCGGGGCTGATCGCCGCCGGCATCCTGCTGGGCCGCAAGCGCATCGCCGCGCGCCTGCCCAGCTTTGAGATTCTGGACGACGTGATGTACAAGGCGATTGCCGTCGGCTTTGCCTTCTTCACCATCGCCACGGTGCTGGGCGCCCTGTGGGCCGCCGAGGCCTGGGGCGGCTACTGGAGCTGGGACCCCAAGGAAACCTGGGCGCTGATTGTGTGGCTCAACTACGCGGCCTGGCTGCACATGCGGCTCATGAAGGGCTTGCGCGGCACGGTTGCCGCCTGGTGGGCCCTGGTGGGGCTGGCGGTCACCTCGTTTGCCTTCCTGGGCGTCAATATGTTCCTCTCGGGCCTGCACAGCTACGGAACCTTGTAGCCGGTCGGGAGTCTTTGATAAAGCCCCGGCTGAATCCGTGTAAGAACCTGACGCGTATTCAGACTAAGCCATAACGGATCTATCAAGGACGCTCCATGCTCATCAAAACCCACGCCAGCGGCTTCGACCACCCTGTTCCCAGCGAGATCACGCCGCAGGGCATTTACCACGGCCGCCGCGACCTGATCAAGCTCATGGCCACGGGCGCCGCGGGTGCGGCCATGGCCAGCTGGGCGGGGCGCCAGGCGATGGCGCAGACGGTGCAAAAACCCGGCAAGCTCGCGGCCTTGCCCGGCGGCAAGTCGGCGGTGGCCGGCGCGGTGACCCTGGAAAAAATCACCGACTACAAGGACGCCTCCAGCTACAACAATTACTACGAGTTCGGCACCGACAAGGCCGACCCGGCCCGAAACGCCCACACGCTGGTGACCAAACCCTGGTCGGTGGCCGTCGAAGGCCTGGTCAAGCAGCCCAAGACCTTCACACTGGAAGACCTGATCAAGCTGGCCCCGCAGGAAGAGCGTATTTACCGCCTGCGCTGCGTCGAGGGCTGGTCCATGGTGATTCCCTGGGTCGGCTATTCGTTGTCCGAGCTGATCAAGAAGGTCGAACCCCTGGGCAGCGCCAAATACGTCGAGTTCATCACCCTGGCCGATCCCAAGACCATGCCTTTTGTGGGCTCGCGCGTGCTCGACTGGCCTTATGTGGAAGCCCTGCGCATGGATGAAGCCATGCACCCGCTGGCGCTGCTGGCCTTCGGCATGTACGGTGAAGTGCTGCCCAACCAGAACGGCGCGCCGGTGCGCATGGTGCTGCCCTGGAAGTACGGTTTCAAGAGCGGCAAAAGCATCGTCAAGATCCGCTTTACCGACAAGGAGCCGCGCACGGCCTGGAACAAGGCCGCGGCGCAGGAGTACGGCTTTTACTCGAACGTGAACCCCGACGTGGATCACCCGCGCTGGAGCCAGGCCACCGAACGCCGCATCGGTGAAGACGGCCTGTTCGCCAAGAAGCGCAAAACACTCATGTTCAACGGCTACGAAGCCCAGGTGGGCCAGCTGTATGCCGGCATGGACCTCAAGAAGAATTTCTGATGGCCACCCTGTTGGCATCGCGGCAAAAATGGTTGCTGCATCCTGCCGCAAAACCCATTCTCTTCGTCGCCTGCCTGCTGCCTTTTGCCTGGCTGTTCTACGGCGCCTTTACCAACCAGCTGGGCGCCAACCCGGCCGAAGCGCTGATACGCGCCACCGGCGACTGGACGCTGCGGTTTATCTGCATCGTCCTGGCGGTCACGCCGCTTCGGGTCATCAGCGGCACGCCGGCGCTGGCGCGTTTCAGGCGCATGCTGGGGCTGTTCGCCTACTTCTATGTCGTCGTTCACCTGCTGAGCTACAGCTGGTTCGACATGGGCTTTGACTTTGCCGACATCGCCAAGGACATCGCCAAGCGGCCTTTCATCCTGGTGGGCTTTTCGGCCTTTGTGTTGCTGACACCGCTGGCGGCCACGTCTTTCAACGCCGCCATCAAGGCCATGGGTGCCAAGCGCTGGCAGTGGCTGCACAAGCTGGTTTACCTGATAGCCGGCCTGGGGCTGCTGCATTTCTTCTGGATGCGCGCGGGCAAGAACAATTTCGCCGAGGTGTTTGTCTACGCCGCGATCATCGCGGTACTGCTGGGCTGGCGCGTGCAGCAGTTCCTCAGGAAAAAGAAGCCGCAGCCCGCCTACGGCGTGCGCGGCAAGCTGTCCTAGCGACAGCTGCCCTAGCCGCCGGCCTTCAGCCGGCCACCAGCTGTTCCTGCCGCATCTGGTCTTGCACGCTTTCGCGGCGGCGTATCAGGTGTGCCTTGTCGCCATCCACCAGCAGCTCGGCCGCGCGGCCCCGCGTGTTGTAGTTGCTGGCCATGCTCATGCAGTAGGCGCCGGCCGACATCACGGCCAGCGGGTCGCCCGCCGTCACGGCGAGCGCGCGGTCCCGGCCTATCCAGTCGCCGCTTTCGCAGACCGGCCCGACCACGTCGTACGTCATTTCGGGTGCGCCTTGGGCGGCGGCCGATAGCGGGACGATGGCGTGGAAAGCCTGGTACATGGCGGGGCGCGGCAGGTCGTTCATGGCCGCGTCGATGATGCAGAAGTTTTTGTGCTCGCCGGGCTTGAGGTACAGCACCTGCGTCAGGCACACGCCGGCATTGCCGACCAGCGAACGGCCGGGTTCGATCATGAGTTTTTTGCCGCCGTAGCCGCGCGCGTCGAGCCTGGCCAGCAACTGCCGCCACAAGGTATCTGCCTCGGGCGGGGTGTCGTTGTTGTAGTTGATGCCCAGGCCGCCGCCGAAATCGATGTGTTCCAGCGGGATGCCGGCGGCTTCGATGGAGGCCACCAGGTCCAGCACCCGGTCCATGGCGTCGAGGTAGGGCGTGGCCTCGGTGATCTGCGAGCCGATGTGGCAGTCGATGCCGACCACGCGCAGGCCCTTGAGCGAAGCCGCATGCCGGTAGATGCGCAGCGCCTCTTCATGCGCCACGCCGAATTTGTTGTCTTTCAGGCCGGTGGAAATATAGGGATGGGTCTTGGGGTCCACATTGGGATTGACGCGTATGCTGACGGGCGCGCGCAGGCCCTGGGCCAGCGCCACCTCGGACAGCACGTCCAGTTCGGCCTCGCTCTCGACATTGAAGCAGCCTATGCCGGCGGCCAGCGCCTGGCGCATCTCGGCGCGGGTTTTGCCGACGCCCGAAAAAATGATCTTGCCGGCCTCGCCGCCGGCGGCCAGCACGCGGTCCAGTTCGCCGCCCGAGACGATGTCGAAGCCGCAGCCGGCGCGGGCGAAGACCTGCAGCACGCCCAGCGAGGAGTTGGCCTTCATGGCGTAGCAGATCTGCGCATCGCGGCCGGCAAAACCGCGCTGGTAGGCGGCCAGCGCCGACAGCATGGCGGCCTTGGAATACACGAAGAGCGGTGTGCCGTGCGCGGCGGCAAGCTCTCGCAGGCTGAGGTTTTCGACAAAAAGCTCGCCTTCGCGGTAGGCGAAATGCGGATGGCCGGGGAGGGATGGACGGGTCATGGGAGTGGGTGGACTGTGAGGGTTCGGGGTATCTTAAGGAGAGCGCGGCCTGCGCGCCATGACCGATTCAAGGTGAATTTCAGCCGCCGCCTTGGATTTGAAGGTTCAGGCCGGTGGCGGCCTGGAGCCTGGCGGCGCGGGCGGGCCAATACGGGCGGGTGGCTTAGCGGGCGGCGGAAGCCGGCAAGGCCGGTGTAGTCGCCGTGACCGGCGCCTCGGGAAGCGTTGTGGTGGACTGGGGCTGGACAGGACGGGCTGCGGCCGGAACCTTGGGCGGCACCGGGAGGTACAGCGGGCCTTTCTGGCCGCAACCGGCCAGCAGGGCGGCGCCGGCCACAATGGCGGCAAGGCCATACCGTAAGGCGGGATTGCGGCGGCGACCTAAAATTTGAGCTGAAGAAACCATGACGGGATTGTAATGACGGACCTTGAATACCAGGATATGGCCGAACGCGCGCTCCAGGCGGTGGAAGCGGCCTGCGACCGGATCAACGATGAAACCAATGCGGACATCGACAACCAGCGCACCGGCGGCATGGTCACGCTGACCTTTTCCAACCGCAGCCAGATCGTGATCAACCTGCAAAAGCCCCTGCAGGAAATCTGGATGGCGGCCAAGGCCGGCGGGTTTCACTATAAATACAGGGAAGGGCGCTGGGCCGATACCAAGGATTCCAGCGAATTCTTCGCCAATTTGTCGCGTTATGCCAGCGAGCAGGCGGGCCAGCCGCTGGTGTTCAGGGCACAGGACTGAGGTTCCGGAAGTTTCGCCGGAAATAAAAAACGGCCCCATGAGGGCCGCTTTTTCATGCGGGCCGCGCCGCCTGCTTAGTTCTTGAACAGATCCAGGATGCGCTTTTTCTCGTCCGAAGGCGGCAAGACCTGGATCGGGCCGCCCGGCGCACCCGGGGCGGCCGGCTGGCCGGCATTGGCGGCCGCCGGGTCCTGCTGGACGCCCACGGTGCTGACGCCCGAGCCCCGGGCGTACTCGCTGTAATACCACTCGTTGCCCACATTGACGACGCCTTCGGGCGGCGGGTATTCGGCGACCGGCACGCCCTTGAGGGCGTATTCCATGTAATTGATCCAGATCGGCAGGCTCAGGCCGCCGCCGGTTTCCCGGTCGCCCAGCTTTTTGGGCGTGTCGTAGCCCATCCAGACCGCCGCCGCCAGCGTGGGCTGGAAACCCACGAACCAGGTGTCTATGGAGTCGTTGGTCGTGCCGGTTTTGCCGTAGAGGTCGGGCCGCTTGAGTGTGGCTTGCGCCCTGGCTGCCGTGCCCGAGCGTGCGACTTCCTGCAGCAGGCTGTCCATGATGAAGGCATTGCGCGCGTCTATGCCGCGGGCCGACTCGTCCAGCGCGGGAGGCTTGGTCTCCAGCAGCACCTTGCCGCGCTGGTCGGTGATCTTGGTGACCAGGTAGGGATTGATGCGGTAGCCGCCATTGGCGAACACGGAGTAGGCGGTCACCATCTGCATGGGTGTGACCGAGCCGGCGCCCAGTGCCATGGTCAGGTAGGCCGGGTGTTTTTCCGCCTCAAAGCCGAAATGGGTGATCCAGTCCTGGGCGTAGGGCGCGCCTATGGCCTGCAGGATGCGGATGGAAATCATGTTCTTGGATTTTTTCAGGCCGGTGCGCAGGCTCATGGGGCCGTCGAAGGTGCCGTCGTAGTTTTTCGGCTCCCAGGGCTGGCCGCCGGTCACGCCGGCATCGAAGAACAGGGGGGCATCATTGACCACGGTGGCCGGGGTGAAGCCTTTTTCCAGCGCGGCCGAGTAGATAAAGGGCTTGAAGCTGGAGCCGGGCTGGCGCCAGGCCTGGGTGACGTGGTTGAACTTGTTTTTCTCGAAGTCAAAGCCGCCCACCAGCGCGCGTATGGAGCCGTCGCGCGGGTCCAGCGCCACGAATGCGCCCTCGACCTCGGGCAGCTGGGTGATTTCCCAGGTGTTTTTCGGCGTTTTCGCCACGCGGATCAGGGCGCCGCGGCGTATCTTGATATTCGGGCCGGCCTTCTCGGCCAGGCCGGACTGCGCGGGTTTGAGGCCGTCGCCGGTGATTTCGACGGTTTCGCTGTTCTGGCGCATGGCCAGGATGCGCTTGGGATTGGCCTCCAGCACCACGGCCGACATCACGTCGCCGTTGTCGGGGTTGTCGGTCAGCGCGTCGTCAATGGCGTCCTCGGTTTCCTGGGGATTGACGGGCAGGTCTATGAATTTCTCGGGGCCGCGGTAGATCTGGCGGCGCTCGTAATCCATGATGCCTTTGCGCAGCGCCTTGTAGGCCACGGTCTGGTCGGTGGCGCGCAGCGTGGTGTAGACGTTCAGGCCGCGGGTGTAGGTTTCGTCGCCGTACTGGTTGTAGACCAGCTGGCGCACGGTCTCGGCCACGTACTCGGCATGCACCCGGCCGGCGTCGGGCCCGGTCCTGACCTTCAGGGGCTCTTCCTTGGCGACTTTGGCCTGCTCGGCCGTGATGAAGCCGTTTTCCTCCATGCGCTCGATGATGTAGAGCTGGCGAGCCCGGGCGCGTTTGGGGTTGATGATGGGGTTGTAGGCCGACGGCGCCTTGGGCAGGCCGGCCAGCATGGCCGCTTCGGAAATGGAAATGTTCTTGAGCGGCTTGCCGAAATAGGCCTCCGAGGCCGCGGCAAAGCCGTAAGCCCGGTTGCCCAGGAAGATCTGGTTCATATAGATCTCAAGGATCTGGTCCTTGCTCAGCATGTGCTCCAGCTTGAAGGTCAGCAGGATTTCATAGATCTTGCGGGTATAGCTTTTTTCCGCCGAGAGGTAGACATTGCGGGCCACCTGCATGGTGATGGTGGAGGCGCCTTGGGCTTTAGCACGGCCGACGTTCGCAAGTCCTGCCCGGATCACGCCGAGGTAGTCGACGCCGCCGTGGGAGAAAAAGCGCGCGTCCTCGATGGCCAGCACGGCATCCTTCATGACCTGGGGGATGTCCTGGATGGGGGTCAGGCTGCGCCGTTCCTCGCCGAACTCGCCGATCACCACGCCGTCGGCGGAATAAACGCGCAGCGGCAGCTTGGGCCGGTAGTCCACCAGGTCCGAGATGTCGGGCAGGTTGGGGTAGGCGACCGACAGGGCCACGGCCACGAACAGCAGGACGCTGACGACGCCCGCCAGCAACAGGCCCGTGCTCCACAACAGGAACTTGACCAGCCAGCGCGGCAGCCAGGACTTGCCGGAGGAGCTTGGTTTGGCCGGGCCGGAGTTTGAATCAGGAGAGGTGGGCGTGGAGGGCATGTAGGCAATCGTAAAGTCGCGTCACTATTATAAAAATCCTGGAAACCGGGGTATATCGGGCTGCTTGCGAAGCGTCACACTTTTACGTTTGCAGACATCGTTTTGGCCCCGCCGACGAGCTTGCACTCAGTTACAAGCGTCGGCTTTTGACAACGTTCTGGATGCGCAGAACAGGAAAAATCCTTACTGCACAAAGAGCTTACTGCTACTATTCAAGTGATTTCTTAAGTATGCAGGGCTACATATTAGCCGTCATTTGGGGACTGCCTTGATCTCTCTGGGATCGTTATTCAACCGCCAACAACCCGCTTTGCTGGGTTTGGATATCAGTTCGTCCAGCGTCAAGCTGGTGGAGTTGAGCCGTGACAAGGCCGGTAACCTGGTGCTGGATCGCTGCGCGATCGAGCCCCTGGAGCGCGGCTGGATCACGGACGGCAACGTCGAGAAATTCGACGAAGTCGCCGACGCCGTGCGCCGCCTGGTCAAAAAGAGCGGAACCCGCACCAAAAACGTCGCCATGGCGCTGCCCGCTTCCGCGGTCATCACCAAAAAAATCATCCTCCCCGGAGGCATGACGGACGCGGAGCTCGAAACCCAGGTCGAGTCCGAAGCCAACCAATATATTCCCTTCTCCCTGGATGAGGTCAGCCTGGACTTCTGCGTGGTGGGGCCCAGCGCCACCTCCACCGGCGACGTCGAGGTGCTGATTGCCGCTTCCCGCAAGGAAAAGGTCCAGGACCGGGAAGGCCTGGCGGAAGCCGCGGGCCTCAAGCCCATCGTGGTCGACGTTGAGTCCTACGCCTCGCGCCTGGCAACCGCCCGCCTGATCGAAAACCTGCCTAACAAGGGGGTGGACACCATGGTCGCCCTGTTTGAGGTCGGCGCCCTGACCACCAGCATGCAGGTCATCAAGAACGACGAAGTCCTGTACGAGCGCGACCAGGCCTTCGGCGGCGCCCAGCTGACGCAGCTGATCGTGCGCCAGTACGGGTTTTCGCCTGAAGAGGCCGAAAGCAAGAAGCGCAGCGGCGATTTGCCTGAAGACTACGGCTCCGGCGTCCTGAAACCCTTTGTGGAAAGCATGGCCCAGGAAATCGGCCGCGCCCTGCAGTTCTTCTTTACCAGCACCCCGCACAACAAGGTGGACTACGTCATGCTGGCCGGCGGCTCCTCCGCCCTGCCCGGCTTGACCGATTCCGTCACGCAGCAGACCTCGTTCGCCTGCCTCCTGGCCAACCCCTTTGAGGGCATGGAACTCGGCGATGGCGTGCGGGAGAAGAAAATGCGCCGCGAGGCATCGTCTTACCTGACCTCCTGCGGTCTGGCTTTGCGGAGGTTCCTGCAGTGATTCTGGTCAATCTGCTCCCGCACCGCGAAGCCGCGCGCAAGCGCAGGCGCGAAACCTTTTTCGCAACCCTTGGCGTCGCTGCCTTGATCGGCGGCCTGATTTGCGGCGCCGTGTACTCCTGGTACCTGGCCCAGATCGAAAGCCAGCGCAGCAAGAACAACTTCCTGAAAACCGAGATCACGCGCCTGGAAAACCAGATCAAGGAAATTTCCACCCTGCAGGCGGAAATCGCCGCCCTGAGGGCGCGCCAGAACGCGGTGGAAGACCTGCAAGGCAACCGCAACCTGCCGGTCTACCTGCTCAGCGAGCTGGTCAAGCAGCTGCCTGACGGTGTGTACATCAACAGCATGAAGCAGGACAACCAGACGGTGTTCATCACCGGCGTGGCCCAGTCCAACGAGCGGGTTTCCGAACTGCTGCGCAACCTGGCCAACAACAGCCCCTGGCTGACCCGGCCGGAACTGGTTGAAATCACCGCCAGCACGGTGTCGCTGACCCCGCGCGACGTGCGGCGTGTGTCCAATTTCTCCATGCGTGTCGGGCTCAAGCGCGCCAACGCGCCCAAGGCGCCCGGTTCCGCGCCGGCCGGCTCGGCGCCTGGCGCCGCACCGGCGGCCGCGGCGATCCCGGCCAAGGCCTGAAGCAGGTTGAACGATCATGGCAAAAACTCCAAAAATCTCCGTCGATTTCTCGGCGATCCAAAACAGCCTGAAGGCGCAGTTCTCCGGGCTTGATCCCAATGACCCGCCTTCATGGCCGGCGTTGCCGCGCTACCTCCTCTGCATCGGCGTCACGGTCCTTGTGGTGGTCGCGCTGTGGTTTGTCTGGTTGAGCTCCTCTGACGAGGAACTGACGGCCGAGCAGGCCAAGGAAGTCCAGCTCAGGGAAGACTACAAGAAGAAGCTGGTGCAGGCGGTGAATCTTGATGCACTGAAAAAGCAGCGCGAACAGGTGCAGCAGTATGTGACCCAGCTGGAAAAGCAACTGCCCAGCAAGGCTGAAATGGATGCCTTGCTGTCCGACATCAACCAGGCGGGCCTGGGCCGCAGCCTGCAGTTCGAGCTGTTCCGGCCGGGGCAAGTGAGTGTCAAGGAGTACTACGCCGAATTGCCCATCGCGGTGCGCGTCACGGGCCGTTACCACGATATCGGCGCTTTTGCCGCGGACATCGCCAATCTCTCCCGTATCGTGACTTTGAACAACCTGGCCCTGTTGCCCACCAAGGACGGCAACCTCGTCATGGACACCACGGCCAAAACATTCCGCTACCTCGATCCCGAGGAAGTGGCCCTGCAGCGCAAGAGCGCCCCGGGAGCCAAAAAATGAGACTTAACCGCTATGTGCTGACAGGCAGTTTGGTGTTGACGCTGCTGGCCCTGGCCGGTTGCGGTTCGTCCGAGCAGGAAGAGTTGCAGCAATGGATGACGGAGCAGCGCAACGCCACCCGGCCCAAGGTCGATCCGCTGCCCGAGCCCACCAAGTTCTCGCCGCAGGCCTATAACCAGGAAGGCTCCACCGAGCCTTTCAGCAACCAGAAATTGACACAGGCGCTCAAGCGCGACGCCAACCAGGCGACGGCCAATGCGGGCCTGATCGCGCCGGAGTTGAGCCGGCGCAAGGAACCCCTGGAGGCCTACCCCCTGGACGCGACCTTCATGGTCGGAAGCCTGATCAAGGTAGGCCAGCCGGTGGCGCTGGTCAAGGTCGACAACCTGATTTACCAGGTCCGGGTCGGCAACTACCTTGGGCAGAACTACGGCCGCATCACGCAGGTGGGTGAAACAAGCCTTTCCCTGCGTGAGATCGTGCAGGACGCTGCGGGCGAATGGATTGAGCGGACGGCGACTTTACAGCTATTAGAGGGATCAAAATGAACAAGCAAACATGGGCATTAGAGGCAGAAGGTATGGGAGGCGGCCTGAAGCGTTTGCTTGAACGTGTGTTGCGCGGCGCTTCGTTCGGCATTGCCTTGTCGCTGATGGTGGCAACGCTGCCGCAGGCCGCACAGGCCCAGAATTCGATTCAATCGGTGACCGGTTCGGTCCAGGGCAGCTCCGAAATCATCCGCATAGATCTGGCCGAGCCACTGACCGCCATTCCGACCGGCTTCACCATCCAGTCGCCCGCCCGCATCGCCCTGGACTTCCCCGGCGTCAGCAATGGCATGGGACGGTCCGCGGTGGACATGAACCTGGGAAACCTGCGTTCGGCGAACGTGGTGCAGGCCGGCGAGCGGACCCGCGTGGTACTCAACCTCAAGGCACCGTCGACCTACAAGGCTGATATCCAGGGCAAGTCGCTGGTGATCACGCTGGATTCCACTGCCGCCAGCGCGGCGGCGGCCGCCGCACCGGCACAGGTATTTGCGGAAAGCCGCAACCGTGACATCCTTCCGCTCAAGGACGTGGACTTCCGCCGTGGAACCGACAGCGCCGGCCGCATCGTCGTGGGCCTGTCCAACAACGAGGTGGGCGTTGACATACGCCAGCAGGGCCAGACCCTGGTGGTCGAGTTCCTGAAGACAACCCTGCCCGAAGGCTTGCGCCGCCGGCTGGACGTGGGCGATTTCGGCACGCCGGTGCAAACCGTCACGACCTTCCAGACCGGCGACAAGGTCCGGATGGTGGTGGAACCCAAAGGCGCCTGGGAGCACAGCGCTTACCAGAGCGACAACCAGTTTGTGCTGGAAGTCCGCCCCCAAAAGGTCGACCCGACCAAATTGACGCAGGGCCCGGGCTATACCGGCGAGAAGCTTTCCCTGAACTTCCAGAACATTGAAATCCGCTCTCTGTTGCAGGTGATCGCCGACTTCACGAACTTCAACATCGTCACCTCCGATTCCGTGACGGGCAGCGTCACGCTGAGGCTCAAGGACGTGCCTTGGGACCAGGCGCTGGACATCATTCTCCAGTCCAAGGGCCTGGGCATGCGCAAAAACGGCAACGTGCTGGTGATTGCACCCAAGGACGAGCTGGCGGCCAAGGACAAACTCGACCTGGAATCGCGAAATGCCATCCAGAGCCTGGAGCCTGTCCGCACCCAGTCCTTCCAGATCAATTACGCCAAGGCCGCGGATCTCGCGACGCAGATCACCGCCGGCGGCAGCGGTCCGGCCAGTGCCCGTATCCTGTCCCAGCGCGGCAGTGTCATTGCCGAACCCCGGACCAACCTGCTGTTCGTGACCGACATCCCCTCCAGGCTGGAGGCGGTCCAGGCCCTGATCACCAAGCTGGACGTGGCGGTTCGCCAGGTGCTGATCGAGGCGCGCATCGTCGAGGCTTCGGATACCTTCGGGAAGTCGCTGGGCGTGCGGCTGGGCGGCCAGCCCTTCAACCAGAATACCAACACGGCATTCGGCGGCACCTACAGCGCGACGACGGCCGGCACCAACGCCGGTGAGTTCCTGAGCCTGCCGGCTGTGGGCCAGAACGGTTTCTCGGCCGCGACCTTCGCCGTCTCCCTGTTCAATGCCGCAAAAACGCGATTCTTGAACCTCGAGATTTCCGCTTCCGAAGCCGACGGCAAGACCAAGATCGTCTCCAGCCCCAGGGTTGTCACGGCCGACCAGGTCAAGGCGCTGATTGAACAGGGTACGGAACTCCCCTACCAGCAGGCGACTTCCAGCGGTGCCACGTCCATCAGCTTCCGCAAAGCCAACCTGAAGCTCGAGGTCACGCCGCAGATCACGCCCGAGGGCAACATCATCCTGAACGTCGACGTGAACAAGGACAGCGTGGGCCGCGAAACGGCCAACGGCTTTGCGATCGACACCAAGCACATCCAGACGCAGGTGCTGGTGGAAAACGGCGGAACCGTGGTGATAGGCGGTATTTTTGAGCAGAACGACCGCGACAACGAGACCAAGGTTCCCTTCCTGGGCGACCTGCCAGGCGTCGGCAATCTCTTCAAACAGAAGACGCGCTCGGCCACGAAATCCGAATTGCTGGTGTTCATCACCCCCAAGATGCTGACCAACGGCTCAGCGCTGCGCTGAGCCCCGCGGAGCCGGCTGCCGCGAGGCGGGGCCGGTTTGGTGGGAAAATGCAGGTAACGGCGGGCCCTTTGGGGCCTGTCGCGTTTGTGAAACCGGCCCATTTTCCACCCTGTCTCTATTCACGCATCCCGGGGCGAACGCCTCCAGACTCCATTGAATGCAAACCCGTTGAGAATCGCCTGCGTGGGCCTGCCGGGTTCGGGGAAGTCCACTGTCGGCCGGCACCTGGCCCGCAAGATGGGGCTGCGCTTCATTGATTCGGACCAGGTGATCGAGCAGCGCATCGGCTGCTCGATCCGGGAGTTTTTCGAACGCGAGGGCGAGAATGCCTTCCGCGACATAGAGCAGCAGGTCATCGACGAGCTGACCCAGGGCCAATCCTGCGTGCTGTCCAGCGGCGGCGGGACCGTGCTGCGTCCCGCCAACCGCCGGCACCTTCGCGAGCGCGCGCAGGTGGTGTACCTGCATTCCATTCCCGAAGAAGTGTTTCGCCGCTTGCGGCACGACCAGAACCGGCCCCTGCTCCAGGTCGCCGACCCGCTGGCCAGGCTCAGGGACCTCTACACGGCCCGCGATCCCCTGTACCGGGAAACCGCTCACTTCGTCATCGAGACAGGGCGCCCCTCGGTGTCTACCCTGGTCAACATGATCCTTATGCAACTGGAGCTGGCGGGATTGCTGCCCGCGCCCTGAGCGCTTGCGTCGTTTTGCCTTGCAAGCCGCCGCACCCAAGGCGGGCGAGTGCCTCTACACTCCCACTTATGCACGCAAATTCCCCTTCCGCGGCGGCGCGGGTCCAGATCGAGCTGGGCGAACGCAGCTACCCGATCGCCATCGGCAACAGCCTTCTCGGCAATGCGCTGACTTACCAGGATCTCCCGAAAGCCGCCACCGCGCTGGTGGTGTCGAACACCACGGTGGCTCCCCTGTATGCGGCGCAATTGAGCCAGGCGCTGCGCCAGCGTTATGGCAAGGTGCTGCTGGTGACCTTGCCCGACGGCGAAGCCCACAAGGACTGGCCTACGCTGCAGCTGATTTTTGACGCCTTGCTCGAGAACGGCTGCGACCGCAAGACGGTGATGTTCGCGCTGGGCGGCGGCGTGGTGGGCGACATGACCGGCTTTGCCGCGGCCAGCTATATGCGCGGCGTGCCCTTTGTGCAGGTGCCCACGACCTTGCTGGCGCAAGTGGACTCCTCGGTGGGCGGCAAGACCGCGATCAACCACCCGCTGGGCAAGAACATGATAGGCGCCTTCTACCAGCCCCTGCTGGTGGTCTGCGACCTCGATGCGCTGCAGACCTTGCCCGCGCGCGAGCTCAGCGCGGGCCTGGCCGAAATCATCAAATACGGCCCGATTGCCGACATGGCCTTCCTGGAATGGATAGAGGCCAATCTTGAAGGCCTGCTGGCCAGGGAGCCCGCGGCCATGGCCCACGCCATCAAGCGCAGCTGCGAGATCAAGGCCTGGGTGGTGGGGCAGGACGAACGTGAGGCCGGGCTGCGGGCCATCCTGAATTTCGGCCATACCTTCGGCCACGCGATTGAATCCGGCCTCGGTTACGGCGAATGGCTGCACGGCGAAGGCGTGGGCTGCGGCATGGTGATGGCCGCGCATTTGTCCGCTCGCCTGGGCCTGGTTGACATGCCTTTTGTCGAGCGGCTGACGCGGCTTATCCAGCGTGCCGGCTTGCCGGTCAAGGCGCCGGTGCTGTCGGCCGCGGACAATGCGGGCCGCTACCTGGAACTGATGCGTGTCGACAAAAAATCAGAGGCCGGCGAAATCCGCTTTATCGTGATCGACGGCCCGGGCAAAGCGGCGCTTCGCAGCGCGCCCGACGCGCTGGTGCGCGAAGTGATAGACCTGTGCTGCGCTTAACGCCTGGAGAGCGTGAACCATGACCCTGGCGCCCTATGCCTGTGATCCCGCGCTGTCGCGCGGCCGCCGCTACACGGAGCCGGTGGCGCCTACGCGCTCCGACTTCCAGCGCGACCGCGACCGCATCGTGCATTCAACAGCCTTTCGCCGCCTGGTCTACAAGACCCAGGTGTTCCTCAACCACGAGGGCGACCTGTTCCGCACCCGCCTGACCCACTCGCTGGAAGTCGCGCAGCTGGGGCGCTCCATCGCCCGCACGCTGCAGCTCAACGAGGACCTCGTGGAAGCCATCGCGCTGGCGCACGACCTGGGCCACACGCCTTTCGGCCACGCCGGCCAGGATGCCCTGAACGCCTGCCTCAAGGCCGGCCACCCCGAGAGCGCGGGCTTCGAGCACAACCTGCAAAGCCTGCGCGTCGTGGATGTGCTGGAAGAGCGCTACCCGGCCTACAACGGCCTGAACCTCAGCTTCGAGACGCGCGAGGGCATCCTCAAGCATTGCTCAAAGCGCAATGCGCGGCGCATCGAGTCGCGCGAGCCGGGCGGGGTGGCGCGCCGTTTTGTGGACCAGCCCGCCGAAGGCCCGCGCTGGCAGCAGCCCAGCCTGGAAGCGCAGCTCGCCAACCTGGCCGACGAGATCGCCTACAACGCGCACGACATCGACGACGGTGTGCGCTCGGGCCTGCTGACGCTGGAGCAGCTCGAGGACGTGGAGCTCTTCAGCCAGTACTGCCGCGAGACGCGGCTGGCCCATCCCGGTCTGCAAGGGCGCCGGCTGCTGTTTGAAACCATACGCCGCATGCTCAGCGCCCAGGTCTACAACGTGATGGACGCGACGTGGGCGGCCATCCACAAGGCGGCGCCCGCCAGTGCCGACGAGGTGCGCCAGCAGCCGGCGCTGGTCTGCTTTACGCCGGAGATGGCGCAGCAGTCCGCGTCGCTCAAGCGCTTCCTGCTGAAAAACCTCTACCGCCACCCCAAGGTGGTGGAAACCACGCAGGCGGCCAAGCAGGTGGTCGGCGAGCTGTTCGAGGCCTATATGGCCGACCCGGCGCAGATGCCGCAGGCCCACAGCGAGCGTTTTGACGGCGTCGACGCGCCGCATGCCGCGGGCGCCAAGCCCGAGCGGGTCGTGGCCGACTACATCGCCGGCATGACCGACCGCTTCGCCGCCAAAGAGCATGAGCGCCTCAAGGGACGGGCCGCTTTCGCGGCTTGACCCGCCTCTTTTGCTTCGCGCCGTGTGACTGAGGCCAAGCCGGATACCGCCGCCAGCGCGCGCGCCGCCTGGTGCGTGATCGCGGCCGGCGTGGTGGCCGCGCTGCATGTGGGCAAGCTTCCGCCGGCCTTGCCCGTGCTGGGCCAGGTGCTCGGCGTTTCGCTGCTGCAGGCCGGCTTCCTGCTCTCGCTCGTCCAGCTGGCCGGTATGACCCTGGGCCTGGTGACCGGGCTGGCCGTGCAGCGCGTGGGGCTCAAGCGCAGCATGCTGGCCGGCCTATGGGTGCTGGCGTCGGCCAGCGCCCTGGGCGCCATGGCGCCCGGCGTTCATGGCTTGCTGGCGACACGCGTCCTGGAGGGTTTGGGGTTTTTGTGGGTGGTGTTGCCGGCGCCGGCCCTGGTACGCCGCCTGGTGCCGCCGGAAAAATTGAGCGGCATGCTCGGTATGTGGGGCGCCTACATGCCTTTGGGGGCATCGCTGGCCTTGCTGGCCGGGCCTCTTGTCATCGCCTGGGCCGGCCCGCAGTGGGGCTGGCGCATCTTGTGGTGGCTGCTGGCCGCGCTGGCCGCGGCGCTGGCCCTGCTGCTTGCGTGGCGTGTGCCGGGGGAGCCGCCTGAGGCTGCTGCGCCCGTGGGCCGGCCGCGCAACCGCCAGCTCATCGCGACGACCTTGCGTTCGCGCGCCGCCTGGCTTATGGCCCTGGCTTTTGCGACCTATTCCGGGCAATGGCTCGCCGTGGTGGGTTTCCTGCCGTCCATCTATGCGCAGGCCGGTGTGGCTGGCGGCTGGGCTGGGCCGCTGACGGCGCTGGCCGCGGCCGTCAACATCATCGGCAACGTTGCCGCCGGGCGGCTGCTGGGCCGCGGCCTGCCGCCGCTGGCCTTGCTGGCTGCGGGTTTCCTGGCGATGGCGGGCGGCGCCTTGCTGTCGTTTTCGGGCGTGCCGCCCGCGCTGCAATACGCGGCGATCCTGGGTTTTTCCATGCTGGGCGGCCTGGTTCCCGCCACCCTGTTCAGCTTGGCCATCCGGCTGGCGCCCAGCACCGATACCGTGTCCTCCACGGTGGGCTGGATGCAGCAGTGGTCGGCGCTGGGCCAGTTCGCCGGGCCTCCGCTGGTGGCCTGGGTGGCGGCCGAAGCAGGGGGCTGGCAATGGACGGGCTGGGTCACGGCGGCCAGCTCCGCTCTGGGCCTGGTTCTGGCGCTACGGCTGCACCGTTTGGTGGTTTTGCGCACGCCCCGGCCCTAGTTCGAGACGCGAAACCAGGCGAAGCCGTCATCGGCAGCCTCAAGGGCGGCGCATAGGCTTATGACGTGTCGGCATTTTTCCTGCTGTCTTTTCGGTCCCGCACGGATTACGCTTGGGACTTGCGCACACTTTGTGACGTTTTTTTGGAACAGTAAGCGCATGCTGCAGTTGCGGGCATCAAACCTGCTTTGGCTATTCGTATCTCAAAAGGTGTTGTCATGGGCTTCAATCGGCGTCAGTTAATTCTCGGTGGTGTATCCGCAGGCGCCGTGGTGGCAAGCCCCGCGCTGTGGGCGCAGGGCAGGGCCGGGCGAAAAATCGTCGTCGGGCAATCCGTTCCGCTGACCGGCGCCGCCGACCAGATCGGCCTGGCCTACCTCAACGGCGCCAAGATTTATTTTGACGCGATCAACGCAAAAAACGGCGCGGGCGGTTACAAGATCGAAGTCAAAGCCCTCGATGACGGCTACGTTCCGGCGAAGGCCGCCGGCAACGCCAAGCAGTTGATCGACGACGACGTGGACGCGCTTTTCGGTTTTACCGGCACCGCCAGCTGCGACGCGGCCTTCGCCGCGGCAAAAGCTTCCAACACCCTGTTCTTCGCGCCGTTTGCCGCGTCGGACGCGCTGCATGATCCCTCGCTCAGCAATGTGTTCCACGTGCGTCCCGCGCTGGCCGATGAAGCCTACAAAATCGCGCGCCACTGCGCGACGCTGAACCAGGACCGCATCGCGGTGTTTGCCGAAGACGATGCCATGGGGCGCGGCGGCCTGGCGGCCGTCAACCAGGCCCTGGTCGACCTGAAGCGGCCGGCCATCGTCGGCAGCGCCCTGTCGCCGGTCAACAGCGACAAGGTTGACGCGGCCGTGGCCTCCCTGATGAAGGTGCAGCCCCAGGCGGTTATCCAGGTCAGCCTGTTCAATTCATCGGCTGCCTTCATCCGCAAGATGCGCCAGGCCGGCTATGGCGGGCAATTCCTGAATTTTTCCGTCGTCGGTATTGACCCGCTTTTCAGCGCCCTGGGCAAGGAAATCGGCGGCGTCGTGATTTCCCAGGTCGTGCCCTCGCCGCGCAGCACCGGCATGCCGATCATCAAGGAATACCTTGATGTGCTGAACCAGACCGACCAGACGCCCAGCTATGAAAGCGTGGAAGGCTATATCGCCGCCAAGACCTTTGCCGAGGGCGTGCGCCGCAGCGCGGCAGGCAGCGGAAAGCCCGACCGGGCCGGCCTGCAAAAAGCCTTTGAAGCCATGACGGACTATGACGTGGGCGGCTTTCGCGTCAACCTGCGGGCCAAGAAATACGAATCGGTGCGTGCGATCGACCTCGTCACCATCACGCCTGACGGCAAAGTCGTTCGCTGAGCAACAGCGGCTCCATGCTTCTTCAAAGAGGCGAGGGGGATCGCGGGAAATTAGGGTCGGATTCCAATATCATGGTGCCAACTCCAGGTATTGCATCCCATGGCCCGCCTTCCTCGTCTGACGCTTCCCGGTTTCCCCCATCACATCATCCAGCGCGGCAATAACCGGCAAGCCGTCTTTTCTAGCGCCGCCGATCACCAGATGCTGCTGCGGCTGCTCGATGAAAGCGCGCGCAAATTCGGCGTGGCCCTGCATGCTTATGTGCTGATGGACAACCACTTCCACCTGCTGGCCACGCCCAGCACGGCGGACGGCCTGCCGCAGATGATGCAGGCTGCCGGACGGCGTTATGTGCGCTACTTCAACGACAGCCAGGGGCGTTCCGGCACCCTCTGGGAAGGGCGTTACCGCGCCACCGTGATCGAAGCCGAGCGCTATTTGCTGGCCTGCATGGCCTATATCGACCTGAACCCGGTTCGCGCGGGGCTGGTGGCTGAGGCCAGGGACTATCCGTGGTCCAGCCACGGCCACTATGCGGGTTTGCGGGTCGACAGCCTGCTGACGCCGCATCCCCTGGTCTGGGCGCTGGGCAACACCCCCTTTGCCCGCGAGGCGGCCTACGCCTCATTGGTGCGCGCCGGCATCACACTGGAGCAGCAGGAGCTGCTGACCCGCTCGGCCCTCAGCGGCTGGGCGCTGGGTGGGGATGAATTCCTGGCCGAGCTGCAAAAGCGCACCGAGCGCCGTGTGACCAAAAACCAGGCGGGTCGGCCGGCCATGGCCGCCAAAGAGGACTTGCCACCGGCTTGAACCATGCCGTTCATGGCTTTTTGCGTTTGAATTTAATATGTCCCCAATTAAATGTTGATTAAATTTATCGATTTTTAATTGGAATCTGACCCTATTTAAACTTCTTGGCATTGTTGTTGCACTGCACTATGCTCCCCATTCCCTGCGAAAAATCATGAAACTGCGGATGGGTGCGTTGCGGTCCTTTCCAACAGGACGCGTTCAGCGCCCCCATCCCACCCCCGACGAGGAATTGCCATGACCACGGCTGCTGAAATCAAGCATTTTGAAGAAAACGGTTTGTACGCCGGAGCCAACGAACACGATGCCTGCGGCGTCGGTTTCGTGGCGCACATCAAGGGGCATAAAAGCCACGCCATCGTCCAGCAAGGCCTCAAGATCCTCGAAAACCTGGACCACCGGGGCGCAGTGGGCGCAGACAAGCTCATGGGCGACGGCGCCGGCATCCTGATCCAGCTACCCGACGCCTTGTACCGTGAAGAAATGGCCGCGCAGGGCGTGCAGCTGCCGCCGCCCGGCGAATACGGCGTCGGCATGGTGTTTTTGCCCAAGGAGCACGCCTCCCGCCTGGCCTGCGAGCAGGCGCTGGAACGCGCCGTCAAGGCCGAGGGCCAGGTGCTGCTGGGCTGGCGCGACGTGCCGGTCAACCGCGACATGCCCATGTCGCCCACCGTGCGCAAAAAAGAACCCATCCTGCGGCAGATCTTTATCGGCCGCGGCAACGACGTGATCGTGCAGGACGCGCTGGAACGCAAGCTCTACGTGATCCGCAAGACCGCCAGCGCGGCCATCCAGAACCTGCGCCTGACGCACAGCAAAGAATATTACGTGCCCAGCATGTCCAGCCGCACGGTGGTCTACAAAGGCCTGCTGCTGGCCGACCAGGTGGGCACTTACTACCGCGACCTGACCGACACGCGCTGCGTCTCGGCGCTGGGCCTGGTGCACCAGCGTTTTTCCACCAACACCTTCCCCGAGTGGCCGCTGGCCCACCCCTACCGTTATGTCGCGCACAACGGCGAGATCAACACCGTCAAGGGCAACTACAACTGGATGAAGGCGCGCGAAGGCGTGATGTCCTCGCCGGTGCTGGGCGCCGACCTGCAAAAGCTCTACCCGATCAGCTTTGCCAGCCAGTCCGACACCGCCACCTTCGACAACTGCCTGGAACTGCTGACGATGGCCGGCTATCCCATCAGCCAGGCCGTGATGATGATGATTCCCGAACCCTGGGAACAGCACACCACCATGGACGAGCGCCGCAAGGCCTTTTATGAATACCATGCCGCCATGCTGGAGCCCTGGGACGGCCCGGCCTCCATCGTCTTCACCGACGGCCGCCAGATAGGCGCCACGCTGGACCGCAACGGCCTGCGCCCCTCGCGCTACTGCGTCACCGACGACGACCTGGTCATCATGGCCTCGGAATCGGGCGTGCTGCCCATCCCCGAGCACAAGATCGTGCGCAAATGGCGCCTTCAGCCCGGCAAGATGTTCCTGATCGACCTGGAACAGGGGCGCATGGTCGATGACGAGGAAATCAAGGCCACGCTGGCGCACAGCAAGCCCTACAAGCAGTGGATTGAAAACCTGCGCATCAAGCTCGACGACGTGGCCGGCAAAACCGCGAAAACGGCCAAGCCCGCCGCGACCGCCGCGCCTGTCTCCGACATTCCGCTGCTCGATCGCCAGCAGGCTTTCGGCTACACCCAGGAAGACATCAAGTTCCTGATGTCCCCCATGGCCGCCAACGGCGAGGAAGCCACAGGCTCCATGGGCAACGACAGCCCGCTGGCCGTGCTGTCCAACAAGGACAAGCCGCTCTACAACTACTTCAAGCAGCTGTTCGCGCAGGTGACCAACCCGCCTATCGACCCGATACGCGAAGCCATCGTGATGTCGCTGGTGTCCTTCATCGGCCCCAAGCCCAACCTGCTGGACATCAACCAGGTCAACCCGCCCATGCGGCTGGAAGTCAGCCAGCCGGTGCTCAACGTGGCCGACATGCAAAAGCTGCGCGACATCGAGGCGCACACCCAGGGCAAGTTCAAGAGCTACACGCTGGACATCACCTACCCGCTGGCCTGGGGCCACGAAGGCGTGGAGGCCAAGCTGGCCTCGCTGTGCGCCGAGGCGGTTGACGCGATCAAGGACGGCAAAAACATCCTGATCGTCAGCGACCGCGGCATCAGCGCCACGCAGGTCGCCATCCCGGCCCTGCTGGCCCTGTCGGCCATCCACCAGCACCTGGTCAAGGAAGGCCTGCGCACCACGGCCGGCCTGGTGGTGGAAACCGGCTCAGCCCGCGAGGTGCACCACTTCGCCGTGCTGGCCGGCTACGGCGCCGAGGCCGTCCACCCCTACCTCGCCATGGAAACCCTGGCCGAACTGTCCAAAGGCTTGCCGGGCGATCTCAGCACCGACAAGGCCGTGTACAACTACACCAAGGCCATCGGCAAAGGCCTGTCCAAGATCATGTCCAAGATGGGCGTATCGACCTATATGAGCTACTGCGGCGCCCAGCTGTTCGAGGCCATAGGCCTGAACCGCGACACCGTGGCCAAGTTCTTCACCGGCACGGCCAGCCAGGTCGAGGGCATGGGCGTCTTCGAGATCGCCGAGGAAGCGCTGCGCATGCACCGCGCCGCTTTCGGCAACGACCCGGTGCTGGCCAACATGCTGGATGCCGGCGGTGAATACGCCTGGCGTGTGCGCGGCGAAGACCATATGTGGACGCCCGACGCCATCGCCAAGCTGCAGCATTCCACGCGCTCCAACAACTGGAACACCTACAAGGAATACGCCCAGCTGATCAACGACCAGAACCGCCGCCACATGACGCTGCGCGGCCTGTTCGAGTTCAAGATCGACCCGTCCAAGGCGATTCCCATCGACGAGGTCGAGCCGGCCAAGGACATCGTCAAGCGTTTTGCCACCGGCGCCATGTCGCTGGGCTCCATCAGCACCGAGGCCCACGCCACCCTGGCCGTGGCCATGAACCGCATAGGCGGCAAGAGCAACACGGGCGAGGGCGGTGAAGACCCGAACCGTTACCGGCAAGAGCTCAAGGGCATCCCGATCAAGAAAGGCGAGACGCTGAAAAGCGTGATCGGCCCGAAACAGGTCGAGGTTGACCTGCCGCTGCAGGACGGCGACTCGCTGCGCTCGCGCATCAAGCAGGTCGCGTCGGGCCGCTTCGGCGTCACGGCCGAATACCTGGTGTCGGCCGACCAGATCCAGATCAAGATGGCGCAGGGCGCCAAGCCCGGCGAGGGCGGCCAGCTGCCCGGCGGCAAGGTCAGCGAATACATCGGCCAGCTGCGCTACTCGGTGCCGGGCGTGGGCCTGATCTCGCCGCCGCCGCACCACGATATTTATTCGATCGAAGACCTGGCCCAGCTGATCCACGACCTGAAGAACGTGAACCCGCGCGCCAGCATCAGCGTCAAGCTGGTCAGCGAAGTCGGTGTCGGCACCATCGCGGCCGGCGTGGCCAAGGCCAAGTCCGACCACGTGGTGATCGCCGGCCATGACGGCGGCACGGGCGCTTCGCCCTGGTCGTCCATCAAGCATGCCGGCTCGCCCTGGGAAATTGGTCTCGCCGAAACCCAGCAGACCCTGGTGCTCAACCGCCTGCGCGGCCGCATCCGTGTGCAGGCCGACGGCCAGATGAAAACCGGCCGCGACGTCATCATAGGCGCGCTGCTGGGCGCCGACGAGTTCGGCTTCGCCACCGCGCCGCTGGTGGTGGAGGGCTGCATCATGATGCGCAAATGCCACCTCAACACCTGCCCCGTCGGCGTGGCCACGCAGGACCCGGTGCTGCGCCAGAAATTCAGCGGCAAGCCTGAGCATGTCGTCAATTACTTCTTCTTCGTCGCCGAAGAGGCGCGCCAGCTCATGGCGCAGCTCGGCGTGCGCAAGTTCGACGACCTGATCGGCCGCGCCGACCTGCTGGACACGCAAAAAGGCATTGAACACTGGAAGGCCCGCGGCCTGGATTTCAGCCGCCTGTTCTACCAGCCCAATGTGCCCGCCGACGTGCCGCGCCTGCACGTGATGGAGCAGGACCACGCGCTGGAAAAAGCGCTGGACGTGCGCCTGATCGAAAAATCCAAGGCCGCGATTGAAAAGGGCGAAAAAGTCCAGTTCATCGAAGTCGCGCGCAACGTCAACCGCACCGTGGGTGCCATGCTGTCGGGCGAGCTGACGCGCCACCACCCGCAGGGCCTGCCTGACGACACGCTGCGCATACAGCTTGAAGGCACGGGCGGCCAGTCCTTCGGCGCCTTCCTGGCCAAGGGCATCACCATGTACCTGATCGGTGACGCCAACGACTACACCGGCAAGGGCCTGTCGGGCGGGCGCATCGTGGTGCGCCCCAGCATAGACTTCCGCGGCGACGCGGTGAAGAACACCATCGTCGGCAACACCGTGCTCTACGGCGCGACCACCGGCGAGGCCTTCTTCAGCGGCGTGGCCGGCGAACGTTTTGCCGTGCGCCTGTCGGGCGCCACGGCGGTCGTCGAAGGCACGGGCGACCACGGCTGCGAATACATGACGGGCGGCACCGTCGCGGTGCTGGGCAAGACCGGCCGCAACTTCGCCGCCGGCATGAGCGGCGGCGTGGCCTATGTATACGACGAAGATGGTCTCTTCGCCACGCGCTGCAACACCTCCATGGTCTCCATGGACCGCATCGTCACCACGACCGAACAGCACACCCACGACAAGGCCGACTGGCACGCCGGCGAAAGCGATGAGGAACTGCTCAAGCGCCTGCTGCAGGACCACAACCGCTGGACCGGCAGCAAGCGCGCGCGCGAACTGCTGGACAACTGGAGCGAGTCGCGCCTGAAGTTCGTCAAGGTCTTCCCGAATGAGTACAAGCGGGCCCTGATCGAGCGCAAGGAGCGCCGGCTCGAGGCCGCGACGGAAACCACCCGGGCCCAGGTCGCCACCAACCAGGAAGCGGTGGCCGCCAAGTAGGCCGCCCACCCCACGCTTGCATTGAACCGGAACTGCCAGCGCCCGTGATGACGGGCCGGCAGCCGGAAAAGCTTAAAAAAGAATCGCACAGGACCTCATCATGGGAAAAATCACCGGCTTCATGGAATACGAGCGCATCGAGGAGGGCTACAAGCCCGTGCCGGAGCGCCTGAAGAACTACCGCGAATTTGTCATCGGGCTGGACGACGCGCAGGCCAACAAGCAGGCGGCGCGCTGCATGGACTGCGGCACGCCGTTCTGCAACAACGGCTGCCCGGTCAACAACATCATTCCCGACTTCAACGACATGGTGTTTCGCGCCGACTGGAAAAACGCGATCGACACGCTGCACAGCACCAACAACTTCCCCGAGTTCACCGGCCGCATCTGCCCGGCGCCCTGTGAGGCCGCCTGCACGCTGAACGTGAACGACGACGCCGTCGGCATCAAGTCCATCGAGCACGCCATCATCGACCGCGCCTGGTCCGAAGGCTGGGTCAAGCCGGTCATGCCCAAACACAAGACCGGCAAGAAGGTCGCCGTCGTCGGCTCCGGCCCCGCCGGTATGGCCGCGGCCCAGCAGCTGGCGCGCGCCGGCCACGAGGTCACCCTGTTCGAGAAGAACGACCGCATTGGCGGCCTGCTGCGCTACGGCATCCCTGACTTCAAGATGGAAAAAGTCCACATCGACCGCCGCGTCGAGCAGATGAAGGCCGAAGGCGTGATATTCCGCACCGGCGTGATGGTGGGCAGCTTGCCCAAGGACTCCAAGGTCACCAACTGGGCCAAGGAAAGCATCAGCCCCGAGCAGCTGCAAAAAGACTTTGATGCCGTGATGCTGACCGGCGGCGCCGAGCAGTCGCGCGACCTGCCCGTGCCCGGCCGCGACCTGGACGGCGTGCATTTCGCGATGGAATTTTTGCCCCAGCAGAACAAGGTCAACGCCGGCGACAAGGTCAAAGGCCAGCTGCGCGCCGACGGCAAGCACGTCATCGTGATAGGCGGCGGCGACACCGGCTCCGACTGCGTGGGTACCAGCAACCGCCACGGCGCCGTCAGCGTCACGCAGTTTGAACTGATGCCCCAGCCGCCCGAAGAGGAAAACCGCCCCCTGACCTGGCCTTACTGGCCCATCAAGCTGCGCACCTCTTCCTCGCACGAGGAAGGCTGCGAGCGCGAGTTCGCCATCTCCACCAAGGAACTGATCGGTGAAAAAGGCAAGGTCACGGGCCTGAAGACCGTTCGCGTCGAGTGGAAAGACGGCAAGATGGCCGAGGTGCCCGGCTCCGAGCAGACCCTCAAGGCCGACCTGGTGCTGCTGGCCATGGGCTTTGTCTCGCCGGTGGCTTCCGTGCTGGATGCTTTCGGCGTTGAAAAAGACAACCGCGGCAACGCCAAGGCGGGCACCGACTTCACCGGCGGCTATGCCACCAATGTGCCCAAGGTGTTTGCCGCCGGCGACATCCGCCGCGGCCAAAGCCTGGTCGTATGGGCGATTCGCGAAGGCCGCCAAGCTGCGCGTGCCGTCGACGAATTTTTGATGGGCTATAGCGACCTGCCTCGCTAGCGCCGCCAGGCCGCGCGCGCGGTCGACGAGCTTTTGATGGGTTACAGCGACCTGCCTTGCTGAACCAGACGACTGAGGAAACCCCAGGCTGTGCCTGGGTGCGACGGCCTGCGCTGCAAGCGGCGTGACGGAAACCCCACGGTATTACTGCCTGGTATTACTTCCCGGGATGGGTGCGGCCAAACCCCGTATCATTAGGGCATTCCCCTAGTTCGCCGGCGCGCTTGTCGGCCCTTCTTTTTCTCCATGGCCGACACCCTCGCTTCTTCACTGGTTGAATTCAAGGATGTGACCTTCTCCTACCCGGGTTCCGCGGGCGACCGCGTCATTCTGGACCGGGTCACCCTGTCCGTGCCGCGCGGCAAGGTCACCGCGTTGATGGGTGCCTCGGGCGGCGGCAAGACCACCGTGCTGCGCCTGATAGGCGGCCAGCAAAAAGCCACCGGCGGCGCCGTGCTGTTTGACGGCCAGGACGTGGGCCGGCTGGTGCAGCAGGAGCTGTACGCCGCACGCCGGCGCATGGGCATGCTGTTCCAGTTCGGCGCGCTGTTCACCGACTTGAGCGTGTTCGACAACGTCGCCTTCCCGCTGCGCGAGCACACCGCGCTGAATGAACGCCTGATCCGCGACATCGTGCTGATGAAACTCAACGCCGTGGGCCTGCGCGGCGCGCGCGACCTGATGCCCAGTGAAATCTCCGGCGGCATGGCCAGGCGCGTGGCGCTGGCCCGCGCCATCGTGCTGGACCCCGAACTCATCATGTACGACGAGCCCTTTTCCGGGCTGGACCCTATCTCGCTGGGCACCGCCGCGCAGCTCATACGTCAGCTCAATGACACGCTGGGCATCACCAGCATCGTCGTCTCGCACGACCTCGAGGAAACCTTCCGCATCGCCGACAAAGTCATCATCCTGGCCAACGGCAGCATCGCGGCCCAGGGAACGCCCGATGAAGTCAGGCGCTCCACCGACCCGCTGGTGCACCAGTTCGTCAATGCCGAGAGCGAGGGCCCGGTGAAATTCCATTACCCCGGGCCGGGCGTGGAGGCCGATTTCGGCAACGCGGACGCCGCCAAAAAGGAGCGCGCATGAGCCGCTACAGTCCCGTCACCCTGGTGTCCGACCTCGGTTTTGCGGTGCGCAGGCAGCTGGCCGACGTTGGCTATGCCGCGCGGCTCATGTCGCGCCTGGTCGCCCTGAGCGGGCCGGCCCTGGCCCGTTTTGGCCTGGTGCGCGACCAGATTTTCTTTTTGGGCAACTATTCGCTGGCCATCATCGCGGTATCCGGCCTCTTTGTGGGCTTTGTGCTGGGCCTGCAGGGCTACTACACGCTGCAGCGCTACGGTTCGGCCGAGGCGCTGGGCCTGCTGGTGGCTCTCAGCCTGGTGCGCGAGCTCGGGCCGGTGGTCACGGCGCTGCTGTTCGCCGGCCGCGCCGGCACGGCCCTGACCGCCGAAATCGGCCTGATGAAAGCCGGCGAGCAGCTGTCGGCCATGGAGATGATGGCGGTGGACCCGATACGCCGCATCCTGGCGCCGCGTTTTTGGGGCGGCATCATCGCCATGCCCTTGCTGGCCGCGGTGTTCAGCGCCGTGGGCATCCTGGGCGGCTGGCTGGTCGGCGTGGTCATGATAGGCATAGACGCCGGCTCCTTCTGGAGCCAGATGCAGTCCGGCGTGGATGTCTGGCGCGACGTGGGCAACGGCATCATCAAGAGTTTTGTGTTCGGCGTGACCGTCACCTTTGTCGCCCTGCACCAGGGCTTTGAAGCCCAGCCCACGCCCGAGGGCGTCTCGCGCGCCACCACGCGCACCGTGGTGGTGGCCTCGCTGGCCGTGCTGGGGCTGGACTTCCTGCTGACCGCGTCCATGTTCAGCCTGTAGCTTGTAGCCGTATAACCGCCTTCAAACATTTTTAATTTGTCCATGAGAAAATCCGCCATTCCAGTGTCTGCCTTGAAGGGATGGCGCAAGGCCCAAGCCGCGGCTTCCTTGCCGGGCCACTGAAAGAAAACAATGCAACGCTCCAAAAATGATCTCTGGGTTGGCCTGTTTGTCCTGATCGGGGGCCTGGCCATCCTGTTCCTGGCGCTGAAGTCCGCCAACCTTCTCTCACTGAATTTCGACACTTCTTACAGGATCACGGCGAAATTCGACAATATTGGCGGCCTGAAGCCGCGTGCCGCGGTCAAAAGCGCGGGTGTGGTGGTCGGGCGGGTTGAAAACATCACTTTCGACGACAAGTCCTACCAGGCCAGCGTGAGCCTGGCCATGGAGAGCCGTTATGTGTTTCCCAAGGACAGCTCGCTGAAGATATTGACCAGCGGCCTGCTCGGCGAGCAGTACATCGGCGTGGAGGCCGGCGGGGACGAGAAAAATTTCGCCGCGGGGGATGTGACCAAAAACACGCAGTCCGCCGTGGTGCTTGAGAATCTGATCAGCCAGTTTTTATACAGTAAAGCGGCGGACAGCAGTTCCGGATCAGGGTCTGCGCCGCCACCAGCGACGACAGAAAAAAAATGACGAACAACAACACAATGAAAAAATCAACAGGGTGGGCCGGTGCCGTTCTCGCAGTGGCGCTGCTCCAGGGATGCGCAACCGGCCCGGGCGCCAATCCGTCCGATCCGCTGGAGCCGTTTAACCGGGCCATGTTCGGCTTCAACGAGGGCCTGGACCGCGCCGTCCTCAAGCCCGTGGCCACCGCTTACCGCGACGTCACGCCCCAGCCGGTGCGCACCGGCGTCACCAGCTTCTTCGGCAACATTTCCGACGTCTGGTCCATGGTCAACAACCTGCTGCAGGGCAAGGGCGAAGCCGCCGCCGACAGCCTGTTCCGCGTCACCACCAACACCCTCTGGGGCCTGGGCGGCATTTTTGACGTGGCCAGTGAAATGAAAATCCAGAAGCACTCGGAAGACTTCGGCCAGACCCTGGGTGTCTGGGGCGTGGGCTCGGGTCCTTACCTGGTGCTGCCGGTGTTGGGCCCTTCCTCGGTGCGCGACACAGCCGGCCTGGTGGTGGATTACCAGCTGGACGCGGTCAGCCAGGCCAAGAACGTCCGTGTCCGCAACAGCCTGACGACACTGCGCGCGGTCAATGTGCGCGCCAACCTGCTGGGCGCCGGCGATGTGCTGGACCAGGCGGCCCTGGACAAATACAGCTTTACCCGCGATATCTACCAGCAGCGCCGCAACAGCCTGATCGGCAACACGCCGGTGGAAAAGGAAGAACGCTTCGACCTGCCTGAAGGCGCGCAGCCTAAGCCGGCAGCCAAGTAAGCAGTTGAAACAGGCTTTTACAGGGGCAAACCCGGTCTTGTGAGAGCCCGGCAGTGCCAATATTTACAAGACTGCCGAATAACTTCATCCCCAGTCCGGAAACCATCCCGCAAAATACCCTCGAAGCACCGGTTTTCAGCGCGCCGTGCATCAACCCGATGCCCGCGACACTGAGCCCCATGTTTCGATATGAAGGAGCATCATGAAACGCAGAACCCTTGGCCACTTGTTGACCGCCACCCTCAGCCTCGCCTTGCTGGGCGCCGCGCCTTTTGTGCGCGCCGCCGATGAGGCCCCCGACGCCCTGATCAAACGCGTGTCGGCCGAAGTGCTGGACAACATCAAGACCGACAAGGCGGTGAAAGCCGGCGACCTGACCAAAGTGCTGTCCCTGGTCGACAGCAAAATCATGCCCAATGTGAACTTCACGCGCATGACGGCTGCCGCCGTGGGCCGCAACTGGCGCCAGGCCACGCCCGAGCAGCAAAAGAAGCTGCAGGAAGAATTCAAGATCCTGCTGATCCGCACCTATTCCGGTGCCCTGGCGCAGGTCAGCGACCAGACGGTCAGCGTCAAGCCGCTGCGCGCGGAGGCCGCCGACACCGAAGTGGTGGTGCGCACCGAAGTCCTGGGCCGGGGTGACCCCGTCCAGCTGGATTACCGCATGGAAAAAACCCCCTCGGGCTGGAAGATTTATGACCTCAATGTGCTGGGCGTGTGGCTGGTGGAAACCTACCGCACCCAGTTTGCCCAGGAAATCAGCGCCAAGGGCGTGGACGGCCTGATCGCCTCGCTGGTGCAGCGCAACCAGTCCAACAGCGGCTCGGTGGCCAAGAAGTCCTGAGCGGGCGAGTTGCCGGTGCTCACGCTTCCCCCCGTCCTCACGCACGCCGAGGCCGCAGGTTTTGCGCTCGGCCTGAAGCAGGCCGTGCTGTCCCAGCCCGCTGGCGTGGTGGCGGACGCCGGCGCGCTCAGGGAGTTTGATTCCTCCGCCCTGGCGGTGCTGCTGGAGTGCCGGCGTGAAGCGCTGGCCGCCGGCAAGGAGTTTGCCGTGGCGGGCTTGCCGCCCCGGCTACGCCAGCTGGCGGGCCTGTACGGCGTGGCGGAATTGATTCCGGCCGCCGCAGCCTGAGCCGCCGCCACGGGGCATTCCACGGCCCGGCCCGGCCAAAGCGGCATCCGCCCTTAAAATGGCGGGCTCATGCCAGCGATCTCATTCCAGTCCGTCTCCAAAACCTATTCCTCCGCGCGAAATCAAACGGGTCCGGTCGTCAAGGCGCTTGACGACGTCAGTTTCGATATCCGGCAGGGCGAATTTTTTGGCCTGCTGGGCCCCAACGGCGCTGGAAAAACCACCCTCATCAGCATACTGGCCGGCCTCTCGCGCGCCAGCAGCGGCACCGTCAAGGTCCACGGTAGCGACGTGTTGGCCGACTACGCCAGCGCCCGCCGAAAGCTCGGCGTGGTGCCGCAGGAGCTGGTGTTCGATCCCTTTTTCTCGGTGCGCGAGGCGCTGCGCATCCAGTCCGGCTATTTCGGCATCAAGCGCAATGACGACTGGATAGACGAACTGCTGGTCAGCCTGGGCTTGGCCGACAAAGCCAACGCCAATATGCGCCAGCTCTCCGGGGGCATGAAGCGCCGCGTGCTGGTGGCGCAGGCCCTGGTGCACAAGCCGCAGGTCATCGTGCTGGACGAGCCCACCGCCGGTGTCGACGTGGAGCTGCGCCAGACCCTCTGGCAGTTCATCGCCAAACTCAACAAGCAGGGCAGCACGGTGTTGCTGACCACGCATTACCTCGAAGAAGCCGAAGCCCTGTGCAGCCGCATCGCCATGCTCAAGCAGGGGCGGGTGGTGGCGCTGGCGCAAACCTCCGAGCTGCTCAAGGCGGCGTCTTCCAACGTGCTGCGCTTCAAGATCGACAGCGAACTGCCCGTGCACCTGGCGGTGCAGGCCCGCATCACCGGCCGCATCGTGCAGTTCCCGGCGCACAACGCCCATGAGATCGAGCAATACCTCGCGGCGATCCGCGAGGCGGGCCTGGTGGCCGAGGACGTTGAAATCCGCAAGGCCGACCTCGAAGACGTCTTTCTCGACGTCATGAACAAAAAGCCCGCCGGCGAAACCCCGGCCGTGGCGGTAGATCTCGCGAAAGTAGCAACATGACAGGCTGGCAAACCCTTTTGTACAAGGAAACCCTGCGCTTCTGGAAGGTAGGCTTCCAGACCGTGGGCGCGCCGGTGCTGACCGCCGTGCTCTACATGCTGATCTTCGGCCATGTGCTGCAGGACCAGGTCAAGGTATACGACCAGGTCAGCTACACCGCCTTCCTGGTGCCCGGCCTGGTGATGATGAGCGTGCTGCAGAACGCTTTTGCCAACAGCTCCTCCTCGCTGATCCAGAGCAAGATCATGGGCAGCCTGGTGTTTGTGCTGCTCACGCCGCTGTCGCACTGGCACTGGTTCTTCGCCTATGTCGGCTCCTCGGTCGCGCGCGGCCTGCTGGTGGGCGTGGGCGTGTTTGCCGTCACCGCGTTTTTCGGTCAACCCTCATTCATGGCACCGTTGTGGATTGTGCTGTTCGCGGTGCTGGGCGCCGCCATGCTGGGCGCGCTGGGCGTGATCGCAGGGCTGTGGTCCGAGAAATTCGACCAGATGGCGGCCTTCCAGAACTTCGTCATCATGCCCATGACGTTTCTGAGCGGCGTGTTTTACTCCATCCACTCGCTGCCGCCCTTCTGGCAGAAGGTCAGCCACCTGAACCCCTTTTTCTACATGATCGACGGTTTCCGCTACGGCTTTTTCGGCGTCAGCGACGTCTCGCCCTGGCTGAGCCTGGGCATTGTCGCGACGGCCTTGCTGGCCGTCAGCGCGGTGGCCGTCAACCTGCTGCGCACCGGCTACAAAATAAGACACTAGACATGACCAGCGAAGAACTGCAATCCATCATCGCCGCGGGCCTGCCCTGCGAGCACATCGAGCTGTCGGGCGACGGCCGGCACTGGTATGCCACCGTGGTGTCCAGCGCCTTTGAAGGCCAGCGCCTGATCCAGCGCCACCAGAAGGTCTACGCCACGCTGGGCGGCCGCATGCAGACCGACGAGGTGCATGCGCTGTCGATGAAAACCTACACGCCCACCGAATGGGCCACTACCAACAACGGCAACGCGAACTGAAAAGAACATGGACAAACTACTCATCAAGGGCGGCAAGCCGCTGGCCGGCACGGTCGAAATTTCCGGCGCCAAGAATGCCGCGCTGCCCGAGCTCTGTGCCGCGCTGCTGACAGCCGACGAGGTGACGCTGCGTAATGTCCCGCGCCTGCAGGACGTGGCCACCATGCTCAAGCTGATCCGCAACATGGGCGTGGAAGCCGAGCGCGGCGACGACGGCACGGTGCGCATCAATGCCGGGCCGCTGAGCTCGCCCGAGGCGCCCTACGAGCTGGTCAAGACCATGCGAGCTTCCGTACTGGCCCTGGGCCCATTGCTGGCGCGCTTCGGCGAGGCCACGGTGTCGCTGCCGGGCGGCTGCGCCATCGGTTCGCGCCCGGTGGACCAGCACATCAAGGGACTGCAGGCCATGGGCGCCGAGATCGTGGTCGAGCACGGCTACATGATCGCCAAGCTGCCGGCCGGCCAGAAGAGGCTCAAGGGCGCCAGCATCACCACCGACATGGTGACCGTCACCGGCACCGAAAACTTCCTGATGGCCGCCAGCCTGGCCGAAGGCGAGACCATCCTGGAAAACGCCGCCCAGGAACCCGAGATCGGCGACCTGGCTGAAATGCTCATCAAGATGGGCGCGAAGATTGAAGGCCACGGCACGCGCCGCATCCGCATCCAGGGCGTGGACCGCTTGCACGGCTGCACCCACCAGGTGGTGGCCGACCGCATAGAGACCGGCACCTTTTTGTGCGCGGTCGCCGCCGCCGGCGGCGATGTGGTGCTCAAGCACGGCCGCGCCGACCACCTCGACGCCGTGATCGACAAGCTGCGCGAAGCCGGCGCGGTGGTGACGGCTGGCGAGGGCTTTATCCGCATCCAGGCCAGCGGCCGCATGAAGGCGCAATCCTTCCGCACCACCGAGTACCCCGGCTTCCCGACCGACATGCAAGCCCAGTTCATGGCGCTCAATGCCATCGCGCTGGGCAGCAGCACCGTGACCGAGACGATTTTTGAGAACCGCTTCATGCACGTCAACGAGATGGTGCGCCTGGGCGCCAAGATCCAGATCGACGGCAAGATCGCCGTCATGGAAGGCGTCGAAAAGTTGTCTGGCGCCACCGTCATGGCCACCGACTTGCGCGCCTCCGCCAGCCTGGTGATCGCCGGCCTGGTGGCCGAAGGCGAAACCCTGGTGGACCGCATCTACCACCTGGACCGCGGCTACGACCAGATGGAGGCCAAGCTGCGCGGAATCGGCGCCGATATCGAACGGGTGAAAGCATGATCACGCTCGCACTCTCCAAGGGCCGCATCTTCGACGACATCCTGCCGCTGCTCAAAAGCGCCGGCATCGAGGTGCTGGACGATCCCGAAAAATCCCGCAAGCTGATCCTGGACACCAACCAGCCCGGCGTGCGCGTGGTGCTGGTGCGCGCCACCGATGTGCCCACCTATGTGCAGTATGGCGGCGCCGACCTCGGCGTGGTCGGCAAGGACACCTTGCTCGAATCCGGCAGCCAGGGCCTCTACCAGCCGCTCGATTTGCAGATCGCCAAATGCCGCATCAGCGTGGCCGTGCGCGAAGGCTTTGACTACGCCGCAGCCGTGCGCCAGGGCTCGCGCCTGAAAGTCGCCACCAAGTACGTGGCCATCGCGCGCGACTTTTTCGCCACCAAGGGCGTGCACGTCGACCTGATCAAGCTCTACGGCAGCATGGAGCTCGCGCCGCTCACCGGCCTGGCCGACGCCATCGTCGACCTGGTATCCACCGGCAGCACGCTCAGGGCCAACCACCTGGTCGAAGTCGAGCGCATCATGGACATCAGCTCGCACCTGGTGGTGAACCAGACCGCGCTCAAGCTCAAGCAGGCGCCCATACGCCAATTAATAGATGCCCTTTCGGCCGCCACGGCCTCCTCGCGAAAATCCTGAGCCATGAAACTGACCGCCGCGCCCGCCCGCCTATCCACGGTTTCCGCCGCATTTGAGGCCGAATTCAAGGCGCGCCTGCATTGGTCCGCCGACACCGACGCAGCCATCGAGCAGCGCGTGGCCGACATCCTCGCTGATGTGCAGCAGCGCGGCGATGCGGCGGTGCTCGAATACACGGCGCGCTTTGACGGGCTCAACGTTGCCGCCATGGGGGAGCTGGAGCTCACCCAGGCCGAGTTGAAGGCCGCGTTTGACACCATTCCCGCGGCCCAGCGCGATGCGCTCGAAGCCGCCGCGCGCCGCGTGCGCAGCTACCACGAGGCCCAGAAGAAGGCCAGCGGCGAAAGCTGGAGCTACCGCGACGAGGACGGCACCCTGCTGGGCCAGAAGGTCACGCCGCTGGACCGCGTCGGCATCTATGTGCCCGGCGGCAAGGCGGCCTACCCGTCTTCGGTGTTGATGAACGCCATCCCCGCCCATGTGGCAGGTGTCGGCGAAATCATCATGGTCGTGCCCACGCCCAAAGGCGAAAAAAACGCCCTGGTGCTGGCCGCCGCCTATGTGGCCGGCGTGACCCGCGCCTTCACGATTGGCGGCGCTCAGGCCGTGGCCGCGCTGGCCTACGGCACGCAGACCGTGCCCAAGGTCGACAAGATCACCGGCCCCGGCAATGCCTATGTCGCCAGCGCCAAGAAGCGCGTTTTCGGCACGGTGGGCATAGACATGATCGCCGGCCCCTCGGAAATCCTGGTGCTGGCCGACGGCAGCACACCGGCCGACTGGGTGGCCATGGATTTGTTCAGCCAGGCCGAGCACGACGAACTCGCGCAAAGCATTTTGCTGTGTCCCGACGCCGCCTATATCGACCAGGTGCAGGCCGCCATAGACCGCCTGCTGCCCGACATGCCGCGCGCCGAGATTATCGCCAAATCCCTGAGCGGCCGCGGCGCGCTGATCCACACGCGCAGCATGGAAGAAGCCTGCGAGATCAGCAACCGCATCGCGCCCGAACACCTGGAAGTCTCCAGCCGCGAGCCGCACAAGTGGGAGCCGCTGCTCAAGCACGCCGGCGCCATCTTCCTGGGCGCCTACACCAGCGAATCGCTGGGCGACTACTGCGCCGGCCCCAACCACGTGCTGCCCACCAGCGGCACGGCACGCTTTTCGAGCCCGCTGGGCGTCTACGACTTCCAGAAGCGCTCCAGCCTGATCGAGGTCAGCGAAGCCGGCGCCCAGGTGCTGGGCAAGATTGCCGCTGAACTGGCTTATGGCGAGGGTTTGCAGGCGCATGCGCGGGCGGCCGAGATGCGGCTGAAATAAGGCCTTAAATCACACGAATTTCGTGCAACACGAAATTCGTGTAAACTTCAGGCCATGAAGAACGTGACCATCACCATGGACGATGCCGCCCTGGAATGGGTGCGCATCGAGGCGGCGCGGCGCAATACCAGCGTCTCGCGCCTGGTGGGCGAGATGCTGGCCGAGAAGATGCAGCGCACCGATGCCTACCAGCGCGCCCTGCACGACTGGCAAAACAAGGACAGGCTCTGGGTGTCCAACGGGCAGCCCTATCCCACACGCCTTGAACTCGACGAGCGCGGCGCATGAGCGAGGCTTCTACCGGCGTTTTTGTGGACGCCAGCATCCTGCTGCATAGCGAAGACGGTGCTGACCGGGCCAAACAGCAGGCCGCCCTGGCCTGGCTGACCGTGCTGTGGCGGCGCGGGCTGGGCCGCACCAGCACCCAGGTGCTCAATGAGTTTTACCTGCTGGCCACGCGCAAGATCCAGCCGCCCATGCCGGCCGGCGATGCGCGCGCCGAGGTGCGCCGCTATGAGCTCTGGCAGCCCTGGTTAACCGACCACGCGACCGTCGAATCCGCCTGGGCGGTGGAAAGCCGCTACGGCCTGCACTACCGCGACAGCCTGGTCGTCGCCGCGGCCCAGCACCTGGGCTGCCGTTACCTGCTCAGCGAAGGCCTGGCGCATGAGCAGCACTACGGCGGTGTCCAGGTGATCAACCCTTTTAAAACCGGCATTGAACTGCTGGAGAACCTTCCATGACCCTGCCTGCCCCCTCTCTGGATCCCAAATTCAAAAAGCTGATACGCCAGGACGTGCAGTCCATGCACGCCTATGCCATCCAGGACTCGGCCGGCATGGTCAAGCTCGATGCCATGGAGAACCCGCACCGCCTGCCCATGGCGCTGCAGGCCAAGCTGGGCCAGCGCCTGGGCGCGCTGGCGCTGAACCGTTACCCTGACGGCCGGGTCAATGAGCTGCGCCGTGCGCTGGCCGACTATGCGCAGATGCCCGAAGGCTTCGACATCATGCTGGGCAACGGCTCGGACGAGCTGATTTCGTTGTTGGCCATGGCTTGTGACGTGGAGGGCGGCTCCATCCTGGCGCCGCTGCCGGGTTTTGTGATGTACGCCATGAGCGCGCAGCTGCAGGGCCTCAAATTCATCGGCGTGCCGCTGACGGCCGACTTTGAACTCGACGAAGCCGCCATGCTGTCCGCGATCGAAGAGCACCAGCCTTCCATCATCTACCTTGCCTACCCCAACAACCCCACGGCCAACCTGTGGGACGACGCGGTGATCGAAAAAATCATCGAGGCGGCGCCCGGGCTGGTGGTGATGGACGAGGCCTACCAGCCGTTTTCAAGCAAAAGTTATATAGACCGCATTGCCAGGCACGGCCATGTGCTGCTGATGCGCACCCTGAGCAAGTTCGGCCTGGCCGGTGTGCGCCTCGGTTACATGATGGGCCCCAGGGCCTTGATCGCCGAGGTCGACAAGGTGCGCCCGCCCTACAACATCAGCGTGCTCAATTACGAGTGCGCGCTGTTCGCGCTGGAGCACCAGGCCGAATTCGCCGCCCAGGCCGGCGAGCTGGTGGCCCAGCGTGCCGTGCTGATGGACGCGCTGGCCGGCATGGCGGCCAAGGGCGTCAAGGCCTGGAAAAGCGATGCCAACATGATCCTGGTGCGCGTGCCCGATGCGGCCAAAACCTTTGAGGGCATGAAATCCCACAAGGTGCTGGTCAAAAACGTTTCTAAAATGCATCCATTGCTGGCCAATTGTTTGCGCCTGACGGTCGGCACCGCGGACGAGAACGCGCAAATGCTGGCGGCGCTTGAAAAATCCCTATGACTACCCCAACCCTCGCTCCCCGCATCGCCGAGGTCTCGCGCAACACCGCCGAGACCCAGATCACCGTCAAGCTCAACCTCGACGGCACCGGCAAGGCCAGCCTGTCCACGGGCATAGGCTTTTTCGACCACATGCTGGACCAGATCGCCCGCCACGGGCTGATAGACCTGGACATCCAGGCCAAGGGCGACCTGCACATCGACGGCCACCACACGGTGGAAGATGTGGGCATCACGCTGGGCCAGGCCGTGGCCAAGGCCGTGGGCGACAAAAAAGGCCTGCGCCGCTACGGCCATGCCTATGTGCCGCTGGACGAAGCGCTGTCGCGCGTGGTGGTCGACTTCTCGGGCCGCCCGGGGCTGGAAATGCATGTGCCCTTCAAGAGCGGCATGATCGGTACCTTCGACAGCCAGCTCGCCTACGAATTCTTTCAGGGCTTTGTAAATCACGCCTTCGTGACCTTGCACATCGACAACCTCAAGGGTGAAAACGCCCACCACCAGGCCGAGACCGTGTTCAAGGCTTTTGCCCGCGCGCTGCGCATGGCGCTGGAGATAGACCCGCGCGCGGCCGGCGTGATTCCCTCGACCAAAGGCTCGCTCTAAGCCACCCTCCAAAAGTTGCCGCGCCGGGTTCCACCCCGTTTTTCTGGCGTAGCCCCCTACAAATGGGCGCCGGCAGCCCCTAAATTCACAGTCAACCCTTCTTGAACCCCTGATGGCAAAACCCAAAACAGTGGCCGTGGTCGACTACGGCATGGGCAACCTGCATTCCGTGTCGCAGGCTGTGCGCCATGTGGCGGCGGGCAGCGGCTTTGAAGTGCTCGTGACCTCCAAGGCCGAGGACGTCATGCAGGCCGAGCGCATCGTGTTGCCCGGCCAGGGCGCGATTGCCGACTGCATGCGCGAACTGGCCGATTCCGGCATGCTGGAATCGGTGCTGCACGCGGCGGCCCACAAGCCGCTGTTCGGCGTCTGCGTGGGCATGCAGATGCTGCTGAGCCACAGCGACGAAGGCCAGCCCGGCGACGGCGGCGCCGGCACCAACGGCCTGGGGCTGATTCCCGGCGAGGTCGTCAAGTTCGAACTGGCGGGCAGGACGCAGCCCGACGGCAGCCGCTACAAGGTGCCGCAGATGGGCTGGAACCAGGTCTACCAAAATGGTGCGGGCACGGCGAAAGCCCACCCGGTCTGGGACGGCGTGCCCGACGGCGCGTACTTTTATTTTGTGCACAGCTTTTATGCCCACCCGTCGGACGCGCGCCACATCGCCGGCGAAGCCGACTACGGCGCGCGCTTTGCGGCGGCGATTGCACGCGATAATATTTTTGCCACCCAGTTCCATCCCGAGAAAAGCGCCGAGCACGGACTGGCCCTGTACCGCAACTTCCTGCACTGGAATCCCTAGCAGCCGGCAGCGCCTTGGGTCAGACCCGGTACCGGGACACCGGACTTTTTGTTACCCTGAGCACCCGTTTTCTTTTTTTACCGTCTTTTTTACCGCCACATGCTACTTATCCCCGCGATTGACCTGAAAGACGGTCACTGCGTTCGCCTCAAACAGGGCGACATGGATCAATCCACCATCTTCAGCGAAGACCCGGCCGCCATGGCGCGCAACTGGGTCGACAAGGGCGCGCGCCGCCTGCACCTGGTGGACTTGAACGGCGCCTTCGCGGGCAAGCCCCGCAACGAGCAGGCCATCAAGCAGATCCTGGCCGAAGTGGGCAGTGAAATCGACGTGCAACTGGGCGGCGGCATCCGCGACCTGGACACGATTGAGCGCTACCTGGATGCCGGCCTGCGCTACGTCATCATCGGCACCGCCGCCGTGAAGAACCCCGGCTTCCTGCAGGACGCCTGCACGGCCTTCGGCGGCCACATCATCGTCGGCCTGGACGCCAAGGACGGCAAGGTCGCCACCGACGGCTGGAGCAAGATGACGGGGCACGAGGTCATAGACCTGGGCAAGAAATTCCAGGACTACGGCGTCGAGTCCATCATCTACACCGACATTGGCCGCGACGGCATGCTGACCGGCATCAACATCGACGCCACCGTCAAGCTGGCCCAGGCCCTGACCATTCCCGTGATCGCCTCCGGCGGCCTCTCGAACATGGCCGACATCGAAAAGCTCTGCGAAGTCGAGGAAGAGGGCGTGGAAGGCGTGATCTGCGGCCGCTCTATCTACAGCGGCGACCTGGATTTTGAGAAGGCTCAGGCCAGGGCAGATGAGTTGAATGGATAAAAAGGGTCAGAAGAAAGACCTGGGCCCCTCTTGGCCATATCTTTTAGGCTTGTTTTGGCTGATTGCCTGGTTTGGTGTTCTGATCCACTACTGCAATCTGCCTCCTGGTGAATACCTTGGCTTCTTCGCCTGGTTTATTCTTTCCGTGCCGGTGATTGCGTTTATAGCTTTCTTCTTTTCCTAACCATGCTCGCCAAACGAATCATTCCCTGCCTTGACGTCACCGGCGGCCGCGTCGTGAAGGGCGTTAACTTCACCCAGCTGCGTGATGCCGGCGACCCGGTGGAAATCGCCGCTCGCTACAACGAGCAGGGCGCCGATGAGCTCACCTTCCTCGACATCACTGCCACCAGCGACGGTCGCGACCTGATCCTGCCCATCATCGAGGCGGTAGCTTCGCAAGTCTTCATCCCCCTCACGGTGGGTGGTGGTGTTCGCACGGTGGAGGACGTTCGCCGCCTGCTCAATTCCGGGGCCGACAAGACCAGCTTCAACTCGGCCGCCATTGCTAATCCGCAGGTGATCGCCGATGCGTCCGCCAAATACGGCTCGCAGTGCATCGTGGTGGCGATAGACGCCAAGCGCCGCAGCGAGGAAGACGCCAAAACCCGCGGCCCGGGCTGGGACGTCTACAGCCACGGCGGGCGCAAAAACACCGGCATGGACGCCGTGGCCTGGGCCGCCGAAATGGCGCGGCGCGGCGCCGGCGAGATTTTGCTGACCAGCATGGACCGCGACGGCACCAAGTCGGGTTTTGACCTGGCCCTGACCCGCGCGGTGAGCGACGCCGTCAGCGTGCCGGTGATCGCCTCGGGCGGCGTCGGCAATCTTGAGCACCTTGCCGACGGCATACAGACCGGCGGCGCCGATGCGGTGCTGGCCGCCAGCATCTTCCATTACGGCGAATACACGGTGCAGCAGGCCAAGCAGCATATGGCCGAACGAGGCATCCCCGTTCGAATGACGTAACCCCCGTCGGCTTCGCTGCGCTACGCCTTCCCCCCTGCTGGGGCGGCATCTGCGGCCCGGCAAAGCCGGTTCCGCGATACCCTTGGTTTTAAGAGCTTCTGTAACCGAACCCAAATCCCGGACAATACACACCATGAACTGGTTAGACGAGATTAGCTGGGACGACAAGGGCCTGATCCCCGTCATTGCGCAGGAAGCCTCCAGCGGCGATGTGCTCATGTTCGCCTGGATGAACCGCGAGGCGCTGCAAAAAACCGCCGAGCTGGGCCAGGCGGTTTACTACAGCCGCTCGCGCGGCCGCCTCTGGCACAAGGGCGAGGAATCCGGAAACCAGCAAACGGTGCATGAAATCCGCCTGGATTGCGACAACGATGTGATCCTGCTCAAGGTGACGCAGTTGGGCCACACGCCGGGCATCGCCTGCCACACGGGCCGCCACAGCTGCTTTTTCAGTGTGTATAAAGACGGCCAGTGGGTAGTGACCGAGCCGGTCCTGAAAGACCCGACAAGCATGTACAAACAGACTCCCGGCAAACATGACCACGAATGACTCCCTCCAGCGCCTGGCGCAAATCATCGAAAGCCGCAAGGCGGCCAATGGTGGCGACCCGGACACAAGTTATGTGGCGCGCCTGCTGCACAAGGGCCCGGACGCCTTCCTGAAAAAAATCGGCGAGGAGGCCACCGAAACCGTGATGGCCGCCAAGGACATTGATTGCGCGCTGGCCCAGGGCGGCGCGACGGCCGGGCTCAAGGGCAAGCTGGTCGGCGAGGTCGCCGACCTGTGGTTCCACAGCCTGATCGCACTGGCGCATTACGGCCTGAGCCCGGCCGACGTGATTGCCGAGCTGGAGCGCCGCGAAGGCACCAGCGGCATCGAGGAAAAAGCGCTGCGCAAGGCCCAGCACCGCGACGCAGCCGAAAAACCGTGAGCGCGCCGGCCATCGATTTCATTTTGACTTGACTGTGACAGGAAGCTGACCCCCCATGGAAACCGATCTGGCCGAATTCGAGGGCAAAAACCCCAACGACCGTCTTGTGATGCACGTGCTGTACGCACTGCACACGCTGGCCTGGTTCAGCGGCGGCGTGTTCGCGGTGATTGCCGTGATCGTCAACTACATACGCCGTGCCGACGAATCCGACGCGCTTTACATCGACCACCACAACTACATGATCCGCACCTTCTGGTGGACGCTGGGCTGGCTGGTGCTGCTGTCGCCGCTGTGGCTGCTGTTTGTGCTCCCGGGCTTTGTCGCCTACGGTATCGTGTGGCTCTGGTATTTGTATCGCTGCGTGCGCGGCTGGATGCGTTTTAACAGCCACCGCCCGACCTAAGCTCCCTCAAACCGACCAAGCCATGAGCCATTCCGACAACTGCATTTTCTGCAAGATCGCCGCGGGCGCCATTCCGAGCCGCAAGGTGTATGAGGACGACGAATTGTTCGCCTTCCACGACATCAATCCCTGGGCGCCGGTGCATTTTTTGATCATCCCCAAGGCACATATCCCGTCCATGGCACAGGTGGGCCCCGAGCACGCCGCGCTGATGGGCCGCATGATGGTGCTGGCGCCCAAGCTGGCGATGGAGCAGGGCTGCAACCCCTACCCGGCGGGCGGTTACCGCATCGTGACCAACACCGGCGCCGAAGGCGGGCAGGAAGTGCATCACCTGCACTTTCACGTGATCGGCGGGCCGCGGCCCTGGTTGAAGGGTTAGCAAGGCGCCGGGAACCCCGGGCTGCGCTGGCACACTAACCCGGTAGGCCAATGTGTGTAATCGGCGCCCCGGCGGGTACTGGCCTTTAGAATCAAGGCAATTGCGTGCAAGCCGACCCAAAACCGGCAATAGTGCATTTACAGCGGTATTTACAGATTAGGAGCAAATCATGGGTTCATTTTCCATTTGGCACTGGCTGATCGTGCTGTTGATCGTGGTCATGGTGTTCGGCACCAAAAAGCTCAAGAACATGGGCAGCGACCTCGGCAGCGCGGTCAAAGGCTTCAAGGACGGCATGAAGGACGGCGGACAGCCTCCCGCCGACACGCCTGTGCCGCCTGCCAGCGTCACGAACGCACAAGCTTCGGACAAAACGACGATCGACGTCGAAGCCCGCCAGAAGTCGTAATTCAGGCCTGACTCAGTGATTGACCTCGGCATTTCCAAAATGGCGCTGATAGGCGCCGTGGCGCTGATCGTGATCGGCCCGGAAAAGCTGCCGCGCGTGGCGCGCACCGTGGGCACCTTGCTGGGCAAGGCGCAGCGCTATGTGGCCGACGTCAAAAATGAGGTCAACCGCTCCATGGAGCTGGACGAACTCAAGAAGATGAAGGAATCCGTCGAGGGCGCGGCCCGCGACGTCGAGAATTCCATCCAGACCAACGCCAGCGATTTTGAAAAATCCTGGGCCGAGGCCACCGGCGAGTCGTCCTCTGGCGCCTTGCCGGGCATGGAAATCTTCCCCGAATACAAGCACCCGAAAAAGAAGTGGCGCCTCAAGCAGGGCGCAACGCCCCAGTGGTACAAGGCCCGTACCGGCGTGCGCACCCGCGCGCAGTCGGGGGCCGCCCGTGTGGCACGCTTCCGTCCGCAGCCGGGCCGCCTGTCTTGAGCCTTGCTGCCGATCTCCTGTTTTTTGCGCATCTTCCGGCGCCACCCCTACAGCGCAAACTTCCTTCATGAGCGATCCCAACACCGACAAGCCCGACGAACTCGCGGGCACTGAGCAGCCTTTTGTGCAGCACCTCATGGAGCTGCGCGACCGGATGATCAAGGCGGTGATCGCCATTGGCATCGCGGCAGCCGTGCTGGCTTTTTATCCGGGCGCCAGTGCCCTGTATGACCTGATGGCCGCGCCGCTGGTGGCAACCCTGCCCCAGGGCTCCAAACTGATCGCCATCAGCGTGATCACCCCTTTTGTGGTGCCGATCAAGATACTGTTCATGGCGGCCTTCATGATCGCGCTGCCGGTGGTGCTTTACCAGGTCTGGGCTTTTGTCGCGCCGGGCCTGTATTCGCACGAGAAAAAACTCGTCATGCCGCTGGTGGTCTCCAGCACCGTGCTGTTTTTTGTCGGCGTGGCTTTCTGCTATTTCGTGGTGTTCGGCCAGGTGTTTCATTTCATCCAGAGCTTTGCGCCCAAGTCCATCATCGCCACGCCGGATATCGAGGAATACCTGAGTTTCGTGCTTGGCATGTTCCTGGCCTTCGGGCTGGCCTTTGAGGTGCCGATCGCGGTGATCCTGCTGGTGCGCATGGGCGTGCTCAGCGTGGCCCAGCTGCGCGAATACCGCGGCTACTTCTGGGTGGCCGCGGCCGTCGGCACCGCATTGGTGACGCCGCCCGACGCGGGCTCCATGATCATGCTGCTGGGTGTTGTCGGCGGCCTCTATGAGGTGGGCATCGTCGCCGCGCAGCTGTTCGTCAAGCACACCAAAAAGCCCGAAGACGACAGCGAGGCCGAAGCGGCCAAGCCCTGAGCCCCGGCTGCCCGGCTCCTAGCGCTGCTGTGCCTTGGGCCGCTGGCGCTTGCCGGGTGTGACGGCGATCTCGGTCTGCTTGTCCTTGCGCAGCACCGTCAGCGGTGCGGGGGTGCCGGGCTTGAGGGCCGCCACGGCGGTCAGCAACTGGCTCACATTGCGCACGCCCTTGCCGTCCACCGCGGTGATCACGTCGCCGGGCTGTATGCCGGCCTGCGCGGCCGGACCGTTTTGCAGCACGCCGGTGATGATGACGCCGCCGTCCTTGGCCGCGGCGGGCTTGAGGCCGAAGGTTTCGGCCAGTTCGGGATTCAAGTCCTGCGGCTCCACGCCTATCCAGCCGCGCGTGACCTGGCCGTCCTTCACGATGCCTTCAAGCACCTGCTTGGCCGTGGACACCGGAATCGCGAAACCTATGCCCATGGAGCCGCCCGAGCGCGAGTAGATCGCGGTGTTGATGCCCATCAGGTGGCCGTTCACGTCGACCAGGGCGCCGCCCGAGTTGCCGGGGTTGATGGCCGCGTCGGTCTGGATGAAGTTTTCAAAGGTGTTGATGCCCAGCTGGTTGCGTCCCAGCGCGCTGACGATGCCGCCGGTGACGGTCTGGCCCACGCCGAAAGGGTTGCCGATGGCCATCACCGGGTCGCCCACCTGCAGCGCGTCGGAATTGCCCAGCACGATGACGGGCAGCTTGTCCAGGTCGATCTTGAGAATGGCCAGGTCGGTATCGGGGTCCGTGCCTATGACCTGGGCCTTGGCCTTGCGCGTGTCGTTGAGGATGACCTCGATGTCGTCGGCGCCCTCGACCACATGGTTGTTGGTCAGGATGTAGCCGCTGGCGCTGATGATGACGCCGCTGCCCAACCCGCCCTGCGGTTCGTTGGGGCTCTGGTCGCCGAAGAAAAACTTGAACCAGGGGTCTTCTGCATGCGGGTTCCTGGCGGCGGCCTTGCTGGTGTTGATGCTGACAACGGCCGCGGAAGCCAGCTTGGCGGCCGAGGCAAAACCGCCGGCGGCGCCCGGGCTGCGCGGCGCGCTGCCCGCCGGCGCCTCGATCACGGAGACGCCGGGCGCGTTGCCGCGGTCCAGCCATTGGGGCTTGAGCGTGGCCACGACGAAGTAAGCCGCCAGCAGGACGGTGACGGCTTGGGAAAACAGGAGCCAGGTACGCTTCATGAATGAGGGGGTGTCAGCAAAAAATGTCAAAAACCGCGCGGGAGCTTGCGCCGCAAGCCCCTATTGTCCCTCAGCTCCCCCGGGTGCCCAAGGCAAGGGCTTTTACCCCGGGTGCCCGCCTGAGACAATCCCCCCATGAGCACCACACGACAGGACTTGCTGCAGGCCTTTGACGCGCTTTTGCAGCCCGCGCGCTTCAAGGACTACGGCCCCAACGGCCTGCAGGTCGAGGGCCGGCCCGAGGTTCGCAAAATCGTCTCCGGCGTCACCGCCAGCCTGGCCCTGATTGAGGCGGCGGTTGCCGCCCGGGCCGACGCCATTTTTGTGCACCACGGCCTGTTCTGGCGCGGCCAGGACGGCCGCGTCACGGGCTGGATGAAGCAGCGCCTGGCGCTGCTGCTGGCGCAGGACATCAACCTCTTCGCCTACCACCTGCCGCTGGACGCGCATCCCGAGCTGGGCAACAACGCGCAGCTGGGCCTGCAGCTGGGCCTGGTTGCCGGCGCGCGTTTTGGCGAGCAGGACCTGGGCTTTATCGGCGGGCGCAGCGATGGCGGCGGTTTCGCCGACGCCGGCGTGCTGGCGGCCCATGTGCAGCAGGTGCTGAAGCGGCCCGTGGTCCAGGCCGGTCCGTCGCAAAAGCCCATCCGGAACATCGCCTGGTGCACGGGCGGTGCGCAGGGCTACTTCGAGTCGGCGATCGCCGCCGGCGCCGATGCCTTCATCACGGGTGAGATTTCCGAGCCGCAAGCCCATTACGCGCGCGAGATGGGTGTGGCCTTTATCGCCTGCGGCCACCATGCTTCCGAGCGCTACGGCGCGCCGGCGGTGGCGGGGCAGATCGCGGCCCAGCTGGGCCTGGCCCACGAATTCATCGACATCGACAACCCGGCCTGAGGCGAGCTGACCCTGGTGGGCCGCACCGGTTCAGGCCGGCTTGTGGCGCGGCCGGCCCGTGCGGGGCGTTTTGCCGGCGCTTTTCGGGGTTTTCGGATTTTTGGACCGCGAAGGTGCTTCCGGCACGGCGTCGCGCAGTGCGCGCCAGCTGGAGCCCAGGTCCGCATGCTCGACCGGCACGGCGGTGTGGCTTTCCGGGTCCAGCATCGCCGCGCGGGAGCGCATCGCGCGCGCGGCTTGCGCCACCGACTGCGCCTCATGCAGCAGCTGGTCCACGTCCTTGCCCGCGGCCGACAGGTGGACGATGCCGACGGCGATGTCGGGCGTGACCCGTATGCGCCGTCCGTCCAGTGAGCGCAAATCCAGCGGCCGGCGCAGGCTGGAGGCCACACGCAGGCCCAGTGTGCGTATCCAGCGCGGCGAATGCATGGTTTCCAGCAGCACCATAAAACAGCGGTCGTAATAGCGGCCGGCCGGGTTGACGGCGCCGGTGTGGCGCTGCATGCGGCGCGCCAGCTGGATGTAGAGGTCGTTGAGGCCGGCCTGGCCGATCAGCGGCAAAAGGCGTTCGGGTTCGAACAGCAGCACGGCCATCAGCGCGCCGTCGCGCCGGGTGCGCTGGCGGCGCTGCTGCGCCCCTATGATTTTCCGCACCATGGCCACGCCGTCGTAGAGCTGGGTGATGGGGTCGCGGCGCGAGACCTCGCCCTGCCGCATCTGCCGGATGTGGTGGTTGCGCAGCCACAGCATCGCGGCGGTGATGACCACACTGAGCAGCGCCGCCAGCGCCACGCCGGCCTGCAGCAGCAGCGGCGGCCGGCTGGTGTTCAGCGCCAGCCCGTAGAGGCCGATCTGCGCCGGCAGGGTCAGCAGGCAGCCCAGGGCCAGGCCCCAGGCCATCCTGTCGCCCAGCTGCGTGGCGCGCACCGAAAGCCACAGCACCACCGACAGGTTGGCGATGGCCAGCGCCCCGGAAACCGGCAGGCGCCATTCAGGGGCGAGCAGCAGGCACAGCGGCACGCCCGCCAGGCACACCAGGGTCATCGCCAGCAGGCTGACTTGCATCAGGTGGTCGCGCTGGTGGGCCGACAACCATTTGCTGGCGCCGTAGCTGCCCATGGCCGCGCACAGCGGCCCGGCCAGAAACTGCGCCGTGGCCAGCTCGTCACTCGCGCCCGGCCAGACGGCGGCGGGCAGCCCGCTCAGCAGCAGCACCACCGCCCAGCACAGCGTCAAGTAGGCCAGTGTTTGCGAAGCGGCGCGCGTGCGGCTGTAAAAGGCGTCGGCCAGGGCCAGCAGGACCACCAATCCCAGCGCGCCGGCGGCCGCGCTCCACAGCATCATGTCCGCGTCGGGCATCAGGGGGTGGAGGATATTCATGGCTGGCTCAGCGCTGCGCAAGGGCCCGCCGGCCGCCACGCTGTGGTTTGCGCCAAAATACCCCAAGAATGCATCTGCCCGAACCCCTCGTGTTTTTTGCCCTGTCGCGGTCTCATGCCGAGCGCGGGCCTACCCATTTTTTCGCGATTATGGTCCCACCGTCCGCAAAATGCACTTTGCCGCTTGAATTTGCCCTGTTGCGGCGAGGGCTGCGTTGTGGCTAAGCCGCTGCTCATCACCATGGGCGATGCGGCCGGCATAGGTCCGGAAATCATCGCCAGGGCTTTTCGCGAAGCGCCCGCCGAGCTGGCCGGCTGCGCCGTGGTGGGGGATGTGGCCACCTTGCGCCGCGCCGCCGCGCTGGTGGCTTCCCCGCCGGCATTGCCGGTGGCGCAACTGGCCAGCCTGGCCGGGCTGCACGGCGTGCCCCCGCGGTGCATTCCGGTGCTGCAGCAATGCGCGCTGCCGGGCCTGGTGCCTTATGGACAGGTCAGCGGCGTTGCCGGCCAGGCCGCGGCCGATTGCATCGTCTGGGCGGCCCGCCACGTGCTGGCCGGCGAGGCCGCCGCGCTGGTGACCGCGCCCATCCACAAGGAGGCCCTGGCCGCCGCCGGCGGCTGGGCGGCCCAATTTCCGGGCCACACGGAAATGCTGCAGGCCGAAGCGGCCGCTTTTCTGGGCAAGCCCGCGGGCGAAGTGCCGGTGCGAATGATGCTGGCCAATGAGGAGCTACGCACCGTGCTGGTGAGCATTCACATGTCGCTCAGGCAGGCCATCGAGGCCGTGACTTTCGACAACGTGCTGCAAACCCTGCGCATCACGCACGCCGCCGTGGGCGCCGGCTTGGGACGCACGCCGCGCATCGCGGTGGCGGGGCTCAATCCCCATGCCGGCGAAGGCGGGCTGTTCGGCAGCGAAGAGCAGGCCATCATCGCGCCGGCCATTGCCGCGGGCCGTGCGGAAGGTCTGGATGTGAGCGGCCCCTTCGCGCCCGATACGGTGTTCATGCGGGCGCGCCAGGCCGCCGGCAAGCCCGGCGAGTTTGACGTTGTGGTCGCGATGTACCACGACCAGGGGCTGATCCCGGTCAAGTACCTGGGTGTGGAGCATGGCGTGAACGTCACGCTGGGCTTGCCGCTGGTGCGCACCAGCCCCGACCACGGGACGGCCTTCGACATCGCCGGCAGCGGGCGCGCCGACGCTTCAAGCCTGCTGGCCGCCGTGCGCATGGCGCGCCGGCTTGCGGCGCGGTGAAGGGCGCGAGAATTTAAGCGAAATCGGCCCTGGCTGCTATTAATTAAATAGCAATCGGCCATGCGTTTGCAAGCGGGGGCCGCGGTCTGGCTTTGCCAGCCGCCAGGCGCCGTCCCCTGCAGGGGAGAGGCCTGCTACACGAAGTGAGCGGGCAACAGGGGGGTGCTTATTTCTTGAGGCTGTCGCGGATCTCGCGCAGCAGCGCGATGTCCTCAGGCGGCGCGGCCGGGGCGGGCGCCGGCTGGTCGCGCTTGAGCCGGTTGATCTGCTTGACCATCAGGAAAATGATGAAAGCCAGGATGATGAAGTTGACCGCGACGGTGATGAAGTTGCCGTAGGCGAAGACCGGCACGCCCGCCTTCTTCAGCGCGTCCAGCGTGGTGGCCGTGCCCGGCGGCACTGTCCCCAACACTACAAAGAGGTTGGAAAAATCCAGCTTGCCGAAGAGGGCGCCGACCAGGGGAAGGATCAGGTCGCTGACGACCGAGTCCACGATCTTGCCGAAAGCCGCGCCAATGATCACGCCGACCGCCAGGTCGATCACATTGCCCTTGACGGCGAATTCCTTGAATTCCTGCATCATTCCCATGAAGTTTCTCCTCTTGTTTTGGACAAAACATTATCAAGGCTGGGCCTGCCGGCGCGGCCCGCGTGCGGGTCCGGCTTGAAACAAAGTATGTGCAATCCGGCTTGTGCTTAAAAAACAGGCAAGTCCCCGGCCTTGGGGATGGCCCGGGCCACCCGGATGCGGCCCCTCGCCTTGAAAAACGACGTTGCGCTCCGCTACAATCGCGGGTTGACCCCACTATGCCTATTTCAAGCCAGTTCTTGAAGGACTCTCATGACCCAAGCAAGCGAAGCAAGCGTGAATGGCGCGCCCCACGGCGCTCCCGTAGATAAAGATAAAAGAAACTGGCTGGTGACCACCTGCGCGGTGGGCGGCGCAGGCGCCATCGCCACCGCTGTTCCCTTTGTCAGCACCTTCCAACCCTCCGAAAAAGCGAAAGCCGCCGGCGCCGCCGTCGAAGTCGATATTTCCGACGTCAAGCCCGGCGAGAAAATCACGGTGGAATGGCGCGGCAAGCCGGTCTGGATCATCAAGCGCACGCCCGCGCAGCTCGCCGAGCTCCCCAAGGTCGATGCCCTGCTGGCCGACCCCAAGTCCGAGCGCAAGCCCGACGAACTGACCCCTGTTTACGCCCGCAACGAAAACCGCTCCATCAAGCCCGAAACGCTGGTGGTGGTCGGCATCTGCTCGCACCTGGGCTGCTCGCCTTCCGACAAGTTCCAGCCTGGCGCGCAGCCTTCGCTGCCCGACAACTGGGCCGGCGGTTTCCTGTGCCCCTGCCACGGCTCGACCTTCGACATGGCCGGCCGCGTTTACAAGAACAAGCCAGCACCCGACAACCTCGAAGTTCCGCCGCACATGTACCTGTCAGACACCCGGTTGCTGATTGGTGAAGACAAGAAGGCCTGAAGGCGCTTCAAACCCCGAGCTCCTTCACAAGACCCTGTAGCCAGCGCCAGATACAAGCCGTTCAGACGCACGTATCCGGCGCTTGCCAAAGAACCCCACCGAACCAGGATCAGTTATGGCTGAATTCAAAGAAATTTCCCCCGATGCCCCGATCGCCGCCAAGGCGATGAACTGGGTCGACAACCGGTTTCCCGCCAGCAAGCTCTACAAAGAGCACATGAGCGAGTACTACGCACCGAAGAACTTCAACTTCTGGTACATCTTCGGCTCGCTGGCCATGCTGGTGCTGGTCATCCAGATCGTGACCGGTATTTTCCTGACGATGAACTACAAGCCCGATGCCGCCCTGGCTTTCGGCTCCGTTGAGTACATCATGCGCGACGTGCCCTGGGGCTGGCTGATCCGCTACATGCACTCCACCGGCGCCTCGGCCTTCTTCGTCGTGGTCTACCTGCACATGTTCCGCGGCCTGCTCTACGGCAGCTACCGCAAGCCGCGCGAGCTGGTCTGGATTTTCGGCTGCGCGATTTTCCTGTGCCTGATGGCCGAGGCCTTCATGGGCTACCTGCTGCCATGGGGCCAGATGAGCTACTGGGGCGCCCAGGTGATCGTCAACCTGTTCGCGGCGATTCCCTTCATCGGCCCCGACCTGGCGCTGCTGATTCGCGGCGACTACGTGGTGGGCGACGCCACGCTGAACCGCTTCTTCGCCTTCCACGTGATCGCCGTGCCGCTGGTGCTGCTGGGCCTGGTGGCCGCGCACATCATCGCGCTGCATGAAGTCGGCTCCAACAACCCCGACGGCGTCGAGATCAAGGGCCCGAACGCGCCCAAGGATGCGCAAGGCCACCCGCTGGACGGCATTCCCTTCCACCCGTACTACACGGTGCATGACATTTTCGGCGTGAGCGTCTTCCTGATGATCTTCTCGGCGATCATCTTCTTCGCTCCCGAGTTCGGCGGCTACTTCCTCGAATACAACAACTTCATCCCGGCCGATCCGCTGAAGACGCCGGCGCACATCGCCCCGGTCTGGTACTTCACGCCTTACTACTCGATGCTGCGCGCCATCACCAGCGAGATGATCTATGCGCTGATCGCCTGCGTGGTCGGTGCCGCGGCCTTCAGCGTCTGGAAGTTCCGCATGCCGGTGCTGCTGAAGGCCGCCATCGTCGGCGCCGCCGTCGTGGGCTCGGCTCTGCTGCTGTCCATCGACGCCAAGTTCTGGGGTGTGGTCGTGATGGGCGGCGCCGTGATCATCCTGTTCTTCCTGCCCTGGCTGGACCTCAGCCCGGTCAAGTCGATCCGCTACCGCCCCGATTGGCACAAATACCTCTACGGCATTTTTGTCATCAACTTCCTGGTGCTGGGCTACCTTGGCGTACAGCCGCCGTCGCCCATCGGTGAGCGCGTCTCCCAGGTCGGCACGCTGTTTTACTTTGGCTTCTTCATCCTGATGCCGTGGTGGAGCCGCGTGGGCACCCCCAAAACACCGCCTGACCGCCCTGTTTTCCACGGTCACTGAGAGTTGGAGATAAAAACGATGAAAAAAATTATTTTTGCCCTGATTACCGCCTTTGGCCTCGCGGCCGGCGCACAGGCCTCCGAAGGCGGCATTGCCTGGGACAAAGCTCCCGACCGGACCAACGACCTGGGCTCCCTGCAAAACGGCGCCAAGCTGTTCGTCAACTATTGCCTGAACTGCCATTCCGCTTCCTTCATGCGCTTCAACCGCCTGAAAGACATCGGCCTGACTGAAAAGGAAATCAAGGACAACCTGCTGTTCACCACTGAAAAAGTGGGCGACACCATGAAAGCCGCGATCGACCCCAAACAGGCCAAGGAATGGTTCGGCGGCAATCCCCCCGACCTCACCGTGATCGCGCGCTCGCGCTCCGGCCACGGCGGCACCGGTGCCGACTACCTCTACACCTACCTGCGCACCTACTACCGCGACGAAACCAAGGCAACGGGCTGGAACAACCTGGCTTTCCCCAGCGTTGCCATGCCGCACGTGCTCTGGGAACTGCAGGGCACGCGCACGCCGGTGTACGAGGAAAAGGAAGAGCACGGCCACAAGGTCGCGGTCTTCAAGGGCTGGCAGCAGCTCACGCCCGGCGCCATGACGCCGCTGCAGTACGACCAGGCCATCGGTGACCTCGTGGGTTACCTGCAGTGGATGGGCGAGCCGGCCCAGAACACCCGCATCCGTGTCGGCGTCTGGGTGCTGATTTTCCTTCTCGGCTTGACTTTCGTCGCCTGGCGCCTGAATGCGGCGTTCTGGAAAGACGTCAAGTAATTTTTTCGCCGGGGCCTTGTTCCCGGCACCTTCTGGAGTGGATGCTTTTTATATGTATCCACTCCTTTGCATTTAGGAGTTCCGCACCATGATGGTCCTTTATTCAGGCACAACCTGCCCCTTCTCGCACCGCTGCCGCTTTGTGCTGTTTGAAAAAGGTATGGACTTCGAAATCCGCGACGTCGACCTGTACAACAAGCCCGAAGACATCAATGTGATGAATCCCTACGGCCAGGTGCCCATCCTGGTCGAGCGCGACCTGATCCTGTATGAGTCGAACATCATCAACGAGTACATCGACGAGCGCTTTCCGCACCCGCAACTGATGCCCGGCGACCCGGTCGACCGCGCGCGCGTTCGCCTGTTTTTGCTGAACTTCGAAAAAGAACTGTTCGTCCATGTCAGCACGCTGGAATCGCGCGCGTCCAAGGGCAATGAAAAGGCGCTGGAAAAGGCCCGCTCGCACATCCGTGACCGCCTGACGCAGCTCGCGCCCATCTTCCTGAAGAACAAGTTCATGCTGGGCGACAACTTCTCCATGCTGGACGTGGCGATCGCTCCCTTGCTGTGGCGCCTGGATTACTACGACATCGACCTGTCGAAGAATGCCGCGCCGCTGCTCAAGTACGCGGAACGCATTTTCTCGCGCCCGGCCTATATCGAAGCGCTGACGCCGTCCGAAAAAGTGATGCGCAAATAATATGGCCCCCACGCTTGTCGCTTCGCGTACTGCGCTGCCCCCCGAGGGGGCCGCTGCGCCTGCGGCCCGGCAAAGCCGGTTCCGCGGCCCCTGCTGGAGCGGAGCGCCTCGCCTCACCTCGCATGGCTGAATTCATGAATGCCCTGGACGCCACGTCGACGCGACCCTACCTGATAAGGGCGCTCTATGAATGGTGCACCGACAACGGCTTCACGCCTTACGTGGCCGTGTCGGTGGATGAGACCGTACAGGTGCCGCGCGAGTACGTGAAAAACAATGAGATCGTGCTCAACATCAGCTTTGACGCGACCTCGTCGCTCAAGCTGGGCAATGATTTCATTGAGTTCAAGGCCCGTTTTGCCGGCAGCGCCCGGGAAATCATGGTGCCCATCAGCCATGTGATCGCCATCTATGCCCGTGAAAACGGGCAGGGTATGGCGTTTCCCATGGCCGCGCCCGCTACAGGCCCCGTTTCCGGCGCCGAAGGGGGCAGTGACGCCGGCCTGACGGCTCCCGCCGTGTCGCCGGCTCCCGCTCCGGCGCAGCACAACCCGGCGGACGGACCCGAAAGCAAGATCATGCAACTGGTGCCGGACAGCGCGCCCGATGCGCAAGATGGCGGCCCCGACAACCCTGAACCCCCCAAGCCTCCGCGTGCGCGGCCTTCGCTGAAACGGGTCAAGTAAAATCCCCTTGTGCCGCTTTAGCTCAGTTGGTAGAGCAACCGCCTTGTAAGCGGTAGGTCGTCAGTTCGATTCCGACAAGCGGCACCATTTTTCCGGCATCCTTGCCTTCCCCATGCAACATGGGTACCATACGCTACCAATTTTGTAGCGAGCCATCAGGCAGGGCTTTATCTTGCATGCCTTCCTGCCGTTATGTGAAGAGGCTGGTTTACTACTTTTTGCTTATTAGGATCTTGAGTCGGATTGAGGTAACCTTCCAACCTTTGCCTATAAGGCGGGCTTGGATCAAGGGGAGTAACTGGCGGATCTTGGCGGCGGCGGCGTTGCCGCTGACCAGCAGGCACCAGGTTTCGCCGTCTATGGGGCCGGCCTGAACCGCGGGGCGCAGGGCTTCGGGCAGCAGCGGCTCAATGGCCTTGAGCCTGTCGCTGGATTCCCGGACGAGTTCGGTCAGCCGCGCCAGGGAGGGCGAATTCCCGGCGGCCTGGTAAGCGGAGAGCGCCTGCGGAAGGCGCCGGTCGGAAGTCATGATGAACGGTGCGCGGCCTGATGAGCGCAAGCTTTTAAAGAGGTAGACAAGTGCATTTGATTATCACGGATGCGTGGCTGGCGAAAAGCCGGGCCATTTACTTAAGCGGGACAAAACTGGTTCTTGCGGGTTTTGTCGCCGCGCTGGCGCTGATGCTTGTGGCCGCGGGCCTCTACCACTGGGTGTTTCTCAAGGGGGCCCGCGAAGGCTGGCCGGTCGTCGGCTCGCTGGTCAAGCTCATGGTCAAGGACGAATTCGACCAGCGCGACCGCTTTATGCGCGAAAACCTCGACGTGATGGCCAAGCGGGTCGGCGAAATGCAGGCCAAGATGATGCAGCTCGAGGCGCTCGGCGAGCGGGTGTCGGGCCTGGCCGGCGTCAATCCCAACGACATCAAGGTCACGCCCGGCCGCGGCGGCGCGCTGGTGGCCGGCCCTTCGCTCACCATGCAGGAGCTGCAGGCCACGCTGGCGGACCTGGACAAACTCACCGACCAGCGGGTCGACCTCATGACCGTGATGGAGTCGCGCCTGTTCGACCAGAAGATCAAAAAAATGATGGTTCCCACCCAGGAGCCGGTCGCCGGGGGCAACCTCGGTTCGCCTTTCGGCTGGCGCATAGACCCGATGAACGGCCGCTCCGCGCTGCACACCGGGCTCGATTTCCCCTCCGAACCGGGCACGGCCATCCTGGCCGCCGCGGGTGGTGTTGTCGTCACGCAGGAGTACCACCCGGCCTACGGCAATATGGTGGAAGTCGACCACGGCAATGAGCTCGTCACGCGTTATGCCCACGCTTCGCGCGTGCTGGTCAAAAAGGGCGACCTGGTCAAACGCGGCCAGAAGATCGCCGAAGTCGGCACCACCGGCCGGTCCACAGGCCCGCACCTGCATTTCGAGGTACTGGTGCAGGGCGTTTTCCAGGATCCGCAGAAATTCCTGACCGCGGGGCAAAAACTGCCCGGGCCCATGGTGGCATCGGCCGGCGCACGGTCTCCGCTCCCGGCGCCTGCACAGCTGCCACGCCCTCACTAGGCGGCGCGCGCCTGCCGCGCGTGCGGGCATGGCTTTTCATTCCTGATGACGGTTTTCTCCCGGACGGCCGTGCGGCTCCCTTGGCGGCGCTAAAATCAGAGGTTTGGGCCCAGTTGAACTCACTGATGGCGCCCACACCTAGGTTCCGTACTCAATAAGGGATTTCGGCCGCATTGCCAGCTCATGGGGAGCGGTCAAGGCGGCCTCGCATTTATGGCTTCCAACATCCTGACCAAAATTTTCGGCAGCCGCAACGACAGGCTGCTCAAAACCTACCGCAAAACCGTAGAACGCATCAATGCGCTGGAGACCCAGTACGAAAAGCTTGACGACGACCAGCTTCGCGCCAAAACCCAGGAGTTCAAGGACCGGGTAGCCGCCGGCGAAGAGCTCGATGCGATTCTTCCCGAGGCTTTCGCGGTAGTGCGGGAAGGCAGCAAGCGTGTCATGAAGATGCGCCACTTCGACGTGCAGATGCTGGGCGGCATGTCGCTGCACAACGGCAAGATTTCCGAAATGCGCACCGGCGAGGGCAAGACCCTGACCGCCACGCTGCCGGTCTACCTCAATGCCTTGACCGGCAAGGGCGTCCACGTGGTGACGGTCAATGACTACCTGGCCAGCCGCGACGCGCGCTGGATGGGCAAGCTCTACAACTTCCTGGGTCTGACGGTGGGCATCAACCTGCCCAACATGTCGCGCGAGGAAAAGCAGGCCGCCTACGGTTCCGACATCACCTACGGCACCAACAACGAATACGGTTTCGACTACCTGCGCGACAACATGGTCTACGAGGTGGCGGACCGCGTGCAGCGCGGCCTGAACTACGCCATCGTCGACGAGGTGGACTCCATCCTGATCGACGAGGCGCGCACGCCGCTCATCATCAGCGGCCAGGCTGAAGACCACACCGAGATGTACCTGGCGATGAACAAGGTCGTCCCGATGCTGACGCGCCAGGAGGGCGAAGCCGATCCGCGCACCGGCGAGGGCGTGACCAAGCCGGGCGACTTCACCATCGACGAGAAGAGCCACCAGGTGTTCCTGACCGAGCAGGGCCACGAGAACGCCGAGCGCCTGCTGTTCAACCTGGGCCTGATCCCCGAAGGCGCCACGTTGTACGACCCGGCCAACATCTCGCTGATGCACCACCTGTATGCGGCGCTGCGCGCCAACCTGCTGTACCACCGCGACCAGCATTACGTGGTGCAGGACGGCGAAGTCGTGATCGTCGATGAGTTCACCGGCCGCCTGATGTCGGGCCGCCGCTGGAGCGACGGGCTGCACCAGGCCGTCGAAGCCAAGGAAGGCGTGCAAATCCAGGCCGAGAACCAGACCCTGGCGTCCATCACCTTCCAGAACTATTTCCGCCTTTACACCAAGCTGGCCGGCATGACCGGAACCGCCGACACCGAGGCCTACGAATTCCAGGAGATTTACGGCCTCGAAACCACGGTGATTCCGCCCAACCGCGTGAGCCGCCGTGACGACCAGCTCGACCGCGTTTACAAAACAACGCGCGAAAAATACGAAGCCGCTATCAAGGACATCCGCGAGTGCTATGAGCGCGGCCAGCCCGTGCTGGTCGGTACGACCTCGATCGAAAACTCCGAGATCATCGACCAGTTGCTGGTCAAGGAAGACCTGCCGCACCAGGTGCTCAATGCCAAGCAGCATGCCCGCGAGGCCGACATCATCGCGCAGGCGGGGCGCCCGAAGATGATCACCATCGCCACCAACATGGCCGGCCGCGGCACCGACATCGTGCTGGGCGGCAATGTTGAAAAGCTGATCGAAGCGGTTGAAGCGGACGAAGCCATGGATGCTGCCGCCAAAGAAGCGGAAATTTCCCGCCTGCGCGCGGTGTGGAAGCAGGAGCACGAACAGGTCACCGGATTGGGCGGCCTGCGCATCATCGCGACCGAGCGCCACGAGTCGCGCCGTATCGACAACCAGTTGCGCGGCCGCTCCGGCCGCCAGGGCGACCCCGGCTCGTCGCGCTTCTACCTGAGCCTGGACGACCCGCTGATGCGCATCTTCGCGGGCGACCGTGTCAAGGCCATCATGGAGCGCTTGAAGATGCCCGACGGCGAGGCCATCGAGGCGGGCATCGTCACCCGCAGCATCGAGTCGGCCCAGCGCAAGGTCGAGGCGCGCAACTTCGACATCCGCAAACAGCTGCTCGAATACGACGACGTCGCCAACGACCAGCGCAAGGTGATCTACCAGCAGCGCAACGACATCATGGACGCCGGTAGCCTGCAGGCGCAGATCGCCTCGCTGCGCGAAGGCTGCTTCACCGACCTGGCACGGCAGTATGTGCCGGCTGAAAGCGTCGAGGAACAATGGGACGTGGCGGGCCTTGAAAATGTGCTGCGCGAGGAGTGGCAGATCGAGCTGCCGCTGCGCCAGGAACTGGAATCCGCCACCGCCATCACCGATGAAGAGGTGGTCGAAAAAGTCATAGCGGCCGCCAATGCCGCCTTTGCCGACAAGGTCCAGAAAATCGGTGAAGAAAACTTCACGCAGTTCGAGCGCGTGGTCCTGCTGCAAAGCATAGACAGCCACTGGCGCGAGCACCTGAGCGCCCTCGACTACCTGCGCCAGGGCATACACCTGCGCGGCTATGCGCAAAAGCAACCCAAGCAGGAGTACAAGCGCGAAGCCTTTGAACTGTTCGGCCAGCTGCTCGACAGCGTGAAGAACGAAGTCACCAAAGTCCTGATGACGGTCAAGATCCAGTCGGGCGAGCAGCTCGAACAGGCGGCCGAGGAAATGGAGAGCCGCGCTGAAAACATCGCCAACGTCACCTACACCGCGCCCACCGAAACCGGCGGGGTGGAAACCACGGTGGACGAGGAATCGCAGCGCCGCGCGCCGGCCGTGCCGGCCGGCGATGTGCCCCGCGTGGGCCGCAACGACCCTTGCCCTTGCGGCTCGGGGAAAAAATACAAGAACTGCCACGGCCAGCTGAACTGAGCGCCGGCGCCGGCTGAACGTCTTCCAACCCCCACTGGTTTTCCGGAGTCAACCATGCCCGTCAATCTGGTCGCCACGCCCGCTGCGGACCTTTACCCCGTGCCCGGCGTACGCTGGGGCATCACCGAAGCAGGCATACGCAAAGCCAACCGCAAGGACCTTTCCGTGCTGCTGCTCGATGAGGGTGCCTCGGTAGGCGCGGTCTTCACGCAAAACCGCTTTTGCGCCGCGCCCGTGCAGATCTGCCGTGAGCACCTCGCAAAAAATGGCGGCAAGACGGCGGGCATACGCGCAATGGTCATCAACACCGGCAACGCCAATGCCGGCACCGGCGACGACGGCCTGAGCCGTGCCCATGCCAGCTGCATCGCGCTGGCTCGCCTGCTGGATATCGCGCCCGAACAGGTGTTGCCGTTTTCCACCGGGGTCATCATGGAGTCCCTGCCCAACGACCGCATCGCGGCGGGCCTGCCGGCCGCGCTGGCCGACGCGAAGGAAAACAACTGGGGCAACGCGGCCGAAGCCATCATGACCACCGACACCGTGGCCAAGGCATTTTCCAAACGCATCAAGATCGCGGGTGCCGACGTCACCATCACCGGCATCAGCAAGGGCGCCGGCATGATACGGCCGAATATGGCCACCATGCTGGGTTTCCTGGCAACGGATGCCTGTGTGGCCCAGCCGCTCATGGCCCAGCTGGCCCGGGAACTGGCCGAGGGATCGTTCAACCGCGTGACGGTGGACGGCGACACCTCGACCAACGACTCCTTTGTGGTGGTCGCCACCAACAAGGCCGCCCACGCGCCCGTGGCTTCGCTGGACAGCGCTGAAGGCCAGGCCTTGCGCGCCGCCATGCTGGACATCGCCCGGCAGCTGGCGCAGGCCATCGTGCGCGACGGCGAGGGCGCCACCAAGTTCATGACCATCCAGGTCGAAGGCGGCAAGACCGGCGAGGAATGCCGCAAGGTGGCTTACGCGATCGCTCATTCGCCCCTGGTCAAAACCGCCTTCTTTGCCAGTGACCCCAACCTCGGCCGCATCCTGGCGGCCGTAGGTTATGCCGGCATCGAGGACCTGGACCAGACCAGGATTGACCTGTACCTTGATGAGGTACTGGTGGCCAAAAACGGCGGCCGCCATCCCGGCTACGTCGAGGCCGACGGCCAGCGCGTGATGAAACAAAGCGAGATCACGGTGCGCGTGGTGCTGGGCCGCGGCACGGCGAGCGACACCGTCTGGACCTGTGATTTTTCCTACGACTACGTCAAGATCAACGCCGACTACAGAAGTTGAGCCCGTATGAACGAGCAGTTTGAGCGCCTGATCGCCCGCGTCGAATCCCTGATGGCGCGGATCGAGTCCGTGCTGCCGCAGCCATTGGCCCCGCCGGACTGGACTGCCTCGATCGCCTACCGCTACCGCAAGCGCAGTTCCGGCCACGGCTCGCTGGAGCCGGTGCGGCACATCGGCAATATGCGCCTGGGTGACCTCAAGGAAATCGAGGACCAGAAGGAAAAGATCAAGCGCAACACCGAGCAGTTCGTGCTGGGCAAGCCCGCCAATAACGTGCTGCTGACGGGCGCGCGCGGCACCGGCAAGTCTTCGCTGATCAAGGCCTGCCTCAATGAATATTCCTCGCGCGGCCTGCGCCTGATTGAAGTAGACAAGACCGACCTAACCGACTTGCCGGACATCGTCGACGTGGTGTCCGGCCTGCCTGAAAAATTCATTGTCTTTTGCGACGACCTGAGTTTTGAGGAAGGCGAGCCGGGCTACAAGGCGCTCAAGTCCATCCTGGACGGATCCGTCGCGGCGGCTACGCCCAATGTGCTGATCTACGCCACCAGCAACCGGCGCCACCTGCTGCCCGAGTACATGACGGAGAACCTCACCTATACCCACGGGGACGACGGTGAAGTACATCCCGGAGAGGTGGTCGAAGAGAAGATTTCGCTGTCAGAACGCTTCGGTCTCTGGGTCAGCTTTTATCCCTTTAGCCAGGACGAATACCTGAGCATCGTCGCGCAGTGGCTGTCGTCCTTCGGCGTGGGCCAGGATGCGATTGCCGCGGCAAAACCGGCGTCCCTGGTCTGGGCGCTGGAGCGCGGCTCGCGCAGCGGCCGGGTGGCCTACCAGTTTGCCCGCGATTACGCCGGCCGCGACACGGCCAGCCGGCCTGTGGCGGCGGCGCCTATCGCGGCCTACGAGCGGCCGGGCGCTGCCGCCACCGCGTCGCCTGAGCAGGCCGACCAAGCGCCTGACCATTCGACATGAGCGTGCTGGTTGCCGACGGTGAAAGGCCACGCGAGGGCGGCGCGGACCGCAAGGTGGTCGATGTCGCGGTGGGCGTTTTGATCCGCCCCGATGGCGACTTCTTGCTGACCTCCCGCCCGCCGGGCAAGGTCTACGAAGGCTACTGGGAATTTCCGGGCGGCAAGCTGGAGCGGGGCGAAAGCGTCGAAGCCGCGCTGCGCCGCGAGCTGCAGGAAGAAATCGGTGTGACCATAGGCGCGGTCCATCCCTGGAAGGTCGAGATGGTCGACTACCCGCACGCGCTGGTGCGCCTGAATTTTTGCAAGGTGTTCGAATGGGCCGGCGAGCTGCAGATGCATGAGGGCCAGTCTTTCGCCTGGCAGTCGCTGCCGGTCAGTGTGGAGCCTGTCTTGCCCGGTACGGTGCCGGTGCTCGCCTGGTTTGCCGAAGAGCGGGGCTTTGCCGGCGCGACCTGCTGAGCTTTTTCTGCGCTTCGTCAGGGCCGCTCAGCGGCAAACACCCAATTCTTGCTGGCACCCAGCACCGCATCGGGGTAAGGTGATTTGCCGCGTGAGCCGTTGTAGCGTCCCAACCCCATGAAGAGGTCGCCGCGCTCCCTGTCCAGGTAGTGGCGCAGGATCACGCAGCCAAAGCGCAGGTTGGTCTGCATGTGAAAGAGCTTGCCTGGGTCGCCGTCCCCGATTACGCGTGTCCAGAAGGGCATGACCTGCATGTAGCCGCGCGCGCCCACATTGCTGACCGCGAACTTGCGAAAGTTGCTCTCGACCTGGATCAGGCCCAACACCAGCGTGGTGTCCAGCCCGGCACGTTTGCTTTCGTACCAGACGGTTTGCAAAAATTCCTTGCGGACCTGAAATTCGGGTTTTTTCTTCTTGAGCCGGTCGCTCATGGCGCCCAGCCAGCGCAGGTAGGCCAGGCGGCTTTCCGTGTCCTTGAATTCGGGCACGGGAGGCGCCTGGTTGGCGATGGCTGAGCTCAGCGCGGTGCGCACCGAGTCGACCAGCGGCTCTTCAACTTGCGCGCCGGCATGCGCCCGTCCGGCCAACAGCAGGGGGCTGCAGGCCAGGGGCAAAGCCAGGCAGTTTCGCCGGGAGAGCCCTTGCGCCTTTGCCGGGGCACCGCCGGATGCGGACATGGTCAATGGGCGCACGGGAACCATGGAAAACTCAAAGCGCCAGCTTTCCCTTGAGGAAGTCGAAGGCGGTTGCCACGTCGATCTTGCTGGAAGCCGCATCGCGGCGGTGCTGGTACTCAAGCTGGCCGTCCTTGAGGCCGCGGTCGCCTATGGTGACGCGGTGCGGCACGCCTATCAATTCCCAGTCGGCGAACATGGCGCCGGGCCGCTCGCCGCGGTCATCCAGGATCACGTCCACGCCGGCCGCGAGCAACTCGCCATACAGTTTGTTCGCGGCGGCTTCGACCTCGGGGAAGCGGTCGGGGCTGATGGGGCACAGCACCACGGTGAAAGGCGCGATGGCGTCGGGCCAGATGATGCCGCGCTCGTCGTGGTTCTGCTCGATGGCCGCGGCCGGCAGGCGCGTGATGCCTATGCCGTAGCAGCCCATCTCCATGAACTGGGGCTTGCCGTTCTCGCCCAGGAAGGTGGCGTTCATGGCCCGGCTGTATTTGGTGCCGAGGTAGAACACATGGCCGATCTCGATGCCGCGCTCTATGGCCAGTGCGCCTTTGCCGTCCGGCGACGGGTCGCCGGCCACCACGTTTCGCAGGTCCAACACCAGCTCGGGTTCGGGTAGGTCGCGGCCCCAGTTGACGCCAGTCATGTGGAAATCGACTTCATTGGCGCCGCACACCCAGTCGGCGAGTGCCGCGGCTTCGCGGTCCACCACCAGCTTGACGGGCTTTTTCAGGTTCAGCGGGCCGAGGTAACCCGGCTTGCAGCCGAAATGGTCCTCGATCTCGGGCAGGGTCGCGAAGCGGAAATCCGCCAGGCCCGGCACCTTTCCGACCTTGACTTCGTTCATGTCGTGGTCGCCGCGCAGCAGCAGCAGCCAGACCTGTGATTTGACGGGCTTGCCCGCCTCGTCGAGTTCGTCGGTGGCCAGCACCAGCGACTTGACGGTGGTGTTCAGCGGGATGCCCAGCAGCTCGGCCACGTCGGCGCAGGTGGCCTTGCCCGGGGTCGGTGTTTTGGCCATGGCCTGCGATGCCGGCTTGCGCGCGCCCTGGGGCGGCAACGCCTCGGCTTTTTCCATGTTGGCGGCATAGTCGCTGCCGGGGCAGTAGACGATGGCGTCCTCGCCTGTCGCGGCGATCACCTGGAATTCCTCGCTGAGGTCGCCGCCTATGGCGCCGCTGTCGGCGGCCACCGCCCGGTAGCTCAGGCCGAAGCGGTCAAAAATCCTGCGGTAGGCGGCCGCCATGGCCTGGTAGCTGGCCTTGGCGCCGGCCTGGTCGCGGTCGAAGCTGTAGGCGTCCTTCATGATGAACTCGCGCCCGCGCATCAGGCCAAAGCGCGGCCGGCGTTCGTCGCGGAACTTGGTCTGGATCTGGTACAGGTTCTTGGGCAGCTGCTTGTAGCTCTTGATGTCCTGGCGCATCACGTCGGTGACGACTTCTTCGCTGGTCGGCTGGACCACGAAGTCGCGGCCGTGGCGGTCCTTGATGCGTAGCAGCTCGGGGCCCATTTTTTCAAAACGGCCGGTTTCCTGCCAGAGCTCGGCCGGCTGGATCACCGGCATGGTCATTTCCACGGCGCCGGCGCGGTTCATTTCCTCACGCACGATGGCTTCGACCTTGCGGATTACGCGCAGGCCCATGGGCATGTAGTTGTAAACGCCGGCGCCCAGTTTCTTGATCATGCCGGCCCGCATCATGAGCTGGTGGCTGACGACTTCCGCGTCGGCAGGGGCTTCCTTGAGGGTGGAAATGAAGAACTGGGAGGCTTTCATGGGCGGTTTTCGGGGATTCCGGGGTTGGAAATGGGGGAAAAGGTGCTGCAGCCCGCCGTGCGCTTGGCGCTGGGGCCTTCGCTGTGCATAATGGACTCAGTTTAAAAAATTTGAGGTTTGATTATGCTTGACCGGGACGGCTTTAGGCCCAACGTCGGCATCATCTTGCTCAACCAGAGAAGTCAGGTATTTTGGGGCAAACGTATCCGTACCCACTCGTGGCAGTTTCCGCAGGGTGGCATTGATCGGGGCGAAAATCCCGAGCAGGCCATGTACCGCGAGTTGCATGAAGAAGTGGGGCTGTTGCCGCAGCATGTGAATGTGCTGGCCCGAACCCGAGACTGGTTGCGCTATGAGGTGCCTGACCGGTTCATCCGCCGGGATGCGCGCGGACATTACAAAGGCCAGAAGCAAATCTGGTTTCTCCTTCAACTGGTTGGCCACGACTGGGACTTGAACCTGCGCGCCACCGACCATCCCGAATTCGATGCCTGGCGCTGGAACGACTACTGGGTGCCGCTGGACGTGGTGGTCGAATTCAAGCGCGGTGTCTATGAAATGGCGTTGACTGAGCTCGCCAGGTTTGTCCCGCGCGTGGACAACCGGGCCGAGCCGCGTCCCGATCATCGCAACCGCTACCTGCGCGGCGGCCTGCACCAGCGCGACCACGCGGGCCCGTCCGGCGACGCCGGATTCCACGCCCCGGGCGAGTCTTTTCACGCCCAGATCAGGCCGGGCGCCTCTTTTGAATTGCCGCCGGGCGCCACCTTTGAACCTGATCCGCAAACCAGCCTGGGCGCGGATCCCACCAACACAAAACCATGAAATTCAAATCGGCCTTTCTGGCCACGTTCTTCCTGATGGCGCTTAACGCCTCGGGTCCGGCGCAAGCCCAGGTATACGCGTTCGAGGACCCCGCCGACTGGAAGGAAATCGAGACGCCGCCGCCACCGGCGTTCGACGTCAAGAAGCTGATCACACTCGAGGTCTCGCCCAATTCCCAGCTGGTCTATGGCGTGGACCCGGCGACCATCAGCATCTCCCAGAAAGACGGGATCGTGCGCTATGTCATGGTGGCTTCAAATGCCAGCGGAGCCAGCAATGTGATGTACGAAGGCATACGCTGCACGACCGGCGAATTCAAGACCTATGCCCGCTATTCATCGGACGGAAAGTGGACCCATGTGAGCAAGCCGGAATGGCGTTCAATGTTTGAAAACATGCCGTCCAAACATGCACTGCGCTTCGCCCGGGCCGGCGCCTGCGACAGCGCGGCGCCCGCGACTTCGGTTGATACGCTGGTCAGGCGCCTGAAGAACCAGAACTTCAGGATGGTTGAATAAGCCGGCCGGCCCCCGCTGAACACCCAAGAGGGATTAGCGGGTCAATACGAGGTTGGTGCGGTGAACCATTTCGGGTTCACCCGTATACCCCAGCAGCCTCTCGAATTCGGTAGAGGCCTTGCGGCAGATCAGCCGGGCTTCGGCGCTGGAGTAGTTGGCGAGTCCGCGCGCGATCTCCGTGCCTTCGGGGCTACGTATGGCGATGACGTCGCCGCGCGAAAACTCACCCTGGACCGCCGTCATGCCTATGGGCAGCAGGCTTTTGCCCTCGCCCTGTACCTTGACCACCGCGCCCGCGTCCACGGTGACCGAGCCGCGCATCTGAAGGTGATCGGCCATCCATTGCTTGCGCGCCTGCAGTTTCTGGGTCTGCGCCACCAGCAGGGTGCCTATGGGCTCGCCCTGTACCAGCCGGATCAGCGCCTGCGGCTCACGGCCCCAGGCAATCACGGTGGAGGCGCCCGATCCCGCCGCTCGCTTGGCGGCCAGTATCTTGGTGATCATGCCGCCCTTGCCGATGCTGGAGCCAGCGCCCCCCGCCATGGCTTCCAGCGCCGGGTCGCCGGCTTTGGCTTCGTGCACAAACTGCGCCGCCGGGTCCTTGCGCGGGTCGGCGGTGTACAGGCCCTTCTGGTCCGTGAGGATGACCAGTGCGTCGGCTTCCACCAGATTGGCCACCAATGCGCCCAGCGTGTCGTTGTCGCCGAACTTGATTTCGTCGTTGACCACCGTGTCGTTTTCGTTGATGACGGGCACGACGCCCAGCTGCAGCAGGGCCAGCAGGGTAGAGCGGGCGTTGATGTAGCGCTCGCGGTCGGCCAGGTCGGCATGCGTGAGCAGGACCTGTGCGCTGCCTATGCCGTTTTCGCGCAGTTTGGTCTCGTAGACCTGGACCAGGCCCATCTGGCCCACCGCGGCTGCCGCCTGCAGTTCATGGATGGCCTTGGGGCGGCTGCTCCAGTTCAGGCGTTTCATGCCCTCGGCAATGGCGCCGCTGCTCACCATGATCACCTCGCGCCCGTCCTTGACGAGGGCCGCCAGCTGTTCGCACCATTGGCCGATAGCGGTCGCATCCAGCCCGCGGCCCTCATTGGTGACCAGGCTGGAACCCACCTTGACCACAATGCGTCTGGCGTTGCGCAGGACGGTGGAGCCGGGTTTGTCTTGCATGTTCTGTACTTCTCGGGCTGCGGTCCCGTCGATACGGGCGTCAGCAGCGATTGTTGTTGGGTGGCAAGTGCAGCCCTGCACCTGCCTGGGTGCCGGAAACGAGGGGTCAGGACGATTCCGGCGGTTCAGGGGGCAGCGGGGCAAAGCGCGGGTCGATTTCTTCCACGGGTTGTTCGCTTTTCTGAACCTGCTTGACGTGCTGGTAGATCGTCTTGATCAGGTGCTCGCAGCCCTCGCGCGTCAGCGCCGAAATCTCGAACACCGGGCCCTTGAATTTGAAACGCTTGACGAAATCCTTGACGATGGCGGCGCGCTTGTCGCCGTCCACCATGTCCAGTTTGTTGAGAACCAGCCAGCGTGGCTTTTCATACAGCGCTTCGTCGTATTTCTTGAGCTCGCCGACGATGGCCTTGGCCTGCGCCACCGGGTCCACGCCCTCGTCGAAGGGCGCCAGGTCCACGATGTGCAGCAGCAGGCGGGTGCGCTGCAGGTGCCGCAGGAAGAGATGGCCCAGGCCCGCGCCTTCGGAAGCGCCTTCGATCAGGCCGGGCAGGTCGGCCACCACAAAACTTTGCTCGGGGCCCACCCGCACCACGCCCAGGTTGGGGTGAAGTGTGGTGAAAGGGTAGTCGGCGATGCGGGGGCGGGCATTGGAGACCGCCGAGATGAAGGTGGACTTGCCGGCATTGGGCATGCCGAGCAGGCCGACGTCCGCCAGAACCTTGAGTTCCAGCTTGAGGCTTTTGCGCTCGCCGGGCCAGCCGGGCGTCTTGCTGCGCGGCGCGCGGTTGGTCGAGCTCTTGAAACGCAGGTTGCCGAAACCGCCGTCGCCGCCTTTGGCGATCAGGACCTGTTCGCCGGGAACCAGCAGCTCAAAGAGAACCTCGCCGGTCTCGGCGTCGGTCAGGATGGTGCCCACCGGCATCTTGAGGATGATGTCGTCGCCCTTGGCGCCGAACATGTCCGAGCCCATGCCGTGCTGTCCGTTGCGGGCCTCGTGGCGGCGCGAAAACCGGAAGTCCACCAGGGTGTTCAGGTTGATGTCGGCCACCGCGTACACATGGCCGCCGCGCCCGCCGTCGCCACCGTTGGGGCCGCCGAATTCTTTGTATTTTTCGTGGCTGAACGAGACGCAGCCACTCCCGCCATCGCCTGCGGCAATGTCAATAAAGGCTTCGTCAACAAATTTCATGATGGGAGTGCCGCGGTTAAAACAGGGACGGTGGGAGCCGGATCAAGTTTACAAACAAAAAAGCCCCGACAGGTCGGGGCTTCGTTTCAGTCGAAGTGACTTATCGAAGTGATCAGCTTACGCCGGGGTCACGTCCACGGTGTGCTTGTTCAGCGCGCCCTTGACGGAAAACGAGACCGAACCGTCGACCAGTGCAAACAGGGTGTGGTCCTTGCCGATGCCGACATTGACGCCTGGATGGAACTTGGTGCCGCGCTGGCGCACGATGATGCTGCCTGCGTTGATGACTTCACCGCCAAATTTCTTGACGCCCAGCATTTTGGGCTGTGAATCACGCCCGTTTCGCGTAGAGCCGCCGCCTTTTTTCTGTGCCATTTTTCGTTACTCCTGGTACGTCCCTGCTCAGCCGGCGATGGCGCCGATTTGCAGTTCCGTGTAGTTTTGCCGGTGGCCCTGGCGCTTTTGGTAGTGCTTGCGACGGCGCATTTTGAAAATGCGAACCTTGTCGTGCCTACCTTGCGAAAGGACAGTGACTGTAACAGTGGCGCCGGACACCAAGGGCGTACCAACCGTGATCGAGCTGCCGGTGCCGACAGCCAATACCTGGTCAATAACGATCTCTTGGCCTACGTCCGCAGCAATCTGTTCTACTTTAATTTTTTCTCCGGTAGCAACCTTGTATTGTTTGCCACCGGTTTTTATGACCGCGTACATGTAAGACCTCGTAAATTGAGTTCTGCAGACGGATTTCCGCAGAGCCGGCTATTCTAGCATGGCAGGCCGGAATTGGCCAGCGGGGCGGTTTTGCGGGTTTTTAGGCTGGTTTACCGGGCCGGCCGGGCCGGGGCGGGTAGGGCGGCTTCCTATAATCGGCCAAACTTAACGTCTGGATCGCCTTTTGTCTGCCAATTCTTCAAGCACCGCCGCCGCCCTCGCCCTGATTGCCGACGACATGCGCGGGATGGACATGGTGATCGAGCGCCGACTGAAGTCCGAGGTGCCGCTGGTCAGCCAGGTTTCCAGCTACATCGTGGCGGCCGGCGGAAAGCGGCTACGCCCCGCCCTTTTGCTGCTGATGTGCGGCGCGCTGGGCTACCAGGGGGACCAGCGTTACAACCTCGCGGCTGTCGTGGAGTTCATCCACACGGCGACCCTGCTGCATGACGACGTGGTGGATGAATCCACCTTGCGCCGCGGCCGCGCGACCGCCAACGAGGCCTTTGGCAACCCGGCGAGCGTGCTGGTCGGCGATTTTCTGTACTCCCGGGCTTTTCAGATGATGGTGGAGGCCGGGGACATGCGCGTCATGCAAACCCTGGCCGAAGCCACCAATGTGATTGCGGAAGGCGAGGTGCTGCAGCTCATGAATATGCATGACGCGGCGCTGTCCGAGGAGGGCTATCTCAGGGTGATCCGCTCCAAAACGGCCAAGCTGTTCGAGGCAAGCGCCCGCCTGGCAGCCTTGCTGGCGCAGTCGTCGCCCGCTATCGAGCAAAGCTGCGCCGACTACGGGCAGGCGCTGGGTACGGCATTCCAGGTGATCGACGACGTGCTTGATTACGACGGCGATGTGTCGGAAATGGGGAAAAATCTGGGAGATGACCTGCGGGAAGGCAAGGCAACCCTTCCCTTGATCATTGCGATGCAGCGCGGCAGCGAGGCGGAGCGAGCCACCATCCGGCGGGCCATTGAAACCGGCGGGACCGATCAGATGGCGCGGATCATCGAGATCGTGCACCATACGGGCGCCTTAACGGCAACCCGGGATGCCGCGGCCCTGGAGGCCCAGCGTGCGCTGAATGCCTTGCAGATGTTGCCGCAAAACATTTACAGTAATGCCTTGACGCAGCTGGCCTCCCAATTGCTGGAGAGGCGTTCCTGATTGTTTGTATGACGGCGGGGTGTAGCTTAGCCTGGTAGAGCGCTACGTTCGGGACGTAGAGGCCGGAGGTTCGAATCCTCTCACCCCGACCAGGCCTGTGTTCTTTCTTCTTAAGTGTGCGTTTCTTCGCATAGTTCCAACGCCGCCCGGGGCGGTCAGGGTGTTTTCGATTTACACCCGGGAATCTATAAGCGATGATACATATTTGAGCTAAACCCGAGAACCATGGCCGCTGTCGACACCGCAATCAACCAATCGCCTTCCATGGCCTTGCCCGGCCTGGGGCGGGCCCTGGTGGTGGCGGGAAAACTGGGTCAAAAGGCCGCCGAAGACATTTTTCGCAAGGCCCAAAGCGGACGCACCAGCTTTATCGCCGAGTTGACGGGGTCTGGCGCAGTTTCCGCGTTCGACCTGGCTCATACCATGTCCACGGCTTTTGCCGCGCCCTTGCTGGATCTGGAAGCCATTGACGCCCAGCGTTTGCCCAAGGGCCTGCTTGATCCCAAGATCTGCACCACCTACCGCATTGTTGTCCTGAGCAAGCGCAACAACCGTTTGATCGTCGCGACGGCCGACCCGTCCGATCAGGAGGCTGCGGAAAAAATCAAGTTCTCCACCCAGATGGGGGTGGACTGGGTGATCGCCGAATACGACAAGCTTTCCAAGCTGGTGGAGGCTTCCAACACCTCCGCGACCGAGGCAATGGAAAGCATCATCGGCGACGATTTCGAGTTTGACGAATCCAGCACCGACGCGACGGCCGAGGACAGCGAGGCCAGCGTCTCCGAGGTCGAAGATGCCCCGGTTGTCAAATTCCTGCAGAAAATGCTGCTCGATGCCTTCAGCATGCGGGCTTCCGATCTGCATTTCGAGCCGTTTGAGCACACTTATCGCGTGCGTTTTCGTGTTGACGGCGAATTGCGCGAAATCGCCTCGCCGCCCGTGGCCATCAAGGAGAAGCTGGCTGCGCGCATCAAGGTCATCTCCAAGCTCGACATCTCCGAAAAGCGTGTGCCGCAAGACGGCAAGATGAAGCTCAAAATCGGCCCGGACCGCGTCATCGACTTCCGGGTCAGCACCCTGCCCACCATGTATGGCGAAAAAATCGTCATCCGTATTCTTGACCCGAGCAGCGCCAAGCTGGGCATTGATGCCCTGGGCTATGAGCCCGCGGAGAAGGAGCGCCTGCTGCACGCCATCCAGAGGCCGTACGGCATGGTTCTCGTGACCGGTCCCACCGGTTCGGGCAAGACCGTTTCGCTCTACACCTGCCTGAACATCCTCAACAAGCCCGGTGTCAACATCGCGACGGCCGAAGATCCCGCCGAAATCACCTTGCCGGGCGTCAACCAGGTCAGCATGAACGACAAGGCGGGCATGACCTTTTCGGTCGCGCTCAAGGCATTCCTGCGGCAGGATCCCGACATCATCATGGTCGGTGAGATCCGGGACCTCGAAACCGCCGATATCGCGATCAAGGCCGCGCAGACCGGCCACATGGTCATGTCGACGCTGCACACCAACGATGCGCCGACCACACTGACGCGTATGCGCAACATGGGCATTGCACCCTTCAACATCGCTTCCAGCGTGATTCTGATCACCGCGCAGCGGCTGGCGCGGCGCCTGTGCCCCAACTGCAAAGCCCCTGCGGACATCCCGCGCGAGACCCTGCTGGACGCGGGTTTCACCGAAGACGATGTGGACGGCTCCTGGACGCCTTACCGGCCGGTCGGTTGCTCCATGTGTACGAATGGTTACAAAGGCCGCGTCGGTGTTTATCAGGTTATGCCCATTTCCGAAGAGATTCAGCGTATCGTCCTTCGCGACGGCAGCGCCCTGGAAATCGCGGCCCAGGCGGAGGCGGAGGGAGTCAAAAGCTTGCGCGCGTCGGGGTTGTCCAAAGTCAAGCTCGGCATGACTTCGCTGGAAGAAATTCTGGGCTGCACCAATGTTTAAGCAGCTGCGTTCAAACGCCGCCACCCGGCGGTGTGACCGTGGCGACAGGGCGGTCTGAGACTGTCGATACAACGAGAAAGCATCATGGCAACTGCAGTATCCAAGGGCATCAAGGAATTTGTCTTCGAATGGGAAGGCAAGGACCGTGGCGGCAAGCAGGTCCGCGGAGAAATCCGGGCCGCTGGCGAAAATCAGGTCAAGTCCTCGCTGCGCCGCCAGGGCGTCTTGCCCACCAAAATCAAGAAGCGCAAGATGCGCTCAGGCAAGGCCATTGCCCCCAAGGACATTGCCATTTTTACCCGCCAGCTGGCCACCATGATGAAGGCCGGCGTACCACTGCTGCAGTCGTTTGACATCGTGGGCCGCGGCAATCCCAACGCCAGCGTCACCAAGCTGCTCAATGATGTGCGCACAGACGTGGAAACGGGCACCTCCCTGAGCGCCGCGTTTCGCAAATACCCGCTGTATTTCAATGCGCTCTATTGCAACCTGGTCGAGGCCGGCGAGGCCGCCGGTATCCTGGAATCCCTGCTGGACCGCCTTGCGACCTACATGGAAAAAACCGAGGCCATCAAGTCCAAGATCAAGTCGGCCCTGATGTACCCCATCTCCGTGGTGGTGGTGGCCTTTGTGGTGGTGGCCGTCATCATGATTTTTGTGATTCCGGCGTTCAAAACCGTGTTTTCCTCATTCGGCGCGGATTTGCCGGCGCCCACGCTGATCGTTATTGCGATCAGCGAGTTTTTTGTGGCTTACTGGTGGCTGATTTTCGGCGGCATAGGCGGTGGGCTTTACTTCTTCTTCCAGGCCTGGAAGCGTAACGAGAAAATGCAGAAGTTCATGGACAGGGTTTTGCTCAAGATTCCCGTCTTCGGCGCCCTGATCGAAAAATCCTGTATCGCCCGCTGGACCCGCACGCTTTCGACCATGTTCGCCGCAGGCGTGCCGCTGGTGGAGGCGCTGGATTCCGTCGGCGGTGCTTCCGGCAATTCGCTGTTTGCCGATGCCACCGAGAAAATCCAGCAGGAAGTTTCCACCGGTACCAGCCTGACGGCGGCCATGACGAATGCCAATTTGTTTCCGTCCATGGTGCTGCAGATGTGCTCGATCGGCGAAGAATCCGGCTCCATCGACCACATGCTGGGCAAGGCCGCCGACTTTTACGAGGCTGAGGTCGATGAAATGGTGGCGGGCCTTTCCAGCCTGATGGAGCCCATCATCATTGTGTTCCTGGGCACCCTGATTGGCGGCATTGTGGTCTCCATGTATCTGCCTATTTTCAAGCTGGGTCAAGTCGTTTGATGGGGATCGGTCTGGGGCCGGCGTTCGATGCTTTGCTGGCCGGTTTTCTGGGCCTTCTGATCGGCAGTTTTCTCAACGTCGTCATCTACCGCCTGCCCAAAATCATGGAGCGGCAGTGGGCACGGGAATGCGCCGAACTGAGCGAAACGCCCCAGGAGCCCACCGAAAAATTCAATTTGCTGGTGCCGCGTTCGCGCTGCTCCAGCTGCGGCCATGTCATACGCTGGTATGAAAACATTCCGGTCGCCAGTTACCTGTTCCTTCGAGGCAAATGCTCGGTGTGCGGCACGCCCTACGGCTTGCGCTATCCCATGGTGGAAGCGGTGACGGGCGCGCTCTTCTTCTTTTGCGTGTCGCGCTGGGGCTGGTCGCTGACCGCCCTGGCCTGGTGCGGTTTTTCCGCCGCGCTGCTGACCCTTGCCGTCATCGACTGGGACACCACACTGCTGCCGGACGACATCACCTTGCCTTTGCTATGGGCCGGCCTGATCGCCGCCGCCCTGCAGTGGAACCCGTCGGTCAACCTGCCGACGGCCTTGTGGGGAGCTGTGGCCGGGTATCTCAGTCTGTGGCTGGTGTACTGGGCCTTCAAACTTGCGACCGGCAAGGAAGGCATGGGCTACGGCGACTTCAAGCTTTTCGCCGCGCTCGGCGCCTGGTTCGGTTGGCCGGCGCTGGTGCCCATGATCCTGATGGCTTCCGTGATTGGCGCTGTCGTTGGCATCGTGATGAAGTTTTCCAGCGGATTGCGTGAAGGCGGCTATGTGCCTTTCGGCCCGTTCCTGGCTGGGGCGGGCTTCACGGCCATGCTCTTCGGGCCCCAATCCATCCTGCGGTTTATCGGCCTGTGATGCCATGCGCCGTGCAGCTTTGCGCATCGGACTGACCGGCGGCATAGGCAGCGGAAAAAGCACGGTTGCCCGCACCCTGGTAGCTTGCGGTGCGGCGCTGGTGGATGCCGACGCAATCTCCCGCGCGGTCACGGCGGCCGGCGGCGCTGCCGTCAAGGAGATCGCCGCGCAGTTCGGCGCCCAGATGGTCACGGCCGAAGGCGCCATGGACCGGGACCGGATGCGCCAGCTGGCCTTTGACGATCCGTCCGCCAGGCGGCGGCTGGAGTCCATTGTCCACCCCCTGGTCAGCCGGGAGACCTTGCGGCAATACGAGCAGGCCGCCGCCGCCGGCTGCGCCTGCGTGGTGTTCGACGTCCCCCTGTTAGTCGAATCCGGCCGCTGGCGGCAGCAGTTGGACCGGGTGCTGGTCGTGGACTGCGGCGAAACCACGCAGGTCAGCCGGGTGATGTCCCGCAACGGCTGGCCCCGGGAGGCGGTGGAAAAAGTCATTGCCGGCCAGGCCAGCCGCGCGCAGCGCCTGTCGGCCGCCGACATATGCCTGCACAATGATGGCTTGCCGCTGGAGGCCCTGGACGCCGAGGTGCGGCGGCTTGCCGCGCGCTTCGGGCTATGATGCGCAAACAAACCTCCTCATTGATGCCGACGAAAACATAGCGCTGTGATCCTTTACGAGTACCCTTTTCACGAACGCATACGCACGTATTTGCGACTTGAACACCTGTTCCGCCGCCTTGGCGAACTGGTGGAACGGGACAGCCCGACGGACCACCACTACGCCATCACGACCATCTTTGAAATCATGGACGTGGGCGCCCGGGCCGACCTCAAGACCGATGTGCTTAAGGACCTTGAGAAACAGAAACACGTACTCAACGGCTATCGCGGCAACCCTGCCATTTCGGAGGCCGTTCTTGACGAGGTGACCGGCCAGCTCGAAAGCTGCTTTTCCGCCCTGAACAGCCTGCCCGGCAAGGCCGGCCAATCGCTGACCGAAAACGACTGGCTCATGAGCATCCGCAGCCGCGTCGGCATTCCGGGCGGCACCTGCGAATTTGACCTGCCGGCCTATTACGCATGGCAGCACCTGCAGACCGAGGTACGCAAGCAGGACTTGCAGCGCTGGATCACCCCGCTGGTGCCCCTGGCCGAGTCCATACGCGTGCTGCTGACCTTGCTGCGCGACTCCGGGGCGCCGCAAAAAGTGGTGGCGCCGGGCGGCCAATACCAACAGACGCTGCCGCAAGGGCGCACCTTCCAGCTCCTGCGCCTGCGGATAGATCCCACCCTAGGGCTGATCCCCGAAATCAGCGGCAATCGCCTGATTGTGTCGGTGCGCCTCATGCGCCACGGTGACGACGACCGGCTGCACGCCAGCACCGAAGATTCGGCGTTTGAACTGACGCTCTGTTCCTGACCCGGGGCCTTGCCAACCATAGGCCGCATTGCCCGATGGTTCCCCAGACTTGTCCTGAAACATGCCTGCGATGAAAAAAGAATCCCCACCCGTCAAACTGGTCGTATGCCCCGGCTGCGGCGGTGAAAGTGTTTATGCGCCCAGCAACCCGTTTCGCCCCTTTTGCAGCGAGCGCTGCAAAAACATAGACTTGGGCGCCTGGGCCAGCGAGGGTTTCCGCCTGCCGGCTGATACACCGCCCGATGACGAAGTTTTCGGTGATCCCAAGCTGCAATAAAATTTGCCGAGGCACGCGGTGTCACCCGCGTTTCGTGAGAGAGCAAAAAAGCAAAAAAAGAGAGGGAGCGAAAAATGAGCAAGAAGTCTTTGATGGCGCCATTCCTGGCCGCGATCATGGTGGCCGCCCTGGCGGCAAGCCAGGCCCGGGCGCAAACCCAGCCGGCGCCGGAGGGCGACAAGCCCGCCAAGTCCAAATCCAAAAAAGCCGCGGCCAAATCCGCGACGGGCGGCAAGGCCAAATTCATCAATGGCTCCGGCGAAACGCCCGCCCAGCGCACCGCCCGCCTCAAGCGCGAATGCAAGGGCGGTGTGGACGCGGGCGCCTGCTCGGGCTACACGCGCTGACCGGTATTTGACCCGGTAGGGGAGGCGGCCCGCAGGGGGCTGCCTATGCCTTCAGGCTGCCGGCGTGCCCAGCACCTGCTGGAGTTCGCCGCTCTGGTACATCTCCATCATGATGTCCGAGCCGCCTATGAACTCGCCCTTCACATACAGCTGGGGGATGGTGGGCCAGTTGCTGAATTCCTTGATGCCCTGGCGAATTTCCTCGTCCTCCAGCACATTCACCGTGGCGGGCTTGTTCACGCCGCAGGCCTTGAGGACCTGGATGGCGCGGCCGGAGAAACCGCACATGGGGAACTGGGCCGTGCCCTTCATGAAAAGGACCACATCGCTGGATTTGACGATTTCGGCGATGCGTTGCTGGGTGGGGTCTGTGCTGCTCATGGTGAAAATCCTTTGGGAATCCTTGGGAGGGCCTGGCGCCCGTGCCCGGCCCCGGATCGGGGACAGGCAATGTTAGTTAGATGGAATCTGGCAAGCAGAATTCAACAGCCCGATTATCCCGCCGTTTGGCATCCCGCGTAGCCGGCTCACCCGCCAGCCCACAATCCACCCGAGCAGCGCGCGATGCCGGCCAGGTCCAGCCGGCTTTGAACCTGGTCAAAACCGGCCTGGGCCAGCAGGGCGCACACCGCCTCGGCCTGGTCGTAACCATGCTCCAGCAGCAGCCAGCCGCCCGGCAGCAGGTGGCCGGGCGCCTGCTGGACGATCTCGCGGATGTCGTCCAGCCCGTCCGCGCCGGCGGCCAGCGCAGCCAGGGGTTCGTGGGCCAGGGCCTCCAGGTGGTGGTCCGTGCTGGCGATATACGGCGGATTGCTGACGATCAAATGAAAGTGTCCGCCAACTTCCTCAAGCCAGTGGCTTTGGATGAAGTCCAGCTTCAGCCCCAGGCGCGCGGCATTGCCACGGGCCACCTCCAGCGCATCGGCGCTGGCATCCACGGCCGCGACCTTGCCCTGGCGGCCGTCGGCCTGCAGGCTGTGCGCGATGGCCAGCGCGATCGCGCCGCTGCCCGTGCCCAGGTCCAGCACAGAGGGGGCCGCCGGCACGCCGGGTGCCCGCAGGCGTTCGAGCGCCCACTCCACCAGGGTTTCGGTGTCGGGCCGTGGCACCAGCACACGGGCATCCACCCGCAGCGCCAGGCCGAAAAACTCCTTTTCCCCGACGATGTAGGCCAGGGGCTCTCCGGCGACCCGGCGCAGGCACATGGCACGGAAATCTTGCGCCGCCTGCTCCGGCAGCACGTCGGTGTCGTGCGCCAGCAGCCAGGCCCGCGCGTCGCCGGGCTTGCCCAGGGCGTGCAGCAGCAGCAGCTGGGCGTCCAGCCGGTCCAGCCCCAGGGTCTGGGCGGCGGCCAGGGCCTGGGCGCAGTTGGGCGCGTTCATGGCGGGGATGCCTCAGAGCGCGCTGTTGGCGGTTTCGAGTTCGGCCAGCTGCTCGGCGCCGCGCGCCACCTGCAGCGCGGTGATCACGTCGCCCAGGTCGCCTTCCATGATGGCCAGCAGCTTGTACAGCGTCAGGTTGATCCGGTGGTCGGTCAGCCGCCCCTGCGGGAAGTTGTAGGTGCGGATGCGGTCGCTGCGGTCGCCCGTGCCGACCAGGCCCTTGCGCAGGGCCGCGTCCTTGGCGGCGCGCTCCGCGCGGTCTTTTTCATGGATGCGCGCTGTCAGCACCTTGAGCGCCTGGGCCTTGTTGCTGTGCTGGCTGCGGCCCTCCTGGCATTCGGCGACGATGCCGGTCGGGATGTGCGTGATGCGCACCGCCGAGTCGGTTTTGTTGATGTGCTGGCCGCCGGCGCCGCTGGCGCGGTAGGTGTCTATGCGCAGGTCGGCCGGGTTGATCTGGATGGCCACGGCCTCGTCGGGTTCGGGCATCACGGCCACGGTGCAGGCGCTGGTGTGGATGCGGCCCTGGGTTTCGGTGGCGGGCACGCGTTGCACGCGGTGGCCGCCTGATTCAAAGCGCAGCTTGCCGTAGACGCCCACGCCCATGGCGTCGGCGGCGCCCTCGATGCGCAGCACCACCTCCTTGTAGCCCCCCAGCTCGCTCGGCGACTCGCTGATGATTTCGACCTGCCAGCGGTTGCGCTCGGCAAAGCGGGTGTACATGCGGAACAGGTCGCCCGCAAACAGCGCCGACTCGTCGCCGCCCGTGCCCGCGCGGATTTCCACAAAGGCCGGCCGCACGTCGTCCGGGTCCTTGGGAATCAGCATCAGCTGCAGGGCTTCGTCGATCTGCGCGATGTCGGCCTTGGCCGCGGCGATCTCTTCCTCGGCCATGGCGGCCATCTCGGGATCGTCTTTGGCTTCGGCCAGCATGCTTTCGGCGCCGGCCAGGTCGGCCTCGCGGCCGGTCAGCCGCATGTACTGCTCGGCCACCACGCTGGCCTCGGCATGTTCGCGGGTCAGGGCGCGAAAACGGTCCAGGTCGCTGACCACGTCGCTGGCGGACAGCAGCGCGTCCAGCTCGTGCAGCCGCAAAAGCTGGCGGTCCAGGGTTTGGCGAAGAAAGGGTTTCATGGATGTGGGGGCGGGAAAGCCGAAAGAGCCGAAGAGGAGGCCGCAAGGCCGTCAATAAAGCTGCCGGCTGGCAGCCGGCGCGAGGCATTAGCGCAGGGACGTGCGCTAACGCTCTTTGTCGTCGGGCTGGATTTTGGGCAGCTGGCCGCGCAAAAACAGCCTGGAGACGGCCTGCGCCGTGGCTTCACGGCTGCTGGCGTCGCCCGCATGCAGCTCGGCCAGCGTGCCGTGCAGCATTTTCTGGGTCAGGCCGCGGGTCAAGGCTTCCAGCACCGTGTCTATGGGCTCGCCCTTGGCCAACAGCTTTTTGGCCCGCACGATTTCGGCGGCGCGCCATTCGTCGGTCTGCGCATTGAGCTGCTGGATCAGCGGCACGCTGCGGCGCTGGCCCAGCCAGTGCATGAAATTCTGCACGCCGGCGTCGATGATGACCTCGGCCTGCGCCACGGCGGCCTTGCGGCTGTCCTTGCCGGTCTGCACCACGTGCGCCAGGTCGTCCACCGTGTAGAGGTAGATGTCGGGCAGGGCCTTGACTTCGGGCTCGATGTCGCGCGGCACGGCCAGGTCGACCATGAACATGGGGCGGTGCTTGCGCAGCTTGACGGCGCGCTCCACGGCGCCCAGGCCGATGATGGGCAGCGTGCTGGCGGTGCAGCTGATCACCGCGTCGAATTCGTGCAGGCGGCTGGGCAAATCGGCCAGGCGCATGACTTCGGCACCAAAGCGGCCAGCCAGCTTTTCGCCGCGCTCCAGCGTGCGGTTGGCAATCGCCATGGCCTTGGGGTTTTTGGCGGCAAAGTGGGTGGCCGCCAGGTCGATCATCTCGCCGGCGCCGACAAACAGCACCTTGATATCACTCAGGTTCTCAAACAGCTGGCCCGCCAGGCGCACGCTGGCCGCCGCCATGCTGATGCTGTGCGCGCCGATTTCGGTGCTGCTGCGCACTTCCTTGGCCACGGCGAAGGAACGCTGGAACAGCTGGTGCAGTGTGGTGCCCATGGCGCCGGCATCTTCGGCGGCGCGCACCGCGTCTTTCATCTGCCCCAGGATTTGTGGCTCGCCCAGCACCATGGAATCCAGGCCGCTGGCCACGCGAAAGGCATGGCGCGCGACCTGGTCGCCCTGCAACGTGTAGGCATGCGAGCGCAGCAGGGCGGGCGAGACGCCGCCGTTGTGCGCCAGCCACTCCAGCGTGTGGTCAAGGTCGGTCTTGTCGCCGGCGCAGTAGATTTCGGTGCGGTTGCAGGTCGAGAGCAGCGTCGCCTCGGGCTGGCGCGCCAGCGAGGCGCGCAGGCCGCGCAAAGTGGGCGCTATCTGGTCCAGGGCGTAGGCGAATCGCCCGCGCAAATCGAGCGGTGCGGTGTTATGGTTTAGCCCAAGGGCCCAGACTGACATTCCTGGATTATAAAATTGAAGCGGCCGGGCCGGCGGGAAGCCCTGACAATCGCCCTGATAGCCCTTTTGAGGGCCTGTTTTGGTGCCTTCCCGGCATCTCCAACCATCGCAAGCGCATGACTTTCTACCTGCTGGCCAATCACCTGCTCAATTTTGTCCTGCCGGCCGCCGCCGTCGCGCTGTTGCTGGTGCTGTCCAGCCGTGTCTTTGGCGGCGTATTCCGGTCAAGCCGGCCCGTGGCCGCCACCTGGTGGGCGCAGACGGCGATTGTTTTCGCCGCGAATGTGGCGGTGCTGGTCGCCGGCCTGGTGTTTTTCGGCCGCGACGGGAAGATGATGACCTACGCGGCCATGGTGGCCAGCGCTGCCGTCTGCCAGTGGATATTGCTAGGTGCCTGGCGGGCCTGAAAGCCTAGTCGGGCTTGAACACGTCCACCGCGTCCGTGATGATGCCGTCGGTGCCCAGGGCCAGCAGCCGCTGCACGTTTGCCTCGTCGTTCACCGTGTAACTCAGCAGCCTGAAGCCGGCTTTTTTGGCCTGCGCCACGGTGTCGGCGTTCCAGAGCTTGTGGTTGCAGACAATGGCCACGCAGCCCAGCCGGGCCGCTGTATCCAGCCAGTCGGCGGGCAGTTCGTCGAGCAGCAGGCCGCGCGGCAGCTGCGGCTGGGCGGCGCGGGCTGCCTCCAGCGACGCCGGCTGGAAGGACGTCAGCAGCGGCGGAACCGCCGTTCCCTGCCACAGCCGGGCCGCTTCGTTGGCCACGACGGTGCCGGTACGCGCCTCCGCGCCCGGCGTGGGCTTGATCTCGATATTCAGGAAATAGGCCTTGTCCAGGCAAAAGCGGGCGATGCGCTCAAAGCTGGCCAGGCCTTCGGCGGCAAAGGCTGGCGAATGCCAGCTCCCCGCGTCCAGCTTTGCCAGCGCTTCCCAGCTCAACTCGCCGGCCACGCCCTTGCCGTTGCTGGTGCGCTCCAGCGTCGCGTCGTGCAGCAAAAACGGGATGCCGTCGGCGCTGAGCTTCACATCGCACTCGAACATGCGGTAGCCGTGGCGGGCGCCCAGCATGAAGGAGGCCAGGGTGTTTTCAGGCGCCAGCTTGCCGGCACCGCGGTGCGCCACCCAGCGGGGATAAGGCCAATTGGCGGCGGTCACGGGATTCGTCATGGTCTTCTCGGGAACTGCTAAATCTGCGGAAACTGAAAGATTACAGGCGTTTTCCGGTGTCGGCGTCAAACCAGTGCAGGCGGTCGGCGCGCGGCGTGACGTGGATGGTCGCGCCGATTTCGGGCGCCGTCGACAGGCTTTCATCGGTGCGCACGATGAGGGCTTCGCCGCCCATGCGGCAATACACTAGCCGCTCGGCGCCCAGCATTTCAATCGTGTCGACCTGCACGGCCCAGCCGGTGGCGCCTACCGTCAGGTGCTCGGGCCGTATGCCCAGGATGGCGCCCGGCTTGCCGCCGAAATCGGCATTCGGCGCCTGCTTGAGCAGGTTCATGGGCGGCGAGCCCATGAAACTCGCCACAAAGGTGGTGGCGGGGCGGTTGTAGACCTCTTCGGGCGTGCCGAACTGCTCCATGCGGCCCGCGTTCATCACCATCATGCGCTGCGCCAGCGTCATGGCCTCGACCTGGTCGTGGGTGACGAAGAGCGAGGTGATGCCGAGCTCGCGGTGCAGCTTCTGGATTTCCAGGCGCGTCTGCACGCGCAGCTTGGCGTCCAGGTTGGACAGCGGCTCGTCGAACAGAAACACCTGCGGCTGGCGCACGATGGCCCGGCCCATGGCTACGCGCTGGCGTTGGCCGCCCGAAAGCGCACGGGGCTTGCGGTCCAGCAGGTGGCCCAGTTCCAGGATCTTGGCGGCCTTGTCGACGCGGGTCTTGATCTCGTCCTTGGGCACCTTGGCGATCTTCAGGCCGTAGGCCATGTTGTCGAAGACGCTCATGTGCGGGTAAAGCGCGTAGTTCTGGAACACCATGGCGATGTCCCGCTCGGAGGGTTCGAGCTGGTTGACGACCTTGCCCCCTATGGAGATTTGCCCGTCGCTGACCTCTTCCAGGCCGGCCACCATGCGCAGCAGGGTGGATTTTCCGCAGCCCGAGGGCCCGACGATGACGATGAATTCGTGGTCGGCGATGTCGGCGTTCACGCCGTGCAGCACCTGCAGCGCGTCCTTGCCGGAGCCGTAGCGCTTGATGACGTTGTTGAATGAAAGGGATGCCATAGTGATGTTCCGTCTTGTCTTGTAGGTTTCTTTTATTTCTCGGTGTCGACCAGGCCCTTGACGAACCATTTCTGCATCAGCACCACCACCAGGGCGGGCGGCAGCATCGCCAGGATGGCGGTCGCCATGACCACGTTCCATTCGTTCTGGCCGTCGCCGCCGGCGATCATGCGCTTGATGCCCACAACCACCGGGTACATGTCTTCACTGGTCGTGGCCAGCAGCGGCCAGAGGTACTGGTTCCAGCCGTAGATGAACTGGATGACAAACAGCGCCGCGATCGAGGTCTTGGACAGCGGCAGCAGCACGTCGAAGAAAAAGCGCATCGGGCTGGCGCCGTCCATGCGCGAGGCCTCGGTCAGTTCTTCGGGCACCGTCAGGAAGAACTGGCGGAACAGGAAAGTCGCCGTCGCCGAGGCGATCAGCGGCACGGTGAGGCCCGCGTAGGTGTTGAGCATGTTCAGGTCCGACAGCACCTTGTAGGTGGGCAGGATGCGCACCTCCACCGGCAGCATCAGGGTGATGAAGATGGCCCAGAAGCAGGTCTTCTTGAAGGGGAAGCGGAAGTACACGATGGCAAAGGCCGACAGCAGCGAGATGGCGATCTTGCCGATGGCGATCACCAGCGCCGTGACCAGGCTGACCCACATCATGTGCGCCACCGGCGCGTTGGAGCCGGCCGCGGACTCGCGCCCGAACAGCGCCGCCTTGTAGCTGTCGAGCATATTGGTGCCCGGCAGCAGCGGCATGGGCGCCTGCACGATTTCCTGCGCCGTGTGGGTTGAGGCCACGAAAGCGAGATAGAGCGGGAAGGCGACGATGAAGACACCCAGTATGACCACCACATGGGCCAGGATGCCGTGGGTGCCGCGTTTTTCAACCATGGTGGGCTCCCGTCGTATTTTTCGTTTTCATCAGTATTGAACTTTCTTCTCGACGTAACGGAACTGGATGACCGTCAAGGCCACCACGATCACCATCAAGACGACGGACTGCGCGGCCGAGCCGCCCAGGTCCATGGCCTTGAAGCCGTCGTAATACACCTTGTAGACCAGGATAGCCGTGTCCTTGCCGGGCCCGCCCTGGGTGGCGGCGTCGACGATGGCGAAGGTGTCGAAGAAGGCGTAGACCACGTTGATGACCAGCAGGAAGAAGGTGGTGGGCGACAGCAGCGGGAACTGGATGGTCCAGAAACGGCGCCATGGGCGGGCGCCGTCGATCGCAGCCGCCTCGATCAATGATTTGGGAATCGACTGCAGGCCCGCCAGGAAGAACAGGAAGTTGTAGGAAATCTGCTTCCAGACCGAGGCCATCACGATCAGCGTCATGGCGTGGCCGGAGTCCAGCAGGTGGTTCCAGTTGATGCCGATCTTGCCCAGGGCATAGGCCACCACGCCCAGCGAGGGCGAGAACATGAAGACCCACAGCACGGCCGCCACGGCGGGCGCCACCGCGTAGGGCAGCACCAGCATGGTCTTGTAGAACATGCCGCCGCGTGTGATGCGGTCGGCGAAAACCGCCAGCACCAGCGACAGGCTGATGCCTATGCCGGCCACCATCACCGAGAAAAACGCGGTCGTCTTGAAGGACTCCACATAGCTCGGGTCGTCCAGCAGCTGGCGGAAATTGGCCAGGCCGACGAATTCGATGGAAGTGCCGAAGGGGTCCTGCTGCTGCAGCGACTGCAGCAGGGCCTGGCCCGCGGGCCAGAAGAAGAACACCAGGATGACCGCCATTTGCGGCAGCAGCAGCAGCCAGGGCAGCCAGCTGGATCGGAAGACAACGCGTTTTTCCATAAGGCCTTCTAGTGGGCAGAAACTTGGGAGCGCTTAAACAATAAAACCCGCCTGGCCTTCCCTTATTCGGGGAGAGGGGATCAGGCGGGCCGAGTGTAGCCCGGCTGGCGGGCTTGCTCTGTCTCTTGCGTGATCAGCCTTTGTTGGCTTTCTGGAAGCGCTCAAGCTGCTCATTGCCGCGCTTGACGATGGAGTCCAGCGCTTCCTTGGCCGTCTTTTTGCCGTTCCAGACCTGTTCGAGTTCTTCGTCCTCGATCGCGCGCACCTGCACGTAGTTGCCCAGGCGGATGCCGCGGCTCTTGTCGGTCACCTTGCGGATCATCTGCGTCACGGCAACGTCGGTGCCCGGGTTCTGCGTGTAGAAGCCCGATTTTTCGGTCAGTTGGTAAGCCGCGGTGGTCACCGGCAGGTAGCCCGTGCGCTTGTGGCTGGCCGACTGCACCTCAGGCGTGGAGATGAAGCTGAAGAACTTGGCCACGCCCTTGTATTCGGCGGGTTTTTTGCCCGACATGACCCAGAGGCTGGCGCCGCCTATCACGGTGTTCTGCGGCGCGCCGGGAACGTCCTGGTAATAAGGCAGCGGGGCCAGGCCGTAGGCGAACTTGGCATTCTTGGCCACATTGCCGTAAAAGCCCGACGAGGTGTTGATCATGGCGCACTCACCCGACACAAAGCTGGCTTCCGGCACATTGCCGCGGCCCTTGTAGACGAAGAGGCCCTGCTTGGCCATGTTGGCCAGGTTCTCGATATGGCGTTGGTGCAGCGGCGAGTTGATCTTCATGCGCGCATCAAGCCCGGCCAGGCCATTGCTTTTGGTCGCGAATTCGACGTTGTGCCAGGCCGAGAAACTCTCCAGCTGGGTCCAGCCCTGCCAGGCCGTGGTGAAGGGGCATTTGTGGCCCGCGGCCTTGAGCTTGGCGGCGGCGTTCACCACTTCGGGCCAGGTCACCGGGGCCTTGTCGGTGGGCAGGCCGGCGGCCTTGAAGGCGTCCTTGTTGAAGTAGAAGATGGTGGTCGAGCTGTTGAAGGGGAAGCTCAGCATCTGGCCGTTGGGCGCCGTGTAGTAACCGGCCACGGCCGAAATGTAGGCGCTGGGGTCGAATTTCTCGCCGGCGTCCTTCATGAGCTGGCCGACGGGAATGGCCGCTCCCTTGCTGGCCATCATGGTGGCGGTGCCGACTTCGAACACCTGCAGGATGTGGGGCGCGTTGCCGGCGCGGAAGGCTGCGATGGAGGCGGTCATGGATTCGTCGTAGGTGCCCTTGAAGGTGGGCACCACCTTGTATTCCTTCTGGCTTTCATTGAACTGCTTGGCCAGGTCATTGACCCATTCGCCGTTGACGGCCGTCATGGAGTGCCACCACTGGATCTCGGTCTGCGCCTGGCCGGCCAAAGGCACGCAAAGGCCTAAGGCCGCAAAAGCGAAGGCGGAAAGACGGTTTTTCATTAAAACTCCTGGGATTGGGCGCGAACAGGCGCGCCAAGTTAAACGGGACAGTCTAGAAACTGTTTATGACACACGGATTTAAGCGATTTGGGAGACGCCCGACAAGCGGGATTTCCATAAGACGACTTAGGACCGGTGCGGGCAGGGCCCCAAATGGTGCGCTGCGGTAATATAGGGCAACAGCGCTGGACACGGGTCTGAAGCCGCTGGCTTTTCACGATGAACGCCCCTACTACACTCCAAGAACTCCATGTCTTTGCCGGCGACGCAAAGGCCGGCGAAGCCCGCATCCGCGAAATTCCCTATAACTACACCTCGTTTTCCGACCGCGAGGTGGTGATACGCCTGCTCGGCGAACGTGCCTGGGACCTGCTGAACCGGCTTCGCGACGAGCGCCGCACAGGCCGCTCCGCGCGCATGCTGTATGAAGTGCTGGGCGACATCTGGGTGGTCCAGCGCAACCCCTATTTACAGGACGACCTGCTGGACAACCCCAAGCGCCGCAAGCTGTTGGTCGATGCGCTGCAGCACCGGCTGGCCGAGGTGGAAAAGCGCCGCACGCCGGACGCCGACCCGCAGCGCGACGCCATCGTGGGCGAGCTGCTGGACGCCGCCCGCGCGGCGGTCACCCGTTTTTACACCTCCTTCAGCGAGATCTACGACCTGCGCCGGCTGGCTGAACGCAAGCTGCGCAAGCTGACCCGCCACGACAACATCAAGTTTGACGGCCTCTCCCGGGTCTCGCACGTCACCGACGCGACCGACTGGCGCGTCGAATACCCCTTTGTGGTCCTCACGCCCGACACCGAAGTGGAAATGGCCGGGCTGGTCAAGGCCTGCATCGAGCTGGGCCTGACCATAGTCCCGCGCGGCGGCGGCACCGGCTACACCGGCGGGGCGATCCCGCTGACCTGGAAGTCGGCCGTCATCAACACCGAAAAACTCGAGGCCATGACCGAGGTCGAAATGGTCGCGCTGCCCGGCCTTGAGCAGCCGGTCGCCACCATCTGGACGGAAGCCGGCGTGGTCACCCAGCGTGTGGCCGATGCGGCCGAGCGCGGCGGCTTTGTGTTCGCGGTCGACCCGACCTCGGCCGAAGCCTCCTGCATAGGCGGCAACATCGCGATGAATGCGGGCGGCAAAAAGGCCGTGCTCTGGGGCACCGCCCTGGACAACCTGGCCTCCTGGCGCATGGTCACGCCCGAAGCGACCTGGCTGGAGGTCACGCGCGTGGGCCACAACCTGGGCAAGATCCACGACGCCGACATGGCCAGCTTCGAGCTGCAGTATTTCGAGGCTGACGGCAAGACGCCGCTGCGCCGCGAGCGGCTGGACATTCCCGGCAAGTCCTTTCGCAAGGAAGGCCTGGGCAAGGACGTCACCGACAAGTTCCTCAGCGGCCTGCCGGGCATCCAGAAAGAAGGCTGTGACGGCCTGATCACCAGCGCGCGCTGGATCGTGCACCGCATGCCGGCGCACACGCGCACCGTCTGCATGGAATTCTTCGGCAACGCCAAGGACGCGGTGCCCAGCATCGTCGAGATCAAGGACTTCATGTTCGCCGAGCAAAAGCGCGGCGGCGCCATCCTGGCCGGCCTGGAGCACCTGGACGACCGCTACCTGCGCGCCGTCGGCTATGCCACCAAGTCCAAGCGCGGCGGCCTGCCCAAGATGGTGCTGATCGGCGACATCGCCGGCGACGACGCCGACGTGGTGGCCCGCGCCACCAGCGAGATCGTGCGCATCGCCAACTCGCGCAGCGGCGAAGGTTTTATCGCCATCAGCGCCGAAGCGCGCAAGAAGTTCTGGCTGGACCGCAAGCGCACGGCGGCCATTTCCAAACACACCAACGCCTTCAAGATCAACGAGGACGTCGTCATTCCGCTGCCGCGCATGGCCGAGTACACCGACGGCATCGAGCAGATCAACATTGAGCTGAGCCTGCGCAACAAGATCAAGCTGTGCGACGAGCTCGAGGCCTTTTTCCTCCAGGGCAGCCTGCCCCTGGGCAAATCGGACGACGCCAACGACATTCCGTCGGCCGAACTGCTCGAAGACCGCGTCGCCCAGGCGCTGGCGCTGGTGGCCGAGGTGCGCGCGCTCTGGTCCGGCTGGCTGGAGGGCGTGGCCACCTTGTTCCCGCAGCTGCAGGACCATTCGCTGCGCGCCAGCTGGAAAACCCAGATTCGCGCTCCGCTGCAGGCGATCTTTTCGGGCGGCGCGTTCCTGCCCATCCTGGAAGAATGCACGGCCATCCACAAGCGCGTGCTCAAGGGCCGCGTCTGGGCGGCGCTGCACATGCACGCCGGCGACGGCAATGTGCACACCAATCTGCCGGTCAACAGCGACGACTACGAGATGCTGCAGACCGCGCACGAAGCCGTGGCGCGCATCATGGTGCTGGCCCGCTCGCTGGACGGCGTGATTTCCGGCGAGCACGGCATAGGCATCACCAAGCTCGAGTTCCTGACCGACGAGGAACTGCGGCCCTTCACCGAATACAAGCAGAAGGTCGACCCGCAAGGGCGCTTCAACAAGGGCAAGCTGCTACGGGACCAAGGGCACCTCGGCAACGAAGGGCAAGCGCTCCAGGCCAACCTGACCAACGCCTACACGCCCAGCTTCGGCCTGATGGGGCACGAGTCGCTGATCATGCAGCAGTCCGACATAGGCGCTATCGCCGACAGCGTGAAGGACTGCCTGCGCTGCGGCAAATGCAAGCCGGTGTGCGCCACCCACGTGCCGCGCGCCAACCTGCTCTACAGCCCGCGCAACAAGATCCTGGCGACCTCGCTGCTGGTGGAGGCCTTCCTGTATGAAGAGCAGACCCGGCGCGGCGTGAGCATCAAGCACTGGGAAGAGTTCGAGGACGTGGCCGACCACTGCACGGTCTGCCACAAGTGCCTGACCCCCTGCCCGGTGGACATCGACTTCGGCGAAGTGTCGATGAACATGCGCAACCTGCTGCGCAAGATGGGGCAGAAGTCCTTCCGGCCCGGGAACGCCGCCGCCATGTTCTTCCTGAACGCGACCAACCCGCAGACCATCAAATTCATGCGCGGCGCCATGGTGGACGTGGGCTTCAAGGCCCAGCGCCTGGCCAACGACCTGCTGCGCCGGCTGGCGCGCAAGCAGACGGCGCTGCCGCCGGCCACGGTCGGCAAGGCGCCCGTGAAAGAGCAGGTGATCCATTTCATCAACAAGAAGATGCCGGGCGGCCTGCCCAAGAAGACCGCGCGCGCGCTGCTGGACATCGAGGACAAGGACTACGTCCCCATCATCCGCAACCCGAAAAGCACCACCTCCGAAACCGAAGCCGTGTTCTATTTCCCGGGTTGCGGCTCCGAGCGGCTGTTCAGCCAGGTGGGCCTGGCGACGCAGGCCATGCTCTGGCACGCGGGCGTGCAGACCGTGCTGCCGCCGGGTTACCTGTGCTGCGGCTACCCGCAGCGCGGCAGCGGCCAGTTCGACAAGGCCGAAAAAATCATCACCGACAACCGGGTGCTGTTCCACCGCGTGGCCAACACGCTGAACTACCTGGACATCAAGACCGTGGTGGTCAGCTGCGGCACCTGCTATGACCAGCTGCAGGGCTATGAGTTCGAGAAAATCTTCCCGGGCTGCCGCATCATCGACATCCACGAGTACCTGCTCGAAAAAGGCATCACCCTGCGCACCGGCCAGCCCGGTGCGGGTTACCTTTACCACGACCCCTGCCACAGCCCCATGAAGCTGCAGGAGCCCATGAAAACCGTCAAGGCGCTGATGGGCGACAACGTGCTCAAGAACGAGCGTTGCTGCGGTGAGTCGGGCACCTTGGGCGTCACCCGCCCCGACATCTCCACGCAGATCCGCTTTCGCAAGGAAGAGGAATTGCGCAAGGGTGAAGCCGCCCTGCGGGCGTCCGGCGCGGTCGCTGAAAGCGCCAATGTGAAGATACTCACCAGCTGCCCGAGCTGCCTGCAGGGGCTCTCGCGCTACGGCGATGACCTGCAGAACGGCCTGCTCGAGGCGGACTACATCGTCGTCGAAATGGCCAACCAGATCCTGGGCAAGGAGTGGCTGCCGGCCTATGTGGAGGCGGCCAACCACGGCGGCATCGAGCGCGTGCTGGTCTAGTACCGCCCCGCCCGGATGTCAACAGAGATATTGCCAAAACCATGACGGCCGGCCAATCCGGCCCGTCCCTTTCAGAAAGCAGTTCCCCATGGCAGGCCTTCAACCCGGCTCCCCGACGCCCACGGCGCTGACGGTTCACAGCCAGTCGCGCGTGCTTGAAATCGCGTTTTCCGATGGCGCCGAGTTCCGGATTCCGTTTGAACTCATGCGCATCTATTCCCCGTCCGCCGAGGTGCAGGGCCATGGCCCGGGCCAGGAGATCTTGCAGACCGGCAAACGCGAGGTGACGGTGGTCGAGCTCGAGCCCATAGGCAACTACGCGGTCAAGCCGGTGTTTTCGGACGGCCATGAGAGCGGGATTTTTTCCTGGGACTACCTCTACCACCTGGGCGCCGAGCAAAACCGCCTCTGGGACGACTACCAGCGTCGCCTGCAAGCCGCCGGTGTGGACCGCGATGCGCCCATGCCCCAGGCCGGCGGGCACGGCTGCGCCAGCCACTGATGGCGCGAGCCGCGCGAGGCCCTTCGCCGCGCCGCGCCGGGTGGTCAAAGCCCGCATCGCGGCACTGTTGTTTTTCCAGCATAAAAGCCTGCAATAAGCCCGCAATGTCCCGCGTCAGCCCAGGGTTGTCGCGGCCATTGCCCGCTTTGCCCTCTAGCATTGACCTATGAGCAGTACCCATTTCGGTTTTGAATCCGTCGACGAGCAGGACAAGGCGCGCCGCGTGCGCGGCGTTTTTGATTCCGTGGCGCCCAAATACGACGTGATGAACGACCTGATGTCCATGGGCCTGCACCGCGCCTGGAAGGCATACACCGTGCTGGTGGCCAACGTCAAGGAGGGCTACCAGGTGCTGGACATCGCCGGCGGCACGGGCGACCTGGCGCTGGCCTTTGCCCCCAAGGTGGGCAGTACCGGGCGTGTGGTGCACACCGACATCAACGAGGCCATGCTGCGCGAGGGCCGCAACCGGCTGCTGGACGCCGGCGTGAACCTGCCGACGCTGGTCTGCGACGCCGAACACCTGCCTTTCCCCGATGCGAGTTTCGACGTGGTGACCGTGGCCTTCGGCCTGCGCAACATGACGCACAAGGAAGACGCGCTGCGCGAGATGAACCGCGTGCTCAAGCCCGGCGGCAAGCTGCTGGTGCTCGAATTCTCCAAAGTGGCCAGGCCGCTGGAAAAAATCTACGACTGGTATTCCTTCAAGGTCCTGCCCCGGCTGGGCAAGCTGGTGGCCAATGACGACTCAAGCTACCAGTACCTCGCCGAGTCCATTCGCATGCACCCGGGCCAGGAAGAACTTAAAGCCCTGATGCGTAAAGGTGGTTTCGGCCATGTGGACTATCACAACATGACCGGCGGCGTAGTGGCATTGCATGTTGGAATCAAGTGCTGAAGTGTTGAAGTGTGATTAAGGAGACGATATGAAGATCTGGTCCGCAATTCTTTCCACCGTGCTGGTCACGGCCATGGCCCTGGCAGGCACGTCGGCCGAGGCCAAGCGCCTGGGCGGCGGCAAGTCGTTCGGCAAGCAGTCGTCCAATGTCACGCAACGCGAGGCGGCGCCCGCCGGCGCCGGCTCCGCCACGAATTCCGCCGCCAAGCCGGCAACGCCCGCCGCGGCGCCCGCGCAGGCGCCCAAGCGTCCCTGGGGCGCGATGCTGGGCGGCCTGGCCGCCGGCCTGGGCCTGGCCTGGCTGGCTTCCTCGCTGGGCCTGGGTGGCGCCTTCGGCCAGATCATGCTGTTCGCCCTGCTGGCGCTGGTGGTCATGCTGGTGATCGGCTTTGTCATGCGCAGGCTCAAGGGCGGGGCGGCCAATGCGCCCGGCGCGGCCTCCGGCCAGGCGCCTTTCGCCTTCCAGGGTGCGGGCAATGCCACCACCCCCAAGAACTACAGCCCCGAAAACGTCGGCAACGACGCCTCCGCGCGCCCCTGGGAGCGCAGCAGCATGGCTTTCGACGCCAACAAATACGACGCGGCCGCGCCCGCCGCGGGCGGCTCCATGATCGGCTCGGCCCTGCTGGGCTCGCAGTCCTGGGGTGTTCCGGCCGGCTTTGACGCCGAAGGCTTCCTCAAGGCCAGCAAGGCCAACTTCGTGACGCTGCAGGATGCCTGGGACCGCTCCGACATCCAGAGCCTGCGCGCCATGATGACCGACGACATGCTCGAGCAGATCAAGACCCAGCTTGCCGACCGCGAATCGCACACCGGCGGCCAGGTCAACAAGACCGAGGTCGTAATGCTGGACGCCCAGCTGCTGGGCATCGAGGAACTCAGCGACGTCTACATGGCCAGCGTGGAGTTCTCCGGCATGATCCGCGAAGACGCCTCCGCCGGCGCCAGCCCCTTCCGCGAAGTCTGGAACATGACCAAACCCCGTAATGGCGGCAGCGGCTGGCTGGTGGCCGGCGTCCAAGCACTTCAGTAAACACCCCCGTCCGGGCTCACTTCGTGTAGCCCGTTCCCCCCTCAAGGGGGCGGCGCCTGCGGTCTGGCAAAGCCAGTCCCGCGGCGCCTGCTGGTAGATAAATGGGTTGCTTACCTTGTTGGGTGTTTTATCCTGCAAAATCGGGGACGTATGAATACCAACACGTCCCCTTTTTCATTCCTGGAATCCATCGCCACCCGCTTTCAGCCTCCCGCCTGGGTGGTGGACGAGGGGCAGCAGCGGCTGGTGCTGTTCCTGAACCATGTCCTGATGCAGGAAAAGCAGGCCCAGGACCGTCTGTTGCGGCAAAAGGGGCGCGTGGTGCACCTGCGCTGGGGGCTTTTTTCGATTGACCTGGTGGTCACGCCCGCGGGCTTGGTGGACCGGGCGGCGCCCGGCGCCAGGCCGGACCTCACACTGGCCGTCGCCACCGAATCTCCCCTTACCGTCGTGCAATCCGTCCTGGCCGGCAAGCCGCCGCCGGTGAAGATCGAAGGCGACGTGCAACTGGCCGCCGAGCTGGGCTGGCTGGCCGAAAACCTGCGCTGGGATGCCGAGGAAGACCTGTCGCGCCTGATTGGCGACGCACCCGCCCACGCGGTGGCCGACGCCGGGCGTCGGCTGTTTGAAGGACTCAAGCAGTTCCTCGCCAGGACACCGCTGGCTCCGGCGCCCGCTTCATCCGGGGTTGCCACGCAGGCGGCGCCCGCAAGCCCCGCGGCGGGTGAGGGCGCCCCGACCGCGAAGGCTTCTGCATGACCCGGCTTTTCCGGGGCGTCTTCATCGTCTGGACCGTGCTGCGGTTCGGGCTGGATGAGCTGGTGCTCTCCAGTTTCCAGCGCCCGGGCGTGCGCCTGCTGACGCGCATCGTTTCCGTCGGCCGCAACCTCAAGGCGCCGCGCGGCGAGCGCCTGCGTGAAGCCCTCGAAAGCCTGGGCCCCATCTTCGTCAAGTTCGGCCAGGTGATGTCCACCCGCCGCGACCTGCTGCCGCCCGACATCGCCGACGAGCTGGCCCGCCTGCAGGACAGGGTGCCGCCGTTTGACTCCGCCGTGGCCGTCGCCATCATCGAAAAAGCCTTCGGCCGGCCGCTGGACCGTATTTTTGCAAGCTTCGAGCACACGCCGGTCGCCAGCGCCTCCATCGCCCAGGTGCACTTCGCCACCCTGCCGAATGGGCGCGAGGTGGCCGTCAAGGTGCTCAGGCCCAATATGCTGCCCGCCATCGAGAAAGACCTGGCGCTGATGCACATGATGGCCGGCTGGGTGGAGGGCGCCTCGGCCGACGGCAAGCGCCTCAAACCGCGCGAGGTGGTTGCCGAGTTCGACAAATACCTGCACGACGAGCTGGACCTGCTGCGCGAGGCGGCCAATGCGGCCCAGCTGCGCCGCAACATGCAGGACCTCGACCTGGTCATGATTCCCGAAATGGTCTGGGACTTCTGCATGCCCGACGTGATGGTGATGGAGCGCATGAAGGGCGTTCCCATCAGCCAGGTGCAGCGCCTGCTGGATGCCGGCGTGGACATGAAAAAACTGGCACGGGACGGCGTCACCATCTTCTTCACCCAGGTCTTTCGCGACGGTTTTTTCCACGCCGACATGCACCCGGGCAATATCCAGGTGAGCCTGGCGCCGGAAACTTTCGGCCGTTACATCTCGCTGGACTTCGGCATCGTGGGCACGCTGACCGAGGTCGACAAGGAATACCTGGCGCAGAACTTCAGCGCCTTTTTCCAGCGCGACTACAAGCGGGTGGCCGAGCTGCACCTCGAATCCGGCTGGGTGCCCCCCGAAACCCGCGTCGACGAGCTGGAGGCCGCCATACGCGCCTGCTGCGAACCCTATTTCGACCGGCCGCTGCGGGAAATCTCGCTGGGACTGGTGCTGATGCGGCTGTTCCAGACATCGCGGCGCTTTCACGTCGAAATCCAGCCCCAGCTGGTGCTGCTGCAAAAAACCCTGCTCAACATCGAAGGCCTGGGGCGGGAACTGGACCCCGACCTGGACCTCTGGAGTACCGCCAAGCCCTTTCTCGAGAAATGGATGCTGGAGCAGGTGGGGCCCGAAAAACTGCTGGCGCAGCTCAAGGCCGAGGCCCCGGCCTATGCCAAGCTGCTGCCGGGCCTGCCGCGCCTCTTGTCCCAGTACCTGAAATCTCCCCCCGGCATCAGCCGGCGCGAGCTTGAAGAATTGCTGCAGGAACAAAAACACACCAACAAGCTGTTGCAAGGCCTGATTTATGGCGGCCTGGGCTTTGTTTTGGGACTGATCGTGGTGCAGGTCATCCTGCGCGTGCGGCTCTTCTAAAGCCGCCGGGAAGGGCCTCAACGGCCTATAATTGAAGGCTTTGCACCCGGGTTACCTTTCCCGGGCAAATTCCCCGGGTATTCCTGGGAATACCCCCTCAAAGCCTTAAGCACTATGCCAATCTACGCCTACAAATGCGAGTCCTGCGGGCATGCCAAGGACGTTCTGCAAAAAATCTCCGATGCGCCGCTCACCGTGTGCCCGAACTGCGGCGCGCCCGCGTTCAAAAAGCAGGTCACGGCCGCGGGTTTCCAGCTCAAGGGTTCGGGCTGGTATGTGACGGATTTTCGCGGCGGCAACAGCACGGGCGTGGCCGCCCCCAAGACTGAGGGCGGCGATGCCGGCACGGCCAACGGCAAGGGCGCGGACAGCAAGCCGGCCGATTCCACTGCCGCCGCGCCGGCAAGCACCGCGGCCGCTCCGGCCCCCGCAGCAGCCACACCCGCCAAGGCTTCGGCCGGCGATGCTTCTTCCAAGTCTTCCTCGTGATGGCTTCCATTCGCCGATGGCTTCTGGCCGGACTGCTGGTGCTGGTGCCCCTGGCGATCACGCTGTGGGTGCTCGACTGGATCGTCGGCACGCTGGACCAGACGCTGTTGATCCTGCCGGGCGCCTGGCACCCCGACAAGCTGCTGGGTTTTCACATCCCCGGTTTCGGCGTGCTGCTCATGCTGTTGATCGTGCTGCTGATGGGCGCCTTTGCCAGCAATTTTTTCGGCAAGAAACTGGTGCGCTGGGGCAATTCATTCCTGAGCCGCATCCCCATCGTCCGCTCCATCTATTCGAGCGTGAAGCAGGTCTCCGATACGGTGTTCTCGGAAAACGGCAACGCTTTTCGCAAGGCCCTGCTGGTGCAATGGCCGCGTGAGGGCGTCTGGACCATAGGCTTTCTCACCGGCACGCCCGGCGGCGACGTGGTCAACCACCTGCAGGGCGACTACCTGAGCGTTTACGTCCCGACCACGCCCAACCCCACCGGCGGCTACTTCGTGATGCTGAAAAAAAGCGACTGCATCGAGCTCAAGATGAGCGTCGATGAAGCCCTGACCTACGTGATTTCCATGGGTGTTGTGGTGCCCGCCGCCAAGCCCGCGCCCCTGCCCGCGACCCTGCCCCTGACCCCTCCCCTTTAAACGGCGACAACTGCCCCAAAAGCGCTGAAAGTTCGAGTATTTTTATGGCCATCGTTTCCCAAATGCGTTCCAACTATTGCGGTCTGGTGACCGAGAGCCTCATGGGCCAGACCGTGAGCCTGTGCGGCTGGGTCAACCGCCGGCGCGACCACGGCGGCGTGATCTTCATCGACCTGCGCGACCGCGAAGGCTATGTGCAGGTGGTCTGCGACCCGGACCGCGCCGACATGTTCAAGACCGCCGAAGGCGTGCGCAACGAGTTCTGCGTCCAGGTCAAAGGCGTGGTGCGGGCCCGTCCCGAGGGCACGACCAACGACAACCTCAAGAGCGGCAAGATCGAGGTGCTGTGCCACGAGCTGATCGTGCTGAACCCCAGCGTGACGCCGCCCTTCCAGCTCGACGACGACAACCTGTCGGAGACGACGCGCCTCACGCACCGCGTGCTGGACCTGCGCCGCCCCTACATGCAGAACAACCTGATGCTGCGCTACCGCGTGGCCATGGAAACGCGCAAGTTCCTCGACGCCAACGGCTTCATCGACATCGAAACGCCGATGCTGACCAAAAGCACGCCCGAAGGCGCGCGCGACTACCTGGTGCCCAGCCGCGTCAATGAAGGCATGTTCTTCGCACTGCCGCAAAGCCCGCAGCTGTTCAAGCAGCTGCTCATGGTGTCCGGCTTCGACCGCTACTACCAGATCACCAAGTGCTTCCGCGACGAAGACCTGCGCGCCGACCGCCAGCCCGAATTCACGCAGATCGATATTGAGACCTCCTTCATGGGCGAGCAGGACATCCGCGACCTGTTCCAGGGCATGATCAGCAGCATCTTCAAGACCGTGCTGAACACCGACCTCGGCGAGTTCCCCGTCATGGCCTATGCCGACGCCATGCACCGCTTCGGCTCCGACAAGCCCGACCTGCGCGTGAACCTCGAGTTCACCGAACTGACCGACGTCATGGCCGACGTGGACTTCAAGGTCTTCAGCGCGCCGGCCACGACGGCGGGCGGCCGCGTGGTGGCCCTGCGCGTGCCCGGCGGCTCCGAGATGAGCCGCGGCGAAATCGACGGCTACACCGAATTCGTCAAGATCTATGGCGCCAAGGGCCTGGCCTGGATCAAGGTCAACGACGCCGCCAAGGGCCGCGAGGGCCTGCAAAGCCCCATCGTCAAGAACATCCACGATGCCGCCATTGCCGAAATCCTCAAGCGCACGGGCGCGCAGAACGGCGACATCATTTTCTTCGGAGCCGACAAGGCCAAGATCGTCAACGACAGCATAGGCGCGTTGCGCCTGAAGATCGGCCACAGCGACTTCGGCAAAAAGACCGGCCTGTTCACCAAGGGCTGGAAGCCGCTGTGGGTGGTGGACTTCCCGATGTTCGAATTCGACGAGGACGGCCAGCGCTGGAGCGCCGTGCACCACCCCTTCACCGCGCCCAAGGACGGCCATGAAGACTGGATGGACACCGACCCGGGCCGCTGCATCGCCAAGGCCTACGACATGGTGCTCAACGGCTGGGAACTGGGCGGCGGCTCGGTGCGTATCCACCGCGCCGAGGTGCAGAGCAAGGTGTTCAGCGCGCTGAAGATCGGCCCTGAAGAAGCCCAGCAGAAGTTCGGCTTCCTGCTGGACGCGCTGCAGTACGGCGCGCCGCCGCACGGCGGCCTGGCCTTCGGCCTGGACCGCATCGTCACCATGATGACCGGCGCCGAGTCGATCCGCGACGTGATCGCCTTCCCGAAAACCCAGCGCGCGCAGGACTTGCTCACGCATGCGCCCAGCCCGGTGGACGAAAAGCAGTTGCGCGAGCTGCACATCCGCCTGCGCAACCCGGTCTAAACGGCGCGCCGCACGGCCAGCGCGAAAGGGGATGCCTTGAAGCCGTTCAAGATCCCCGAGTCGGTGCTGGTCGTCATCCACACGCCGCAGCGCGAGGTGCTGCTGATAGAGCGCGCCGGCAATCCCGGCTTCTGGCAAAGCGTGACGGGGTCCAAGGACAGGGTGGACGAACCCTTGCTGGAGACCGCCATGCGCGAGGTGCTTGAGGAGACGGGCATTGCGGCCCTGCCGGCGCAGTTTCGCGACTGGGGCCTTGCCAACGTCTACGAGATCTACCCGGTCTGGCGCCATCGTTATGCGCCCGGCGTGACCCGCAATACCGAGCACGTTTTCAGCCTGTGCCTGCCCGAGGCCTGCGATGTCAGGCTCAACCCGAAAGAGCACACCGCCTGGCAATGGCTGCCGCTCCACGCGGCGGCCGACCTGTGCTTTTCGCCCTCGAATGCCGAGGCGGTGCTGTTGCTGCCGCAATTCATGGCCTGAGCCGTGAGGGCCGCGCGCAGGCGCAACACTTTGTGAGTTGGCGTTTCACGGGATTGGCAAACACCGGCCGCTCGGTTTAAATGGGACGGACCCCACGCCCATCTCCTCATTCGCACAGGGACGAACGCCACCGCCCATGCTGTATCCCCTCCACAAGACCGGCGCGCTGCAGCTGCTCCAGGGCGGGCGGGACTTTTTCCCCGCCTTGGTCCAGGCGCTGGACGCGGCGCATAGCTGGGTCCAGCTGGAGTCCTATATTTTCGATTTCCATGGTGCCGGGGCGCAGGTGGCCGAGGCGCTGGTGCGCGCCGCCGGCCGCGGCGTGACGGTGCAGGTGCTGGTGGACGGCATAGGCACCAGCCCGCTGCCGGCCGAATGGCGCGAAAAATTCGTGCAGGCCAAAGTCGACTGGTGCGTCTATTCTCCCCTGGGCACGGGTCTGAGCGGCCTGGGCCTGCTGGTGCCGGAGCGCTGGCGCCGCCTGCACCGCAAGCTGTGCGTCGTCGACCAGCACACGGTGTTTTGCGGCGGTATCAATGTGCTCGACGATTTTTACGATCCCAACCATGGCGAGCTCCAGGCGCCGCGCCTCGATTTCGCCGTGGCCGCCACCGGGCCGCTGGCGCTGGAAGCCGCCGATGCCATGGCGCTGCTGTGGTGGCGCGTGCAGGCGGGCTACAGCGCGCGGCAGCGGCACATGAACGCGGCGTGGGAGAAGTTCAAGGCGGCGGGTTACGGCGGGCGCACCGGCGCCACGCCGCCGGCCGCGGGCAGCGGCGCTGGCCCCAGGGCGGCGCTGGTGCTGCGCGACAACCTGCGCAACCGCAGCAGCATAGAGCGCGCCTACCGCAAGGCCATAGGCAAGGCGCACCGCGAGATCATCATTGCCAATGCCTACTTCCTGCCGGGGCGCAAGCTGCGGCGCGCCCTGATAGCGGCCGCGCGGCGCGGCGTGCGCGTCACCTTGCTGCTGCAGGGCCGCTACGAGTACTTCATGCAGTACCACGCGGCCCGGCCCGTCTACGGCGTCCTGCTGGCGGCGGGTGTGGAGATCCATGAATACGAGGCCGGCTTTCTGCATGCCAAGGTGGCCGTGGTGGACGGGCACTGGGCCACCGTGGGCTCGTCCAACCTGGATCCCTTGAGCCTGCTGCTGGCCCGTGAAGCCAATGTGGTGGTCGAGGACAAGGCCTTCGCCGAAGGCCTGGCGGGCATTTTGCGCGATGCCATGGCCAAGCAGGGACGGCGCATGGACCCGGCCGCCCACAGCCACCGTCCCCTGGGCCAGCGCCTGCGGGGCTGGGGGGCTTATGCCCTGGTGCGGCTGGCGCTGCTGGTGGCGGGCCAGCGCTATTGAGGCCCCGAAGCCCCAATTTGATCAGGTCGCTATTAAATTAATAGCGGCTTGCGCCCGTGCGGAAAGGGTAAAAGACCAAAGACCCTGTCAAATTCCGGACAAGACGGCGCCGGGGCGGGCTGGTAATATCTGGCATGCTTATGAAATCCGACACGCCCCCCCAGGACGCGACCGGCGAGGGTACGCCCGTTTCCGTCAAGATCCGCGAACGGCTGGCCCTGGCGCGCAAGCGCTTTCACGCCAATGACAACATCGCCCAGTTCATCCAGCCCGGAGAGCTCGAAAAGCTGCTGGACGAAGTCGAGGGCAAGATGCAAGGCGTGCTCGACAGCCTGGTGATAGACACCGCCGGCGACCACAACACCAACAACACCGCGCGCCGCGTGGCCAAGATGTACCTCAACGAGGTATTCAAGGGCCGCTACGTGGCCTCGCCCACCATCACCGAATTCCCCAACGCCGAGCACCTCAACGAGCTCATGATCGTCGGGCCCATCACGGTGCGCAGCGCCTGTTCCCACCATTTCTGCCCGGTCATTGGCAAGATCTGGATAGGCGTGCTGCCCAATGAGCACACCAATGTGATCGGCCTGTCCAAATACGCGCGCCTGGCCGAATGGGTCATGGGCCGCCCGCAAATCCAGGAAGAGGCCGTGGTGCAGCTGGCCGACCTCATCATGGAAAAAACCCAGCCCGACGGCCTGGCCATCGTGATGGAGGCCAGCCACTACTGCATGGCCTGGCGCGGCGTGAAAGACATGGACAGCAAGATGATCAACTCGGTAATGCGCGGCGTGTTCCTGAAAGACTCGACCTTGCGCCGCGAATTCCTCGCACTGATTCCGCAAAAAGGCTAAGCATGCTCGTACGTTTACTTTACGCAAGCCGCGCGGTCGACACCAGCCCCGAAGCCATCGAGGGCATCCTGTCGCAGTCGCGCCAGCACAACCCGGCCACCGGCATCACCGGCATCCTCTGCTACGGCGGCGGCATCTTCCTGCAGGCCATCGAAGGCGGGCGCATGGCGGTCAGCGACCTGTTCGGCCACATCCAGCAGGACGCCCGCCACAAGGACGTGGTGCTGCTGCACTTCGAGGAAATCTCCGAGCGGCGCTTCGGCGGCTGGACCATGGGGCAGGTCAACCTCTCCAAGCTCAACCATTCCATCCTGCTGAAGTATTCCGAGAAGGCCGAGCTCGATCCCTATTCCGTCTCCGGCAAGGTGTCCTACGCGCTGCTCGAAGACCTGATGGCCACCGCCTCCATCTGCGGGCGCGTTTGAATAGATGACCCCCACGCTCCGGCGCTTCGAGCCTGCGGCAGTCGTTGCCCCTGGCTTCGAGGAAGAGGGGCCGCTGCGCCTTGCGGCGTGCTTTTATACGCCAGCTTGACCGGTGCCGCTTTCCGCCCTTGCCCTGATTGTTCTCGCCGGCCTGATTCACGCCAGCTGGAACATTGCCGCCAAAAAGGCGGGAGGCGATGCCCGTTTTGCCTTTTTCACCAGCGTGATGATGATGTTGATCTGGGCGCCGGTTGGCCTGTGGGCCAGCTGGGGGGTGTTGCCCCGCTGGGGCTGGACCGAGTGGATCGTTGTTGCGGTCAGCGGTGTGCTGCACGTGCTGTATTACGTGGTTTTGCTGCGCGGCTACCGAAAAGCCGATCTGACTGTGGTTTACCCGCTGGCGCGCGGCTCCGGGCCCCTGTTGTCCTCGCTGGTGGCCATCACCTTGTTGGGCGAGCAGATTTCCGCCGTAGGCGTGGCCGGCATTGTCGGTGTGGTGGGCGGCGTGTTCCTGATTGCGGGCGGGCCTGGCCTGCTGCGTGCGGCGCATGACCCGGCGCAGCGCCGCCGCGTGCACAAAGGCATGGTTTACGGCCTGCTCACAGGCGCCTTCATTGCCAGCTACACCGTGGTGGATGGGTACGGCGTGAGGTTCTTGCTGATGTCGCCCATCCTGATTGATTATCTGGGCAATTTTGTGCGGGTGGCTGTGCTCGCGCCTGCTGTGCTGCGTGACCGGCCAGCTGCAGCCACGCTGTGGCGCCGGCAGTGGAAGTACGCGCTGATGGTCGGCGCCATCAGCCCGGTCTCTTATGTGCTGGTGCTGTATGCCATGCAGGTGGCGCCGCTGTCGCATGTGGCGCCGGCGCGTGAAGTTTCCATGCTGTTTGCCGCACTGATCGGCGGGCATTTGCTCGGCGAAGGCGACCGCCTGCAGCGGCTGCTGGGTGCTGCCCTGATTGCCGCGGGCGTGATGGCACTTGCGTTGGGTTGACAGCAAAATACCGCCATGCCGCTTGAGACGCCGTTACTGGTTGGGTGCGACTTTTCCAGCGTTCCGACGCGCAGGAAACCCATTGTCCTGGCCTGCGGAACCAGTGCAAACGGGCGCGTCCAGCTGGCGAAACTGGAGCGCTTTGAATCGCTGGACGCTTTTGAGGTTTGGCTGCGCCAGACTGCCGGCTGGCTGGGCGCTTTCGATTTTCCCTTCGGCCTGCCGCGTGAACTGGTGGCGCATCTCGGCTGGCCCCTTGCCTGGCCCGCGCTGATGGCGCATTACGCCGTGCTGAGCCGCGCCGATATCCGGCAAGCCTTTGCCGCGTTTTGTGATGCGCGCCCCGCCGGCGCGAAGTTTGCCCATCGCGCCACCGACGGGCCGGCCGGCTCCAGCCCCTCGATGAAATGGGTCAACCCGCCGGTGGCCTATATGCTGCATGCGGGTGTGCCGCGGCTGCTGGCGGCCGGCGTGCACCTGCCCGGCCTGCACGACGGCGACATTCGCCGCGTCGCGCTCGAGGGCTACCCGGGGCTGCTGGCGCGCGAAGTGCTAGGCGGCCGCTCTTACAAAAGCGACGACAAGGCCAAGCAGACGCCGGAACGGCTGATCGCGCGCAAGGACCTGATCACCGCGCTGGAAAACGGGCAAACCCGGCTGGGGCTGCGCCTCAAAGTCAGCCATGCCCAGCGCGACGCGCTGGCCGACGACGCCAGCGGCGACAGCCTGGATGCCGTGCTGTGCCTGATGCAGGCGGCCTGGGCGCAGCGGCAGGGCGCGCCGCGCTACGGTCTGCCGCTGGAGATGGACCCGCTGGAAGGCTGGATTGTCACGGCCTGACCGCTCTCTTTACGCGATGGTTTTCTTTTCCAGAACTCTCGTGATGGCCGCGCTGCTGGGCGCGTGGCTTCCCGTGCAGGCATCTTCCCAAGCCAAGTCCACACCAAGCGCCTGGTCCGGCGTGGTGACTTATGTGGTCGACGGCGACACCGTGAGGGTGCGGCCGCCCGGCGGCGGCAAGCCGATCAGCGTTCGCATCAGCGGCATAGACGCGCCTGAAATCTGCCAGGCCGGCGGCACCGCCTCGCGCGACGCGCTGATGCGCAAGCTGCTGGGCCAGCGTGTGGCTGTGCACGGGCGGCAGCATGACGACTATGGCCGCCTGCTGGCGAAGATCAGCTTCAAAGGCGAAGACACGGGCCGCTGGATGGTGGCGCAGGGCCTGGCCTGGTCTTACCGCAACCGGGGCAACGCCGGCCCCTACGCCGCGCAGCAGCGGCAGGCCAGGGCCGCGGGGCTGGGAATTTTCTCGCCGTCGCACGCCGCGCCGCCGGTGTATCCCGCGCAATTCCGCAAACGGCACGGCAGCTGCCGCTAACAAGGGCGCTGCCCCTTGTCCTACGGCTGTTTCAGCCGGTACCGATGTGCGGCAACGGGCCATCTGGCTAGAGTGAATGTGCGCGAACGCCGCTTCGCCGCTTTCTTGCGCCCGGCCGTTCAGGCCGGGCCCCTCACATCCCGATAAGGAGCCACCATGATTTCCATCCTTCTGAATCCCTCGCATGCGAGCCATGCCCTGCGGCCGCTGGCCGTCCTGGTCGCGGCATCCCTGGCGCTGGCCTTGTCGGCCTGCAACAAGCAGGACGAGGGAAAAACCGCCGGCCAGCAACTCGACTCGGCCATTGCGAAAACCGAAGATGCCGCCGCCCGGGCCAAAGCCAAGGCCGAGAGCGAGATGGCCAGTGTCGGCGCCGCGGTGAAAAACGCGACCCAGAGCGCCGAGTCTTCCGGCAAGGACATGGCCGCCAAGGCCGGTGAGAAAATCGACGACCTCACCATCACCACCACCGTCACCGCGGGCTTCGCGAAAGATCCCGATCTGAGCGTGCTCAAGATCAATGTGGACACCCGTGACGGCGCCGTGACCCTCAAGGGCTCCGCGCCCACGTCGGCCGCCCGCGACAAGGCCGCCGACCTGGCCAAGGCGGTCAAGGGCGTCAAATCGGTGGACAACAAACTCGAGGTCAAGGCTGCCGGCTAGAGGCCGTAGAGGCCGCGAGCCCGGACGTGAAAAAGGCAGGCCATGGGAAATCCCATGCCTGCCTTTTTGCAGCCACCTTGCGGTGGCATAGGGGCTACCCGTTTACGGGCGAACGACGATGTCGTTGCGAACGGCCTTGACGTTCTTCACGTTGCGGGCGATGTTTTCAGCCTGGGCTTTTTCCGCGGCGGATTTGGCGAAGCCGGACAGCTGGACGGTGCCGTTGAGCGTTTCCACCTTGATGGAGGATGCCGCCACGGTTTTGTCCTCGACGAATTTCGCCTTCACGGACGTCGTGATGGCGGCATCGTCGACATAGGCGCCGGCAGTTTCCTGGCCACGCCCGACAGCGCAGCCGCTGCCAATGATGGTGATGCCTGCCAGGGCGGCGAATGCAATTGCGCGAGCGTATTTCATATTGTTTCCTCTTGTGTTGGTTTCATGGTTTTGGTGCAAGGTTGAAAAAGCCTGCCTGTGGACGGCACCACGCCCACAGGCCTGCGGTCATCGTTTATTTTTCGAGCCAGTCCTTGAGCTCGTCGGCATGTTCTTCCTCGTCGGCAAGAACGTCCTCGAGCATGCGCCGCGTCGTCGGGTCCTTGTCGCCGATCAGCGCGATCATCTGGCGGTAGGTCTCCACCGCGATGCGCTCGGCGACCAGGTTGACGCGCACCATGGTCTTGAGGTCGTTCGACTCGTCGTAGTCGGCATGGCTGCGCTGCTGCAGCGTGCCGGGCGAAAAATCAGGCTCGCCGCCCAGTTGCACGATGCGCCGGGCGATGCGGTCCGCATGCCCGGATTCTTCGTTCGCGTGCACCAGGAATTCATCCGCGATGGCGGGTGAGGACAGGCCGCTGGCCATGAAATAGTGGCGTTTGTAGCGCAGCACGCAGACCAGCTCGGTGGCCAACGCGTCGTTGAGCAGCTTGACGATGGCATCGCGGTGCGGCCCGTAGGCCGGTGTGATGGCGCCGTCGGCCAGGCTCTTGCGGGCCGCGTCCAGGCCGGTTTCGTCAAGCACCAGTTCGCCGGAGGTTGCGGTGGGGCGTTTGGAAATGGCGGGGGTGTTCATGGTGTCCTCTGTGTCTGTTCGTTGTCCTGCGCCGGGTGGGAAAGCATGGACAGCAGGGCGCCGGAGATCTCCGACGACTTGAGCGTGGCCAGCAGCACACTGCCCAGGGACACCAGCCGCCAGGGCTTGAAGGCCACGGCCGCGGCGCCCGCCACGGCGGCGATGCCCAGCAGCTGCAGCGGTTTTTCCCTGGCGTATTGGTCCAGGACCGGCCGCGCCAGGCTGAACGCGGCGCTCACGGGGTGGTGCTGCCACCAGGCGCCCAGCGCGTGCTTGATGAAGCTCCAGGTTCCGCCCTCGGCATGCTGCGGGCCTTCTTCACCATGCCGCGCGGACTGTTCCTGCTCATCATGGGACAGCTTGTCGCGGTTCATATGCCTGACGATGGCCTTGCGGCTGCTGGCCAGCCTTTCCTGCGGCGTGGGCTGGGTGAGTTGGGAGAGAGCGGTCATGGTGTGGTCTGGGTGGCGCTGTTCAGGCGGCCATGCGCAAGGCATTGGCGTCACTGTCGATCTGCGCCTTCAGTTCGGGAAAGCGCTCCGAGGAAAGAGGCTTGCGCGCCCGCAGCATGGCAATGGCCAGGATGGCCAGCGCAATGCCCGGCACCACCACCAGTGCCCAGTGAAACTGGTTATGCAGCATCCCCAGCATCACGGCCGTGCCCGCCAGGCCCAGGAAGACGGCGGCCGCCACGACGGCCACCGCCCAAGCCACGGCACGCGCCAGCAATTCGGAGCCGGCCTCGGAAGCTTCTTCCTGGAACAGCGCCGCATAGGCCGACAAGTGGTCCACGACCAGGTCGGGCCGCTGCACGATGGTGGAGAAAAGGGGATGGAGCATGGCGGGGTGCTTGTGTTGGCCTGTGTCGCGGTGGCTCAGTAGCGGTTCTGCTGGCGGTGGTGGCGTGCCGAGGAAATCAGCAGCGCGACGCCCGCGCCTACCGCCGCGGCGATCAGCACCGAGCGCAGGGGCTGGTCGGCGACATAGCGCGAGGTTGCGCCCGCGGCGTTGGACAGTGAGCGCTGTGCGCGGTCCTTGGCTTCGGCTGCGATGTCCAGGCTCTGGCGTGCCAGGTGCTGGGCCTTGGAGGCCAGCATGTCGACCACGGGGTCGACGCTGCCCCGCAGGTCGCGCACCTTGCTTTCTGCTTTGTCGAGGGCTTCGTTGGCATAGCTGCGGGTGCTGCCCACGGCTTTCTCGGCGGTCTGCAGCAGTTCATCGGAGGCTTGGCGTGCGGTGTTGGCGGCGGTCTGGGGGGTCATGGCGGTCCTTGGTGGGTTGAGGGGAAGCGTTGAAAAGAAGAGGGGAAAACAAAAGCCGGGTCACCGGGTGACGCGGCTCATGCGGGAGGCCTTCGGAGAAACGCGAGGCCGTCAGTTCTTGCGCAACAGGCTGATGACAAAACTCACGACGGCCATCACGGCAAAAATGAAGAACAGGATCTTGGCGATCTCGACGGCGCCGGCCGCGATGCCGCCGAAACCGAACACGGCGGCGATCAGCGCGATCACGAGAAAAACGACGGAATAGTGCAACATCTGAGGCTCCTTGCTCCGGGGTGGATGGCCCTTGCTTCGATTGAAGCGGCCTTGAGCCAAGCTTAGAGAGCGTCCCGGGATGGCCTCATCGGCTGCGGACGTGTGCCTGTGTCAGTTCGAATGGCCACGCCCTGTAGGAGGGGGCCGACATTTTGTTACGCCGCTCGCGAGGCGCACGCGCATCTCAGCGCGTCTTCGGCAGCACGGCGGAAATGCGCGTGCCCTCGCCCTCGGCGCTGGTGACCGTGAGGCGGCCGCCCGCGGCTTCCACGCGGTGCCGCATGCCGGCCAGCCCATGGCTGCCCGCGCCCACGCTGCCGACCTTGAAACCCTTGCCGTCGTCCTTGACCTCGACGGTGATGTAGCTGTCGAAGTTATGCAGGCTGATCTCGGCCTGCTTGGCTTCCGCGTATTTGCCGATGTTGGTCAGCGACTCCTGCACCAGGCGGTAGACGGTCAGTTGCGCGGAGCCGCCGATTTCGACGGGCTCCAGGTCGGTGGTGATGGTCAGGCCCGAGCGTTCCTCGAACTCGCGCCCCAGGATTTCCAGCGAGGCCACCAGGCCCAGGTGCGACAGCGAGGACGGGCGCAGGTCTTCCACGATGCGCCGCTTGAGCGCGATGCCGCTGTTGAGCGTGTTGGTCAGGTGCGTGAGCCTCTCCACCGCTTCCGGCATGCTGCCCGCCAGGCGCGACTTCAAACGCGCCACGTCGAGTTTGGCCGCGGTCAGCAGCGCGCCCAGCTCGTCGTGCAGTTCGCGCGCCAGGTGGCCGCGTTCGTCCTCGCGCACATTCTGCAGGTGGGTGGCCAGCTCGGCCAGGTTGGCGGTGCGCTCACGCACCTGCACCTCGAGGAAGTCCCGCTCGCGCTGCAGGGATTCCTGCTCGCGCCGGCCGGAAGCCAGCAAGGCCTTGGTCTGCAGCAGGTACATGTAGAAGGCCAGCAAACCCGCCAGCGCCACGGTGGCCACCCCGATGCGCGACAGCTGCAGCGAGCGCCGGATCTGGTCCTGCCCCTGCTCCATTTTGCTGACGCTGCTGGCAGCCAGCCTGGCGGACTGCTCGCGGATGGCCTCCATGTGCTCCTTGCCGACGTCCGTGGTCAGCACGAACTTCCAGGCATCCTCATTGCCCTCCTTGCGCATGCGAACGCTCAGGTCCATTTCGGCCAGCTTGCGGGAAACGTGCCGCGACATCTGGCCGAACTCCGCGAGCTGCTCCCGATAAGGCGTGAACAGCTGGCGCAGCGTGTCCAGGTTGTGGTCGATGTCGGCCAGCGCGGCGTTGTAGGGCTCCAGGTAGCGCGCGTCGCCCGTCAGCAGGTAGCCCCGCTGGCCGGTTTCCGCGTCCAGCATGTGCTGCAGCAGCTTGTTGATGGCGCCGCGGGTCTGCTGCGCCTCTTCAATGCTGGCCGCCGCTTCGGTAGACTTGCGGAAACTCGCCTCATTGATGAAGATGAGGAAGGCGGCGGCCAGCACCGCCAAAGGCAGGCTGATGGCCATTCTGGGTATCGCAAATGCTTTCACGGCAAACTCCGTTTGGTACTTCGGTGAAGAATTCGTCAATAATGGGTGCTGAAAATTAAAGCAGGCGCCAGTTCAAGGCTTCTCTTTTCACGGCGTTGCCGGCTTGCAGCTTTATAGGAAGACAGCGACATGATCAAAATCGGAATTGTGGACGACCACGCCATTGTGCGTTCGGGGCTCAAGCAGTTTTTCTCGGACCAGGTCGACTTGCGCGTCGTCGGCGAGGCCGGCAGCGGCCGCGAGGCCATTGACCTGGTTCGCAATGTCGAACTCGACATCCTCGTCATGGATTTGTCCATGCCGGGCCAAAGCGGCATCGACGCGCTGGCCATGATCCGCGCGAAGGCGCCCGATGTCGGCATTCTCATTCTCAGCGGCTACCCCGAGGAGCACTATGCCGTCAACCTGATCCGCCAGGGCGCCAGCGGCTACCTCAACAAGGAGTGCGACCCTTCCGAGATTGTCGACGCGATCCGCGTGATCTCGCTGGGCAAGCGCTACATCACCCCGGCGGTGGCGGAGCTGCTGGCGCAGCAACTGAACCGGCCCAACGACGTGGCTTCGCACGAGCAGTTGTCCGAGCGGGAGTTCCAGGTTTTCCTGAAACTGGCCAAGGGCGAGACGGCGGGCGACATTGCCAAGGCGCTGTCGCTGAGCGTGAAAACGGTGAGCACCTACCGCACCCGCGTGATGGAAAAGATGAGCCTTTCCTCGAATAGCGACCTGACCTACTACGCGCTCAAGAACAAGCTGATTGATTGAGTTCAATCGGCGGCGGCGCTCTGCTGGATGCAATAGTCCACCAGGGCGTCGATCTCGTTGGATTTGTCGAACACCGCGTCGACGCCGAGTTGCGTGCAGCGCTGGCGGATGTCGGCGGTGGCATAGTTGCTCAGGACTACGACTTTCTGCCGTGAAGGGCGGTCCCTGCAGGCGGCCAGCACGCCCAGCCCGCTTCCTTGTTTGAGAAACAGGTCAACAATCGCCAGGTCCCAGTCCTCGCTGTTTTCCGCCAGCCAGGCCTTGCCTTCGTTTTCGGTTTCTGCGGTTCCCACGGCATCAATGCGTGCCAACTCCTCCAGCGTTCCGATCAGATTTTCGCGAATGGTCGGATTGTCTTCTACGATGTACGTTTTCAGTCTCACTGCTCAGGTCCAGGTGGGAGGCCGCGTGGCTTTCGAAGTATTACGAAAGTCCCAAAAATGCGAATGTCTCTTGTTTCCTAATGTATCTTCAACCCAGGCCCATTCTGCCAGCGGCCAAGGCCAGCACTTGTAGGAGGCCGCCTACGGCTGCATTGCATGTGCGCCGCAGCCACACTACGCGGGCTGTAGGCACATGCCCACAGTGTGTCATGGTGCCTGCCGACTGCCCGATGCGGCGATCCGGCCGATAGTGGAATGCAGGGCTAAACGGAGCCCCGCGCCCTTGCAGGCGCAAGCATGACGCCATAACGCAGGGAGACACATGCATGCTAGCCAGTGCTTCCAGCGCCTTCCCGGCCATTGCGCGGCCAACCTGGTGCCTTGCGCTTTCTTGACGCGGGCCTGATCTTCCATGCCATCCATGAACACACCCCAGTCCGCGCCGGTTCTCTGGCGACGGTGGCTTGCCGGTATCGCCGCCGTGCTGCTGGCCCTGGTGCTGGTACTGGTGTTTTTCCCATGGGATATGCTGCGCGGCCCCATCAACCGCCATATTTCCGACCAGTTGGGACGGCGCTTTGAAATCACCCGGCATCTGTCGGTGCACCTGGGGCGCACCGTCACGGTCAGGGCCGACGGTGTGGAGTTTGCCAACCCCGAGTGGGCCAGCAAACCTTACCTGGTCAAGGCGGAGGCGGCCGAATTCGACATCAGGCTGCTGCCGCTGTTGCTGGGCAAGGTCGTGTTGCCGCGCATCGCGCTGACGGCACCGGAAATAGGGCTGCAGATGGAGCCCGATGGGCGCCGGACCTGGGCGCTTGCGCGCGACACCTCCGATGAGGGGGCCATTCCGCGCATCGATGCCTTGCTGATCGACGGCGGCAGCGTGGACTACCGGGCGGCGGCGCAGGGCGCCAACATCCACGTGGATTTTTCACTCGCCCAGGAAAGCACCGGCCAGCTGCCTCTCAGCTACAAGGCGACAGGCAAATGGCAAAACGAAGCCTTCAGCGCCAATGGGCGCACCGGCGGCGTGCTGCAGCTGAGCAAGGACCTTGAAGCGCCTTTTCCCATCGAGGTCAATGCGGTGGCCGGCAAGACCAGCCTGAAGGCCAAGGGCAGCATCGCCAACCTCGCGGACCTTGCCGGGGTGGATGCCAGCTTTGACCTGCAGGGCCGCAACCTCGAGGAACTCTACAAGCTGCTGGGCGTGGTGCTGCCGTCCACGCCGCCTTACAAATTGCGCGGCAAACTCGCCAAGCACGGCAAGGTCTGGGCCGCCAGCCAGATTCAGGGCCGCCTGGGCAGCTCGGACCTCAGCGGCGCGCTCAGTTTTGACCCCTCCGCGCCGGTGCCCTTGCTGACCGGCAAGGTGCAGTCAAAACTGCTGGACTTCGCTGACCTGGCGCCGGTGATCGGGCTGGCCCCGCCGGCAGGGCCCACTCCCACCAATGCCGTGACCGCCAAGGCCGAGCCCGCGCCGGTCAAGACAGGCAAAACGGGCAACGCCTCGCGCAAAGTTTTGCCCGTCGCGACACTGGACATTACCCGGCTTAAAGCCATGAATGCCGACGTCGTGTATTCCGCAGCCGACATCCGGCACGTGCAGGTGCTGCCGCTGGACAAGGGCAGCGTGCACGTCAAGCTGACGGGCGGCGTCCTGCAACTCGAGCCTATATCGCTGGGCATCGCGGGCGGCACGGTGGCCGGCGGCATACGCATAGATTCGAATGAGGTACCGGCGCTTTTTGCGGCGCGGCTGGACCTGCGTGGTGTGCAACTCAACCAGCTTTTCCCCGCGGTGCAAACCACCAAAAGCAGCCTGGGCAAAATCAGCGGCCAGTTCGACTTGAAGGGGCGCGGCAATTCGCTGGCGCAGATGCTGGGCACGTCTTCCGGTGATGTGGCCGTCCTGATGGGCAAAGGCGAGATCAGCAACATCCTGCTCGAATTCATGGGCCTGGATGGCGGCGAGATCATCAAGTTCCTGGTGCGCGGCGACCGCAATGTGCAGCTGCGCTGCGCGGCTGTCGCCTTTGAGGTCAAGCAGGGGCTGATGAGCAGCAAAACCATCGTGCTGGACACTTCCGACACGGTGATCAACGGACACGGCAACATCAGCCTGGCCGATGAAACCCTGGACCTGGTCCTGGAGCCGGCTCCCAAGGACCACAGCATCCTGAGCTTGCGGTCGCCCTTGAAAATCGGCGGCACTTTCGCGGCCCCGTCGGCCGGTCCCGACAAGGGCGCGCTGGTCGGGCGGGCCGGCATCGCGCTCGCGCTGGGTGTGATCAATCCTTTGCTGGCCCTGGCCGCCACCATAGAAACCGGGCCGGGCCAGGACGAAAACTGCGCGGCAATCCTGAAACAGGCCGCCGCATCGAGCGCCGGCTCGCGCATTCCGGCGGCCGCCGTCAAATAAAAGATCAGCGGTGAAGGCCGCCGCAGACCGCGCAAGCGGTATTGCGCGTCAGTTTCATCTCGCTCCACTCCATGCGCCTGCCGTCCAGCATCAACAGGCGCCCGGTGAGCGCCTCGCCCACGCCGCATATCAGCTTCAGGGCTTCGGCCGCCTGCGTGCTGCCGATGATGCCGACCAGCGGCGCGAACACGCCCATGGTGGCGCACAAGGCTTCTTCCATCAGCTCCGATTCGGGGAACACGCAGGCATAGCAGGGCGACCGCGCATTGCGCGTGTCGAACACCGCGACCTGGCCGTCAAAGCGGATGGCCGCGCCTGAAACCAGCGGCTTGCGGTGTCTCACGCAGGCGCGGTTGATCGCGTGGCGGGTCGCGAAGTTGTCGGTGCAGTCGAGCACCAGGTCGGCCTGGGCTACCAGGTCATCCAGCAACGCGCCCTCGGCCCGCTGCGTGACGGGCGTGACCGTCACGTCGGGATTGATCGCCGCGATGGCCTGCCGGGCGGATTCGGCCTTGAATTGGCCGATGCGGCCCAGGGTGTGGGCGACTTGCCGCTGCAGGTTGGTGGCCTCGACGCGGTCATGGTCGGCGATGGTGATGTGGCCGACGCCGGCGCTGCCCAGGTAAAGCGCGACCGGCGAGCCCAGGCCGCCGGCCCCGACGATCAGCACATGCGCCTTCAGGAGCTTGTCCTGGCCTTCGATGCCGATGTCGTCGAGCAGGATGTGCCGGGAATAACGAAGCAGCTGGTCGTCGTTCATGGAAAGAAAGGAGTCCGCCGCAGGGGGAGGGCGGCCTCGGTGGAACAGGGGCGCGGGAAAGCAGCCTGGAAGACCGGGAAAGGCCGGTGATCCCGGCGCTATCCCGTCACGGCCTCAGTTTTCCTTTTTCTCGTTCTTGGGTTCCACCACGGCGGTCTTGCTGACCAGCACGGGACGGCCCTTGAGCTGGTTGATCGCCTGGGCCAGCTGGAAGTCCTTGTCGCTGCCCAGTTCGGGCGGGCGGCGCTGCTCCGGCGTCTTCTTGGCTTCTTCCTCGAGGCGTTTGAGTGCTATCTCACGGGCTTTTTCGCGGTTGGCATCCTTGACCTCGGCGCCCTGGCCGCTGTTGAGGTGTTTCTCCAGGTCGGCTTCGCGGGTGCGCAGGGCGGCAAACGGGCTGCCTTCGGCGGTTTCGTCCACCATCACGTCGGGCACGATGCCGCGTGCCTGGATGGATTTGCCGCTGGGGGTGTAGTAGCGCGCCGTGGTGAGCTTCAGGCCCGTGTCAGGGCCCAGCGGCCGCACGGTTTGCACCGAGCCCTTGCCGAAGGTCTGCGTGCCCATGATGGTGGCGCGCTTGTAGTCCTGCAGCGCACCGGCGACGATTTCGCTGGCCGAGGCCGAGCCTTCATTGACCAGCACCACGAGCGGCACGTTCTTGAGGGCCGCGGGCAGGCGCTTGAGCGGGTCGGCGCCGTTGCGGCGCTGGTAGAACTCGGGCGAGGCCTTGTAGGTGAACTTGCTTTCGGCGAGCTGGCCGTTGGTCGACACCACGGTGACGTTGTCAGGCAGGAAAACGGCCGACACGGCGACGGCAGCGTCCAGCAGGCCGCCCGGGTCGTTGCGCAAATCGAGCACCAGGCCCTTGAGGTTGGGTTCCTGCTTGTAGATCTGCTCGAGCTTGGTCACGAAGTCCTCGACCGTGCGCTCCTGGAACTGGCTCAGGCGTACCCAGGCATAACCGGGCTCCACCACCTTGCTGCGAACCGACTGGGTGCGGATTTCCTCGCGCGTGATGGTGACCGGGAAGGTGCGGTTTTCGTCCTTGCGGAAGATCGTCAGCAACACCTTGGTCTTGGGCTCGCCGCGCATCTTCTTGACGGCTTCATTGAGCGTCAGGCCCTTGACGGCGGTGTCGTCGATGCGGGTGATCAGGTCGTTGGGCTTGAGGCCGGCGCGGTCGGCGGGTGAGCCTTCGATGGGCGAGACCACCTTGACCAGGCCGTCTTCCTGGCTGATTTCGATGCCGACACCGACAAAGCGGCCCGTCGTGCCTTCGCGGAATTCCTTGTAGGACTTCTTGTCGAAGTAGACCGAGTGCGGGTCCAGGCTGCCCACCATGCCGGAGATGGCGTCGGTGATGAGCTTTTTCTCGTCCACCGGCTCGACGTAATCGCTCTTGACCATGCCGAAAACCGCGGCCAGCTGCTGCAGCTCCTCGAGTGGCAGGGGGGCGATGCCCGCGCGGGCCACCGCCTGCAGCTGTACCGTGGTGAGAGCCCCCGCCACGGCGCCGATTGAAATCCAGCCTGCTATCTTGAGCTTTTGACCCATAAAAAATACCTTCGTAAGCCGTTGGGAAACCCTTGTTCCCCCCGTGGGAAGCAATATACACCTTGGAGAAAGGCCGGGGCCCCCGGTTCCCCCCTAGTCAAGGCGCGGCGCGAAAAAAGAAGCGAAACGGGCGGCTATTTACAGGACTTTTACAAAATCCGGGCGGCTAAGCCCTTGCGCGGGATCAGGCTTTTCCCTGAGCGCCCACCGCAGCGGCGGCCCTGGCCGCGGCCTCGCTGTCGCCCAGGTAGTAGTGGCGCAGGGGTTTGAGCCCGGCGTCCAGCTCATAGACCAGCGGAATGCCATTGGGGATGTTGAGCCCCACGATGTCGCTGTCGGAGATGTTGTCCAGGTATTTCACCAGCGCGCGTATGGAATTGCCGTGCGCCGCGACCACGATGCGCTTGCCGGCCTTGATGGCGGGCGCCATGGACTCATTCCAGAAGGGCAGCACGCGCTCCACGGTGTCCTTGAGGCATTCGGTCAGCGGCACCTGGCCGGGCTGCAGCCTGGCGTAGCGCGGGTCATCGCGTTCGCCGCGCGGGTCGTTCGCCTCCAGCGGCGGCGGCGGGGTGTCGTAGCTGCGGCGCCAGACCAGCACCTGCTCGTCACCGAATTTTTTCGCGGTTTCGGCCTTGTTCAGCCCCTGCAGGGCGCCATAGTGCCGCTCGTTGAGGCGCCAGCTGTGCACCACGGGCAGCCAGGTGCGGTCCATTTCGTCCAGCGTGTGCCAGAGCGTGCGGGTCGCCCGCTTGAGCACGCTGGTGTAGGCCAGGTCGAACTCGTAGCCCTCGCTTTTGAGCAGCCTGCCGGCGTTTTTGGCCTGTTCGATGCCGGTTGCCGTGAGGTCCACGTCGGTCCAGCCGGTAAAGCGGTTTTCAAGGTTCCAGGTCGATTCGCCGTGGCGTATGAGTACGAGTTTGTACATGGTCAGGAAGGGTGGGGAGTGGAAAAAAGGGGAAATAAAGGGAATTGGGAGGCTGCCCGGCGGGGCGCTTTCTCCCTCCATTCTAAAATCACGGGTTAGCTGAAAAATACACAAAGGGTTTACCGTGAAATTTCTGATCGATAACTGGATGCTGATTTCGATAGCACTCGCCTCGGGCGGCATGCTGGTTTGGCCCATGATTTCCGGCGCGATGAACGCTGGCGCGCTGACCGCCAGCGGCGCGGTGCAGCTGATCAACCGCGAAAAGGCGGTGGTCGTGGATGTCAGCGAAGCCGATGAATTTGCCGCCGGTCACGTCACAGGCGCCAAAAACGTGCCTTTCAGCGAACTGGAAGAGAAATTGCCCCTGGCGGTCAAGAACAAAGGCCTGCCCCTGATCCTGGTGTGCGCCACCGGCGCGCGCGCCGGCCGTGCCGTCGCCGTGGCCAAAAAGCTCGGTTACGAGCAAGCCCAATCGCTGGGCGGCGGGCTCAAAGCCTGGAAAGAGGCTAACCTTCCGCTGGAAAAGGCCTGAACGGGGCTGGGCCGGGCAAAGCAGGCATGAAACCTGCCTTACCCGGCAAGTCCTGATTCATCCACTTTTCCCGCGCCGCGCCCCCGCCGGCGCGATCCGGAGACACCATGCAAACCGTCAAGATCTATACCACCGGCACCTGCCCTTACTGCATCCAGGCCAAACAGCTGCTCAAACAGCGCGGCGTCACCGAACTCGATGAAATCCGCGTCGACATGGTGCCCGGCGAACGCCAGAAGATGATGGACATCACCGGCCGGCGCACGGTGCCGCAGATTTTCATCGGCGAGACCCATGTGGGCGGCTGTGACGACCTGATGGCTCTCGACGGCCGCGGCGGCCTGATGCCTCTCTTGAATAATCCAGCCTGAATTTTTGAGGCAGGAATTGCCTGAGATAATGCGCGCTGGCCGCCGGCCCGCCGGCGCATCGATTCCCTCCCAGCACCCGAAAGAACACCATGGCTGAAGCCAATCTTGACCCCGTATTCCAGATCCAGCGCGTTTACCTCAAGGACGTGTCGCTGGAGCAGCCCAACTCCCCCGAAATCCTGCTGAACCAGGAACAGCCCAGCGTGGACATCCAGCTGGGCGTGGGTGCCACCCCTATCGCCGAAGGCCTGTTCGAAGTCGCCGTGACGGCCACCGTGCAGACCAAGATCGCCGACAAGACGGTGTTCCTGGTGGAGGCCAAGCAGGCCGGCATCTTTGAAATCCGCAACGTGCCGCCCGAACAGCTGGGCGCCATCCTGGGCATCGCCTGCCCGCAAATCGTTTACCCCTACCTGCGCGGCAACGTGGCCGACGTGATCCAGCGCGGCGGTTTCCCGCCCGTGCACATGGCCGAAATCAACTTCCAGGCCATGTACGAGCAGCAGCAGGCGGAAGCCGCTGCGGCCACGCCGGCCCCGTCCCAGATCATCGTCTGAGGGCCCGCCGGGATGCTCCCGGCCGCCTCATGATGTCCGCGTGACACCCTCATGAAAATACTGGTCATAGGCGCGGGCGCCTGGGGCACGGCGCTGGCCGTTAGCAGCGCCTCGCGCCACCAGGTCACCCTGTGGGCGCGCGATGCCGCCCAGCTTGCCGGCCTGCGGTCCGGGCGCGTCAATGCCCGTTACCTGCCCGGCATCGCCTTGCCGCCTGCCCTGGCGTTGCAGGGCGGCGACGCGCCGCTGTCCCAGGCCCTGGCCGGGCAAGACCTCATCATCCTCGCGACGCCGGTGTCGGCCGCCCGCGGCATGCTGCACAGCCTGCGGGATGCCGGCGCGCCCGTGGCCTGGCTTAGCAAGGGCTTTGAAGCACCGGTAGAGGCGGCGGCTTCGCCCTTTGGGCTGATGGTCCACGAAATACGCGCGCAGGCCGCCCCCGGTTTAAGGGCCGGCGTGCTCAGCGGCCCCAGCTTTGCGCTCGAAGTCGCGCGCGGCCAGCCGACGGCGCTGGTTGCGGCCAGCGAACATGCCGAGGTGCGCGACGCGCTGGTCGCCGCCTTCCACGGTGCCACGCTGCGCGTTTACGCCAATGACGACGTTGTGGGCGTGGAAGTGGGCGGCGCCGTCAAGAACGTGCTGGCCATCGCCACCGGCCTGTGTGACGGCCTGCAGCTGGGCCTCAACGCCCGCGCGGCCCTCATCACGCGAGGCCTGGCCGAAATGACACGCCTGGGCGTGTCCCTGGGCGCGCGCGCCGAAACCTTTACCGGCCTGTCGGGCCTGGGCGACCTGGTGCTCACGGCCACCGGCGATTTGAGCCGCAACCGCAAGGTCGGCCTGCTGCTGGCCCAGGGCCAGACCCTGGCGCAGGCAGTAGCCTCGCTGGGCCATGTCGCCGAAGGCGTGTACTGCGCCCGCACCGTGGTGCAGCGCGCCGCCGGCCTGGGCGTGGAGATGCCGATCGCCCAGAGCGTGGTGGCTTTGCTGGATGGCAAGCTCCAGCCCGCCGAGGCGGTGGCGATGCTGATGGGCCGCGGGCCTACGGCCGAGCTGGCCTGAATTCCCGCGTCGCGCCGGGGCGCGCTACTTGCGTAAATGCAGCGTCACCAGCAGCGACGAGTCCCGCACCGCCGTGAGCCCATGCGGCACGCCGCCGGCCAGCCAGAGCAACTGGCCGGCTTTCATGGGCTGGGTCTGGCCGTTCGCGGTGAAAGCCACCTCGCCTTCCAGGCACTGTACGGTGATCTCGCCCTTGACCTGGTGCGAAGGCACGCTCTTGCCGGCCGGCACGATAAGGCGCATGACCTCCAGCTCCTCGCTCTTGAACAGCGCGACGGTGCGGCCCTCGGAGAGCTTGCCCGCCAGCGGCTGGACGTCAACGAGCTGCCCGGATGCGGCGTGGGGAATGGCCATGGCGGAACTCCTGGGAACGTGGGGGACTGTGGAACTTTATACCCCAAGGCGGGCCTTGCCCGTCCGCGCGTTTGACCTGATCAGGCCGGCACAACCGTCCCGGGAATTGCCTTGTTGTAGTACAGAAAGACCTCGTCGCGCACCCAGCCCAGGGATTCATACAAGGCCTGCGCCTTGTGGTTGGTCCTGGCGGTGCTGAGGTCCAGCCGCGCGAAGCCGTTTTGCTGCGCGTGCGCATGGGCCGCCTGCATCAGCGCGCGGCCGGCGCCGGTCTGGCGCGCTTGGGGCGCCACATAGAGGTCGTAAAGCGTGCAGATCGGCTGGGCGATCACCGAGCAGAAACTGGGGTAGAGCTGGCAGAAACCCACGAGGGTGCCCGCGGCTTGCGCGACCAGGATCACCGATTCCTGCCTGCGCATGCGCTCGCCTATGAAGTGCAGCGCCAGCCCAGCATCGGCGGGCTGTTCGTAAAACTGCCGGTAGGCGTCAAACAACGCGGCCACCGCCGCCAGGTCTGGCAAAGCGGCCAGGCGAATAGAGACCCCGCTCACGTCAGCGGCTTTTCCATAAAAACGCTCAGGGGGTCGGGCGCATAGGCGCCAAACGGTTCCCGCGCCACATAACCGAGCTTGGCATAAAGGCCCAGCGCTTCGGGCTGGTGGATGCCGGTTTCCAGCCGGGCCAGGCCCACGCCGCCGGCCTTGAGGTGGGATTCCAGTGTCTGCATGATGGCTTTGGACAGTCCCTTGCCGCGGTGCGCATCCAGCACAAAGACGCGCTTGATTTCGCCGTAGGTCCCGTCGTCGTCCAGCGTCTTGACCGCGCCGCAGCCCACCAGCGCGCCGTCGAGGTGGGCGCCCACAAACAGCACATGGGGCCGGCGCAGCGCCTGCGCGCTTTCCAGGTGGTTGCTTTCGGCCGGGTAGAGCGCCGCCATATAGGCGTCGGATTGCGCGATCAGCGCTTGCGCTTCGGGCGACAGCGGGTCTATGGGTTTGATCTGCATCGACGGCCTAGATTTCGAGGTTGTCGATCAGCCGCGTGCTGCCCAGCTTGGCGGCACCCAGCACCACCAGCTGCTCACCGGCCAGCGGGCCTTGCGGCGCCAGCAGGTCGGCGCGGCGGCGCACGGTGAGGTAGTCGGGTTTCCAGCCGCGGCGCGCCAGCGCCTGCATGGCCTGGGCCTCCAGCGCGGGCAGGTCGGGCGTGCCGGCGGCGCGGGCGGCTTCGCCCAGCGCGCGTATGGCCTTGGACAGCTCCACGGCCTCGGCGCGTTCGGCCGCACTCAGGTAGCCGTTGCGCGAGGACAGCGCCAGGCCGTCCTCGGCGCGCTGGGTTTCGCCGGCCAGGATTTCGATGGGCAGCGCGAACTGCTGCACCATGCGGCGCACCACCATGACCTGCTGGTAGTCCTTCTTGCCGAAAGCCGCCACGCCCGTGGGCATGCCCGCGAACACGCAGGAAAACAGCTTGAGCACCACGGTGCTGACACCGATGAAAAAGCCGGGCCGGAAGTGGCCTTCCAGGATGTCGCTCAAGTCCGTGGCCGGGTGCACCTTGTAGGTCTGCGGCTCGGGGTACAGGTGTTTTTCGAGCGGCGCGAACAGCACGTTGCAGCCGGCGGCTTTCAGGCGTTCGGCGTCGGCGTCCAGGGTGCGCGGGTAGCTGTCGAAATCCTCATGCGGGGCGAACTGCAGGCGGTTCACGAAGATGCTGGAGACGCTCACGTCGCCCAGCGGCTTGGCCTGCCTGACGAGCGCGATGTGGCCGTCGTGCAGGTTGCCCATGGTGGGCACAAAGGCCGGGCGCTTGTAGGGGCTCAGGGCCTCGCGCAGTTCGGGGATGGTGTGGACGATCTGCATCATGTCTCCAGAAAGGGGGGCGCAAGGACGAGGGGCTCACCAGGCGTGGGTGGCGTTCACCGGAAAACTGCCGTCCTTGACGGCGCGCACATAGGCTTCCATGGCGCCGCGCACGCTGGCGGTCTTGTTGTCGGCGCCTTCCATGAAGTTGCGCACGAACTTCGGCATCTTGCCCAGGTTCATGCCCAGCATGTCGTGCAGCACCAGCACCTGGCCGGCCGTGCCGCTGCCCGCGCCTATGCCTATGGTGGCGCAGTGCGTCAGCTCTTTTGTCAGTTCGGCCGACAGGGCCGCGGGCACCATCTCCAGCACCATCATCGCGGCGCCGGCGTCCTGCAGCTCGTGGGCCTGGCGCTTGAGCGTGGCGGCGGCTTCCTCGCCCTTGCCTTGCACGCGGTAACCGCCCAGGGCATGCACGGTCTGCGGTGTGAGGCCCAGGTGGGCGCAGACGGGAATGCCGCGCTCGACCAGGAAGCGCACGGTCTCGGCCGTCCAGCCGCCGCCCTCGAGCTTGACCATGTGGGCGCCGGCCTGCATCAGCACCACGGCGCTGCGCAGCGCCTGCTCTTTCGATTCGTGGTAGCTGCCGAAGGGCAGGTCGCCGATCAGCCAGGCCGTGGCCTGCGAACGGCGCAGGCCGTTGGCCACACATTCGGTGTGGTGGCGCATGGTTTCCAGCGTCACGCCGACGGTGCTGGTCAGGCCCTGGCAGACCATGCCCAGCGAATCGCCCACCAGTATGCATTCCACACCCGCCGCGTCGGCCACGGCCGCGAAGGTCGCGTCGTAGGCGGTCAGCATGGTGATTTTTTCGCCATGCGCCTGCATCTCGCGCAGGCGCGGCAGGCTGATCGGCTTGCGCGTTGAGGGCGTGGAGGAGGGCGGCAGCGTGCCGTAGGGCGTGACCGAGGTATTGGCAGGAGATGTCATGGGTGCATCCGGAATTTAGCGAGAGTCTAACCAGCTTCACCGTGCTTTTGGGGCCACGGATTAGAGAACCCAGACAAGGCGTGCGGTTAGCGTGTTTCAGGCGCGGATCGGCTCATGCCCAGGCGCTCCAGCAGCTTCACGTCGGCCTCGGTGTCGGGGTTGCCGGTGGTCAGCAGCTTGTCGCCGTAGAAGATCGAATTGGCGCCGGCCAGGAAACACAGGGCCTGCACGCCGTCGCCCATTTGCTGGCGGCCGGCCGACAGGCGCACGCGCGCGGTCGGCATGGTGATGCGCGCCACGGCAATCGTGCGCACGAACTCAAACGGGTCCAGGTCGGCCTGGTTCGCCAGCGGCGTGCCTTCGACCTTCACCAGGTTGTTGATGGGCACCGACTCCGGGTAGGGCGTGAGGTTGGCGAGTTCGGCCACCAGGCCGGCGCGCTGGCGGCGCGTCTCGCCCATGCCGACAATGCCGCCGCAGCAGACCTTGACGCCCGCGCTGCGCACCCGTGCCAGCGTGTCCAGGCGGTCCTGGTAGTCGCGCGTGGTGATGATGTCGCCGTAAAAATCGGGCGCGCTGTCCAGGTTGTGGTTGTAGTAGTCCAGGCCCGCGCTTTGCAGGGTCTGCGCATGGCCGTCTTCCAGCATGCCCAGGGTGGCGCAGGTTTCCAGGCCCAGCGCCTTCACCGTGCGCACCAGTTCGGCGACTTTTTCGATGTCGCGGTCCTTGGGCGAGCGCCAGGCCGCGCCCATGCAAAAGCGCGTGGCGCCCGCCGCCTGGGCCCGCTGCGCGGCGGCCAGCACTTCGGCCGGCTCCATGAGCTTGCTGGCTTCCACACCGGTGTCGTAGCGGGCGGCCTGCGGGCAATAGCCGCAGTCTTCAGCGCAGCCGCCGGTCTTGACCGACAGCAGGGTGGCGAACTCGACGCGCGTGGGGTCGAAGTTTTCACGGTGCACGGTTTGCGCGCGGTGCATCAATTCCGGGAAGGGCAGGTTGAACAGCGCCTCGATGGCGTCCACGCTCCATCGCTGGTCACTGGCGGGGGCCGGCTCAGCCTTGGGCCGGGGGCGGTGCAAGGTAACGGTTTGTTCTGCAACGTGGGACATGGTTCTTCCTTCCAGGGGATGGTTTTGGAGTCTAGCTGAAGAGATTTTGGAGTGATTAAGCGGCCTGCCTGGCCAGCGCGGCCAGGGCCACAAGCAGCTGGTCGACGTCGGCTTCGCTGTGCGCGACTGACAGCGCGATGCGCAGTCTCGCCGTGCCTTCGGGCACGGTGGGCGGGCGTATCGCCGGCACCCAGATGCCGCGCGCGCGCAGGCCTTCCATCACGGCCAGGGCCTGGTCGTTGGCGCCTATCAGCAGCGGCTGGATGGCGGTCTGCGAGGCGGATAGCTGCCAGCCGCTGCCCTCAAGGCCTGTTGCCAGGCCGCTGCGCAGGCGCGCGATCAGGCGCTGCAGGTGCGCACGCCGCCACTCGTCCTGCTCAATGACCATCAGGCTGGCGCGTAACGCACTGGCCAGCAGCGCGGGCGCGGCGGTGGCAAAAATATAGCTGCGGGTTTTTTGCAGCAGCCATTCGACCAGCGCCTCGTCGCCCGCCACAAAGGCGCCGGCCACGCCGGCGGCCTTGCCCAGCGTGGCCATGTAGAGCACGCGGCGCGAGGCCTGCGCGCCAGACAGGCCGGCCGCGGCCAGGCTGCCGCGGCCCTGCGGCCCCAGCACGCCGAAGCCATGGGCGTCGTCCAGCAGCAGCAGGGCGTCGTGGCGTTCGCACAGCGCCAGCAGCGCGGGGATGTCGGCGCTGTCGCCGTCCATGCTGAAGACGGCGTCGCTGATCACCAGCTTGCGCGGCGCCTCGCTGCGCGCGAGTTCGTTTTCTAGCGCGTTGAGGTCGGCATGGGCGTAGCGGTGTATCTGCGCGCGCGACAGCCGCGCGCCGTCTATCAGGCAGGCGTGGTTGAGTGCATCCGAAAAAATCGCGTCGCCGGCACCCACCAGGGCCGGCACGATGCCGATATTGGTGGCGTAGCCCGCATAAAAATACAGCGCGCGCGGCAGGCCCACAAAGGCGGCGAGTTCACGCTCCAGCGCCGCGTTGGCCTCGCTGTGGCCGCTGACCAGCGGTGAGGCGCCGGCCCCCACGCCATACGTTTGCGCGCCTTCGCAGGCGGCCTGCACCAGGACCGGGTGCGTGGCCAGGCCCAGGTAGTCGTTGCTGCAAAAAGCCAGCATGCTCCGGCCGTCCACCGCCAGGCGCGCGCCGCTTTCGGGCCGCACCGCGCGGCGCTGGCGGCGCAGGTGGGCATCATCCAGTTCGGCCAGGCGCGCCGGGAATTCATCAAGCCAGGAAGCGGTCATTGTCATTGCCATGTGGAGGGGAGCTCAAAGTGGATGGCGCGCGGGTCGGGCGCGGCCTGGTAGGGGATGGTGGCCAGCAGCGGCGCCTGCAGTTTTTTCCGCAGGAAGGCGATGTTGTCCTCTTGTGCCAGCATGCCGGCATCAACGTGGTTGGCCACCCAGCCGGCCAGCGTGAGGCCGCGCGCGCGTATCGCCTCGGCACTGAGCAGCGCATGGTTCAGGCAGCCCAGGCGCAGGCCCACCACCAGCAGCACCGGCAGGTCCAGGGCCTGGGCCAGGTCGGCGCCGGTTTCGCTGTCCGACAGCGGCACCAGGAAACCGCCCGCGCCTTCCACCACCACGGCGTCGGCCAACTGCGCGAGGCGGCGCTGGCAGGCCACCAAGTGGGCGATGTCAATCCGTGTATTGGCGCGCGCCGCCGCGATGTGCGGCGACACCGGGTCGGGCAGCAGCACCGGGTTGTCGAGATCGGGCGGCACGCGGTAATTGGAGGCGGCGCGCAGCGCAAGCACGTCCTCATTGACATCTTCGCCATCGACCTGGACGGTGCCCGCCGCCACCGGCTTCATGCCGATCACGCGCACATGGTGGCGCGCCAGCGCATGCAGCAGCCCGGCGCTGGCCAGGGTCTTGCCCACACCGGTGTCGGTGCCGGTCACAAACAGCGAGAGCTTGCGTGTGGCCTCAGCCATGGGCGCCGCCTTCCTCGGCCAGCGTGGCCTCCAGCGCCGCCAGCGCGCCGCGCGCCAGGTGCTGGGCGGATTCCGCATCCATCACGTAGGGCGGCATGGCGTAAATTGTCTGGCCTATGGGGCGCAGCAGCACGCCGTTGGCCATGGCGTGCTGCGTGTAGCGGCGCGCGAAATGGGGAAGGCTGCCGGGCTCCACATCCCAGGCCCAGATCATGCCCAGCCGGCGCGCGTTCCGAACGGCGCGGTGCTGCGTGAGGGGCGCGAAGGCCGCATCCAGCAGCCGGGCTGTTTCGGTGTTGCGCGCAAGGGCATCGGTCTGCTCAAACAGCTCCAGCGTGGCCAGCGCCGCGCGGCAGGCCAGCGGGTTGCCGGTATAGGAATGTGAATGCAAAAAACCGCGCGCCACCTCGTCGTCGTAAAAGGCCTCGTAGACCGCGTCGGTGGCCAGCACGGCCGACAGCGGCAGCGTGCCGCCGGTCAGCCCTTTCGAGAGGCAGATGAAGTCCGGCCGTATGCCGGCCTGCTGGTGGGCGAACATGGTGCCGGTGCGGCCGAAGCCGGTGGCGATCTCGTCGGCGATCAAATGCACCTGATAGCGGTCGCACAGCGCGCGCGCTTCCTGCAGGTAGGCCGCGTCGTGCATGGCCATGCCGGCGGCGCACTGCACCAGGGGCTCGACGATGAGCGCGGCGGTTTGCGCATGATGCTGTTCTAGCCAGGCCTGCAGTCCCGCGGCGGCGCGGCGCGCCGTGTCCGCCGGGCTTTCGCCGGCCTGGGCGCCGCGCGCGTCGGGGCTGGGCACGGTGGCGGCCAGGCGCACCAGCGGCGCATAGGCTTCGCGAAAGAGTGCGATGTCGGTCACCGCCAGCGCGCCCACGGTTTCGCCGTGGTAGCCGCCGGCGAGACCAATGAAGTGGCTTTTTTCGGGCCGGCCGCTGTTGCGCCAGTAGTGCGCACTCATCTTGAGCGCGATCTCGGTGGCGCTGGCGCCGTCGCTGCCGTAAAAGGCATGGCCCAGGCCGGTCAGCGCGCCCAGGCGTTCGGAGAGTTCCACGACGGGCTGGTGGGTAAAGCCGGCCAGCATGACGTGGTCCAGCGTGTCGAGCTGATCCCGCAGCGCCGCCTTGATGTGCGGATGGCCGTGGCCGAACAGGTTGACCCACCAGGAGCTCACGCCGTCCAGGTAGCGCCTGCCTTCAAAGTCGTAAAGCCAGACGCCTTCGGCACGCGCGATGGGCACGGGCGGCTGGGCCTCATGCAGCTTCATCTGCGTGCAGGGGTGCCACACGTGGCGCAGGCTGCGCCGGATCATCGCTGCGTTGTCCATGGAGCCTTGTGTGAAGGAGGCGGGGAAAGGCCTGAAACGGCTCAGGGCTGCTGCACCGGGATGGTGGAGCGCTCTTCCTTGATGCGGTTGTCGGGGTTCACGAACACCAGCTTGGGGCGGAAGCCCGCGACGTGGTCTTCGTGCACCTGCGCGAAGGCGGCGATGATGACCAGGTCGCCCACGGCGGCGCGGCGCGCGGCCGAGCCGTTGACCGAGATGATGCGGCTGCCGCGTTCGGCGCGTATCGCATAGGTGATGAAGCGCTCGCCGTTGTTGATGTTCCAGATATGCACCTGCTCGTTCTCGGCCAGGTTGGCGGCGTCCAGCAGGTCTTCGTCGATGGCGCAGGAGCCCTCGTAGTTGAGTTCGCAGTGCGTCACCGCGGCGCGGTGGATTTTCGATTTAAGCAGGGTTCTGAACATGGTGATGGGCGTGGATGAAAATGGGGGCAAGGGGAAGGCGTTATGGTGGGCGGGCAGCTCGCGGCCTTCAGGCCTCTGGCCGGTCGCTGTAACATTCGCGACAGTTTTTGGCTCTATTTAATAGTTTAGTGCACGGTATGCAGAGGTTTCTTTCTTAGATTGCTCATGAAAAAGTCATTTGATTTCTCCCGCCAGGCGCTCGCCGACCTGGCCCAGGCCGACGCGGCGCGCGCGCTGGCCGAGGACATTGGCGCCGGCGACCTGACCGCCGGCCTGATCGATGCGGCCCGCCAGGCGCGGGCCCAGGTGCTGGCGCGCGAAAGTGCCGTGGTCTGCGGCAGCGCCTGGGTGGAGGCCACGGTGCGGCAACTCGACCCGCAGGCCCAGTTGCTCTGGCATGTGAAGGACGGTGAGCGCTGCGAAGCCGGCCAGGTGGTGTTCGAGGTGCGCGGCCACGCCCGCGCCCTGCTGTCGGCCGAACGCACGGCGCTCAATTTTCTGCAGCTGCTCAGCGCCGTGGCCACCAAGACGGCGGTCTATGTCGATATCGTGAAGGGCACGCGCGCGCAGATTGTGGACACGCGCAAGACCCTGCCCGGCCTGCGGCTCGCGCAGAAATACGCCGTGGTCACGGGCGGCGGCACCAACCACCGGGTCGGTTTGTACGACGCGGTGCTGATCAAGGAAAACCATATCGCGGCGGCCGGCGGCATCGCGCAGGTGCTGGCGCGCGCGGCCGAGGTCGCCGCGCAGGCCGATTTTGTGCAGATTGAAGTCGAGAACCTGGGCGAGCTGGCCCAGGCCCTGGATGCCGGCGCGCGCATGATCCTGCTGGACAACATGAGCCTGCCCGACCTGAAAGAGGCCGTGCGCATCAACGCCGGGCGCGCCGTGCTGGAGATTTCCGGCGGTGTCACCCTGGACGGCCTGCGCACCCTGGCCGAAACCGGCGTGGACCGTATTTCCATAGGCACGCTGACCAAGGACGTGCGGGCGATTGATTTTTCCATGCGCTTTGACGCGCAGGCGGTGTGAACATGCAAACAGCCGTGCCGATCCGCGTCGATTACGAGCAGCCCGAGGCGGCCGGCGCCTGCAGCACGCACCAGGCCTGGGCCCGCGTGCCGGCCGAGCCCACGCAGGCCGAGCGCGCGGGGCTCAAAACCCGCATCCGCGAACTGCTCAAGGCGCGCAACGCCGTCATGGTGTCGCACTATTACGTGCATCCCGATTTGCAGGACCTGGCCGAAGAAACCGGCGGCCTGGTCTCGGACTCGCTGGAGATGGCGCGTTTCGGCCGCGACCACGCGGCGCAGACCCTGGTGGTGTCCGGCGTGCGCTTCATGGGCGAGACGGCCAAAATCCTGTCGCCCGAAAAGCGCGTGCTCATGCCCGACCTGGACGCGACCTGCTCGCTGGACCTGGGCTGCCCGGCCGCTGAATTCAGCGCCTTTTGCGATGCCCACCCGGACCGCACGGTCGTGGTCTACGCCAACACCAGCGCCGCCGTGAAGGCGCGCGCCGACTGGCTGGTGACCTCGAGCTGCGCGCTGGATATCGTGCGTGCGCTCAAAGACCGGGGCCAGAAAATCCTCTGGGCACCCGACCGCCACCTGGGCGGCTACATCCAGCGCGAGACCGGTGCCGACATGGTGTTCTGGAACGGCGCCTGCATCGTGCATGACGAGTTCAAGGCCTTTGAGCTGCAGGCCCTGAAGGCCGAACACCCCGGTGCCAAAGTGCTGGTGCATCCCGAATCGCCCGCCGACGTGGTGGCGCTGGCCGATGCCGTGGGCTCCACCTCCGGCATCCTGAAAGCCGCGCGCGAGATGGATGCCAAAGAATTTATCGTCGCCACCGACAACGGCATGATGCACAAGCTGCGCACGCTGAACCCGGGCAAGGTGTTTATCGAGGCGCCTACCGCCGGCAACAGCGCCACCTGCAAGAGCTGCGCCCACTGCCCCTGGATGGCCATGAACGGCCTGGCCGGGCTGGCGCAGGTGCTGGAAACCGGAACGAACGAAATCAAGGTCGATGCGGCGCTGGGCCAACGCGCGCGTTTGCCCATAGACCGCATGCTGGCCTTCACCGAAGCCTTGAAGGCAGGGCGGCCGGTCACGGGCCTGGTGCCTAACATAGGCGCGGCCTGACGGGCGCCCAGCACGTGGCGCACGCGGTTTCAGCGCTCATCGATTTCACCGACCCCCACCAGCCCGAGGGGCCGCGTTTGCGCCAGGCCTTTGGCACAGCCCGCGAAGTACTGGTGGCGCGGCGGCCCGAGGAGGTGCGCGCGGTGCTGGATGCCGCGCAGGCCGCGGCACGGCAGGGCGCCTGGTGCGTGGGCTATTTGCGTTATGAGGCCGCGCCTGCTTTTGATGCCGCGCTGGCCGTGCACCCGGCTGATGGGCCTTTGGCCTGGTTTGCCGTGCATGACGCGGCGCTGCCCTGGCCTGGTCCCGTACAAGAAGCATCACCGCAGCTTCAGTGGCAGGAGGCGATGACGCGCACCGCGTTTGAGGCCGCGCTGGCCGAATTGCAACGCGCGATTGCCGATGGCGAGTACTACCAGGTCAATTTCACGGCGCAGATGCGGGCCGCGCTGGACGGCGATTCGCACAGCGCGCCGGCCCTGTTCCAGGCCCTGCAGCGCGCCCAACCGGGCGGCTATGCGGCTTTTCTGGACACGGGCGAGGAGCAACTGCTGTCGGTGTCGCCCGAGCTGTTCTTCGACTGGCACGAAGGTTTGCTCCTTACGCGGCCCATGAAAGGCACGGCGCCGCGCGGCGCCAATCCCGGGGACGATGCCGCGCAAGCCGAGGCCCTGCGCAACTCGCCCAAGGAGCGCGCCGAAAACGTGATGATCGTGGACCTGCTGCGCAACGACCTGTCGCGCATCGCCCAACCCTTCAGCGTGCGCGTGCCGCGCCTGTTCCACACCGAGGCCCTGCCCGCGGTCTGGCAGATGACCTCGGACGTGGAGGCGCGCACGCGGCCCGGCTGCAGCCTGGCCGATGTGTTTGCCGCGCTGTTTCCCTGCGGCTCCATCACCGGCGCGCCCAAGGTGCGCGCCATGCGGGCGATTCGCGCGCTGGAGCCGGAGCCGCGCGGTGTGTATTGCGGGGCCATGGGTGTGCTACGGCCCGGCGGCGCGGCGACTTTTAATGTGCCGATTCGCACCGTGAGCCTGCGCGGCAAGGAAGCCCGCTGCGGCATCGGCAGCGGTATCACCTCGGGTGCGACGGCCGATGGCGAGTGGCGTGAATGGGGCCTTAAGCAGGCCTTTGTGCAACGCGCCAGCGCGCCCTTCGAGTTGCTGGAAACGCTGGGTCTGGCAGACGGTCAATTACGCGACGACTATGCCCACCTGGCGCGCATGGCCCAAGCCGCGCAGCACTTTGGCTACCCGTGGGATGCGCGGCATGTGCAGGGCGCATTGCAGTCAGTGGCCGATGCACACACCCAGGGCGCGTGGCGGGTCCGTTTGTTGCTGGACGCACGGGGTCGTGCGCGCGCCGAGGCCTATGCCTTACCGGCTTCACTTGCGCGTGTGCGCTTGCAACTGGCGAATCGTGCGTTGGATGAAGCACACGGCGAATTCGTCCGCTGCAAGACCACCCGGCGCGCCCATTACGACGCCTTCACGCCCGCGCAGCCCGATGTGTTCGACACGCTGCTCTGGAACGCCGACGGCGAACTGACGGAATGCACGCGCGGCAATGTGGCTTTTCTGCTGGACGGCCGCTGGGTCACGCCGCCGCTGCGCTGCGGCTTGCTGGCCGGTGTGGGGCGCGCCCGTGCGTTGCAGGACGGCCACATTCAGGAAGAAGCCGTGGTGCGTGTGGAGGACCTGCCGCGCGTGGAGGCGCTGGCTTTTGTTAACAGCCTGCGGGGCTGGATACCGGCGGATCTGGAGCAGCTTGCCTAGGTAAAGGTAAAGCCCTCAGGGCTTGGCAATCGCCAGGACGGGGAGACAATGTGCCACGATGGCGTGAACATTGGATTGAGAGGCAAGCCGTGCTGGAAGAACTGAAAATCTTGTTGGGCGGGGAACCCCCCGCAGGGCCCCAGGAAGTAGCCGCCAAAAGGCAAGGCGACCAGCACCTGAACCTGGGCCAATTCGACGAGGCCGTTGCGTGCTACCAGCAGGCGGTGTCGCTCAACCCGCGCTTTGCCGCTGCCTGTGTCGGCCTGGGATTTGCTTTGGTTGAACAGCAGAAGTTCGCGGAAGCTGCCGTGGCACTCGAACGTGCCCTGGCGATAGACACTTCGCTTGCCGACGCGCACTATCTGCTGGGCAAGGCGGCAAAGGCTCTTGACGACCACCCTGAATCAGTCCGGCATTTCACACAAGCGCTGGCACTCAAGCCGGACTTTGAATTTGCGTATCGCGATCTCTTCGATCTTTTGCTTGGAGCCGGCAAGACCGAGGACGCCAAAGCCGTCGTCAGAAGAGCCATTCTTGCCTTGCCCAACTCAGCGGAATTCCGCTTTTTGCTGGGTAACCTGCTGTTCCACGAGCGGGATTTTGCAGGCGCCATTTCCTGCCATGGCAAGGCGGTGGCGCTGGAGCCCACTGCGGTGGTCTCTCACAAGATGATGGGCGACGCCTATGGGTATCTCGGCCAACACACAAAGGCCGCCGAGTGTTATGAAAAGGCGATTGCCATAGCCCCCGACAACGCCGACATCCATGCAGCCCTTGGCAATGTCATGAGTGCGTCGGGACAAGGCGAGAAAGCCATGGCGTGTTATCGGCGCGCGATTGAGCTCACGCCTGAACATGTCGCCGCGCATCGACTCCTTGGAAACATTCTTCTGGAGCGCGGGGATAAAGAAGGTGCGATCGCCTGCTACCGGCGGGTTGTCGAACTACAGCCCGACAGCCCGGTGACGCATCTGGTGGCCGCTCTGTCAGGAGAGCACCGGGACAGCACGCCCAGCGGCTACGTTGCACAGCTGTTTGATGAGTATGCGCAAACTTTTGACTCGCATCTGGTTCAAACACTGCATTACGACGCGCCGGAAAAACTGATGGATCTTGTCCGCGAGGTCTCCACTCCGGCGGCGAGGCAATGGTCTGTGCTGGATCTGGGTTGCGGCACAGGCTTGTCGGGCCTGGCCATTTCCCCTTATGCCAAAGAGCTGGTGGGGGTTGACCTCTCCGCCAACATGCTGGTGAAGGCTGAGGCGCGGGGCATTTACTCCCGGCTTGAACACATGGATTTGCTCGCCATGATGCGAAAGGAGGCGGCCTCCAGCTATGACGTCCTGATCTCCACGGATGTCTTTATCTATGTCGGAAGGCTGGACGGATTGTTCAGCGATGCGCAAAGATTGCTGCGCGCGGGCGGACTGTTCGCGTTTTCCGTGGAATCGCTTGACGCAGCCAACGAGGAGGCGCCGGACTCGCCGGATGCTCGCGATTTTCGCCTGAATACCACGGGCCGCTACACGCATTCCCTCGATTATTTGACCCGCATCGCTTTGCACAATGGTTTCGAGATGCTGCGCATGAAGGAAATACAGGTCCGTGTGGAGGGCGCCAAGGCTGTGCCGGGCTATCTGATGCTGTGGCGCCAGCGGGACGGCGGGGCGCCACTGCTGGCTTAAAGCTTTTCCTTGACGTAGGACGCGCGGTCCATGTTCACCATCTCCACGCTCAGCTGCACCATCAAACCCGCCGGCCGCGGCGTCAGGCGGCGCAGCACCTGGGCGATGCGCTCGCCCAGGTCCTTCTTGGCTTCGGGTGTGCGGCCCGACAGCAGGCGCAGCTGGGCATGCACAAAAGCGCGTGAGGCCGGCGCGGTACCGATTTCAAAACTGTCCAGCGCGACCAGCCGGGTTTTCAGGTCGGCTTCGTCCTTGATTTCAGGGCTGGCGGTGAGAGTCTTGTTCAGCGCCTGCAGCACTTCGGCTTTGGGGAAGCCGGTGAGATTGTTCGAATATTCAACGATCAAATGAGGCATAGGGGCTCCAGATAAAGATGGCGGGGGAAAGAATGGGGAGGAATCAGCTTGCGGGCGGCACCAGCACGGTGGGAACGGCCTGTTCGGCGATGCCGGGGTAGTCGCGGCTGAAGTGCAGGCCGCGGCTTTCATGCCGGCCGTGGGCCGAACGCACGATCAGGTCGGCCACCTGCACCAGGTTGCGCAGCTCCAGCAGGTCGCGTGTGACGCGGAAGTTGGCATAAAACTCCTGGATCTCGGCGTCGAGCAGGGCGATGCGGTGCGCCGCGCGCTCCAGCCGCTTGGTGGTGCGCACAATGCCCACGTAGTTCCACATAAAGCGGCGCAGCTCGTCCCAGTTGTGCGAGATCACCACGGTCTCGTCGGCATCGGTGACCTGGCTTTCGTCCCAGGCCGGCAGGGCCGGTGTTTCGGCGGCGGCCTCGGCAGCGATGGCGGTTGCGGCGGCGCGCGCCAGCACCACACATTCGACCAGCGAGTTGCTGGCCAGGCGGTTGGCGCCGTGCAGGCCGGTGCAGGCGGTCTCGCCTATCGCATACAGGCCGGCGACGTCGCTGCGGCCCTGCAGGTCGGTCATCACACCGCCGCAGGTGTAGTGCGCGGCCGGCACCACCGGGATCGGCTGGCGCGTGATGTCTATGCCGAGCTCCAGGCAGCGCTGGAGGATGTTGGGGAAGTGTTCCCGCAAAAACGCCGGGCTTTGGTGCGAGATGTCCAGGTAGACGCAGTCCAGCCCGTGCTTTTTCATTTCAAAGTCGATGGCGCGCGCCACCACGTCGCGCGGCGCAAGCTCGGCGCGTTCGTCGTGTGCCGGCATAAAGCGCCCGCCGCCGGCCGAGGGCGGCAGCAGCAGCTTGCCGCCTTCGCCGCGCACCGCCTCGGTGATCAAGAATGATTTGGCTTCGGGGTGGTAGAGGCAGGTCGGGTGGAACTGGATGAACTCCATATTGCCGACGCGGCAGCCCGCACGCCAGGCGGCGGCAATGCCGTCGCCGGTGGCGGTGTCGGGGTTGGTGGAATACAGATAGACCTTGCCGGCACCGCCGGTCGCCAGGATGGTCTGGCCGGCGCTGAAGGTCAGCACCTGGCCGCTCAGGGTGTCCAGCACATAGGCGCCGTGGCAGCGCTTGCCGGGCCGCTTGAGTCGCCGGTCGGTGATCAGGTCGACCAGCATATGGTGCTCGAACAGCGTGATGCCCGGCGTGGCGCGCACCTTTTCGATCAGCGTGCGCTGCACGGCGGCGCCGGTGGCATCGGCCGCGTGCACGATGCGGCGCTGGCTGTGGCCGCCTTCGCGGGTCAGGTGCAGCTCGCCCGGGTGTTCGCCGTCTTCCGAAAACGCCACGCCCAATTGGCGCAGCCAGGCGATGGCCTCGGGTGCGCCCTGCACCACGGCCTGCGTGGCCGGCAGGTCGCACAGGCCCGCGCCCGCGACCAGGGTGTCCGCCACGTGCTGCGCCAGCGTGTCGCCCTCGGCCAGCACGGCGGCCATGCCGCCCTGGGCCCAGGCGCTGGAGCCGTCGTTGAGTTCACGTTTGGTGACCACCGCCACGCGCCGGCCCGGGGCGAGCAGCAACGCGGAGGCCAGGCCCGCCAGGCCGCTGCCGATGATGAGGACGTCAAAGGCGTGCTCGTGGTGGGGATGGGAAATAGGGTTCATGCGAAGACGGGGCGCCTTTTGCCCGGTCGATGGACGCGGAATCTGCTGCGCACACAGCCGATTATCAGGCAGGCCTGCGGCGGGCCGGGTACCGGCTAACCCGCGCCCTGTGCCGGCGCCGGCCCATCCACGTCGTAGGACTTGAAGACCTCGCGTGCCGGGCGTGTTTCCGGCAGTATGTAGACGATGCCGTTGGTGCCGGTGAAGGCCGGGCTGACCACCTTGTCGTAGAACTTCGCGGGCACATTGATGCAGCCGTAGGAAATCCGGTTGTCCGCGCTGGTGGCGCTTTCCAGGCGCTGGGCGCGTCGTTCACCCGCCACGGTCACGACGCGGTGAAGCGAGATGGCGGTGTCGTAGTCGACCCAGAGCATTTCCACGCCATGGAGGTCGTGGTCCAGCGATGCCACGAAGCGGCCCGCTGGCGTGGTGCGCTCTTCGGGGCGTATGGTGGACAGCTTGCGTTCGCCGATGCCGGGTGTGGAGTCGTCGCCGTGCGCCAGGCCCAGCAGGACAGGCGCGGCGCCGCTCAGGTTTCCCAGGGCATCAAAGACAAAAACCCTGGCGTTCACCTTGTCGATGATGAGGAAAGGCAGGCCCTGGTTGTCCCCGGAGGCGACAACCCAGTGGGCGACGTGCAGGGTCTCCTTTGATGCGTGTTCACGGCCGAAGTCGGCGTGGCGAGGCCGTTTTCCATCAACGGCGCTTGTGCTGCCGGGCCCCGCGGGCGCCGGGTTGGCATCATCTGTTGCCGCCGCGGTCGCGGCGTGTACGGCAAGACCGGCTGCCAGCAGAACGAGGCCCAGGCCCAGAACCTTGACGATGGCCGCCTTGCGGCGGCGATGCGGGATTTCCCCCGGGAAGTGGAACATGACGGTGACTTCCTGTACCTGTCAGTTGCGCGGCTGCCTGGGCAAATAGCGCGGAGCAACATATTTCCTGCGCGGTATCTCGATGGGCTCCACAACTTCAGCCATCCGCTCTCCCGGCACAAAAATATCGCCTTCGGAGGTCGCATAGGTGGCGGGCATGAAGCCCTCTGAATAAGCGGCAAAACTCGCGAATGCCGCGACGCTGGCGTATGAAGGCAGCCGGGTTTCCGGTGTGATGTTTGCGGTGGTTTTTCCCGCGATGGGCCCGCAGCATGAGGAGGCCAGGGCATATTGGGCGGCGTTCGGGCCGCCGAGTCGGTAACCGGTGAATGACACGGTCTTGCCTGTGCCCGGATCCATACTGTCGAAGGTGGCGGTACTGCCGGGGTCGGCGATCAGCGTGACGCCGGCGGGGTTGCCTTTCAGGCCCGTGAGGACGGCACTGGCCGTGCCGTCGTAGGATTTGCTTGCCTCGGGAAACACCAGCATGTGTTGCGTCAGCGTGGCGCCTCCAGTCAAGGTGAAGCGGGGCGAATAGTCGGTGGGCACGGTGTAGGAAACGGGGTTGTAGAAGATGTCGACCGGCGCGTTGGGCCCGGTCACCGTCACCATGGGCGCCAGCGGGTTGATGACCACCGTGCCGCCGATCCGGCCGGGTCCGGTTCCGTCACTGTCGGCGCGCAGCGTCAGGCCCGGCGCCAGGCCCAGGCTGCGCGTCGGGTCGGAACTGCCGCGCGTCAGCGTGATGGCGCTGTTGATGCTGACATCGTTGGCCGCGCACATGGCGAGGTTGCCGTCGGTGACCGTGATGGCCGCATTCTGGTTCAGGTTGCGTCCGGCGCCGAGCAGCACGCTGCCGCGGGTCGCCGTGACGGCCGCGTTCACATTGATGTCCCGGCCGCAGCAGACCGAAAAATTCGCGTCGACAGCCGTGACCGCTGCGTTGATGTTCACGTCACGTGCACCGTTCAGGGTCAAGGTGGTGGGCGCTCCGGCGGCCGTCCAGCTCACTGCATCGTTCACGAAGATATCGCCGTTGCCGGCGCTGGGTGCGTTGACGATGGTGATGTTGTTGGTCACCAGCTGGGCGGACAGCGTGGCGCCGGAGATGTTGCCGCCGACGCCGATGATGAAGTCCTGCGGGTCTATGAGCCAGTGGCCTGTCAGGCCCGCCGCGGCTGCGGTGGTGACGCGCGCGCCGTCCAGCACGTTGACGCGCGCCGCCGAGGTCTCGATGAAACCGCCGTTGCCGCCGTTGGGCGCGCTGGCGTCCAGCGTGCCGGCCACGTTCAGGGTGCCGGTCTCCATGTCGCCGAGCAGCATGATTTTTCCGTTGCGGCTGGCAATGGTTTGCGCCTGGATCACGCCGGTGTTGTTCACCACGGTCTGCAGCAGGTGGCCCGCGCCCTGGGCCGTCAGCAGCACGCTGCCGCCGGCGGCGCTGATCATGCCGCCGTTTTCAATCAGCGCGTTCACGCTGCCCTGCGCCACCGACACGTTGAGCAGGCCGTCGCCCGCCACGTCCAGCGTGATGGCGCTGCCCGCGGCCAGGACCACGGTGCCCAGCCTGGCTGAAATCACGCCCTGGTTGCTGACGTTGCGGCCCAACAGGGCGACATAACCGCCGTCGGCGGCGGTGATCGTTCCCTGGTTGACGACCGCACCGCCGCCGGGATTGGACAAGGCGTATTGCCCGGCCATGAAGTTCGCGTCGCTGATGCCGAGCGTGGAAGCGACCAGCCCGCCCACGTTGACCGATGCACCGCTGCCGAACAGGATGCCGTTGGGGTTGAGCAGGAACACCTTGCCGTTCGACGACAGGCTTCCCATGATGCTGGAGGGGTCCGCGCCCAGCACGCGGTTCAGCGCCACCGAGCCCGTGCCGGGCTGCACGAACTGCACGCTCTGGCCGGCACCTATGCCGAAGCTCTGCCAGTTGATCACGGCGCTCTGGCTGGACTGCGTGATGGTCGTGCTCGCCGCGCCGCTGGCGATGCTGGCGCTGCCGGCCGCCACCACGCCGCCCTGGGGCAGGGCGTGGGCGGAAATCCCGAAGGCCAGCAGCAGGCAAGCCGGCAGCGCCCTGAGCGCAAAGCGCGTGTTGCCGGCGCTTGCCGTGTCATTCTTCAAAGAGGGGGCTATGCGGTTCATGGTGAATCCTTGTGGGTTGCAATACCTGTTCGGCCTGTGTTTGCCGTTCGCCGCGTCAGAAATATTTCACCGCCTGTATCCAGAACCGGCCTGATTTGTCCGGGGCGGAGGTGGCTGTTTCGCTTCCGATCTTGCGGGCGTAGTAAGCCCGCACCATGAAGTTGCCGGTTTCGCTCCAGGTCAGGCCCACGCCGGCGGCGCTCAGGCTTCTGTGGTTTTGTCCGGCCGCCCAGGGGTTTTTGTTGATGGTGACGCTGCCGTGGTCGACAAAGCCGATCAGGTGCACCTGTCCCGGCAGGTTCTCGGGAAATTTGGGCAGCAGCAGCCGTGCTTCCAGCGTCATCAGGTAACCCTGGTCGGCGGGTGCTTCGCCTTGGGGGTAGGCGCGCACGCCGTTCATGCCGCCCAGCTCCATCTTTTCCGAGGAATCGAGATTTTTAGAGGCAAGCTGGCCGCTGACCGCCCCATAGAGCGACACCGTATCGGTGACGCGCTGCAGCCGCATCAGGTTGAAGCCGAGCTTGCCGTAGCTGCCGTTGCTGCGCGCGCTGGCCGCGTCTGCGGCGAGCGCCGCGGGTGTCTGTATGTCCAGCTTGCCCGCCGAGAAGGACAGCGCATAGGCGCTGACGCCCCCGCCGCCCAGGTTGTCGCGGTGGTTGCCATAGAGGCTGGTGGTCAGGACGCCGGCCTTTTTGTCCGTCACGGAAGGAATGGCGTCCACCCTGTCCTGGAAGGTTTTGGCGTCGTAGCCCAGGCGGATGTAGAGATTGTTGTCGCGCGAACGGATCAGCGGGTAGCTGCCGAAAATGCTGGCCACCTCGGCCGTGCCGTTGGCGCGCAGGCTGGCAAATTCCTCGCCCAGGACGTAGTGGAGCTTGCTGTAGGAGACGCCGGCGCGTCCCTTGCCGACCTGCAACTGGTAGGACGCGATCACGTAGTTCAGGCCCGAGCCGGAAGTCACCGCGCGCAGGCTGGCGACGTCGCCCAGGCCCAGGGGGTTGTTGAGGTTCACCGTGGCGCCCAGGCGATATTCGCCGGTGTAATGGTTGCCGGCGTTGTCGGCGTCGACGCTGCCGCTGACGCGCGGAGCCGGCGTGATGTCCACCAGCAGGTCCGAACTGCCCGCCGCGGCGCCTGGAACCAGCGTCGAATGGACCTTGACGCCGGGGACGTCCGACAGCAGCAGCAGCCGGCTTTCCAGCGGCGCGGCGGTGATGGCGTCGCCGCTGTTGAGCCCGGACAGGAGGCTGTCGGCGATGCCGCCGGAGAGATTGGTCTGGTTGCGCACAACGATCTGGCCGTATTCGCCCTCGCGCACGGCGATGGTGACGGTCTTGTCGGCGATCTCCTGCGCGGGCAGGTAGGCCTGGGCCACGAAGTAGCCGTTTTTCGCGTAGTGCGCCGTGATTCTCGCCGCCATGGCGCGCAGTTCGGCCAGCGTCAATTCCTTGCCCGGCGTGAAGCCGGCCACGGCCAGCAACTGGGCTTCCGTGTATGCCCGGGCGCCGGTGATACGCAGGCTGTCGACGGGGATCTTCGCTTCCTCGGTCACGCGGACCGGCACCGGCTTGCCCGGCTCGACGCGAATTTCAGGCGGTGCGGGTTGCGGCGCCGGGACCGAGGGGAGCTGCTGCAACTGGCTGCCCGCGCCGGGCAGGGTCTGGGCCTGCAGATGGGGGCCCACGGCCAGCAGTGCCAGCGGGAGTAGTTTGAGGTTCACGGAAGCCCTTTCGGCATGAATGACATTGCTTCCGGCCGCATGGATGCGGTTGCGGGCAGCGGGGTGCAGGAGACCCCTTCATGCGCGCGGGCCTCGAAATCACAGGGGGGAAATCGGGTGCGTGCACGCTTTCATGTCCGATAGGCCTTGAGTCCTGCCCTGAGCATGGGTGTAAAAACGGTAAAGAGGTGTAGGACGTCGCGCTGACGCAGGCGTGTCGTTGTCGCGCGCGGGCGCAGGCCGGGGAGGCGCCGCGCCAGGGCGCTTGCAAGGCGAAGGTCCGTGGTGCGGCGCTTGCCGCCCGGGCGCCGCGGCGCGCTCAGGCCGGCGTGTAAGCCAGGCGCACGTAAATAGGCGCGAAGGCCTCGGCCTGCGTGACTTCCAGCAGGCCTTCCTTGGAAAGCTCAAGCAGCGCGATAAAGGTCACGACCAGCACCGGCATGCCGCGCGCGGCGTCGAACAGCTCCTCAAACTCCAGGAACTTGCGGCCCTGCAGCTTGCGCAGCACGATGCTCATGTGCTCGCGCACCGAGAGCTCTTCGCGGCTGATGACGTGGTGCTGCACCAGGCGGGCGCGCTTGACGATGTCGCGCCAGGCTTCCTGCAGGTCGACCACGTTGACGTCCGGGAAACGCGGCTGCAGCGACTGCTCGACATAGACCTGGGCGCGCAGGAAGTCGCGGCCGAACTGCGGCACCTCGTTGAGCTTGTGGGCGGCCAGCTTGATCTGCTCGTACTCGAGCAGGCGGCGCACCAGTTCGGCGCGCGGGTCCTCGGGCTCCTGGCCCTCGGCCACCTTCTTGGGCGGCAGCAGCATGCGCGACTTGATCTCGATCAGCATGGCCGCCATCAGCAGGTATTCGGCCGCCAGCTCCAGGTTGGTGGCGCGGATCTCGTCGACATAAGTCAGGTACTGGCGCGTGACCGCCGCCATCGGGATGTCGAGGATGTTGAAGTTCTGCTTGCGGATCAGGTAGAGCAGCAAGTCCAGCGGGCCTTCAAAGGCCTCGAGGAAGACCTGCAGCGCATCGGGCGGGATGTACAGGTCGTGCGGCATCGCGAACAGCGGCTCGCCGTACAGGCGCGCCAGCGCGACCTGGTCTATCACTTCGGGCATGTCCGTGCCCACCACGGGCTGCGCCTGGCCGGCGGCCGGTGGCAGTTCCTGGGGTTCGGGCGGGAAATGGGGCTGGGACATGAAAAAAGCAGCGGCTGCGGGTGTCGCGAAGGGCTGGGGCCCTTATTTGCCGTTGGGGTGGCTGCTGGTGCCGTAGACGTAGGGCTGCTGGGGCACGCGGGCTTCGCTGTACTCGGCCTGCTCGCTGCGGTTCAGGTTTTTATCCCACAACAGGGCGCGCCCGGCGCGCTGCTCGGCTTCCAGCGTGGGCTTTTTGGCCTTGAGCTGGTCGATGAACTGCGTCGTGTCGGAGGTGTAGTCGGAGCGGCGGAAGATGTTGAGGAGGGCCATGGGGTCTAAACTGCCTGAAACGTATAGTGGGCTGATTTTACCGGGGTCTGCCATGCCTTCCTTGTTTTCACCCTTTTCGCCCTCTTTGCCGGCCCAAAAGGGGTTGTCGCCCGCTTTTTCATCAAGAAGGATGTTTGCCTGTATGGGTCTGCTCTCATTTGTCCTGGGCCTGGTGGGCTGCGACCCGCAGCGCATCGCCGAGCTTGAAGAAGGCGTGGCCACCGAAGCCGATGTGCGCGCCCGCTTCGGCGAACCCGAAAAAATCTGGGATGCCACTGACATGGCCGACACGCCCCTGCCCGGCGCGGCCGCGGCGCCCGGCGCCCGCACCTTTGAATACAACCGCCAACCGCAGGGCCAGGCCAACTACATGATCACCATAGGCGCGGACGGCAAGATGAGCGCGCTCCGGCAAGTGCTGACGCCGCAGAACTTCGAGAAAGTGCTGCCCGGCATGCGCATGGAACAGGTGCGCAAGATGCTCGGCAAGCCCATGAAGGTCACGCCTTATGCGCTCAGGCAGGAAACCCACTACGACTGGCGCTACCTGAACCCGCCCAGTACCGCGCGCATTTTCACGGTGGTGTTCGACGCCGACCTCAAGGTCAAGGGCACGGGATCGGTCGACGAAGAGAGCATCAGCCCCAGCGGTGGTACCCGCTAGACCGTCTCCACCTTTGCCAGGAAGCCCGAGCGCTCCATCACGGCCAGCGGCTGGGCATTGAGCCCGGCCACCACCAGCCGGCCGCCGCGCAGCACGATGGCCTTGTGCAGTTGCTCCAGCACGTCCAGCCCCGAGGTGTCCAGCGATTGCAGCGACTGAACGTCCAGCCGCACCACCAGGCCCTTGGGCGCGCTTTCCACCACGTTCAGGATGGGATCGAGCTTGGCCACCGCGCCGAAGAACAGCGAGCCATAGAGCTGGAAACTCGCCGAGTCCGCATCGCGCGAGACCTCGACCACCTGGAACAGGCTGCTCATGCGCCGCACGAAGAGCACACAGGCCAGGATCAGCCCGACCTGCAGCGCCACCGTGAGGTCAAACACCACCGTCAGGAAAAACGTGCCCAGCATGATGAGGCGGTAATGGCTGCTGGCCTGGGGCAGGCGGGCGAACTCGCGCCATTCGCCCATGTTCCAGGCCACGTAAAGCAAGATGCCCGAGAGCACGGCCAGCGGCACGTGCACCGCCAGCGGCGCGGCCGCCAGCACGATGAGGACCAGCGTGAGCGCATGCACCAGGCCCGAGATTGGCGAGCTGGCGCCGGAGCGCACATTGGTCACGGTGCGGGCGATGGTGCCGGTGGCCGGCATGCCGCCGAAAAAGGGCACGACGAAGTTGGCCACGCCCTGGGCCATCAGTTCCTGGTTGGGGTCGTGGCGCGGCAGGCCCGAGACCTGGTCGGCCACGCGCGCGCACAGCAGCGACTCCACCGCGCCCAGCATCGCGATGGTGATGGTGGGCGCCACCAGCAGGCGCACTGTCTCCCATGAAAAATCAGGCAGGGCAAACGCGGGCAGGGCGCGCGGAATGCCGTGAAAGCGCGTGCCTATGGTTTCCACCGGCAGGGCCAGGAAATAGGCAAAAGCCGTCAGCGTGACCAGCGCCACGATGGGGCCGGGCATGCGCGAGGCCATGCGCGTGGCGCGCTTGAGCTGCACGCCCTCGACCGCCTGCATGAGCCGGATCAGGCGCATGGTGAAAAAACCGCCCGCGGCGCGCGCCTGCGTGTCGAACAGCCGGGGCCAGACGAACAGGCCCAGCAGGCAGATCAGGCCCAGGCCCAGCGCATAAGGGTTGAAGCTGTCCAGGTGGCTGCCCAGGACCTTGATCTGCGAGAAAAAGTCGGCCGGCATCTTGGGCACGACCAGGCCCAGCAAGTCCTTGGCCTGCGACAGCGCGATCAGCACCGCGATGCCGTTGGTAAAGCCCACCACGATGCTGACCGGCACATAACGCACCAGCGTGCCCAGCTTGAACAGGCCCAGCAGGAACAGCAGCACGCCCGCGCAGGCGGTGGCGATCAGCAGGTTGGCCAGGCCGTAGCGCTCCAGGATGCCGTAGACAATCACGATGAAGGCGCCGGCGGGGCCGCCTATCTGCACCGCCGAGCCGCCCAGCGCCGAGATCAGCGCGCCGGCGATGATGGCGGTCCAGATGCCGGCCTCGGGTTTCAGGCCGGAGGCGATGGCAAAGGCCATGGCCAGCGGCAAGGCCACGATGCCGACGGTGACGCCTGCTCCGGCGTCTTTCAAGAACCGTTCACGCGTGTAGCCGGCGAGTGCTGAAAACAGGCGGGGGCGAAACGGCGCAAGGTAAGCGGGCAGGTGCATGGGCTTTGATTGTGGTGCCAGGCATGTGCCGGCGAGAAGTCCTGGACGTGACATTTTTCCATTGCCGGCCATGGAGAGGCTGGTTAAAGTGAATAGATCTATTAGGTCAAAATACTTACTTTTACAGCCTTTCGCGGACTGGATAAGCTTTGGGGCTTCACGGCGCCTGGTTCCGGACTGTCCCAGCGTGCTTTTCCTGGAGAAGTGATTGCCCGGTTTTTTCGGTTTTTCGTGGATGCCCGGATGGCGCCTGCCGCGGCGGGCGGCCGCTTTGGCGGCGCTGTTGCTGGCACACGCCATGGCTGTGGCGCAAGAACTCCCTGCTTCCCCGGCGGGGGAGCTTTCCCCCGTCGAGAATTTCGCCGCAAGCCCTGCGGCCGTGGTGCCAGCCCCCTTCAAGGCCGGGCGCGGCGTGCTGGGCGAGGGCCAGGTGCTGGTCGACAGCGCGGGCACCCTCACTTTCGAGCAGGTACGCAGCAAGTTTGATGCCGGCGAAGGGCGTGCCGTGCAGCCCAGCGAGATCATGCCCACCGGGGGCGGGGCGGCACTGTGGTACCGCCTGGCCCTGCCGGCGGTCGCCGCGCCCACGCCGCTGATGCTCACCATTCCCCATCCCAATATGGACAGCGTGGACCTGTACCGCCCGGCGCCCGGCGGCCTGTGGCAAATGGAGCGCTCCGGCGACGCGGTACCTGTCGCGCAGTGGCCGGTACGCCACCTGACCCCGGCCTTCGAGCTCCTGCTGCAGCCCGGCGAAAGGCCCAGCTACCTGCGGGTGGCGCACAACTATCCCATCAGCGTGCCCTGGGAACTGTCCGACCCGGCCAGCTTTCATGAGCAGTCCAAGGAGTCGCATTTGCTGCTGGGCGTGTACATCGGGCTGGTCCTGCTGATCGCGCTGATGAGCACGCTGCACGCCGCGTCCGGGCGCGACAGCATCCATCTTTTTTTCGCCGGCTACGTGCTGGTGGTGGCCGCGGGCCAGCTGTCGCTGACCGGGCTGGCCGGTGAGTTTCTCTGGCCGGGCAACGCCTGGTGGAATGATTGCGCGCCGGTGGCCCTGACGCTGGCCACCGCCGCGCTGCTGCACCTGTTTTTGCGCCAGATGGTGGTCGACCGCGACGCGCCCTGGCTGTCGCGCGGCCTGCTGCTGATGACCGTGCTGGGCGCGGGCATCCTGACGGCTTTCCTGGTGATGGGCAACAAGTCTTCCTTCAACCTGGCCACCCCTTATTACCTGGGCAGCATGGCCGTCTACCTCAGCGTGGCCGGCTGGTATGTCTGGCGCCGGCCCATGGTCGGCCTGTGGGTGCTGGCCGCCATGGTCTGCCTGACGGTGGGTTCGATTTTCCCCATCCTGCGCACCCAGGCCATGCTGCCGCTGGGCACCGCCACGCAGTACGGCGCACAGATAGGCGCGGCCTTCGAGATCCTGCTGCTGCTTGTGGCCCTGTACCTGCGCAGCCGCGAAAAGCGCGACAACCAGGCCCGCGTCGGCGCCCTCACACGTGTCGACCCCTTGACCGGGCTGGGCAACCACCGCGTGCTGCTGCAGCGGCTGGACGCCCTGCTGGTGCGCCAGCGGCGCGACCCCGGTGCGGGTGCGGTGATGCGCGTGCGGCTGGGCAATGCCATCGACATCCGCCAGGACTACGGCATGGAAGCGGCGCAAAGCGCGGTGGTGCAGGCCGGGTCCTGCGTGGCCGGCGTGGCGAGCGACGGCGACACCGTCGCGCGCCACCGCGACGGCGATTTTTTGCTGATACTGCAGGGCCACCTCACGCGCGACGAGCTCACGCAGATCGCGCAGCGCCTGATCGCCCGGGGCCTGGCCGACAGCCCCAGCCTGCCGCCCGGCACCATGATGCAGTTCAGGATCGCCGTGGCCGAGGCGCCCTTCAACGCGCCCGATGCCGAGCAGCTGCTGCACGCCATGGGCCATGTGCTCAGGGAGCTGTCGGGCCGCTCCGGCACCGGCCTGCGTTTTATCAACGCGGCGGCCGGCTGAGGCCGGGTGGCGGCCAGGCCTGCCGTATGTGGCTCAGTGGATGCGCATGCCCGGCGTGGCGCCCGGCAGGGGTTCCAGCACATAAATGCCGGGCTGGGTTTTTTCATCGGCATGGCTGGCGGCCAGCACCATGCCCTCGCTGATGCCGAACTTCATTTTTCGCGGTGCCAGGTTGGCCACCAGCACCGTCAGCTTGCCGACCAGGTCCTCGGGTTTGTAGGCCGAGGCGATGCCGCTGAACACATTGCGCATGCGGCCCTCGCCGGCATCCAGCGTCAGGCGCAGCAGCTTGGTCGAGCCCTCCACCGCTTCGCAGCTGACGATCTTGGCAATGCGCAGATCGACCTTGGCGAAGTCGTCGATCGTGATGGCGGGGGCGATCGCCTCGCCGCCCGGCAGGTCCGCGGGCGCGGTCGGCGCGGTTTCGGCCTGGGGCGGCGGCTCGAACAGCGCCTCGAGCTGCTTGACGTCAACGCGCTGCATCAGGTGTTTGTAGTCGCCGATCACATGGCCCTTGCCCAGCATGGCACCGGCGTGCGTAAAGTTCAGCGCTTCCACTTTCAGGAAGTCCTCGACCTGCGCGGCCAGGGCGGGCAGCACGGGCTTCAAATAAATCGTCAGCAGGCGGAAGGCCTCGATGCAGACCGTGCAGACGTCCTGCAGGCGTGCGTCCATGCCGGCCTGCTTGGCGAGCTCCCAGGGCTTGTTCTGGTCCACATAGGCGTTGACGCGGTCCGTCAGCAGCATGGTTTCGCGCAAGGCCTTGGCGAATTCGCGGCTTTCATAGAGCGGCGCGATCACGTCCCTGGCCGCGCGCAGCGCCTCCAGCAGCGCCGCGCCGTCGGCCGATACCTCGCCGAGCTGGCCGGCAAAACGTTTGCTGATAAAGCCCGCGGCGCGGCTCGCGATATTGATGTACTTGCCCACCAGGTCGCTGTTGACGCGCGCCATGAAGTCGTCGGCGTTGAAGTCGATGTCCTCGTTGCGCGCATTGAGCTTGGCGGCCAGGTAGTAGCGCAGCCATTCGGGGTTCATGCCCAGGCTCAGGTACTTGAGCGGATCCAGGCCGGTGCCGCGGCTCTTGCTCATCTTCTCGCCGTTGTTCACCGTCAGGAAGCCGTGCACAAACACGTTGTCGGGCGTCTTGCGGCCGCTGAAGTGCAACATGGCCGGCCAGAACAGGGTGTGGAAGGTGACGATGTCCTTGCCGATGAAGTGGTACTGCTCCAGCCCGGGCGTGGCCATGTAGGCGTCGTAGTTCTCGCCGCGCTTTTCAAGCAGGTTTTTCAGCGAAGCCAGGTAGCCGACCGGCGCGTCCAGCCAGACATAAAAATACTTGCCCGGCGCATCGGGGATTTCAATGCCGAAGTAGGGCGCGTCTCTGGAGATGTCCCAGTCGCCCAGGCCTTCGCTCTTGGTGCCGTCGGCGTTCTCGCGCACCGAGAACCATTCCTTGACCTTGTTGGCCACCTCGGGCTGCAGCTTGCCGTCCTGCGTCCATTTTTCGAGGAACTCCACGCAGCGCGGGTCGGACAGCGTGAAGAAAAAATGCTCGGAGCTTTTGAGCACCGGCTTGGCGCCCGACAGGGCCGAGTAGGGGTTGATCAGGTCGGTGGGCGCATACACCGCGCCGCAGACCTCGCAGTTGTCGCCGTACTGGTCTTTCGAGTGGCAATTCGGGCATTCGCCCTTGATGAAGCGGTCTGGCAGGAACATGCTCTTCTCGGCGTCGAAGAACTGCTCAATCGTCTTGGTCGCGATCAGCCCGGCCTTTTTGAGGTCCAGGTAGATCTGCTGCGCGAGCTGGTGGTTTTCCGGGCCGTCGGTCGAATGCCAGTTGTCAAAGCTGATGTGAAAGCCGTCCAGGTAGGGCTTGCGGCCCGCGGCGATGTCGGCCACGAACTGCTGCGGTGTCTTGCCGGCCTTTTCGGCGGCGATCATGATGGGCGCGCCGTGGGCGTCGTCGGCGCCCACAAAATTCACCGCATGGCCCTGCATGCGCTGGAAACGCACCCAGATGTCGGCCTGGATGTATTCCATGATGTGGCCGATATGGAAATTGCCGTTGGCATAGGGCAGGGCGGTGGTGACAAACAGGCGGCGCTGGGACATAGGGATCTTTTTGGCTTAATGAGGGTAGAACCTGTGCACGGTCTAAACGGGGCCGCGCAAGCACCTTCTCGGGATGGGATGCAAGGCGCGGTGCGCTGCCCATAGCATAGCTATGGGTTAGCGCCGCAACGCCGCAGACCGCCCGAGAAGGCGCTTGCCCTCCGGGTTGGGGTGAAATCGGGCGATTGAGCCACCCGGTCTCTTGCATGGGCATTAGCCCATGCGGCACGCCCGGTCGGCCCACTCATCCCGATTGCACCCCAACGCGGCCCCGTTTAGACCGTGCACAGGTTCGAACCCGCGATTTTAAGTCGCCCGGGCTGAGGCTTGCCCCGCCAAGTCCCCATGACCCCAGTGGGCGCCGCCACAGCGTTAGACTTCAGCCCAACCCCCGCCGCCGCCAGAGCGCCGCCCCATTTGACAGATTCAACGGAGTATTTCCCCATGTCCCTGGACCAACAGGCCGTCCTGAACGCCGTGCAAGCCGTGCTGGATCCCAATACCGGCAAAGACTTTGTCAGCACCAAGGCCCTGAAAAACCTGCAGATCAGCGGCAGCGACGTGTCTTTCGACATTGAACTCGGCTACCCGGCCAAAAGCCAGGTCGCCGGCCTGCGCAAAAGCCTGATCGCCGCCGTCAAGGCCGTGCCCGGCGCCGGCAACGTCTCGGTCAATGTCGCGGTCAAGATCGCCAGCCATGCCGTGCAGCGCGGCGTGCAGCTGCTGCCCAACGTCAAAAACATCATCGCCGTCGCCTCCGGCAAGGGCGGCGTGGGCAAAAGCACCACGGCTGTCAACCTGGCCCTGGCCCTGGCGGCTGAAGGCGCCAGCGTGGGCCTGCTCGACGCCGACATCTACGGCCCCAGCCAGCCCATGATGATGGGCATAGAGGGCCGGCCTGAGAGCGTGGACGGCAAGAACATGGAGCCCATGGAGAACTACGGCATCCAGGTGATGTCCATAGGCTTCCTGGTGGCCCAGGACGAAGCCATGATCTGGCGCGGCCCCATGGCCACCCAGGCGCTGGAGCAGCTGCTGCGCCAGACCAACTGGAAAGACCTGGACTACCTGATCGTCGACATGCCGCCCGGTACCGGCGACATCCAGCTCACGCTGTCCCAGCGCGTGCCCATGACGGGCGCCGTCATCGTCACCACGCCGCAGGACATCGCGCTGCTGGACGCCAAAAAGGGCATCAAGATGTTCGAGAAGGTCGGCGTGCCCATCCTGGGCATTGTCGAAAACATGGCGGTGCACATCTGCAGCAACTGCGGCCATGCCGAGCACATCTTCGGCGAGGGCGGCGGCAAAAAAATGGCGGCCGACTACAAGATGGACTACCTGGGCGCGCTGCCGCTGGACATGCAGATACGCCTGCAGGCCGACAACGGCCGGCCCACCGTGGTGGCCGACCCGGACGGCGAGGTCGCAGGCATCTACAAGGCCGTGGCGCGCAAGATGGCCGTCACCGTGGCGGCCAAGTCCAAGGACTTCTCCGCCAAGTTCCCGACCATCACCATCAGCAAGAACACCTGAAACAGCCCAGGCGCGGCGCCCCATGAACCTGCTGGCATCCCTGCGTTACCTGGCCGCGCTCGACGAGCACAAACATTTCGGCCGCGCGGCCCAGGCCTGCCACATCACGCAGCCGGCGCTGTCCAATGCGCTGCGCGCGCTGGAGCGGGAGTTCGGCACCGTCATCGTGCGGCGCGGGCGCAACTTTGAAGGCTTCACGCCTGAAGGCGAGCGCGTGCTGCTCAGCGCCCAGCGCATGCTGCATGAGCGCGAGCTGCTGCAGCAGGAGCTCGACAGCGGCATCGGCAAACCGCAGGGCAGCCTGGCCATAGGGGCCGTGCCCACCGCCATGCCGGTGGCCGCGCGCTTTTGCGCGCTGCTGCAGGCGCGCTACCCGGGCATCTCGCCGACGGTGCGCTCCATGAGCTCCAACGAGCTGGAGGCCGGCCTGGAAAGCCTGGCGCTGGACATGGGCCTGGGCTACACCGACCGGCTGCGCGCCAACGGGCCCAGCCTGCGCCAGATCAAGCAGTACACCGAGCACTATTTTTTCGTACGCCGCGCCGCCAAGGCCAGCCAGGACGTCATGCAAATCGGCCCCAAGATCAGCTGGGCCGAAGCCGCGAAACACCCGCTGTGCCTGCTCACGCGCGACATGCACAACCGCACCATTGTCGACAAGGCCTTCCAGGAAGCCGGCGAGGCCTGCGAGCCCGTCATCCAGACCAACTCCATCCTCACGCTGGCGCTCTCGGTGGCCGAGGGCAATGTCTGCACCGTCATGCCAGGCGCGCTGGTCGGCGCGGTGCGCGGCTACCGCGAACTCGAAGCCCTGCCCCTGGTCAGCCCCGAGGTGCGCACCACCATAGGCTTTATGGCCCAGGGCGGCGACCCCTCGCGGACCCTGGAAGCCGCCCTGGCCCTGGCCCAGGACGCAGGCTGGCTGCGCCACGCAGCAGCCCATAGCGGCTTGCTGAGCGTCTAGCTCCACACCCCAGCGGAGTCCTTCCTAGACCAGCCGGGGCCGCGGAACCGGCTTTGCCGGGCCGCAGGCGCAGCACCCCCTTGGGGGGCAGCGTATTACACGAAGTGAAAAGCGTGGGGGCTCTATTGATTTAGTTTTTGAATCGATGCATGTCTCGATTCAATTTGACCGTGTTGCTGTGCGGCCGCGACACTTCGCGCACTCGTTCAGGGTGGGAAATACCAATAAGCCATAACACGGAGATAAGAAGACATGTCTGGATTCCTCGATAAAGAGCGCATCATTGCCGGCCCCGGCTTCAACCGCTGGCTGGTGCCTCCCGCCGCCCTGGCGATCCACCTGTGCATAGGCATGGCCTATGGTTTTTCGGTGTTCTGGCTGCCGTTGTCCAAGGCGCTGGGCATCAAGGAATCCATCAAGTGCGGCCCTGAGGTCGGCTTTATCGCCGAGCTGTTCACCACCAGCTGCGACTGGAAAATCTCCACCCTGGGCTGGATGTACACCCTGTTCTTTGTGCTGCTGGGTATTTCCGCGGCCACCTGGGGCGGCTGGCTGGAGCGTGCCGGCCCGCGCAAGGCCGGCGTGGTGTCGGCCGTCTGCTGGTGCGGCGGCATGTTGATCTCGGCACTGGGCATTTATTTGCACCAGTTCTGGTTGATGATCCTGGGCTCCGGCGTGATTGGCGGCATAGGCCTGGGCCTGGGCTATATCTCCCCGGTCTCCACGCTGATCAAATGGTTCCCGGACCGCCGCGGCATGGCCACCGGCATGGCCATCATGGGCTTTGGCGGCGGCGCGATGATTGGTTCGCCCCTCGCCGCCGACCTCATGAAATATTTCGCCTCGCCGACCAGCGTGGGTGTGATGCAGACCTTTGTGGTCATGGCCGTCGTGTACTTCGTCTTCATGATGGCCGGCGCCTTCGGCTACCGCGTGCCTGAAACTGGCTGGAAACCCGAAGGCTGGACGCCGCCGCCCGCCGCCACCAACACCATGATCACGCAGCGCCATGTGCACGTGAAAAAAGTCTGGGGCATTCCCCAGTTCTGGCTGATCTGGATGGTGCTGTGCATGAACGTGAGCGCCGGCATCGGCGTGATCGGCATGGCCTCGCCCATGCTGCAGGAAGTCTTTGGCGGCCACCTGATCGGCCTGAACCAGAAATTCGGCGAGCTCGACAAGGCCCAGCTGGCGGCCATCGCCACCGTGGCGGCCGGCTTTACCGCGCTGCTGAGCCTGTTCAACATCGGCGGCCGCTTCTTCTGGGCCAGCCTTTCCGACAAGCTGGGCCGCAAGCTGACCTATGTGGTCTTCTTCGTGCTGGGCGGCATTCTGTACGCCAGCATTCCGGGCAGCGCGGCAGCCGGCAGCATCGTGCTGTTTGTGGGAGCCGTCTGCGTCATCCTGAGCATGTACGGCGGCGGCTTTGCCACCGTGCCGGCTTACCTGGCCGACATCTTCGGCACCCAGATGGTGGGCGCCATCCACGGCCGCCTGCTGACGGCCTGGGCCACGGCGGGCATCCTGGGCCCGGTGGTGGTGAACTACATGCGCGAATACCAGCTCGGCCTTGGCATCCCCCGTGAACAGGTCTATAACCAGACCATGTACATCCTGGTGGGCATGCTGGTGGTGGGCCTGGTCTGCAACCTGCTGGTGCGCCCGCTGAACCCCAAGTGGTTCATGACCGACAGCGAGCTCGCGGAAGAAAAACGCCTGGCTCACGAAAAAGCCGCGGCCTCGGAGCTGCACCGCACCAATGGCGGCAACGGCGGCACGGTCAGCCCGGCCGTGGTGGTGCTGGCCTGGCTCGCGGTCGGCATCCCCCTGGCCTGGGGCATTTACCGCACGCTGCAAAGCGTGGCCAAGTTTTTCGCCTGATTCATTGTTGTTATTGATTCATTGACCTTTCCGTTTCAAGCCAAGCCGTTCCCGCGCCGTGCGCGGGGACGCCGGCCCAGCCACTCATGAACCATCCTGGTCGCAGTCCCGAAGTCAAGGCCGTTGCCGTCGCCACGGTTGACGAAATGCGCGAGCGCATACGCCGCAAGAGCAAACTCAAGGGGCGCCAGGCCGACGATGCATCGCTGGACGAGGTGCGCGCCCTGATAGGCGCTAGGCCCGAGGCGGGCCACAGGCGCGACCTGCTGATCGAGCACCTGCACGCGCTCAACGACGCGTACCGCTGCCTGCACGACAGGCACCTGGTGGCGCTGGCCAAGGAGATGAACATCCCCATGGCCGAGGTCTATGAGGTCGCGACTTTTTATCACCACTTTGAAGTGATTCGCGGCGACGGCAAAGCCCCCGGCCTCACGGTGCGGGTCTGCGACGGGCTGGCCTGCGAGCTGGCCGGCGCACAGGACTTGCTGGCGCGCTTGCCGGCGCTGCTGGGCGCGCAGGATGTGCGTGTGGTCGCCGCGCCCTGCATAGGGCGCTGCGAGCAGGCGCCCGCCGTCGCGGTGCACCAGCAGGCTGTGCCTTTTGCGACGGTGGAGGCCGTGGTCTCGGCGGTTGGAGAGGCATCGGCCTCGGCAGGTACGGCGCAGGCTGTAGCTCCTTTTGTCGCCGCCGATTTCGCGGAGCACAGCGTGACCGGTGCCGGCACGGGCGCCGTGCCGGCTTACACCGGCTATGCGCTGTACCGCGAACACGGCGGTTATGCGCTGGCTGCCGCGGTGGTCAACGGCGAGGAAGACGCCGAACGCATCATCAAGGCCATGGAAGACTCCGGCCTGCGCGGCCTGGGCGGCGCGGGTTTCCCGGCCGGCCGCAAATGGCGCATCGTGCGCGAACAGCCGGCGCCGCGCCTGATGGCCGTCAACATCGACGAAGGCGAGCCCGGCACCTTCAAGGACCGCACTTATCTTGAGCGCGACCCGCATCGCTTCCTCGAAGGCCTGCTCATCGCGGCCCAGGTGGTGGGCGTGGAAGCCTGCTACATCTACCTGCGCGACGAATACCACGACTGCCGCGCCATCCTGCAGACCGAACTCGACAAGCTGCGCGCCGATCCGCCCTGCGAGCTGCCGCTGATTGAGCTGCGGCGCGGTGCGGGCGCCTACATCTGCGGCGAAGAGTCGGCCATGATCGAAAGCATAGAAGGCAAACGCGGCGAGCCCCGCATGCGCCCGCCCTACATCGCGCAGGTGGGCCTCTTTGGCCGGCCCACGCTGGAGCACAACTTCGAGACGCTGTACTGGGTGCGCGACATCGTCGAAAAAGGCCCGCAGTGGTTCAGCGGCTTCGGCCGCAACGGCCGCAAGGGCCTGCGCAGCTTCAGCGTGAGCGGGCGTGTGAAGCATCCCGGCGTCAAGCTGGCGCCGGCCGGCATCACGGTGCGCGAACTGATAGCCGAATACTGCGGCGGCATGGCTGAGGGCCATGAGTTCTATGCCTATCTGCCGGGCGGCGCCTCGGGCGGGATTTTGCCGGCCGCTATGGGTGACATTCCGCTGGACTTCGACACCCTGCAGCCTTATGGCTGTTTCATCGGCTCGGCCGCCGTCATGGTGCTGGGCCACCAGGATCGCGCGCGCGACGCCGCCCTCAACATGATGAAGTTCTTTGAACACGAAAGCTGCGGCCAGTGCACGCCCTGCCGCGTCGGCACGGCCAAGGCCGCGCAGCTGATGCAGGCCGAGCACTGGGACGGCGACACGCTGGAAGACCTCAACATCGTGATGACCGACGCCTCCATCTGCGGCCTGGGCCAGGCTGCGCCCAACCCGGTGCGCAGCATCCAGAAATATTTCCCGCATGAGATCGGAGCCACAGCATGAACGCCCCCGCCAAACTCGCCGAGGTCATGCCGCAAACCGTCGAGTTCAAGCTCGACGGCAAGACCGTCCACGCTTACGAAGGCGAAACCATCTTCAAGACCGCCGCGCGCCACGGTGTGGACATTCCCCACCTTTGCTACAAGGACGGGCTGCGGCCCGACGGCAACTGCCGCGCCTGCGTGGTGGAGGTCAAGGGCGAGCGCACGCTGGCCCCCAGTTGCTGCCGCAGCGCCACGGCCGGCATGGAGGTGCAGGCGCACAGCGAACGCGCGCTCAAGAGCCAGAAGATGGTGCTGGAAATGCTGCTGTCGGACATGCCTGACGTCGGCTACAAGTGGAATGAAAAAGACGAGTCGCTGCAGCACGGCGAACTCAGCGAATGGGCGGGCCGCATGGCGGTGCAGGTGCGCCCGGCACTCAAGGCCCTGCGCCGCGAGCAGCCAAAGGCCGACGTCTCGCACCCCGCCATGGCGGTCAACCTCGATGCCTGCATCCAGTGCAACCGCTGCGTGCGCGCCTGCCGCGAAGAGCAGGTCAACGACGTGATCGGCTACGCCATGCGCGGCTCGCACAGCGAGATCGTGTTCGACCTGGACGACCCCATGGGCGACAGCACCTGCGTGGCCTGCGGCGAATGTGTGCAGGCCTGCCCCACGGGCGCGCTCATGCCCAAATCGCAGGTCGGCTCGCAAGTGGTCGACAAAAAGGTCGACTCGGTCTGCCCCTTCTGCGGCGTCGGCTGCCTGCTGACCTACAACGTCAAGGACAACAAGATCGTCAGCGTGGACGGGCGCGACGGCCCGGCCAACCATTCGCGCCTGTGCGTCAAGGGCCGCTTCGGTTTTGACTATGCGCACAGCCCGCAGCGCCTGACGGTGCCGCTGATACGCAAGGCCGGCGTGGGCAAAGACCCTGAGGCGCTGCAAAACCTCAACCGCGACAGCGCCGACTGGTCCGAGGTGTTCCGCGAGGCCACATGGGAAGAAGCGCTGGCGCTCTCCGCCGGCAGTCTCAAGGGCCTGCGCGACACGCACGGTAAAAAAGCCCTGGCCGGTTTCGGCTCGGCCAAGGGCAGCAATGAAGAGGCCTATTTGTTCCAGAAGCTGGTGCGCACCGGCTTTGGTTCCAACAATGTGGACCACTGCACACGCCTGTGCCATGCCTCCAGCGTCGCGGCCCTGCTTGAGGGCGTGGGCTCGGGCGCGGTCAGCAACCAGGTCAACGACGTGGAGCATTCGGACCTGATATTTGTGATCGGCTCCAACCCCACCGCCAACCATCCGGTGGCCGCCACCTGGATGAAGAACGCCGCCAAGAACGGCGCAAAAATCGTGCTGGCCGACCCGCGCGTCACCGACATCGGCAAGCACGCCTGGCGCACCTTGCAGTTCAAGGCCGACACCGACGTGGCCATGCTCAATGCACTGATCCACACCGTGATCGACGAAGGCCTGGCCGACCAGGACTTCATCAGCAAACGCGCCAGCAACTACGAAGCGCTCAAGGAAAACGTCAAGGGCTACAGCCCCGAGGCCATGGAGCCCATCTGCGGCATCCCGGCGCAAACCCTGCGTGAGGTGGCGCGCGAATTCGCCAAGGCCAAGGGTGCGATGATTTTGTGGGGCATGGGCATCAGCCAGCACGTGCACGGCACCGACAACGCGCGCTGCCTGATCGCGCTGGTCACGGTGACCGGCCAGATCGGCAAGCCCGGCTCAGGCCTGCACCCGCTGCGCGGCCAGAACAATGTGCAGGGCGCCAGCGACGCGGGCCTGATCCCCATGATGTTCCCCAACTACCAGCGCGTGGACAACGCCGGCGCGCATGCCTGGTTCGAGAAATTCTGGGACACCCCGCTGGACGAAAAGCCCGGCTACACCGTGGTCGAGATCATGCACAAGGCGCTCGCCCCCGACAGCGATCCGCACAAGATACGCGGCATGTACATCATGGGCGAGAACCCGGCCATGAGCGACCCCGACCTCAACCACGCGCGCCATGCGCTGGCCAGCCTGGAACACCTGGTGGTGCAGGACATCTTCATGACCGAAACCGCCTGGCTGGCCGACGTGGTGCTGCCGGCCACCGCCTGGCCCGAAAAAACCGGCACGGTCAGCAACACCGACCGCATGGTGCAGCTGGGCAAGCAGGCCATCACACCGCCCGGCGAGGCCAAACCCGACCTCTGGATCATCCAGCAGATCGCGCAGCGCATGGGCCTCAACTGGAACTATGCCGGCGAGCACTCGGGCGTGGCGGCCGTTTATGAGGAAATGCGCCAGGCCATGCACGCGGCGATCTCGGGCATCAGCTGGGAGCGCCTGCAGCGCGAGTCCAGCGTGACCTATCCCTGCCTCACCGAAGACGATCCCGGCGCGCCCACCGTCTTCATAGACCGCTTCGCCACCAATGACGGGCGCGTGCACCTGGTGCCCGCCGACATCATCCCGGCCAATGAACGGCCCGACGCGGACTTCCCCTTTGTGCTGATCACCGGGCGGCAGCTCGAGCATTGGCACACCGGCAGCATGACGCGGCGCGCCACGGTGCTCGATGCGATCGAACCCATGGCCACGGCCTCGCTGTGCGGCGACGACCTCGCGGAACTCGGGCTGCAGGCCGGCGACGTGATCACCGTGCAGTCGCGGCGCGGCCAGGTCGCCATCCATGTGCGGCGCGACGACGGCACGCCACACGGCGCGGTTTTCATCCCCTTTGCCTATTACGAGGCGGCCGCCAACCTGATGACCAATGCCGCGCTGGACCCCTTCGGCAAGATCCCGGAGTTCAAGTACTGCGCCGTCGCGATACGCCGCGGCGGCCAGGTGTCGGCCACCCAGGGCTATGGCGAAGGGGCAGGCGCGCGCTAGGGTCTTTCCTCCTCCGGCGGAAGCCCGCCGTACACTGCGGGCATGCCCGACTTCCAGCTGCGTTCCCCCGAAACAGACGCCGGCGTGCAGCGGCCCTGCACGGCGGCGGCCGTTGTCATGCGCCGCGAACACATCAACAACCGCTGGCAGCCCTGGCGCTGGGTGCTGGCCGACGTGGTGCCCCATGAAGACGGCTTTGGCGCCGCGCCGCGGCTGCTGCTCAAAGACGAGCGCGAGGAGCGCTGGCTGCACCCGGGCTTTGCGGTCGAGCTGTTCACCGACGACGCCGAAGGTTATTACCTCAACGCCAGCACCGCCCAGCCCTGCTTCTGGGTGCTGTGGCGCATGGAGGAAGAGGCCTTGCTGGCCGACGAGCCGGTTGCCGTGCCCCAGACCGTGACCCTGAGCTACCACGATGCCGGCCGCTGGCTGGACGCGCAGGAAACCGTGGAGCAGGTGCCCGCGCCGCCCGAGGTCGTGGCCTGGCTGCGCGAGTTCGTCGACAAACACCATGTGGCTGAGCCCAAGCGGCGGCAGCGCCCGCAAAGCTTCAAGTCCCTGACCGACCGCTTCGGCAACCCCGCCAGCGTGAGCACGGGCAAAAAAACCGGTGGGGGCGGCGATGGCGGATGAACCCACGGGCTTCCTGGGCCGCTGGGCGCGCCGCAAGGAAGAGGCGCGCCAGGGCAAGGTTCTGGACGAGCCGGCGGCGGCTCCTGTCCCCGGCTCGGCCGCACCCCTTGCGCCAGTGGCACCCACACAGGCGGAGCCGGTAGCGCAAGCGCCTTTGCCTGATGCCGCGCCGCCCAAAGCGCTGACACTGGACGACGCCAGGCTGCTGACCCGCGATTCCGACTTCAAGCCTTTTATGGCCGGCAATGTGAGCCCCGAGGTGCGCAACGCGGCCATGAAAAAACTCTTTGCCGACCCGCACTTCAATGTGATGGATGGGCTGGACACGTACATCGACGACTATTCCAAGTTCGAGCCGATTCCCGAGTCCATGCTGCGGCAGATGGCCAGCGCGAAGTTCCTCAAGCTGTTTGACGAAGAGGAAGAAAAGGAAAAGAACGAAGACAAGAAGGGCGCCGCGCAGGACGCCGCGGCCCCGCCACGGGAAAGCGCGAATAACCCCACGGATGAAACCGTGGCACAGTCCTCCTATGAAAACCCGGACATAGCTCCTCCCGAGCCGGCCGGGCCCGCACAGACCAGCCAAGCCGAGCCACCCGCGGCCGGTAGCCAACCAGACCATGCCCACACTGATTTGCGACTGCAACCAGACCATGCCGCTCCAGCCCCAGGCGCTGGGCGAGGCCCTCAATGAGAGCCTGACGCTGCATTCGGCGCTGTGCCGGCGCGAAGCCGGGGCTTTCCAGAAGGCCGTGCAATCGGGCGACGACGTGGTTGTGGCCTGCACCCAGGAAAAACGCCTGTTCGCCGAGGTCGGCGCGCAAACCCAGGGCGCGACATCGGTCGTCAAGTTCGTCAATATCCGCGAGACCGGCGGCTGGAGCAAGGACGCTTCCAGCGCCGGCCCCAAGATCGCGGCGCTGCTGGCCGCGGCCCAGCTGCCCGATGCCGAACCCGTGGCCACCGTGACATACAAGAGCGCCGGCCGACTGCTGATCGTCGGCTCGGTGGACCATGCCGAGCAGGTGGCCGCATTGCTGGCCGACACGCTGGAAGTCACGATTTTCGCGCAGGGTGTTTCCGCTGGCGCGCAGGCCGGCCTTCCTGGCAGTCTTCCCGCGCAGGAGCGCCAATACCCGGTGATCAGCGGCGAGCGGCTCGCGCTCAAGGGCTGGCTGGGCGCGTTTGAAGCGAGCTGGGATAAAACCAATCCCATAGACCTGGACCTGTGCACACGCTGCAATGCCTGTGTGGCCGTGTGCCCCGAAGGCGCCATAGACCTGAGCTACCAGGTCGACAGCGCCAAATGCACATCGCACCGCGACTGCACGGCCGTTTGCAAGGTGGCCGGCGCGATCGACTTCAACCGCGCGCCGCAAAGCCTGACCGAAGCCTTTGACCTGGTGCTGGACCTGGGCGCCAAACCGCTGTTCACGTTGCATGCACCGCCGCAAGGCTATTTCGCGCAGGACGCCTCCGCCGGCCTGGCCTCGCCCGGCCTGCCGGCCACCGTGCTCAAGCTGCGCGACATGGTGGGTGAATTTGAAAAGCCCAAGTTTTTTGCCTACAAACAAAAACTCTGCGCCCACAGCCGCAATGACACCGTGGGCTGCAATGCCTGCGTGGACATCTGTTCGGCCGGCGCCGTCAGCAGCGAGAAAAAGCGCCAGCAGATCGTCGTCAATCCCAACCTCTGCGTCGGCTGCGGCGCCTGCACCACGGTGTGCCCGACGGGGGCGCTCACTTACGCTTATCCGCGTGCGAGCGAGCAGGGTGTGCGCTTCAAGACCTTGCTGTCGGCCTATGCAAAAGCCGGTGGTACGCAGCCGGTCTTGCTGTTCCACAGCCAGGGCAGCGGCCAGCAGGCCGTCGAGGCCCTGGGCCGCGCCGCACGCCTGCAAAAAAACGTGCGCGGCGTGCCGGCCAATGTCATCCCGCAGGCGCTGTGGCACACGGCCAGCCTGGGCCTGGACCTCTGGCTCAGTGCCGTCGCCTTTGGCGCCTCGCAGGTCGCGGTGCTGGTGACAGATGAAGAAGCGCCGGCTTATCTCGAAGGACTCACGCAGCAGATGCGCGTGGCACAAGCGCTTTTAAATGGCCTGGGCTATGCGGGTGTTCACTTCCATTTGCTGCGCGCGCAAGCCGGCGACGTCGCCGGCCTGGACAACGGCCTGCAGGCCCTGGCCCGCAACCGGCCCGCCGTGCCCGCCGCCCCGGCGCGCTTTGCCGTCGCCCAGGAAAAGCGCAGCACGCTGGACATGGCGCTGGACCACCTGATCCAGCAGGCGCCCGCTGTGCCGCCCGAGGCGATTGCGCTGCCCGCCCAGGGCTCGCCCTTTGGCAGCCTGGTGGTCAATGCCGACAGCTGCACCCTGTGCCTGAGCTGCGTGAGCGCCTGCCCGGCCAGCGCGCTGCAGGACAACCCGGATCGCCCGCAGCTCAAGTTCATCGAGAAAAACTGCGTGCAGTGCGGCCTGTGCGCCACCACCTGCCCCGAGGACGCGATCACGCTGCAGCCGCGATTGCTGCTGGGCCCGCAGCGCAAGGAGGCCAGGGTGCTCAACGAAAGCCCGCCCTTCCACTGCATACGCTGCGCCAAGCCCTTCGGCACGCTCAAGGCCATAGAGTCCATGCTGGGCAAGCTGGCCGGCCATGCGATGTTCCAGGGCGCCGCGGCCGACCGCCTCAAGATGTGCGGCGACTGCCGCGTGATCGACCTGTATTCCGCCGAGAACGAAGTCAAGATCACCGACATCCGCTAGAACAAGACATAAGACGCCACGCATGACGCCAGCCTCCCTCACCGCCACCACCCTGGACGAAGAAACCGCGCGCGCCGAGGTCTACGGCCTGCTGGCCGCGCTGTACTACGCCGCGCCCTCGGCCGAGCTTTATGACAACCTGCGCGTCGCCGTGACGGCCGCGCCCGCCGAAGGCGCGCTGCTCGAAAGTTCCTGGGGTGAACTGGTGGCCGCGGCGCGTGCGCAAAGCCGGGAGGCTACCGCCCAGGAGCACGACGCGCTGTTCGGCGGCGTGGGCAAGCCCGAGCTGTACCTCTTTGGTTCTCATTACCTCAGCGGTTTCCTCAATGAAAAACCGCTGGCCGCCCTGCGCACCGAACTCGCGGCGCTGGGCCTGGCGCGCGACGAGGCCATGCCCGAGACCGAAGACCATGTGGCCTACCTTTGCGAAGTCATGCGCTACCTGATCGCCGGCGACGACGTGGCCGTGGCCAACCTCACGCGGCAGCGCGAGTTTTTCGCGCGCCACCTGCAGCCCTGGCTGCCGCTGATGTGCGAGGCCATCACGCAACACCCCAAGGCGCGCTTTTACGCGGCGCTGGCGGCCTTCACGCAGGTTTTCATGAGCGTCGAGGCACAAGGCTTCGACATGCTGGCCTGAAGGTGTGCCGCTCGCAGGGGCGAATGTTTTCTCAATATGAGACAGCCCGTGGCGGCGCGATCATAAGATAGCCTATCGTTTTCCCTAGCCCCCCGGATTGAGTCGGACAATCCATTGTGGCGCGGGGCCCTCTGACGTACAGTACTATGCAAACGGTTGCATACCGAGCAAGCCTTCCCCTGGAGAACACCATGCAGGACAGCCAGCCAAAACCCTCGCGACGGGGATTCTTTTTCGGTGCCGCCGCCACGGGCGCGGCCGCAGCGGCCGTCGTGGCCCTGCCTGGCGCGCCAGCCCTTCAAGCCGAGCTCCCGGCGCCCAAGCCGGCCCCTGAAAAAGGCGGCGGCTACAGCCTCTCGGAACACGTCCAGCGCTACTACAAGACCACCCGCGTCTAGCCCGTTCGACCGCCAGCGCCTCGCCCGGTTTCACTTTCCCACGGAGAGCTTCATGCTGCTCACGAAAAAAACTTCCGAAGTCCATCCCGCGCACCGCGCCTCCACGCGTTTTGTGCACAGTCTGTCGCGGGGCCTGTCCAACGCCCTGCCCACCATGGACCGCCGCGCCTTTTTGCGCCGCTCCGGCCTGGGTGTCGGCGTGGGCCTGGCCGCGACGCAGCTGAGCCTGGTCAAAAAAGCCGAGGCCGCCACGCCCGGCGCCACCGAGGCCGGCGGCAAGATAGAAGTCAAGCGCACGGTGTGCGGCCATTGCTCGGTCGGCTGCGCGGTCGATGCCGTGGTCGAAAACGGCGTCTGGGTGCGCCAGGAGCCGGTGTTCGACTCGCCCATCAACCTGGGCGCCCACTGCGCCAAGGGCGCCGCGCTGCGCGAGCACGGCCACGGCGAGTACCGCCTGCGCTACCCCATGAAGCTGGTGAACGGCAAGTACGAGCGCATCAGCTGGGACACGGCGCTGAACGAAATCAGCGCCAGGCTGCTCGAGCTGCGCAAGGAAAGCGGCCCCGACTCGGTCTACTGGGTGGGCTCGTCGAAGCACAACAACGAGCAGGCCTATTTGATGCGCAAGTTCGTGAGTTTCTGGGGCAGCAACAACTGCGACCACCAGGCCCGTATCTGCCACTCGACCACGGTGGCCGGCGTCGCCAACACCTGGGGCTACGGCGCCATGACCAATTCCTACAACGACATGCAGAACAGCAAGTGCGCGTTGTACATAGGCTCGAATGCGGCCGAGGCCCATCCGGTCAGCATGCTGCACATGCTGCACGCCAAGGAAACCGGCTGCAAGCTGATCGTGGTGGACCCGCGCTTCACGCGCACGGCCGCCAAAGCCGACGACTACGTGCGCATACGCTCGGGCTCGGACATTCCCTTTCTCTTCGGCGTGCTGTACCACATCTTCAAGAACGGCTGGGAAGACAAGAAGTACATCAACGACCGCGTCTACGGCATGGACAAGGTCAAGGCCGACGTGATGGCCAAGTGGACGCCCGACAAGGTGCTGGAAGCCTGCGGCGTGGACGAGGCCACCACGCTCAAGGTGGCCACCATGATGAGCCAGAACCGCCCCAGCACCATCGTCTGGTGCATGGGCCAGACCCAGCACACCATAGGCAACGCCATCGTGCGCGCCTCCTGCATCCTGCAGCTGGCGCTGGGCAATGTCGGCAAGTCCGGCGGCGGAACGAATATTTTCCGCGGCCACGACAACGTGCAGGGCGCGACCGACGTCGGCCCCAACCCCGACTCGCTGCCCGGCTATTACGGCCTGGCTGAGGGCTCGTGGAAGCATTTCGCCAAGATCTGGGGCGTGGACTTCGACTGGATCAAGGGCCGCTACGCCTCGGCCGCCATGATGGGCAAGCCCGGCATCACGGTGTCGCGCTGGATAGACGGCGTGCTCGAGAAAAACGAGCTGATAGACCAGGAGTCCAACCTGCGCGGCGTGTTTTTCTGGGGCCATGCGCCCAACTCGCAGACGCGCGGGCTCGAGATGAAGCGGGCCATGGACAAGCTGGACCTGCTGGTGGTGGTGGACCCGTACCCCTCGGCCACCGCGGCCATGGCCGCCATGCCCGGCAAGGCCGAAGACCAGAACCCCAAGCGCGCGGTCTACCTGCTGCCGGCCGCCACGCAGTTCGAGACCAGCGGCTCGGTGACCGCCTCCAACCGCTCGCTGCAATGGCGCGAGAAAGTCATAGAGCCGCTGTGGGAAAGCCGCAGCGACCACATGATCATGCACCAGTTCGCTGAAAAACTCGGCTTCGCCAAGGAGCTGTCCAAGAACTACAAGATGCAAAAGGTCAAGGGCATGGACGAGCCCGTGCCCGAGGACATCCTGCGCGAGATCAACAAGACCTGCTGGACCATAGGCTATACCGGCCAGAGCCCGGAGCGCCTGAAAGCGCACATGCGCAATATGCACCTGTTCGACGTCAAGACCCTCAAGTCCAAAGGCGGCAAGGACAAGGAGACCGGCTACGACACCACGGGCGACTATTTCGGCCTGCCCTGGCCGTGCTACGGCACCCCGGAGCTCAAGCACCCGGGCTCGCCCAATCTTTATGACACCTCCAAACACGTCATGGACGGCGGCGGCAACTTCCGCGCCAACTTCGGCGTCGAAAAAGACGGCGTCAACCTGCTGGCCGAAGACGGTTCGTGCTCCCTGGGCGCCGAGATCAACACAGGCTACCCCGAGTTCGACCACCTGCTGCTCAAAAAACTCGGCTGGTGGGACGACCTGACCGACGCCGAAAAAACCGCGGCCGAAGGCAAGAACTGGAAGACCGACTCTTCCGGCGGCATCATCCGCGTCACCATGAAGCTGCACGGCTGCCATGTGTTCGGCAACGCCAAGGCGCGCGCCGTGGTCTGGAACTTCCCCGACGCGATCCCGCAGCACCGCGAGCCGCTGTACGGCAACCGCGCCGACCTGCAGGCCAAGTACCCCACGCATGATGACAAGAAAGCCTTCTGGCGCATGCCCACGCTGTACAAGACCATCCAGCAGAAAAACATCGCCGACAAGGTGCACGAGAAATTCCCGCTGGTCATGACCTCGGGCCGGCTCGTCGAATACGAAGGCGGCGGCGAGGAAACCCGCTCCAACCCCTGGCTGGCCGAGCTGCAGCAGGAGATGTTCATCGAGATCAATCCCAAGGTGGCCGCCGAAAAAGGCATACGCAACGGCGAACGCGCCTGGGTCAGCACCCCCACGGGCGCGCGCCTGAACGTGCAGGCCATGGTGACCGAGCGCGTGGGCCCCGACACGGTGTTCATGCCCTTCCACTTCTCGGGCCGCTGGCAGGGCGCCGACATGCTGGCCTACTACCCCAACGGCGCGGCGCCCGTGGTGCGCGGCGAAGCTATCAACACGGCGACGACTTACGGTTACGACAGCGTCACGATGATGCAAGAGACAAAAACAACCGTCTGCAACGTCGAACGAGCATAAGGAATCACCATGGCACGCATGAAATTTGTCTGTGACGCCGAGCGCTGCATCGAATGCAACGGCTGCGTCACCGCCTGCAAGAACGAAAACGAGGTCCCCTGGGGCGTGAACCGCCGCCGCGTGGTGACGCTCAATGACGGTGTTCCCGGCGAAAAATCCATCTCGGTGGCCTGCATGCACTGCAGCGATGCGCCCTGCATGGCTGTCTGCCCGGTCAACTGCTTTTACCGCACCGACGAGGGCGTGGTGCTGCACGACAAGGACATCTGCATAGGCTGCGGCTACTGTTCCTATGCCTGCCCCTTCGGCGCGCCGCAGTTCCCGGCGGCGGGCACTTTTGGCGTGCGCGGCAAGATGGACAAGTGCACCTTCTGCGCCGGCGGCCCGGAAGTCAACGGCAGCCAGGCCGAGTTTGAGAAATACGGCCGCAACCGCCTGGCCGAAGGCAAGCTGCCGGCCTGCGCCGAAATGTGCTCGACCAAGGCCTTGCTGGCCGGCGATGGCGATGTGGTCGCCGACATCTTCCGCAACCGCGTGGTGCAGCGCGGCAAGGGCGCCGAGGTCTGGGGCTGGGGCACGGCCTATGGGTCCAAACAAGCGGGCCAGCCGCCCGCGGGAGCCAAATCATGAAGCGCCTCGCGATACTGGTTTGCGTCACGGCGGCTTTCACCGTCTTGAGCGCTTGCGGCGAAAAACCGCAAACCCTGGGTAGCGGCGCGCGAAGCGACACCGCGGCCTTCCAGGGCACCGACAATGCCTTCGCGGCGCCCGGCTGGACCAAGGGCGACAAGGCCAGCTGGGAGCAGGGCCTCAAGGCCCGGGCCCAGAACAGCCAGAACGAATACACCAAGACGGGCACGTCGAAATAGCGAGCGGAGGCCTTATGTTTCTTGCGCGACCCGTTCTCTTTCTGCTGGCAGCCGGCCTGGCCGGGCTGGCGGCCGCGCAGGCCCCCGCGCCGGCAGCCGCACCGCAGGCCCAGGGCGTTGTCGCTCCTGCCGCCGCGCCGGCGGCCACCAGCGGCATCCAGGGCCAGAACATTTTTGAGGTCAAGCCCGACGCCAGCGCCGACCCCAATTACGCCAAGCAAAGCAACGGCGAACGCGCCAAGGTCCAGCCCGGCAACAACGCGCCCATGTGGCGCCAGGTGGGCGAGGGCGTCACCGGCTACAGCAGCCTGCCCAAAAGCGAAGCGCCCGAAGCCGGCAACCTGATCCAGCCCTTTGTGCAGTACCCCGGCTCGCGCCTGACCAATGCCGGCGAGGCCTGGCGCCAGGTGCGCAACAACTGGATCATTCCCTACGGCGGTTCCCTGTTCCTGATCGTGCTGCTGGCGATCGCGATTTTTTACTTCAGCAAGGGTTCCATCAAGACCCATGGCGCCGACACCGGCCGCAAGATAGAGCGCTTCACGCCTTTTGAGCGTGCCGCGCACTGGTCCAACGCGATCGCGTTTTCCATCCTGGCGATCTCCGGCCTGGTGATGGCCTTCGGCAAGTTCTTCCTGCAGCCTGTCATTGGCGGGGCGCTCTTCGGCTGGCTGACCTGGGTGCTCAAGACGATGCACAACTTCGCCGGCCCGCTGTTCGCGGTGTCGCTGGTGATCGTGTTCTTCACCTTTTTGCGCGACAACTGGCCGCAAAAGGGCGACCTGCGCTGGCTGGCCAAGGGCGGTGGTTTGATCACAGGCGGCGAGCCGCCGTCCAACCGCTTTAACGCGGGCGAAAAACTCATCTTCTGGGGTGGCGTGTTCCTGCTCGGCATCGTGGTCGTGTCCTCGGGTTTTGTGCTCGACAAGCTGCTGCCCGGCCTGGTTTACGAGCGCGCCACCATGCAGGTCGCGCACATGGTGCATGCCGTGGCCACCGTGCTCATGATGTGCCTGTTCCTCGGCCACATTTACCTGGGCACCATCGGCATGCAGGGCGCCTACCAGGCCATGCGAACCGGTTATGTCGACGAGACCTGGGCCAGGGAGCACCATGAATACTGGTACGACGAGGTCAAGGCCGGCAACATCCCGGCCCAGCGCAGCACGCCGCCGGCTGAGCCGCCGGGCCAGATCGCACAAGCTTGAACACGTAGTGAGGACGCCATGAAAAAACTCCTGACCCTGGGCCTGCTGGCCGCCGCGTCGGCCGCGGTGCTGGCCAAGCTGCCGCCGCTGAGCGACGAAGCCAAGGCCAAGGCCGCGGAAGCCGCCGCCAAGACGGCCTGGACCGGCAAGCTCGAGGCCTACCAGTTGTGCAAAGCGCAGGACAAGGTGGTGGCCGCTTACTACAAATCGGCCAAGGCGGCTGGCAAAGAGACCAAGCCGCCGACGCCTGCGCCGGCCTGCGCCGACCCCGGCCCCTTTGCCTACACCCCGCCTGAAGCCAAGCCGCTGGAAGCCGCCGGCGCGCATTCACCGGCCGGCAATGCCACCAGCCCGCCCAGCACCAAACAACCGGACGCGGTCGGCAACCCCGCCAAGAAGTCCTGATTCCTTCCCGCTCTTCAAAAAGCCGACTCTGAAGAACCTGTTCGCGGCCTAAACGGGGCCGCGCAAGCACCTTCTCGGGATGGGATGCAAGGCGCGGTGCGCCAGCCCATAGCACAGCTATGGGCCAGCGCCGCAACGCCGCAGACCGCCCGAGAAGGCGCTTGCCCTCCGGGTTGGGGTGAAATCGGGCGAGTGAACCACCCGGGCCCTTGCATGGGCATGAGCCCATGCGGCGTGCCCGGGCGGCCCACTCATCCCGATTGCACCCCAACGCGGCCCCGTTTAGACCGTGAACAGGTTCTAAGGGCCGGCTTTTTTGTTGTAGTCTTGCCGCATGCCTTCGCCATCACCTTTGCCCCGCCTGACAAACGCCAGGGCGCCCCTGACCTGCGAGGTCCAGACCGTCAACGAATACGGCGAAACGCAGCAGGTCTCCATCCCGGCCGAGCGTGCGCTCACGGTGTATGTCGACAAGCGTGAACTCGTGACCTTGATGACGCTGGGCGCCCATCCCGAGTTGCTGGTGCTGGGCTATTTGCGCAACCAGCGCCTGGTCAAGGATGTGGCCGACATTGACTCCATCACCGTGGACTGGGAGGTGGGCGCTGCCGCCGTCAAGACCCGCCACGGCATTGAGGACATCGAGGAAAAAACCGCGCGCCGCGTGGTCACCACGGGCTGCGGCCAGGGCAGCGTGTTCGGCGGCCTGATGGACGAGGTGGACGGCATCGTGCTGCCCGCCGATGCGCGCATCAGCCAGGGCCAGCTCTACGCCCTGGTCAACACCATACGGCTCAAGGAAACGACTTACAAATCCGCCGGCTCGGTCCATGCCTGCGCGCTGTTCGCGATGACGGACGGCGACCCCGAGATGCTGCTGTTTGTCGAAGACGTGGGTCGCCACAACGCCATAGACACCATCGCCGGCTGGATCTGGATGCAGGACAGCCCTGTCGTGAGCAAATCGGACAAGGTGTTTTATACGACGGGCCGCCTCACCAGCGAAATGGTCATCAAGTCCGCGCAGATGGGTGTGCCCATTGTGGTCTCGCGCAGCGGCATCACGCAGATGGGCCACCAGGTGGCGCAGACGGTCGGCCTGTGCGCCATTGGCCGCGCCACCCACAAACGTTTTGTCTGCTATGCCCATCCGCAGCGGCTTACGCTGCAGCCCGAGCTCGCGGGCGCCAGGCCGCCTGCTGTTTCATCTTCTCCCACGGCCGCTTCATGACCGACACTTCCCCCAGCGCCGGCCCCGACACGGCGATCCACCCCGCGGTACCGCCGGAAGAGGCCGCAGCCCCGGCCGCGCGTCTTTCCCTTTGGCGCTGGTGCGTCGAAGGCCTGCGCGCTGGCATTTTTCTGAAGCCCCGGGTCGCCGGCCGCACACCGACGCCGCCGCAGGCGCTTGTGCTGACCGCGCTGGTGATGGCCATTGAAGCCGCCCTGTTCCGGCTCGAGATCGCGGGCCCCGCGCGCCTGGACGTCCAGGCCTGGCTGTCGGCCTGGTGGACGGCCGGACTGTTTATCGGCCTGGCCTGGTGGGCCTTTCCTGCAGCAGGGGCAGCGCTGACCGGCGGTGAAGCCGCCCGGCGCCCCGCGGGTGTGGGTGCCGCTTTTGTGCTGTGGGTGCTTGCTTCGCTTCCGAATACGCTGGTGTACCAGTGCCTGATAGGCGCGATCTCGCATGGCTGGCTCGCGGGTGCGGTGTTTTCGCAGGCCTGGCTTTACTGGGTGTTTTATGCGGTGTTCACCGCCTGGTCTTTGGGCGCGGCCATTGTGCTGGTGCTGCGCTTCACCGGCCTGACGGCGCGGGCCGCGGTGTTTGCCTCCGCCCTGGCGGCCGCGACCGGCCTCGCTGCCTGGCAGTTCGATGCCCGCGCCTGGCAGCAGGACTATGAACGCGATGCCGTGGCGGACAGCAAACCCCGACTGCAGCTGAGCCAGCAGACCTTTGAGGAGCAGCAGGCGCTGTGGGAAAAAACCATGGCCGCCATCGCGCACGAGCGGCCTGGCGTGACCGACGTCTACGCCCTGGTGTTCGCCCCCTATGCCGCGGAAGACGTCTTCCTGCGCGAAAGCTCCATGGTCAGCCGGGTGCTGGCCGAGCGCTTTGACGCCGAGGGCCGTGTGGTGCACCTGGTCAACCACGCCAGCACCGCGCAGACCCACCTCTGGGCCACCGCGATCAACATGGAGCGCGCCATCGACGCGATCGCCCAGCGCATGGACCGCAACAACGACCTGCTGGTGGTCTACATGACCTCGCACGGCGCCAGCGACTTCAAGCTGGCCGCCGCCCACTGGCCGCTGCAGGTGCCGCCCGTGAGCCCCGATGAACTGCGCGAGGCGCTGGACAGGTCGGGCATACGCCACCGCGTGATCGCGATCTCGGCCTGTTATTCGGGCGGCTGGGCCGACGCGCTGGCCGGCGACACCACCCTGGTCATGACGGCGGCCGACGCCACTCACACCTCTTACGGCTGCGGCCGCCGCTCCGAGCTGACCTTTTTCGGCCGGGCCCTGTTTGACGAGCAGCTGCGCAAGACCCACTCCTTCGAGCAGGCTTTTGCGCGGGCCGTGCCGCTGATCAAGCAGCGCGAGATCGACGCCGGCAAGGAAGACGGCTTTTCCAACCCGCAGATCCGCGTGGGCGCCGGCATCGCACCGGTGCTGCGCGCACTCGAAAAACGCCTGGACGCGCTGCCGCCGGCCGCCGCCGTGCCCGTGGCCGCCGCCAGCGCCGCCAGGCCATAACACCCGATACCCCGGCTCCAAACCCGGCCATCGCGCGGAGCCCCGGACTTTGCGTTATGGTCTGCGCATGAACACCCTTTTCCTCAAGCTCGGCTGGAAAACCATGCTGCGCGACCTGCGCGCGGGCGAGTTGCGCCTGCTGATCGTGGCCGTCACCCTGGCCGTCGCGGCGCTCACCGCCGTCGGCTTTTTTGCCGACCGCCTCAAGGGCGGCCTGCAGCGCGATGCGCGGCAGCTGCTGGGCGGCGACGCCGTGATCCGCAGCGACGGCCTGACGCCGGCCGCCTTTATCGCCAAGGCGCGAGAACTGGGCCTGCAGGGCATTTCCACCGTCACCTTTCCTACCATGGGCCGCGCCGGCGAGGCCGACGGCGGCGCCAGCAAGCTGGTGGCCTTCAAGGCCGTGCCCCAGGGCTATCCCTTGCGCGGCAGCATGAAGGTGGCCGCCGGCCTGGATGAGCCCGGCGCGGACACGCGCGAGGTGCCGGCCCCCGGCACGGCCTGGGCCGATGCCTCGCTGCTCGACGCGCTGGGCCTCAAGCTGGGCCAGACCCTGCTGCTGGGCGACGCCGGTTTCAAGCTCACGCGCATCATCGTGCAGGAGCCGGACCGCGGCGCGGGCTTCATCAGCTTTTCGCCGCGCGTGATGGTCAACCAGGCCGATGTGGCGGCCACCAACCTGATACAGCCCGCCAGCCGCACCAACTACCGTTTTGCCGTCGCCGGTGATGACAAGGCGGTCAAGGCCTATGTGAAATGGGCCGATGCTGAAATCAAAAAACCTTTCGAACAATCGGGCGTGCGCGGCGTGCGCCTGGAGTCGCTCGAATCGGGCAGCCCCGAGATGCGCCAGACCCTGGACCGCGCCGAGAAATTCCTGAACCTGGTGGCGCTGCTGGCGGCGCTGCTGAGCGCCGTGGCGGTGGCGATTGTGGCGCGCGGCTTCGCGGCCAAGCACCTGGACGACTGTGCCATGCTGCGCGTGCTGGGCCAGCCGCAGCGCACCATCGCGCTGGCCTACACCTTTGAGTTTGTGCTGGCGGGCCTGTTCGCCAGCGCCCTGGGCGTGGCCCTGGGTTTTGCCGTGCATTACGGTTTTGTGCTGCTGCTGGCCGGTTTGGTGGAAACCGCGTTGCCGGCCGCCACCTTCTGGCCCGTGCTGTTCGGCATGGGCATGGGCCTCACGCTGCTGCTGGCCTTCGGCCTGCCGCCCGTGCTGCAGCTGGCCCAGGTGCCGCCGCTGCGCGTGATACGCCGCGACGTCGGCAACCTCAAACCCGCCTCGCTCGCGGTGCTGGGCGTGGGCGTGGCCGGTTTCGCGGCCTTGCTGGTGGCCGCCAGCAGCGACCTGAAGCTGGGCCTGATCGCCGTGGGCGGCTTTGCCGGCGCGGTGGCGGTGTTTGCGGTCGCCAGTTTTGCCGCCGTCAAGCTGCTGCGCGCCAGCGTGCATGAGGCGACCGCGCCGCGCTGGCTGGTGCTGGCCACGCGCCAGCTCTCGGCCCGGCCGGTGTACGCCGTGGTGCAGACCAGCGCGCTGGCCGTGGGCCTGCTGGCGCTGATGCTGCTGGTGCTGCTGCGCACCGACCTCATCAGCAGCTGGCGCAGGGCCACGCCGCCCGACGCGCCCAACCGTTTTGTCATCAACGTGCAGCCCGAGCAGGGCGAGGCCTTCCAGCAGGCCCTGCGCGACGGCGGCGTGAAAAAATTCGACTGGTACCCCATGATCCGCGGCCGCCTGATTGCGGTCAACGGCAAGCCCGTCACGCCCGACGACTTTGAGGACGACCGCGCCAAGCGCCTGGTGGACCGCGAGTTCAACCTCTCCAACAGCGCGGACATGCCCTCGCACAACCAGCTCAGCGGCGGGCGCTGGACGGCCGGCGAACAAGACGCCGTCAGCGTCGAGGACGGCCTGGCCAAGACCCTGGGCCTCAAGCTCGGCGACAGCCTGCGCTTTGACATAGGCGGGCAGGCCAGCGAAGCCAAAATCACCAGCCTGCGCAAGGTCGACTGGGGTTCCATGCGCGTCAACTTTTTTGTGATGTACCCGGTCGCCAAACTGCCGGCCGACGTGCCTGTCTCTTTTATCAGCGCCTTCCGCGCGCCCGAACCCGTGGCCGCCGTGGCCGGCCAGCCGCGCCCGCAAAGCTTTGACAACACCCTGGTCAAGGCTTTTCCCAACATCACGAATGTCGACATGAGCAGCACGCTGGCCCAGGTGCAGCGCGTGCTCGACCAGGTGATACGCGCGGTGGAGTTCTTGTTCGGCTTCACGCTCGCGGCCGGCCTGGTCGTGCTGTTCGCCGCCATCACCGCCACCCGCGAAGAACGCGCCAAGGAATTCGCCATCATGCGGGCGGTAGGGGCGCGAGCGTCCTTGCTGCGCCAGGTGCAACGCGCCGAGCTGGCCGGCGTCGGCCTGCTGGCCGGCTTCCTCGCGTCCATCGTTGCTTTGGCGGTGGGCTGGGGCTTGGCGCGGTTTGTGTTTGATTTCAGCTGGAGTGGGTCTTGGACTGTGCCTTTGCTGGGCAGCCTGGCGGGGGCTGTGCTCGCTTTGGCTGCGGGGTGGTGGGGGTTGAGGTCGGTTTTGAATACGCCTGTAGTGGAGACCTTGCGGAAGGCGCAGTGACGGGCGCCTTCCTAACGCCGTTTGGGATGGGTTTGTTGTTGTTCTTAGTGCGTGCTGTTTGCTCAGTTCTGCTGGCCGGGGTTGCCCGGCGGCAAGTAACTTTCTTTTGCTTCGCCAAAAGAAAGTCACCAAAGAAAAGGCGACCCTGGTTCCTGCGTCCCTTCGCTTCGCTACGGGCAACCTGCGGTGCTCGGTCCAGCCGGGGTCAAAAACAACTCGCTTCGCTCAAACAAGTTTTTGCCCTTATCCGTCTGGCCCTGCGCTCCTCGGCGCATCCACAAGGGTTGGGAGAAGGAATACCGAACAGCCAAATACCGAACGGCCGAAGACAGGAGACTTTTGGATTAGCCCTAAGTCCGAATCAGATTGCCACTCCTTCGATAATCAGCCCATGCAGATAGAAGAGCGCCCACCCGGAAATCCCCCTTTCGAAACTCCCTTTGCCTGGATAGGCGGCGAGGAGCGCGTCAAGGCGCTGGTTGAGCGCTTTTATGACTTGATGGACCTGGAGCCGGGTTACACAGCCCTGCGTGCCGCGCATGGCAGCACGCTGGACAATGCGCGCCAGCGGCTGTTCTGGTTTTTGTGCGGCTGGCTGGGCGGGCCGCAGTACTACACCGACCGTTTCGGCCATCCGCGCCTGCGCATGCGCCACATGCCGCAGCAGACCGGCGGCGGCTCCATCGGGATTGCCGAGCGTGACCAGTGGCTGGCCTGTATGGACCAGGCCATGCGCGAAACCGGTGTGGACGAGGGCTTGCGCGTTCGGCTCAATGCGTCGTTTTTCCAGACTGCGGACTGGATGCGTAACCGGGGCGAATGACGCTTTTTGAGCGCTACTTCTCCGTGGGCCTGGAGCATCCAGATGCGCAGGGGACCAAATCCGGGGTTCGCTTGATTCCCACTGCGCCGATGTAATCCGACTTGAGCCCTCTTGTATAGGTGATGTGCATTTCCTTGCCATGAGGCGGCTCGCCGAAGTCCCAGGCCCAGTAGGTCCTGTCGTTGGTGTTAAACAAAAAGAACTGACCCACGCCGGGTAGCGAAATGTCTTTGTTGAGCTGCTGGCCCAGCACCTGGCTTTGCTGCGCCAGTGCGCGCCTTAAGCGGTCGTGCTGCTGGCCTGGAAGCACTTGAGGGTTCTTTCTGTCTTCGCTCGTCGCCCTTTGCCCAGCCGGTACAAGGGGCGCCTCGTCTCCCAGCCCCAGCACGTTCCAGTAGATGTGCTGGTTCGCGTAGCCTTCGCGGCCGAATTTCCAGATACGCGCCGGCAGCTTGGTGTTGTCAAAGTCACTCGCTTCACCGTTTTCATCAAAGAACACGGAAAGGCCTGCCGGGGAAAAGTATTTGTGCGGCCATTCAACTTGAACAAACGGGGCGTTCGTGCTGGGGTTAGCGATCTCGGCCGCCAGGGCCTTGCAGGCAGGGTGGCGGCATTTGGTGATCGGGGCCAGACGAACCGTTGTGCTGCAGACAGTCCGCAGGTCATAGCGGCCTGAAGCGACTTTCTCCAGGCGCTGGACTACCAGGCTTTCCAGGTCGCCCTCGTCCGCAACCAGGTAATTCACGCCTGCGTATTTGACAAACCGTGGGTCGCTCAAGGTGCCAATATTGCCCAGGTTCGCTTTCAGCCGCAGTTTGTCTGATGGTCGACTGGCCGCCATGTTGATGTCGTAGACCTCGGCATAGGTAAATCGCCCCGAGCCTTGAATATTCCAGACAAAGAGATCATCAACGCCGTCGTTATCAGCATCAACAATTTGGCTTCCCTGCGAATAATCATTAAAGCCAAGAATTTCCAGTTTTGCATCGTCAAGGGCCGTGGTCTCAGCCTTCGTCAGCGATCGGGCGGGGTTGACGAAGCGGCCGGCAGCCTTGGCGTCAACCAGGCCGGAAAGTCCGGCGCACACCTCGTTGGCGGGAGCCGCCAACGTTCCTGTATGAAAGGACGCCAGCAAGCTCAAGGTGAGGCAGATTCTTAACCGAAGCATTTTTAGTCTCTCCATCCGTTCGACGCTGTGCCTCAGCCCTGCGCCAGCAACACCACCAGCGCCCCGGCGCCGCCCTCGGCTGGCCTGGCCTGCACAAAGGCCAGCACTTCCTGCTTCTGAATCAGCCAGCTCTGTACCTTGCCCTTGAGCACCGGCGTCTTGCCCGGTGAGCCCAAACCTTTGCCGTGCACCACGCGCACGCAGCGCCAGCCCATCTTGTGGGCGTCCTTGATGAAATCCGCCAGCGCCTCGCGCGCGTCCTCGCGGCGCAGGCCGTGCAGGTCGAGCTGGCCCTGTATGCTCCAGCCGCCGCGGCGCAGCTTGCGCACCACGTCGGGCCCCATGCCGGGCCGCCTGAAACTCAGCGCCTCGTCGGTGTCCAGCAGGGTTTCCACGTCAAACTCGTCGGAGATCGCCTCGCGCATCACCGCGAGTTCGTCGCGCTGCTGCTGCACCGGGATGGGCGCGGCCTGTTGCACCGGCAGCGCGGCCTTGTGGCCGGGCAGGTGTTTGGCGGGCAGGGACTTGACGGCGCCGACGGCGCGCGAAAACAGTTCTTTTTCGGCCTTGGCTCTGGCCGCGGCGGCGGCCTTCGCGGCGGCGGCTTCTTTCTCCAGCCGGGCCCGGGTTTCGATCGCCTGCTTGACGGCCTTGAGGTCCTGCAGGCTTTTGAGGGCGGGGGATTTCATGGACTTACCTTACAGCATTCCCAGCTCGGCCATGGACACCGCCTGGGTGCTGGTCACCACGAAGTGGTCCAGCACGCGCACGTCCACCAGCGCCAGCGCCGCCTTGAGGTTGTGCGTGAGCGCCTCGTCGGCGCGCGAGGGCTGGGCCCAGCCGCTGGGGTGGTTGTGGGCCAGCACCACGCTGGCGGCGTTCAGGGCCAGGGCGCGTATGACGACCTCGCGCGGGTAGACCGAGGTCTGGGTCAGCGTGCCGCGAAACAGCTCCTCGAGCACGATCAGCCGGTTCTGGCTGTCCAGGAACAGCATGGCGAAGACCTCGTGCGGCCGGCTGCCCAGCTGCAGCTGCAGGTAGTCGCGCACGGCCTGGGGCGTGTCGAACAGGGTTTTCTGGCTGAGGTTTTCGGCCAGCGCGCGGCGGGCCAGTTCCAGCACGGCGACCAGCTGCGAGCGCTTGGCGCCGCCCAGTCCCTTGATGCGCTGCAGGTCCGCGGCCGTGGCGTGCAGCAGGCCGGCCACGCCGCCGAAGGTATCCAGCAGTTCCTGGCCCATCTGCAGCACGTTTTTGCCGGGGATGCCGGTGCGCAGCAGCAGGGCCAGCAGTTCGGCGTTGCTGAGCGCGCCGGGGCCGCGGGCCAGCAGTTTTTCGCGGGGGCGGCTGTCTTGGGGCAGGTCTTTCAGGATCATGGATCGATCTCTTGTTGTGGGCTGGCAGGGAGCGGCCAGGGAGGCCACCGCGCAAAAAAGGCCAAAAAACCGGGTTTGGCCCGGCCGGGCCGTCCTTTCTACAATAGAGGCAGTTTACAAACACTGGCCCGCCGTTCCGGCCGGCCCCGAAAGCCCCAGCCTTATGTCCACCGTGGAACTCTCCGCAGCCCCCCTGATCCAGCAGGGCTCCTTCCTGACCCTGCACTACCGCATGGCCGGGCCTTCGGTGGACGGCAAGCCGGGCGCCGACATCATCAACACCTTTGAAGGCAAACCCGCCACGCTGAGCCTGGGCACGGGCGAGCTGTCGCCGGCCATAGAGCAGCGCCTGCTGGGCCTGCCCGAAGGCACGCGCACCACCTTCGAGCTGCCGGCCGGCGAGGCCTTCGGCGAGCGCAACCCCGAGCTCGTGCAGTGGGTGGCACGCAAGCTGCTCAATGAACTGGGCGACCCGGACGAGCAGTACAAGGTCGGCGACGTGGTGCAGTTCCCCACGCCCGACGGCATGGGCCAGTACGCCGGCGCGGTGCAGCAGGTCAAAGAGGGCGGCGATGCGGTGCAGTTCGACTTCAACCACCCGCTGGCCGGCCAGCCCGTGGTGTTTGAAGTGCAAGTGATCGGCATCCTATGACTGAATCGAAAAAACTCCCGCAAGAAATCCTGCTGGCCGAGCCGCGCGGCTTTTGCGCCGGCGTCGACCGCGCCATTGAAATCGTCGAGCGTGCGCTGACGAAATTCGGCGCGCCGATTTATGTGCGCCATGAAATCGTGCACAACACCTACGTCGTCAACGACCTCAAGGAAAAAGGCGCGATCTTTATTGAAGAGCTGGACGACGTGCCGCCGGGCGCCACGCTGGTGTTCAGCGCCCATGGCGTGAGCCAGGCCATCCAGAAGGAGGCCGAGCGCCGCGGCTTCCAGATTTTCGACGCCACCTGCCCGTTGGTGACCAAGGTGCATGTGGAAGTCGCCAAGCTGCACAAGGAAGGCTACGAGTTCATCATGATCGGCCACAAGGGCCATCCCGAGGTCGAAGGCACCATGGGCCAGCTTGAGAGCGGCATCCACCTGGTGGAGGACGCGGCCGACGTCTGGCGCATCACCCCGGCCCAGACCGAGCGCCTGGCCGTGGTCACGCAGACCACGCTGAGCGTGGACGACGCGGCCGAGATCAGCGCCGCCGTGAAACAGCGTTTTCCGCAGGTGCGCGAGCCCAAGCAGCAGGACATCTGCTACGCCACGCAGAACCGGCAGGACGCCGTCAAGGTGCTGAGCCCGCAGGTCGACATCCTCATCGTGGTCGGCAGCCCGACCAGCTCCAACAGCAACCGCCTGCGCGAACTGGCCGCCAAGCTGGGCACCGAAGCCTATATGGTCGACGATGCCAGCGAACTCAAGGAGTCCTGGTTCGAGGGCAAGGGCCGGGTGGGCCTGACGGCCGGCGCCTCGGCCCCCGAAATCCTCGTCAAGCAGGTGATAGACCGCATCAAGGCGCTGGGCGCGGTGTCGGTGCGCAAGATGGACGGCATCGAGGAAACCATCAAGTTCCCGCTGCCCAAGGGCCTGAAGCTGGACGCGCAGGGCCACATGCTGGAAGTCAACGACAGCCAGCTCCACCAACTCACCTGATCCCCTTACTCATGACCGATCGCGATCACATCGAGCGCTGCCTGCGCGCGTTCAAGGCCGGCTACAGCCACTTCATCCGCCAGACCCCGCTGTGGCAGCTGCCCGGCAAGGCGCTGGGCGTGGAGTGCGGCGAGGTCTGGCTCAAGCTGGAGCACCTGCAGACCGGCGGCAGCTTCAAGGCGCGCGGCATGCTCAATCGCCTGCTGTCCAATCCCATCCCGGCGAGCGGCGTGATCGTCGCCTCGGGCGGCAATGCCGGCATCGCCACCGCGGCCGCGGCCCGTGAGCTGGGTGTGCGCTGCGAGGTGTTTGTGCCCGAGGTCTCGCCCCCCGCCAAGCGCGCCAAGCTGGCCGCGCTGGGCGCCGAGGTGGTGGTGACGGGCGCGGCCTACGCCGATGCGCTCAAGGCCTGCCTGGCGCGCCAGCAGGAAAGCGGCGCGCTGCTCACCCATGCCTACGACCAGCCCGAAGTGCTGGCCGGCGCCGGCACCATGGCCGCGGAAATCGAGCAGCAGGGCGGTGTGCCCGACTCGGTGCTGGTCAGCGTGGGCGGCGGCGGCCTGATAGGCGGCGTGGCCGGCTGGTTCGGGCAGCGCAGCCGCGTGGTCGCCCTGGAGCCCGAACTCGCGCCCACACTCTTCAAGGCCCGCGAGGCCGGCGAACCGGTGGATGTCGCCGTCGGCGGCATCGCCGCCGATTCGCTGGGCGCCCGGCGAATCGGCAGCCTGGCCTGGGAAGTCACCCAGGCCCATGTGCGCGACGCGCTGCTGCTGACGGACGAATCCATACGCGCGGCGCAGCTCTGGCTCTGGAAAGAGCTCAAACTGGCCGTCGAGCCCGCCGCGGCCCTGCCGCTGGCCGCGCTGCAAAGCGGCCGCTACCGCCCGCGCGCCGACGAAAAAATCTGCCTCATCATCTGCGGCGCCAACCTGGACCCGGCCAGCCTGAACTGAAGAATCAGGCGGGCGGGCCGCACAAAATACAATGGCCCCATGCTAGACATCAACCTGCTCCGCAAAGACCTGCCGTCGGCTATTGCCCGGCTGGAAACCCGCAAGACCCCGCAAACCTTCCTCAATGTGGAGGCCTTCCAGGCCCTGGAGGCCGAACGCAAGGCCCTGCAGATCCGCACCGAAGAGCTGCAGAACCAGCGCAACACCCTGTCCAAGCAGATCGGCCAGCTCAAGTCCAAGGGCGAAGACGCCAGCGCCGTCATGGCGCAGGTGAGCGCCTCCAAGGCCGAACTTGAATCCTCTGCCACCCGGCTGGAGCAGATCCAGGCCGACATGCAGTCCCTGCTGCTGGCCGTGCCCAACCTGCCGCACGAAAGCGTGCCCCAGGGCGCGGGCGAAGCCGGCAATGTCGAGGTGCGCAAATGGAGCCCCATCGAAGGCCCGGGCGGCGAACCGGCCGCGTTTGCCTTTGAGGTCAAGGACCACGTCGACGTGGGCCAGCCCCTGGGCCTGGATTTTGAGCTCGGCAGCAAGCTCACGGGCGCGCGTTTTACCGTCATGAAGGGCCAGCTGGCGCGCCTGCACCGGGCGCTCGCGCAGTTCATGCTCGACGTGCAAACCCAGGAGCACGGCTACACCGAGTGCTACACGCCCTACATCGTCAACGGCGATTCGCTGCGCGGCACCGGCCAGCTGCCCAAGTTTGAAGAGGACCTGTTCGCCGTCAAGAAGGGCGGGCAGGAGGGCGCGGCCGAAGCTGAAAGCGTTTCGCTGTACCTGATCCCGACCTCGGAGGTCTCGCTGACCAATTTCGTGCGCGATGAAATCGTCGCCGAGGCGGACCTGCCGCTGCAGTTCACCGCGCACACGCCGTGCTTCCGTTCGGAGGCCGGCAGCTACGGCCGCGACACGCGCGGCATGATCCGCCAGCACCAGTTCGACAAGGTCGAGATGGTGCAGGTCACCCATCCCGACAAAAGCTACGAGGCGCTGGAGGCCATGACCGGCCATGCCGAAGCCATCCTGCAAAAGCTGGGCCTGCCTTACCGCGTCATGCTGCTGTGCACCGGCGACATGGGCTTCGGCGCCAGCAAGACCTACGACCTGGAAGTCTGGCTGCCCGCGCAGAACACCTACCGCGAGATCAGCTCGGTCTCCAACTGCGAAGCCTTCCAGGCGCGCCGCCTGCAGGCCCGCTTCAAGAACGCGCAAGGCAAGAACGAGTTCCTCCACACCCTCAACGGCTCGGGCCTGGCCGTGGGCCGCACCCTGGTGGCCGTGCTCGAGAACTACCAGCTGGCCGACGGCTCGGTCGCCGTGCCGGCTGCATTGCAGCCCTATATGGGTGGCATCAAGGTGCTGACCCCCGCCGGAAAATAGGCGGCCAGGGCCTGCTAGAATTGCGGGTTCACTCTTGGAGAGGTGGCAGAGTGGCCGAATGTACCTGACTCGAAATCAGGCGTACCGCAAGGTACCGTGGGTTCGAATCCCACCCTCTCCGCCAAATTTGCATCCGGAACAACCCAGGTTGGTCTGAGAAATGCCTTAAAAGCCCCGTAAATCGGGGCTTTTTCGTTTCCGGTGGTTCAGGTGGCTTGGGCCTTGCGCCGGGCATCATCAGCGCCCCGCAAATGCGCAAACAGCAAGCCCCACAGGAAATAGGCGAATATGCCGGGATAGGGTTGCCTGAGCGTCACTTTGAAATTGCTGTCGACCAGCACCATGAAGGCGGCCATGCCCGCCAGCCACCAGATTTCAGCGGGCAGGGATCTTCGCTGCTGCCAGAGCTTGCGCGCGGTCAATGCTATGAGGGCCGCCACGGGCAGCAGCCCGACCAGGCCAAGGTTGTAGACGAGGTCCAGGTACCAGTTGTGCGCGCTCGTGATGACCTCGCGCGAGGGTGGCTTGGTGTGGCCGAACAGCAGGCTGCGCGGGCTTTCGCTGATCCAGCCGCCGTAGAGCTTCCAGTCGCTGAGGCGCTGGGCCATGTTGCCGGGCAGCTTCCCCTCTGCCACGTCCCGGAACTTTTGCACGTAGGTATTGGCGTTGCCGAACCGGTCCGTATCGCCCTTGACCTTGCCGTAGTACAGGCTGCCCAGGAGCACTGCCGCCGCGATGCCGGCGGCGATGGCCAGAAGGCCTTTCGCATGGCCGTGCGAGCGCTTCAGTACCGCCACGCCGAAAAACAGCAACAGGAATCCTGCGTAAAAGCCGATGGCCAGAAAAGCGCCGCTGGCGAGCACATAAATCCCGGTGACGGCCGCCAGGACGCGCATCAGGTTTTTTTGGCGCTCCCACTGGTGCACCATGACAAAGCCGAATGCCACGGCCAGAACGATGGGCACGAACTGGATGTGCTGGTAAATGCTGAAGACATACAAATAATTCGTCAGCATCAAGCCGCCCTGGAGCCACCCGGCCAGCAGTTGCAAGGGCAAGAGCACCAGCAGCACCCAGAAAAAGGCACTGGCAATCGTTTTGCGCTCGGCGGCCAGAAACAGCCCGAGCATGAAACCCATGGTGGGCAGCAGGGTTTGCGCGGCGTACAGCAGCTTTGCCGTCTGGCCGTCCGGTGTGCCCTGCGCAAAGGCGAAGGATGCCGCCATGGCGCCCACAAAGGCGGCGATGAAGGCCATGGCCGGCCTTGCCGTGCCAAGGCTGCGCGCATGCGCGAGGATGCCGGCCACGCAGGCCGCGATGGAGATCGGCAGGGGCAGCGACCCCAGGATGCCGCGTGAGTCGTAGATCGGGTCCAGGTCGCGGTAAATGCCGCGGGAGAGCTGGATAAACAAGGGAAACAAAATGGCTGCGGCGGCCAGCCAGGTCCAGGCGGGGATTGCTTTTTTTGTCATTGCCTATTGTTGCAGGACGTCGCGGCCATCTGCCGCCGGCATCGGGTCCGTGTCGGCTGGCACGCGCGCTCACAAGTCCCCATGGCAAAAAAAAGCCCGGGACAAACCGGGCGTGGAAGCTGGCAAGGCCAGCGAGGGAGGGAGCGGCTCATGACAAGCCGCCAGATGAATATAGCTTCTCGTTTCTTTGGGCCTTGTAGGAGAATGCCCAAAATGCATCCCCTGATGGTTTCCAATCCCGATTCCGTCGTGGCTGAGCTGATAGGCCGCATCGCGGCCATCGTGATGCGGACCTATGAGGTGGAGCAGTTGTTGCCGCGGGGTTGCGAGCACCGGCTCTCGCTGGCGGGCCATGAACTGGTCAGCGCGATCTCGACGGATGCCGGGAGCATCGATTTTTCGTGCGAGCTGACACTGGAGGCCCGGGAGCGCGGCAGTTCCTTTCTGGTCAAGGTGCGGGGTCAGGCCGCCTATGAAAGCCCGGTCTGGCGCATCAATGAAATCTACGAAGTGGTGGTGGATCCGCTGGACCGGGGGGCGACCGGGCATGGGGATTTGCGATAAGAAGCCAGGGTCGCGACTGTCGGCTTATGGCGCTGAATAAGTCCTAAGTACCAGCTTTTCCCGTGATGATCGTGCCGGTTAGGCCAAAGAAGGTGTTTTCCTACAGAGCCTGACCCGCCTTGAGGTCTAAAGTGGGCACTGAGCAATCTGGTGCCTCCCCGCCGCAGTGGGGGCGGACGCCATGGCCAATCAAGGAGGACAACAAAGATGCTCGCGCTGCTCAAGGTGAAGCTTCAGCCATCGGGGGAATACATCCTCAAGGAAGCCGGTCAGGACATGACCTTCAATCAAACCATAGGACCCTTGGCGGATGCGGGCGAGTTCTACCGGCGTGTCGCTTCGCGCATCGCCGAGCTGGCCCGGGCTGGCATGCAGATCAAGTACATAGACCACGGCGAGTACGACTCGCATCCCGGCGCACTCTGAGGCCCCGGGGGTGGCCGCGCGCCCTCAGGCCAGCTCGAAATGCAGCAGCCGGATGGGATGAAGCTGCTCTTCGGCGAACTGGGTCTTGCCGATGGCGGCTTTTTCGAGGTCTTCCCGCTCCAGCTCAACCAGAACCAGCTCGTCTTCACGGGTGCGCAGGTAGATGCGCAGCTTGATGTCCTTGCTGGAAAGCAGCATGGGGCTTCCTTTGATGTCAGGGCTTGCGGGTGCGGCTGGGCCGGCCGCCGGCCGGCGCCCCAGGCGCCGCCGCTCTGTCGCGGGCGCCGGGCATGGTCACCGTGATCTTGCGGGTTTGCCGGAAAGCCAGGGTTCTTGCCGCGGGGTCGCGGTAGCGGGAGGGCCACAAGGCCTGGGGCGTGGTATCCAAGGCTTTGGCCACCAGCTGTTCGGCCGCCAGCCAGGGGCTGGTGAGCACGCGCTGGATGTGGCTGTAGCCGTTGTCGTGGGCGATCTTGCGAAGGCTGGTGCCGCGCTTGCGCAAGGCAGCAATGACGTCGGCGGGGTGCATATCTTCCTGTGAGATTGTTGTTTTATTTATGCTCATGTCCACTATTTTGAGCTTGCAAGGCCTGAAGTCAAGCGCGGACGGGCCCATAGTTATGAGTATTGCTTATATTTTTATGCATATTGGGTAAATCAAGGGGGTTGAGGTTTGCATGTCTGTGTTCATTGACACAAAATAGTGTTCATGAGCACAAAAGACGCGGCACCTTCCGACCAGGCGCCTACGGAAAAAGCGCCTGGCGCGCAGAACGCCAACCAGCCCTATCCCCTGGCCTCGGTGTCGCCCGTCAAGGCGGATGAGCCGGTGGCCTGGTACCGCTACCACGCCGCGGCGGCCGCCAGCAAGGAGGAGGTCAAAACCGTCAGGACCGAGGCGCGCAATGTTTTTATGCAGCAGTTCGGCCAGCGCTGCCGGGCCGCGCGCGGCGCCCGCGAGATCAACGACGTGGCGGCAGCGGTCGGTGTCCACCGCAACACCATCTGGAACGTCGAGCGCGGCGACAGCCTGCCCGATGCCTTCGAGCTGGAAGTGCTGGCCCGCGAATACAACACCACGCCGACGCAGCTGCTGGGCGGCCAGGCGCAGGACGCGGGCCGGTCCGCGGCTGTGCCCCACGGCGTGCGCGCGGTACAGCTCGATGAGCTGATCTACGTCCCGCTGTTCGACCTGCGCGAGCAGGCGGAGGGAGCCGCCTTCACCGACGCCGACTCGGTGCTGGCCATGCGGCCTTTCGATGCGCAGTTCATACGCTACGACCTGGGCATCGCGCACGACGACCTGGCGATGTTCGGCGTGGTGGGCGCGTCCATGGAGCCGTGGCTGCATGCCAGGGATGCGGTGCTGGCGGACCTGCGCGACCGCGATGCGCTGACCGAGGGCGTGCACCTGATACGGCTGGACGGCGCGCTGCTGATGAAAAGGCTGCAGCGCCTGCCCGGAAAAATCCTGCGGGTCAGCAGCTACAACCCGGCCTACGAGCCTTTCGACATCCAGGGCCACGAGTCGGCCGACCGCGACTTCGCGGTGCTGGGCCGGGTGCGCTGGGCCGGCGTCACCTTCAACTGAGGGGTTGCGCCGCGGCGCGCCGCAGCGCGCGGTGTTGCGGTGTTGCGGTTTTGCCGCGCCGCGCGCCGGCAAATATTTCCATCGCGGCGCTTGCAGCGCCGCGGCCTAGGGTTGTTCCTATGCCCCGCCGGCGGGCAAGGCGGGACACTGTGGCGCCTCGCATCGCTATGCCGTGGTGCCGATGATTTTTGTCGCACAAACGTGCTACAGGTATATGGCTCGGCCCGGCTCATTTTGCCGCATGCTTTTCGCGGCCCACGCCCCCTGCTTTCCCCCCGTATTACGGCTGAAACATGGCTGTTTAAATCAAAGGATATCGAGTACTATCGTTTTCGACTTGTTACAGGTGTTTAACAGCTGTGACCTCCACTCAACCCTCACGAATCGAAGGAAACCACCATGGCAACCGATGGGTCAGTAGCACCAAAAGAGCGTGTCAATATTGTTTATCGTCCCGCCACGGGGGACGCCAAGGCCGAGGTTGAGCTGCCGCTCAAGCTGCTGGTCATGGGCGACTACACCTTGCGTGAAGACGAGACGCCGCTGGAGGAAATGAAGCCGATCAACATCGACAAGGACAACTTCAACGAAGTCCTGAAGGCGCAAAAGCTGTCGCTGAGCATGTCGGTGCCCAACAAGCTGGATCCCAAGGCCGACAAGGACGCGGTGCTGGCCATGAACATCGACTTCAGCTCGATCAACGACTTCTCGCCCGACGCCATCGTCGACAAGGTGCCCGAGCTCAAGCAGATGATCGAGTTGCGCGACGCCCTGAAGGCGCTCAAAGGGCCGCTGGGCAACATTCCGGACTTCCGCAAGAAGGTCCAGGAGCTGGTGCAGGACGAAGGCGTGCGCGCGCGGCTGATGTCCGAACTCGGCGTCAAAGACCAATAAAAGAACCGCACCGAAGGAACCATCATGGCTGAAACCAACAAGCAAACAGAAGCGGCGCCAGGCGCGGCCGAAGACGCGGGCGGCTCGCTGCTCGACCAGCTGGTCAACTCCGCGCGCATCAAGCAGGGCGACGACGCCTATTCCATCACCCGCCACGGCATCCAGGCCTTTGTCTCGCAGCTGCTGGAGCCCCAGCGTTCGGTCGAGCGCGTCACGCAGGCCACGGTCGACGACATGATCGCCGACCTGGACAAAAAGCTCTGCGCGCAGGTCGACTCCATCCTGCACCATCCCGACTACCAGAAGCTGGAATCGGCCTGGCGCTCGCTGAAATTCCTGGTCGACCGCACCAACTTCCGCGAGAACGTCAAGATCCAGATGCTCAGCGTGAGCAAGAGCAAGCTGCTCGACGACTTCCAGGACGCGGCCGACATCACCAAGTCCGGCCTCTACAAAAACCTCTACACGGCCGAATACGGCCAGTTCGGCGGCCAGCCCTTCGGCGCCATGATCGGCAACTACGAGTTCGGCCCCGGCGGCCAGGACATCAAGCTGCTGCAGTACATGGCCAGCGTCGCGGCCATGGGCCATGCGCCCTTCATCGCCGCCACCGCGCCCGAGTTCTTCGGCGTCGAGTCCTATGAACAGCTGCCCAACCTCAAGGACCTGGCCTCGGTCTTCGAGGGCCCGCAGTTCGTCAAGTGGAACGCCTTCCGCGAGACCGAGGACGCGCGCTACGTGGGCCTGACGCTGCCGCACTTCCTGCTGCGCGTGCCCTACAGCGCCGACACGGTGCCGACCAAGAAGTTCAACTACAAGGAAGACGTCTCCGGCGGCAACAACAGCTTCCTCTGGGGCAACGCGGCCTTCGCCTTCGCCTCGCGCCTGACCGGCAGCTTCGCCGACTACCGCTGGTGCGCCAACGTCATCGGCCCGCAGGGCGGCGGCGCGGTGGAAGACCTGCCGGTCTACACCTACGAGTCCATGGGCGAGCTGCAGAACAAGATCCCCGCCGAGGTGCTGATCTCCGAGCGCCGCGAGTTCGAGCTCGCCGAGCAGGGCTTCATCGCGCTCACCATGCGCAAGAACAGCGACAACGCGGCCTTCTTCTCAGCCAACTCGGCGCAAAAGCCCAAGTTCTTCGGCAACAGCAAGGAAGGCAAGGAAGCCGAGCTCAACTACAAGCTCAGCACCCAGCTGCCTTACATGTTCGTGGTGAGCCGCCTGGCCCACTACATCAAGGTGATCCAGCGCGAGAACATCGGCACCTGGAAAGAGCGTGCCGACCTCGAAAGCGAGTTGAACATGTGGATACGCCAGTACGTGGCCGACATGGACAACCCGGGCGAGGGCGTGCGCAGCCGCAGGCCCCTGCGCCAGGCGGAGATCACCGTGGCTGACGTCGAAGGCGATCCAGGCTGGTACCGCGTCGACCTCAAGGTTCGTCCGCACTTCAAGTACATGGGCGCGTCCTTCAGCCTGTCTCTCGTTGGGAAGCTCGAGAAAAAGTGACGCCGGGCGGGCGGTTTCCCGAGGGGGAAACGCCTGTATTTCGGTTGTAACTTTGCCGCCTGGCTTCTGACATGGACCCGAAACAGGGGCCTTCCAGAATACAGGTCATGCACAGAGCAGATGTTTAAGAGATGTGCAGATCACCCGGGTAGCCAAGGGGCGGGGTGGTAAAGAGGTTCAAGCCCCGCTGATTGTTGCGGGGGCCTTGAGCGAATCTGAAACAGTTTTACGACAGTACCAACTTAAAGGAAATCATCATGCCAATGCCATGCTACCTCATCCTCGAAGGCGAAAAACAAGGGAAGATCGAAGGCTCCGTCAAGGTCAAGGGCCACGAAGGCAAGATCCTCGTGCAAGCCGTGGACCACGTCATCGAGATCCCCAAGAGCCCGCAGACCGGCCTGCCCACCGGCAAGCGCGTGCACTGCCCCATGACGGTCACCAAGGAAATCGACAAGGCTTCGCCCAAGCTGTTCCAGGCCCTGACCTCGGGCGAGCAGCTCAAGAGCGTGAGCCTGGAGTTCTACCGTATCTCCCCCAAGGGCACGGAAGAAAAGTACTACACGGTCAAGCTGTCCTCGGCCATCCTGACCAACGCCAGGTCCTGGACGCCCAACTGCCTGAACCCCGACAACAAGCAGATGGGCCACATGGAAGACATCTCCTTCACCTACGAGAAGATCACCTGGACCTTCGAGCCGGACGGCATCGAGGCAGAAGATTCCTGGCTCGCTCCGAAGTAATGACGGGCAAGCGGCACGCCGACCCGGCTGAGTAGAGAGACAACAACGGTGAAGGAGCGGCGACTGCTGGAAAGAATAGCGGCCTGGGAAGATGGTGGACAACGCACCAACCAGACGCAGGTCGATATTCTTGTCCGGTCGGTCACCAACCACCTTCTTCGCCTGCTCAATACCCGGCAAGGCAGCGTGCAGCTCGATCCCCTCTTCGGCGTGCCCGACTTCACCAATATCGCCGGCGGGCTCACCGCGGGTTCCACCGGCGATATTGAAGAAGAGATCCGCCGCATGGTGCTGAAGTACGAACCCCGCATCAAGTCGCCCCGCGTGGTGATGAGCCGGGAGTCTACCGACGTGCTGTCCATCCGGTTCGCGCTGGAAGGCCGGCTTGAAGTGGATGACCGCGAGATTCCGCTTCAGCTCTCCACCACGGTTGGCGCAAACGGCAAGGTCAACATCAACTGATTTCAACGGCCCTTTAACAGTCCCCCGAGCGAGTGAAAGAACCCCATGTTCAATCGGTACTATGAAGATGAATTGAACAAGCTCAAGGGACTGGCCGTCGAGTTCTCGCAGGCCAACCCCGCGCTGGCGCCCATGCTGGCCGGTTCCTCGGCCGACCCCGACGTGGAGCGCCTGCTCGAAGGCGTCGCTTTCCTCACGGGCCTGACGCGCCAGAAGCTGGACGACGAATTCCCCGAGTTCGTGCAGGAGCTGGCCAACCTGCTGTTCCCCCACTACCTGCGCCCGATTCCCGCCAGCACCCTGGTCAGCTTCGAGCCCAAGGGCATGCTGGCCGAAAGCGTGCGCGTCGCCGCCGGCACCAAGATCGATTCCGTGCCGGTGGACGGCACGCCCTGCCGCTTTCGCACCTGCACCGAGCTGCAGGTCCATCCGGTCGCGCTCGAAAGCGCGCGCCTGGCCAGCGGCGCCGGCCAGGCGCCGCGGCTGGTCCTGAAGTTCGCGCTGCAAGGCGGGCTGGACGTCGCGCAATGGACCACGCCCTCGCTGCGCCTTTTCCTGGGCGGCGGCTACACCGAGGCCTCCAAGCTGCTGCTGCTGCTGGCCAACCACGTCAAGGCGGTGAGCCTGACGCGCGGCGACGGCACGGTGGCCGAACTCGGCCCCAAGGCCCTGCGCCAGGCCGGCTTCGACAGCGAGCTGCTGCCTTATCCCAGCCATGCCTTCCAGGGCTACCGCAGCCTGCAGGAATTTTTTGTCCTGCCCGAGAAATTCCTCTTCATCGACATCGTGGGCCTGGACAGGGCGCTGGCCGGCGGCAGCGGCCCCTTGTTCGAGGTCTCCGTGCTGCTGGACCAGATCCCCGACTGGATGCCGGAGATACGCGGCGACAGCTTCATGCTCAACATCGTGCCCGTGGTCAACCTGTTCGAGCACGCGGCCGACCCGGTCAACCACGAGCACCGCGCCAGCGAATACCGCCTCATGCCCGAGGCCGCGAACCGCCAGCACTACCAGATCTACTCGGTGGACCAGGTCGTCGGCTACCAGCAGGGGGCTTCGCGCGAGCGCAGCTACGTGCCCTTCGGCATGCTGCGCCATGACGGCAGCAACACCCTGAGCTACCGCACCACGCTGCGCCAGGCCACGGTGGGGCGGGGCAGCGAGGTTTTCCTGTCGGTGGCCTACCCGCCGGGCGACCTGCCCCTGCCCGAGACCCTGTCGGTGCGCATCACCTGCACCAACCGCCAGCTGCCGGAAAGCCTCAAGCTCGGCGACCTGAGCCGGCCCACCAGCAGTTCCCCCGACCGCATGAGCTTTCGCAACATCCGGCCCATGACCGCGCCGCTGAACCCGCCCTCGGGCGAGGCCTTGCTCTGGCGCCTGATTTCGCATGTCTCGCTGAACTTCCTGTCCGTCGCCAGCGCCGAAAACCTGCGCGAGCTGCTGAACCTCTATGTGTTTTCCGAGCGCCAGGAGCAGGGCCCGGAAACCGCCAACCGCCGGCGCATCGACGGCATCCAGGAAGTCACCGCCACGCCCGAGACGCGGCTGGTCGGGCGCGGCAGCCTGCTGCGCGGCCAGCAGATCCGCATCAAGTGCCGGCTCGATTTTTTCGCCGGCATCGGCGACATGTATTTGTTCGGCTGCGTCCTGGACCGTTTCATCGGGGACTACGCCGGCATCAATTCCTACACCCGCGTCGAGCTTGAAGACGCTTTCACAGGAGCAGTCTTCAAATGGCCGCCAAGATTGGGTCAGCAGCCGCTGCTGTAGAGGAGCAACTCCTCGCCCACGGCGAGAGGTTCTCCTACTTCCAGGCCATACGCCTGCTGCGCCTGTTCGGCAAGGCGCGCGGCATGCCCACCGACAGCCTGCGCATACGGCCGCGGCTGAGCCTGGGCTTTCCCGAAAACGACATCGAGCGCATAGAGCCGCGCGACGCCGGCGGCTACCGCATCACGGCCAACTTCTTCGGCCTCTACGGCGTGGCCTCGCCGCTGCCCACGTATTACACCGAAGACCTGTTCGAGGAAGAACGCGAAGGCCGCCACGCCACGCGCGACTTCCTGGACGTCATCCACCATGCGATGTACCCGCTGCTGTTCGACGCCTGGCGCAAGCACCGGCTGCAGGACCGCGTGGTGGAAGACGGCGATGCCGGCGTGCTGGACCAGCTCTATGCCTTCATCGGCCTGCGCGACGGCGACTTGCGCGCGGGCCTGCCCGCCGCCGACGGGCTGCTGCGCTACGCCGGCCTCTTCAACATGCACCCGCGCTCGGCCTCGGGCCTGCATACCCTGCTGGCCGATGCCTTCAGGCCGGCCAAGGTCTGGGTCGAGTGCTGCACGCTGCAGCACGTGCCCATCCCGGCCGACCAGCGCCTGCGCCTGGGCCAGCAGGCCCATGAGCTCGGCGAGACGACTTACCTGGGCAGCCAGATCGACGACTACAGCGGCAGCATCACCATCACCCTGAGCGACCTGCCCGAGGACTCCTTCCACCAGCTGCTGCCCGGCACGCCCGGCCATGAGCGGCTGGAGTTCCTGGTGCGTTTTTACCTGATTGACCCGCTGGAGGTGCGCATCGTGCTCGAGCTGCGGCACGAGGACGCCCGCGCTGCGCGCACGCTGGACGTGCTTGATGCCGCGCCGGAATCGGCCGCCACCAACTGGACGCGCCTGGGGCTGGACACCTGGCTCACACCCGAGCGCGTGCGCCAGCCCACCCGCGTGCAGTTCACCCTTTAATTTTCGGCATCCCTTCTTCATACACCGCAAGAAAGAGAAACATCATGCTGCTGGTCGAACTAAAACCCCTGGTCGGACGCCTCAATGCCTTCACCAAGCAGGCGCTGGAAGACGGCGTGGGCCTGTGCGTCTCGCGCAGCCACTATGAGATCACCGTCGAACACCTGCTGGTCAAGCTGTTTGACAACGTGCAGGCCGACGTCGCGCTGCTGCTGCGCCAGAACGGCGTGGACGCGGCGCTGGTCAAGCGCGGCATAGACCGCGCCCTGGAGGACATGCGCACCGGCAACGCCGGCAAGCCGGCCTTCTCGCCGCTGCTGCTCGAGCTCATGCAGGACGCCTGGCTGATCGCCTCGGTCAACCTCGGCGAGGCCCGCATACGCTCCGGCGCCGTGCTGCTGGCCTTCCTGGCGCGCGCCAGCTACTACGCCACCGGCGACTACGCCGAGCCGCTGCGCGCGCTCAACCGCGAGAGCCTGCTGAGCGGCTTCGGCGCGACCTGCGGCGCCTCGATTGAGGAAACCCCGGGCGCCGCGGAAGGCGGCACGCCCGGCGGCCAGGCGGCGGCCGGCGGCGAAGGCAGCGCCATCGCGCGCTTTTGCGAAAACTTCACCGACAAGGCGCGCAACGGCAAGATAGACCCGGTGTTCGGGCGCGACAAGGAAATCCGCCAGATGGTGGACATCCTGGCGCGGCGCCGCAAGAACAACCCGATCTGCGTCGGCGACCCCGGCGTCGGCAAGACCGCGGTGGTCGAAGGCCTGGCGCTGCGCATCGTCGACGGCGACGTGCCCGATTCGCTCAAGGACGTGACCATCCTGGGCCTGGACATGGGCCTGCTGCAGGCCGGCGCCAGCGTCAAGGGCGAGTTCGAGAACCGACTCAAGGGCGTGATCACCGAGGTCAAGGGCTCGGCCAAACCCATCATCCTGTTCATCGACGAAGCCCACACGCTGATAGGCGCGGGCGGCCAGGCCGGCACCTCCGACGCGGCCAACCTGCTCAAACCGGCGCTGGCGCGCGGCGAGCTGCGCACCATCGCCGCCACCACCTGGGCCGAGTACAAAAAGTATTTCGAAAAAGACCCGGCGCTGGCCCGCCGCTTCCAGCCTGTCAAGCTCGACGAGCCCGACCTTGCCACCGCCGTCATCATCCTGCGCGGCCTGAAGGAAAAATACGAGGACGTGCACCGCGTCGTGATGCGCGACGACGCCATCGTCGCGGCGGCCGAGCTCTCCAGCCGCTACATCACCGGCCGCCAGCTGCCCGACAAGGCCGTGGACCTGCTGGACACCGCCTGCGCGCGCGTCAAGGTGCTGCAAAGCGCCAAGCCCGACGTGCTCGAGGACAAGGAACGCCAGATGCAGGCCCTGGCGCGCGAGCAGCGCGGCCTGGAGCGCGACCGCGACAACCACCAGCCGGTCGACGGCGAGCGCCTGGACGCCATCGCCGGCCTGGTGGCCACGCTGGCCGCCGAGGCCGAGGTGCTCAAGGCCGAGTGGGACAAACAAAAAGGCGCGGCCGACGCGCTGCTGGCCGCGCGCGCCGCCAGCCTGGCCGCCAAGGCCGCGAATGCCACGCCGGCCGAACTCGAGGCGCTGTCGCAAAAAGTCGCCGAGGCCGGCAAGGCCTTCGAGACGGCGCAGGGCACCAACCCGCTGGTGCGCGTCGACGTGGACCCGGACGTGGTCGCCAAGGTGGTGTCGGACTGGACCGGCATTCCGGTCGGCAAGATGCTGCGCGACCAGGCCGAGAGCGTCATGCGCATGGAGTCCGTGCTGTGCGGCCGCATACGCGGCCAGGACCACGCCATGCACCAGATCGCCGAAGTGCTCAAGACCGCCAAGTCCGGCCTGCGCGACCCGCAGCAGCCGCTGGGCGTGTTCCTGCTGGCCGGCCCCTCGGGCGTCGGCAAGACCGAGACCGCGCTGTCGGTGGCCGACATCCTGTTCGGCGACGAAAAGTCCACCGTCATCGTCAACATGAGCGAGTTCCAGGAAAAGCACAACGTCAGCCGACTGATAGGCTCGCCCCCCGGCTATGTGGGCTACGGCGAGGGCGGCGTGCTGACCGAGGCGGTGCGCCAGCGCCCGTATTCGGTGGTGCTGCTCGACGAGGTCGAAAAAGCCCACCTTGATGTGCTCAACCTGTTCTACCAGGTCTTCGACAAGGGCATGCTCTCCGACGGCGAAGGCAAGGACATCGATTTTTCCAACACGGTGATCTTCCTGACCTCCAACCTGGCCACCGACGTCATCACCGAAATGACGGCCGGCGAGGACAAGCCCGACGCCGCGACCTTGCTCTCGGCGATCCGGCCCATCCTGTCGGCGCACTTCAAGCCGGCGCTGCTGGCGCGCATGACGGTGATTCCTTACTTCACGCTGGCGCAGGACGCGCTGGCCGGCATCGTGCGGCTCAAGCTGGACAAGATCGTCAAGCGCCTGGCGCACAACAACAAGATGCGCTTTACCTACAGCGACGCGGTGGTCGCGCAGATCGCCGCGCGCTGCACCGAGGTCGAGACCGGCGCGCGCAACGTCGACTTCATCCTGCGCAGCACCATCATGCCCCTGATGTCCCAGGAAATCCTGGCGCGCATGAGCACCGGCGTGCAGGCCGGCGAGGTCGCGCTGGGCCTGGATGCCGACGCCGGCTTCACGGTCGTGTTTTCCGACGCGCCCCTTGCCGCCGCGGCCTGACTGACGCAAGGCAGAAAGAAAAAAGAGGGAATTTATGACTTCGCTTGATAAAAACCTGACAGCGGCGAACAAACGCTTCGCCTTCAAGTCCGGCGGATTTGCCGACGACACCTTCGCGGTCGTCAACATGAAGGGCTTCGAGGCGATCTCGCAGAACTTTTCGTTCGAGCTCACGCTGCTGTCCAACGACGCCGGCATCGAGTTCGACAAGATGCTGTCGAACCCGGCGACCTTCACGATTTTTTCGCGCGACCAGGACATGGCCACGCCCTACCACGGCGTCATCGCCGAATTCGACCAGCTGCACCAGGTGGGCGACCTGGTGTTCTACCGCGCCGTGCTGGCGCCGCGCCTGCATCGCCTGGGCCAGTTCCGCACCTCCGACGTCCACCTGGACGGCCAGCGCATTCCGGACATTCTCGAGACGGTGCTCAAGGACAGCGGGCTGTCTTCCGCCGACTACCAGAAGGGCCTGGCCGGGGAGTACCGCGAGCGCGACTTCGTTTGCCAGTACCAGGAAACCAACCTGGACTTCATCACGCGCTGGATGGAAAAGGAAGGCATCTACTACTGCTTCGACCACAGCGGCGACAAGGAAAAACTGCTGCTGGTCGACGCCTCGATCAAGCAGCCCGCGGACGTGCGCGCGGTGACCTACCGGCCGGTCGAGAACCTCGCCAGCGGCGAAGCCAAGGACTCGGTGCAGGATTTCGCCTGCCGGCAAAAACCCCTGCCGAAACAGGTGGTGCTGCAGGGCTTTAACTACCTGAACGCCGCGGTCCCGCTCAAGCAGTCCGCGCCGGTGTCGGACGCCGGCATGGGCGACGTGATGCTGTACGGCGAAAACTTCCTCACGCAGGATGAAGGCCTGCGTTACGCCAAGCTGCGGGCCCAGGAAATCCTCTGCGAGGGAAAAATCTTCACCGGCAGCGCCACCGCCACCGGCATACGCAGCGGTTATTTCATCCGCATGGCCGGGCACTACCGCAGCGACTTCAACGGCAAATACCTGGTCACCGAGATCGAGCACCAGGGCTCGCAGGCCGGCGTGCTGCTGGCCGGCATCAAGACGGCTTACGAGGACGCGGCGGGCGAAACCCGCTACAGCTCGAAGTTCCGCGCCATCCCGGCCGACGTGCAGTTCCGCCCCAAGCGCTCCATGATCCGGCCGCATGTGGCCGGCACGATCAGCGCGATCGTTGACGCCGAGGGCAGCGGCCAGTATGCCGAGATGGACGAACTCGGCCAGTACAAGGTGCAGCTGCCCTTCAGCCGCACCGGCAAGGGCCCGAACAAGGGATCGGCGCGCATACGCATGGCCACCCCGTACGCGGGCCACGGCCACGGCATCCATTTCCCCCTGCACAAGGGCGCGGAAGTCCTGCTTTCCTTTGTGGACGGCGACCCCGACCAGCCGGTGATCGTCAACGCGGTGCCCAACTCGGAAAACCCGAGCATGGTGAACAACAAGAACCCGGCGCAGAGCCTGGTCACGACCGCCGGCGGCAACCAGATCCTGATGGATGACACCCAGGGCAAGGAGGTGGTCTACATCACCTCGCCGTTCAACAACAGCGCGCTGGTGATCGGCAATCCGGAAGGCCGCCGCAGCACCGTGGGCAAGGACGGGAAAGACGGCAAGGATGGCGCCGCGGGCGCCAAGGGCGACACGGGTGCCGCCGGCGCGACGGGTGCCACCGGCGCTACTGGCGCTACTGGCGCCACTGGCGCTACTGGTGCGACCGGCGCCAAAGGTGATAAGGGCGATAAAGGTGACAAAGCGGATTCCGGCGGCACCAAGGAATATCCGGGTATTTTTGCGTCCACCGGCGGCAGCTCCGAGAGCATCACCGTGGGTACCAGCAATGCGATCAAGCTGGGCTTTAACAACTCCATCGGGCTGTCGGTGGACAACTCGGTGGCGGCCTCGATCGCCAACAAGATCACCGTGGGCACCAGCACGGCCATGTCCTATGGCGCTGACATGTCCTGGAAATTCGGCCGCAGCATCAGCCTGGACGACTCGGAAAGCATTTCCCTGAAGGACGTGGCGCGCCTGCAGGGCAACGAGGGTGTGGAAATTTCCGGCGGGCAGGCGGCCTTGCTGTCGGCGGCCGTGGCTTCGGCAAAGACCACCATCAAGACGGCCTTGGCCCTGACCGTGGGTTTTAACCTGGCCAGCGCTGTGGCCGCGGGTGTGGCCATGAACCGCGCCTCGAAAATGGACGACAAGGGCAAACTTGCCTTTAACGACACCAGCGGTGGTCATTGGGCGGCGCGGGGCCTGGGTATTGCGTCCGGTGTCGGCACCGCGGTCACGGTCAACCGGGTGCTGTCCAGCCTGGCGACTTCACTGGCTGAATTGACCAAGCCGAAAGCGGCTTACACCAGCCAAATGAAGCTCAACAACCAGGGCATCGAACTCACGGCGATACCGTTCACGCAAACCTCGCAGGGCCGGGTGTATCTGTCTACCGACAGTGTCACCATCAATGCAGGTCTTCCGAATCCCAATCCCGCGGGTGGGATTGGGCCTACCTTTCCCTCCAATACCGTTGGCGCGGCAATTGAAGTCAAGGGCTCCGGCATCAATCTGACGACCAACATCACAACACTTCCTACCTCGCTGGACCTGACATCGGCGGCAGGCACACTGGCCACCTTGAATCCGGCCGGCGAGATCAGCCTGACGCAGCCTGCTGGCGGCAGCGTCAAGCTTGCCGCTGCCGGGATGACCGCCACATCGGGCGCCGCAAAGCTGGAACTCAAGGTGGTCGGCGGCGCGACTTTGACAGGCTCTCCGGCCGTCACGATGGATTTGACCCCTACGCACCTGAAGGCCAATGCCAGCGGTTCCTCGCTCACCATGGGCGCCAATGGATGCGGGCTGTCCTCGCCTGGCGCCAGCCTGTTTGTCACCCCTGCGCGGGTGGCGGTGACCGGCACCTTGATCCAGCTGGGTTGAGCGCACAGCCATGAAAGTTTTCAAACCAGACTCGCTGGGCCTGCTGCATCGCGGCATCCGCTTTGCGCGCCAGAACCAGCTTTCAGTGGGCATGATGGCCTTCTTCGCGCTCGACGAAACGCCGGGCGCGGCGTTGCTGCCCGAAGCCCAGATGTGGCAAGTCGCGGCCGAGGCGATAGGCAGCGACGCCATCATGGACGAGGGCCTGCCCAAGCCGGCCGGCGAGTTCCTGGTGTTCGGCGCCGCGCATGCGCCTTCGGGCGTGGCCGCGCCCGAGGTGGCCGTCAGCGTGCAGCTCGGCAGCCTGTCCAAAACGCTGCGTGTCAGCGGCGACCGGCATTTCAACGCGCTGGGCATCGCCAGCACGCCGAAACCGTTCACGCAGATGGCGATCAGCCCGCAGACGGCTTTTGGCGGCCCGGCTTCCCTGGACAACCCTTTGGGCAAGGGTTTGGTCAAACTGAAGAACGCCGACGGCAGCGAGGGCCTGCCCTTGCCGAATGTGGAGCACATGGCCAAGCTCGTGCTGCGCCCCGGTGATGAAGCGCCCGCCGCCGGTTTCTGGTCGCTGCCGCCCGATTCGCCGCTGCGCAAGCGGCAGCTCGGCAGTTTCAACGACGCCTGGCTCGCAAAAACCTGGCCGCACCTGCCCGACGACACCCAGCCTGCCTATTTCAACGTGGCGCCACCCGACCAGCGCCTGGCCGGCTTCTTCCGCGGCGATGAAAAAATCGTGGTCCACAACATGCATCCGCAACGCGCCGTGCTCAGCTCGGCCCTGCCGCAGGTCCGTGCGCGCTGCTTCATCAACCGGCGCGCGGCCGGTGGTGAAGAGTTCGTCGAAGTCACGGCGCGCGCCGAAACCGTCTGGCTGTTTCCGGGGCAGGGCTGCGGCATCGTGCTGTTCCGCGCGCTGGCCACCGTGGCCGACGAAGACGCCGACGATGTGCTGCATTTGTTGGCCGATTGGGAAGACCTGCGCAGCGCGCCGCTGCCGCTGGCGCATTACCACGACATGTTCCTCAAGCAGCTGGCCCCCCAGGCCGCGGTCCCGGCGGAACTTGCGCCGCCTGCCGAAGTACCGCAAGCGGCCGCGCCTGCCGCGGCAGCGGCCGCCGCCATGCCGGCCCTTGGGGCCGTGGCCGTGCCTGCCGTGGCCATGCCCGCGATGGACCCGGCGCTGGTGCAGGTCAGGGAAGAGGCCGTGGCGCTGGAGCGCCAGGTGCGTGACCTGATGCGCCAGCACGGCATCACCGAAGCCGACATGGCTCCCCACCTGCAGCCGCCGGTCGAAGGGCCGGCCCCTTCGCTCGCCGAGGTCGAGAAAATGGCCCAGGACCTGCAAGGCGAGGTCCGCGAGCTGATGAAACAGCACAACATCAGCGACGCCGACATTGCCGCCGCGACACCGCCGCCTTCGACGCCTCCTTCGGGAGATATTGCGGAGCTGGAAGGTGCCGTCAAGGACCTTGAAGCGCAGACGCGGGACGCGATGCGCAAGAGCGGTATCACCGAGCAGGACGTGCAAAAGCAGCTCGATGCCCGGCCGGAGCTTGCCGCGCCAGGCGCCGGCAGCATCCATGGGCCTGCGAACACCGGCCCGGTGTTTGCGGCGCTCGCCGCCGCGGGTGCGGCGGTCAAGTCCGCGTCGGCGCCCGTGAAGCTGCCCTCCCTGCCCGAGATGCCAAAAATGCCCGAGACAGCGGCTGCCGTGGCGCAAAAACTGACGCGCGAGGAAGTGGTGGCGCGCCATGCGGCCGGCAAGGGCTTTGCCTCGTACGACCTTTCGGGGCTGGACCTTTCGGCGCTGGACCTCGCCGCCGCCGATTTTTCGGGCGCCTTGCTCGAAAGCACCAGTTTCGCGGGCAGCAAGCTGGCCGGCGCCGACTTCAGCCAGGCCCTGCTGCAAGGCGGCGATTTCAGCGAGGCGGACCTGCAGGGGGCCAAGCTGGCCGGTGCCGGCGCGGGCCAGGCGATGTTCAAGCAGGCGCGCCTGGACGGCAGCGACCTGTCGCAGGCCGACTTCACCGGCGCCGACTTTTCCGCGGCCAGCGTGGCAGGCGCCAAACTCAGCGATGCGGTCTTTGACGGCGCCAAAATGGCCGGCCTGAAAGCCGCGGGCTGCACGGCTTTGCGCACCAGTTTTGCCGACGGCGACCTGGCCGGCGCGGACTTTGCCCGCGCCACCCTGACGAGCGCCGCTTTCGCTGGCGCCAAGGTGGGCAAGGCGAGTTTTGCCGGCGCGAACGGCGACAACGCCGATTTTCAGCGGGCCGACGCGAGCGGCGCAAACTTCGCCGGCGCCAGCCTGCGCGCCTCGCGTGCCGATGGCGGCAGCCAGTTTGCCGGGGCGCAACTGCCGGGTGCCCAGCTTGAGCGTGCCGCCTGGGGCGGCGCCATGCTGGCCGGCGCGGCTTTCGGCGGCGCCGTGCTCGACAACGCCGACTTCAGCGGCACCCAGGCGGCGGGCGCCAACTTCGGCCGCGCATCGGCCAAGGGCGCTCGCTTTGACAAGGCCGACCTGAGCGGCGCCGACTTCACCGGCGTGAACCTGCACAAGGGCTCGCTGCGCAAGGCCACGACCGAACGCGCGCTGCTGCGCAAGGCCAACCTCTACGGCGTGGACTTTTATGACACCACGCCGACCATCGCCAGCCTGGAAGGCTCCAACATCGACCAGACCATTCTCCTGGTCAGAAAGCCGGTGGTTTGAATGGCCGCAGCAGGGGAAACACCATGGATGTAAAAGACGCGCTGGCCCGGCTGGCCCAAGGCCGCCACCTGGCCGGCGCCGACCTGTCGGGCGCCGATCTGTCGGGTGTGGATTTCACCGGCTGCCACCTGGAGAAGGTGCGGCTGGCCAACGCCGACCTGTCGGGAAGCAAGCTCGCCGGCAGTGTCTGGCAAGGCTGCGACCTCTCGGGGGCGAACCTCTCGGGCGCCGACTTGTCGGCCACCCAGATGCAGGACACGGCCCTGGCGGGCGCCAGGCTGGAGGCGGCCAATGCCTCGCACGCGAGCTGGGCGAAGGCCGACATGAGCGGCGCCAAGGCCAAGGGCGCCGATTTCAGCCACGCATCGCTGGATGCCGCCAACCTCAGCGCCGCGCAATTTGCCGGCGCGAAGTTTTTCAAGGCGGCGTGCGACGGCTGCACGCTGGCCGGCACCGACTTCACGGGCGCCGACCTCACACGCTGGGTGGCGATGGCTGCCGACCTGCGCAGCGTGCGTTTTGAACGGACACAACTGGTGCAGGCCTATTTGAAGGATTGCAACCTGGAGGGCCAGCGCTTCACCGGGTGCGACCTGACCATGGCCATCCTCAACGGCTGCAATCTCCAGGCCGCCGATTTTTCGGGACTGGCGCTGGACCGGACCAGCTTCATGGGCGCCCAGCTGCAAAAAGCCCAGCTCGCCGGTGTGCAGGGCACCTACACAGCCTTGATGGGGGCCAGCCTGGCGGGCGCCAACCTGGGTGCCGCGGTTTTTGAGATGGCCGACGCCAGCGACGCCGACTTCAGCGGCGCGCGCTGCGACGGCTCACGCTGGCACATGTCGGTGATGCAGCGCATCAAGGCCGCCGATGCCAGCTTTGCCGGCGCGGGCCTGGTGTACTGCGACCTGTCGCATGCCGACCTGTCCAACGCCGACTTCAGCCGCGCGGATATGAGCCACGCCAACCTGCACGCCATGCTCGACAAGGGCACGCGCTGGGACGGCGCCAACCGTAGCGGCGCACGTGAGACCGATGAGAAACTTTTGCGCGCCGAGCGCTGGCAAGCCGCCTGAACTTTTTTGAGAAAGAGAACGCCATGTCCAATGCTTCCCTGCCTTCCGCTTCCCCCCTGCCGCAAACCGTCCCCGGCCTGATGGCCGCCGTCGTGACCGGCCGGGCCGACAAATGGTTTTTTCTGGGTACAGCCCCCGGCACCGCCGGTGCCGACCGCGCGCTGCGCGCCGAGAGCTGCCTGGTCGAGCCCGAATGCGGCGACACCGTGCTGGTGTGCCAGGGCGTTGCCGTGGGCCTGACCTGCGTGCCCTACATCCTGGCCGTGCTCTCGCGTGCCGATGCGCAGCATGGCGTGCTGGCGCTGCCGGGCGGCGCGCGCATACGCGCCGATGCGGGCGCGCTGGCCTTTTTCGCCAGCGACATCGGCCTGGAAGGCTCGCGCAGCGTGTCCATGAAGGCGCCGCAGCTTGATGTGACGGCGGCGCAAGGGGAGCTGAAGTTCAACCGCCTCGTGTCGACGGTCGGCGAGCTCAGCGCCAGCCTGGGCAGCGTGCGCACGGTCGCGCAGGCCGTCACCTCCACCGTGGGCCGCCTGGTGCAGAAGGCGACCAACAGCTTTCGCTGGACGGAAAATCTCGACGAGTCCCGCGCCGGCCGCATGCGCCTGCAGGTGGCCGAGCGCTTTCACCTGAAGTCGCGCCACGCCAGCGTGGTCGCCGAAGGCCAGGTCAAGATAGACGCCGAAAAAATCGACCTCGGCTGAGCCGGCCGAAAAGGACAACAAACATGTTCGCAGTCACCAAACAGAACGGCCAGTGCATGGCCATGCCCGACGTCTGCAAGACGCCCGCGCCGCCCGCGCCGCCGGTTCCCATTCCCTACCCGAACATCGCCATGCCCATGATGGGCAATCCCTGCACCATGAAGGTCTTGATAGGCGGCATGCCGGCGCTGACCAAGGCGTCAAAGATCCCGATGAGCAACGGCGACCAGGGGGGCGTGGCCGGCGGTGTGGTGTCGGGAAAGATGATGGGGGAGACCGAGTTCATCATGGGCAGCATGAAGGTCAAGCTGGAGGGCAACCCGGCCGTCAAGCTTGGCGACCCCACCAAGCAGAATGCCGGCAATGGGGTGGGCGCGGTGCTGGCGCCCAGCCAGGCGATTGTCATGATCATGGGCTGACTGCCTGCAAGCAAAGGACAAGAGAATGAAAACCGTCTGGATCACCGCCCTCAAGGAAGACCAGCCCCGCGTGGCCGCCGTGACCGCGGTGCTCAAACGTTACGGCCTGCAATGCAAGGGCCATTTCTGGGTGGACCAGCCCGACAAGATGGCCTGGCGCGTCGCGCTGGAGGCCTTGCTCGAGGCCAAGGCCGACGCCTGGCTGGTGCTGGCCGACGCGGACGAGATCAAAAAACCCTCGGTGCGCTATGGCCTGTCGCTGATGGCCTCGGCGCTGCGCAGCGCGCGCGGCGGCTTTCCCATGCTCACGCTCTGGAATTCGCCCCCACCGGAGCAGGCCGCGCTGCCGCCGCTGATGGCGCAGGCCGAAGTGCTGCTCGAGTCGGGCGCAAGCTGGCCCGCCAAGATCGTGGCCAAGGCCAATGTGCCGCCCAAGCCAGCGCCGGCCGAATTCCGGCTCGACGTGCTGGGCAACGAGCGCCTGGGCCAGTGGTTCGAGATAGGCCCGGTGGCCGGCGTCTGGTCGGGCGTGGTCTTCGGCGTGACGGGCGGCGCCGCCGAGATCCAGTTCCAGGCCGTGGGCCCCAAGGCCATGCTGCCGGAAAAAACCACGCTGGAGTTTGCGCAGGAGGGCATGAAGCTGGAAGTCGGGGGGAATGAATACACCGCATGGGCGGTGCGCAACCAGGTCGATGACAACACGTCCTACTTCGTCAAGGTCAAGGGTTGCCCCGACTCGATTCTTTTTATGCCCTATGCCGAGGAAACGGATGCGGAAGCCACCCTCCTGAGGCTGGTGTGAACCAGCGGGTTCTTCCGGGTTCAGGAGAGCCGCTCTCAGTCGAGCCGCTTGCGCGCTGGGCCGGTGACCTCGCCGCTGGCACTGACCAGCAGGGCTTCGCCCGGGTCGTAGGGCAGTTCGGCGACGCGCTCCTCGTCGTTGAAGCGGTAGCCGACGCGGTAGACCGACTGGCTGTGCGCGGTCTGCAGCCGCGTGCCGCACTGCTGGTCGCGCAGAAAGACCTCCACCGGGATGTCGTCGTCGGGCCCGTTGCCGGGTTCGGGCGGCACGGCGGGCGGAAACACCATGTCCCACAGCGCCTTGCCGGCCAGCGCGCCGCCTATCATGCCGACGGCGATGGGGGCGGGTTTGTGCTTGCCGAGCTTGTCGCCGATGGCGCCGCCCACGACGGCGCCGGTCACGCCGCCCGGGCCCAGCACAAAGCCGGCGCCGGCGCTGCCGACGATGACCGGCACGGCCCAGCGCTTGTAGACGGCGGCCGAGGCATGGCGCTTGAGCAGGAAACCGCCCGTGAATCCGCCCATGGCCGCGCCTATCAGGGGCACGGCGTTGCGCAGCAGCCAGGGCTTGGCGTTTTCCTGGCGCACCAGGTATTGGCGTTCGGGAATCAGCACCTGCCAGCAGCTTTGCTCGACGCTGCGGGTGCTTGCCAGCGTGGCATAGGCGTACAGCACGGGCGCCACCACGGGCGGGGGCGGGGGTTCGAGATCGGCCACGGGAGCGGGTGCGCTGTCCTGGCCCAGGGCGGGCAAGGCCGGCAGCGCCAGCGCGATGCAGATAAGCCCCGGGTAAATTGCCGCTCCAATTTGCATGGCTTATTATCTTCATTCCCGAATGAATTCACCAAAATTACCTTTAATTACGAGCAGGCAAAACTTGGTTGAACAAAGGTTTCATGGGGGGTGGGCATGGCGGGTGGCCGGGGCCTGCCTGGCCGCGGCCGCGCTGGGGGCACTGGGCGGCTGCGCCACGGCCAACTCCATGATGGGCGGCAACACGCGCAAGGAAGCCGTGGCCGAAATCGCCTGGAGTTTCGCGCGCAACGCCATCCTGGTGGAAGTCGAGGCCGACAACCGGCTCAATGAATACAGTGGTGAAGCGCATACGCTGGTACTCGGTGTTTACCAGATGGAAGACTCCGCGGCCTTCTATAAATTGATTGCGGACGCGGCGCTGGTGGGAAAATCGCTGGAAACCGGCAAGGGCGGCGAGGGGTTTGTGCATTTCGCGCGCTATGTCGTGACGCCGGGCCAGCACAGCATCCTGCAGCTGGACCGGGCGCAGAAGGCCAAGTTCGTGGGCATCGCGGCCGGGTATTACCAGATGGATGCGGCCCGCAGCGCGCGCCTGTTCGAGGTGCCGCTGACGGTCGAGAGCGAGGGGATGGTCAGCAAAACCTACAAGGCCGCGCCCGCGACCCTGGCGCTGCGCCTGAACTTCGGCCCGGACGAGCTGCTCAATGCCGAGCGCCTGAACCGGGAGCTGGGGAAAAAAGCCGGCGAGGCGGTTCCGCTCGACGGCGGGGGCCGGGAGATCAAGCTGACGCCGGACACGCTCAAGGATGCGATGAACGCCAACAGCGCGGTGAAGAAACTGGACAAATAAGGACAGCAGGCAGCACATGGAAGAAAAACAAGGCATTTACTGGCACCAGGGCATGTTCCTGCAGTCCCAGCATTTCCAGATGGCTGACCTGCACAACCAGTTCCAGCACAAGCCCATGCAGGAGTCGGGCCTTCCGCATTTCTGGGGCGTGGGCGAACTCGAGCTGGTCGCCGCGGCGGCCGGCAACCGCACGGTGGAAGTGCAGGCCGCGCGCCTGCTGTTCCAGGACCGCACTTATATAGAGTACCCGGGCAATGCCGTCATCAAGGCCAGGCCCTTCGACGTGGACTGGGTGGAGGGCGACAAGCCCTTCACGGTCTACCTGGGCCTGAAAAAACTCAGCGCCACCGAAAACAATGTGACCATCGCGGCCGACCTGACGGCTGCCGGCGGCGCCGCCACGCGCTACGCCACGCTGGCCAACCCGCCCGAGGTCGCCGACCTGTATTCCGACGGCCCGGCGGCCCAGGTGCGCACGCTGCTGCATGTGGTCAAGGTGTTTTTCGAGGGCGAGATCGACAAGCTGCAGGACTACAGCCTGATCCCCATCGCGCGCCTGGTGCGCGACGGCGACGCCATCAAGCTGTCCGAAAGTTTCATCCCGCCCTGCTACGCGATCTCCGGCTCCAACGTGCTGCTGCGCCTGGTCAAGGACATCCGCGACGAACTGACCGGGCGCGCCCGCCAGCTGCAGGAATACAAAAGCCCGCGCGAGATGCAAAAGGCCGAGTTCGACGCGAGCTATATGGTGTTCCTGCTGGCCCTGCGCTCGCTGAACCGCGCCAGCCCCTACCTGTTCCACCTGACCGAGACGCGCCAGGTCCATCCCTGGCTGGCCTACGGCGCCATGCGCCAGCTGATCGGCGAGCTGAGCTCGTTTTCCGAGCGCTTCAACATGCTGGGCGAGGCCGAGGACGGCACGCCGGGCCTGCCGCCCTACGACCACGCCGACCTCGGCAAGTGTTTCGACCGCGTGCGCACCATGGTCAGCCACCTGCTCAATGAAATCACCGTGGGGCCGGAGTTCCTGGCCATCCTGCAGCCCCAGGGCGACTACCACGTCGGCCAGCTGCCGCGCAACTTCTTCGGCCAGCGCAACCGCTTCTACCTGGTGATACGCACCGAAAAAGACATGGAGTGGGTGGTGGACGCGGTGCAGCGCGACGCGCGCCTGGCCGCCACCGACGAGATGCCGGGCCTGATCGCGCACGCGCTGCCGGGGCTGGAGCTGATCCACATGGCGGCCGCGCCGCAGGGCCTGCCGCGCCGCTCATACTCCTACTATTTCCGCATCGAGCAGATGAGCCAGCAGTGGGAGATGGTGGAGCGCGAAGGCTCCGTCGCGCTGTACTGGATGGATGCGCCGGCCGACCTCAAGGCCGAAATTGTTGTGTTGCGGAGATAACGCGTGCGCCTTGTTGACTGTTTCATCCCCTTCATGGCCTATGTGCGCCACTTCCAGGGCCAGCCCTCGGCAAGCGCGGCGTCGGTCAAGGACCAGCTCGACAGCCTGCTTTCCGACGCCCGCCGCAAGGCCCAGGAAGCCGGCATCGCCGAGTCCGACACCTTGGGCGCCATGTTCGCCGTGGCCGCCTGGGCCGATGAGCTCCTGCTGGCCACCGCCTGGCCGGGCGCCGAGGAATGGAAGCGCCACCTGCTGCAAAAACGCTATTTCAACGTGTCCAGCGCCGGGGTCGAGTTTTTCACCCGCCTGGAGGCCCTGGGCCCGCAGCAGCTGGCGGTGCGCGAGGTGTATTTCTTTTGCCTGGCCATGGGCTTTGCCGGTCGCTACGGCCATGACCGCAATCCCAAGACCCTGGAAGACATCAAGCAGGCCAGTCTGGCGCAGCTGGTGCAAGGCGACGGCCTGTACGGCGATTCGGGCAAGGTGCTGTTTCCGCAGGCCTATGCCAGCGTGGGGCGCAAGGGCGGCAAGCAGCCGGGCGAGGGCCGCTGGCGCTGGCGCGTTTCCTCGCTCACGCTCAGCGTGCTGCTGGCGCCGCTGGCCGTGCTGGCCGTGCTCTACGGCATCTACCACCTGATCATCTGGCAGACGGCCAGCTCCATCATGGCGCAGATCAAATGAAGGCGCTGGGTAGCATCGTCCTCTGGCTGCTGGCCCTCACGGTGCTGGCGCTGCTGAGCTGGGGCCTGGCCCTTTACATGGAGTGGCCGCTGTGGGCGGCCGTGGCGGTGTTCTTCGGGGTGCTGGGGCTGTACCTGCTGGTGCGCTTCATCATCCGCCTGGTGCAGGTCTACCGCTCGCGCAGCCGCATGGCGCAGCTGTCCTCGGCCGGCCAGGACAAGGCGGCCAAGCAGGCGTCGCCGCGCGCGGTGCTGATCCGCAAATGGAAGACCGCCGCCGCCACGCTGCGCGCCTCCAGCCTCAAGCGCTTCGGCAACCCGCTTTATGTGCTGCCCTGGTACATGGTGGTGGGCCGCTCCGGCACCGGCAAGACCACGGCGCTGACGCGCACGCGCCTGTCTTCGTCGATCCAGAAGGTCAGCCAGAGCGCACGCATCGAGCAGACCTCGAACTACGACTGGTGGTATTTCGACCGCGCCGTGGTCATCGACTGCGCCGGGCGCTATGTGGAGGCGGCCGACCTCGAGCAGGACCGCAGCGAATGGGAGCTGGGCCTGGACCTGCTGGCCAAGTACCGCGGCAAGGAAGGGCTCAACGGCCTGGTGCTGGCCATCAGCACCGAGCGCCTGTCCCATCCCGACAAGGACGCGCTGCTGGAAGAAGGCCGCGTGGTGCGCGAGCGCATCGAGCAGCTGATACGCCTGTTCGGCAAGCGTTTCCCGGTCTACGTGATGGTCACGCAGTGCGACCGCATTTACGGCATGGAAGAGTGGGCCCGCCAGCTCAGCGAAAACTCGCTGGAGCAGGCCATGGGCTACCTGGCCGAGCCGGACACCGGCGAGCCCGGCGAGAACTCTTTTCTCGACAAGGCCTTCGGCAACATCCATGAGCGGCTGCAGGTGCTGCGCACCGTGCTGGTGGCGCGCGGCACCCCGGTCGCGCCCGAGCTGCTGATGTTTCCCAACGAGCTGGGCCAGCTCAAGCCCGGCCTGGAAGTGTTCCTGCGCGCCTGCTTCGGCGACAGCGCCTACCTTGAAACGCCCTTCCTGCGCGGCCTGTTCTTCAGCAGCGGCCTGCAGCAGGGCGGCGCCGTCTCCAGCCTGCTGGGCCAGGTGCTGCCGCCGGTGCCGCCGCATCCCAGCGCCAACGCCGGGCTGTTCCTGCATGATTTTTTCGGGCGGGTGCTGCCGCAGGACCGCAGCATTTCGCTGCCGGCCTCGCTGCGCAACCCCTGGCGCACCGCCACGCAGAACCTCGGCATGCTGGCCTGGGTGCTGCTCAGCGTCGCGGCGGCGATCTTTATCACCATCGGTTTCCTGGACAACATGCAGACGCTGTCGCTGCTGCAGGAAAAAGACCGCCTGAGCATACGCTTCACCGGCAACCTGGACGAGGACGCGACCACGCTGGAGCGCCTGAGCGACACCATTTCCCTGGTCGAGCGCCGCAACGACAGCTGGAAAAGCCAGTGGATGGTGGAAACCACCAACATGGACGACCTCGAGGATCGCCTCAAAAGCAGCTACACCGGCAATTTCCGCCGCTACATCCTGCCGACCACCGACGCCAACTACCAGGAAGACTCGGAGCGCATCCTCAAGGACGACCCGAACCACGAGTTCGCGCGCATGATGCGCAACCTGGTGCGCTACATCAACCTGCTGCAGGCGCACGAGCGCGGCGCCGACCGCCAGACGCTGCTGGCCATGCCGCAGCGCCAGCACATCTCGCGCTACACCCCCGAGCTCTACACGCGCCTGAACGACCTCTACATCTCCAACATAGCCTGGTCGGCGCCCACCGATCCCTATGTGCCGGTGCGCCTGCGTTATGAGCAGCAGCTGCTCAACCGCCTGGCTTTCCACGACCCCAACCTCAGCTGGCTGGCCGACCTGCCCGACACCAACCCGCTGCACAAGCCCGTCACGGTGCAGGATTTCTGGGTCGGCACCAGCCAGGCCCGCGCGCCCGCGGCCGGGCAGGCGCTGCCGGTGGTGTCCGCGGCCTTCACCAACCCGGGCAAGAAGGAAATCGACAGCTTCCTCGCGGAGATGGAAAAAAGCATAGACGACGGCCCCAAGTTCCTTGCGCAGCGCGGCGCCTTCGAAGCCTGGTACAAGGAAAACCGCATCCAGGCCTGGCAGAAATTCGCCACCGGTTTTTCAGGCACCGAGCGCACGCTGTCGGGCGAGGCTGAGTGGCGCGCCGCCATGGGCCTGATCACCAGCGCGCGCAGCCCTTACTTCCGCGTGATGGACAGGCTCAATGAAGAGTTCGGCGACCTGCCCGCCGCCCAGCTGCCGAGCTGGCTGCGGTTGTCGCGCGAGCTGGCCGAGCTGCGCCGGCAGGCCGCGCGCTCCGGCACCGCGGGCGAGGCCCTCAACGTGGTGGGAGCCATCAACAACGTGGGCGGCAAGGCCATGAAGGAAGTCCTGGGCGGCGCGCCCAAGCTGGGCCAGGACACCCTCAAGAACAACCTGGACGCGGCGGCCACGCTGCAGAAATTCTTCAAGGACCTCAACGCCGTGGCCACCGACGTGGTGGTGGGGCCGGCCAAGGCCTACCAGGCGGCGGTGGAGTTCCACGGCTTTTCCACCGACCCGGCCGTCAAGGCCTCGGCCCTGCAGTCCACGGCCGACAGCCTGGTCCAGCTGCGCAGGCAGGTGGGCTACAACAGCCCCAGCGACGAAATCGTCTGGCAGCTCATGGGCGGGCCGCTGCGCTTCGTGCTGGCCTACACCGAAGAGCAGGCCTCCTGCAGCCTGCAGAGCGAATGGGCCTCCAAGGTCGACTGGCCGCTGCAGACCGCGCCCAACATGGCGGCCATGGTGGACCAGCTCTACGGCGCCAAGGGCACCGTCTGGGCCTTCGCCGACGGCCCGGCCAAGCCCTTTTTGCAGCGCGACGCCAACCGCTTCACCATCGTGCAGACCCTGGGCTACAGCGTGCCCTTCACGCGCCAGTTCCTGCCCATGCTGAACGACGCGGCGGGCAAGCGCGTCGAGCAGCTCGTGACGCAGCAGCGCGCCGAACTGCAGGACCAGACCGACAAGCTCGCGGTGCAGAAGGAACAGCTGCAGGCCCAGCAGGCCATGGCCCAGATAGACCGCGCGCTGGCCGACATCAAGCAGAAGGTCGAGGCCATCAAGGCCCAGGCCCAGCAGCTCACCATCACCGCGCAACCCACCAGCGTCAACCCCGGCGCCAAGGCCAAGCCCTTTGTGACGGTGCTGGCCATCCAGTGCGCTTCCGGCGCGCGCGTGCTCAACAACTACAACTTCCCGGTCAGCGACAGCTTCCCGCTGGGCGACCGCCAGTGCGGCGACGTCACGCTGCAGATCAAGATCGAGGACGTGGTGCTCACCAAGAAATACCCCGGCTCCAGCGGCGTTGTGCGTTTCCTGCAGGACTTCCGCGACGGCGCGCGCCAGTTCAACGTCGACGAGTTCCCGGCGGCGCGCGCGCGGCTGGACGCGCTGGGCGTGCGCCAGGTCGGCCTGCGCTACAACTTCGAGGGCCAGGACGCCATCCTCAAGGCGGCGCAGCAACTCGAGCAGCTCGAGCGCCAGGAAAAAGACAAGACGGCCGAGAAGCAGCGCCTGCAGGACGCCCAGTTCGCGCGCGAGGAGCGCGGCATCCAGGCCAAACTCTCCAACGCCACCGCCGTGCCGGCCATCGAAGTCTCGCTGCCCAAGCAGATCGGCGTGTGCTGGGATACGCGCATGACGCCGCACAAGCCGCAGGACACCCAGGCCTTGTTCAAGGAACTGGCCGCGGCGCAGCTGCAGCAGGGCGCGCCGGCGGCAACGACGCCGCCGGCCACCCCCGCCCGCTAAGAGGGTGGGGGCGACAGCCGGTTGGAGCCTGCCCGGTGTCGTTTTTTCCTCAATGCCAATTAGCCGCCAGTACAGGCGCGAGCGCGGTTTGCTGCGAAGCCGACAAACTTGTCTGGCCCATGGGCGGCGGTGTGAAAGCGGCCATGGCCTGCACCAGCGCTTCGACCTGGGTGTCCAGCAGCACCTTGCCGTCGCTGAGCTTGATCTGCTCGACGTGGTACTGATTGCCCAGGTACCAGTTCTGTACCGTCATCTTGTCCGACGTGCCGATGATGCTGATCGCCAGGTCGTTGCCCGTGTGGCTGAACCACAACTGGTTGGTGGCGATGCCTGAACTGAAAGACAGGAGATCCACATTGCCTGGTTTGGCATCGCTTTCCTGCACGGTGTCTGTGCCATAGCCGCGACTCATCTGATAGGTATCGCTGCCGCTGCCGCCTATCATCAAATCGTCGCCGGCCTGCCCATCCAGCACATCATTGCCCGCGATGCCTTGCAGCGTATCGTTGCCGTCGCCCCCATACAGAACGTCGTTGCCATAAGCCATGCTGGAGAGCTTGGCGATGACTTCGGTGCTGCCAAATCCCACAAGGTCGGCCTGGCCGTCTCCATTGATGTCGGCGAGGCGGCGCGGAGACAAATCGTTGCTGGTCCAGCCCTGTGCCGCGGTGTAAAGCCCCAGCATGGACTGCGGCGTATCGAAGTAGCCATTGGCTTGGCCCAACGCCACCGAAAGCCCATTGCTGCCAAAGCCCACAATGTCGGCCCGCCCATCGCCATTGACGTCGGCCAGCTCCCGGGGCGCGGTGGTCTGGGATGCCCAGCCGCCCGCTGATGGGCCTGATCCAAATGCTCCCAGCGCTTTGTACATCGTGCCGAAAGTGCCGTTGCTGTTGGCCAGCGCCACGTAAGTGCCGTCGCCGGTGAATCCGACAATGTCGGCCCGGCCGTCGCCATTGACGTCGGCGAGCTTGCGAGGGGTCTGGTCGTTGTGGGTCCATCCGCCTGCGTCGCTGAAGCTGTAGGTCGCCGAGAAGAATTGCTGGAATGTCCCGTTGGCGTTGCCGAGGGAAGTGAACACCTGGTCGCCGCCGAAACCCACGATGTCCGCCCGTCCGTCGCCGTTCACATCTGCCAGTTCCCGCGCGTACCGCGTTTGGGTTTTCCAACTGCCGCCATCTTCCCCGGCTCCAAATCGGCTTAGCGCCAGGCGCGAAGCGCCAAAACCCCCGCTGCCATTCGCCAGAGCGACGTAGGTGCCGGAACCCCCGAATCCCACAATATCCGCCTTGCCGTCGCCATTGACATCGGCCAGCTTGCGCAAATAAACGTCGTTGTTCGTCCAGCCGCTGTTGAGGGCAAACTCGGTGCTCCCCCTGGATGCCACCGTATAAGTGCCGTTGGCCTGCGCCAGGCTCACGTACACCCCGTCGTTGGCAAAGCCCACGATATCCGCTCGCCCATCGCCATTCACGTCGGCCAGTTCGCGAACGTAGGACACGGAATTATTCCAGCCCGAACTGGCCGAATAGTTGGTGGACAGCGACAGTCCGGTATCAAAAATCACCCCGGCATCGTCGCCCTGCAGCAGGTCGCTGCCGGCACCGCCGTCAAGGCGGTCGTCACCGGCACCACCTTTGAGCATATTGTTGCCGCCGTTGCCCGTCACGGCGTTGCTCAGGGCATTGCCCGTGCCGTTCAGAGCCAGGCTGCCCGACAGGACAAGTTTCTCGACATTGGCCGTGAGGGCATAGCCGCCCAGGCACCTTTCATTGCCACCCTTGGCATGGGCGGGAAGCGGCGGGATCGCCCACAGGGCACCGCCGTAATTGATGCGGATCTCCGACACCATGGTGTCTTCCATGTTGCAGAAGTACACCTTGTACTGGGCCTGCGATTTTGTTGCGCAGCCCTGGAGCCACGCGGCGCAAGCGCCGGCCAGCAGCAAGAGAAAAGCAAGGCGCTGGCTCGACGCCTCCGGTCGTTTGCTCATGGCGTTTCCTCGCAAGAGCTGGGTGCCGGTATGCGAGTGCACTGCCCAGGCACCACCCGCAGCCACCCGTTGGCATCCAGCGCCAGGCAGTCGTCTTGCGGGACCAGGATGCTGACGTCTATGGAGAAGCGATTGACAGGCGCCTCCGCCGGCGATGCCTGCGGGCGGCGCAATTCGTAGCAAAGCTTGAATTGCTCCAGGCGCTGGCCTGGGGGAATGGCTGGAGTGCCGCTGGTGGCTTGTGGGTTGGGCTGGCCGTTGGAGGGGGCGTTTACCAGGATGGCGGCGGCGCAAGCGGCCAGGGTCACCGTGATGCCTGTTTGCAGAGCGCCCAGCACGGTGCGGCTCACCAAGGTCTTGCGCATGCTCATCATCAGGCTCTCTCCCCCAAGCTACGCACCGGACCGGGCATCGGGCAACCGGCCAGCGTTAAATCCAGCTCGGTGGCCAGGGTGCTGGCGGGTGTAAAGCCCGGATATCTGGCTTTCACATCGCTTAGGACGCGAGCCAGTGCCTCGTCAGTGCTCTTGCCGGGCAGCCAGCCGTTGACCAGCAGAGTGTCCAGGTCCTTGGCGCTGCCGTTGCTCATCGCGGCAGAGACGATGTAAAGAGTGGGGCCGGGCTTTCTGGGGCTGCCCGGCTTGCCGGCGGTGCATGTGCCCGGCGGCAGGACGATGTCGGTCACCGTGGTTTGTGCGATCGCGTAGCCCGGGTATTTCTCCAGCACCAGGCGTGTGAAGAGGCCGGTGGCTTCGTCCACGCTGGTGGCCGATTGCACGGAGTGGACCAGCCTGAAGGTGAAGTCCTGCACGCCTTCGCGCAGGATGGCCGAAACCAGGTAGTGGGTTTTGGGTGCGGTTTTTGTGGCAGGCCTTTTTTTGTTGGGCTCTGCCGCCCAGCTTGCGCGAAGCTGCAGCACGCCGATGCCAAAACAGCCGGCCTGCGCCAGCCAGGCTCGCCGGGAACTGGCGGCTGGCTTTCCGTTTGTGTGTGTCCTCATCGCTCCCCTTCGCTACAGAAACCTCCCGTCGCTTTGCCTGCTGAGCAAAGCTCTTGGCGATCACGCTGGATGGGGAGGTGTTTTGATGTGCCGCCGCCGGCTGCTTGCCATGGATTGGCTGAGCTTTTTTGGGGCAAGGCTGAACGGTATGCGAGCCCGCGAGGAGGGGCGGGGCGGATTGTCCGTGCGCGGCTAATCTTTGTTGGATTTATCGACGCCGGATCGTTAAAACCGGGAAGTCCGGGCGTGGCTTACCGCAAGGGGTCTTCTATGTGCCCTGCGTGAAACTCGCCAGGCGTCGCCCGCAAAAATCCGACGAAGCGGTTCCGGCGCGGCAAGGCGGCGCAACAAGCAGGGCGTTGTGCGAGCGCCTCCCGCTCAGGTCACCAGCTTGACGGCCGTGGCCGCATCCAGCGCCACAATGCGCGCCAGTAGCGCATCGGCCGCGTCCCGGTCTTCCTCGTTGCGTGTCATCACGCCGTAGGCGACCTGCAGGCCGTCCAGTGCCATGGCCGGGTCCCAGGCGCCTAGCTGGTGGCGGTCTATGGCTTGCACCACGGCTTGGGCGAAGGCCTTGAGGGCTGCGCCGGGGCGGTGCTGCAGCAGCAGTTCGCACAAGCGGATCTGCAGCAGCAGCTGGTCGCGCGCCGTGGGCTGCAGCGCGAGCTGCTCCTGCAGGCAGGCCGCGGCGCTCGCGAGGTCGTCGTTGGCCGCCAGCGCGCGCGCATTGCCGATGGCGGCCGTGACCGCGTCGCTGGCGCGGCCGCCGGCCGCGGGCCCGCCGCCGGCCGCCACGCCGGGCAGCAGGGTGGCCAGCCAGTCCAGGGTGTCGCTCGCGGCAAAAGGCATGCCGCTGGAAAACGAGAGTTTTTCCAGGCCGGGCAGGCGCGCGAGCAGGCGTGCCGTCTCGTTGCAGACTTCCTGGCGCGCGGCCGCGTAGCCGCTGCCCATGCGCCCCAGCGCCGCGGCGCAGACGCCGTTGAGGTCCAGCCAGAAGGGGAAGGCCGCCAGCTGGGCTTCGGCGAAGGCCACGAGTTCGGCATCCGACTGGCTGTCCTTGAGCCGGGCCAGCGCGTCGCTGACCTGCGAAATCGGCGGCGCGATGCGGGTCTGGCCGCCGTCGGCCGGCGGCAGGGCCTCCAGGGTGGACCAGGCCGCCGTGCGGTTCAGGCGGTAAGACAGGGGGTTGCTGCTGTCGTTGGCGAGAAACCATTCGGCCAGGCTGCCCAGGCGCGAGCAGGCTTCCTCGAGCGCGCGTTCGACGTTGTCGGCCGAGTCCAGCAGCAGCGTGGCCGGCGGCGGGCCGGCGGCCGCCGCGGTCGAAGGCGCGGGCGCCGCGGCCGCTGCCTCCACGGGGGCCGGTTCTTTTACGGGTTTTTCCTCGATCACGGTCAGGCTGCCGACCAGGGTCAGCAGCGCGCGCATGGAGGGGGCCTCGCTGTCCTTGTCGGCCAGCAGCGCGTCCATGGCCTGCAGGCTGGCCGTCAGGCGCGCCACGAGTTCGGCCTCCTGCGGCGGCAGCGCGCCCCAGTCGGTTTCGGTGGCGCGCTGCTGCACGCGGTCTATCAGCCACTGCAGCGCGTTGCGGCGTCCGCGCATGCGCTTGAGCCCCGGGTACAGCGTGTCCCAGTAGCTTTGCAGCATGTCGGCCAGCACCTTGAGGCCGTCGGCCAGGCCGTAGAGGCCGCGCGTCTCGAGCAGGCCGCCGGCCAGGTAGCAGGCCACCAGCATGTCCTTGCCCTTGGTCGACAACAGCTCGACCGACCACTGGTTGACCTTGTTCCAGTCCATGGTCACGCTGTGCACCGGGCTGGCCAGCTTGGCGACCTCGGCCTCCAGCAGCTCGAAGGCGGGTTCTTCGCGCACTTCGTTGCCGGCGGGCCGCGGCCCGGCGATGGGCTGTGTGCCGAGTTCGGTGATCAGGTCAGTGCTCATAAAAATTCACAAGAGGTCACAAAAGAGGCCATGGAGAAGAAAGGAGAAGGGACCGGCAGGCTCATTCCCACAGCGCTTCCACCTCGGCATTGAGGAAGTAGCCCACGCCGCGCTCGGTGCACAGCAGCTTGGGGTTTTTTGCGTCGGCCTCGAGCTTGCGGCGCAGCCGCAGTATCTGCACGTCGATGGCGCGGTCGTAGATGTCGTCGAAGGCGCGCGTGCGCTCGAGCAGCTGCTCGCGCGAGATGATGCGCCCGGGCGTGCCGAGGAAGACCGCCAGCAGGTTGAACTCGGCATTGGTCAGCGACACCGGCTTGCCCTCGGGCGAGGTCAGGCGGCGCGTGTTGAGGTTCAGGCCCCAGGCCGCGAAGCGGTAGGCGCGCGGGTGCTTGCCGCGCGTGACGGGCACCTGCACGCCGCTGTGGCTGGGGCGCTCGCCGGCCGGCTCACCCGCCGCGGCCGCGCCGCCGGCGCGGCGCGTCACCGCGCGTATGCGGGCCAGCACTTCGCGCAGCGAAAACGGCTTGGTGATGTAGTCGTCGGCGCCCAGCTCCAGGCCCATGACGCGGTCGGCTTCTTCAAGCCTGCCGGTCAGGCAGATGATGGCGATGTTGGCCTCGGCGCGCCATTTGCGCGCCAGGTCTATGCCGTCGCCGTCGGGCAGGTTCAGGTCCAGCAGCACCAGGCTGTAGTCCTGCCTGGCGACGGCCTGCACGGCTTCCGTCGCCGTACCCACGCCGGTCACCGAAAGGCCGTGGCCCGTCAGGTAGTCGATCAGGAGCTTGCGCAGGGCGTCGTCATCGTCGACGACCAGGATGGACAGGGCTTGTTTGGGCTGCGTCATGGCTGGAGCTTGTCTTCTTCTTCGTCAACATCGCCGTCACGCCGGGCAGGCGGGGCATCGGAGCGGCCGGTCGCCATTTTGACGGCCTGGCGCAGGGCCGCGCCGTCAAAGGGCCCGCTTATGGTAACCACGCCGGCTTCCTGCGTGATGAGGGCTTCGCCGCCCGAGTCCTGCGCGCCGCCGCAGCGCAGCAGCGGCAGGCCGGTGGACTGGCGCAGCGCGGCCAGCTGGCTGTCGCCCGCGGCCGGCGAATCCAGCCATACCAGCAGCTCGGCATGTTCATCCAGGCCCTGCAGGCCTTGCAGGCCGTGGAGCCCGCCGGCGAGGTCGGCCGGGTCGTAGCCGGCCGGCTCAAAACCCAGGGCGGCCAGCGCGTCCTCGGTGCGCTCGCGCGCCTGGGCATCCTGCGCGACGACCAGCACCGTCTCGCCCTGGCCGAGCGGCGGTGGCGGGGCGACCAGGGGGAGTTGCAGGACTTCCTGCCCGGCCAGCAGCGGCAGCATCAGGCAAAAACGCGTGCGCTCGCCGCGGCCGGTCCAGACCGCCACGCCGCCGGCATGGTCGGCGGCCACGCCCGCGACGATGGCCAGGCCCAGCCCGGTGCCGTGGCCTTTGCCATGGCCCTTGCCGCCCTGCGAGGAGCGCGACGAAAAAAACGGGTCGAACAGCTGGTGCACATGCGCCGGCGCGACGCCGCTGCCGTCGTCCAGCACGTCCAGCCAGGCGCAGTCCCGCTCCAGCGTGTCGCCAACGCCGGTGTCCGCCTCGCGCGCATAGCCGGGCGGCAACTCCCTGGCCGAGATTGTCAGGCGCAGCTCGACCCGGCCCGCCGCGGCCTGCGAGGCGTTGCGCAGCAGGTTCAGGATGGCGCGGGTCAGCTGGCCGCGGTGCACCCGCACCGGCACCGGCGCCAGCGGCACGCGCACCGCCAGCCGCACACCGGGCGGCAGCAAGGGGGTGGCCAGCGCCACCGCTTCCGAGACCAGGTCGCGCAGGTCGCTGGCCTGGCGCGTGCGCGCGCCGCGCCGCCCGGCCAGCAGGATCTGCTCCGTCAGGTCCTTGCCGCGCGCCACGGCCGCCGCCACCTCGCCCAGCGGGGCGCGCACCGGCAGGCCGGCCTGTTCGCGTTCCATCGCGAGCTCGGCATAACCGCCGACCGCGCCCAGGATGTTGTTGAAATCGTGCGCGATGCCGCCGGTCAGAAAGCCCATGGTTTCAAAGCGCCGGGCGCGCTCCAGGCGCAGGTTGAGTTTTTGCCGCTCGTTGACCGCGATGCCCACGAAGAAGGACAGCACCGCCATGCCGGCCAGGTCCACCTGCAGCTCCCAGGTGCCTTCCTCGCCGCCGCGGGCCGGGCTGTAGGGCCCGTAGCCCGCCACGGCCAGGCCTATGCCGACAGCCGCCGCCGCCAGCACACCGAGCGAGGCCGAGCGCAGGCCGCCGGCGATGGCCGCCCAGACCAGCACCAGCGACAGCAGGGCGCGCAGCACTTCTTCCGGAAAGCGCGGCAGCAGGGCCGCGGCGGCCATCAAGGCGGCGGCCAGCACGGCGGCTGCCACGGCCACCGGCTTGTCGCCGGGCGAAGCGTCGGCGCTGGCCTGGCGCGAGCACCAGGCCAGCAGGGCCGGCAGCAGCACCAGCACGGCCAGGCCGTTGCCGACCAGCAGGACACGCCATTCCTCCAGCCACTCGGTGTGTTTGGTCACCGCGCCTATGGTGGCGCCCAGGGCCGCCACCAGGCTGGTGGCCAGCAGCGGCAGCAGGAACATGAAGCGCGCGAGCTTGCGGGTGCTGTCGATGTCGCCTTTTTCGCAAACCAGGCGCCGCCCCAGGAAGGCAAACAGCGCCACCTCGAACACATTGAGCAGCGCGAAGGCCGCGTCGGCGCCCACGGACAGGGGGTCGGCGTCGCCGACCAGCATCATGGACAGGAATACCGCGAGCAGGAACACCGGCCAGCGCCGGTAGGGCAGGTTCCACAGCAGGGCCGCGGCCACCGCCGGCGCGGGCCAGATGATGGCGGCCAGCGTGTCGGGGCGCGAAGTGTAGGCGGCCGGCGTGGACAGGATGGCGTAGACAAAGGCCAGCAGCACGGCCAGCAGCGCCAGCCGGAAGGGATTGGCCGGGTCGTCCAGGGCCGGCATGGCGAGCATGCCGGCCGGGCTCCCTTTCGCCGGGCTCACGGGGGCGAGCTCGGCGTGCGCGTTGCGTTGCATCTGCGGGTCCTGCATTTTTTGGTGCCTGTGCATGGATGCCGCCGCGGGTGTCCGGCGTCCAGGCACGGGTGTCGCCCTCCGGGGAAGCGTCCAGTGTACGCAATTGGCGCTAGGGCCTGTTAATGCTATTTATGCAAGATGCGTTGCGAGTCAAAAAGGCCTTGGGCAAGGCGCAAAACGCAGTCGGGGTTGGCCCCCGTCAAGGCGTTTGCAACGCCGCGCAGGGCCTTTTTGATCGCAACCCGCAGGGAATGGGGTGAAAACGGCGCCACTCGGCGTTGCACTCCTAGCCCAGACACCCGGTCTGAGCGTCGTCGCGCGCCTTGATTGGCACCGTTTTCACCCCATTCGCATTGGCATCAATAGCGTTAACAGGCCCTAACCGGGCACCCGATTTCGTCAGCCCCGCGCAACATTCGCGCCATGGCCCCGGGGCGCGTGTGCGCGGCGGCCGCCGGGGCGTGTTAACTGGCCCTAAACTCGGCTCCATGGACTCTCCCCCAACGACACGGCCGGCCCAGAGCGTCGCCGACCTCTCGCGCGAGGAGTGGGTGGAGATGCGGCTGATCCACACCTTCATGCGTTATGCCCGCCCGGCATTGCATTCCGCGCTGGTGCTGATCGTGGTCATGGTGGCCATTCTTTACCACCGCGTCGACATGCTGTCCCTGGGCCTGTGGGCGGCGGCCGCGGCGGCCGTGACCGTGGTGCGCTACGGCGTCATCAGCATTTACCAGCGCAGCCTGGCGGGCGTCAGCGGCCCGCCCCTGCGGGCCTTCATGGCCAAATACGGCTGGACCTGGTCGGCCAGCGCCCTGGTCTGGGGGGCGTCCATGTTCGTCTACTTCCTGCGCGCGCCGGTGTACGACCAGTTCCTCTGCATGGTCGTGCTGGTGGGCATGGCCGGTTTCGCGGTGGGCACGTTTTCGTCCTGGCTGCCCTGCTTCAAGAATTATGTGAACGGCCTGGGGGTGTCGGTCGTGGCCGCGCTGCTCTACGAGCTGGTCATGGAGCGCGGGCTGCCCTCCAGCTTCAACACCTACGGCATGCTGGCGCTGGTGCTTATTTATTGGGCCGTGATCCGCATCTCGGGCCAGCGCTTTCACGAGGTGCAGCGCATCAACCTCGAGCTGCAGTACGACAACTCCATGCTGATCAAGTCCCTGACCGAGCAGAGCCGGGCGGCCCTGGAGGCGGTGGAGATCAAGAACCGCTTCATCGCCAGCGCCGCCCACGACCTGCGCCAGCCGGTGCATGCCCTGGACCTGTACGCCGGCTGGCTGGCCGCCGAGCCCGAATTCGTCGAACAGATCACGCCCAAGATCGTGCGCTCCACCAAGGCCGTCAACGACCTGTTCAATTCGCTGTTCGACCTGGCCGGGCTGGAAACCGACCCGCTCAGGGTCAACCTGCAGGACGTGGAACTGGCCGGGCTGCTGCAGGACCTGGAGGCGCAGTATGCACCCTTCGCGCGCGAGCGCGGCCTGCGGCTCAGGGTACGCGCGGCGCCCGGCAAGGTCAGGTCCGACCCGGTGCTGCTGCAGCGCCTGGTCGGCAACCTGCTGTCCAACGCGCTGCGCAACACCCACAGCGGCGGCGTGCTGATGGCCGTGCGCCACAGGGGCGGCGTGCCCCGCATCGAGATCTGGGACACCGGCGTGGGCATCGCCAGGGAACACCAGCAGGCGATCTTCCAGGAGTTCTACCGGATCCCGCTGCAAGGCACCGAGGAGGGCTTCGGCCTGGGGCTGGCCATCGTGTCCCGCCTCAGCGCGGCGCTGGGGCATCCGGTGGGCTTGGCTTCCCGGGCTGGGCGGGGGAGTGTTTTTTGGGTTGAGCTTAGGGGGTAGGGACGGGTCTTGCGCCGGCCTTGCGCGCTCTAGTTCTCTTTGCTGAGGGCGGCTGGCCGGGGTTGCCCGGCGGCAACTCACTTTCTTTTGCTTCGCCAAAAGAAAGTAAGCAAAGAAAAGGCGACCCTGGCTCCTGCGTCCCCTTCGCTTCGCTACGGGGCAACCTGCGGTGCTCGGTCCAGACGGGGTCTGGCTAAACTCGCTTCGCTCAGACAACGCCAGCCCTGATCCGTCTGGACCTGCGCTCCTCGGCGCATCCACAAGGGGGTGGGGAGAGGAATACCGAACAGCCAACAACCGGATACCAATATCCAATACCGGCTGCATGAAGAAAAAAGGACACGCTTGCGTGTCCTTTTTGTTTAGAGCAGGCCCTGGGTTCTGGCCAGGTGGCTCGCCTGGGAGCGGCTCTTGACGTTGAGGCGGCGGAACAGGCGCCACAGGTGCACTTTCACCGTGTGCTCGCTGATCTGCAGTTCTTCGGCGATGTCGCGGTTGCTCATGCCCTTGTCCAGCATCACCAGCAGCTGTTTTTGCCGCTTGGAGAGCTTTTCGGTCGGGGTGCTGGGTTCCGGGTCCAGGTCTTCGCTGAGGAAGACGCGCAGCACGTTGGAGATCTCGGTGGCGCCGGCGGACTTCTGGATGTAGGCATCCGCGCCCGCCTCGATGGAGAGGTCCTCGTAGTCCTGGGCCGGGGCGGCCGACAGCACCACCAGGGGGACGCTGGGGAATTGCTGCTTGAGCTCGCGCACGCCGGAGACACCGTTGGTGTCGGGCAGGCGCAGGTCCAGGCAGATGAGTTCGGGAATGCCCTGTTCCTGCACGGCGGGCATCACGGCGGCGAGCCGGTCCAGCTCGGTCACGGTGGCCTTGCTGCTCAGGCGGCGGATCAACATGACAACCGCTTCCCGCATGAGCGGATGGTCATCTATTACGAAAATACTCATTAAGTCAAATGTGAAGAATTGTTCCTATTAGCCAGTGAGCATAACTGCTGTATGTCAACTTTGGGGCATAAATAAACAGGCAGTTGCGGTATTTTTTCAGAACGCTGCTCCAAAAAAACAACAACACGCTCAGTCGGCGAAAAACCGCAAAACCGCCGTCAGCTCGTCCTCGGTGACGCCCGGCAAGGCCTGGGCCTGCCCCGGCAGCGCCTCCAGGCCGTCTTTTTGCAGTGCGGCAATGGCCAGCGCGGCCTCGCGGGGCGACTCGAAACCCCGGCTTTGCAGCAGCAGCCGGGCCTCGGCGTCCTGCAGCTTGAAATAAAAGAGGCCGTCCTTTTCGCGGTACTGCTTGAAGGCCGGGGTGGCGCTTTTGGCCGCCTTGGCCTTGCCGGCGGCGGCCGGGAGGCTGTCCAGCTTGCGCAGGCCCACGGCGCGCCGCAGCTCGGCCATGAAGGGCGTGGCCTCGGCGCGGGCCTTGCGGGCGCCGGCCTGCAGGATGGCCTCTATCCGGCCCGGGTCGGCCATCAGCGCGTGGTAGCGCTCGCGCATGGGGGCGATTTCGCGGTCTATGCGCTCGAACAGCGTCTGCTTGGCGTCGCCCCAGGCGATGCCCGCGGCATAAGCCTTGCGTAACGCTTCGGTTTCCTCGGCGCTGGCAAAAGCCTGGTAGATCTGGAACAGGGCCGAGCCCTCGACCTCCTTGGGCTCGCCCGGCGCGCGCGAGTCGGTGACGATGCCGGCGATCAGCTTGCGCATCTGCTCGCGCGGCGTGAACAGCGGGATGGTGTTGTCGTAGCTCTTGCTCATCTTGCGCCCGTCCAGGCCGGGCAGCAGGGCGACCGATTCCTCGATCACCGCCTCGGGCAGCACCAGGTGCTCGCCGTAAAGGTGGTTGTAGCGCTGGGCCATGTCGCGCGCCATCTCCAGGTGCTGGGCCTGGTCGCGCCCCACCGGCACCTTGTGGGTCTTGAACAGCAGGATGTCCGCGCCCATGAGCACCGGGTACATAAAGAGCCCGGCGGTCACGTCGGCGTCAGGGTCGCTGCCGGCCGCCTCGTTCTTGTCGACCGCGGCCTTGTAGGCATGGGCGCGGTTGAGTACGCCCTTGCCGGTCACGCAGGTCAGCAGCCAGGTCAGCTCGGGGATCTCGGGGATGTCGGACTGGCGGTAAAAGGTCACGCGCTCCGGGTCCAGCCCGGCGGCCAGCCAGCTCGCCGCGATTTCAAGCGTGGACTGCTGGATGCGGGCCGGCTCGTCGCACTTGATCAGCGCGTGGTAGTCGGCCAGGAAATAAAAGCTGCGCACGTCGTCGCGAAAGCTGGCCTGCACCGAGGGCCGGATGGAGCCGACAAAATTGCCCAGGTGGGGCGTGCCGGTGGTGGTGATGCCGGTCAGGAAGCGGGTGGGGGAGGTGCCGGCGTCGGCGTGTTTGTTGTTGCTCATCATTTCACCAGCATGGCCAGCGGCGTCAAAACGGTTTGGATTACGAAATAGGTCGCGTCCATCAGGGGACGCATCCAGAGGTTGCTGATGATGCCGGAAATCACCAGCGCCATCACGATGAAAAATCCCCAGGGCTCCACGCGCGAGACCAGCAAGGCCTGTTTATAGGGCAGCAGGCCGACCAGCACGCGGCCGCCGTCCAGCGGCGGCAGCGGAAACAGGTTGAAGACAAACATCACGACGTTGACCAGGATGCCGGCCTGGCACATCTTGATGAAAAACGGCTCGCTCACGCCGGCGCCCGCGAGGAAGTAAAACAGCACGCCCCACAGCAGGGCCTGCGCCAGGTTGGCGCCCGGGCCGGCCAGCGCCACCCAGATCATGTCGCGCTTGGGGTTGCGCAGATTGCCGAACTGCACCGGCACCGGCTTGGCGTAACCGAACAGGAAAGTGCCCGAGGTCGCGAAGTACAGCAGCAAGGGCATCAGGATGGTGCCCACGGGGTCTATGTGCTTGATGGGGTTCAGCGTCACGCGGCCCATCATCCAGGCCGTGTTGTCACCAAAGTGACGCGCGACATAGCCATGTGCGGCCTCATGCACCGTGATGGCGAACAGCACCGGCAGCGCATAGATGGCGACGGTTTGAATCAGGTTGGCGATATCCATGCCGGGATTGTCTCAGACCTGTCAAGAGGCCCGGCAAGGGGGCGCGGTCAAAGCCCCAGTGCCGCCAGCTCACCGCGCCCCTGCCGCACGACCACCGGATCGCCGCCTTCGCCCATGGGCGTCAGGTCTATCACCGTGGTGGCTTCCTGGTGGCAGGCGCCGGCGTCTATCACGGCGGCCAGTTCATGCTCGAGCAGGCCGCGTATCTCGTGCGCGTCGTTGAGCGGCTCGCCGCCGCCGCGCGGGATCAGGGTGGTGGCCAGCAGCGGCGCGCCGTGCAGCTCCAGCAGCGCCTGCAGCACCTTGTGCTCGGGCACGCGCAGGCCTATGGTCTTGCGCGAAGGATGGCTCACGCGGCGCGGCACTTCCTTGCTGGCTTCCAGGATGAAGGTGTAAGGCCCCGGCGTCGCGGTCTTCAGCAGGCGGAACTGCTTGTTGTCCACCCGCGCGTAATTGGCCAGCTCGCTGAGGTCGCGGCACAGCAGGGTCAGGTGGTGCTTGTCGTCCACCCCGCGTATGCGGCGCAGGCTGTCGGCCGCGGCCTTGTCGTCGAGGTGGCAGACCAGCGCATAACTCGAATCGGTGGGCACGGCCGCGATGCCGCCGCGCTCCAGCAGCGCCACCGCCTGCTTGAGCAGCCGGGTATGCGGGTTCTCGGGGTGGACTTCAAAAAACTGGGCCATGGTGCGCTGCTTTCGCCTTTCGGGTTCAGGATTCGACAGGCTCGATCAGCACGCGGCTCTGGCGCACCGCGAGCCAGGCGCCCGTCGCGCCGCAGACGGCGATCATCACCATGCCCAGCATGGACCAGCGGTCCGGCACATGCGAGAACGCGATCCAGCCGCCCAGCATCGCAAAGCCGATCTGCGCATAAAGGAAGGGCGTGAGCGTGGACACCGGCGCGCGGCCGTAGGCCAGGATCATCATGAAATGGCCGACCGTGCCCATCAGGCCCATCAGCGCCAGGCCGGCCCACAGCGTCCAGGCGTCGAGCGTGGCCCAGACAAAGGGCAGGGCCAGCGAGGCGGCCAGCGTGCCGACCCAGCCGGTGTAGAAATGCATGGTGAGAGGGTCTTCGGTGCGCGCCAGCCGGCTGGTCAGGATCTGGAACCAGGCATTGCAGATCACCAGGCCCAGCGGCAGCAGCATGGCCCAGTTGAAGTCGTCGCCGTCGGGCCGGATGATGATCAGCGTGCCGGCAAAGCCGCCTACCACCAGCGCCCAGCGCAGCCAGGACACGCGCTCGCCCAGGGTCAGCGAGGCCAGCAGGGTGATGACCAGCGGCGTGATCATCACGATGGCGGTGAACTCGCCCACCGGCATGTGCCTCAGGCTGTAGAACGCAAAAAGGCTGGTGAGCAGCAGCAGCAGGCCGCGCAGCAGCTGGAATTTCGGGTGCGCGGTGCGCAGCACCGACAGCCCGCGCGAGGGCAGCACCGCCAGCGTGGTGGCCACGGCCTGGAAGGCATAACGGAACCACAACGCCATCAGCAGCGGCACGCTGGTGGAAATGACCTTGGTGGTGGTGTCCAGCACCGCGAAGCAGGCGACGGCGCCCACCAGGAGTGCGATGCCGGCCGGGGCGCGGGAGGTGTTGCTCGCGGGGCCGGCCATCACTGGATGCGGTCCGCCAGCAGCTCCCACACCGGCGTCAGCTCGCCCGGCAGAAAGGGCAGGGTGCCCAGGTCGGTGTGGCTTTCGTCGGGGCTGTGGAAGTCGCTGCCGCGCGAGGCGGCCAGGCCGAACTCCTTGGCCGTTTCGGCGTACTTGAGGTATTCCTGGGGCGTGTGGCTGCCGGTGACGACCTCCACGCCGCGCCCGCCGTGGGACTTGAACTCGGTGAACAAGGCGTATTCCTCGTTGGGGGTGAACTTGTAGCGGCCCGGGTGGGCGATCACCGCGACGCCTTGGGCCTGGGTGATCCAGGTCACGGCGTCGCGCAGCGTGGCCCAGCGGTGCGGCACATAGCCGGGCTTGCCTTCGGTCAGGTATTTGCGGAAGACTTCATTGGTTTCGCGGCACACGCCGCTTTCGACCAGAAAGCGCGCGAAGTGCGTGCGCGAGATCAGCTCGGGGTTGCCGACGAACTTCAGTGCGCCCTCGTAAGCGCCCTTGATGCCGACCTTGGCCAGCGAGTCCGACATTTCCATGGCGCGCTGCTCGCGCCCGCCGCGCGTGTTGCGCAGGCCCTGCATGATCTCGGGATTGCCGGCGTCAAAACCCAGGCCCACGATGTGCACCGTCTGCCCGGCGAAGGTGACCGAGACCTCGGTGCCCGTCAGGTAGTGCATGCCCTGGGCCTTGGCGGCCGCCGCGGCGCGCTGCTGGCCGCCGATTTCGTCGTGGTCGGTCAGGGCCCAGAGCTCCACCCCGTTGGCCTTGGCCCGTTCCGCCAGCGCCTCCGGCGTGAGCGTGCCGTCCGACACCACAGAGTGGCAATGCAGGTCGGCATTCAGGATGTTTTGGGGGGTCACAGGCCCATTTTAGGCCTTCTGCTTATGGAGTGCAGTGCGTACTCACATATCCTTGCCCGCCGGGCTACAAACCCAAAGCCGTCAGCTCCGGCGAAAGCTTGTCCCAGGGCACATCAAAGCCCGGCTTGCCGCGCTGCGGCGGCGGCGCGTGGCTGCGCAAGGCCCAGTGCGCGCCAGCCAGCACGCTGTCGATGAGGGGCACGCCCAGCCCGGGCTGCAGGGCCGCGGCCATGCCGGCCAGGCCCGCGCCGCCCAGGATCACCGCCTGCGCGCCCAGCTGGCGCACCGCGTCGCGGCAGGCCTGGGCCAGCAGGGTGCGCGCGGCGGCCGGGTCGGCGGCCAGCTGCGCGCCGGTGGGCGCGACGGTGTGGATGCCGGCCAGTGAAGGCGCGTGGCCCAGGGCCTGGGCCAGGCGCTGCAGCATGGGCCCCCAGCGCTCACCCCCGGTGACGATGGCAAAGCGGCCGTGGCGCGCCGCCTCGATAAAGGCCGCCTCGGCCAGGCCGGTGACCGGCACCGGGCTGCTCTCGCGCAGCGCCAGCAGGCCGGGGTCGCCGAAGCAGCCTATCAGCACCGCGTCGGGCGCCGCGCCGGGCACCGCGAGCGCAGCCGCCCAGGCGTCCAGCGCGGCATGCGCGGCCACCGCGTAGCTGGCCTCGTCCGAAATATAGGGCGCGCCGAAACGCGCGGTGACGGTGCTGACCTGCACATGCAGCCCGGCGGCGGCCTGCACATGGGTTTGCAGCAGCGCGCTGACCGAGGCTGATGTATTGGGGTTGATAACCAGCAGCTTGCGCATGGCACTCCCGTCCAGGCTCAGGAGAACAGCGCCGACAGGTCGGGCGCCTCGCCCGCCGGCGGCGTGAACTGCAGCTGCGACTCCAGGCGCGTCAGGTGCTCGCGCATGTGGCGCGCCGCTTCCCGCGCGTCGCGCAGGCGGATCGCGTCCAGCAGCACGCGGTGTTCACGGCAGCGGCAGGCAGCCGCGCCATCACGGTCCTCGCGGATGTCGCCGAGAGCCGTGCCGTAGGTCATCAGGATCAGCGAGGTGCGCGAGGTGAGCTCGCGCAGGATGCGCCCCAGGGTCTGGTGGCCGGCGCGCTCGGCGATCTGCAGGTGGAAGTCGCCCGACAGCCGTATCGCGCGGTGCATGTCGCCGGCCAGCCGCGCGGCTTCCTCGTCGTCGATGCAGCGCTTGAGCTGCCGCATGTCGGCCTCGTCGGCCTTGGCGATGAACAGTTCCACCAGCGTGGGTTCTATCAGCCGGCGCACCTCGAAGACCTCGCGCGCTTCCTGCTCGGTCGGCTGGGCCACGGTGGCGCCGCGGTTGGGCACCAGCGTGACCACCTGCTCATTGGCCAGGCGCAGCAGCACCGGGCGTATGCGCGTGCGCGACACGCCGAAGGCGCCGGCCAGCTTGTCTTCGCCGAGCTTGGTGCCCGGCGGCAGGCGGTGGTCCAGGATGGCCGAGACCACGCGTTCATACATCTCGGTGTCGGTCGGGGGCGCGGCGGGCGCCGCCGTGGTTGTCGGTGTCATCGCTGTCCTTTTTTCTGCCGCTTGCCCAGCCACCAGGCCAGGCCCATGGCCAGGGCCACCACCCCCAGCGACACCACGGTGGTGACCGTGCCCAGCGCGTAGATGGCCGGCGTGGTGACGGTGGTCGTCAGGCCCTGCAGTTCCAGCGGCAGTGTATTCACATCGCCTATGGCCTGCGAGGTGCGGGCGATTTCGTCCCAGCTCAGGGTGAAGCCGAACATGCCTATGCCCACCACCGACGGCGCGATCAGCGGCAGCACCACGTGGCGAAAGCCCTGCCAGGGCGTGGCGCCCAGGTCGCGCGCGGCTTCCTCATAGGCCGGGTTGAAGCGGTTGAACACCGCGAACATGATGAGCAGGCCGAAAGGCAGCGTCCAGGTCAGGTGCGCGCCCAGCGCCGAGGTAAACAGGCCCAGCGCCGTGCCGTAGTCCTCCAGCGCGCCGGCCATGCCCAGCAGCTCCAGCAGCTTCTTGATGCCGCCATCCAGCAGGCGGAACTCCAGGCCTATGCCCAGCGACACGATGATGGAGGGCATGATCAGGCTGGCCACCACCACAAAGAACAGGGTGTTGCCGCCCGCGAGTTTTTTGCGAAAAGCCAGGCCCGCGAGTACCGAGAACAGCACCGTGAAGGCCGTCACCGCCAGGCCCAGGCCCAGCGAGCGCTTGAGCGCCGAGCCTATGTCGACCACGCCCAGCCCCTCGGCCAGCTTGTGGAACCAGTGCAGCGAGACGCCGCGCAGCGGAAAGGTGAGCCCGCCTTCCGGGCCCTGGAAGCTCAGCAGCACGATGATGAACATCGGCCCGTAGAGAAACAGCACAAACAGCGCGAAGAACGCGGCGAGGAGCCAGAAGCCGGCAGAGCGTTTATCGGACATAGCTTAGAACCTCCGCAGGAGGGGCCGCAGCGCCGGGCCGCCCCAAGCAAGGCCAGCCCCCTCGGGGGGCAGCGTAGTACACGAAGTGACAAGCGTGGGGGTCATAGTTCTTTGCGGATATCGACCAGCCGCGTCAAGGCCCAGATGATCATCAGCACCACGGCCAGCAGGATCACCGCATTGGCCGCCGCCAGCGGGAACTGCAGGTAAGAGGTCTGCACCTGGATGACCTTGCCGATGGAGGCGATCTGCTGGCCACCCATCACGCCTATGGTCACGAAGTCGCCCATCACGATGGTGAGCACAAAGATGGAGCCGATGATGATGCCGGTGCGCGACAGCGGCACGATGACGTTCCACAGTGTCTGCCAGGCCGAGGCGCCGCTGTCATTGGCCGCCTCGATCAGGCTGCGGTCTATGCGCATCATGGAGTTGAAGATGGGCACGATCATGAACATGGTGTACAGGTGCACAAAGGCCAGCACCACCGAAAAATCCGAGAACAGCAGCCACTCGACCGGCTGGCTCACCACGCCCATGCCCAGCAGGCCCTGGTTGACCAGGCCGTTGCGGCCCAGCAGCGGCACCCAGGAGATCATGCGGATCACGTTCGACGTCCAGAACGGGATGGTGCACAGCACAAAGAGCAGCGTCTGCGCGCCCTGCGAACGCACGTGAAAGGCCAAAAAGTAGGACACGGTGAAACCGGTCACCAGCGTGATCAGCCAGACCAGCAGGCTGAACTTGAAAGTCGACAGATAGGTCTTGAAGGTCACGCACAGGTCCGCGCCGCTGCCGCAGCCCGCAAAAATGGCGGAGTAATTCTTCAGCGTGAAGCCGGGCAGCAGCTCGTATTCATTGAAGTCCCAAAAGCTCACCGTCAGCACCAGCGCCAGCGGGATCAGGAAGAACAGCACAAACACCGACGCCAGCGGCAGCGCCTGCCACCAGGCGGCAAGCGCACGCCCCGGCGCCTTGGCCGGAGCGGAATGTGCAGTGATTGCCGGTGTACTCATGACGACCCGAAGTTAAAAAAGAACCACCAGAGCAAGCGAAGCCCCTTCCAGCGACAGCGCGGAACTGGCTTCGCCAGGCCGCAGCTGTCGTCCCCTGCAGGGGAGAGGCCGCTACACGAAGTGAGCGGCAACAGGGGGGTGCTTATGCAGCTACGAACTCATTCCACTTCTGGACCATGTAATTGTTCTCATCCATCACCGCATTCCAGCACGCGATGCCGCCCATGCGCGCCTCGTAGCTGCCGCCGTCGCGCACCGCGCCGGCCTTGGCCAGCACGTCGCCGTTGGGGCTCTTGATGTCCTGCGAGGCGGGCTTGCCTTCCATCCAGTAGGCCCATTCGTAGGCTTCCATCTTGGCCTTGGCGGTTTCCAGCACGGCGCTGTAATAGCCCTGGCGGTTCAGGTAGGCACCGGCCCAGCCGTCGAGGAACCAGTTGATGAATTCATAGGCGCCGTCCAGCTTCTTGCCCGAGAGCGTGGCCGGCAGGCCGAAGCCGGCGGCCCAGGCGCGGTAGCCTTCCTTGAGCGGCTGGAAGTTGCAGGCGATGCCCTTGGTGCGCACGGCCGTCACGGCGGGGCTCCACATGGACTGGATCACCACCTCGCCCGAGGCCATCAGGTTGACCGACTCGTTGAAGTCCTTCCACAGCGCGCGGAACTGGCCGGCCTTCTTGGCCTCGATCAGCGTGGCGATCGTGAGGTCGATCTCCTTCTTGGTCATATTGCCCTTGTCCGGGTATTTGTAGATGCCCTTGGCTTCCACCACCATGGCCGCGTCCATGATGCCGATGGACGGGATGTTCAGGATCGCGGCCTTGCCCTTGAACTCGGGGTTCAGCAGCTCGGCCCAGGAATTGATGGGGCGCTTGATCAGGTCGGGGCGTATGCCCAGCGTGTCGGCGTTGTACACCGTGGGGATCAGCGACATGAACTGCGTCGGGCTCTTGGCGAAGACCTTGCTCTTTTCGCCCTCGAGGTAAATCACCTTCTTGGGCGCCGTGCCCTGGTCGCCCACGGCTTTGCCGGCCACGGTGCCGGTGGTGAACAGCGTGGTGATCTTGTCGGCGTTCTTGATCTTTTTGGTGTCTATGCCCTTCAGGTTGCCGGTGGGCACGATCTTCTTGAGCGAGAAGTACTCGGTGTCTATCAGGTCGAAGCTGTTGGGCGCGGTCACCGCGCGTTTGGTCACGTCGTCGGTGGTGACGGCCACGTACTGGATGGTGATGCCGGTGTCGGCCTTGAACTTCTCGGCAATCGCCTTGTCCTGGTTCACCGCGGTGCCCAGGTAGCGCAGCACGATTTTTTCCTGCGCATGCACGGCCGGGAACATGCCCGTGGCCAGGATGCCCGCCGTGCCCTTGAGCAGGGCGCGGCGCGGCAGGCCGCCCGCAGGGGTGCCGTCGGCGATATCTTGCGGGTTCTTTTGATCAGGAAAGGCGTCGGACATGGTGAAACTCCTGTGCTGGGGTGGAAATCTTCTTGCGAAGGGGCGGTTGGAAAACGGTGGGCAAAACAAAAGCGGTGTCAGGCCGGAGCCGCGGCGCGCAGCGTGTGCGCCGCCTCGGGCGCCCACGACAGCTGCACCGCGTCGCCGGGCGCATAAGGCCGCGCCGCGAACGCCGCCTCGGGCAGCATCACCGACAGCTCGGCCGTGCTGCTGGCGCTCAGCGACACGCCCGGGTTCTGCAGGCCCAGCAGCACATAAGTGCCCTGGTATTCGACGTCGGTGACCACGGCGCGCCGGTTGTGCGGCGCATCGGGCGCGGCCTCGCCGGCCGGCGTGATCCGCATCTGGTCGGTGCGCACGCCTATGCGGCCCGCCGGCGTGTCCAGCACGTTGTGCCCGCCCATGAAGCGCGCCACGAATTCGCTGGCCGGGCGGTTGTAGATCTCATGGGGCGAGCCCTGCTGCTCGATGCGGCCGTGGTTCATCACCACCATGGTGTCGGCCAGCGCCATCGCCTCTTCCTGCGAATGGGTGACGTGGATAAAGGTCAGGCCCAGCTCTTTCTGCCAGCGGCGCAGCTCGGCGCGCATCTGGATGCGCAAAAACGGGTCCAGCGCCGACAGCGGTTCATCCAGCAGCAGCACGCGCGGCTGCGTGATCAGCGCGCGCGCCAGCGCCACGCGCTGCTGCTGCCCGCCCGAGAGCTCGGCCGGCTTGCGTTCGGCCAGGTGGCCCATGGCCACCCGCTCCAGCAGTTCCTGGGCCTGGCGCCGCCGCGCCGCCTTGTCCACCCCTTTCATCTTGAGGCTGAAGGCCACGTTGTCCAGCGCCGACAGGTGCGGGAACAGCGCGAAGCTCTGGAACATCATGGCCGTGCCCCGGCCGGCGGCCGGCAGGTCGGTGATATTGCGGTTTTCCAGCAGGATGTCGCCGCTGGTGACCGACTCATGGCCCGCCATCATGCGCAGCGTCGTGCTTTTGCCGCAGCCCGAGGGCCCCAGCAGGCAGCAGTAGCTGCCGCCGGCAATGCGCAGGTGGATGCCGTCCACCGCCGGCCTGTCCTGCTGCGCATAACGTTTGGTCAGCGCAATGGCTTCAATGGCGGCGGGCGCGGGGCTGGCAAGGGCGTTCATGCCGCCCTTGTGTGCAAGGCCTGTGCCAGCTTTGTATGCGATTTTTCAGAAGATTGTGTACAAAATGCCTGTTTCTGGTGCCCGGCCGCCCCCGCGGGGTGCAAAGCGGCCGGCCGCGGTGCGCGCCGTGGCGGCTTCAGGGCGGTGCGGCATGGCCTACCATGCCTTCATCGCATCGCTGATGTCCAACGGAGCCACCTCTTGATCACCCTGCACCACCTGAACAACTCACGCTCGCAACGCATCCTCTGGCTCATGGAGGAGCTGGGCCTGCCCTATGAGATCCAGCGCTACCAGCGCGACCCCAAAACCATGCTGGCCCCGCCCTCGCTGCGCGCGGTGCACCCGCTCGGTAAATCGCCGGTCATTACCGACGGCGAACTCACCCTGGCCGAATCGGGCGCCATCATCGACTACCTGGTCAGTCGCTACGGCGCCGGGCGGCTGGCACCCCCAGCCGGCACGCCCGAGCACCTGCGCTACACCTACTGGCTGCACTACGCCGAAGGCTCGGCCATGCCGCCGCTCTTGCTCAAGCTGGTCTTCGACAAGATCGAGAACTCGCCCATGCCGTTTTTTGTGAAGCCCATCGCGCGCGGCATCACCGGCAAGGTCAAAAAGACCTTTATCGAGCCGCAGCTCAGGCAACACCTGGACTTTCTTGAAATGTCGCTGCCCCAGGGCGGCTGGTTTGCCGGCAAGGAGTTCAGCGGTGCCGACATCCAGATGAGCTTCCCGCTGGAAGCCGCCGCCGCGCGCGGCGGGCTCAACGAAAGCCGGCCGAACCTGATGGACTTCCTCGCGCGCATACACGCCAGGCCCGCTTACCAGCGCGCGATAGAGCGCGGCGGGGAGTTTGAACTGCAGTGAGGTCCTCTTGCGCCTTTCCCCGGAGGGGGAGGGGGCGCTCCACCGGCAACACTCAGATCTCCGCGCCCTCGACCAGAAAGCGCACGCGCTTCACGCCCTGCCATTCGTCGGCGTCCAGCCGGAAGGCCAGCTTGACCCGGGCCGGCAGCGCTTCGGTATGGCCGAACCAGATGCCGTCCACCGGCTGGCCCTGGTGTTTGAGTTTGAGCGCCAGGTGTTTTTCGCCGACCAAACGCTGCGACACCACTTCCACCACCTCGCTAAAGGTGGGCGCCGCAAAACCCTGGCCCCAGACTTCCTTGTGCAAGGTGTCGACCAGGTCGGCGCGCCGGTATTCGGGCGCCAGCGGGCCGTCGGTGTCCATGCGGCGCGTCAGCGTGGCCGCGTCCAGCCATTCATGCGCGACCTGCTGCAGCGCCTGCTCGAAGAGCTCGAAATTTTCCTCGGCGATGGTGCAGCCGGCTGCCATCGCATGGCCGCCAAAACGCAGCAGCACGCCCGGGTGGCGCTTGGTCACCAAATCAAGCGCGTCGCGCAGGTGAAACCCGGGGATGGACCGGCCCGAGCCCTTGAGTTCATGCTCCTTGCCCGGCGCCTGGCTGGCGGCAAACACAAAGGTCGGCCTGTGCAGCTTGTCTTTCACGCGCGAGGCCACGATGCCGACCACGCCCTCATGGAATTCCGGGTCGAAGATCGCGATCGCCGGCGGCGGCTCCTCGTCTTCATCGATCATCGCGTCGGCCGCCAGCTGCGCCTGCTCGCGCATGCCGGCCTCGATGTCGCGGCGCTCGCGGTTGATGCCGTCCAGCGTCCTGGCGAGCTCTTCGCCGCGCGCCGCGTCGTCGGTCAGCAGGCATTCAATGCCCAGCGTCATGTCGCTGAGCCGGCCCGCCGCATTGATGCGCGGGCCCAGCGCAAAGGCAAAGTCAAAGGTGGTGGCCGCGCCCGCCTGGCGGCCCGCGGCGCTGAACAAAGCGGCCAGGCCGGCCGGCAAATGGCCCGCGCGTATGCGCTTCAAGCCTTGCGCCACCAGGCGGCGGTTATTGGCGTCCAGTTTCACCACGTCGGCGACGGTGCCCAAGGCCACCAGTGGCAGCAGCGTATCCAGCTTCGGTTGATTCGCCGCATCAAAAGCGCCGCGCACGCGCAGCTCGGCGCGCAGCGCCAGCAGCACATAAAACATCACACCCACACCGGCAATCGACTTGCTCTCGAATGTGCACCCAGGCTGGTTGGGGTTCACGATCACATCGGCCTCGGGCAGCACCACCTGGCCGTCTTTGAGCGCCGGCAGGTGGTGGTCGGTCACCAGCACCTGCATGCCCAGGGCGCGGGCGCGCGCCACGCCCTCCATGCTGGCGATGCCGTTGTCCACCGTCACCAGCAGGTCGGCGCCGCCGGCTTTCACGCGCTCGGCAATCGGCGGCGTCAGGCCGTAGCCGTCGGTCACGCGGTCGGGCACCAGATAGCCCACATCGCGCGCGCCCAGCAGCCTGAGGCCGCGCAGCGCCACGGCGCAGGCGGTGGCACCGTCGCAGTCGTAATCGGCCACCACACAGATCTTTTTGCCGGCGGCCATCACATCGGCCAGCAGCCTGGCGGCCTCCAGCGCGCCGCGCAGCGAAGAAGGCGGCAGCAGCCGGCCCAGGCCGTCGTCCAGCTCGTCAGCCGAATGCACGCCCCGCGCCGCGTAAAGCTGCGCCAGCAGCGGGTGTATACCGGCCTGCTGCAGCGCCCAGACGCTGCGCGGCGGGACTTCTCGTACCTGGATTTTCATGAGGGGGTTTTCAAACTCTCTATATATATGAGGGGGTACCGGGCGCTGGGGCTTACAGCCGCTCCAGCGCCGCCAGCAAAGGGGTGGGGGCCAGGCTGGCCGCGATCCTGGCAAAAAAGCCTTGGTGCGCTGTCTCAAAGGTGGCCGCGCCGCGCTCACCACACAGCGTCAGCCGCACGGCCTCGCCCGCGCGCTGGCGCGCCAGCAGGGCGGCAATCTCGTTCGCATCCAATGCGGCCCAGGCCTGGGCATAAGCCGCCCAGTCGTCGGCAAACACCGCCTGCGCCAGGCTGCGCGGCATGGCCGGCACTGGCGCTTTGCCGGCCGCGTAGCCCGCAGCCAGCGCACCCGTGCCGCTGGGCCAGAAAGAATTGACCGGCAGCTGGCGCCGTGCCGCGCGCTCGTCATTGAGTGCATGGGTGTACAGCAGCATCTGCATCTCGTTCTGCAAAAGCTTGACCTTGCGCGCCGTGCCCTTGGGGTCTTGTTTGTCCTGCTTGGGCAGCCAGGGGTCTACATTGCGGCCCAGCACCCGGTCCAGCGAGGCGGTGGGCAGGCTGCGAAACAGCTCGCCCTCGGCCAGCCAGCGCGCCGGCCCCAGGGCTGGCACATAGTGCAGCGTGATGCCGTCGCCGTCGAAATAAGGCTGCATGGCCGCCAGCAGGGCGCGTGATTCGCCCTCCTGCAGGCCCAGCGCGGCCGGGTCGGTCAGGGTTGCATGCTCGCGGCCCATGGCCCAGTGGCAGGGCGTGATCCAGGCCCAGGCCTTGCCCGTGCTGCCGGGCAGGTGCAGCGCCGCATCGCGCGCGGCCCAGGGAATCAGGCCGTCGGCTGTGTTGGAGTTCGCCATGCCCAGCGCCCGGGCCAAAGCCCGTTCATGCGGCGGCGACAGCGTGTGGGCATCGGCTTCATCAGTGTGCACTGACTTCATGCCCTTGAGCAGCTGGGCCAGATTGCGTGTGCTGTCGGCCGGCAGCGCCTTCATCGCCGGCAGCCAGGCCTCCGCGCCGCAGGCCGCGAAGGGCAGCAGCAGTTGCGGCCCGGTGAAAGGGGTGGGGGAATTGGCTGACATGGGGCTATTGTCCGGGATGCAACAATACCCGGATGCAAATTCCGTATGAACTGATATTAGGCTGGCGCTACACCCGCGCCGGCCGCGCCACCCGGCGCAACGGTTTTATCTCTTTTATCTCGGGTGTCTCCATGCTGGGCATCGCGCTCGGCGTCGCCGCCCTCATCATCGTGCTCAGTGTGATGAACGGCTTCCAGAAGGAAGTGCGCGACCGCATGCTGGGCGTGATCTCGCACATCGAGGTCTTCGCCCCGGGCGGCGTCGCGCTGCCCGACCCGGCCAAAACCCTCGCTGAAATCAAGGCCAACCCCCAGGTCACGGGCGCCGCCACCTTTGTCGCGGCCCAGGCCCTGCTGGCGCGCGGTGAAGACATGAAGGGCACCCTCGTGCGCGGCATAGACCCGGCCCTCGAAGGCCAGGTCACCGACCTCGCCGTGACCTCGGCGCCCGCACTCCAGAAACTGGTGCCCGGCAATTTCGGCGTGGTGCTGGGCGGCGAGCTGGCCCGCGCCATGGGCGTGCGCGAGGGCGACACCGTCACCCTGATCGCGCCCAGCGGCCAGGTCACCCCGGCCGGCGTGGTGCCGCGCTTGAAGCAGATGACGGTGGTCGGCACCTTTGACTCCGGCCACTATGAATACGACTCGGCCCTGGTCATGATGCACCAGGACGACGCCGCCAAAATCTTCAGGCTCGAAGGCCCGACCGGCATACGCATACGCCTGAAAGACTTGCACCAGGCGCGCGAAGTGGCGCTGGAGCTGTCGCGCACGCTGAGCGGCGACCTCTTGATACGCGACTGGACGCGCCAGAACAAGACCTGGTTCGCCGCCGTGCAGCTCGAAAAACGCATGATGTTCATCATCCTCACGCTCATCGTCGCGGTGGCCGCCTTCAACCTGGTCAGCACCCTGGTCATGACGGTGACCGACAAGCGCGCCGACATCGCGATTTTGCGCACCCTGGGTTCCAGCCCGAAAAGCATCATGAAAATCTTCATGGTGCAGGGCGCGCTGGTCGGCGTGATAGGCACACTCTCGGGCCTGGTCCTGGGCCTGGGCATTGCCTTCAACATCGACGTCATCGTGCCTGCCATAGAGCGCGCGCTCAACGCCAGTTTTTTACCCAAAGACATCTACCTGATCAGCCGCATGCCCAGCGAACCGCAATACGCCGACATCATGCCCATCGTCGTCATCTCCCTGCTGCTGTCCTTTTTGGCCACCATCTACCCGAGCTGGCGCGCCAGCCGGGTCAATCCCGCGGAGGCCCTGCGTTATGAGTGAGCTCAAGAACGACATGACCGCCACGCTGCAAACCGGCAAGGCCAATGGCGAAGTGGTCCTCAAGGCCAGCGCCCTCACCAAACGCTTCCACGAAGGGTTAATAGACCTCACGGTGCTGCACGGCGTGGACCTGCAAGTCCACGCCGGCGAAACCCTGGCCATCGTCGGCGCTTCGGGATCCGGCAAAAGCACGCTGCTGCATTTGATGGGCGGCCTGGACGCGCCCACCAGCGGCCAGGTGGAACTCAAGGGCAAAGTGCTGTCGGCCTTGTCGCCCCAGCAGCAGGGTGACTTGCGCAACCAGCATTTAGGTTTTGTTTACCAGTTCCACCACCTGCTGCCCGAATTCAGCGCCCTCGACAACGTCGCCATGCCGCTGTGGATACGCCGCCAGGCGCCCGCCGAGTCCTCACGCATCGCCACCGAGATGCTGGCCGCCGTCGGCCTCAAGGACCGCATCCACCATAGGCCCGCGGAGCTCTCAGGCGGCGAACGCCAGCGCGTCGCGATTGCCCGCGCCCTGGTCACCCAGCCGGCTTGCGTGCTGGCCGACGAGCCCACCGGCAACCTCGACCGTTCCACGGCCGACGGCGTGTTTGAGCTGATGCTGAAGCTTGCGCGTGATTTCGGCACGGCTTTTGTGCTGGTCACGCATGATGAAACGCTGGCCTCGCGTTGCGGGCGGCGGTTCAGGTTGGTATCGGGGAGGCTATCGGAGTGGGGCTGAGCGCGTCTGAACGACGGGGACCCGTCGAGCGCAAGGATACCGATGTGTACGTCGGTGCTGCTGTGCTGGCGCTGGGCCTAGGGCTTCTTTTTGCGCTCTTTTTCTTCAAGATCACGATTGTGTTTGTCCTGATGGGCGCGATAGGCTGGATGGCTGTGGCATTGCGCTGTTGGTTCAGCAACGTGAGTTTCGCGCGGATTCTCGCCGTGTGTATCTTCCCGCCAGTCCTGTTGTTGCTGTTGGTCGGGCCTTCCATCAAAAGAGCCCAAAAGGTTCGCCCCAGCTAGAAGATTGGCTACCAACCATCGGGGCTGCGCTGTGCGTGTCGGAGTGGGCTTGAGGCCCGGCGGGGTTTAATCCTTCTTGCCGCCACGTGGCTTGACCCGCGACCGTGTACGGCTGTCCTCGCCGAGTGAATCCCGCCAGTGCTTGAGCTCGTCACTCGCAAGCGGCCGGCCGGGTTGTTCCGTGCCGTGTGGGGTTAGCTTTTCCTGCAAGTCCCTGATCCGCAAAAACTGCCTCAGCGACGCCCGAATCTGATCGAGCGCGGTACCGCCTTTTTCACGCTTGTCTTTGGGAACCATGCGCTCCGAGCATATTCGCCGCTATGTCAAAAGACATCCATGAATGTCATCTTTGGATGTAGGACAAGGCTGACACGGTAGGGCCACGAGGGACCTGTACCACTCGATCATCTCCGCCACCGCAGGACGGTTTTGCAATAACCACAAGACTTCGGATTGAAATTTCCAGGCGGAGTACGGTTGCAGACGGGGCATCGGTACTTTGTTTCACCAATGGCTAAAAGCGTGAAGGCAATACCGAATATTGCAAGCTGCAGCCATGCAGAGGCGGCCATCACAAGGGAAACAATTGCCGCAAGCAAGGCAGCCATGCCGGGCACAAGGTAGCAGGCAAGCAGCCTGGCACGCAATTTCTGAAAGCGGATGGCCCGCTTTTTGACGTAGTCGTTGCGTGAACGCGCCATAAGGTTTGATGCCGGGGGGTGTGTGAGTTTTCGAAAGGTTCGCTCAATGGAGGGGCTTGTATGCGGGGACTGTTCGTGACTCGAGCCTACAGCCAATCCTCAACATAAAAATACCGGTCCGCATTAAGTTTGTCGACCAACAGCACTTTCTCGCGAACATCTTTGCCTGATGTGCAATTGGGGCATTCGGTTGAGGGCATTGCTTTGTTGATAGATGATTATTCGATTAGGGCGCTACCCCGTAAAGCACATCAGAACGCAGAACATACTTTGTTCCTTCCTCGACAGTTGCACCCTCGTGCCAGGTGTCATGGATAAAAAGCAGGGCACGGCCGGTTCGGGGCAGGATCTTGAAGTCGCGGAAATCGGTTTCCCCACCAACGAAGTTTTCGTTGAGGTAGACCAGGAAGGTCAGTCGACTCGTGAAGCCGCCCTCCGTCCACGGGCCGTCCTTGTGCATCTTGAAGCGCTGCCCCGGCGAATACCTGTAGAACCGAAGGTCCTTGGGCAGCCCCACGGCCTTTTGCCCTTGCAAGGCCGGTAGCGCGGCTCCCGCCAGGCCCTCCCATAGGCGCATCACCCAGCGAGGAGACTCAAACAAGGCACGCTCATTGTTGCGTACCGTGGGCATGGATCGCTGGCCCTCGGCAGTGCGCACGCCCGCCGCTTCGAATCCATGTTCATCGGCCAAACCCATCAGTTCAGCACAGTCCGCCGAAGCAAGAAAATGATCAATGCTGAAAACTCGTTCTGAATGGGTAGTCAGAGACGACGGTGTCATTCCGTTCATGCCCGAAGTATGCACTGTGGATTCAACAGTGATTTGGTTTGCTGTCTGGCGGGCGGCGGTTCAGCCATCCTTGCGCCTGAAGAAAAAGCCGATGGCCGTGCCAAGCAGCGCAAAAACCAAGGTGTTTACCGCTGCGCCAAGATAGCCGGCCGGGCGCCCGGACCCTATCAAGTGCACACCGAGTCCAAGAACCGAGATGGCCAGGTAGAGCGCGCCGGCTCGGGCGATGGGCTTGTGATAACGGCTTGAATAGCGCGCAAAGAACAGCGTTGTGAGGACAGGAACCAGCATGACGGGGGATGTGGCCATTCCCTCCGCCGCCGTCCGGAAGCCGCCGCGCAACAGCATATGCGCCATCAGGGTGGTGGCCACGCCCAGCAGCATCGCGCAAAGCAAGTAGCCGACCGCCCATTTAAGCAGGACGGCGAAATCGGACTCGGCGCGCTTCCCGGAACCTGGAGCGTCCGGTTCAGTGAAGATGCCGCAACCACAGGCGGAACAGGCCAGCAGCGCATCCGGCGCAGGCGACTTGCATTCGGCGCAAATTTTCATCTTGAGGCCTAGGCTCGTGTATCCAGCAAGGTCTAGTTGTCGCTCACGGTGAGCGCCCGAATACATTTTTGATCCGGCGCGGTCAGCCTGACGACAACATCGCGATTTCCCTCCTTGGGGCACATCATCCCTTGCAGGCTCAAGGTCTGGGGAGACCCCGGCATGGTGATTCCAGGCGCCATATAGGGTTTCGCGAATGTGCACCGGGGCGATGAGACGGCTGCCTGCAGAGGGACACACGGTCCATTGCTGCTGAACATGACGTGCAGCACCCTTTGCGGCTTGTTGGAGCCCGCTTGCGTCTGGATCAATTGTGTCCCGGCGGTGTCCAGAAACTGCGGCACGGAAGCCGCGCCGGCCAAATTGATCGTTCCCTCAGGACCCTTGAGCTCCATGGCTTGCCGAAAAGTCACGTGGAGTTTGGACTCGAGAGACTTTGCCGGAAATCCATCCCGGATATCGCCTGCAGTGACCCACAAGATGCGATCTTGCAGGTATTTCACCGGGTCATTCACAGGTTCCACAGCATGCGCCGCGCAGGAGCAAACAAGCAGCAGGCCTGCAAAGGTCGCATTCGACAGGTAATTCATGATCTGGCCCCTTGATTTATGGTTGATGAGGCCAGCGGCAGCCTTCTCTCCATGACCTTACATGACCTTATCGTAAGTGCTGTCATGACGGTTTACGGCAGTGGGCCCATTCATTTTCAGAGGGCTTTCACGGGTGTTCCCTGCGCAAAACCCCGCTCTGAAGAATCAAACCGGAGTCTCCCTCCGGCTCTCCCGCCTTGATTTCCTCACTCACCTGCCAATGCAGGGAATCGCCGCGGACCTTTGCCGATCCGAGCACGATCTGGCCGTTTCTTGCGCTTGTCACCGTGAGCACGGCGCTCCCGCCAAGCACAAGGCCTTTGACGCTGGCTTCGCCTCCCTCGTTCATGCGCCCGCAGCCAGGCGTTGCCATGGCGTGATCGCCAACGATTTTGGCGCCTGTTTGCGACAGCTTAAAAACCGCCGTGCCGCACTCGACCTTGTCTTTCTTTTCAGCCGGTGTCCTGAGGTCTATGGACCATGTTCCGGTGAAGGGTGCGGAGCGGCCCTGTGCTTTGGCCGGCGCGCAAAGCGCGAGCCCGAGGCAGGCCAGGATTTGAAGGAAGTGAATCCGCATGGGCAGTTTTTGGGGATAGGGGCTTAGACCGGTCCTGCCACTTTCTTCTTCCGGCGCAACCACCCCAGGGGCCAGGCAACACCAAAGGCAATGGGCAAAGCAAGGCCCAGCGAAAGAACCCCCGATACGAACAAGGCACTTCCGACACTTTCCCGCTTGTCCCGCAAGTCGTAATAGCGCCGCATGGTGGCGACCGAGGGCTTTCGTGTGTCGTAGGCCACCTCCACAACAGGCTCGTCAATGTACCAGCGGGCACCGGCTTCGTCTGTGGAGGTGGTTGTGGTGCGGTAGGCCACGCCATCGACCACATATTTGAAGTGGACCCGGTACGAGTCCCCGTGCTTGCCTGATACCTTGGTCATGCCGTCCGGTGTGGCGCGGACAAAGCCCGGTGACCTGGCGACCGAAGCCATGGTTTCAGCGCGCTCCTTCTCTTCGGAGCCAAAGAGATAAAACAAGCCGGAGAAGATCACTAAAAGCAGCGCGAGGAATTTCATGACGGATCTGCCGCCTTTTCCTGGTCGCCGCCAAAAAAGACCAGCAGCAAGGAAAGCACCGGAAGCAGGAAAAGATTGAGATACCCGGGAATCCACGCAGTGAAGCCCGTATTGGTGGGAACAAAGGCCGACAGCAGGAACAGCGGGGTTAAAAAATCGGACTGGACACGCGCTGCAAAAAGCAGAAAAGTGAAAATGTTCAGCAGGTGCAGCGACGCGAGCAGCACGATGGGGATGGCGAGGGCTCTGGGAAGCTTTCCGCCGGAGAACAGGCAATAAGCCGCCGCTAAACAAAGGGCGGCCATCGCGATGTTCAATGCGGCCGGAATGGTGCGCCCGGTGTGGGCTATCCACTGCACGCCGCCTATGGTCGATCCCAAAAAGAAGAAGGCCGCCAGCCAGCCCAGGCCTGCTGCGGTCCATGCCATCGCGCGTATATGTTTCATGTGTTTTCCGGTGGTTTGCCGGAACCATACCGCACCCGGCGCGCAAAACCCGGGATATTTTGATCCCATGCACTCATGCGGTGGGCTGCCGGCACTCAAGCCTCGATGTAGAAGTAACGGTCCGCGTGTTCGCAAAGATGCCTGACCAGGCGCGGAATGCGCTCCCAGTCGTCCTGGTAGGGATTGTCCACGGCCTCGTACGCGGCCTCGATGCTGTCGTAATCCAACGGTGTTTGAACATACTGCGCCAGCATGCGCTCCAGCGCCGCGGCTTCTTCCGGCATGCCCGCTTCGGCATAGGCTTTTGCCGCGGCCTGCACCAGCGCCAACCCCGAGTTGTCGGTGCCCGTCTTGAATCCCTCGCCGGCGCGGCTGGCTTCCCACAGGAAAATTGAATACACCATCCTGTAGCCGGGCGGGAGCTGGGCCAGCAGCTGGTCGGCGTTCTCGACGTCCAGCTCGGATGCCAGCTGGTACATGCCTTCTTCCGGCGTGCCCTCGCTGTCTGATAGCCAGAAGGGGGAAACGTCAGAGCCGGCGGAGCTGGAGGCTTCTTCGACCATCTCGAGGACCAGGGGTGGAATCATGCGTGCCATGTTGAGCGACCTGTTGATGCTGTATTGAAATGTGTGCTGCTGTGGTTGATTCCGCCGCGGCTCACAATGGACTGCCGCTCAAAAGACATGGGTTGCCCGGGGACTTCAGCCATCACGGCTGGCCGTCAAAAGCTTCCAGTTCCGCCGGAAACGTCACCCATGAAAGACAACGCTGCGTCCAGATTTGCCGCTGCGGGGCGCCCAATTCATGCCGCTGTTTCAGCGTGCCGATGCGCAGCGAGTAGGCCTGTGGGTTCTCCGCGGCGCAGGCATACAGGGGACTGCCGCAGACCTCGCAAAACGCGAGAACGCGCCTGGAGCCGCTGGCCGCCGTCTTGATGTAGGTCCGGGGTGTGCCCTTCACCAGCCGGAAAGTGCTCGCGGGCGCGGGGATGTTGGCCCGAAATACGGAGCCGGACTGCGTCTGGCAGTCGGTGCAATGGCAGACCGTGATGGTGCCCGGCTGGACTTGCGCTTCGTACTCAATCGCGCCGCAATGGCATTGGCCTTGAACTTTCAATGACAGCTCCTGAGGATCGCAATGGCTGATTCTGACCCAGGCCGCCATCTTACCGGCGCTTGCAATGGGGCCGGCCGGTCATCGGTACGGCCCCTACCAGCGCGCCACCACCCCCAAAGACGCATTCACAGATGCGCTATCTGGTTCGCCGCGTCAGGCCGCGCTGGTGATACGCCACACGACGGCGCCGAAGACGAGAAGAATGACCACCAGTGCGGCAAGGCCGCCGAAGCGCTTCCCGATATAGAGCGTAGTGGCAACAAATGCGGCCATGCCGACGAACCAGATGGCACCGTACCAGCTGGTGAACCACTTCGAAAACAGCAGGAGCGCAAGGCCCAGGGCGGACGTGGCGGCCGACAGCCACCAAGCGCTGCGAGGTAAGCGATGCGCCGAGGACCAGAGCAGCAGGGATGCGCTGATGACGACGGGCGCGACAAATCGCGGCCAGCCCCTGATCCAGGGGACGAGTTCCCTGGCGGTTTCGGTGCGCCCAACGCTGATGACCAGAACTTGCCCGGTGGACGCAGCCGACACGATGGCGCTGAAGAGCGACCACAAGGCCGGCAGCAGCAAAACCCCGGCGAGCGCCAGGGAAAACCTCGCGTATGCCGACAAGGGCGGCGACGGTGCTTCGCTCATGTGTCTGGTGAAAAAGATTGTTGTGGCTCCGGATGGACAGCAAACAAGCTCATGCTCCGCCGGACACCCCGAACAGGAGCCAGGACATGTGTACGCCCGATTTCTGGATCGCAGGGCCGCCCATAAGCCACCAGGCAGCCAGGCATGTGACCAGGCCGGCCACGATGCATGTGAGCCACAGCCGCGGTCTTGGCGGCCCGGCTCGCATGGACATGATGCCGGCGGCAAACAGGATGACGAAGCCCAGTGCAAGCGCGGAGAGCAGGAAAGCGGGGACGATACCCAATGGCCTCGACGAAAACGACCGAAGCTCGGCAACAAACTCGCCGCCGAAAAGAAGCAGGAAGAGGACCCAGACAAGCCCCGCGGCCAGTGAGACAAGGCCGCACACAATGCGAAAAATGTCACTTCGCATAAGACGCCTGGTTTTGGCAAATGAAGGCAAAGGCATGGGCATGGAGCGGCATAGCGGGCTACTCTACTGCATCTCAAGGGACTGTGCGCTCCGGCTGGGGTAGCACCGACGGGATGGCGCGTGGTGCCGCGACCTGCGACCCGCGTGCGAAATGACGCCGCCCCGGATCGGACTCGGTCCTCAGCGATACGGCATTTCGTCCTACACCCCTGAAGAGCCGGCGGCCTAGCATGAATAAACCAGCAATGAAAAGTTCATCGCCCTGGCTTGTTGGCAGGCACGAACGATGAACCGTTCATTCAGGTGAAGGCGGATTGATGGCGTAACCAGTCAAGCGGCATTTATCGCTCTTCAAATTTCATCCACTTCAAGGAGATAAAAATGATCAGCATCAAACACAGCGCAATTTGCGCGGCTGCGATTTCACTGGCCGCCCTGACGGGCTGCAGCGGCATGTCGACCCAGGACCGCAACACCCTGATCGGCGCCGGTGTCGGCGGTGTGGCCGGCTCGGCGCTGACCGGCGGCAGTGCCTTGGGCACCGTGGGCGGTGCCGCCGTCGGCGGTGTGATCGGCCACGAGGTCACCAAGCCGCGACGCTAAACCCACGCTTGCAAAGCCGGGCCCGTTCACGCATGAAGTATCCCGGAAGGTGCTTCATGCCGGCGGGCCCTGACCTGGCATGCGCACGGACACCATCGCCCATGAGGGCCTGACCCTGGGCCTGCTCGCGGCCGGCGACCCAGCCCGGCCCGCCCTCGTGCTGCTGCACGGCTGGCCCCACGACAAACAACTTTATGCCCCGGTGGTCGACACACTCGCCGCCGGGCATTTTGTGCTGGCTTTTGACTTGCCGGCCATAGGCGAGTCGCGCGGCGCGCCGCCTTCGGCCGAAAAAACCGTGCTGGCCGATATCCTGATTGGCGCGGCGGAGCGCGCCGGTGCGCGCGCCATGGTGGTGGCCGGCCTCGACGTGGGCGGCATGATCGCCTATGCGGCGGCGCGTGACTATGGGCCACGCATCGCGGGCGCCGTGGTCATGAATACCGTGGTCCCCGGCATAGACCCTTGGGACAAGGTGCTGGCCGACCCGCGCATCTGGCACTTCGCCTTCCATGCCCTGCCCGAATTGCCCGAGCTGCTGGTCGCGGGCCACCAGCGCGCCTACTTTGATTTTTTTACCAACTTCCTGGCCGGCAAAAAAGAGGCCGTGACGGAAGACCATCGCGCCGCCTTTGCGCGCGCCTATGAACGCCCCGAGGCGCTCAAGGCGGGCTTTGACTGGTACCGCGCGCTGCAGGCCGATGCCAGGCACAACAGCCGGCACAAGGCCATCGAAACGCCCCTGCTGTATCTGCGGGGCGACGCCGACGGCCGTTCACCCGAAGACTACCTCCCGGGCCTCAAGGCCATGGGCGCAAAACACCTCAAGGGCGAGGTGTTGCGCGGCAGCGGCGAGTTCGCGCCGCTGGAGGTGCCCGAGGCCTTTACGCGGGCCATAGCCTCTTTCGCAAAAGAGTGCCAGGCTGGGTAAATAGCTTCAGGCCGCCTGCGGCAGGTAGCTGGGCCGGGGCGCCGTCAGGCCGCGCTTGACCTGCTGGGTCATTTCATCGCCCAGTACTTCATCGGCACCCGCCTCCAGGCCGTCCAGCGCGCGTTTGACGATGTCTTCGGGGCTGCTCTTGGGCACGTCGAAATCACGGATCAAATCGGTGTCCACATAACCCATGTGCAGGCCCAGCACCTGCGTCTTTTGTGCGGCGAGTTCATGGCGCAGCGAATTGGTCAGCGACCAGGCCGCGGACTTGCTGGCCGCATAGGCCGCGAGTTCACCGCCGTTCACCCACGACACAATCGACAGCACATTGAGCAAACCGCCACCGCCGTTGGCCTTGAGCACGGGCGCAAAAGCCTTGCTCATGCGCAGCACACCAAAGAAGTTGGTTTCCAGCATGCGATGCGAGGTCTCTTCGCTGTCGGCCGCGAGGAAGCCGCCCGGCTTGCCCACGCCGGCATTGTTGATCACCAGCGTGACATCCGACGCCAGCGCCGCGGCGGCCGCCACTTCGTCCGGCTTGGTCACGTCCAGCTTCAGGGCCTGCACGCCGGGCAGGGTGATGGTGGCCGGGTCGCGGGCGGCCGCATACACCTTGCGCGCGCCGCGCGCCAGCAGCTCGCGCGCAAAAGCCAGGCCTATGCCGCGGTTGGCACCGGTGACGAGGACGACGGAATCTTTGATCTTCATAAACTTCTCCAGAAAAATAAATAAGTGGGAAACACACAATCCGGTTGCCGGCTTCCACCCGAACCGGCACGAACAAAAACTCAGCGAAGCTTGATGACCACCTTGCCTTTGGCGCGGCCGGTTTCCACATAGGCCATGGCCTCGTTGGTCGCTTCAAAGGGAAAGACACGGTCCACCACGGGGCGTATCACGCCGGCGTCGATGAGGCCGGTGATCTCGCGCAGCTGGCTGCCGTTGGCCCGCATAAACAGGAAGGAATAGCCCACACCGCGGCCCCTGGCCTTGCGCCGTATGCCGGCGCTCAGCAGCCGCATCACCAGCCTCACAAATGCCGGGGCCTTGATCTCTTGGCCGAAGTCCGGATCAGGCGGCCCCGAGATCGAAATCAGCTTGCCGCCGGGCTTGAGCACGCGCAGCGACTTGGCCAGCGTCTTGCCGTCCTGGCTGTTGAGCACCACGTCGTAGCCCTGCAGCACATCTTCAAAGTCCTGCGTCCGGTAGTCGATCACCACGTCGGCGCCCAGGCGCTTCACCAGCTGGGCATTGGCTGCGCTGGTGGTTGTGGCAACGGTCGCGCCCAGGTGCTTGGCCAGCTGGATCGCAAATGTGCCCACGCCGCCCGAGCCGGCCTGGATAAAGACTTTCTGGCCTTTTTTGAGCTGGGCTTTCTCGACCAGCGCCTGCCAGGCCGTCAAGGCCACCAGCGGAATCGAGGCGGCTTCCTCCATCGTGAGGCTCGCGGGTTTGTGCGCCAGCGAGGTTTCCTTCACGGGGACAAACTCCGCAAACGTGCCGATGCGGAAATCATCGGGCCGTGCATAGACCTCGTCGCCAACCCTGAACTGCCGCACGCGCGGGCCGACCTTGGCGACCACACCTGCCACGTCATGGCCCAGCACCAGCGGCAGGCGATAGGGCAGGATGAGCTTGAACTCGCCATTACGGAGTTTGGAATCCAGCAGGTTCACGGCCGCGGCGTGGACTTGCACCAGGACTTCGTCCTCGCGCAGTTCCGGCTCAGGCAGTTCAGCCAGTCGCAGCGCGGCTTGTTTGCCGTAGCGGTCCAGGACAAATGCTTTCATGTGTTTTCCTTGAGGGGCTTAGTTGCCGAGGGCCGGCGTGCGCGGCAGCGGCGCCACGGCCGCATCCAGCTGCAGGTTTTTGCGGATACCGGCATCGACCAACCCGGCCGGTGCAAAGCGGCGCAGCCATTGCAGGCCGCCCGCGCGGGCGCCTGCCGTGTAGCGCAGCTTGGGGTTAGGCGCAAGGGCGGCTTTTAAGACGGTGTCGGCCACCACCGCCGGGCTGTCGCCCTGTTCAACGAGTTTGTTCATTTTTTGCGTCACGGCCGCGCGGGCCTCGCGGTAGGCCTCGAGCTTTTCGTCGGGCTCCAGCAGGTTGGTGTCGAACTGCGTATTGGTGTTCGCCGGCTCTATGACCGACACACGTATGCCGCGTGTGCGCAGCTCATGGTCCAGCGACTCGGAATAGCCTTCCACCGCGTGTTTGGTCGCGGCATACAGCGCCATATAGGGCATGGGCAAAAAGCCGAACACCGAGCTCATGTTGAGGATGCGCCCGCTGCCCTGGCGCCGCATATGCGGCAGCACGGCCCGGGTCATGCGCAGCAGCCCGAAAAAATTGGTGTCAAAAATCGCCTGGGCCTGTGCGATGGAGCTTTCTTCCGCGCCGGCCGGCGCAACGCCAAAACCCGCGTTGTTGACCAGCAGGTCTATGCGGCCTTCGCGCGCGATCAGCGTCCGCACCGCGGCCTCAGCCGATTCATCCTGGGTCACGTCCAGGGCCAGCATTTCAAACGGTTGGGCCTGGCCCGCCTGCGCGCCGCGCCGGCTGGTGCCGTAGACCTTGTAGCCGGCCTTCACCAGCCGCAGCGCGGTCGCTTCGCCTATGCCCGAGGAGGCGCCTGTGACGAGGGCAATCTTGTTGGGTGTGTTCATGGTGTTTCTCTTTCGGTGTGAACTGTATTTGGCATGATGCTTGTCATATATAAGGGCGAAGAAAAAAAGCGGGCGTACTTCAAGGCGAATCAAACGGGGGCGGGTGTCAGCTGCTTGATCGCAGCCTCGCGCAGGCTGTCCGCCAGAGCGGGTTCGTCGACCGCGCGGGCCAGCAGCAGGGTGCCGACCATGGTGGACACCGTCACGAGTGCGCGTTCATGGGCGCCGGGCTGGCCCCAGTCGGGCGACTGGCGCGCAACCAGGTCAATCATTTCCTTGATGTGGCGTGTGGTGGCGCGGCGCACCTCGGGCGCCTGGCGCGGCGTCTCGGAGCCCAGGGCGGCCAGCGGGCAGCCCATTTCCACCTGGGCCACATGCTCGGGCGAAAGGTAAGCACTCACCATGGTCGCCAAGGCCTCATCGGGCGGCGTGGCGGCCGCCACACCCGCCACCAGGGCGGCAGCCTCGGCACAGGCCCGCGTCGCGGCTTCGGCCAGCATGGCCTCGCGCGAGGCGAAATGCGCATAAAACGCCCCATGGGTCAGCCCGGCCTCTTTCATGATGTCGGCCACGCCCGTGCCGTCGTAACCGCTGCGCCGTATCGCCCGCGCGGCTACCGACACGATGCGTTCGTGCGAGGCCTCCTTGGCAGCGGTCCTGGCATTGATTTTGGGGTGTTTTGCGTTTCGCATGATGTGCATCATACATGTTTTGGCGAAAGCGTGCAACGGGGTGGTTTTGGGCCATGCCGCCAGGCGGACGGCGTCCCTGGCTAATCAGCCACAGCCAGAACCAGCCAGGGCACGCCAAAGCGGTCCACCAGCTGGCCAAAACGCGCGGCCCAGGCCACCCGCGTGAGCGGCGCCTTGACTTCGCCGCCTTCGGCCAGGCCGTCAAAGATGCGCGTGGCCTCGGCCACGCTGCGGCAGTGCAGGGCAATGTTAAAGCCGCGCATGGACTTGAATTCGTCGGGCGGCACATCGTTGCCCAACAAGGCCCAGTCGCCGACCTCCAGCTGCGCAAAACGGATGTGCTCGGGCGCCGAAGGTTTGGAGCCTGGCGGCAGCGGAACATCCTGGGTCTCGCCCAAGGCATTCATGGTGGTGATCTTGCCCCTGAGCAGCTTTTCGTAATGCTCAAAGGCCTGGCGGCAGTTGCCGTTAAAGGCCAGTTGCGGCATGAGTTTCATGGCAAGTCCTCCTGGGCCGGCGGCACCTGGCATGGTGCGGCCGGCTGGCTGATGTCTCTCAGGCTAGGCTTGTGGGGACCAGGCGTCAGCTCTGGGTTTCAGCTTTGGGTGTAGGACTTGGCTGACTGGCTGACTGGCTGATTGGTCCGCTGCCGGAAAGCTAGCGAAATCCGGTATCGGCCGCCACGCCTTTCAAAATCGTGTACTTGAGGACTTTGGGCGATGGCTTCGGCAACTGTCAGCGCGGCATAGGCACACGCTGCGCTTTCAGCTACGGGCAGGAGAGCGGCCACAGAAACTCTGCTGATGCGGAGTGTTTCGTGTGTCCAGTGAAGCTTAATGAGCTGTTCAAGGGCATTGCGAGTGTTCAGACGCCCGGAGAGCGACTAGCTCAGTCAGTAACTGCATTTGCGACTTCACCAACTACAGCCTGAATCTGCTCAAAAACATCGTCTGATAGCTCGTGAATGACATTTTCCATAGCACGCATCATTCTCAGACGATCAATGATTACGCAATCCTGGCTATACATATCATTGACCCACGTACCGGAAGCGTTGCGATACAGAACGGGTGTGTAGAGAATGGTTATTGGATCGTGCCCCATCGAGAAAAAAGCGCCACTACGCTGAGCTTCCAGCGTCTTTTTGGGCCAGCCATTTTGTTGGGCCGCGCACTGCGCAAAGTAGGCGAGGATTCCTCTTGCGCTGTCACCCATTCTGTTAATAGCTACTAAGTCTATTCCCGCATCTCCCGAAGTGGATTGCTGATCAATCACATCCTGTACAGGGAGTGCATTGAGCAAAACTGCAAGCTTATTCAATGCCAATCGAAGGTTGCTATCGAAATGTTGTGCCCGATCTGTTGATCCGGCATCGAATATGTATACATCCGCAGAATGTTTTAACGAGGCCCGAAGAGCCGCACTGGAAAGCTCCGTGAACACCTTCGCACACCGCTGCGGAAACCCAATCTGTCCGGAGAAAGAGGCTAGCCGTGAACAAACAAGACAGAACAGGTACACATATCCCGCTTTGGTCATCTCCGGCTTGGCGGTCAACAACGAATCTTGAAGATGAAATGGATAATTGTTATCCAGCGCGCCTGATCGATAACTAAACTGCTTAAAGCAGTCCTCAGCATTTCTGGAGTGAATCGTGGCAATGTCGATAGGCTGATCAGAACCGTCATTTTCGGTATCTGGGTCTGAGTCATGTGCACCCATACCAATCAGCCCATCCAGATCAGCCTTGCTTACCTGAGTAGTCCGTCCGACCAAAATTGTGAGTTCGGCAAGATCTGCGAACTGAAATGCTTTAGTTCTGGGAACTTCCCCCACGGTAAATTTCAGAGGCATGTTCAGCGACGAGCGGGACGTTTCTTGACTTTGCGTTCCAGTGTTGCCGTCAGGCTCTCTACTAGATCGTAAAGCTCGTCTGCCATTTTCGTGTGAGAACTATTGGGTGTGCAGCTAGGGGCCACTCCATTAGCAGCTCTGAGATGCTTCCTCGCAGACTGGAGATGCGCCATCAAATCATCGTTAATCCCCGTTGTATAGCTATAGGCTATTTCAAGACTTGCCCCGTCTTCCAATTGTTTGCGCGCATCAGGGGAGGCCAAGACTTTGGCGAGCATGGGCAACTTACGCGACTCAGCGACCGTGGTCTCACCGTCAGAGTTTTCTTTGTACAGCCACTCCGTTAGACGCCTTATCTTGTCAGCTTTAAGAACCGCAGGGGTGTGTATCGGTTCAAGTCGCTGATATTCTCCCGACCTAGAGTCTTTTTTGGCCGCTCCAACGTATTCCGCAATTGGGTCATACCCCACCGCTGTGTAGAGGGTACCGAAATCAATGGTCTCTTCTGAAAGATTTGGGATTCCAAAAAAACCTTTCTGATCCATTACTTCGTAAACAGCCAGCCCATCCAAATTACTCTTTATGTAATCCGTACGTTTGTAGCTGCCAATCTGTTCGGCTACGGCTCGATATCCGTCGCGGGGTGGTTTTCCCTTGTGGTGCACTACATCAAACAACTGGCGCATGTATCGCGCCTTAGCCAACGGTTCCCATTGCCGTACGCCGACTATATGTCTTGACCCTAGGTATGGCAGAACCTCTTCACGCGTATTAAAGACAACAACCGGCAGCTGGCGCAACCTTGCCTTGTTTTTTGCACCTTTTGCCAGCTCGGCAATGGAGGGACGTTGCGGATATAAAGTGGGATCAAGAATAAGTCTGACTGCTGTAAGGCGACGATTGCCTTCAATTACTCGCAACTGGCCGGGCTTGTCTGCCTTGTTGTGATATGCGACTAGGGCCTCTCCGAGAAAGAACCCATTCTTTCCGATGGAAGACATTAAGTCTTCAATGGCACCTTTGCTCGCGATGTACGCGACCATCTTTTCCTGCGTCCGAGGAATCAGATCTTCTGGAAGTCGCGGATTGTCCTTGTCTAGCAACAGCCGGTCAATGTCTACGAATTCGATGGACTTGTCTGCCATTGTTAATTCCAAATTTCTGCGGGCAATGCACGTGCGACGGCTTCGAATAGTGGCGGCGGCACCGCGTTGCCAGCTACTTTGTATCGCATATCTAAACTGCCATGCTCAGTATCGGGAAACTTGAAGTCACGCGCAAAGCCTTGCAAGCGCGCTGCCTCTCTGTAGCTGAATCGACGAGCACGGTCATCGGATACGAATCTCCAAACGTTGTGCTCCACTTTTTCCAGGGCGGGACTAATCGGGTGAAGCGGCATATGGCGCGGATTAGCCACTATGGTCTTGGAAGCTTCATTCCAACCTCGCCGACGATCACGCGACAAATAGTACCAGTGGAACTCCCTATCGTAGAACTCGCCTTCAGGCCAGTGGCGCATGTATTTCAATGCCTCGCGAATAGTTACTAGAGGCTCGCTCCGACCTTCGCCATGAGTCGGCGTTGGAAAGGCATACTCGTAGTCCAAGTCCTCTCTGATACCGACAATGAAAATTCTTTTCCGTTCTTGTGCAACTCCATAGTCAGCCGCATTCAAGACTTCGGTTTTTACTTTGTAGCCTGCTTCCGTGAAAATCTTCACTTGGCTTTGCAGAAGATGGCGGTAGTTCTGTCGCACCATGCCGGAGACGTTTTCGACAATGAATGCTTTGGGCTTGATTTGCCTCAAGGCCCGGGCAAACTCCAGGTAGAGCTTGTTTATCTTTCTGGACGGATCACGCACCCCTCCTTGGCTAAACCCCTGGCAGGGGTAGCACCCAACCAGCAAATCGGCATTGGGGAAGACCTTGATTTTGGAAACATCACCCAAAACGTAGTCCGTGGCCGCGTGATTTGCTTCATAGACGTCTTTTGCATAGGCAAGGACATCATTTGCCATAACCACCTCAAAGCCAGCACTAATGACGCCAGCGTCCGACCCGCCACAACCAGAGAAGAGAGAAACGGCTTTCATAGCATAAATTCCTGAATTTGGGGGAGTGTAGCTGGATCGAGCTTTCATGGCCAGCCCCACGTGACAGGAGGCTCCAGCAATACTCCAAGCCATGTTCGGCCCTTTTTTACCAGATGAGCTACTGGCCTCTGAGCTTGACGCGTGGATAGCAGGGGTGCTAGCCTAGTTGACCTCCTTTGGTGCCGACCACTTGCTACGGATCTACATAGATTCTGATGGAGAGGAATTACGACGCTAATAGCCGAAACTCACGATATCTTCTGGGCAGTTCAAGTATCAAACCGGCGATGGTGTATCTGGGCTGTCGAGGGGAAATTTATTGGGCTCCTAGCTATTCATAAAAGATTCGAGTTTTTCAGTCAAGCCATCCAGCTTACGTATTTCGCACTCCCATAACTCCAGTACTGTCCAGCCGCTTTGCGTTAAAGCATCTAAAGTTCGTGCATCGCGGCTCCGATTCGCATGAATCTTGGCATTCCAGTAGCCTTGATTTGACTTTGGTTTTGATGCGAGCTTGCATGTGTGCCCATGCCAAAAGCATCCTTGCACCAGAACGATTTTCTTATGCCTAGGCAAAACAATGTCGGGTCGGCCCGGCAAATCTTTCCGATGCAGGCGGAAGCGGTAACCCAGGCGATGCAGAATAGATCTCACGACAAGTTCGGGCTGCGTGTTCTTGCTGCGGATTCGGCTCATCAATGCGGATCGCTTTTCGGGAGAGATTGTGTCCATAAGCTTTGGCTAGCGAATAGCAAAACAATCATTCTCGACAAGGAGCTATAAGATTCAATTTGACTAACTACCGAATCCGCCGAAGGACCGTACCCCACCGTAGAGGCCCCAATTGAGTGAGTAGATCGGCGGCTTTTCTCGCCTGAATACCAGCGTCGCCTCGCTTGTCATTCGGGGGAAGGCGTTATGCCTTCCTCAAAGAATCCGATTAAACCAAAGCAGCGACAAACTAGCCGACACCAAGGCCAACGCAGCCGCCAGCAGCGCCAGCAGCCCGGAAATCTCAGTCTCTTTTTTCTCAATCGCCAGCCGCGAACTCAGCGTCTCATAAACCTTCTTCAAGTCCGCTGCGGTCCCCGCATAAAAGTACTCAGCCTGCGTGGTGCGGGCAATGCCCTTGAGTGTTTCTTCGTCGAGCTTGACGCGCATGGACCAGCCTTCAAAACCAATCGTCTCCCCATCCACCGTGCCCACGCCCACGGTGTAGACACGCACACCGCGGTCGGCGGCGGCTTTGGCGGCGTCCAGCGAGTCCACGCCTGTGGTGCGCTGGCCGTCGGTCAAGAGGATGATGGCGCCCGAGGTGTAGGAGCCGGGGGCGACGGGGACAAACTCTTTTTTGGCGGCGGCGTTTTTGTCGGGATTGAGGGCCTGGTCGATTGAGGTGCCGCGCGGTTTTTCGCGGCCGTATTGCATGGAGGCCAAATCAATGCCGGCATCGGGAAACAATTCGGCCAGCGAGACGACGATGCCGTTGCCGATGGCCGTGCCGCGCTGCAGCTGGAATTTGTCGATGGCGACGACCAGGTCTTCGCGGCTTAGCGTGGGTTGCTGCACGACGGAGGCGGTGCCGGCAAACGCGACTATGCCCACTCGCACATTGCGCGGCAGATCGGCGAGAAAGGCCTTGGCGGCGTTTTGCGCGGCGACCAGGCGATTCGGCAACACATCGGCGGCGCGCATGCTGCCCGAGACGTCCATGGCCAGGATGATGGTTTCGCGCTGCGAGGGCAGGCTGATGACGGCAAAGGGGCGCGAGGCCGCGACCAGCATGGCGGCGATGGACAGCAAAAACAGCAGCGGCGGCACATGGCGCCTGAAGCCCTGGCCGCGGCCCATGGCTTCGCGCACGATGGAGAGGCTGGCATAGCGCAATGCCATTTTTTTCTTGCGGCGCAGCAGCCAGATATAGACCAGCACCAGCAGCGGAATGACGAGCAGCAGCCACAAAAATTCCGGCCACAAAAAGGTCGGCCAAGGCAGTTTGGTAAAAAAGGAGGTGAACCCGCTGAAGTTCATGATGGGAGGTCCTTGGGTCGGCTTCAGGCAGCGCGCTTGAGGTGGGCCGGCAACGCATTGCCGCCCGCGCCGGTGCTGCGGCTGCGGCGCTTGCGCAGTTCGGTGAAGCGCATGATGGCGTCGACCAGGTTGTCGTCGGTGGACAGCTCCAGCGCGTCGACGCCGGCGCGCGCCAGGGCTTGCCTTAACTCGGCCTCGCGCTGGGCCGCGATGCGCGCAAACCGTTTGCGGAAACCCGCGTCATGGGTGTCGACCAGCAATTGTTCGCCGGTTTCGGCATCGCGTATCGGGATCAGGCCCAGGTCGGGCAGGTCCAGCTCCAGCGGGTCCAGCAGGCGGACGGCCACGACCTCGTGGCGGCGAGCCAGCTGGCCCAAAGGTTTTTCCCAGCCGGGTTCGCTGATGAAGTCGGACACGACGAACACGGTGGAGCGCCGGCGCAGCAGGTTGGCGGCGGATTCAAGCAGCTCATGCAGGCGGGTGGTGCCCAACTGGGTGATTTCAGGTCGGGTCTGCAGGGTGTGCAGCAAATGCAGCACATGGTGGCGGCCGCCGCGCGCGGGGATCACGGCGTCGACGCCGGAGCCGTAGAGCATGGCGCCCACGCGGTTGCCGTGGCGGGTCAGCATGCGGGCCAGCACGGCGACAAATTCGGCCGAGACATTGCGCTTGCGCTGCTCGCTGGAGCCGAAGTCCATGGAGGGGCTCAAGTCCAGCAAAAAACAGGCGCTCATCTCGCGGTCTTCGGTGAAGACGCGCACATGGGGTTGTTCCAGGCGCGCGGTGACGTTCCAGTCGATGTGGCGCACGTCGTCATGGTGCTGGTATTCACGCAGGTCGGCTAAATCCATGCCGGTGCCGCGCAGCAGGGTGCGGTAGTCGCCCTGCAGCAGGCCGTCGAGGCGGCGCAGCACCGTCCACTCGAGCCGGCGCAGCAGCTGGTCGGCGCTGGCGGCGGGTTTGGTGGGTTCAGGCGGCGAGTTTTTCATGCTCGAGGGGTTTTGCGGGCGGGGGGATCTTGGCCATGATTTTTGCAATCAGGCCGTCGGCCGACAGGCCTTCAGACAAGGCCTCATACGACAGCACCAGCCGGTGCCTGAACACATCGGGCACTAGGTCCGTCATGTCTTCGGGCAGGGCATAGCTGCGGCCGCGCAGCAGGGCCAGGGCGCGTGCGCCTTCGGTCAGGTTGATGGTGGCGCGAGGGCTGGCGCCGAAAGTGATAAAGCGCTGCAAGTCTTTCAGCCCATGCTTGACGGGCGTGCGTGTGGCCGAGACCAGGCGCACCGCGTACTGCACCAGCGAAGGGTCGACGTAAATGCGCCGGCATTCGGCCTGCAGGGCGGCGAGCTGCTCGGTGGTGGCGACGGCGCTCACGGCCACGGCCGGGCCGGTCACGCGCTGGACGATGACAAACTCTTCCTCGTCGGTGGGGTAGTCGACCAGCACCTTCATCATGAAGCGGTCCACCTGGGCTTCGGGCAGCGGGTAGGTGCCTTCGGTTTCTATGGGGTTTTGCGTGGCCATGACCAGGAAGGGCTCGGGCACCTTGTGGGTGGTGCCGGCAATCGTGACCTGACGCTCCTGCATGACTTCGAGCAGCGCGCTTTGCACCTTGGCGGGCGCGCGGTTGATTTCGTCGGCCAGCAGCAGGTTGGTGAAGACCGGGCCCAGCGAGGTGCTGAACTCGCCGGTTTTCTGGTTGTAGATGCGGGTGCCCACCAGGTCGGCCGGCACCAGGTCGGGCGTGAACTGGATGCGCTTGAACTGGCCCTGCACGGTGTTGGCCAGGGTCTTGATGGTCAGGGTCTTGGCCAGGCCCGGTACACCCTCGACCAGCAGATGGCCCTGGGCCAGGATGGCGACCATGACGCGCTCGAGAAAGCGGTCCTGCCCGACGACCACACGCTTGACCTCGTAAAGAATCTGCTCCATGAGCTGGGCGGTATCGTGGTTGGCGTTTTCTGGGGTCGTGTGGTCCATGCGTCAGTCCTTGGGAGGGGTGAGGTCGGGGATGTTCAGAACGGCGGCATGCCGGCGGCCGAGGCGGCGTTTTCAATCGGCACCGCAAAGCCTATGCCGACAAAGGTGCGCTGCTGGTTGGGGTTGAAGATGGCGGTGACGATGCCGACCACCTCGCCGTCCATGGTGACCAGCGGGCCGCCCGAGTTGCCGGGGTTGGCCGCGGCATCGAACTGGATCAGGTTGCTCATCATCTGCTTGCCTTCGGGCGAGCGGAAGTTGCGCTTGAGGCCGGAAATGACGCCCTGCGAGGCCGAAGGCCCTATGCCGAAGGGATAGCCCACGGCCATGACCTGGTCGCCGGGCGCCAGGTCGGCGGTGGAGCGCATGGTGGCGGCGATCAGGTCGTCGGGGATTTTGTGGGCCTGCAGCACGGCCAGGTCGTTCTCGGGCTGCACGCCGGTGATGCTGGCGGTGGACTCGAGACCGTCGGCAAAGGTGACCTTGATGATCTGGGCGTTCTGCACCACGTGCAGGTTGGTCAGGATGATGCCTTTGTCGACAATCACCACGCCGGTGCCCACGCTGCGCTGCTCGCTGTCTTCCTTGCCGTCCTTGTCCTTGCCCAGGCCGGTGATGCGCACCACCGAGGGGATGATGGTCTCGTAAGCCTTGGTGCCGGGCGAGGGCAGCACCGTGGTCTCCAGGGTCTTGAGCACGGCCGCGTTGATGTCTTCCTGGGTCAGCTTGCGCGCCGGGTGGCGCAGCGGCGAGGAAAAGCTGATCGCCAGCAGCAGGGCCAGCAGGCCGACCACGGACCACAGCAGGTAGAGCTGGTGGCGCGCCAGATAGCCGGCCAGGCGGGCGGCGCGGGGGAAGCGGGAGGGGGGAGGGGGTGCGGGGGAGAGGGTGGGGTCGTCGGCGGCCTCGCCGGCCGGCTGCGCCTGGGCGTCAGCCGCGCCTTGCGCCGGGCGGTTTGAACTGCTGTAAAGGGCTGGCCTGCGCATCCGTTCACCTCTGGGGTTCAAAGTGTCAAAACCGGGCTGGTACGGGAGCGAACGCCCCGTATTCACAGCTGCACCGTATCACGATTTGTGCATCCATGCACGGGATTTGGCTATAGGCGAGGGGGGGCTTTGTAAAGCGCCGTTGCGGCGGCCGGCTCCGAGGTGATCCCGGCGAAGCGGTCTTGGTTTTAACCCCCTCTCCCCCTGGGAGAGGGTTGGGGTGAGGGCCAGCGGCGGTCAATACGCCACCTTTCATGCACAGGCCGCGGCCCTCACCCCCGCCCTCTCCCAGAGGGAGAGGGAGCAAGACCAGGAAGTTTTGTGAGCGGCTGTTAACGCCCGGAGGCGTCCGGGGGGCTGCGCAGCAGCGTCAGCGCCAGCGCGGCCGAGGCCAGCATCAGGAACAGGCTGACCGCATTGAGCGCCGGCGTCGCGCCTTCGCGCATGCGGCCGTACATCATGACGGTCAGGGGCGCGTCGGAGCCGACCAGCATCAGCGTGGTGTTGAAGTTCTCAAACGACATCAAAAACGAGATAGCCGCAGCGCCGACCAGCGCGGGTTTCAGGTAGGGCAGGGTGATGGTGGTGAAGACCGCCGCGCGCGAGGCGCCCAGGTTGTAGGCGGCTTCTTCCAGGGTGATGTCAAAACGTTTCAGGCGCGCGGTGATGATCAGGGTGGCGATGGAGACGATGTAGGAAAACTGGCCTATCACCACCAGCGGCAGGCCGGGGCGCAAAAAGTCCAGCTCCAGGCCCCACCAGCTGTCGGCCAGCTGCGCCAGCCGGCTGGCAAAGGCCAGGATGGAGATGCCCAAAATCACGCCCGGGATCACCAGCGGCGCCAGCATCAGGAAGGACAAGGCCTGTTTGCCCGGGAAGCGGGCGCGTTCGATCAAAAAGGCATTGGTGGTGCCGACCAGCACGGCCAGCACGGTGACCCAGGCGGCCACCACCACGCTGGTCCAGAGGCTGGACAGCAGCGGGCCGTCGGCAAACAGGCCGGTGCGGCCGGGCTTGCCGCCGAAAAACCAGTCCAGGGTGAAACCGCGCCAGGGCGGCGCCGGGTAGGGCGCGTCGTTAAAGGCGAACACCGCCACCACCAGCAGCGGCAAAAACAAAAAGGCAAAAAACACCAGGGCATAGGCCACCGTGCCGGCGCGCAGCCAGGCGGGGCGGGGCAGGGAGGCGATCATTTAAGACGCCCCTCTAATCTTCGCCAGTGACGGCGCGGAACCGGCTTTGCCGGGCCGCAGCGGTCGCCCCCTGCAAGGGGGGAGGGAGCTACACGCAGTGAGATCCAACGGGGGTGTGTCATGTTTTCCTCATCACTTCGCCGAACTTCTGGCCTGTGAGCTTTAAGCCCAGCCAGACGATGGCGGTCGACAAGCCCAGCAGCAAAAAGCCAAAGGCCGCGCCCTGTTCCCAGTTAAAGCGCGTGATGAACTGGGTGTAGATCTGCTCGGTGAACCACAGCGAGTTTTTGCCGCCCAGCAGGGTGGGCGTGAGGTAGTTGCCCAGGGTCAGCATAAAGACCACGATGCAGCCGGCCAGTATGCCGGGCGCGGCATGCGGGATGACGATTTGCCACAGGATGGAGGGGCCGTTGCCGCCCAGGTCGTAGGCGGCTTCCACCAGCGAGTCGTCCAGGCTTTCGAGCGCGCTGATCAAGGGCACCACCATAAAAAGCATGGAGGTATAGACCAGGCCGACCAGGATGGTGGCGTCGCGGTAGAGCAGCTCCACGGGCGCACCGGTGATGCCCAGCTGCACCAGCACGGCCGGCAGCACGCCGGATTCGCGCAGCAAAATCATCCAGCCCAGGGTGCGCACGGTTTCGCTGACCCAGAAGGGGATCAGACACATCACCAGCAGCAGCGACTTGGCGCGCCCGCGCACCAGCTTGGCGATGGTCCAGGCAATCGGGAAGGCCAGCAGCAGCGTGATGCCGGTGGCCAGGATGGACATCAGGGCCGTGCGCACAAAGGTGTGCCAGTACAGCGGCTCTTCGACAAAGGTGCGGTATTGCGCCAGGCTGGGCGCGTATTCGCGCGGGGCGACGCGCACGCGCAGCGACAGCACGGCGAGGTCGATGTGCGGCAGCACGATCAGGCCCAGCAGCCAGACCAGGGCCGGCGCCAGCAGCAGGAACAGCACCAGCCTGGCCTGGGCCCGGCCGCCTGAACCGGGCGCGGAGGGCAGGACGGCCGCGGCTTGCATGGCGGCCTCAGGTGTTGCCGAAGCAGACGGCCTGCTCGGGGTCAAAGCTGAAGGCGACGGTCTCGCCTATGCGCAGGTCGGCGAAGCGGCCGGTCTGCGGCAGGGCGATGCGGAACTCGGTGCGGCTGGCGGTTTCGCGCAGCAGCACGGCCGAGTTGGCGCCGTCGAACAGCAGGCTTTCCACCTGGCCGGCGTAGACCGTGTGGTTGGACGGCAGCTCGGTGGCGTCGCGCGCCAGGCTGATGGCCTCGGGCCGCACAAAAGCCTGCACCGCCTGGTTGGGCTGCAGCCGGCCGGCGGCGCGCGCGCGCAGGGCCAGGCCTTCGCCGCTGGTGAGCTTGACCACGCTGCCGGCTTCCGCGCCGGCGGCGCCGGTGCTGCCCGCGAGCTTGTTGTTGGCGCCCACAAAACCCGCGACAAACGGGGTTTGCGGCTGGTAATACAGCTGCTGCGGTGTGCCCAGCTGCTCGAAGCTGCCGGCGTTCATCACGGCCACATGGTCGGACAGCACCAGGGCCTCGGACTGGTCGTGCGTGATGTAGACAAAGGTGGTGCCGAAGGCGGCTTGCAGCTGCTTGAGCTCGACCTTCATGTGCTCGCGCAGTTTCAGGTCCAGCGCGCCCAGCGGTTCGTCGAGCAGCAGCAGCGTGGGCTCCAGCACCAGGCTGCGCGCGATGGCCACGCGCTGGCGCTGCCCGCCCGAAAGCTGGTCGACGCGTTTGTCCTGCATGCCGGGCAGGCTCACGCGTTCGAGCATGGCGCCCACCTTGGCCGCGATGTCGATGCGCGACAGGCCGCGCCGCGCCAGGCCGTAGCCGACGTTCTCGCCGACCGACATCATGGGAAACAGCGCCAGGTGCTGGAACACCATGTTGACCGGCCGCTGGTTGGGCGGTACGCCGTTCATGGGCTTGCCGCCTATGTGGATCTGGCCCGCGTCGGGCGACAGAAAGCCGGCGATCATGCGCAGCAGCGTGGTCTTGCCGCAGCCCGAGGGGCCGAGGATGGAGAAAAAGCTGCCGCGCTCCACCGTGAAGGACAGGTCCTTCACGGCGGGCTGGCCGGCGTAGGTTTTACCGACGTGCTCGGCTTGCAGGTCTGCGTGCACCGCTGGTGGGCCGCTTGCCGTTTACTGGGCAGCTTTAATGCGGTCGAGTACCCGGCCTTCGATGTCCTCGATGCCGGCGGGAACAGCGGGATACCACTTGACGTTTTTGAGCGCGGCTTCGGGGAAGCTGGCGGCGAACTGGGCCTTGAGCTTGGGGTCGGCCAGCTGGTCGGCGCCCTTGGAGGCGGTGAAGTTGCCGGCCGAGCCCGCGACCTTGGCGGCGATTTCAGGGCGCATGTTGAAGTTGATCCAGGCGTAGGCGGCGGCATCGTTGCGGCCCTTGGCGGGGATGGCGAAGGTGTCTATCCAGCCCAGCGCGCCGGACTTGGGCGCGATGTACTGGATCTCGGGTTTTTCGGCATTGAGCTTCCAGCCGCCGGTGTCCCACATCATGGCGCCCACGACCTCGCCGGCGCGCATGCCGTTGAGCAGCTGGTCCTTGTTGTCCCAGTAGAACTTGATGTTGCTCTTGCAGGCGACCATGGTCTTGCCGACTTCGTCCATCAGCGCGCCGTAGGCTTTCGGGTCCTTGTAGAGCGCGAAGGGATCCTTGCCCGAAGCGAAGGCAAAGGCCAGCAGCGTGGGGCGCTTCAGGCGCACGGCGGTCTTGCCCTTGACGTCGGCCTTGCAGAGGTCGGGGTAGTCCGTCATCTTGGCCAGCTTGGTATTGACGACCAGGCCGTCGGTGCCCCAGATGTGCGGCAGGCCGTAGACCTTGCCGTCCAGCGTGGTGTTCTTTTTGGTGGCCTCCAGCATGGAGGGGATAAAGAGCTCGGACTTGATCTTGCTGAGGTCCATGGGCTTGTAGATGCCGAACTCCTGCTGCGGGCCGGTGATGCGGTCCTGCGAGGGCTGGGCCAGGTCAAAGCCGGCGCCGCCGGTGGCGCGCAGCTTGGAGATCATCTCTTCGTTGTTCGAGAGGGTCAGCTCGACGTCTATGCCGGTTTCCTTCTTGAACTGCGCCACGACGTCGGCCGGCACGTAGTCGGCCCAGGTGATCAGCCGCAGCTTCTGGTCTTGCGCCCAGGCGGCGCCGCTGAGGCTGGAGGCGAGCAGGCCGGTGCCGAGAATCTGGCTCATCAGGCGGGATAATTTCATTTGGCTTTCCTTTGTTATGTCGAGAGGGACGGGTTGACGAAAGGGGATCAGCTGAAAAGAAACCGGGGCGAAAACCGGGCCCCATGAAGGGCTGTTCCGCCTGAAAAAAAGCATAGGGTGTCCCGATTTCATTTCTGTGTCAACATCTTCATCAGGGGCTTTGCTCTTTTTCTCGTAGCTTCCCTCTCTTGATCGCACCCCCTTTGCACCCCTTTAGCGCATGACTTTCTGGATAGACACGCATTGCCACCTGGACGCCGGGGAACTGGCCGCCGATGTGGACGCGGTGCGCGCGCGCGCCGCGGCGAACGGGGTGGCGCACTGCGTGATCCCGGCCGTGGGCGTCTTTAACTTCGAGGCGGTGCGGCTGCTGGCGCACCGCTTTGCGGACAGTTATGCGCTGGGCATACACCCGCTGTGCGTGCCGCAGGCGCGTGATGAAGACCTGCAGGCGCTGGATGCGGAACTGGCCCTCAGGCGCGGCGACCCGCGCCTGGTGGCGGTCGGGGAAATCGGCCTCGATTATTTTGTGCCGGCGCTCACGGAAAGCCCGATGCGCGAGCGCCAGGAGTTTTTCTACCGCGAGCAGCTCAAGCTGGCGCGCAAACACGGCCTGCCGGTGATCCTGCATGTGCGGCGCTCGGCCGACAAGCTGCTCAAACATTTGCGCGAGCTGGTGCCCGAGGGCGGCTGGCACGGCATAGGCCATGCTTTTAACGGCAGCGAGCAGCAGGCCGGTGAATTCCTCAAGCTGGGTTTCAAGCTGGGTTTTGGTGGCGCGGTGACCTTTGAGCCGGCGCGCCAGCTCAGGCGCCTGGCGGTGGAGCTGCCGCTGGATTCGCTGGTGATGGAAACCGACTCGCCCGACATCCCGCCGCACTGGGTGTACACCACGGCGGCCGAGCGCGAGGCCGGCAAGCCGCAGGGCCGCAACGAGCCGGGCGAGCTGCCGCGCATTGCGCAGCAGGTGGCCGAACTGCGCGGCATCAGCGTGGAGGCACTGGCGGCCGCCACCACGGCCAATGCCCAGCAGGCCTTGCCGGGCCTCAAGGCGCTGCTCGCATGAAGGCTGTGCCACTGACCGGCCTGGCGCCGCTGGTGTCGGACCGCACGCGGCTGCTGGTGCTGGGCAGCTTTCCGGGCGCGGCCTCGCTGGCGGCGCAGCAGTATTACGGCCACCCGCAAAACCATTTCTGGAAAATCCTCAAGGCGCTGTGGCCGCCCGGCCCGGCGGACACCGGCCCGGATGCCTACCGGGCGCGCAGCGAGTGGCTGCTGTCCAGGGGCCTGGGCCTGTGGGATGTGTACGCGGCCTGCGAGCGCGAAGGCAGCCTGGACAGCGCGATCCGCAATGCCGAGGTCAACGACCTGGCCGGCCTGCGCCGCCTGTGCCCGGCGCTGGAAGCGATTGCCCACAACGGCGGGGAAAGCTTCAAGCATTCCAGGCACACCCTGGCGCTGGGCCTGCCGGTCTACAAGTTACCCTCGACCAGCCCGGCGAATGCCTCCTGGAGTTTTGAGCGCAAACTCGCGGCCTGGCGGGAAGTTTTTGAAAAACACGGACTGGTTTGATGCAAAGAAAAGAAACGGCCAAAGAAATGGCTAAAGAGAGTGCGGCAATGGAATTGCCCGAGGTCAACTTCTCGGACTACGGCGATGTGCGTTTTCTGCACCTGGGCACCGAATGGGTGCAGGGCTCCATGCTGCGCGACGCGCCCTATGACATCGAGCTCGAGTATGTGCAGCGCATGATGGCGGGGCTGCTGTTCATGGACGCGGCGGCCGTGCCCAAAAAGCATGCCATGCAGCTGGGCCTGGGCTCGGCCGCGCTGACCAAGTTCTGCTACAAAAAACTGCGCATGAAGACCACGGCGATTGAAATCAACCCGCAGGTGGTCACGGCCTGCCGGGTCTGGTTCAAGCTGCCGCGCGACGACCTGAGGCTGCATGTGATCGAGGCCGATGCCGCGGCCGAAATCAAGAAGCCGGCGCACCAGGGCACGGTGGACTTGCTGCATGTGGACCTCTACGACCATGAGGCGGCCGCGCCGGTGCTGGACAGCGCGGAGTTTTATGAAGACTGCCGCGGCCTGCTGGCCGAAAACGGCGTGATGACGGTGAACCTCTTCGGCCGCGATTCCAGCTATGTGCAGTCGCTGACGAAGATCGCCGAGGCCTTCGGCCCCGAGGCGGTGTGGGCCTTCACGCCGACGCGCGAAGGCAATACCGTGGTGCTGGCCCAGCAGGAGCCCACGCGGCCCGAGCGCGCCGCGCTCTTGCAGCAGGCCGGCGTGATCGAATCGCGCTGGGACCTGCCGGCCAAGAAGTGGCTGCGGCTGTTCAAGCCGGTGGCTTGAGGCGGGTAACAAAAGCCTTGATGGATGGGGTACAGTGCCACCCATGAGCGCCGTGACCCATCCCAAGCCCCATCGTGATGCGCATGCGAAAAAAGGCCACGCCGGCCCGCTGGACTGGCGCATCCTGGTGGAGTGGCTGGGCGAGGACGGCGTGATCAGCGCCACCGAGGCGCAGCGCACCATCGCGCGCTGCTCGCAGGTGCAGAGCGCGCAGCCGCCGCTGATGCGGCTGGCCAGCGTGGGCATGACGCGGCTGGCCGACGGCAAGCCGCTGGACATCGAAACCATGTCGCAGTGGCTGGCGGGCCGGGCGGGCCTGGGCTACCTGCGCATAGACCCGCTCAAGGTCGACGTGGGCAAGGTGGCCGAGACCATGTCGGCCATGTATGCCGAGCGCCACAAGGTGCTGCCGGTGCAGGTCACGCCCAGCGAGGTGGTGATCGCGACCTCCGAGCCTTTCATCACCGACTGGGTGCAGGAAGTCGAGCGCCAGGCCAGGCGCAGCGTGCGCCTGGTGGTCTCCAGCCCGCTGGACATCACCAAGTTCACGGCCGAGTTTTTCGCTTTGGCCAAATCGGTCAAGGCCGCGGTCAAGTCGGGCAGCGCCTCGGGCTCGGCGAGTTTCGAGCAACTGGTGGAGCTCAACAAGAGCAACAAGCAGCTCGACGCCAACGACCAGGGCGTGGTGCAGGTGGTGGACTGGCTCTGGCAGTACGCCTTCGACCAGCGCGCCAGCGACATCCACCTGGAGCCGCGCCGCGAACAGGGCGTGATCCGTTTTCGCATCGACGGCGTGCTGCACCCGGTGTACCAGCTGCCCATGGGCGTGCACAACGCGATGACGGCGCGCATCAAGCTGCTGGGCCGCATGGACGTGGTGGAAAAACGCCGCCCGCAGGACGGCCGCATCAAGACGCGCAACCCGCGCGGCGACGAAATCGAAATGCGCCTGTCGACGCTGCCCACGGCCTTCGGCGAAAAAATGGTGATGCGGATTTTCGATCCGGACACCACGGTCAAGAACCTGGACGCGCTGGGCTTTTCGCAGCACGACGGCGACCGCTGGGAGGCCCTGGTCAAGCGGCCCCACGGCATCATCCTGGTCACCGGGCCGACCGGCTCCGGCAAGACCACCACCCTGTATTCCACGCTCAAGCGCCTGGCCACCGAGGAGGTCAACGTCAGCACGATCGAGGACCCGATCGAAATGATTGAGGCCTCCTTCAACCAGACGCAGGTGCAGGCGCACCTGGACTTTGATTTTCCCGAAGGCCTGCGCGCGCTGATGCGGCAGGACCCGGACATCATCATGGTGGGCGAAATCCGCGACCTGCAGACCGCCGAGATGGCGGTGCAGGCGGCGCTCACGGGCCACCTGGTCTTCAGCACGCTGCACACCAACGATGCGCCCTCGGCGGTCTCGCGCATGATGGAGCTGGGCGTGCCGTCCTACCTGATCAATGCCACCATGCTGGGCGTGCTGGCCCAGCGGCTGGTGCGCACCCTGTGCCCCAGCTGCCGCGAGCCCGATGAGGACGCCGCGCGCGAGACCCTGGCCGAGCTGGTCAAACCCTGGCAGATCAGCGGTGGCTACCGGCCCTACAAGCCGGTGGGCTGCGTGGACTGCCGCATGACGGGTTTCCGCGGGCGCATGGGGCTGTATGAACTGCTCACGGTCACCGAGGGCTTCAAGGAAAAGGTTTCCAAGGAGCCGAATATCGACGCGCTGCGGCGCCAGGCGGTCAGCGAAGGTATGCGCCCGCTTCGGCTGGCAGGCGCGCTGAAAGTGGCCGAGGGCCTGACCACCATCGAGGAAATCCTGGCCTCCACGCCGCCCCTGTCTTGAGGGCGCGCCCGCGGCCTTAACAAGGCCCCTGTTTCGGCCGTAAACAAATGTTCGAGAGGGCGATACCGAGGGTTTTCACGGCTTTTCACGGCGCCCAGCCTTCCTGTAAGTGAGGGGTAAGCCAAAGATAAACGAAAGGTAAGTGAAAGCCACATGTCGGGGCAGGGGGATTGAATGCACAATCCAGCGATTCTTTCTTTTACTTTTATGTATGTATTGAGGAGACAGCCGTGAATATCAAGAGTCAAAAAGACTTTTTCTCCGGCCTCATGTTCATGGGCGTCGGCGTGGCGTTCGCATGGGGGGCTACGACCTACAACGTGGGCGAGGGCGCCCGCATGGGTCCCGGCTACTTCCCGCTGATGCTGGGCGTGCTGATGGCCATCCTGGGCGCGGCCATCACCTTCAAGGCGCTGGTGGTGGAAGCCGTGGGCGGCGACAAGATCGGCAAGTGGGCCTGGAAGCCGCTGGCCTTCATCATCCTGGCCAACCTGATCTTCGGCGTGCTGCTGGGCGGCCTGCCCAGCATCAAGCTGCCCCCCATGGGCATGATCGTGGCCATCTACGCGCTGACCTTTATTTCCAGCATGGCCGAAGAAGGCTGGAAAGTGAAAAACACCTTCATCCTTGCGACCGTGTTGGCCATCGGCAGCTACCTCGCCTTTGTTGTCCTGCTCAAGCTGCAGTTCCCGGTGTGGCCTTTCTTCATCGGCTAAGGAGATATCAAAAATGGATCTGATTGCAAATCTCTCGCTGGGTTTTGGCGTGGCGTTCACGCCCATCAACCTGGTGTATGCCTTTATCGGCTGCCTGCTGGGCACCCTGATCGGCGTGCTGCCCGGCATCGGCCCCGTGGCCACCATCGCCATGCTGCTGCCGGCGACCTACGCCCTGCCGCCCGTTTCGGCGCTGATCATGCTGGCCGGTATTTACTACGGCGCCCAGTACGGCGGCTCCACCACCGCCATCCTGGTGAACCTGCCGGGCGAGTCCTCGTCCGTGGTGACCTGTATTGACGGCTACCAGATGGCGAGAAAAGGGCGGGCCGGGCCCGCGCTGGCCGCGGCCGGGCTGGGGTCCTTCTTCGCCGGCTGCGTGGGCACGCTGATCCTGGCGGCTTTCGCGCCGCCGCTGACCGAGCTGGCCTTCAAGTTCGGCCCCGCCGAATACTTCGCGCTGATGGTGCTGGGCCTGATCGGCGCCGTGGTGCTGGCCTCGGGTTCGCTGCTCAAGGCCATCGCGATGATCGTGATGGGCCTGCTGCTGGGCCTGGTGGGCACCGACGTGAACTCCGGCGTCGCGCGCTTCAGCTTCGACGTTCCCGAACTGACCGACGGCATCGGCTTTGTGACCATTGCCATGGGCGTGTTCGGCTACGGTGAAATCATCAGCAACCTGGCGCAACCCGAGCATGAGCGCGAGGTGTTCACCGCCAAGGTGTCCGGCCTCTTCCCCACCAAGCAGGATTTCAAGGACATGACGCCGGCCGTGCTGCGCGGCACCTTCCTGGGCTCGGCGCTCGGCATCCTGCCCGGCGGCGGCGCCTTGCTGGCGGCCTTCGCGGCCTACGCGCTGGAAAAGAAGATCCGCATGAAAAAGGGCGAAGTGCCCTTCGGCCAGGGCAATATCCGCGGCGTGGCCGCGCCCGAATCGGCCAACAACGCCGGCGCGCAGACCTCCTTCATTCCGCTGCTGACGCTGGGCATTCCGCCCAACGCCGTGATGGCCCTGATGGTGGGCGCGATGACGATCCACAACATCCAGCCCGGCCCGCAGGTCATGACCAGCAACCCCGAACTGTTCTGGGGCCTGATCGCCTCGATGTGGATCGGCAATGCCATGCTGATCATCCTGAACCTGCCGCTGATCGGCATGTGGATCAAGCTGCTGACCGTACCTTACCGCTACCTGTTCCCGGCCATTGTGCTGTTCTGCGCGATCGGCGTGTACTCGACCAACAACAACACCTTCGACGTCTGGATGGTCGGCATCTTCGGTGTGATCGGCTACCTTTTCGTCAAGCTGGGCTGCGAACCCGCGCCGCTGCTGCTGGGCTTCATCCTGGGCCCCATGATGGAAGAAAACCTGCGCCGGGCCCTGCTGCTGTCGCGCGGCGACTGGAGCGTGTTCGTCACGCGTCCGCTGTCGGCCGGCCTGCTGGGCGCCGCCCTGCTGCTCCTGATCATCGTGCTGCTGCCCTCGGTCAAGAACAAACGCGAAGAGGCCTTCGTCGAGGACTGATCGCGAACCCCGGGGCCCCGGCCCCATTCGGTACAAAAGGCACCTTGAGTGCCTTTTGTTTTGCCTATTTGCGACGTAGTCGGTCTGGAAAATCGTTGCACAATGGTGAAATGAAACGTAAACATATCATTCACCTGGCGGCGGTTTTTTCGGCAGCTTTTTCCGGGGTTTTGACGGGCCCCGCCCTGGCCCAGAGCTACCCCTCCAAGCCTATCCGCATGATCGTGCCTTTCCCCGCGGGCGGCGCGACCGACATCCTGGCGCGCGCGCTGTCGCAAAAACTGGGCGAAAAAATCGGCCAGTCGGTGATCGTCGACAACCGGCCGGGCGCGGGCGGCACCATAGGCGCGGACACCGCCTCGAAGTCGCCGGCGGACGGCTACACCTTGCTGCTGGCCACCTCGAGCACGCACAGCATAGGCCCGGCCATCAACCCGAAAATTCCCTACAACGCCGAGACCGACTTCACACCCATCGCCTATGTGGCGAGCTCGCCCAACGTGGTACTGGTGCCCAATTCCTCGCCGTCGAAAAACATGCGGGAGTTCATAGAGCATGCGCGCAAGAACCCGGGGCGGCTGAACTATGCCTCCAGCGGCAACGGCACCATCGTTCACCTGACCAGCGAGTACTTCAAGGCCCAGTCGGGCACCTTCATCCTGCACATTCCCTACCGCGGCACGGCGCTGGCCATGCCGGACCTGATCAGCGGCAAGGTCGACGTGCTCTTCGACTCCTTCGTGACCGGCATGCCCCATGTGCGGGACGGCAAGCTGCGCGTGCTCGCGGTCACCACACTCAAGCGCACGTCACTCGCGCCCGAGCTGCCGACGGTGGCGGAAACCCTGCCGGGCTTCGAGTCGGTCACCTGGTTCGGCCTGTACGGCCCCAAGGGCATGCCGCCGGACCTGGCCGGCAAGGTCAACCAGGCCGTCAACGCCGCGCTGGCCGATGCCGACGTGAAAGACCGTTTCGCCCGGCTGGGCGCGGAGCCCACGGGCGGCACGCCGGCGGCTTTCGCGGCCATGGTCAAAGCCGATACCGCGAAGTGGAAAAAAATCATTGCCGAGCGGAAAATCACGGCTGATTGATTTATCCGCAGAGATTGGTTCATCCGCAGATTTACGCAGATGAACGCAGATGAAAAACCAGGCCGCGCGCCGCGTTTGTCTTTATCTGTGTTCATCTGCGTCATCCGCGGATATGAATTTCTCACCTTGAACAGCCAGCCCAATCATGAACTTCAATTTCAGCAATCCCTATACCTCCACCCGCCTGCCGCTGTTCGCGCGCAACGTCGTTTCGACCTCGCACCCGCTGGGCGCGCAGGCCGGGCTGCGCATGATGCTCAAGGGCGGCAATGCGGTGGACGCCGCGATCGCGGCCGCGGCCGCCATGGCCATCGTCGAGCCCGTGAGCAACGGCCTGGGCAGCGACGCCTTCTGCATCCTGTGGGACGGCAAGGAGCTGCACGGCCTCAACGGTTCAGGCCGTGCGCCGCAAAGCTGGACGCCGGACTACTTCAAGCGCAAATACGGCGCGGACGCGGCCGCGCCGCCCAAGCGCGGCCTGGATGCCGTGACCGTGCCGGGCGCGGTCGCGAGCTGGGTGGCGATGAGCGGGCGTTTCGGCAAGCTGCCTTTCGCCGACCTCATGGAGCCGGCCATCGAGATCGCGGAGCGCGGCTACCTGCTGCCCACCGTGGTGCAGCAGAAGTGGGCGGCCGCGACCGCCGAGCTGAAGTCGCAGCCCGGCTTTGCGCAGTCCTTCCTGCCCTGGGGCCGCGCGCCGAATGTCGGCGAGCTGTTCCAGTTCAAGGCCGCGGCAAGGGCCTTGCGCGCCATCGCCGAGACCAGGGGCGCGGCCTACTACGGCGGCGCCATTGCCGGCGCGATTGAAAAGTTCTCCGCGCAAAACGGCGGCAGCATCACGGCGAAAGATTTCGAAAGCTACCAGCCCGAATGGGTCAAGCCCATCGCCAAGGACTACCGGGGCTACACCCTGCACGAGATCCCGCCCAACGGCCAGGGCATTGCCGCGCTGATCGCGCTGGGCATCCTGGACAAGTTCGATGTGGCGGGCCTGGCGGTGGACGGCGTGGATTCCCAGCATTTGCAGATCGAGGCCATGAAGCTGGCCTTCGCCGACGTCTACAAGTATGTGGCCGAGCCTTCGTCAATGGCGGTGACGGCCGAGCAAATGCTCGATGACGCCTACCTCGCATCCCGTGCCAAACTCATCAACATGAAAAAGGCACAGGACTTTGGCGCGGGCAACCCGGTCAAGGGCGGCACGATTTACCTCACGGCGGCCGACGAGGACGGCATGATGGTGAGCTTCATCCAGAGCAACTACATGGGCTTCGGCTCGGGCTGCGTGGAGCCGGAGTTCGGCATCAGCCTGCAAAACCGCGGCCACGGCTTCAGCCTGCAGCCGGGCGCCAACCAGGTCGCGCCGGGCAAGCGGCCTTTCCACACCATCATCCCGGCCTTCCTGAGCAAGGACGGCCAGCCGGTGATGAGTTACGGCGTGATGGGCGCCAACATGCAGCCGCAGGGCCATATGCAGACGCTGGTGCGCATGCTGGATTACGGCCAGAACCCGCAGGCCGCCTGCGACGCGCCGCGCTGGCGCTACAACGCGGGCATGGAGATCAATGTCGAGGCGGCGATGGACGCGCGCATCGTGCAGGGCCTGACGGAACGCGGCCACCGCGTGGAAGTCATCAACGACTCCTACCAGGACTTCGGCGCCGGCCAGTTCATCTGGCGCGCCGGCAACCCCAAGACCGAAGGTTATGTGGCGGCCAGCGATGCGCGGCGCGACGGCCAGGCCGTGGGTTTTTAAGCGACCGTTTTGAGCAGCCCACCTCACACCGCCGCCAAAAGCCTCGCGCCCGGCCTGCTGCTGGCCACCTTCGGCGCCATCGCCTTCAGCGGCAAGGCCATCATCGTCAAGCTGGCCTACCGCTACGGCGTGGACGCGGTCACGCTGATCATGTACCGCATGCTGTTTGCGCTGCCCATCTTCGCCGTGATGGCCTGGTGGGCCAGCCGCGGCAAGGCGCCGCTTACGCGCAAGGACTGGCTGGGCGTGCTGTGGCTGGGTTTCACGGGCTATTACCTCGCGAGCTTCCTGGACTTCGCCGGCCTGGCCTATATCAGCGCCTCGCTGGAGCGGCTGATCCTGTACCTCAACCCGACCCTGGTACTGCTGTTGGGCCTGGTGATGTACAAGCGCCGCGTCGGCGCGCCGCAGCTGATAGGCATGGCCATCAGCTACTGCGGCGTGGTGCTGGTGTTCGGCCACGAGATCACCTTGCAGGGCGCGGACGCGGCCTGGGGCGCGCTGCTGGTGTTCCTGAGCGCGGTCAGTTATGCGCTCTACCTGGTCTACAGCGGCGAGATGGTCAGGCGCCTGGGCTCGCTGCGCCTGGTGGGGCTGGCCACGACGGTGGCGTGCCTGTGCTGCCTGCTGCAGTTCGTGCTGCTGCGGCCCCTGAGTGCCGCCGCCGTGGCGCCCGAGGTGATCTGGCTGTCGGTGCTCAACGCCACGCTGTGCACCGCGGCGCCCGTGCTCATGGTGATGATGGCGATTGAGCGCATAGGCGCGGGCATGGCCGCGCAGACCGGCATGGTGGGCCCCATGTCCACCATCCTGATGGGCGTGCTGATCCTGGGCGAGCCGTTTACCGCCTGGGTGGCGGCGGGGACGGTGCTGGTGATCGCCGGCATCTTTGTTTTCACAAGAGGGCGCTAGCCGCGCCGTCCTGCCTTCAATCCGCGGGAATCCGATCAAGTTTTAGGCGCACGGACTATCTTCGCCGGGTAGCTCGCCAGCACGACGGCCGTCGACACAGCGCCAAGCTTCGCGAGCGCGTCAATCGTGTGCTCCAGATCCGGCATTTCCGAGGCCACCACGCGCACGACGAAGCAGTCTTCCCCGGTGATCCGGTGTGCATCGATGACCTCCGGCATGGCCGCAAAAGCCTGCAGGCAGAGTGGAATTTGAGCGTGCGTGGTGCGTATGCGGATGACGGCCGAGGTCGGGTAGCCTGCCTGGCGAAGGTTGATCTTCGCCCCATATCCTTCGATCACGCCCGCTTCTTCAAGGCGCCGGATGCGTGCGGTGACGGCCGGCTGTGACAAGCCGACCTGCATTCCGAGATCGGTGTTCGTGATGCGCGCATTGAGCTGCAATGCCTCGAGAATTTTCCAGTCGAGCTTGTCAAGATCGGCCTGCTTTGATTTCATTTGCATGGGATTGAAAATTCAAATGATTTAAAGAATGGACGCACCCAATTCCTCGAACTCTCCATGGTGCGGATTCTCATTCATTTTTAGACTGGACCTCTTTTTTCATAGGTGGTCAAGAAATGATGTCTCCTGTTCTGATCGTGCCCGGCATTGGGAATTCAGGTCCTTCACACTGGCAGAGCCTTTGGCAGGCGCGGGGTCCTGAGTGGCATCGACTGCAAGTCAAGAATTGGGATCACGTTGTCTGCGATGACTGGGTATCGGCCATCAGCCGGCATATCGCGTCGCTTGGGCCTGACACCCTCATCGTGGCGCACAGCCTGGGTTGCCTGGCGGTCATTCACTGGGCGGCCCGGGAAGGAAAGAAAATCAGGGGCGCCATGTTGGTCGCCGTACCTGACCCTGCCTCGGCGGCCTTTCCAGCTTCTTCAGCGATCGCCTTCTCACCCGTGCCACTCAAAAAGCTGGAGTTCCCCTGCACTGTCGTCGCCAGCACGGACGATCCCTACGGGAGTGCGTCGTATGCCCGCTCCTGTTCGAAGGCTTGGGGAGGCCGCTATGTCGAGGTCGGGCCGCGCGGGCACCTGAATTCGGAAAGCGGCCTTGGAAACTGGCCCTTCGGGATCGAGCTGCTCGAACAATTTTCAGCGACTTGATCCCTGCCTGGCCTGCGCGCCAGCCTCAGGCGGGTTCTCTGCCCGAGGCTGGCTTGCCGGTTTTCTCAGTTCGTCTTTTTGGCCGGTGGACGTGCTGGCACCTGTGCGGTTGGCCGGCGGTTCGAGCCGCTGATGCGCTGCGCCACCGTGACGGCCGGCTGGCCGGCATAGGCGTCGAGGCGCGTGCCCATGGCCAGCTCGAGCTGGTTCAGGCGGGTCTGTGCCGGCGGGTGGGTGCTCAGCGAGAGCGCGAACAGCGCGTCGTCGGGCGCGGCGGTGCGCAATTGCTGCAGCACCGCGACCAGGCCGTAGGGATCGAAACCGGCGCGTGTGGCCAGGGCCACGCCGCTGCGGTCGGCGTCGAATTCATCCTGCTGGTCCAGGCCCTTGGTGTACATATTGCGGCCCAGCGCCAGCAGCTGCTGGGACACCATGCCGCCCAGATCGTTCTTGAGCTGCGAGCCTATGACCTGGGTCAGCAGGCCGGCACGCGCGCTTTTGTTCAAGGCAATCAGGTGGTGCTTGGCGGTGACGTGGGTGATCTCGTGGGCCAGGATGCCGGCCAGCTCGCCCTCGTCGGCCACGCGGTCTATCAGGCCCTTGGTGACGAAGACATAACCGCCCGGCGTGGCGAAGGCATTGAAGCCGGGGTCGTCGAGGATGGCGAAGGTCCAGGGCAGGTCGGGGCGCGAGGACTGCAGGCTGATCCAGCGGCCCAGCTGGTTGATGTAACGCTGCATGGCCACGTCGGGATAAAGCGGCTTGCTGCCCAGCAGCACGGCGGCCAGCTGCTGGCCGATCTGGATTTCGCGCGGCTCGTCGATCTGGTCCAGCGACTGCGACAACAGCTTGAACAGGTCGCCGCCCTGGGCGGCCTGCTGGCCGCCCGGCGTGAGGCCGGCGCCCAGCAGCGCGCCGGCCAGGCCCGAGGCGGTGTTGGGTTGCGCGGGCGCCGGCTGCGCGGGCTGGTTGGGGCGTATCAACGACTGGAACAGGCCGCCCAGCGCCTTGCCGGCGTCCTGGGCCTGGGCGCCCAAGGGCAGCACGGCCAGCAGGGCCAGTGCAAAGGCCGCCTGGCGCGCCGGCTTGGGAAAGTGGTGAAAATTCATGGCGATGCCTCTTGTCTCTTGTGTGTTTTATGTCTCAGCGGCTGTACGTTTCGGGTGCGGTGCCGCTGGGCGAGGCGGCCGGTGGTGGGGCCGGCGTGGGCAGCGGGTCGACCTGGCGGCTGTTCAATGAGGCACTGCCGGCGAACTGGCGGGCCTGCGCGGCATTCACGCGGTTGGCGTCGGCCTGCGCCACGGCCGCGAGGTTGGGCTGCGCATTGGCCAGGTCTTCGGCGCCCAGGCCGCGTATGCCGACGGTGGAGGTGGACACCGTGCTGGACGGCGCTTGCGCGCTGCCCTTGTTGAAAAAGCTCGAGAGGCTGCGCAGCGCGCCGCCGGCAGCGCCGCCCGAGGGGGCGCTGGCCGAGGTGATGTCGAACATATGGACCCAGCCGCTGGTGCCGTCGGCCATGCGCACCTTGATCCAGGCGCCCTGGCGTTCGCTGAGCCGTGTGACCGAGGTCTGGACGGGAAGCGGCGCCAGGCTGCGGGCCGAGTCGCCGGGCGCGTCGCGCAGCTGTGATTCGCGTTTGATGAGGACCGCTTCGCCCTGGGGCTGGGCTTGCGCCGGGGCGCTGAAGGCCAGCAGCCCTATGAGCAGGGGAGCGATAACCATCCCCGCCTGTGTTTTGTATTTACTCAGTATCATGAGCCGCTCTCCCCCGTGGTTGTAATGAGGAATTATTATGGATTTGGGTATTGCAGGCAAATGGGCGCTGGTCTGCGGCGCCAGCAAAGGTTTGGGCCTGGGTTGCGCGCAGGCGCTGGTGCGCGAAGGCGTGCATGTGCTGATCGTGGCGCGCGGCGAGGACACGCTGAAGGCCGCCGCTGAAAAACTCACGGCGGACAAGGCCAAACCCGCCGGCACCAGCGTTCAATATGTTGCCGCCGACATCACCACCGTGCAAGGCCGCGCGGCCGTGTTCGCGGTGCGCAAGGACTTCGACATCGTCGTGACCAATGCCGGCGGCCCGCCGCCCGGCGACTTCCGCGACTGGGACCGCGATGCCTGGATCAAGGCGGTGGATGCCAACATGCTGACCCCCATCGAACTGATCAAGGCCACGGTCGACGGCATGGCCGCGCGCGGCTTCGGCCGCATCGTCAACATCACCTCGAGCTCGGTCAAGTCACCCATCGACGTGCTGGGCCTGTCCAACGGCGCGCGCAGCGGCCTGACCGGCTTTGTGGCCGGCGTGGCGCGCAGCAAGCTCGCGGCCCAGGGCGTGACCATCAACAACCTGCTGCCCGGCGCTTTTGACACCGACCGCCTGCGCGGCACCATGAGCGGCGCCGCGCAAAAAAGCGGCCAGCCGCTGGAAGCCGTCATGGATGCGCGCCGCAAGAACATCCCGGCCCAGCGCTTCGGCACGCCCGAGGAGTTCGGCGGCATTTGCGCCTTCCTCTGCAGCACGCATGCCGCCTATATGACGGGGCAGAACGTGCTGGCCGACGGCGGGGCCTATCCAGGTACCTACTGAGCTCCGTGTTGAGCCTGGACTACCTCCACTTCGATTACGCGGAAGGCGATGAGGGCGCGGGCACGCTGGAGGCCATGGCCTCCACCTGGCCCGAGCAGGTGCCCTCCGTGCATGCCGAGGTCGTGCGGGTGCTGGCCTGGGCCCATGCGGAATTCCCGGGCCGGCGCGGCCCGCTCGAGGATGGCTTTGACTGGGACTACAACCTGCACGGCATGCGCGAGCTGACGGCGCCCGAGGCGCTGCTGTATGACGAGGCGGCGGGGCGACTGGCGGTGCAGCCTGGCGCACCCGGCAAGGCCCGGCACACCCTGACCCTGACGCTGAGCGGCAGCGCCGGCTTTTGCGAGGCCTTCCGGCAACAGTTCGGCCTGGATTGAGTACGATGGGTGCCAAGTTAGCGTTAACATCTGGGCATGAAATCACCCTCTGAGACGCTGCGCAAGGCCAAGCGCGCCCCGCGCCCCGGAACCGGCGGCATCACCCTGAGCGACGTGGCCAGCCTGGCCGGCGTGTCGGCCATCACGGTGTCGCGCGCGCTCAACACGCCGGCGGCGGTCTCGCCCGAAACCCTGGAGCGCGTGCGCGGCGCGATTTCGCGCAGCGGCTATGTGCCCAACCTGGTCGCCGGCGGCCTGGCCTCCAACCGCAGCCGGCTGGTCGCGGCCCTGGTGCCCACCATCGCCGGCCCGGTGTTCCTGGAAACCATACAGGCGCTGACCGATGCGCTGGCCGAGGCCGGCTGCCAGCTGATCCTGGGGCAAAGCGGCTACAGCGGCGCGCGCGAGGACGCGCTGATAGACGCCATCGTGGGCCGGCGGCCCGACGGCATCGTGCTGACCGGCATCATGCATTCACCCGAAGGGCGCAAGCGCCTGCTGGCCTCGGGCATTCCCATCGTCGAGACCTGGGACATCACGCCAACGCCCATCGACATGATCGTGGGGTTTTCCCACGAGAAAGTCGGTGCGGCGGTAGCCGACTACCTGTACGGCCAGGGCTTTCGCCGGCCCGGCGTGGTCATCGCGGAAGACCAGCGCGCCTTGCGCCGCCGCGCCGGGTTTGAGGCGCGGCTGGCCGAGCTGGGCGTGCATGGCATCCCGGTCTGCACCGTGCCTGCGCCTTCATCGCTGGCCAACGGCAGAGCCGGTTTCGCCGACCTGCGCGCGCGTCATCCTGATATTGATGTGGTTTTTTGTGGCTCCGATGTCATTGCCCACGGCGTCATCACCGAGGCCCAGGCGTTGGGCCTGTCCATTCCGGGTGATGTGGCGGTCATGGGTTTTGGCGACCTCCCGTTTGCTGCTTTTACCCATCCGTCCCTGAGCACGGTGCGTATCGACGGCACATCCATAGGCCGTCAGGCGGCCCGGTTCATCCTCGACGTCGCTGAAAATCGCGACGTCGGCGCACGGGTGCGAGACCTAGGGTTTCTCATAGTAAAAAGAGCCAGTGCCTGACTTGACGCAAGGCTGGCCCTTACTCTACCATTAATTTGTTAGCGCTAACAAATTGGTTGAGACCGCAGTAGATTTGATTTCCTGTTGTCACACGGCCCCAGCCCTTGTTTTTCGAATTCAATGCAGGCCGCCGACCTCGCCGTCGGCAAATAAAAAAGGAGACAAGCATGAGTCAAGTCACTATGCGCGCGCCGGAGCTTTCTCAAAACCATTGCCGGTACCGGGGCCGCGATGGCCTGACCCGGGCTGGAAAAGAAACAACCAGGAAAGTGCTTTGCGCCGCGCTTGTGTGCGTGGCTGCAGCCGCCGGCCTGCTGGCCCTTCCGGTTCAGGCCCAGACCGACTACCCGACGAGGGCGATCAAGCTCATTGTTCCGTTTCCCGCGGGCGGCACCAGCGACGTAATGGGACGCATGATTGCGGATGAATTGACCAAAGCCCTGAAGCAGCCCGTGGTCGTTGAGAACCTCGGGGGCGCCGGCGGGGTCATCGGCACGGAGAAGGGCGCCAGAGCGGCGCCCGATGGCTATACGCTGATACAAACTGGTGTCGGCCAGAATGCGGTGGCGCACGGCCTCAACCCCAAGCTCGGCTACGACTCCCTCAAGGACTTCGTCCACATCACGCAAGTCCACTCGGGGCCCAACGTGCTGGTGGTCCATCCCTCTACGCCTTTCACCACCTTCCAGGAGCTCATCACCTACGGGAAAGCGAATCCCGGAAAACTGAGCTATGGCTATGTCCCTGCGGCCTCCGGTCACATGGCCATGGAGCTGCTCAAGCAAACCGTTGGCACCTGCTCGGGCGTGAAAAAAGAAAACTGCAAGCCCCTGTTCATGGTGGGCATTCCCTACCGGGGCGGCGGCCCCATGATGACGGACCTTCTCGGCGGACAGATTCCCTTCATGTTCATCAACCAGGACGTGGCGCTGCCGCATATCAAGGCGGGCAAGCTCCGGGCCCTGGCTGTGACCAGCCTGGCGCGCAATCCCCTGTATCCGGACGTGCCCACCATTCACGAATCGGGCTACCCCGGTTTCTCCGCCTTGTCATGGTCAGGCCTGTCGCTCCCCAAAGGCACGCCCAAGCCCATTGTGGACAAAATAGAAGCCGCCGCCGTCCAGGCGATGCAGTCCCCCGCCATCCGCGCGCGGATGGAGGCCAACGGTTTTGTGGTGCCGGCCCAGGGCAGTGCGGAATACACGCGGTTCGTGGCACGGGAGCTGGACCGCTGGACGCGGGTCATCAAGATTGCCGGAATCAAGGCTGAATAGTGGTGGGACGGATGAAAGATATCAAAATCAGCGCAGTTCGAATCACGCCCATCGCGTTTCGCGATGCGCCGCTGCTCAATGCCAGCGGTATCCACGAGCCCTGGGCCCTGCGCAGCATTGTCGAGCTGGAAACTTCGGACGGACGCCTTGGCATCTCTGAAACCTACGGCGACGAGCCCATGGTGAAAGTGCTGGAGCAGGCCCGTACCTTGATCCTCGGCCTGTCCCCGTTTGAGCTGAACGCCATGGAAGAGCGCGTACGCGCAGCCATCAAGCCCGGACACGCCGCCGACGGCAGCGTGCAGTTCGAGCTTGCGCCGGGCTCGCACACCGCCAAAAATGCCGACAAGGTCATCAGTGCGATGGAAGTCGCCATGCTCGACCTGCAAGGGCAGATCCTGGGCATGCCCGTGTGCGACTTGCTGGGCGGTGCCGTGCGCGCGGAAGTGCCTTACAGCGCCTATCTGTTCTACAAATACGCGGAGCACGCTGACAGGCCTTATGCACCTGACGCCTGGGGCGAAGCCGTCACGCCCGAGCAGGTTGTGAAGCAAGCGCAGCGCATGGTGAGCCTTTACGGCTTCAAGAGCATCAAGCTCAAGGGCGGCGTGTTCCCGCCGGCTGAAGAAATCGCGGCCATGAAGGCGCTGTCCAAAGCCTTCCCCGGTGTGCCCTTGCGGCTGGACCCGAATGCCAACTGGACGCTGGAGACCAGCATCGCCGCCGCAAAAGAACTCGACGACTTGCTGGAATATTACGAAGACCCGGCACCCGGCCAAGAGGCCATGGCCGAGCTGGCCCGGCACTGCCGCATGCCGCTGGCGACCAATATGTGCGTCACCACGATGGAGGAGTTCAAGCGCAATGCCTCCACGCATGCGGTGAAAATTTTGCTGTCCGATCACCATTACTGGGGCGGCTTACGTGCCACGGCCTCGCTGGCGCGCATGTGCGAAGTCTTCGGCATGGGCATGTCCATGCACTCAAATTCTCACCTGGGCATCAGCCTGATGGCCATGACGCATGCGGCGGCGGCCATTCCCAACCTGACCTACGCCTGCGACACGCACTATCCGTGGCAGGAGGAAGAAGTCATCAAGGGCGGCCGCATCAAATTTGAGCAGGGGGCCGTCAGGGTGCCGACAGCCCCGGGCCTGGGTGTGGAACTCGACCCGGCCAAACTGGTCGAACTGCACCAGCAGTACCTGGCTTGCGGCATACGCAACCGCAACGACCTGGCGCAGATGCGCAAGTACCAGCCGGGGTTTTCCGGCGCCAGCCCGCGTTTTTAAGAGGCCGCCACGAGCCTCGTGTTTTCAGTCCACAGCAACAACGAAGGAGACAAGACCATGACGAAGTTCAAACATTTGATGTCCCGCCTGGGAGGGGGCCTGCGGGCCGCCGGTATCCTGGCAGCGCTCGCGGGCGCGGCCCATGCGGAGCCCGTGACGCTCAACGTCGTTGACGTGGCCGGCAACCTGGCGCTCACGCAGGAGGCGCTGGAGAGTTTCGCGGCGAAAAACCCCAACCTGGTCTCGCGCATCACCTTCACCAAGGCGCCCGCGCCCGAGCTGCCCGGAAAAATCCGCGCCATGCAGGCGGCAGGCCGCACCGACATCGACCTGGTGCTGACCGGCACCGATGCGCTGGCCGCCGGCATGGCGCTGAACCTCTGGGAGCCCATGCTGCCCGCGCATGCCGCCAAGTTTCCCAACCTGATGGACAACTACCTGCCCAGCGCCCGCAAGATGCAGGACCTGGCCAACGGCCAGGCCGTCATGGTGACTTATATGCCCGCGGGCCCGCTGCTTGAGTACAACCCCGACAAGGTCAAGGCGCCGCCCAAGACGCCGGCCGAACTGCTGGCCTGGTGCAAGGCCAACCCCAACAAGCTGATTTACGCGCGCCCCGCCAACTCGGGCCCGGGCCGCACCTTTTTGATGGGCCTGCCCTACCTGCTGGGCGACAAGGACCCCAAGGAACCGCTGGCCGGCTGGGACAAAACCTGGGCTTACCTGAAGGAACTCAACAGCTGCATCGAGTACTACCCCACGGGCACCGGCGCTGTCATGAAGGAACTCGGCGAAGGCTCGCGCGATATGACGGTCACCGTGACCGGCTGGGACATCAACCCGCGCGCGCTGGGCGTGGTGCCCAAGCAGTTCAAGGTGGCGGCGCTCAATGGCTTCACCTGGATCAACGACGCCCACTACATGGCCGTGCCCAAGGGCTTGCCGCCCGCCCGCCAGGCGGCCGTGATGGAGCTGATGGCCTACCTGCTCAAGCCCGAACAGCAGGCGCTCACCTATGACTCCGGCTACTTCTACCCCGGCCCGGCCGTGAAGAACGTGCCGCTGAGCGCGGCGCCGCAAAAGAGCCAGGACATCATCAAGGAATACGGCCGCCCTGAGTATGCCGACTGGATCGCCAAGCAGCCGCACACCCAGCCGCTGGATGACAAGGCCATGGTTGCCGCTTTCAAGAAGTGGGATCAGGAAATCGGCTCGGGTAAAGGCAAATAAAAGGATATTGCTCCCTCTCCCTCTGGGAGAGGGCGGGGGTGAGGGCCGCGGCCTGTGCACGAAAGCGTGGTGTTATTGCCGCCGCTGGCCCTCACCCCAACCCTCTCCCAGGGGGAGAGGGAGTAGATATAACAAAAGGTTTTCGACATGGTGATGCCAAACACCACGGGACGGCCCGTGGAAAAAAACGAGTTCAAGCAGCTGCGCCTGGAGGGGGTGAGCCGCCAGTTCGGCGGGGCCAACGCGCTGGACCAGCTGTCGCTGACCATAGAGCGCGGTGAGTTCATCGCGCTGCTGGGCCCTTCTGGCTGCGGCAAGTCCACCGCGCTCAACTGCATGGCGGGCCTGCTGCCGCTGTCGGGCGGCAGCATCTGGCTGGACCAGCAGCGCATAGACACGCTGCCGCCGGAAAAACGCGGCTTCGGCATGGTGTTCCAGAACTACGCGCTGTTCCCCCACCTCACTGTCAGCCGCAATGTGGGCTTCGGCCTGAAGATGCGCGGCGTGCCGGCGGCCGAGATCGACAAACGTGTGGCCGCGGCGCTGGACACCGTGCAGCTGCAAGGCCATGCCGACAAGCTGCCCGGCCAGCTCTCGGGCGGCCAGCAGCAGCGCGTGGCGATCGCGCGCGCCATCGTCATCGAGCCGCCGCTGATCCTGATGGACGAGCCGCTGTCCAACCTGGACGCCAAGCTGCGCATTGAAATGCGTTCGGAGATACGCCGCATACACCGCGCCCAGGGTTGCTCCACCATCTACGTGACGCATGACCAGGACGAGGCGCTGGCCATGGCCGACCGCGTGGTGGTGATGAAGCTCGGGGTGGTGCAGCAGGTCGGCACGCCCCAGGAGGTGTTCGCGCGGCCGGCCACGCTGGATGTGGCACGCTTCATGGGCTACCGCAATGTGCTGCCGGCCCGGGTGCTGCGCTCCGACGGCGCCAGCGTCACGGTTGAAGGCGCGGGCGGCGTGCGCCTGGCGGGCACGGCCATGCAGGCCCTGGCCGCGGGCGCCAACGTGATGGTGGCTGTGCGGCCCGACGAGATCGCGATTGCCGAAGGCGAACATGCTTTCCCCGGCACGGTGGAAACCGCGGAATACGGCGGCCGTGAATGGCTGCTGCAGGTCAGGACGGCTTTTGAGGACCTGCTCTATGTGCGTTCGTCGCGCGCCGTCACGCCGGGTGACAGCGTGATGCTGGCCGCTGCGCCCGATCGGGTGCTGGTCTATGCGGGAGAGTCCTGAGATGGCCGGGCTCGCCACGCCAACCCCCGCCGCCCAGCATGCGCGGCCGCCGCTGGACCCGGCCGTGATGCTGGTTGCGCCGGCGGCCGCGGTGATGGTCATGTTTTTTGTCTACCCCTTTGCCTACGGCCTGCTGCTGTCCTTCCAGCCGGCGCAGGGCGGGGTGCTGCAGAACTACATCCATTTTTTCCAGACACGCGACCTGTGGCAGACCATAGGCAACACCATGCAGCTGGCGTTGCCGGCCACGCTGATCAACGTCGGCTTTGCGCTGGCCATTGCTTACGCCACCCGCGTCAAAAGCCCTTACCAGCGCCTGCTGTCCACCCTGCTGGTGGTGCCGCTGACCCTGGGCACGGTGTTGATCGCCGAGGGCATGCTGACCTACTTCGGCCCGCGCGGCTGGCTGGCGCAGGCGCTGCACTGGCTGAACCTCTATGAAGGCTCGATACGCCTGACGCACAACTACTGGGGTGTGCTGATCTCGCTGGTCATCACCGGTTTCCCGTTTGCCTACCTGCTGATCCTCTCCTACATCACCGGCATAGACCCGGCGCTGCCGCGCGCCGCGGCCACGCTGGGCGCCGACGGCTGGAACCGCTTTCGCTACATTTATTTGCCGCTGCTCACGCCGGGCCTGGTCATGGCCTTCTGCCTGAGTTTTGTGCAGGCCTTCTCGGTCTTTCCCTCGGCGGTGCTGCTGGGTTCGCCGGCCGGCACCACGCGCGTGATTGCGATTGCGGCCTACGAAGCGGCTTTTGAACAGTACGACTACTCGCTGGCCTCGGCCGTCGCCATGATCATGGGCCTGGCCCAGCTGGCCATCGTTGCCGCCGCGCTGGGCCTGCGCCGGCTGTTCTACCGCGGCCCTGTCACCGGAGGCAAGGGATGAGCGCCGCGGCACAACACCATCCCCACCCGCTGCGCGACCGTGCCTGGCGCGCGCTGGTCTGGGGGGTCATTGCTTTTTTCCTGGTCAACGTCGGCCTGCTGATCCTCGCGGTCGCCACCAATTCGGTGGCCACACGCTGGCTGGGCACCTGGCTGCCCGAGGCCTACACCACGGCCTGGTATGTGTCGGCCTGGAAGGAATTCCAGCTCAGCCATGTGCTGGTGGTCACCGTGGTGGTGGTGTTCTCGGTGGTCTTTTTGTCGCTGCTGATCGGCGTGCCGGCCGCCTACACGCTGGCGCGCAAGGACTTTCGCGGCAAGAAGCTGCTCACCCTGCTGTTTTTGCTGCCGCTCATGGTGCCGCCCATCACCTACGGCATTCCGCTGGCCACGGTGATGTACCAGCTGCACCTGGCCGGCACCTTGCCGGGCGTGATCATCGCCAACATGATCCCGGCCCTGCCTTTTGTGATCCTGGTGATGACGCCCTTCGTCGAGCAGGTGGACACCAACATCGAATCGGCCGCGCGCGTCTTCGGCGCCAATACGCGGCAGATGTTTCTCTACACCCTGGTGCCGCTGCTGGCGCCCGGCGTGCTGGCGGCCGGCCTGCTGGTGCTGGTGCGCACGGTGGCCATGTTCGAGCTGACCTTTCTGGTGGCCGGCCCCGACACCCAGACCCTGGTGGTTGCGCTGTATTACGCGGTCTTCGCCGCGGGCGTGCGCGCCGGGCAGTCGGTGGATGCCATGGCCATGATTTACATGGCGATCACGGTGCTGTGGCTGCTGATCGCGCTGCGTTTTGTGAACCCGACGCAGCTGGTCAGCCGCGTCAAGGAGCATCCGGTCAAGGCTTGAGTACGGCAGTCAAAAATTTCCGTTGGTGGAAATTGGGCACGGAAAGCAGCACGGGCTGTTCTCCGTGCTTTTTTTTTGCCGCAACCGCTTAGCGCCGCGATGACACCACGATGCCGCCCACGATCAGCACAAAGGCCAGCGCGTGGTAGAGATGCGGCAGCTCGCCGAGGAAGGCGGCCGAGAGCAGGGCGGCGAACAGCGGCGTGAGGTTGGAGAAAAAACCGGCGATGGCCGGCCCGACGCGCTGCACGCCCATGCCCCAGCAGCGGTAGGCGATCACCGCGGGCCCGATGGCCACGTAGAGCAGGGCCGCGGCCAGCGGCCAGCCCCAGGCGATGTGCGCGTCGGTCAGCGCCCATTCACCGGCGGCGAAAGCCCCCGACCAGCCCAGGCCGAACACGATTTGCGCCAGCAAAAAAGCCGCCCAGTCGCCGCGAATCTCTTTGGGCTCCCTGGGTTGCGACAGCAGCCAGCTGTAAAACGCCCAGGCCAGCGTGGCCAGCAGCACATAGAGGTCGCCGGGCACCAGTTGCACCTGCATCAACAATTCCCATTGGCCGCGCGAGAGCACCACCAGCACGCCGGCAATCGACAGCACGGCGCCGGCGAGCTGGCGCCGCGACACGGGCTGGCCGAAGCACAGCGCGCCCACCACCAGCATCCAGATGGGCACGCTGGAGGCCACCAGCGTGACGTTGAGCGGTGTCGAGGTCTTGAGCGCCAGGTATTGCAGCGCGTTGTAGCAGCCCACGCCCAGCAGGCCCAGCACGGCGAAGCGCTTCCAGTGGGGCCAGAGGCTGCTGCCGGGCTTGAGCAGGCGCCAGGCCAGCGGCAGCAGGATCACAAAGGCCAGGGCCCAGCGCAGGAAGTTGAGCGTCATGGGCGGCACCAGGCCGGTGACCAGGCGGCCCACCACGGCATTGCCGGCCCAGAGCATGGGGGGAAGCACCAGCAACGAGGCGGTGGCGGGAGTCAGGCGCTGAGTCATGGCGGCGACTTTAGCAAGCGCTGTCCTTGCCCGTAGTCCGGCTGGGATTCAACCCTCGGCCCGAGCGGCCCATTTCGATTCATGGCACCATGGCAGCCACGCTTTTTTGTCTTTATTTTGCTTTTACTTTCCCCGTTTGCAAGGAACACGCCCATGGCCTCATACCCCTCCAAAGCCGTCCACATCAACCAGCACGGCGGCCCCGAAGAACTCAGGCTGGTGGACGTCACGGTGGGCGAGCCCGGCCCGGGTGAGATACGCATACGCCACAAGGCCGTGGGCCTCAATTACATCGACGTCTACCAGCGCAGCGGCGTCTACCCCTTTGCCATGCCGCTGCAACTGGGCATGGAGGCCTCGGGTGTCATCGAGGCCGTGGGCGAGGGCGTCAGCCACCTCAAGGTGGGCGACCGCGCGGCCTATGCCAGCCAGCCGCCCGGCAGCTATTGCGAGCTGCGCGTGATGCCGGCCAAGTGCGTGTGCAAGCTGTCCGACGCGATCTCCTTCGAGACCGGCGCGGCCATGATGCTCAAGGGCCTGACCACGCAGTACCTGCTGCGCCGCACCCAGCCGCAGGGCGGCCTGCAGGCGGGCGACTATGTGCTGTTCCACGCGGCGGCCGGCGGCGTGGGCCTGATCGCCTGCCAGTGGGCCAAGGCCATGGGCCTGCAGCTCATAGGCACGGCGGGCTCCGACGAAAAATGCGCGCTGGCCTTGTCGCAGGGCGCGGCCTTCGCGATCAACTATACGAAGGAGGACTTTGTGGCCCGCGTCAAGGACATCACCGGCGGCAAGGGCGTGAAGGTGGTGTATGACTCGGTGGGCAAGGACACCTTCATGAAGTCGCTGGACTGCCTGCGCCCCTTCGGCCTGCTGGCCAACTTCGGCAATGCCTCGGGCAAGACGCCGCCGCTGGACATAGGTGTGCTGGCGGCCAAGGGTTCGCTCTATGTGTCAAGGCCCACGCTGTTCACCCACATCGCCACACGTGAAGTCACGCAGGAAATGGCCGACGAGCTGTTTGCCATGGTGACCAGCGGCAAGGTCCATATCCCTATTGACCAGCGGTTTGCCCTGGCCGATGTGGCCGAGGCGCACCGCGCGCTGGAAGCCCGCAAGACCACGGGCTGCACCATTCTGACTTTGTAAACCGGGGCGAAATGGCCGGCCTCTGGGCCTAGGCTGTGTAAAGCTGCGGGAGGGGATTCAACGCAAGCCGGGGGGTGTGCGTTAGAAGGGATCGCAGGAGAAAAACATGCCCACAGCGAAACCCGTGGCCGCACTGCTGGCGGCCTTGCTGGCCGGCCCCGCGGCGCAGGCCGAAGGACAAACCGAAGCCATACCCCCCACGGCCAATCTTTCGGCCACCTGGCGCGCGGCCTCGCGCCTGGGTTATGCACCCACGCCGGCCTGGCCCCAGGCCGCCGCCTCGCCCCGCGCCTGGGCGCTGCAGCAGCTTGACGCGGCCTATGCCGCGAGCAAGCGCCCGCCCAACCTCCCGGCCGAACTTGCGGGCATCAACGCGCCGCTGGGTGACATCGCGCGCAGCTTCCAGGCCGAGCGCGAGACGCGCCGCAACGCGCGCCAGACGCCCAAGCCCGGCATGGCAGCCGCCGCCGATGCGGTAGCGGGCAATGAAAAATTCAGCCGCGAGATGGCCCAGGGCGCGGCCGCCTGGCGGCTGATGTCCTGCAGCGACCCCGCACTCGAAAACCCGCTGCTCGCGCGCATGACCGAGTTCTGGTTCAACCACCTCAATGTGTTTGTCGGCAAGGGCCCGGTGCGCCCCTTTGTCGGCCACTATGAGATCAACGTGATACGCGCGAACGCCTTGGGCCGGTTTGAAGACCTGCTGCTGGCCAGCGCCAAACACCCGGCCATGCTGTTTTACCTGGACCAGGCGCAAAGCAACAGCCGCGGCCTCAATGAAAACTACGCGCGCGAGCTCATGGAGCTGCACACCCTGGGCGTGAACAGCGGCTACACGCAAAAAGACGTGCGCGAGCTGGCCCGCATCCTGACCGGCTGGACGGTCAACCTCAAGGACGGCGAAGGCTTTCGTTTTGCCGAGCGCCTGCACGACAAGGACGGCAAGGTCCTGCTGGGCCGCACCTTCGGCAACGGGAGCGTGGCCGAGGGCGAGGAAGCCATACGCTACCTGGCGCGCCGGCCCGAGACGGCACGCCGCATCGCCACCCGGTTGGCGAGCTTTTTTGTGGCCGACAAACCACCGCCCGCGCTGGTGGCCCGGCTGGCCGCTGTGTTTACCGATACCCAGGGCGACCTGCGCGCGGTGATGCGCAGCCTGATCGAATCGCCCGAGTTCTGGGCCAAGGACAACCAGCTGTTCAAGACCCCGCTGGACTTTGCCTGCTCGGCGCTCGCCGCAGCCGGCGGCGTCAGGGACAGGCGCGACATAGGCCAGACTCTGGGCTTTCTCGCGCAGGCCGGCCAGCCCATGCACGGCTGGCAGACGCCCGACGGCTACAAGACCGACGCCAACACCTGGCTCGCGCCCGAGGCGCTGACGCGGCGCGCCGACTACGCCATGGGCCTGGCCCAGCGCACGGCCGAGCCGGCCTACCTCAATGCTTTTTTCAGCGTCGCGACGCGCGAGCGCATCGCCCAGGAGCCCGCGCAGATGCGCGCCGGCCTGATGCTGGCGAGTCCTGATTTCATGCGTAAATAAAAACGGCAGCGGGGATTTCATGAGCTCGAACAATTCTTCATCGCCACATTCACTGCAGCGCCGAAGCTTGCTTGGTATGGGCGCCTTGTCCGCCCTGTCGCTGGCCGCGCCCGGCGTGTGGGCGCAAGCCGCGCCCGGCCTGAACAACGGGCGCCTGGTGGTGGTTTTTTTGCGCGGCGCTTATGACGGCCTGTCGGCCTTTGTGCCTTATGCGGACAAGGACTACTACGCGCTGCGCCCCAGCATCGCGATCGCCGCGCCCGACGGCACGGCGCAAACCGCGATCAAGCTCGACAAAACCTTTGCCCTGCATCCAGCCCTCGCTCCGCTGCTGCCGCTGTGGCAGCAAGGCGTGCTCGGTTTTGTGCCCGCGGCCGGCCTGCCCGCGCCGAACCGTTCGCACTTTGATGCGCAGTACCAGATGGAAATCGCGCAAAGCGGCAAGACCAGCAGCGCGCCCGGCTGGCTCAACACCACGGCGGGCATAGGCCGGGCCGGGGCGGGCGGCGCGGTTGCGCTCGGTGTGGGCGAGGCCAACCCCGCCATCCTGGCCGGCCAGGCCGCCGCCGTGCGTTTGATTCCGCGCGGCCAGTCGGCCGAGCGCACCGGCGTGCTGGCCAACGACAAGACCCGCCAGGCGCTGATGGATTTGTATGGCGGCGACGACAAACTCAGCGAAGCCTTTCGCCAGGGCGCGGGCAGCCGCATGCAGAGCGCGCAGGAATTGACTGAACAAAAAAGCGCCAGGGCCGAAAAGATGGCGCAGGACAGCAGGCGCATGGCCGACAGAACGCTGGACCGCGACGGCACGCCCGCCAACCTGCAGGCCCTGAACGCACAAATGCTGGCCGCCAGCAACGGTGCGGCCGACCCGGTGGGCTTGCAGCTGGATGCGCAGCACCTGGGCACGCTGATGCGCAACGACCGCAAGCTGCGCCTGGGCTTTTTATCGGCCGGCGGCTGGGACACCCATGCCAACCAGGGTGCGGCCACCGGCCAATTGGCCAACAACTTAGGCAACCTTGCGCGCGGCATCGCGCAGCTGCGCCAGGATTTTGCGGAGCCCGGCGACGTGGTCGTGGTGATGAGCGAGTTCGGCCGCACCAGCGCGGAAAACGGCACCCGCGGCACCGACCACGGGTTTGGGAACGCCATGTGGCTGATGGGGAACCGGGTTGCCGGCGGGCGCTGGCATGGGGTTTGGACGGGTCTCGGCCAACTTAATGAAGGCCGCGACCTGCCGGCCCACCACGACTATCGGGCCGTGCTGGCCCAGGTGCTTCGTGGCGCCTTTGCGTTTGGGGATTCGCAGTTGGCGGAGGTGTTGCCTGGGGTTAAGTGGGATAAGAGGTTGGATGGGGTTTTTAATAAGGCCTGAATGAGGTCGGGTCTTGCTCCGGCTGAGCGCGCTCATTCTCCTCCTTCCTCTTCTTAGTTCAGCTGGCCGGGTCTCGCCCCGGCGGGCGACTTACTTTCTTTTGCTTCGCCAAAAGAACGTAAGCAAAGAAAAGGCGACCCGCAGTCTGGGTCCCTCCGCTGCGCTACGGGCAACCTGCGGTGCTCGAGCCAAGCGGGGTCTGGCTAAACTCGCTACGTTTCACTTCGCTCAGACAACGCCAGCCCTTATCCGCTTGTCTCTGCGCTCCTCGGCCCAGCCAGGACGGGGAAGTCCGAAATACCAAACAGCCGGGCTCCAAATACAAACAAGACACGCCACGGCGTGTCCTTGTTTCTTCAGGTATTCGGTATTGGTTTTCGGCTGTTTGGTATTTCTGTCCCCACCCCCTTGTGGATGCGCCGAGGAGCGCAGGGCCAGACGGATAAGGGCAAAAACTTGTTTGAGCGAAGCGAGTTGTTTTTGACCCCGGCTGGACCGAGCACCGCAGGTTGCCCGTAGCGAAGCGAAGGGACGCAGGAACCAGGGTCGCCTTTCTTTTGGGTACTTTTCTTTGGCGAAGCAAAGAAAAGTGCCTCGCCCGCCGGGGCGAGACCCGGCCAGCAAAACCAAGCAAAACACATCCCCAAAACAAAACCCAAGAAGTAAACTGACAGCCTCAAAAACCATGACCAACCCGAACCACAATCCAGACTGGTTGCGCGACCTGCGAGCAGGCGCAATCGTCCCACCCTTGCACCCGCGCGTGCCGCTATGGGCCGGCGAATCCGTGATCGGTTCGGTGGAACCGGGTTTCTTCCACAAGCTCGCCCTGCACACCATGACCGATGGCGACCATCCCCTCCTCAAGGAAGAGCGCCCCGGAACCCTGGGCTGGCGCGTGATGGGTGACGTCACGACCAGCTTGAACAAGATCGCGGTCGCGCTGCACGAGGCTGGCCTGGCCGGTGCCTGGCGCGATGAGCAGCTCGCGGTGCCTGACCAGTTCGGCCACCGCAAGGGCACGGTGGAGCGGGCGGCCGTGCGGCCGCTGGGCATCACCACGCTGGCGGTGCATTTGGTGGGGCAGTCGCCTGACGGGCGCTTCTGGGTGCAGCAGCGCGCCTTCAACAAGTCCAACGACCCGGGCCTGTGGGACACGCTGATGGGGGGCATGGTGTCGGCTGCCGACACGGTGGAAACCGCGCTCACGCGCGAGACCTGGGAAGAGGCCGGCCTGCATGTGAAGCAGTTGCTGGCCATGCGTTATGGCGGCCGGCTGATGGCGCGGCGTCCGTCCACTGACGGCAAGGGCGCGGGCTACGTGGTGGAAGACATAGACTGGTATGTCTGCACCGTGCCCGAGGGCATGGTGCCGGACAACCAGGACGGCGAGGTCGAGCAGTTCCGTTTGATGGACGCCGCGGAATTGCTGGACGCCATGCAGCGCGGCGAGTTCACGCCTGAGGCGGCCTTGATCCTCTCGGACGCCATGGGCCTGGCCTGAGGCCTTCCCTGCCGGCTCAGGTCTGGTCCGTGAGCGCGGAAGCGCGCAGCCGGTTGGGCGCCAGCGCGCCGGCCGAGTCAAGAATCGGGTAGGCAATCGAGCAGATGTGCGAGTTGATGCGCTTGAGTTCGCTGATCAAATCGATGTGCAGCGAGCTGGTTTCCAGGCTTTGCACCGTGTTGGCCGAGAGCCGGCCCAGGTGGGTGGTGGCGTAGGCGCGCTCCAGGTCGCGGAAACGCGCTTTTTCTTCCAGCAGTTTTTGCGCGTCGCGCACCGTGCCGTTCAGGAACACGCTCATGCCCAGGCGCAGGTTGTCGACCAGGCGCTCGTGCAGCTCGACGATTTCGGCCATGCCGGCTTCCGAGAAACTGCGGCCCGGCTTGATTTTTTTGTCCTCGATGTCGATCAGCACGCGCTCGATGATGTCGCCTATCTGCTCCATGTTGATGGTGAAGCTGATGATGTCGGTCCAGCGGCGGCTTTCTTCTTCGGCCAGGGCCTCGCGCGAGATCTTGGTCAGGTAGTACTTGATCGAGGAATACAGCTCGTCGACGATGTCGTCCATCTTGCGCAGGTCTTCGGCCAGCTTGAGGTCGTTGTTGCGTATGACCTGCAGCACGCCCAGAAGCATGCTCTCCACCACGTCGGCCTGGTGCAGCGCCTCGCGCGCGGCGCAGGAAATCGCCAGCGAGGGTGTGGCCAGGGCCGAAGGGTCCAGGTGGTGCGGGCGCCCGCCGGCCTTGTTTTTCTCGGGCTTGGGCAGCAGCTTTTCCACCCAGCGCGCGATCACCTGCGTCCAGCCTATGAAGACCGCGCCCACCAGCATGTTGAAGGCCAGGTGGAACAGCACGACCACCGTGGCGGCCTCGCCGAGGTAGGGCCGCACGTGGCGTATCCACAAGCCCACAAAAGGCGCGGCGACCACAATGCCCAGCAGCTTGAACACCAGGTTGCCCAACGGCACCTGCCGCACTTGCACGGGCGAGCGCAGCGTGGTCAGCACGGCCAGCAGGCCGCTGCCCAGGTTGGCGCCCAGCACCAGGCCCAGCGCCACGTCGAGAGGGATCACGCCTGAGGCGGCCAGCGTGGCCGTGAGCAGCACGATGGCCAGGCTGGAATACGAGACCACGGCCAGGAAGGCGCCGGCGGTGATTTCAAGCAGCAGGTCGCTGCTCAGCGAGGCCAGCAAGGCCTTGACGGCCGGCGCCTGGGTCAGCACCTCGGTGGAGGCCGTGACCAGGCGCAGCGCCAGCAGCATCAGACCCAGGCCTATCAACACGCGGCCCACGCGGCCGACATTGGTGTCCTGGCGCGAGATGAACAGCACCACGCCGGCGAAGATAAAAAGCGGCGACAGCCAGGACAGGTCGAAGGAGAACACCACGGCCATCAGGCTGGTGCCTATGTCCGCGCCCAGCATCACGGCCAGCGCCAGCGGCAAGGTGACCAGGCCCTGGCCGACAAAGGAAGAGACGATGAGCGAGGTGGCGGTGCTGGACTGCACCAGTGCCGTGACGCCTATGCCCGAGACCGCGGCGGCCAGCCGGTTGCTGATGCTGACGGCCAGCACATGGCGCAGGTTGGCGCCGAAGACGCGCAGGATGCCGGTGCGTACCAGGTGGGTGCCCCAGACCAGCAGCGCGATCGCCGCCAGGAGATTCAACAAATGCTTCATGCGGTGATTGTCCGTTCAACAATGCCCGCGCGGTGTGCCGCGGGCGTCAGGGGAGCAAAGGCCGACAGGCCTTCGAGGCCGGTCATCAGATGGTAAAGCGAGGAGGCCGGCGAGGGCGCGAGATCAAAACCGCCGTCCTCGCGCTGCCACTCATGCCACAAGCCTGGCACGCCAGTGGCCAGGAAACGCATCAGGCCCGAGAAACTGCCGGCCACGGCGGCCTGGAAAGCCGGGGTGCTGGCCGCATCGCCCAGGCCCTGGGTGGCGAACAGCAGCGAGGTCCTGAGCCTTTCGGTCTGCGCCCACAGCCGCGCCCTGCGGTCGGTGGGCTTGCCCGCCTCATCGACGGCAAACAGCGCGACCTGGCGCTCGCTGTCTATGCCGAAGGAGCGGCCGAAGTTTTCGAGCGCAATGGCTTCGCTGCGTGCCTTGATGCCCAGCAGGCCCTCGGCCTGCAGCAACAGGTAAGCCCATTCAAACTGGTGGCCGGGTTCATACAGGCGCTCCTGGGGCTGGCCCAGCGGCGCCCAGCCGGTGGTGAAGAGTTCGCCGATGGCGCCGTTGGCCGGGTTGATCAGGCGCGTGGCCGCCAGTTCGCACAGCGCCAGGGCCGCCGCGCGGAAGCGGCCTTCCACCCCCATGGCCACCCAGGCCAGCAGGGCTTCGAGCAAATGCATGAGCGGGTTGGACTTGAGAATGGGCTGCCGCGGCAGGCCGTCGTAATAGCCGCCCTCGCTCAGCGCCAGCGCGGCTTCAATCTGCCGCAGCAGGACCTGCGCGGTGTCCAGTAATTCTGGCGGCCGGCCCTCGGCTTCATAGGCATGCGCCAGCGCGAACAGCACAAAGGCCTGGTCGTAGAGGTCTATGCTTTCGTCGTGGGTGTCCAGCGTGCTGCGGAACAGGCCGTCGGGCCGGGGGTAACGCGAGAGCATGAAGGACAGCCCATGCCGCATGGCCGCCTGCCAGGGGCCGCTCCAGCCCAGGGCGCCGGCCCGGGCATACACATAGGTCTGCCGCGCCTGCACCCGCACGCGCACCGGCTTGCCGATGGGCTGGCCGTCCTGGCCCAGCTTTTCATGGAAACCGCCACCTGCGTGGTCCGCGCCGCGCTCCCACCACAGGGGCAGGGCTGACTCGAACAGCCAGTGCCTGGCATGCCGGCCTGTGTCGGCAAGAAAAGCAGGGAAGGACTCTGGGGGCATCAAGCGTGGCAAAAGCGGGTTGGGCGTGAGTTGTTATTCGTCAGGCGGCCGCTACGCGGCCAGAACCTGATTTTGCACCCCAAATCGCTGTTTTTCCCGGAATCGGGCGATGCCTTGCCCGAAGTTGTGGAAACCCTGGCACAGGCCCTAACTGGTTTTGCGCACCCGCAACAGCTCGTCCAGGATCAGGCAGATCGCGCCCACGGTGATGGCGCTGTCGGCGATGTTGAAGGACGGGAAATACCAGCCGGCCCAGTGGAACTGCAGGAAGTCCACGACATAGCCGTGCATGGCGCGGTCAATCACGTTGCCCAGGGCGCCGCCCAGGATGCAGGCCAGTGCGAAGCAGAACAGCTTTTGCCCCGCATGCGAGCGCAGCATCCACAGGATGAACAGCGCCGCCGCGACGCCGATGGCGGTGAAGAACCAGCGCTGCCAGCCCGAGGCTTCGGCCAGGAAGGAAAAGGCCGCGCCGGTGTTGTGCACCCGCACCACGTTGAAGAAGCTGGTCACGTAGGTGGAGTCGCCCAGGTGGTAATAACCCAGGATCAGCACCTTGGTGAACTGGTCGACGATCAGGATGATCAGCGCCAGGCCCAGCCAGGGAAGCAGCGAACTGGGGGAGCGCGTGAAGGTGGTTTTTGCCATTACGCGAACTTCCGCGCTTCACCGGCGCCGAACAAATTGCTGGTGCAGCGGCCGCAAATCGTCGGGTGGGCCGGGTCATGGCCCACGTCGGCGCGGTAGTGCCAGCAGCGTTCGCATTTGGCGTCGGTGCTGGGCGTCACCTGGGTGGCAACCACGTTGGCGGCGGCCACTTCGATGGCGGAGGTGATAAAGACGAACTTCAGGTCTTCACCCAGGCCGGCCAGCAGCGCGTGGTCCTCGGCCGGCACTTCGAGCATCACATTGGCCTGCAGCGAGGAACCCACCTTGCCGTCGGCGCGCAGGGTTTCGATGTCCTTGTTGACCGCGTCGCGCAGCTCGCGGATGCGCGACCACTTGGCCAGCAGCGCGGCGTCGGGCGCGGGGAACTCGGCATAGGTTTCCATGAAGATGGATTCGGACGAGCCGAACACCTTCCAGGCCTCCTCGGCCGTGAAGCTCAGGAAGGGCGCCATCCAGCGCAGCATGGCGTGCGTGATCTGCCAGAGCGCGGTCTGCGCGCTGCGGCGGGCCAGCGATTTGGGGCCGGTGGTGTAGAGCCGGTCTTTCAGGATGTCGAGGTAGAAGGAGCCCAGGTCTTCGCTGCAATAGATCTGCAGCTTGGAGACCACCGGGTGGAATTCATAGACCTCGTAATGCGCCAGGATGTCGGCCTGCAGCTGCGAAGCGCGGCTCAGCGCGTAGCGGTCGATTTCCAGCATCTGGTCAAACGGCACGGCGTCCTTGGCCGGGTCGAAGTCGCTGACGTTGGCCATCAGGAAGCGCAGCGTGTTGCGGATGCGGCGGTAGGCATCGACCACGCGGGCCAGGATCTTGTCGTCTATGCCCAGGTCGCCCGAATAGTCGGTCGAGGCGCACCAGAGGCGGATGATCTCGGCGCCCAGCTTGTCGCTGACTTCCTGCGGCACCACGACGTTGCCCTCGCTCTTGCTCATCTTGCGGCCCTTGCCGTCCACGGTGAAACCGTGCGTGAGCAGGCCCTTGTAGGGCGCGCGGTCGTACATCGCGCAGGCGGTGAGCAGCGAGGAATGGAACCAGCCGCGGTGCTGGTCGTGGCCTTCGAGGTAAAGGTCGGCCGGCCAGGTCGATTGCGCGGCGTGGCTGTGGCGCAGCACGTGGTCGTGCGTGGTGCCGGAGTCGAACCAGACGTCGAGGATGTCGGTGCTCTTGATGTAGTCGGCGGCCTCGGCGCCCAGGATGGATTCGGCGCTGGCCTTGCTCCAGGCCTCGATGCCGCCGGCTTCCACCATGCGGGCGGCCTGGTCCATGATTTCCATGGTGCGCGGGTGCAGCTCGCCGGTGGCGGTGTGGATGAAAAAGGGCAGGGGCACACCCCAGTTGCGCTGGCGGCTGATGCACCAGTCGGGCCGCCCGGCGATCATGTCGCGCAGCCGGGCCTTGCCGTTTTCGGGGTAGAAGCTGGTTTCCTCGATGGCGGCCAGGGCCAGTTCGCGCAGGGTCTTGCCGGCCTTGTCGCTGGCGAACACGCCCTGGGTGCCGGCGGTTTCGCCGTCCATGCGGATGAACCACTGGGCCGCCGCGCGGTAGATCACCGGCGTCTTGTGGCGCCAGCAGTGCGGGTAGCTGTGCTGGATATCTTGCGTGGCGAAGAGGCGGCCGTGCTCGCGCAGCTTGTCGATGACCAGCGGCGCGGCCTTCCAGATGTTGAGGCCGCCGAAAAACGGCATCTCGTCGACGTAGCGGCCGTTGCCCTGTACCGGGTTGAGGATGTCCTCATGGGCGATGCCGTTGGAGACGCAGGAGTTAAAGTCTTCCACGCCGTAGGCGGGCGAGGAGTGCACGATGCCGGTGCCGTCGTCGGCGGTGGCGTAGTCGGCCAGAAACACCGGGCTGAAGCGGCGATAGCCCGGGTCGGCGTCGTAAAACGGGTGCTCAAAGTTGATCTTGGCGAGGTTTTCGCCCTTGGTGACGGCGATGACGCGGCCTTCCAGCTGGAAGCGTTCCAGGCATTTTTCGACCAGCACCGAGGCCAGCACCAGCAGGCCGCGCTCGGTGTCCACCAGCGAATACTCGAGCTCGGGGTTCAGGTTCAGCGCCTGGTTGGCGGGGATGGTCCAGGCGGTCGTGGTCCAGATGACGGCGAAGGCATCCTTGCTGAGCGTGGCCTGGCCGAAGGCCAGCGCCAGCTTTTGCGGCTCGGCGCACTTGAAGCCGACGTCCAGCGTGCTGGACTTTTTGTCGGCGTATTCGATCTCAAACTCGGCCAGCGACGAGCCGCAGTCAAAACACCAGTAGACGGGCTTCAGGCCGCGGTAGACAAAACCGCGCTCCATGATGCGTTTGAGCGCGCGGATTTCATTGGCCTCGTTGCCGAAGTCCATGGTGCGGTAGGGGTTGTCCCACTCGCCGAGCACGCCCAGGCGCTTGAAGTCGGCCCGCTGGCCCTCGATCTGCTCGGCGGCGAAGGCGCGGCTCTTGGCCTGCACCTCGTCGCGCGGCAGGTTGCGGCCGTGCAGCTTTTCGATGGCGTTTTCGATCGGCAGGCCGTGGCAGTCCCAGCCGGGCACGTAGATCGCGTCCAGGCCTTTGAGCTGGCGCGCCTTGACGATCATGTCTTTCAGGACCTTGTTGACGGCGTGGCCGATGTGGATCTTGCCGTTGGCATAGGGCGGGCCGTCGTGCAGCACGAATTTGGGCTTGCCGGCGCGCACGTCGCGCAGCTTTTTGTAAATGCCTTTGTCGTCCCACTCCTTGGCCCAGCCCGCTTCGCGCTTGGGCAGGTCGCCGCGCATGGGAAACGGGGTGTCTGGCAGGTTCAGGGTGCTGCGGTAATCGGTTTTGGTTTCGGACATGGGATGCTCTTGTTAGGGCGGCCCGGGAAAGCGGGGCGCCGGCCATACGGTGGGGAGGAAAGCCATCCGCCGTGAAAGCAGGGCGGGGCCAGGGCGACGAGATCGTCTAAATTCGGTCGCGCGTGGTCTGGCGGCTGGTTTCCGTGTGCATGGCGGCTGAAAACGACTGGGGCAGGGCAAAAAACGCCCGCGCCTCGTCGCAGTCCTTGGCGATGCCTGTTTTCAGGCTCTCCAGGCTGTCGTATTTCAGTTCGTCGTGCAGTTTGTGCAGCAGTTCCACGCGGATGATTTTACCGTATGCCCCCTCGGGGCCTAGGCCGGCGGGCCATTCGAGGCAATGGGTCTCCAGCAGCACCCGCCCGCCGTTGACGTCGGCCGGGTCCAGCGAGGGCCGTATGCCCAGGTTGGCCACGCCCGGGATGGCTTTGTCGGCCAGGCCGTGCACCTGCACCGCAAAAATCCCGCCGGCGGCCGGTTTCCAGTGCGAAAAGCGCAGGTTGAGGGTGCGAAAACCGAGGTCGCGCCCCAGCTTTCGGCCGTGCACCACGTGGCCGGAGACGCTGTAGGGCCGGCCCAGCAGGCCGGCGACGCGGTCCATGCGGCCCTGGGCCAGGGCCTCGCGCACGGCGGAGCTGGAGACCCGGGTGCCGTGCACCTCGTAGCTGTTCATGCGGGCCACGTCAAAACCCAGGCCTTCGCCGGCGGCGTCCAGCATGGCGTAGTCGCCCACCCGTTTGGCGCCGAAGCGGAAGTCGTCGCCCACCAGCACGTATTTCACCCCCAGGCCGCGCACCAGCACGTCCTGGATAAAGGCCTCGGCCGGCTGGGAGGCCAGCGCGGCGTTGAAAGGCAGCACCACGCACTGGTCTATGCCGCAGCGCGCCAGTTCGGTGAGCTTGTCGCGCAGTGTGGCGATGCGCGCCGGCGCGAGCTCGGGCTTGCGCGCCACGGCCGCGAAATAGTCGCGCGGGTGGGGTTCAAAGCTCATCACGCAGCTGGGCACCCCGCGGTGCTGGGCTTCGTTTTTCAGCAGCGCCAGCATGGCCTGGTGGCCGCGGTGCACGCCGTCGAAGTTGCCTATGGTCAGGGCGCAGTGTTCGGCCAGCTGGGGATGGTGGTAGCCACGGAAAACTTTCATGGGGGCAATTATCGTTTTTGTAGCGCCGGAGCCCGGTTGAACGGGGCTTGAACGTGGTTAATGGGGGATTTGGGGGCGTTTTTCACAATTTCACTGTATATTGATACACAGTACCGTGTCTCATGCGTCGTCCACCTTGATGGAGGTCCGTTTTGAAGGTCTTGAAGCTCTCAGCCCAGGGATTGCCACAGTCGTGGATCAGCCTTGAACAAGCCGTGCTGCATTACGCGGCCGACGAGGTGCGCTGGGAGATGGGCGCGCGGGTGGTGGTCTTCCACGGCGGCCACAACGCGATCACGGGCCAGCAGTCCATCATCACGGTCAACAGCATCATAGGCACCAAGGGCGTGCCCAACATCAACCCCTTCGACCTCAAGCCGGGCCTGACCAACGGCAAGCTGTTTGCCCGCGACCGCAATGTGTGCGCCTACTGCGGCGGGCATTTCCACGAGGAAGACCTGACGCGCGAGCACATCATCCCCTTTGCCCAGAACGGGGTGGACACCTGGATGAACGTGGTGACGGCCTGCCGCGCCTGCAACCACCGCAAGAGCAGCCGCACGCCCGAGCAGGCCCACATGCCGCTGCTGTACACGCCTTATGTGCCCAGCCTCTGGGAAGACTTCATCCTGCGCAACCGCCGCATCCTGGCGGACCAGATGGAGTTTTTGATGGCGCACATTCCCAAAACCTCACGCCTGCACGCCTAGCGCCCGGGGCATGGGGAGGCGCCTCGGCATCCTGGCCTGCATCGTGGCAATGGCGGCTTCCGCCGTAGCCGCGGCGCCCGACGAGGACGCACTGGGCAAGCCGCGCGGCTACCCGGTCCCGTCTTTCGGCCCCAACTTCAGCCTGTTCGACGAAACCCACAAGGTAGGCACTTTCAGCCACATGGACGAGATCCTGTGGCCGCGCCGCGTGAAGTCGGGCGCCGCCTCGCCCTTGCCGCCCCTGCCGTCAGCAGCGGCGCAGGCCCTGGCGATCAGCTATCCCTTTGAGGGCAAGACCTACACCCTGGAGGACTTCCTGGCGCGTCAGCGCATCACGGGGCTGCTGGTGATCAAGGATGGCGCCGTCGTCATCGAGCGCTACCAGTACGAGCGCACCGCGCAGATGAAGCTGGCCTCGTTTTCCATGGCCAAGACCGTGACGGCCTTGCTCACGGGCATTGCGCTGCGCGACGGGCTGATCGCCTCGCTCGACGACCCCGCGGAAAAGTACGCGCCCGGCCTCAAGGGCTCGGCCTGGGGGCCGGTCTCCATCCGCAACCTCCTGCGCATGTCCTCGGGGGTGAAGTGGAACGACAAGGTCATGCCCGGCGTGACGACGGACGGCGCGCGGCTGGCGGCGGAATCGTTCTACCAGCGCGGGCAGGGCGGCGCGGCCGCCGTCGCGTGGGTCAAGGACAGCGATTACCCGCAGGGCACACGTTTTAACTACAACTCCGCGGAAACCTTCGCCCTCGGCGTGGCCTTGCGCGGCGCCGTCCAGCGGGACTTGAGCGGCTACCTCGCGGAAAAGATCTGGCAGCCCATGGGGGCGGAGGCGGATGCCTCCTGGCTGGTCGACCGCTCAGGCCTGGAGGCCGCCAACTGCTGCCTGAACGCCCGCCTGCGCGACTATGGGCGGCTGGGTGTTTTGCTCGCCAACGACGGCATGGTGGACGGCCGCGAGCTCATCCCCCGCGAGTTTTTGCTGGACGCGACCGACGCCGGCCGCCAGCCCGACCACCTCAAGCCGCGCAAGGCCACCCCGTTCTTCGGCTATGGCTACCAGACCTGGCTGTATCCGTACCACACGCGCACCTTCCAGGCGCGCGGCCTGTTCGGCCAGGAATTGATCGTGCAGCCGGAAGCCAAGGTGGTGATCGTGATGACTTCGGTGCTCAAGTCGGCCGATGTCCCCGGCGACATCTTTGTCGAGCGCAACTACTTCACCGGCGCCCTTCTCAAGGCGCTGGGGGGAAAGACCGACCTCTACCAGCGCTGAGGGCCGCGGGGCTTCAGGCAAAAACCCCGGCGGTGTCCTGCATGCGGCTGGACACCTCGCCCAGGTGGTGCAGCGTGTCGCCAAAGCTCATTTCGAGCTGGGTCAGCTTCTTGAAGTAGTGGCTCACGATGTATTCGTCGGTCACGCCTATGCCGCCGTGCAACTGCACGGCCTGCTGGCCGACAAAACGCATGGACACGCCGAGCTGGTACTTGGCGCGGGCCAGGGCCCGGCGGCGCTCGTCGGCCGGGGCATTGAGCTTGAGCGAGGCGTAATAACTCATGGAGCGGGCCAGCTCCAGCTGCATCTTCATGTCGGCCACGCGGTGGCGCAGGGCCTGGAAGCTGCTGATGGCCACGCCGAACTGCTTGCGGGTGTTCATGTACTCGACGGTGATGGCCAGGGTCTTGTCCATCACACCCACGGCTTCGGCGCAGGTGGCGGCAATGCCGATGTCGACGGCATGGGCCAGGGCCGTGAGGCCGTCCAGCGTGAGCAGCGCGGCGGATGCGTTCTTCAGCGTGAGTTCGGCGGCGCGGCCGCCGTCCTGCGTGCCGTAGCCGCGCGTCGCCACGCCGGCTGCCGTGCGTTCGACCAGGAACAGCGCGAGCTTGCCTTTGGCCATGGCGGGCACGATCAAGGCCTCGGCCTGGTCGCCGGCCGGGACTATGCTTTTGCTACCGTCCAGCGTCCAGGCGTCGCCGGCCGCCGTTGCCGTGGCCTGGCATTTTTCAAAGTCGTAGCGTGCCGCACGCTCCTGGTGGGCCAGCACCACCAGGGCCTCGCCTGAGGCGATTTTCGGCAGCCAGGCGGCCTTGAGCGCGGCGGGCGCATAACCGGAGAGCAGCGCGCCGGCGATCAGGGCCTGGGCAAAAGGCTCCAGCACAATGCCGCGGCCCAGTTCCTCCATCACCACCATGCCCTCGACCGGGCCCATGCCCAGGCCGCCATCGGCCTCGGGGATGTAAAGGCCGGTCAGGCCCAGTTCGGCGATCTGGCCGTAGGCCTCGCGCGAGAAGCCGCCTGCTTTGGCAATGCCGCGGCGGCGCTCGAAGCCGTAGCCCTTGTCCACCCATTTGCGCACGGCGTCGCGCAGCTGTTCCTGGTCGTCGGTGAAATCGAAATCCATGATGCTTTCCTTTAAACCGGTTTAGCCGAGAACGACTTGCGAGACGATGTTTCGTTGCACTTCGTTGGAGCCGCCGTAAATCGTGGTCTTGCGCAGATTGAAATAGGTGGACGCCAGTGGCGCGTCGCCAGCCAGGCCGCCGGGGAAGTCGCCCTGCCAGCCGGCCTCCATGGCTTCCTCGATCAGGGGCAGGCTGAAGGGGCCGGCGGCCAGCATCATGAGTTCGCTGTAGCGCTGCTGGATCTCGCTGCCGCGTATCTTGAGCAGGCCGGCGATGTCCAGCGAGTTCTTGCCCGATTTTTCGGCCGAGAGCACGCGCAGCACCAGCATTTCGAGTGCCACCACGTCGACTTCCAGCTTGGCGATCTCGTCGCGAAAACGCGGGTCGTCGTACACGCCTTCGGCCTTGGCAATGCGCTTCAAGCGCTCGAGTTCGCGCTTGGCGCGGTTGACGTCGGCGATGTTGGTGCGCTCATGGCTCAGCAGGTGCTTGGCGTAGGTCCAGCCCTTGTTCTCTTCGCCGATCAGGTTCTCGGCCGGCACCTCGACGTTGTCGAACCAGACTTCATTGACCTCGGCCTCGCCGTCCAGCAGCACGATGGGGCGCACCGTGACGCCGGGCGACTTCATGTCGACCAGCAAAAAGGAAATGCCGGTCTGCGGCTTGCCTTCGTTGCTGGTGCGCACCAGGCAGAAAATCCACTCGCCGTATTGGCCCAGCGTGGTCCAGGTCTTCTGGCCGTTGACGATGTATTTGTTGCCCTGGCGTTCGGCCCGGCACTTGACCGAGGCGAGGTCGGAGCCCGAACCGGGTTCGCTATAACCCTGGCTCCACCAGACTTCGCCGCTGGCGATGCCGGGCAGGAAGCGCTTTTGCTGTTCGGGCGTGCCGAAGGCCATGATCACGGGCGCCACCATCACCGGGCCGAAGGGCACGACGCGCGGCGCGCCGGCCAGGGCGCACTCTTCTTCAAACAGGTGCTTTTGCACCGCGTTCCAGCCCGGGCCGCCGAACTCCTTGGGCCAGCCGTGGCCCAGCCAGCCTTTTTTGCCGAGTATCTTGGCCCAGCGCTGCATATCGTCACGCGTCAGCCGCAGGGCGTTGTGCACCTTGTGCGAAATGTCGGCCGGCAGGTTGGCGCGGACCCAGGCGCGAATCTCTTCGCGGAAGGCCTGTTCTTCAGGGGTGAAAGCTAAATCCATGGCGGGATGTCTCCGGGGTTGTCGGGCTGCCGCAGCGGTTTGCCTGCGGTGGATTTCTTATTTTTAGCACGGTCGTTCGCAATTTTATGTCTCAGGTGGGACATGGGGCAGGGGGCGGGCCGGCCAGCGGTCTGCGCCCCTCTAAACTAGGGGGTTATGTCCAGCGCGAACAAAAACATCGTCATCCTGATTTCCGGCAGCGGCTCCAACATGGCCGCCATCGCCCGCGCCGCGGACAAGGAAGGCTGGCGCGGGCTTTTCGGCGCCCAGGTAGTGGCCGTCATCAGCAACCGGGCCGACGCCGCGGGGCTGGAAGTGGCCCGCGGCCTGGGCATCGCCACCGCCGTGGTGCCGCACAAGGAGTTTGCGTCGCGCGAGGCCTTTGATGCGGAGTTGATGGCGCGCATAGACGGCTACGCGCCGGCGCTGGTGGTGCTGGCCGGTTTCATGCGCATCCTGACACCAGGCTTTGTGCAGCACTACGCGGGGCGGCTCATCAATATCCACCCTTCGCTGCTGCCGGCATTCACCGGACTCAACACCCACCAGCGCGCCATAGACGCCGGCTGCACGGTGGCGGGCGCCACGGTGCATCAGGTGACGGCCGAACTCGACCACGGCGCCACCCTGGCCCAGGCCGTGGTGCCGGTGTTGCCGGGCGACACGGCGCAGAGCCTGGCCGCGCGCGTGCTGACTCAGGAGCATTTGATTTATCCGCGGGCCGTGCGCGGGTTTTTCGAGCGCGGCGGCTGAAGCCTGCGGGCTTCTTGCGGCCGTGATGGCCTTGAAAGTGTTGAAACCGAAGCTGTTTTGAATCCAGCGGGCCGCGCGCCCCGTATTCATCACAGCCGCTTGAATCATGGTGATTTCGGCTTCTGGTTCAACTTCTTTCATCAAAGGACTTCCTATGCAGACTCAACACAAACTCGCTTCCCTGGGTGTCGCGCTGGCCCTGTCGTTTGCGGCCCTTCCCTCGTTCGCGCAAGTCATGGTGGGCGGCGCACCCATGCTGGCCAGCAAGGACATCATCGACAACGCGGTCAACTCCAAGGATCACACCACGCTGGTCGCGGCGGTCAAAGCCGCCGGCCTGGTCGATACGCTCAAGGGCCCGGGTCCGTTCACGGTGTTCGCGCCCACCAACGCGGCCTTCGCGATGCTGCCCGCCGGCACGGTGGACAGCCTGCTCAAGCCCGAGAACAAGGGCATGCTGACCGGCGTGCTGACCTACCACGTGGTGCCCGGCAAATGGGATGCCGCGGCCATCAGCAAGATGATTGCCGACGGCAAGGGCATGGCCTCCATCAAAACAGTGGCCGGCGGCACGCTGGTGGCCAAGTCGGTCGGCGGCAAGGTCACGGTGACCGATGAAAAAGGCGGCGTGGCCACCGTGAGCATCGCCGACGTCTACCAGTCCAACGGCGTGATCCACGTGGTGGACAAGGTGCTGCTGCCCAAGTAAAAAAGCAGCGCTTTGAGGCCCGCGCGCGGCGCGGCTGTGCGCGGGCCGTGTTGCGCCCGCTGCCGGCCGGTATCAGCTGGCTGGGGATGATGCCTCAAGCGGCGCCTGCTGGGCCGCTTTCACCACCGATAGATACGCCTCTTCCATGCCACCCGGCCCGTGTTGTACCAGCCATTCGTCGACAGTACCGATGAAACGCAGGCTGCCCGCATGCAGGATGGCGACGCGGTCGGCCAGGTCTTCCACATCCGCGAGCGAATGGGTGCTCATCAGCACCGCGCAGCCGGCGCCGCGCTGCAGGCGCAGCTGTTCGCGCACGCGTATGCGCGAGAGCGGGTCCAGGCCGCTCATGGGTTCGTCCAGCACCAGCAGGCGGCGCCGCGCCAGAAAGGCCGCCGCCAGGCCGATTTTTTGCGCCATGCCTTTGGAGCATTCGCGGATAGGCCTGTCCAGCACGCTTTCCTCCAGGTCAAGCTCGGCCAACATGCCGGACAGCCCCAGTTGCGGAAACGGCAGGCCATGCAGACGGGCCGCGAGCCGGAAATAGTCGCGCGCATGCAGCCAGCCCGGCGGCGAGAAACGCTCGGGCACATAGGCGAGCTGTTCACGCGCCAGCGGCCGGCGATGGTCCTGCCCGAAGAGGGTCAGCGTGCCCGAGGTCGGCGCGGCCAGGTCCAGCAGGCATTTGATCAAGGTGGTCTTGCCCGCGCCGTTCATGCCCAGCAAGGCCAGGCATTCGCCGGGATGCACTTCGAGCGAAACACCGGCCAGCGCCGCGCGCGCCCTGGATGTGCCATAACGTTTGTGCACCTCGCCGGCCTGCAGCGCCGGATGTGGTTGTTGCGGGGCCTTCATTTCTGCTCCAGCTCCTTCAAGGTTTGCGTCAGAAAGCGCAGCTCGTTGTCGTCGTGGATCTGCCCGCTGGCCAGCAGCGCGCCCAGCAGTGCCCTGGCGGTTTCGAGGTCGTTCTGGCCCATGCGCAGAAAGATTTCCATCTGCCGCGCCCAGGCCGGCACCTGCGGCAAACCCTCGGCGTACTGCCGCAGCTCGGCGGCATAACGCACGGCCAGCTCCGGGTCTTTCATCTGCACCTTGGCCACATAGGCCACATGCGCCATCCAGCGCCAGCGATGCAAAGGGTCTTGCGGGTACTGGCCGGCGACGAAGTCGGTCATCAGGCGCTGGCGCTGCGTATCGGACACCTGGGTGTAGAGCCGCGCGGCGGCCAGCAGCGGGTACTGCCCCTGCGAGTCGAGCTGCAGGATGTGCTCCAGCCAGGCGACGACTTCGCCGTAGTCGAGCTCGCGCCAGGGCAGGCTCAGGCCCGGCTGCACGTCGTGGGCTTGCAGGTATAAGTCCAGCATCTTGGCCAGCGGCACGGGATCGTCAAGCGAGGCGAGGCGCGATGCGGTGAGGCTGGGCGGGCGGCCCAGCGGCTGCGCGCCGGCCTCGGGCACGCCGCGCCACAGCGCCAGCGCCACCTGGCCGGCCAGCAGCAGCGAGAACACGGCCACCACACGCGTGGGCGCGCGGCGCGTAGTGCCGGTGCGGCGTAATTCAAACTTCACGGCGGTACAGGTCTATCAAGGAGGCGCCCGCGCACAGTGCCGCATACCAGAGCGCCCAGCCGAACTGCAGCGCGAGCAGTGCGCCCTGCACAGGCCCGCCCAGCGCCCAGGGCGAGGGCGCAAAACCCGCCAGCGGCGGCAGCAGCCAGCCCAGCAGGTCAAAGACGGCCCGGCCCGCCAGCACGTCCCATGACCCGGCATCCTGCCCGATCGGGTGCGCGGCCATAAAGCGCGCCACGTCCAGCAGTCGCGCCCACAGGTAAAAAGCGCAGCAGCCCGCATAAGCGGGCAGCACACGGCGCAGGCCCAATGAAAAGAACAAGGCGGCCGCTACGACGATGCTGAGCTCCAGCGCCAGCGAGGCACCCCAGGCCAGCACCCCGGCGCGGCCGCCCGGCACGGCCATGCCCAGCATCACCATCGTGGCCCCCGCCGCCGCGAGCCAGGCCAACAGCATGTAGCCGGCCTGGCGCCCCATCACAAACTGCGCGCGCGACAAGGGAAAAGCCAGCAGCACCTGGAAGAAGCCGCCCTCCATGTCGCGCACCGTGCTGGAGACCACAATGAGCGCGAGCGCCAGCACGAGGCCCAGGCGGTAAAGATGCGCGGCCAGTGCGAGCCGGGTTTCCTGGCCCTCGGTGACCGCCATGGACGCCGCAAAGGCGCCCAGCGCATACACCGCCGCGAGGAAAAGCAGCAACAGCCGCGCGCTGCGGCCGCGCCAGGCTTCGATGAGGGTGAGGCGGGTGAGGGCGGAGAGGGGGGAGAGCTGGCGCGGAAGCCTGGAGAGCGTGAATGTTGTCATGAGGGGGACCACCTTCCGGCGGCGAACAGTTTGGCGGTCAGTAGGGCGGAAGGCATCCAGACCATGAGGTCGTCGAATTCACCGGCGGTGCTGTTGGTGTCGGTTTGGGATCGGGAGATGAAGATGCCCCCGGTACCGGATTGGTTCTGTACTTCATCCACGGTGCTCGGAGGGGTGGCGCTGCTGGCTGTTCCATCCGGTCGAATTGCGCCCAAGCCGTTCTTGCCATGCGAATAGACAACAAAGCTTGTTGACGTCGAGGGTTTGACCACGGCGCCTCCTGTTGTGAGGCAAGCTGGAATGCCCCCAGGAATCCCCGTCAACGTCATTTTTGTGCACCAGATTTCCAGATTGCTTGCCGTCACCGTGGAGACGTCCTTACCCAGAGGTGCATAGACGGCATAATCCAGCCGGTTACCCCAACCATCAACGCCTTGGACACCCAGCGTGGCCCAGGGCAGGCGACCGACGCTTGCGGTGGTGCATCCACTTGCGTCGGCGGCCGAGGCTAATCCTTGAGTACCCGTATCGGGGCATGGCAGGCGCCCATTGATGAGCGCGTATCCCAGCAAGGCCTGCTGGGCCGCTTCAAGGGATGCCTGCGTGTTGGCCACCGCTTTTTGCTCGATGGAGCGGCTCAGTGGAACCAGCAAGCCTCCGAGCAATATCGCCACGATGCCGACCACCAAGGCTAGCTCCACCAGGGTAAATCCGCGCTGGCGTGGGCTGCTGCATCGCCTGAGGGGGGTCATGGAAAATCCTTCAAGATGTCATTGGAGGTAGGCCACTTGTCGGGTGCGACAAAGGTTCTTGCCTGTGAAGCCGAGTCGAGCAGCGCGTCCCGATTGGCCTGGTTCTCAATGCAAGGCAACCATTTGTTGAGATCGGTGATGGTTTCTGTGGCTGAGGTCAATGGACAGGCCTGATTCACTTGCGGCCTGCCGCGTATGAGCAGCACCGCCTTGGCTGTGCGGTTGCCGGGCAAATTCAATGCAGCAACGCAGCCAGGGGAGTTGCAACCCGGCGAGAGCGCGTAGAAGGTCAGTTTTCGCCAATCATCGGAATCGGCCAAGGTGAATGTGCGTGTCACCTCCATGCTGCTCGTGGTGTCGAAATAGGTATAGGAGCAGCTCCCCGGCAGGAAGCCGCTATATTGGTCCTGCTTGCACGGGCCACCGGGCGTGTCAGAGGCAAAAGGCAATCGTCCATCGGCGGCAGAAGCCACGACGGCCGATGAAAATGCTTTTATCAGTGCCTTGGCGTTGCGCTGGGTGGCGGGGGCCGCGTAGTCGTCCGCTGTAATCCAGGCGAGCTGGTCATTGAGCAGCGATTGCTTGTCAACGGTCCCTGTCATTTGAGTAAAAGTGACGGGATCCCCGGCTGCAGTCGAAGGCCGTTCGTTGCCGCGCTCCAGGTAGCCGTCAGCATTGGTGACCGCGCTGCCGGTAAGCGTGGCGCACGGTTTGTCCGCGCTGAGCATCGCGGGGTCGGCGCGCACCTGGGATCCCAGCTTCGCGCCTGGCGCGAAAACCACCGCGACAAGTTTTGTTGCCAGGCTGCTTCCGGCTTCATCGGCCACCGTGATCACCCCGTCGGTATCGGCATTGACGGCTGTTGTCGCCGCCGGGTCCGCGGCATCCTTGAAGTCACCACTGACCGCATACCAGAGGCATTCGCCATCGGCATCACGCAGCGGTGGCAAGCCAAGCGTTTTCCACGGCAGAAGTCCGAGTGCGGTTTGCCGCGCGACGCCGCAATTGCTGGTGTCCGCGGCCGTATTGGCTGCACCATCGCCGTCCATGTCTGGGCAGGGGAGCCGTGTTTTTAGCGTTAGCGCATTGGTGGCGTCACTGCTTAACGCAACATACGCCAGCAGCGCCTCCCTCGCCTGCATCAAGACCTTCTGGTTGATCGCTTGTTTTGATGGCGGCGGCTCACTCGCCACCCAGGCCGCCATCGCGCCAAAAACACCGACCGCGATCAGCACGATCATCAGCAGCGCCACAAAGCCCCGCTGCCGCTTCATTTCACCGTCTCCGGTTTCGCCTTGCCCGCCGACGGCGCCGAAGCCGCGGCGGCCGCGCTGCTGAGCGGCCGCATCAGGGTCTCGCCAATCGCCGCGCGCTCAAGGTCGCCGTCCTGCAGCGGCATTTCGACGCCCAGCACGCGGCCCTTCGAATCACGGCGCACGCGCAGGCCGTAGGGCAGGTCGCGCTCCAGGTAGGGTGTGCCGTTGATCCAGACAGTGGTTTTGTCCTGCGGGCGGACCGCGATGCCGTCTATGCGCAACATGGAGGCCAGCGCGCGCGCGGCCGCTTCCTGCGGCGCGGGCTGGCCGTGGCGCCTGGCTTCCATCTCGGCGCGCTCGGCCGCGGTGTAGAACAGCCGCCCCAAGCCGTCCGGCGCGGCGGCGGCAAACAGCGGGAGCATGCAGCCGCCCAGCATGAGGGCCTTGGCGAGCGCCTTCATGTCCGGGCCCCTGTTGCGCGTGCCGGCGGATCGTAAGCGCGCAGCGTGTTCCAGAGCAGGCTGCATTCGGCCTTGATGGCCGCACCGTTGGCGCGGTTCATCTCGCAGCGCTCCACGCTGACACGGCCCAGCTGCGCGCCGGCCAGGTCGTCCAGCACACGCAGCATGTCTTCCTCGTGCACCAGGGTCATGGTCAGGCGCATGCGGGTGGCGAACAGCTCTATGCGCCGGCCGCCTCCCGCCGCACCAAGCGGGGACAGGGCGGCGGGGCCGGCCGCGCCGGCTTTTTCGGTGGGCTGCACGGCCTGGGCTTCAATCGTGTATTGCAGCTTGAGGCCGGGCCAGCGCCTTTCCATGCCGCGCAGGCGTTCTATCCATTCAAGCCGCTTCTCTTCGCCGTAAAGGCCTTGCGACTGCAGGTTTCGCAGCAGCGGCAGCAGCCGCTCGATGTCGTTCCTTTCGCGTCCGCTGTTTTGAAAACGCTGGCGGCTGGCCTGTTCCAGTTTGAGCTGGCGCTCCAGCTGACCGGACAGGTCGCCGCGCCACCAGTGGAAAACGCCCGCCAGCAGCAGACCCAGCACCACCAGGGCGCTGGCCTGCTGCGCGGCGCGGCGCAAAGGCCGCGGCCATGTGCCGGGGCGCCAGGCCTGGCGCAGGCCTACTTGCTCCATACCTTGACCTCGAAACCCAGCTCGGCCTTGTCCTGCTGGCCCGAGCCGTTGATGCTGGCGCTGCTTTGCAGGTCCAGCGGCACCTTGATGGCCTCCGCCGCCAGGCCCGCGGAAACCAGGCTGGCGGTGAAGCGCGCCATGGCATCGCGCGCGCCGCGCAGGTCGTCGGGCTGCAGGCCTTGCACCGCGCCGCGTATCTGCAGTGTGGGTGGGCCCGCGCGTCCCGCGTTGTCGCGCTCCCAGCGCAACTGGTCCAGTTGCAGCTCGGTATGTTTTGCCAGCACGCCGCCCGCTGCGGCGAGCAGCGCGCGCGGGCCCGGCGGTGAGATTTCCAGGGCCTTGGCTTTCTGCTCCAGCGCGAGCAGTTCGTCCGCCTTCAGCGGGGACTCGGGAAAGGTGGCCGCTTCGCGCTGGTAGCGGGCATCGAATTTTCGGGTGCTGGCGGCGGCTTCATTGAGCTGGCCGGCCAGCGGCCACAGCGAGGCGGCCACACCGGCCGCATAAAGCAGGCAGGCGCCGCAAATGCCATAAGCCGCGCGCCGGGTGTTTTGCGCCATGCGCGCCACCCAGTCGATGCGCAGCAGCGCGGGCGGCGCCAGCTGGTCGGGCGGTGTGCCGCGGGCGAGGGCCAACACGAACAGCAGCCGGGACAGCTCGGGCGAATCGGCCCAGGCCGGCGGCAGCTTGAGCGCCCGGGCGACGGCGTCAGCCCGCAGCAGGTGATGGATGTTGTGCGCGCCATCAGGGCCGGACGCGGCCTGGCTGTCCATGCCGGGAGGGCCGACACTCACCACGTGCAGCGGGGTCTTGTCGCGCATGAGGATGCCGTTTTCGAACAGGTATTCCTTCAGGCGCTCGGTTTCCTCGCGCACGGCTGGCAGCCAGCCCGCGCCGGCGGCGTCGGCGCGCAGTGCAAGGCGCGAGAAGCAGGGCCGGCCGTCTATCACCACACATTGCCGCAGCCCGGACGGATGGGCCGTGACCAGCACCACCGGCCCGCGGCGGGGCAGCTTGAGCCGGCGCAGCAGCGGTGCCGCCAGCATGATGGGGGTGTAGACGCCGCCCAGCCGGGCCTGCGCGCCTTCCAGCGCCTCCAGCCAGGGCATCACGCGGCCGGCATTGCCCAGGCTGTAGCCCAGCACCCGCAGCTTGCCGGGGCGGGAGCGGCTTGCGCCCTGCAGGGATATCCAGCGAAACGGCGACTCCATCGCAAAACGCTGCTGCATGCGCACCAGCCAGGCCTTGCGCGCCGCGCCGCGCAGGGGCGGCATCACGTCGCCCCAGAATTCTTCTTCGGCGTAGTCGGCCAGCACCAGCCAGCGGCAGGCAGGGGCGCTTCGCGCATGGTCGGCCAGCGCTTCGGGCTGCGACCATCCCTGTTGTGGGCCTGTTTCTTCCTCCAGGCCGTGGCGTGCCACGGCATAGACGCGCGGCTGCTCGCCCTCGAGGTGCAGGATGCGCAGCGGCGCGGGGACGGCTTCAGAACTTCGCATTGGTGATCACCGAGTCGTACAAGGGGCCCAGCGTGCAGAAGATCACGGCGCCCAGCATCAGCCCCAGCACGACGGTGAGTACGGGCTGCAGCGTGGCCTGCAGGTTTTCGACGGATTCGCGGGCCTGCCGGGTGTAGAAATAGCTGACGTTTTCAAGCGCCGCGTCGAGTGAGCCGGTGGCTTCGCCCACGCGCAGCATGCTGACCACCATGGGCGGAAACATGGTCATCCCGGAAAACGCGGCGCTCAGGCCCCGGCCCTGCACGATGCTGCCGTGCGCCACGGCCACGGCCTGCGCCACGGCGCGGTTGCCGACGGCGATCTCCACCACCTTGAGCGCTTCCACCACCGTGATGCCGGCCGCGTACAGCAGCGCCAGCACATAGGCAAAGCGCGCCAGCGCGATCTGGCGCAGCACCGGTCCCACGACGGGCAGCTTGAGCTTGATGCCGTCGACCACGCCGCGCAGGGGGCCGGGTATGCGCGCGAGCGTGGGCAGCAACACGGCCGACAACACCAGCCCCGCCACGATCTTGCCCACATGGGCTTCGACGACCTCCGAGATCTTGATCATGAGCACCGTCTGCCAGGGCAGCTCTATGCGCATGACCTTGAGCAGGCTGGCGACCTGGGGCACCAGGTAGCTCATGAGGAACAGCGTGACGGCGGTGATGATGACCAGCGCGGCGCAGGGGTAGATCAGCGCCTTGCGCGTCTGCGAGGCGATTTCATGCTGCCACTTGAGCGTCTCGGTGAGTTTGGCGAAGACCTCGGGCAACTGGCCGCTGCTCTCGCCCGCGCGCACCAGGCTCACATACACCTCGTCGAAGGCCAGCGGATGATCGGCCATGGCCTGCGACAGCGTCTTGCCCGAACTCAGGCCCTCGGCCAGCCCGCTGATCACCTGGCGCAGCGCCGGGTTGCCTTCGGCGCTTTCCATGTCATGCAGGGCTTCCATGAGCGGCACGCCGGCGCGCAGCATCATGGTCGCCTGGAAGCTGAAGTTGACGAGGTCCAGCAGGCGGATGCGGGCGCGCATCAGGCGCAGCGAGCCGCCCTGCGCGCGCGCCTTGACCAGCAGCAGGCCTGACTGCTCCAGCTGCGCGGCCAGCGCGCCTTCGTCCGCCGCGGCGGTCTGGCCGCTGACGCGCGCGCCGTCGGCGGCCAGGGCGGTCCATTTGTATCGCGGCATGACGGTCCCTGTCCTCTTCCTTCTTTGTCGCTGTCCGTCAATGCGCCGCGAGGTTGACCACGCGGCTGACCTCTTCGACCGTGGTGTGGCCCGCCAGCACGTAGCGGATCGCGTCGTCGCGCAGCGAGGTGAAGCCCTCGGCGCGCGCATGGCGCGCCAGTTCGATGTGGCTGGCATGCTTGGCCACCAGGTGGTCCAGGGCTTCGTCGAAGCACAGCACTTCCATGAGCAGCACCCGGCCCAGAAAGCCGCGCTGGCTGCAGTGCGCGCAGCCCACGGCCTGGTACAGCGGGTGTTCGTCGTCGGGCAGCTCGAGCAGGATTTTTTCGTGCGCGGTGGGCGGGCGGCGCACCTTGCAGTGCGGGCACAGGCGCCGCGCCAGGCGCTGGCCTATCACGCCTATCATGTTGCCCGCCAGGATCTCGGCCGACACACCGATGTCACGCAAGCGCTGCACCGCGCCCAGGGCCGAGTTGGTATGCAAGGTGGCGAACACCTGGTGCCCCGTCATGGCGGCGCGAAAAGCCATTTCGGCGGTTTCGGAGTCGCGGATCTCGCCGACCAGGATCACGTCCGGGTCTTGCCGCATCAGGGCGCGCACGCCTTCAGCGAAACCGATCTTGTCGGTCACCTGGGTCTGGCGTATCAGCGGCAGTGGATATTCGATGGGGTCTTCCAGCGTCATGACGTTCACCGCTTCGGTGCTGATCTCGGCCAGCATGGAATACAGCGTGGTGGTCTTGCCGCTGCCGGTGGGGCCGGTGACCAGCACAATGCCCTCGGGCCGGCTCATCAGCGCGTGCAGCCTGTCCATGATGGTCTGGGTGAGCTGCAGGCGTTCCAGCGGGACTATGCTGCGGCGCCGGTCCAGCAGGCGCAGCACGATGTTTTCGCCATGGGCCGTCGGCAGGCAGGCGGCGCGGAAGTCGATCTGGCTCGCGCCCAGTTCCATGGCAAAACGCCCGTCCTGGGCGGCGCGGCTTTCGGCGATGTTCATGCCGGCCATGACCTTGAGCTTGACCGCCAGGGCCGGCCACATCGAGGCGTGCAGCAGGTGCGCCTGGATCAGCACACCGTCGACGCGTATGCGCACGCGCAGCAAATGCTCTTCGGGTTCGAAGTGGATGTCCGATGCAAGGCTGTCGTAGGCATTGTGGACGATGGCCTCGATCAGCTTGTCCACGGGCGGCTCCTTGCCGCTGGCGGCGAGCAGGGCGTCCACGCTGGGGCGCTCGCCGTAGACCCGGTCGATCTCGCGTATCAGTTCGTCCGGTGTCGCCAGTGCCAGGCGCACACGGGGAATGCCCTTGGCGCGCAGGTGGGCGCTGATCTGGTCCAGCGCCACCAGGTTGTCGGTCTCGTCGACGGCCAGCAGCAGCTCGCCCTGGGCCGTCATCTCCACGGGCAGGACGCCGTGCTTGCGCGCCAGGGGCGCGGCCAGCAGCTGCAGCAGGGTCGGGTCGGGCCGGCGGGTCAGCAGGTCGACTTCGGGCAGCTGGTGCAGCTGCGCGCGCAAGGCGCGCAGCTCGAGCTCGCCCACAAAACCCAAACCGGCCAGCTGCGCATGCAGGCTGCCGCCGCGCAGCCGCTTTTCGGCCAGGGCGATGGCCAGCTGGGAGGAGGTGAGCCGCCGCTGCTGGAGCAGGGCTTCGGCCAGTTCGCGCTCCGCCTTGCGCATGGCCACCGGCGGGTCCTGCAGATGGGGAGGTGGTGCCAGGGACATGGGCGGCTATCGTCCTGAGGTCAAGAGGCCGGCGCGGCCAGCGCGCGCAGGCGGTTGCGCACGGCTTCCTGGTTGAAGGCCGCAGGCTGGCGGAAAGAGAGGTTCAAGGCCTTGACGTACTGGCGCATGGCTTCGGGCCCCTGGCCCAGGCGGTCCAGCGACAGCGCGAAGTTGTAGAGGTAGTCGGGTTGGCCGGGCTCCAGCGCCGCCGCGCGCTCAAAGGCCAGCCGCGCCTCGGCCCAGCGGCCTTGTTCGGCATGGATCACGCCCAGCGTGTAATGCAGGGGCGCGTTGCGCTCACTGCGCTCGGCCAGCTGCTTGAAGCGGGCCGCGGCATCGCCGGGGATGCCGCCGCCTACCAGGTACTGCGCGGCCAGCGCCTCGGCGTCGCGCGGATAAAGCTCCAGCAGGCGGCGCAGCGCGGCCTGCGCGCCTTGGTGGTCTTCCAGCCCGTCCAGGCACCAGGCCAGGCCTATCAGCGCGTCGCGCAGGGCGCCGTCGCGCTTCAAGGCCTGCTCATAAGCGCTGCGCGCCTCGCCGTAGCGCCCGGCCTGCAGGGCTTCGTAGCCGCGTTTGACATCCACGTCCACCACGGGCGCGGGCTTGCGGCGGGTGATGCGGATGTCGGGATCGCGCGCCGCGGCCTGGGCCGGCACGGCGGCGCCTGGTTTGGCCTGGCCCCATGCCAGGGAGGCTGCGCAGAGCAGCAAGGGTAGAACGCTAAGGAGGGGCTTCATGGGTTTCCGTCGGATTAGCGGGTTGGCGAGGCATCAAGCGGTTTTCGGCCCAGGGCCTCCGGTGCCGCATCCTTGAAGAAGCTGGATGTAGGCAGCAGCGGCTTGTAGGCCTTGTAGTCGCCGTTGAGCGAAGCATCGCCCACCACCACAGGCCGCAAAAACACCACCAGCTCGGTTTTGCTGCGGGTTTGCTGCTTCTGCTTGAAGGCTTCGCCCAGCAGCGGGATGCGGCTGACACCCGGCACCGCGTCTTCGCCGTCGTTGCTGGCGTCCTGCATCAGGCCGCCCAGCACGGCGATCTCGCCGCTTTGCACGCGCAGCACGGACTCGAGTTCGCGCGACTGCACCACGGGAATGCGGTTGATGATGGGCGGCGTCGCGCCCAGCAACTGCGGGTTGGGGTCTATGATTTCGCGCACCACGCGGCTGATCGTTGGCCGCACATTGAGCGTCACTTCGCCGCTCTCGGCCACCTGCGGCGTCACGGTCATCACAAAACCCACGGGCACTGAATTGAGGTTGGTTGTGTAGCTGTCGAGCGAGGCCCGCATCAACTGACCAGCGGCATTGGGTGCGAATGTGCCTGGCGTGAAAGTAATGGTGGCATACACATAGTTGTCCACTACCTTGAGGGCCGCCGTCTGGTTGTTGAGCACCGAGACCTTGGGGCTGGACAGCACCCGCGCCTGGCCAAAGGATTCGAGCAAGGTGAGGATGCCGCTCCAGTCGCCGCTGCCGCTGGTGTAGCTCATGCGCAGCAGCGCGGCGTCCTGAGTTCCCGAAAACGCGCCCGTGCCCGAGGGCAGCATCTGGAAGCTCAAGCCGCGCAGCAGCCCGCCCTGCACCACTTTTTGCCAGTTGACGCCTTGCTGGGAGGCGTTGGACAGCGTCACTTCGACAATCGTGGCTTCTATCAACACCTGGCGCCGCGCGCTGGCGCTGATGCGGTCCAGGAACTGCCTGAACTGCTCATGGCCGCGTGAGGTGGTGTAGACAGCCAGCTGGCCGGTTTCGCGGTTCACCACGATGTTATTGGCACTGGAACCAGAGCTGGATGTAGAGGAACTTGTGGCCGAGCCCGATGAAGCGCTGCCGCATTCAACCTTGTCCACGGCATCCTTGGTGGCCAGGACCTGTTTCAGCAGGTCCGGGGTCCCGGCATTGGTCATAAAGGGTGTTGAAGCCGCCGTGCCGCTGGCGCTGGCCGGTGCCGCGCGGGACAGCTCCATGGCGATGCGCAGCCTGTCATCGCGCTCGCGCTCGCGGTCCTGCTTTTGGGCGATGTCGTCTTTTTGCTTGAATTCCAGGTTGGCCGCGCCGACGATCAGGCAGGCGTTGTTGATCAGCGTGTCCCAGAACTGGTTGTCGGTGGCATTGCTGATATTGGCATTCGAGGAGCCTGCCGTGTTGCCGGTGCCGAGCTGCGAGGACACGGAAGTCTGGCTGGACGATTGCCGTTTCAGGTTGACATAGTCCACCGCATAGTGCGCCAGGTAGGGCGTGTCGCGCTGCAGGCGCACCGTGTTGCCCGTCATTTCGTAGCGAAGGTCCGCCTGCTGCGCGATGCGGTCCAGCAACTGTGGCAGGGTCTGGTCGGTGGCATTGAGCGTGACCTGGCCGGCGATGGAGGGATGGACGTCCACATTGAGCCGGTTGTCGCGCGCCAGCGCGAACAGCAGGGTTTTGACAGGCACATCGCTGACCACCACGCTGAACAATTCCTGCTGCGCTTGCGGCTGCGGCGCCGCCGGCAGGGCCGGCAGCCGCACTGGCCGCAAGGTCGTGGGGGCCGGCGCCTTCGCCGGTTCGGCCATGCCTATGTGTTGTGTGCTGGGGGCCGGCGGTGCCACGGTGCAGCCGGCCAGCAGCGCAGCGGCCAAGCTGGCGGTTGTGATGCGGGCGACTGTCATGGCGAATCTGTCCCGATGCTCAGAACAGCCAGGTGCCCTGGCAATTGGCCTGGCTTGGGTTGGCCCAGCCTGTTGTGGTCGGGGTTCCGACCATTCCGGGCGCGCAAGTTGCATCTGTGCCTGCATTAACGGCTCCGCCAGCGCCCATGCCAAAACGAAGTTGGCCGGTGCCGGGAAGTCCATCGTCGGCCTTGCGGTCCAGTTCCGCCAGCACCTGCGAAGGAATGGTTCCTCCGGTGTGTATCACCATGCGGGTGATGCCGGGGGCGGGGGCTGGATCAAACCAGCGTGCAGCTGCGGTTGGGTCGCTGTTCACATGGCCGGCCGTGAGAAAGTCGCCATAGACGTTGCTCGGGCTGTTGCCGATATTTGCTCCTGCGGGAGCTACCACGGTCATGCAAGCACCACATGAAATAAAGCCCGCGGCCGTGAGGTTCTGAAAGAACACCGTGGAGTCGGCACCGATCGCAATCAGTCCGTTACCTCCAACCGTAGCCGCCACCACATTGTTTCCGACGACGATGGCTTGGGCCGCTGTCAAGTCACCCGGTAGCATGCGGTAACGGTCCAGGAAGCCGATGTGGGCGGTCTGAATAGCCGATTTTTGGTCGACAAGGTTGCGTACACGCGCTGACTGGATCAATTCTTGGCCGCGCAGGATGCCGCCAATGAGCAGGCCGACAATCATCAGCACAATGGCGATTTCGACGAGGGTGAAGCCGCGCTGGCGGTGGATATTTGAATTGGATTTCATGATTCTGGGCTCCTTGTTGATTGATATATCCATGACGAAGGCGGTCAATGGGGCGGCAGGGCCATTCCGGCGCCCACATCTCCCGAATGTTCAGTGCGGATCTTCTGAGGATCAGAACAGCCAGGAGCCCTGGCAATTGCTCTGGCTAGGATTGGCCCAGGTATTGACGGTGCCACCCGTAGGAATAGGGGCGCAGGTGGCAAGGTTCGCTGTTTGATTAGCTGAAACAGAAAACCGGAGCTGGCCAGTTCCAGGCGATCCATCGTCGGCCTTGCGATCAACTTCAGCCAAAACCTGCGAAGGAACGGTGCCTCCTGTGGTCATCACCAATCGGTTAAGGCCGCCAGTTGTTGGGTCGAACCAGGAAGTACCGTTGCCTGCGATGGTGCTGGCCTGAAACCCAATATTGAGAAAGTCACCATATACGTTGGTAGGACTGTTGGTGACGTTTGCGGCGCCGTTTCCTGTCGCAGCCGTCACCGTCATGCAAGCACCACAGGAAAGAAACCCTGCTGCCGTGAGATTCTGAAAAAACAATATTCCCTCGCTGTCCCAGGTGATGATTCCATCACCTACAGGGTTCAGGGTCGTGGGCACCGCATTGTTTCCGACGACCGCAGCTTGATTCGCCGATAAATCTCCTGGCTGCATGCGATAGCGGTCTAAAAAGCCGATATAAGCCGTCTGGACGGCCGACTTCTGGTCAACGATGTTGCGTACGCGCGCCGACTGGATCAACTCCTGCCCGCGCAGGATGCCGCCAATGAGCAGGCCGACAATCATCAGCACAATGGCGATTTCGACGAGGGTAAAGCCGCGTTGGCGGCGGGTATTGGCGTGATGTCTCATGATGCTTGGCTCCTATAAATATTTGCCTAGAAAGGGGCTGACGGGAAAACCAGAGACTGGAAAATGCTCAGGCGGCGGCAAACCGGGCCGCGCGCCCGATGCGGACAGGGAGGAGGGGCGCGGTTCATGCCGGGCGTGCTCCATAAGCCGTGGCGATGCGCAGTGCGTCGTCGACAGCGCTGCTGGCGGTGGATGGCGTGGGTGGTTTGTGAATGCCTGGTGGCGACGGCTGCGTTGCGGGTGCCGCGGGATGTTCTGGCGCTTGCTGGAGCAGGGCCGCCTGATAGAGCGGATTGCCGGGGTCGAGTTCGTGGCCCAGCACCAGCACGCGCTCCCACAGCTCGCCGGTTGCGCCGGTCAGTTCGTGCAGCTGGGGCATGCGCCGCGCAAGGCCGGCGCTGTCGCCCTGGGCGCACAGCACGCGTGCCAGCAGGAACCAGGCCTCGTGGCTGCGGGGGTTCTCGTTGAGTAATGTGCCCAGCAGCTGCTGCGCATCGGCGAATTGGCCGAGGGTAAACAGGGCGCGGGCATCTTCCACATTCGGCGCATCCGACCGCGCCGGCACCTGCCGATGTTGCATATAGCTGGTGTAGGCCTGCTCGGCCTCCGCCGGGCTGAGTTCAAAGACCGATGCCGCTGCGCCCATGCTGTCGGTGAACTCAGGGCGGCGGCGGGCCAGCCAAAATCGCAGGGCCCAGACGATAAACAGCGGCACGGTGATCCCTGCAAGCAGCCAGAGCCAGACGGAGCTTCGCTTGTCATGGGGCGTGGGGATTTTGGGTGGCGGGCTTGCGGTTTTGGGTGCAGTCGTCACGGCCGATGGGCTTGCTGCGACTGATGCGGGTGGGGTTGGTGCGGGTTCCGCGGCGGATGCCGTGGCTTTCGGCGCTGCGGCCGTGACCTGGTCGGCCAGTTCGCGCATTTGCCGCGCGTTGAGTTCCAGCTCCCGCAAGCGCGCCTGCCGGTCGGCCTCACGGCGCTCCTGCGCGATGCGGTCGGCCTGGGCGGATTTGGCTTTTTCGAGCCGCAGCCGGTCTTGTTTTGGCTGGGAAGAGGATGGTTTGCCGTTGCGCGCCGAGACTACGCCGGCATGCTCGCGATTTCTGAAGGGAAAGCGCAGCGCCGTTTCGAACGTCATGCCTTTGGGCAGGCCGGGCCGCCCTGCATCGGCAGCCGGAGTGGATTCAGCGCTGTCGGGAACAGGTCCGGCGGTGTTGTCCGCCAGTGCGGCGGTGACTGCGGTGACCGGTACGTCGGCAACTTCTTTTTTGTCCCTCGACGGGGCCGGGGCGTCCAGCATCAGCACGTAAAGTTGCTGGCTGCTGCCGGCAGGCCAGGAAAATTCCAGCACCAGTTCGACCAGTTGCGCTTGCACTGCCTGTGGGGCTTGCAGCAGCAGCGCGGCGCGCCGGCGCAAGCCCTGCGCCTGCAGCAGGGAGACTTGTGCATTGCCTAGCCAGGCCGGGTAGGCGATGCCGTTTTCACGAAAGGCCTGCTCGGAGGCCAGCCTGACCTGAAAGCCGGACTGGATGTCGGACGCCAGTTCAATTTCCACGCGCAGCGGCTGGGCCGGGCCGGACAGCAGCGTGGCGTCGCCGAGGCTGACCGCGCCGCAAGGCAGCGAGCAACCCATCAGCGCGACAAGCATCATGCGGATGATCTGGCGGGAGCGATGGGCGAGGCGGGCCTGGCTGGGGTTGTCGAACCCTGAACGGCAGGGCCAGCGCCGGGACACCATCAGGACGGTCATCATGGCGGCGGAGCATTCAAACCCGATGGCGGCGCCGTGGCTGTAGCTGATGTTGCCGGCGATCATGGTTCAGGCCCTGTTGCCAGCCGCCGTCAGCGTGATGGTTTGGGAAAGTGCCATCTTGGGTGGCGTGGCTCGGGGGCAATTCATGTTGCGGTGATGAGGGAGATCAGCAGCCAGTAGTAGTTCGCGATACAGAATGTTTTGAAGCTTACTGAGCACCTCCTTCGAAGAGGGGAGAGATAGTCTTTGTGCGGACAATCTTTGTGTGATGTTCTTACTTCTTTTGTTTGTATCCATGAACCCTATGCGAGGCGCAAGCATTCGTTGCGGGCAGGCTTAAGCCCGCGCGAAGTCGCGAAGAAGGGTGGATGCGTGAAAGCGTGCCCGCAAGCATGCGGGGGCGGCCGCTATGGCCCGGCCGCCCGGCTGTCCGGCGAAGAGCCTCAGGCCGGCTTGAGCAGGTGCAGCGCGGCCTTGGCGATGCTTTGCGCATCGACGCTGAAAAACGCGCGCAGCGCGGCGCGCGTGTCGCTGCGGCCGAAGCCGTCGGTGCCCAGGGTCAGGTAGCGCCGGCCTTCGGGCAGGAAGGCGCGGATGCTTTCGGGCACGGCGCGCACATAGTCGGTGGCGGCGATGATGGGGCCGGTGCTGGCCTTCAGCTGCTGCGCGACGAAGGCTTCAGCATGCGCTTCAGCGTTGAGCGCCGCTTGCTGGCAGGCCGCGCCGTCGCGCGTGAGTTCGCTCCAGCTGGTCACGCTGTAGACAGTGGCGGCGATGCCCTGCTGGGCGAGCTGCCGCGCGGCCTTGATGACTTCGGTGAGGATGGCGCCCGAGCCCATCAGGGTCACTTCGCCCTCGGCCTTCCTGCCGTCGGGCAGGAAACTGTCAAAGCGGTAGCAGCCGCGGATGATGTCGGCCTCGGCGCCGGGCCGCAGGTCGGGCTGGGCGTAGTTTTCGTTCATCAGCGTGACGTAATAGAAGACGTCTTTCTGCTCGACCATCATTTCCCGCATGCCATGGTCCAGGATCACGGCGAGTTCGCCGGCGAAGGCCGGGTCATAGGCCTTGCAGTTGGGAATGGTGGCGGCGACCAGGTGGCTGGTTCCGTCCTGGTGCTGCAGGCCCTCGCCGCCCAGGGTGGTGCGGCCGGAGGTGGCGCCCAGCAAGAATCCGCGTGCGCGCTGGTCGGCGGCGGCCCAGATCTGGTCGCCCACGCGCTGGAAGCCGAACATGGAGTAATAGATATAGAAGGGCAGCATGGCCAGGCCGTGCACGCTGTAACTGGTGGCGGCGGCCGTCCAGCTGGCCAGGGCGCCGGCCTCGCTGATGCCTTCCTCGAGGATCTGGCCGTCCAGCGCCTCGCGGTAGCTCAGCACCGAGCCTATGTCTTCGGGCGCGTAGCGCTGGCCCACGCTGGAATAAATGCCGACCTGCTTGAAAAGGTTGGCCATGCCGAAGGTGCGCGCCTCGTCGGCGACGATGGGCACGATCTTCGGGCCCAGCGCAGTGTCCTTGAGCAGCCCGCCCAGCATGCGCACAAAAGCCATGGTGGTGCTCATCTCCTTGCCGTCGGCCGCCAGCGCGAACTGGGCGTAGGAGGGCAGGGCGGGGATGGCCACGGCATCGGCCGCGGTTTCGCGGCGCGGCAAATAGCCGCCCAGCGCCGCGCGCCTGGCGTGCATGTACTGCATCTCGGCGCTGTCGGCGGCGGGTTTGTAGAAGGCCAGGTTTTTGGCCTGCTCGTCGGACAGTGGCAGGTTGAAGCGGTTGCGGAATTCGATGAGGTCCTCGCCGTCGAACTTCTTTTGCGAGTGCGTGGTCATGCGGCCCTGGCCGGCGCTGCCCATGCCATAGCCTTTTTTGGTGTGCGCCAGGATCACGGTGGGCTGGCCCTGGTGGTTCGCCGCCGCGGCGTAGGCGGCATGGATTTTCACGAGGTCGTGGCCGCCGCGTTTGAGGCGGTCTATCTGCTCGTCGGTCATGCCCTGGGCCAGGCGCGCGAGTTCGGCGTTCTGGCCGAAGAAGTTGTCGCGGTTAAAGCGCCCGTCCTTGGCGGCAAAGGTCTGCATCTGGCCGTCCACCGTCTGGGCAAAGGCCTGTGTCAGCGCGCCGGTGAGGTCGCGCGCGAACAGGCCGTCCCAGTCGCTGCCCCAGACCAGCTTGATGACATTCCAGCCGGCGCCGGCGAACAGCTTTTCGAGCTCGTCGATGATGCGGCCGTTGCCGCGCACCGGGCCGTCCAGGCGCTGCAGGTTGCAGTTGACGACCCAGACCAGGTTGTCCAGGCCTTCGCGTGCGGCCAGGGTCAGCGCGCTCATGGATTCGGGCTCGTCCATCTCGCCGTCGCCGAACACCCCCCAGACCTTGCGTCCCGCGCAGTCGAGCAAGCGCCGGTGCGTGAGGTAGCGCATGAAGCGTGCGTGGTAGATGGAGCTGATGGGGCCTATGCCCATGGAGCCGGTCGGGAACTGCCAGAAATCCGGCATCAAATAGGGATGCGGGTAGCTGCACAGGCCTTGCGCGCCCTGGCCGGGCGCGCTGAGTTCCTGGCGGTAAAAGCCCAGGTCTTTTTCGCTGAGCCGGCCTTCGAGGTAGGCGCGCGCATAGACGCCGGGCGCGCTGTGCGGCTGGAAGAACACCAGGTCGCCGCGGTGCTGGCCTTCAGCCACACCTTCGCGCGCGTGAAAGAAATGGTTGAAGCCGGTCTCAAACAGGTCGGCCGCGCTGGCGTAGCTGGCGATATGGCCGCCGAGTTCGGCCGAGCCGCCGGTTTCGGCCTGGTTGGCGCGCACCACCATGGCCAGCGCGTTCCAGCGCATCAGCGAGGCCAGGCGCTCTTCCAGCGCGAGGTCGCCGGGGAACACGGGCTGCTCGTCCACCGCGATGGTATTCATATAGGGCGTGGCCAGCTCGGGCAGCCAGCCTATGCGCTGCTTGCGCGCAACGCGGCTCAATTCGCCCAGCATGTGGCGTGCGCGGGCCGGGCCGTGGGTCAGGGCCAGGGCTTCGAACGCTTCACGCCATTCAGCGGTTTCCTGCGGATCGGTATCGGCGGGCATGTCGGCCTGCGCCAGCAAATGATGGGGGGTGGAATGGTTCATGGCAAAAATGACTGTACGCAGGTTTGTCCAGAAGTTGTAGCCTCAATATCGTGGTATTTGGCCGTTAAGAGGCATAAAATTCTGTGAAAACCGGTTTTTACAGATGATGCAGCTTGATGCCCTCGATTTAAAGATCCTCGACGAACTGCAGCGCGACGGCTCGCTGTCCAATGTGGAGCTGTCGCGGCGTGTGCACCTGAGCCCTTCGCCCTGCCTGGCCCGCGTCAAGGCGCTGGAGGCCGGCGGCGTGATTGACCGTTATGTGGCGATTGCCAATGCCGCGGCCCTGGGCCTGGGCCTCAATGTGTTTATCTCCATCAGCCTGCGCACGCAAAGCAAGGAGTCGCTGGCCGATTTTGAGCGGCGCATCGCCGAGCACGACCAGGTGATGGAGTGTTATTTGATGTCGGGCGACAGCGACTACCTGATACGCGTGGCGGTGGCCGACATAGGCGCGCTGGAAAAATTCATCCTCGAGCAGCTGTCACCGATATCGGGGATCGAAAAAATCCGCTCGAGTTTTGCGCTCAAGCAGGTCCGGTACAAGACAGCCTTGCCCTTGCCTTTGCCCGGCCGCTGACCGGCGCGGCGCCTCAACGAGGGCTGCCGTCACCCCAGCGTGGGATGCGAGGTCTCGATCGCGTTGATCTTGGCCAGCAGGTCTTCGCGCCGGCTGGCTTCTTCGGCCGCGGCGCTGCCCGGCTCCAGCGGCGAGTCGACAAACTGCACGGGCCGTTTGGTGCCGGAGGCCATGTGGTGCAGGCGTATCTTGAGCAGGTCGGTCACCTCCGCGGCGGTTTGCGCGCGGGGCGTGTCGTGCCATATGGCGATGTGCAGGGTGAAAGCGTCGCCCTCGCCCTGCTTTTCGGAGGCGCGTATGCAGTCCGCCAGGATCTTGGTGGAAATTTCGGAAAGCACGGCGCGGCTGACGGGGCCTTCGACCAGCACCATGAAATGGTTTTCGTCGCAGCGTGCCACGGTGTCCACGTCGCGCGCGGCGCGGCGCAGGATCTCGCCGATGCGCGACAGCGCGGCGCCGCGTTTCAGGTCGCCCACCTCGTCATGGCTGGGCGCCTGGTTGAGCCAGTGCAGCATCATCGCGCCGCAGGCCAGCTTTTGCCGGCGGCCACGCAGCAGCATGGCCGGCAGCCTGGCCTCAATGATGCGCGGCAGCATCAGGCCGCTGGCCGCATCGTAGGTCGAGAGGGCCGCGCCGCGGTGGTTGGAAAACAGCGCCGCCCGGCTGCGCCAGGCGAGCACCCCGAAAATCCACAGCAGGCCGACCATGGCCGACAGCACGCCCGCGGCCTGCGCCGATTCCACATTGAGCACCCAGCCGGCGTTATAGGAAAGCCGGGCCAGCGCGGCTCCGCCTATGGGCGCGGCGCCTATCAATAAAAGAAGGTTCCAGGCCTGGCCGCGCAGCGATATCCAGACCAGGCTCGCGAGTATCGCCACGGTGGCCAGCGCCAGCCACAGGTTGCGCAGGTCGCGCGGCACAAAGTCCAGGCGGACCATGAACGCGCAGGCCATGAGCAGGCTGCCCGCCGTGACGCCGGCCAGCAGCCGGTACACGCGCGGATGGCCGTCGCGCGCATAGCTGGCCTGGGCGCAGAACCAGGCGGCCGCGGCCATGGTCACCGTGGCCGACACCCAGCCCATGACCTGGTTCAGGTGCATGCTGTAGGGCCAGATGCGCCAGCCGCCGTAGCCGATCAGCACCAGTTGCGTGAACATCAGCGTGACCACCACGGCGCCGAACCAGAGGAAGACCTTGCTGCGCGACATGCTGAAAGCGGCCAGGCACAGCACGGCCAGCACGCTGAACATGCCCCACATCAGGCCTATCACCACGCCGACCCGCGAGGCGCCGTCGATGTACTCGACGGGCGTGAGCAGCATGGGCCGCTCGGTGATGGGCCGGCGGTGTTCGAAGCGCAGGTAGTAGGTCTGCGGCTGGTCGGTGTGCGATTGCAGCTCAAAGCTCGGGACGCGGGTGCGCAGCGCCCAGTAGGCGGGGGCGATCGCCTCGCCGGCGGAATGGACCTGCCAGCCGCCTTGCGCGTCGCGCGAGTAAAGGCTTACCTTGTAGACCGCCTGGCCCGCCAGCCGGATGTACCAGGTCTGCAGGGTTTCCGTGGTGGGCAGGGCGAAGCTGGCCCAGACTTCCTGCGTATCGGAAGTGGGAAGAATGGTGTCGTCGGTGTAAGGCTGGAAGGCGCGTTTTGCGGTGGCCGCGAATTCGCCCGTGGCGAAAGCATCGGGCGATGCGATGGAATCCCTGGGCACCGCGATCCATTGCAGCGGCTGGGCCAGGGTGATCTGGGCGCTGCTTTCATACAGGCGATCAAACACCTGTGCGTGGCCTGCGCCGCAGAAGGCGCACAGCAGCATCAGGAAGAAACGGCGACACAGGCTGGCTTTGGGCGACATGCGCATAGCTTATTGCAAAAGCCCGGCCTAAACCGGAATCACCGTGGTCTCGAACACCTCCTTGAGGCAGACAAAGGTGCGGATCTGCCGCACCCCGGGCAGGCCTATGAGCTGCGCCGCATGCAGTTCGTTGAAGGAGTCGATGCTCTGGATGCGCAGCTTCACGAAGTAGTCGAACTCGCCGGTCACCAGCTGCACTTCCAGGCAGCCGCTGAGGCCGGCTGCGGCTTTTTCAAACGCCGCGAAGGAGTCGGTGGTGGAGCGGTCCAGCACCACGCCGATGATGACCAGCCCGTTGTAGCCCAGCGCGCGCGGGTTCACCAGCGCCACCGTCTTGCGGATCAGGCCGGCCTCTTTGAGCCTGGCTACCCGCCGCGAGCAGGCGGGCGGGCTCAGGCTGGTCTTTTCGGCCAGCTCGATATTGGGCAGGGAGGCGTCCTGCTGCAGCAGCTTCAGGAGCTTGCGGTCAATGCGGTCCAGCGTGTGTTCCATGGGAGGATTCTACAAATATTGCTTAAAAAGGCGAATTTATGGAATTAATTACATAAATTCATGAAAGGAAGATTTTTGAGTCCGTTTGATGGGGTGTTTAAGCAACTCATTGCGGGAGGGCCTGGCTACGATTTGATTCATCGTCGCTTCAAGCTTCAGTTTCACTTTCAACCGGGAACCCCCTTCATGTCCACTTCGCTCAAGCATCCTCTTCAACACCCGCTGCAGCTCCAGAAGTTCGCCAGGCATTCGCTGACCTTCGGCCCCACGCCCATCCAGCCGCTCAAACGCCTGAGCGCCCACCTGGGCGGCAAGGTCGAACTCTTTGCCAAACGCGAAGACTGCAACAGCGGCCTGGCCTTCGGCGGCAACAAGACCCGCAAGATGGAATACCTGATTCCCGAGGCCCTGGCCCAGGGCTGCGACACGCTGGTGTCCATAGGCGGCATCCAGTCCAACCAGACGCGCCAGGTGGCGGCGGTGGCCGCGCACCTGGGCATGAAGTGCGTGCTGGTGCAGGAGAACTGGGTCAATTATTCCGACGCGGTGTATGACCGTGTGGGCAATATCGAGATGTCGCGCATCATGGGCGCCGATGTGCGCCTGGACGCGGCCGGTTTTGACATCGGCATACGCCCCAGCTGGGAACAGGCCATGGACGACGTGCGCAAGGCCGGCGGCAAGCCCTTCCCGATTCCGGCGGGCTGCTCGGAGCATCCCTATGGCGGCCTGGGCTTTGTCGGTTTTGCCGAAGAGGTGCGCGCGCAGGAGGCCGAACTCGGCTTCCAGTTCGACTACATCGTGGTCTGCTCGGTCACGGGCAGCACGCAGGCCGGCATGGTGGTGGGCTTTGCCGCCGACGGCCGGGCCGACCGCGTGATCGGCATCGATGCGTCGGCCAAGCCCGAGAAAACCCATGCGCAGATTCTGCGCATCGCGCAGAACACCGCCAAGCTGGTTGAGCTGGGCCGCCCCATCACCGCAAAAGACGTGGTGCTGGACACCGGCTACGGCGGCCCCGAGTACGGCCTGCCGAATGAAGGCACGCTGGAGGCGATCCGCCTGTGCGCGCGGCAGGAGGGCATGCTGACCGACCCGGTGTACGAGGGCAAGTCCATGCACGGAATGATTGAAAAGGTCAGGCGCGGCGAGTTTCCGGCCGGCTCGCGCGTGCTGTACGCGCACCTGGGTGGCGTGCCGGCGCTCAATGCCTACAGCTTCCTGTTTCGCAACGGTTGATCAACGCGGCTCGCGCTGCAACAAAGAGGGAACTACGATGATGAAACCAAGGTATGAGAAGCGCTTCTTCCTGGCCATGGCGCTGGCCTTGTTGGCGCCCTGGACCGGCGTCCATGCGCAGGGCTATCCGTCCAAGCCGGTCCAGCTGGTCATCCCGTTTCCGCCGGGTGGCGCCACCGACATCGCCGGGCGGCTGGTCGCCAAGAAACTGGCCGAGCGCCTGGGGCAGCCGATCGTCATCGACAACCGCCCGGGCGCCGGCACCGTCGTCGGTGCGGCCTTTGTCGCCAAGGCCGCGCCGGACGGCTACACGCTGCTGATCAGCTCTGGTTCCACCTTCACGGTGAATCCAGCGCTCATGCCCAAACTGCCCTACGACCCGATCAAGAGTTTTGAGCCTGTCGGGATGGTGGCACGCGTTCCCCTTGTTTTGCTGGCCAACGTCGATGTCCCGATCAACGACCTGAAGCAACTCATCACGGCAGTGCGCGCCGCACCGGACAAATACATGTATGGCTCGTTCGGTAACGGCACCACAGGGCACTTCGCAGGCGAAATGCTGTGGAGCACCACGGGCATCAAGCTGCAGCACATCGCCTACAAGGGCAGCGCGCCGGCGATGAATGACTTGATGGCCGGGCAAATCCCTTTCACCATTGACACCGTCGCGGCGGCGCTACCGCAGCTGAAGGCGGCCAAGCCGAGGATCAAGGCCATCGCCGTCACCGGCGAGAGCCGCGCGACGCAAATGCCCACGGTGGCGACCGTGGCGGAGAGCGGCTTCAAAGGTTTCTCGGCCGATTCCTGGCTGGCCATTGCCACGCCCAAGGGGGTGCCGGCGGATGTCAAAGCCAAGCTGCAGAAGGCGCTGGCTGACACCATGAAGGACCCGGAAATTCGCGAAAAACTCGTCGCGAACGGACTCGAGTCCGCCTGGGAGCCCGCTGCCGCGGTCGCCGCGCGCATCGAAAACGAGCTGCCCCGCATGCGCGTGATCGCCCTGCGTTCCAACATCCGGATTGATTGACGGTGGCGAGCCGCAAGGAACTGGTAGCTCTCTCGGCGGTGGAGCTGCGGCGACTGATAGAGGCCAGGCAGGTATCGCCCGTCGAACTGCTGGAAGCCTGCATCGAGCGCATCGAGGCGGTCAACCCTTTCGTCAACGCCGTGACGGCCACCTGCTTTGAACGCGCGCGCGCCGAGGCCAAGGACGCCGAGCGCGCGGTGATGCAGGGCCGCCCGCTGGGCTTGCTGCACGGCCTGCCCATGGGCGTGAAAGACCTGGAGGCCACCGAGGGCCTGCTGACCACCCTGGGCTCGGCGCTGTACCGCGACCATGTGCCCGCGGCCGATAACGTGCTCGTGGCGAGGCTGCGCGCCGCCGGTGCCATCGTGGTCGGCAAGACCAATGTGCCCGAGCTGGGGGCCGGCGCAAACACTCGCAATGCGGTCTGGGGTGCCACCGGCAACCCCTTTGACCCCCGGCTCAATGCCGGCGGCTCGTCGGGCGGCTCGGCGGCGGCGCTGGCCTGCGACATGCTTCCGGTGTGCACCGGCTCAGACACCGGTGGGTCGCTGCGCATACCGGCGGCCCTGTGCGGCGTGGTGGGTTTTCGGCCCTCGCCGGGCCTGGTGCCCAGTTCGCGCAAGCCGCTGGGCTGGACGCCGATCTCCGTGGTGGGCCCCATGGGCCGCACCGTCGCCGACACCTGCCAGCAACTGGCCGCCTCGGCCGGCGCCGCCGTGGGCGACCCGCTCAGCTATCCAGTGGATGCGGCCGGTTTTCTGAATCCGCCGCCGCTGGACCTCGGTAGCCTGCGCGTAGGCTGGACCGAGGACTTCGGCGCCTGCGATGTCGATCCCCTGATACGGGAAACCTTCGGCCGCAAGGTCCGCGCCATGTCCCACCTGTTCCGCAGCTGCGAAAAGGTGGAGTTCGACCTGGGCGATGTGCACCGCTGCTTTGACGTGCTGCGCGCGGAGGCCTTTGTGGCCGCGACCCGCGACGCCTACGCGCGCGACCCCGCCAGCCTGGGGCCCAACACGCGGGCCAACTACGAGATAGGTGCGGCAATGAGCCTGCTGGACAGCGCCTGGGCCCAGGCCGAGCAGACACGCATCCTGGCCCGCTTCAACGCCACGATGGCGGGTTATGACGTGATCCTGGCGCCGACCACGCCGCTGTCGCCCTTCCCTTGGACGACGCTGCACGCGGACACCATCGCCGGCAAGCCGCAAGCCAACTACTACCGCTGGCTGGCCCTGACCTATGTCGTGACGCTGGCCACCTTGCCGGCGCTCAGCCTGCCTTGCGGAGTCGACTACGCGGGCATGCCCTTCGGCCTGCAAATCGTCGGCCACTTCCGCGCGGACCAGCATGTGCTTGGCGTGGCGGCGGCCCTGGAGCAGGCTTTTGCCGGCTCTGATGAATTGCGGCGGCCGCGTCCCGCGCTGGACCGCCTGCGGGCCGTCGAGCCGGCGCTGACATCGATCGTCTCGGCCCCGCCGCACCACGTCGGCTCGCCAACGACGGCAGGCGGCGCCGGACATCGCATCAGTGCCGGTGCGTGAACAAAGAAAAATCAATGGCCGGTCCAGGCGATTTGGATGTCGTTGAGGACCGAGGATAACAACGAAGATAAGAACGAGGATGAGGGCGAAGATGAGAAAAAATCAATGGATCGGCCGCCTGGCCGGCCTGGCTATCGCAAGCGGTATCACGTCATCCGTACTGGCCGCGCAGCTTGTGGTCGGCCAGGTGGCGCCCTTGACCGGTATCGACGCGAGCCAGGGCCGCGCCTACGCGGCGGGGATGCAGTTGCATTTCAACGCCGTGAACAAGGCGGGCGGCGTGAATGGAAACACCTTCATCCTGGCGCGCCGCGACGACGCCGGGCGACCCGATGAAACACTCACCCAAACGCGCGCGCTTCTGGCCGAGGACAAACCCGTGGTGCTTGCCGGCTACTTTGGAGGCCGCAATATCTCCCAGCTGGTCAGTGCGGGCGTATTGGAACGCGAGCGCATCGCACTGGTCGGCTTCCGCGCGACCGAACTGAATCTGGAAGCCCCGCAGCTTTACGGCGTACGCGCCACGCTGCGGGACGAGCTGGCGAGAATCACGGCGCACCTGGCGACGGTCGGAATCACCAGGCTCGGCTTGTTTTACGAAAATGGCCCCGGCGCCGCGCCGCTCATCGCCGCGGCACAGGAAGCGGCGGCGAACGCCAAGGCCAGGATCATCCAAACGGCGGGTTATGACGCTGGAACCAGCCGCGTGAGCGCCGCCGCCGACGCCATGCTGCAGGCATCACCGCAGGCGATCATCATGATTGCGAGCGGGGGCGCTGCTTCCAGCTTTATTGAGAAATACCGTTCAGGCGGAGGAACGGCCCAACTGTTTGCGCATTCAGGCGCGGACATCGAGCAGATGGCGAAACGGCTTTCTGAAGAGCAGATGCAAGGCATCGCGATCGCCCAGGTCACGCCCAGCCCCTACAAACTGACAAACCGGCTTTCCAAGGAGTTCAACGACATCGCGGCAGCGGCCGGAGCGCAGGACGTTCCGATCAGCTACGCCATGATGGAAGGCTTCATCGCGGCAAAGGTGATTGTTGAAGCCGCCCGGCGGCAGGGCCCGCGTGTGACCCGTGAAGGTTTTGCCACGGCTTTGGATGGACTGGACAGTTTTGACCTGGGAGGCTATGTCGTCGGATTTCGCCCGGGGATGCGCAATGGTTCGCGCTTCGTGGAGATGACCATCGTCAGCGGGAACGGAAGAATCCGGCAATAGGGCAAAGCAGGGGCGATTTCCCGCTTGCCGAGGCCGGGGGGCGAGCACCCTGTGTCATCGCGGCGTCACACCCGGTGGCGACCATGCGTCTTCCTTTAACCACGGATGACACATGTTCTTATCTGATTCTGGCGCCACTGCCTGTTCCTTGCCAAAGCGCCCGACCGGCCTTCTTTCCTCCCTGATGCTGGTACTGCTGGCTTCTCCCTTGTGCGCGCTGGCGCAGTCGCCCGCGGCATTTCCGGCCACGCTGGCAGGCCATGCGGTGCTGCCCGCCCAATCCTTTATCCCCGCGCCCAAGGATGCGCCGCAGGACCTGCAGGTCAGCGGCAAGTTCACCAACGGCCAGCGCACCGAGGCACTGGGCACGGTGCCGGGCCTGTCGGCGGGCCGCCCCACCGGCATGTCGCTGCCTTTCAAGGGCCAGCCGCTGCAAGGCCATTCCGGCATCAAAAAAATGGCCGACGGCACCTTCTGGATCATCACGGACAACGGTTTTGGCGCCAAGGCGAACTCGCCCGATGCCATGCTGTACCTGAACCGCTACAAGGTGGACTTCAAAGGCGGCAGCATGAAGCGGCTGGAAACCATCTTCCTGCATGACCCCGACAAAAAAGTGCCGTTTCGCATCGTCCACGAAGGCAGCAAAAAACGCTACCTGACCGGCAGCGACTTCGACACCGAGAGCTTCCAGTTCGCCGGCGGCGCGCTGTGGATTGGCGACGAGTTCGGCCCTTTCCTGATCAAGGCCGACCTCAAGGGCAAGGTGCTGGCGGTGTTTGAAACCCTGGTGGACGGCAAGGTCGTGCGCTCGCCCGACCACCCGGCCGTCACCACGCCAGCCGCGCCAGGCGGCACGGTCGACTTCCAGGTCAAGCGCTCCAAGGGCTTTGAAGGCATGGCTTCGTCGAAAGACGGCAGCAAGCTTTATGCGCTGCTCGAAGGCCCAGTGTGGAATGCCGAGGCCAAAGACTATGAGCGTGTAGCCGGCAAGGAGGCCCTGCGTGTGCTGGAGTTCGACGTGCAGGCCGGCAAGTGGAGCGGCCGCTCGTGGATGTACCCGCTGGAAGCCAACGGCAATGCCATCGGCGACTTCAACATGATCGACGGTACGACCGGCCTGATCATCGAACGCGACAACGGCGAAGGCACGGCCGACAAGGCCTGTCCCGAAGGCCAGAAACGCACAGACTGCTTCCATGACATCGCCAAATTCAAGCGCGTCTACAAAATTGAAATGACGGATGCCAATGTGGGCGGGCCGGTGCGCAAGATTGGCTATATCGACCTGCTCAACATCGCCGACCCGCACAAGCTGGCACGCAAGCCGCTCAACGACGGCGTGCTCAAGTTCCCATTCTTCACGATTGAAAACGTGGACGTGGTGGACGCGACCCACATCGTGGTCGGCAACGACAACAACCTGCCGTTTTCGAGCAGCCGCGAGCCGAATAAGGCCGACGACAACGAATTGATATTGCTCGAAGTCGGCGAGCTTCTGAACGCCAAATAAGCCTGCGCACAGGACTACGGGCGCCAGCCGCTATCCACCGGATAGCTTCTGGCGCCCGTTTTGCGTCTGGGGCAGGTGAGCGGAAAAGCGCTTACATCTTGGACTGGAACACCAGCCCGGCGTGCTCGCGCAGTGCATGGAACTTGATCTTGGGCCATTGCTGCTCCACGGCGCGCAGGGTGGCGCTGTGGTCCACCAGCAGGGTGGGCGCATCAACGGCGTCCAGTGCCACGCGGTGGGCGTTGGCGTCCATGAATTTTTTGAGTTCGTTGGCGTCGTCGCTGGTGACCCAGCGCGCCAGGTTGAAGTTGCTGCCCATGATGCGGGCCTTGACGCCGTATTCGTGCTCCAGGCGGTGGGCGACCACTTCAAACTGCAGCTGGCCGACCGCGCCCAGCAGCAGCAATGAGCCGGCAATCGGCCGGAACACCTGGATCGCGCCTTCCTCGCCGAGCTGGGTGAGGCCGGCGCGCAGCTGCTTGCTGCGCAGCGGGTCGGCCACCTCGACGGCGCGGAACATTTCGGGCGCGAAGAAGGGCAGGCCGGTGAACTGCAGGGCCTCGCCTTCGGTCAGCGTGTCGCCCAGCTGCAGCACGCCGTGGTTGGGGATGCCGATGATGTCGCCGGCGAAGGCGGTGTCCAGCAATTCACGGCGCTGGCTCATGAAGCTCACCACGGTGTTGGGCCGCAGTTCCTTGCCGCTGCGCACCACTTTCAGGCGCATGCCGCGCGTGAATTCGCCGCTGGCCACGCGCAGGAAGGCGATGCGGTCGCGGTGGGCCGGGTCCATATTGGCCTGGATCTTGAACACCACGCCGGAGAATTTTTTCTCCTCGGGGTGCACCACGCGCTGGATGGCTCCGCGCTCGGCAGGCGCGGGCGCCAGGTCGACCAGCGCGTCCAGCACTTCCTGCACGCCGAAGTTGTTGATGGCCGAGCCGAAAAACATGGGCGTCTGCCTGCCGGCCAGGAATTCGGCGCGGTCGAACTCGGGCGTGGCGCCGGCCACCAGTTCGATCTCGCCCTGGGCCTGGGCGTATTCGGCGCCGAAGCGTTTGGCGGCCTCGGCGTTGTCCAGGCCGGCCAGGATTTCGTCGTCGCCGCCGGCTTTTTCCTCGCCGGGGCTGAAGACGCGCATGCGGTCTTCGCGCCTGTCATAGACGCCGTGAAACAGCTTGCCCATGCCGACCGGCCAGGTGAAGGGAATCACCGTCATGCCGAGTTCGCGCTCGATCTCGTCCATCACGCTCATCGGGTCCTGCACCTCGCGGTCCATCTTGTTGACGAAGGTCAGGATAGGCGTGTTGCGCGCGCGGCAGACCTGCAGCAGGCGGCGCGTCTGCGGCTCGACGCCGTTGGCCGCGTCGATCACCATCAGCGCCGCGTCCACGGCGGTCAGCACGCGGTAGGTGTCTTCCGAGAAGTCCTGGTGGCCCGGGGTGTCCAGCAGGTTGATGACACAGTCGCGGTATTCCATCTGCATGACCGAGCTGGCCACGGAGATGCCGCGCTGCTTTTCGATTTCCATCCAGTCGGAAGTGGCGTGGCGCGCGGCCTTGCGGGCCTTGACGCTGCCGGCGATCTGGATCGCGCCCGAGAACAGCAGCAGCTTTTCGGTCAGCGTGGTTTTACCCGCGTCGGGGTGGGAGATGATGGCAAACGTGCGGCGGCGTTTGACCTGTTTTTCGATTTCGGTGGATTCGGACATAACCCACGATTATCGGTGACGGCGCTTATTCGGGCGCCGGGCCGGGTTGAAGCGCGAAACGCGGCTGCCTGACGCCGTCTATCACCACCTCTTCATTGAACATGGCGGCGGGCCGCACCCACAGGCCTTTTTCGCCGTAAAGCGCGCGGTACAACGTCATGGGCTCCAGGCTTTCGCTGTGGCGTACGGTGCCGACCACCTCGTAAAGCATGCCTTTGTAGTGGCGGTACAGGCCCGGCGGGGTTTCAATCAGGGGCGGCAGGTTGGGGTCTGGGTTCATGGGTAAGATTGTCGCCAACAAAAATGGGAGGGCTGATGGAGCGGGCAGATTTCATCCATTTGGTGCGCCTGAGCGAGCATGCCAGCGCCGACGACAGCAAAGCCTACCGCCGCAGCGTGGCGGCTTTCGCGGCGCTCGGTTATGCCTGGGTCGTCGCTTGCCTGCTGCTGTCCGCCGGCATCCTGGCCTGGGTCGCCAGCGCCATGATGCATGGGCGCATCAAGGGCTTTTATGTCGCCCTGGTCGTCGCGGCCGGGGGATTGCTCTGGACCTGCCTGCGGGCGCTGTGGTGCCGTTTTGACGAGCCGGAAGGCGTGGTGCTGCAGCCGGCCGACGCGCCGGCCCTGTTCGAGGCGCTGGAGCGCATCCGCAGGAAGATCAAGGGCCCGCCCATACACCGCGTGCGGCTGGACGCGGACTTCAACGCCAGCATCCGGCAGCATCCGCGCTTTGGCCTGTTCGGCGGCGGCGTCAACTACCTCAATATCGGTTTGCCGCTGCTGATGGCGCTGGACCGGCCGCGCTTTCTGGCCGTGCTGGCCCATGAGTACGGCCATTTGCGCGGCGACCACGGCCGCTTCGCCGCCTGGATTTACCGCACGCGCCTGAGCTGGGCCATGCTCAACCACGGCCTGCGCAACGACGAAGGCCCGGTGGCGGCGGCCACCCAGGCCTTTCTGCGCTGGTACTTTCCGCGGTTTTCGGCCAAGACCTTTGCGCTGGCCCGCCAGGACGAATACGAGGCCGACCGCATCTCCGGAAAGCTGCTGGGCAAGGACGTCGCCGCCGCCGCGCTGACCGAACTGGCCGTCAAGGGCGACTGGGTCGCCAGGGAGTTCTGGCCCGAGCACTGGAGCGCCGCCGCCGCCCAGGCCCTGCCGGTGGGGCCCTATGCGGCCATGCGGCCTCTGTTGGGACTGGCGCCGCCCGGGGATTTCGCCCGCGAATCGCTGCGGCAGGCCCTGCGCCGCATCAGCGATGTGGACGACACCCACCCGGGCCTGCGCGACCGGCTGGAGGCGCTGAAAGCCGCCAAAAACCTGCCGGCATGGTCTGTTTCTTCGCGCTCCGCGCTGGCGCTGCTAGGCGACGGCGGCGCTAAATGGATTGCGCATTTCGACAAGCAATGGTGCAGGGAGAACGCCAGCGACTGGAAGCAGCACCACGCCTACCTGGGGCGGGTGCGGGCCCGTGCCGATGCCTTGGCCTCCAGCGAAAAGCGCAACAACGCCGAGGAAATGGTCGAACTGGGCAACCTGCGGCGCCGCCTGGACGCACGGGCCGACGTGCGTGGCCACTATGAGCGCGCACTGCAGATGACGCCCGGCCATGCCGGGGCCTTGCGCGGCCTGGCGCAATGCCTGCCGGCCGCGGAACGCGCGCTGCGCATGGATTGCCTGGGGCAACTGTTCGAGCACAGCGCGGCCAACCGCTGGTGGGCTTGCCGGGTGGCGGTGGCCGAGATGGAGCAGCCCGCGGCCGACGGCAGCTTTGACGAAAAGGCCCTGGCCCTGTGGCGCGAGCGGCTCAAGCAGGCCGAAGAGGCCGAGGGGCGCGCCTGGGAGGAATTGACGGAGACGCCGTTCTTTCAGGCCATTGCCCGCCACGACCTCAGCACTTTCGAACAGGGCGAATTGCAGGCGCAGCTCGCGCGCTGCAAGCCGGTGGCGCGGGCCTGGCTGGTGCGCAAAAACCTCAAGGAGTTTGCGCACAGGCGCTGCTACCTGCTGTTCCTGGAGTTGCCGGGGCTGGACGATGAGTCGCGCTATGCGCTGTGCCGCGACCTGGAGCGCTCGCTGGACCTGCCCGGGCCCGTGCTGGCCCTGTGGGCCGGTTATTCGCCCATGCTGGGCGACATCGAACGCAACGCTTTTGAGGCCGTCTACCTGCGCACCATGGACTGAACCGGATTGAGCCGCGCGGCAAGGGTGGGACAATGGGGCCATGCACCCCAAAGCCTTACTCGACAGTTGTTCCGAGCTTCTCAAGCAGGTCCTCAAATTTGATCATCCCGCCGACATGGTGGTTTCGCGCTACTTCCGCGACTACCGGCTCGGCCCGCGCGAGCGCGCCACCGTGGCGGAAACCATTTACGGTGTGCTGCGCAAAAAAAATCTCTATACCTACCTGGCCCAGCACGGCAGCGGCCCACTGGAGCGGCGCCTGGCGATCCTGGGTTTTGCCGCCGAGCGCGACTTTTTGCTGGGCGCGCTGACCGAGCAGGAGAAAGACTGGCTGGCCCGCTGCGACCAGGTGAAGCCGGGCGACCTGATGGAATTGCATCGCCACAACCTGCCCCAGTGGCTGGTGGAGCCGCTCAAGGAGCAACTGGGTGACGATTTCTGGCCGCTGGTCGAAAGCCTCAATGCGCCGGCCGGACTGGATTTGCGCGTCAATACGCTGAAGGACAAGCGCGCCGAAACCCAGAAAGAGCTCTCCAAGGCGGGTATCAAGACCGTTGCCACGCCGTATTCGCCCTGGGGCCTGCGCATAGACGGCAAGCCCCAGCTGGCCAAGCTGGACGCCTTCACGCGCGGTGCCATCGAGGTGCAGGACGAGGGCTCGCAGCTGCTGGCCCTGCTGGTGGATGCCAAACGCGGCGAGATGGTGGTCGATTTTTGCGCCGGCGCCGGCGGCAAGACGCTGGCCCTGGGTGCATCCATGCGCAACACCGGGCGCCTGTACGCCTTTGACACCTCCGGCCACCGGCTGGATGCGCTCAAGCCCCGGCTGGCGCGCAGCGGGCTGTCGAATGTGCACCCCGTGGCCATCGCCCATGAGCGCGATGACCGCATCAAGCGCCTGGCCGGCAAGATAGACCGGGTGCTGGTCGACGCGCCATGCTCGGGCCTGGGTACTTTGCGGCGCAACCCCGACCTCAAATGGCGGCAGACACCCAAGGCCATCGAAGAGCTCCAGGCCAAACAAACCGCGATTTTGCAGAGCGCCGCGCGGCTTTTAAAGCCCGGCGGCCGGCTGGTTTATGCCACCTGCAGCGTTCTGCGCGAAGAAAACGAGGCGATTGCCGAAGCCTTCAGCGCGGCCAATACAGGGTTTAACGTCCTTGAAACCGGGCCCTTGTTGACCCATCTGGGGGTGGAACATGCCGAAAAACTCTGCCGCGGCCCCTACCTTCGCCTCTGGCCCTACTTGCACCAGACTGACGGGTTTTTCGCCGCAGTATGGCAAAAGTCCTGATATTTTTGCCAGCAAAAGACGACAGATAGGCTGATGTTACATATTTATTCGTGATTTTTCGCACTGATTTGCCCCTTCGCCTGTACCTCTGGTGACTTGGTGTTTGCAGGGCTTCGCCTTACAATAAGACCTTGTCTGGTGCAGCGCCTGGAGACAAATTTGGATGGGCGGCTGGTGCAGGTTGTTTAAAGGATTTTTATGATTTTGTTTGATGCCGCCCTCGACTGGCTGGCAAATGGCCTGCTCGCCGCCAGCTGGTGGCAAATCGTGTTGTACGCCCTGGTGACCACCCACATCACCATCGCCAGCGTGACGATTTACCTGCACCGCCACCAGGCGCACCGCGCCATGGACTTGCACGCGATCCCCTCGCATTTTTTCCGCTTCTGGCTCTGGTTGGGTACCGGCCAGGTGACCAAGGAATGGGTGTCCATTCACCGCAAGCACCACGCCAAGTGCGAAACCCTGGAAGATCCGCATAGCCCGCAAGCCCACGGCATCAAGAAGGTGTTCTGGGAAGGCGCCGAGCTGTACCGCGCCGAAAGCAAGAACAAGGAAACCATGACCAAGTACGGCCATGGCACGCCCAACGACTGGCTGGAACGCAATGTCTACACCCGCTACAGCTGGCAGGGCGTGGGCCTGATGATGATCATCGACCTGGCCTTCTTCGGCGCGGCAGGCCTGGCGGTCTGGGCGGTTCAGATGGCCTGGATTCCCGTGACGGCGGCCGGCATCATCAATGGTATCGGCCACTACTGGGGCTACCGCAACTTTGAGGCGCCCGACGCCAGCACCAATATCTCGCCCTGGGGCATCATGATCGGCGGCGAGGAACTGCACAACAACCACCACACCTACCCGACCTCGGCCAAGTTCTCGGTCAAGCCCTATGAGTTCGACATCGGCTGGATTTACATCCGCGCCCTCGAAAAAATGGGCCTGGCCGCCGTGAAAAAGGTTCCGCCCAAGCTCCAGCTGGGCTCCATCCAGCCCGTGGCTGACGAGAAAACGCTGGAAGCCCTGATCGCCCACCGCTACGAAGTGATGGCCGGTTTTGCGCGCGAACTGCGCCGTGCCGGCAAGGCCGAAATCGAAGTGCTGAAGGCCAAAAAAGCCGACGTGTCCGTGCTGCGCGCGGCCAACCGCTGGCTGCACCGCGACGACGACAAGGTGCCTGCGGCCGCCAAGCCGCAACTGGCCCAGGCCCGCGCCGAGCATCCCGTGCTCGACAAGATGGTCACCATGCGTGAAGAACTGCGCCAGATGTGGATGAGCACCTCGGCCTCCCGCGAACAGCTCGCGACCGACCTGCAGGCCTGGTGCCACCGCGCGGAAGAAAGCGGCATTGCCGCGCTGCGCGAATTCTCGCTGAAGCTGCGCGCCGCCCGCGCCTGATCACCCCTGCCGCTGGCTTGAGCCGGCGTGCCGCCCCCTTTCAAGCCGCCTCCGTGTTGATTCACGGGGGCGGTTTTGTTTTGTGGGCGTATCACCCTGGGCTGGCGACTGGCAGGAGAGGGCGGCGGGAAAATCGCCGGCCATAAAAAAACCCGCCGGGATGCGGCGGGTTTTTTGTGGAAAGAGCCGAATTACTTCAGCTTGATTTCCTTGTATTCCACGTGCTTGCGTGCCTTGGGATCAAACTTCATGATCAGCATCTTGTCGGGCGTGGTCTTCTTGTTCTTGGTGGTCGTGTAGAAGTGACCGGTGCCGGCGGTGGATTCCAGCTTGATTTTTTCGCGTGCGCCTTTTGCCATGATGGTGCTCCTTAAGCTTGGCCGCGTGCGCGCAGGTCTGCGAGCACGGTATCAATGCCCTTCTTGTCGATCAGGCGCAGTGCAGCGCTCGAAACGCGCAGGCGGACCCAGCGGTTTTCGCTCTCGACCCAGAAACGACGGTATTGCAGGTTCACGAGGAACCGGCGCTTGGTTTTGTTGTTGGCGTGGGAAACGTTGTTTCCGACCATTGGGCCTTTGCCCGTTACTTCACATACGCGTGCCATATGCACTCCAGTACTTTTCAACAGCAGTCATGTCGCAAGGCACTTGCTGCCTGTCGTCATTCCTGCCTCACCTCGCCAGAATAGGGTGGCGGTAACCCGAGACTGCCAAACCGGCCCTTTTGGGGTCAAATTTAGCAAAGCCTTGAATTATAAGGGATTTTTTGCTTACTCTGCTTGTTCGAGGAAACGCTGGGCGTCCAGGGCCGCCATGCAGCCGGTTCCGGCGCTGGTGATAGCCTGGCGGTAGACATGGTCCTGCACGTCGCCGGCGGCGAAAACGCCGGGCACGCTGGTCATGGTGGCAAAGCCCTGCAGCCCGGTTTTGGTGATGATGTAGCCGTCCTTCATCTCCAGCTGGCCGGCAAAGATGTCGGTATTGGGCTGGTGGCCGATCGCGATAAAGCAACCCTTGAGCGTGAGATCCTGCGTGGCGTCGCTTTGGGTGCTTTTGAGGCGCACGCCGGTCACGCCCGAGGCGTCGCCCAGCACCTGGTCCAGCGTGTGGTGCAGCTTGAGCTCGATCTTGCCGGCCTTGACCTTCTCGTGCAGCTTGTCGATCAGGATGGCTTCGGCCTTGAATTTGTCGCGGCGGTGCACCAGCGTGACCTTGCTGGCGATGTTGGACAGGTATAGCGCCTCTTCCACGGCGGTATTGCCGCCGCCCACCACGCAGACTTCCTGGCCGCGGTAGAAGAAGCCGTCGCAGGTGGCGCAGCCGGAAACGCCGCGGCCCATGAAGGCGCTTTCCGACTCCAGCCCCAGGTATTTGGCGGAGGCGCCGGTGGCGATGATCAGCGTGTCGCAGGTGTAGGTCCCGCTGTCCCCGGTGAGGGTGAAGGGGCGCTTGCTGAAATCGACCTTGTTGATGTGGTCAAAAATAATCTCGGTCTTGAAGCGTTCCGCGTGCTCGAGAAAGCGCTGCATCAGATCCGGCCCCTGCACGCCATGCACGTCGGCCGGCCAGTTGTCGACCTCGGTGGTGGTCATGAGCTGGCCGCCCTGCGCGATGCCGGTGATCAGCACCGGGTTGAGGTTGGCGCGTGCCGCGTAGACGGCCGCGGTGTAGCCGGCAGGCCCCGAACCGAGGATTAAGACGCTTGAATGTTTCATGTTGAAAAACTGATTGGGAAAGTGTAAGAACTCGGGTAGAGTCGTGCCGCATAAGCGCAGCGCAAGGTAAAACCGTCGAGGTAGTACTTTTGCGGCATTTGGTTTTATAAATTACGTGCCATTGTAAGAACTCACGCGACGTCCCGTTGTTTGTGAGGTTGGGAGATATCAGATATGACGACGATGGTGTCCAACCTGGAATTGATTCGCCGGGTACCCCTTTTCTCCGTTTTGACGGCCGCCCAGGCCGCCTCCGTCGCCGATACGGTGGTCAAGCGCCGCTTCAAGCGCGGCGAGCCCATCGTCGAGCAGGGCAAGAAGTCCAACGCGCTGTCCATCATCCTGACGGGCCGGGCCCGCGTCGTCACCACCGATGCCCGCGGGCGCGAGGTCATCCTGGCCACCATGCACCCCGGCGACTACGTCGGCGAGATGAGCTTGATCGACAACGAACCGCATTCGGCCACGGTGCGCGCCGAGATCCAGACCGACGCCCTGATCCTGGGCCGCCTCGAATTCGCGCGTTGCCTGCCCGAGAACAGCTCCATGGCCTATGCCGTGCTCAAGGGCCTGGTGCAGCGCCTGCGCCACGCCGACCGGCAGATCGAATCGCTGGCCCTGATGGACGTGTACGGCCGTGTGGCCAGGGCCTTGCTGGAGTTCGCCAGCGACGACGGCACCGGCAACACCGTGATCCGCGACAAGGTCTCGCGCCAGGACCTGGCCAAGATGGTCGGCGCCTCGCGCGAGATGGTCAGCCGGGTCATGAAAGACCTGGAAGAGCGCGGCTTCATCGAAACCCGGGACGACGGCTCCGTCCTCGTGAAAGAGCGCCTGCATACCCTGGGTTAACACGCCCGGCCGATCGCCCGCCACCCATTTGGCGCCCGTGGCGCTCCTTCAAGGCTTGCACTCAACTGCGGTAAGCTTCAAGTGAGCCATGACTTACTCACTCGATACCCTGAACTCCAGAAACTCCCCCGCCACGGGCGCGCCCGGCGGCATCAAACGCTTTGCCCATGAAGTCAGCCTGATCCTGGGCCTGCTCGGCCTGGTTTTCTGGCTGGCCGCCTTGCTCAGCTATTCGCCGCAGGATGCGGCCTGGTCGACCTCCGGCACCGCGCAAGCCGTGGCCGGCGGCCATGCCGCGACCCTCAACTGGGGCGGGCGCGTGGGCGCCTGGCTGGCCGACGCCAGTTATTACCTGCTGGGCTTTTCGGTCTGGTGGGCGCTGGCCGCGGGCGGCCAGGCCTGGCTGAGGTCGCTGGCGCGCTGGCTGCGCGGCGAACCCCTGGCGGCCGGGGAGTCCCACCGCATCCGCTTCTGGCTCAGCCTGCTGCTGCTGCTGCTGGCCAGCGCGGCGCTGGAGTGGTCGCGGCTTTACCGCTTTGAATTCAAGCTGCCCGGCCATGCCGGCGGGGTGCTGGGCTACCTGGCCGGTGCCCAGGGCGAGAAGTGGCTGGGATTTGCCGGCTCCGGCCTGGTGTTTATCGCGCTGGGTGTCATTGCCGTGTCGGCGGTCTTCGGTTTTTCGTGGGCCCATGTGGCGCTTCGTGTAGGCGCCTGGATAGACAACCTGATCGATTCGCGCCGCGAAAAGCGCGAAATCGCCCAGGACCTGGCCTTCGGCAAGCTGGCCGCCCGCGAGCGCGAGGAGACCCTGATCGACGAACGCATCGAAATCGAGGAACACCACCCGGTGCCGGTGCTGATCGAGCCCGTGCTGGTCGACATTCCCAAAAGCGAGCGCGTGGCCAAGGAGCGGCAAAAGCCGCTTTTCAGCGAAATGCCCGACTCCAAGCTGCCGCAGGTCGACCTGCTGGACGGCGCGCTGAGCCGCCAGGAGACCGTGGCTCCCGAAACCCTGGAGATGACCTCGCGCTTGATCGAGAAAAAACTCAAGGACTTCGGCGTCGAGGTGCGTGTGGTTGCCGCCGCGCCAGGCCCGGTCATCACGCGCTACGAGATTGAGCCCGCCACCGGCGTCAAGGGCTCGCAGGTCGTCAACCTGGCCAAGGACCTGGCGCGCGCATTGAGTTTGGTGTCGATCCGCGTGATCGAAACCATTCCGGGCAAGAACTACATGGCACTGGAGCTGCCCAACGCCAAGCGCCAGTCCATCAAGCTCAGCGAAATCCTGGGCTCGCAGGTGTACAACGAGGCCAAGTCCCTGCTCACCATAGGCCTGGGCAAGGACATCAGCGGCGCCGCCGTGGTGGCAGACCTGGCCAAGATGCCGCACTGCCTGGTGGCCGGCACCACCGGCTCGGGCAAATCGGTCGGCATTAACGCCATGATCCTGAGCCTGCTTTACAAGGCTGATGCGCGCGACGTGCGCCTGCTGCTGATAGACCCCAAGATGCTGGAAATGAGCGTCTACGAGGGCATTCCGCACCTGCTGGCCCCGGTGGTCACCGACATGCGACAGGCCGCCCACGGCCTGAACTGGTGTGTGGCCGAGATGGAAAAGCGCTACAAGCTCATGAGCAAGCTGGGCGTGCGCAACCTGGCCGGTTTCAACGCCAAGATCGACGAAGCCAAGGCCAAGGGCGAATTCATCTACAACCCCTTCAGCCTCACGCCCGAACAGCCCGAACCCCTGGAACGCCTGCCTTACATCGTGGTGGTGATCGACGAGCTGGCCGACCTGATGATGGTGGTCGGCAAGAAGATCGAAGAACTGATCGCCCGCCTGGCGCAAAAAGCCCGGGCCGCCGGCATCCACCTGGTGCTGGCCACGCAGCGCCCCAGCGTGGATGTGATCACCGGCCTGATCAAGGCCAACATCCCGACCCGCCTGTCCTTCCAGGTCAGCAGCAAGATCGACAGCCGCACCATCCTGGACCAGATGGGCGCCGAGGCTTTGTTAGGAATGGGTGACATGCTTTACATGCCGAGTGGTACAGGCTTTCCAATCCGGGTGCATGGTGCGTTTGTGAGTGATGACGAAGTGCACCGCGTGGTGGCCTACCTCAAGCAGCAGGGCGAACCCAATTACATCGACGGCGTGCTCGAAGGCGGCACGGTCGACGGGGAAGACGGCGACCTGCTGGGCGAGGGTGGCAACGGCGGCAGCGGCGAGAAAGACCCGATGTACGACCAGGCCGTGGAGGTCGTGCTGAAGAACCGCAAGGCCAGCATTTCGCTGGTGCAGCGTCACCTCAAGATCGGCTACAACCGCGCCGCGCGGCTGGTCGAAGACATGGAAAAAGCCGGGCTGGTCAGCGCCATGAGCGGCAGCGGCCAGCGCGACATCCTGGTGCCCGCAAGGGCGGAGTGACGATCATGAAGAAATACCTTGCAATGATGCTGGTGGCGGCTTGCGCCCACCCCGCCTGGGCCGACGGCCTGGACAGCCTGGAGGCTTTCGTCAAGACCGTCAGCAGCGGCCGCGCTGAATTCACCCAGGTCGTCACCGCGCCGGCCAGGGACGGGCAGGCCGCGCGCAGCAAGACCTCCACCGGCACGTTCGAGTTTTCCCGGCCCAACCGCTTTCGCTTCATTTACAAGAAGCCCTTTGAGCAAAGCATCGTGGCCGACGGCCAGACCTTGTGGCTGCACGACGTGGACCTGAACCAGGTCACCTCGCGCAAGCAGTCCAGCGTGCTGGGCTCCACCCCCGCAGCGCTGATTGCCGCGGCGCCCGACCTGCGCGCCCTGCAGGCCGATTTCACGCTGGCCGCCGCGCCCGATGCCGACGGCCTGCAATGGGTGGTGGCCACGCCCAAGAGCAAGGACGGCCAGCTGCAGTCCGTGCGCGTGGGCTTTCGCCCCGGTGAAAAATCCTCCGGCCTGGCCGCGCTCGAGATCACCGACAGCTTCGGCCAGCGCTCGGTGCTGAGTTTCAGCAAGGTCGAGGTCAACCCCAGCCTGCCCGCGGACACCTTCCGCTTCACGCCGCCCAAGGGCGCGGACGTGATCCGGCAGTAAACCAGGCCGGGGCTCAGGCCACCGGGGGTTTGGGAAGGCGCTGCGCGGGATCGTAGAAAAACGTTTCCTCCGCGATGCGCTCGCCCTCCCAGCGCTGCCAGGCGAGTTCTTCCATCTCGGTGCGGCTGCCGTCCTGCCATTCAAAGCGGAAGATCCAGCGGATCACCACGTGGTCGCCGTTGAGCAGGGCGGGGCGCACGCAGGTCGAGGTCAATGACTTCGCCCTTTCCATGACCTTGCGCTCGCCGGTGACCAGGTTGGCACGCCCCACGCGCGGCGCGGCCTGGTTTTCCTGCATGGACGCGTTCTCGGTGTAGAACTCTTCAATGGCCTGGGCATGGGCGTTTTCTTCAACGCGGGCGATAAATCGTTCCAGGGTTTCGCGGCTTGGCATGGGGTTTCCTTTGAAAGGGTGTGATGGGGTTGTACACGAGTTACCCCAAGCCTGCAGCCGGTCCCGCGCGTGGCTTAGACTCATGGCATCCCAGTTCCCCACCCCCTGATCTCCCGTTTCCCACCTGCCCGTGAAAGCCGCGTCCTCCACCCACCAGCCCCTGGCCGAGCGCCTGCGCCCGCAAAACCTGGGCGAAGTCATAGGCCAGCAGCATCTGCTGGGCGAAGGCATGCCGCTGCGCATCGCGTTCGAGTCCGGCCAGCCGCACAGCTGCATCCTCTGGGGCCCGCCCGGCGTGGGCAAGACCACCATCGCGCGCCTGATGGCCAGCAGCTTTGACGCGCACTTCATCACCATTTCGGCCGTGCTGGGCGGCGTCAAGGACATCCGCGAAGCGGTGGAGCAGGCCAGTATCTGGCAGGCCCAGGGCGGGCGGCGCACCATCGTGTTTGTCGACGAGGTGCACCGCTTCAACAAAAGCCAGCAGGATGCCTTCCTGCCGCACGTGGAGAGCGGCCTTTTCACCTTCATAGGCGCCACCACCGAAAACCCCTCGTTCGAGGTCAACTCGGCCCTGCTGTCGCGCGCCGTGGTTTATGTGCTGCAGCCGCTGGGGGAGGCCGACCTGAAGCAGATCGTGGACAAGGTGCTGGCCGAAAACGCGCTGCCGGCCATCACCGCCATCGATGCGCAGGCCGTGGACCGCCTCGTGGCCTATGCCGACGGCGATGCGCGCCGCCTGCTCAATACGCTGGAGTCGCTCAGCGTGGCGGCCAAGGCCGAGAAGGTCACCGAAGTCACCGACGCCTGGCTGCTCAAGGTGCTGGGCGAGCGCCTGCGCCGCTACGACAAGGGCGGCGAGCAGTTCTACGACACCATCTCGGCCCTGCACAAGTCGGTGCGCGGCTCGGACCCCGACGCCGCGCTCTACTGGTTCATGCGCATGCTCGACGGCGGCGCCGAGCCGCGCTACATGGCGCGCCGGCTGGTGCGCATGGCCAGCGAGGACATAGGGCTGGCCGACCCGCGCGCGCTGCGCCTGGCACTGGACGCGGCCGAGGTCTATGAGCGCCTGGGCTCCCCCGAAGGCGAGCTGGCCCTGGCCCAGTGCGTGATCTACCTGGCGGTGGCGCCCAAGTCCAACGCGGTCTACAAGGCCTTCAACGAAGCCAAGGCGTTTATCAGCAAGGACGGCACCCGCCCGGTGCCCCTGCATTTGCGCAATGCACCAACAAAGCTCATGAAGCAGCTCGACTACGGCAAAAACTACCGTTACGCCCACGACGAGGAAGACGGCTTCGCCGCCGGCGAAAACTACTTTCCCGACGGCATGCAGGCCCCTGGCTTTTACCGGCCGGTCAACAGGGGGCTGGAAATGAAAATCGCTGAAAAGCTCGAGCAGCTGCGGGCAAGGAACGACGCTAAGAAATAAGCCGCGCGCGGCGGGTTGAGGTGGAGGATTGCCGGCGGGCAGCGAGGTGCGGCTCAGCCGATGCGGATCAGCGCTCCCCAAAACAGCGCATACGCTTTCTGCATGGCGTGCCTCGTCTGCGCATGCGTGAGGAGAAATCCCCGTTTGATACTACCAACTCATCAATTCATCAGGAGTCGGTATGTCGTCAGGTTCTTGCATAAAAAGCATTCTTTCGGTGCTGGCAGTTGTTTCGGCAACTTCGGCCTTCGCCCAGGAAAAAATCAAAATTGCCATCGTCGGACCTTTGTCCGGCCAGGCGGCGAACTACGGAAAAGACAACGAGCGTGGCGCGCAGCTGGCCATTGACGACCTCAACGCCAGCCAGTTCAAGATCGGCGGCAAGGCCGTAAAGTTTGAACTGGTGTCCGAAGACGACCAGGCCGACCCGAAGCAGGGAACCGCCGTTGCACAAAAACTGGTGGACAGCGGCGTCAACGGTGTTGTGGGGCACAACAACAGCGGCACCACGATTCCCGCCGCCCGCATCTACAGCGAAGCGGGCCTTCCGCATATCACCCCGGCGGCCTCCAACCCGAAGCTCACCCAGCTGGGCTACAAAACCACCTTCCGCACCATTGCCCATGACGGGATGATCGGTAGCGCCCTGGCTGTGTTTGCGTCGACCAAACTCAAGCTTCAAAAAGTCGCGTTGATTGACGACCGCACGGCATATGGCCAGGGCCTGGCGGATGAGTTTGAAAAAACCTTCAAATCGCTGGGCGGTGAAGTCGTCACGCGTGAATTTACCAATGACAAGGCAAGCGATTTCTCGCCCATCCTGACGACGATCAAAGGCAAGAAAGCCCAGGCTGTTTTTTTTGGCGGGCTTGATGGGCAGGCCGGGTCCATGCTTCGCCAGATGGCCCAGTTGGGAATGGGGCAACTTCCTTTCATGGGCGGTGACGGCGTCTGCACCGGCGATCTGCCCAAGCTGGGTGCGCAGGCTGTCGGGAAGAACGTTATTTGCGGCGACGGCGGCGAGGCCTTGATGGATATGAAAGGCGGCCCCGGTTTTGCAAAACGCTACAAGGCTGCTTACGGTGCCGAGGTCGTGGTGTATGCGCCTTATGCCTATGACAACGTCATGATATTGGCCAATGCCATGCGTGCGGCCGGTTCGGCGGAGCCCGCGAAATACCTGGCGTATGTCGGCAAGACAAAGCACGAGGGCATCACCGGGCATATCGAGTTTGACGGAACCGGCCAGCGCAAGAATGCCGCCGTCACCTTGTCTACCTACCCCCAGGGCATCAAGACCACGCTTGTCACGATGAAGTGACGCGCCTGCGCCCGGAAAGTCCCCGCACCCCTGAAAGACTGCGGCGCCGATTTCGCCGCCGTCTTCCTGGTGCGCCTAACGCAATTGCTGAACATTGATGCCAAAAATAAAAATTGCCGTTCTGGGAACTGGGGGCACCATCGCGGGCGAAGCCGATTCCGCGGCGGACGTACTCAATTACCAGGATTCACAGCTCTCCGCGGCCGACACGCTGGCGCCTTTGAGGCCTTATTTGCCCGGGAACGTCGAGCTGCTCGTGATCCAGATCAGCCAGCTGGGCAGCGAAAACTTCTCCACCGATACATGGCTCGGCCTGGCTGACGCGATGACCCGGCTGGAGGAAACCGAAGCTCCCGATGGCTTTGTGCTGACGCAAGGGACCGATACGCTGGAGGAGACCGCCTACTTTCTGCACCTGGCGATCAAGACGCCCAAGCCGGTCGTGGTGGTGGGGGCCATGCGGCCGGCAACGGCCCTCAGTGCGGATGGTCCTCTGAATCTCTTGCGAGCGGTGCAACTGGCCGCCAACCCTCTTGCGCGAGGCCTGGGTGTGATGGTGGTTGCAAACGAGCGGATCTTTTCGGCCCGTGAAGTGACCAAGTCCCACACCTCCTCGATTGACAGTTTTGGGAGCCCGGAATTTGGTTGCGTCGGCTATATGCAAAACGGCGAGGTCAAGCTGCACCGGATGCCGTCGCGTCAGCACACGGTGGATTCGCCTTTCAGCGTGGCCGGCCTGCGCAGCCTGCCGAAGGTGGATATTGTTTATGCCTACGCCGGCGCCGGCTGTGAAAGTATTCGCGCATTCCTGAACCACGGCGCGCGCGGCCTGGTGCATGCGGGCACTGGAAATGGTTCCATCTCCAGTGTTCACCAGGCGGCTTATCGCGAGGCGATTCTCCGGGGCATACCTGTGGTACGGAGCTCCCGCACCGGGAGCGGCCTTGTCTCGCGCAATGGCGCGATGAACGACGATGCCTTTGGCAGCGTTGGCGCCGACACGCTCAGCCCGCAAAAAGCCCGCGTGCTGCTCTGCCTGGCATTGACCTTGACGCAGGATGCGGTGCAGCTGCAGCGCTATTTCGACAGCTACTGACCCGCCCCGATGTCGGCAACCATCTCAGCTCATTCAGCTACCGTGAATCAGACTCGCCTGGGCCTTGAAGTGTTCCATAAACTTTCTTTCATGCAGGCCAGCCTGGTGTGTGACCAGTCGCATCGCGGCGACCCTGATGGGTACTTCAGGCGCAAAGGGCAAAACCTGCGCTCCGAGCACCTTGCCCAGCGCACCGGTCAGGGAGTCGACCAATGCCACCCCCAAGCCTTGCATGGCCAGGTGCATGGCGACCACGCTGGTTTCGACCGAAACATTGCGGGTGAGCGCAATGTCGGCCATCCCGTCCGTCTGGGCAATCAGCGAGGCCACGAGGTCATCCTTGCTCAATCCAATGATGTTGCAGGAGCCGAGGTCCTGGATGGAGATGGATTTTTTGGATTTGGAAAAATAACCCGATGTGGAGACTGAACAAAAGTGGGCCTGGAGCAGGTCCGTGGTGTCGAGCGCCGCGTGCGCGACCGGTTCATAAACAAACCCGATATCGACCTGGCCGGCCAGAAGCGCCTCGACAAGAGAGTCGTAGTGGTAGGTTTCCAGCGTCAGCTTGCATTTGGGATATTGCTCGATGAAGGACCTCACGGCGCTGGGCAAGACGGCTGTGGCCAGCGAGGGCACGGCTGCGATCCTCAACTGCTTGATGCCTCCGTTGCGCAGCCCGGCTGCCAGCGAGGAGGCATGGCTCATGCATTCCATGATTTTCAGGATCGCCGGGCGCAGCTGCTGGGCTTCGTCGGTCGGCGCCATGCGTCCTTGCTGGCGGTGAAACAGAAGAAAGCCGAGTTCAGTTTCCGCGCTGGAAATCAGGCGGGATACGGCCGGCTGGGAGAGATTGAGCATCTTTGCCGCGCCGGTGACGGTGCCGCAAAGAAATACCGCGTTGATGGCCTCGTATTTATGGAATCGCATGTCGGATTTTAAAAATGGACGGCTTGCGGGGCATCAGGGGTTTGCCGCAATGGGGCGCGGCTCGATGTCGCATTAGGTGGGATTTTCAAAGAGTAACCAACATAAGACTGACTAATGAAAAGTTAAAAATCGATGTTTCACCAAATGTTAAGGGTAAACCCCGCGAAAACCGCCTGCTTGGCCCGATTCTCGCTTAACACCGATGGCTACAATTTGCGGATTAGCTCGCCATTCAGCAGCCAACCGGCTTTGATGGGCGGGCTTTTTGTTAACTCGCGCCAGCCACCGGTGATCCCGGCGGCAGGTGCCGCCAGACTGAGTTGGCATTTCATTTACATGGGAGAGTGAGTTATGGAAGTATTGCTACAGCAGATCATCAACGGTCTGGTCCTGGGCAGCATGTATGCCCTGATCGCGCTGGGCTACACGATGGTGTACGGCATCATCAACCTGATCAATTTCGCGCACGGCGAGGTTTTGATGGTGGGGGCGCTGACCAGCTGGACCATCATCCGCTGGATGCAGGAGGCCATGCCGGGCGCGCCGGGCTGGCTGATTTTGCTGATATCGCTGCTGATCGCCTTTGTCGTCTGCGGAGCCCTGAACTTCGCGATTGAAAAAATCGCCTACCGGCCGCTGCGAAACTCCCCCAAACTGGCCCCGCTGATCACCGCCATCGGCATGTCGCTGCTGCTGCAGACGCTGGCCATGATCATCTGGAAACCCAACTACAAACCCTATCCCACCCTGCTGCCCACCGAGCCCTTCCAGGTCGGCGGCGCTGTCATCACGGTGACCCAGCTCTTCATCCTGGGCGCCACCGCCGTCTCCCTCTCCGTGCTGATGTGGCTGGTGCACTACACCAAGCTGGGCCGCGCCATGCGGGCCACCGCCGAGAACCCGCGCGTGGCGGCGCTCATGGGCGTCAAGCCCGACACCGTCATCTCCGCCACCTTCATCATCGGCGCCGTCCTGGCGGCGCTGGCCGGTGTGATGTACGCCTCCAACTATGGCACGGTGCAGCACACCATGGGTTTCTTGCCCGGCCTCAAGGCCTTCACGGCCGCCGTGTTCGGCGGCATCGGCAACCTCGGCGGCGCGGTGCTGGGCGGCATCCTGCTGGGCCTGATCGAGTCGATTGGCGCGGGTTATATCGGGCCGCTGACCGGCGGCGTGCTGGGCAGCCAGTACTCCGACATCTTCGCTTTTATCGTGCTGATTTTTGTCCTCACGCTGCGGCCTTCGGGCTTGCTCGGTGAGCGTGTGGCGGACCGGGCCTGAAGGCCCTGCCATCCGGTACACAAGGAGAATATTGATGAATTCCACACAATCGAAAAAACTGGTGACCTTCCTGGTCGTCGCGGCGGCGCTGCTGGTGCTGCCCCTGATCCTGCAGCAGGGCGGCAATGCCTGGGTGCGCATTGTCGACATGGCACTGCTCTATGTACTGCTGGCGCTGGGCCTGAACATCGTGGTCGGCTACGCCGGCCTGCTGGACCTGGGCTATGTCGCCTTCTTCGCCGTCGGCGCCTATCTGTTCGCGCTGCTCGGTTCACCCCACCTGGCCGATGCCTTCCCCTGGATCGCGGCGCAGTTCCCGAACGGGCTGCATTTGCCGATCTGGGCCATCATCCCGGCCGCCGCGGCGCTTGCCGGTTTCTTTGGCGTGGTGCTGGGCGCCCCGACCCTCAAGCTGCGCGGCGACTACCTGGCCATCGTGACGCTGGGCTTTGGTGAAATCATCCGGGTGTTCCTGAACAACCTGGACCGCCCCATCAACCTGACCAACGGTCCCAAGGGCATCAACCAGATCGACTCGATGAAGTTCTTCGGCTTCGACCTGGGCAAGCCGCATGAGTTCTTCGGCATCGAGGTCAACTCGGTATCCATGTACTACTACCTGTTCCTGGTGCTGGTGATCGTCTCGGTCGTCATCTGCCACCGCCTGGAAAACTCCCGCATAGGCCGCGCCTGGATGGCCATCCGCGAAGACGAGATCGCCGCCAAGGCCATGGGCATCAACACCCGCAACATGAAGCTGCTGGCTTTCGGCATGGGCGCCACCTTCGGCGGCGTGTCCGGCTCGATGTTCGCGGCCTTCCAGGGCTTTGTGTCGCCCGAATCCTTCAGCCTGATGGAATCCGTCATGATCGTCGCCATGGTGGTGCTGGGCGGCATAGGCCACCTGCCCGGCGTCATTCTGGGCGCCTTGCTGCTGGCCGCCCTGCCCGAAGTGCTGCGCCATGTGGCCGGCCCGCTGCAGGCCATGACCGACGGCCGCCTCGACTCCGCCATCCTGCGCCAGCTGCTGATCGCGCTGGCCATGATCACCATCATGCTGATGCGTCCGCGCGGCCTCTGGCCCTCCGCCGAACACGGCAAGTCGCTGAACAAGGTCGTCGGCAAAGACCCCATCCAGTCAATCAACCCCTAAGGAGAATGGACATGAGCGAAACCATTCTTAAAGTCTCCGGTGTCTCCAAGCGCTTTGGCGGCTTGCAAGCCCTGAGCGATGTCGGTATCCACATCCAGCGCGGCCAGGTTTACGGCCTGATCGGCCCCAACGGCGCCGGCAAGACCACTTTCTTCAACGTGCTGACCGGCCTTTACACGCCCGACAGCGGCACTTTTGAACTTGCCGGCAAGGCCTACAAGCCCACGGCCGTGCATGAAGTCGCCAAGGCCGGCATCGCCCGCACCTTCCAGAACATCCGGCTCTTCGCCGACATGACGGCCCTGGAAAACGTGATGGTTGGCCGGCATATCCGCACGCAGTCCGGCCTCATGGGCGCGGTGTTCCGCACGCCCGGCTTCAAGCACGAGGAAGCCGCCATCGCCAAGCGCTCGCAGGAACTGCTCGACTACGTGGGCATCGGCAAATATGCCGACTTCAAGGCCCGCACGCTGAGCTACGGCGACCAGCGCCGCCTGGAAATCGCCCGGGCGCTGGCCACCGACCCGCAACTGATCGCGCTCGACGAGCCGGCCGCCGGCATGAACGCCACCGAAAAAGTGCAGCTGCGCGAACTGATAGACCGTATCCGCAAGGACAACCGCACCATCCTGCTGATCGAGCATGACGTCAAGCTGGTCATGGGCCTGTGCGACCGCGTCACCGTGCTCGACTACGGCAAGCAGATTGCCGAAGGCGCGCCCGCCGAAGTGCAAAAAGACGAAAAAGTGATCACCGCCTATCTGGGCACCGGTCATTGAAGGAAAACAACAACATGGCAGCTAACACACTCCTCAAAGTGACCGGCCTGAAAGTCGCCTACGGCGGCATCCAGGCGGTTAAGGGCGTGGACTTCGAAGTCCACGACGGCGAACTGGTCACGCTGATCGGCTCCAACGGCGCCGGCAAGACCACCACCATGAAAGCCATCACCGGCACCCTGCCGATGCTGGACGGTGACATCGAATACCTGGGTAAAAGCATCAAGGGCCGCGGCGCCTGGGACCTGGTCAAGGAAGGCCTGGCCATGGTGCCGGAGGGCCGCGGCGTGTTCACCCGCATGACCATCACCGAAAACCTGCAGATGGGTGCCTACATCCGCAGCGACAAGGCCGGTATCGCCGAAGACATCGAAAAGATGTTCGTGCTGTTCCCGCGCCTGCGCGAGCGCAAGGACCAGCTGGCCGGCACCATGTCCGGCGGCGAACAGCAGATGCTGGCCATGGGCCGCGCGCTGATGAGCCGGCCCAAGGTGCTGCTGCTCGATGAGCCCTCCATGGGTCTGTCGCCCATCATGGTCGACAAGATCTTCGAGGTCGTGAAGGACGTCTCTTCGCGCGGCGTGACGGTGCTGCTGGTCGAGCAGAATGCCAGCCGCGCGCTGGGCATCGCCAACCGCGGTTACGTCATGGAGTCCGGCAACGTCACCATGAACGGCGACGCCAAGCAGCTGCTCAGCGACCCGCGCGTGCGCGCCGCCTACCTCGGCGAGTAAGCCGTTGTTTTGCGCCAGCCCGCGCGCCGCAAGGCGCCGCGGGACGCGCATTACAGCCGTAACACCGGCAGGCCGGCCCGGGGCCACAAATGCCTTGCGGCGCCAAATCTTTGCGCATAAAGTTCAAAGGGTGCGCCGCACGCGCATCTTTACTGAACCCTGGGAAACAAAAAATGAATCCAATCATTGTCCGCGCCGCCGCCTTCACCCTGGCTTTCCTGGCTTCGTCCGCATTCACCGGCGTCTCTGCCCAATCGCTGCGCTGCAAGGGCGACCTTGCGCAGATCGGCAACTCCAAGGGCACCATTTTGCAAAAATGCGGTGAGCCCGTCATGAAAGACAGCTTCTGCAAGCCCGTGCAGGAAACCGTCTCCAGCGCACCCGTCACCACGCCGACGGTGCCCAGCACCTCCGGCAGCGCAACGGCCAGCGCCACCGCCAACGTCACGGTCAACACCTGCCAGCAGGTTGAGGAATGGACTTACAACCCCGGTTATGGGCAGTTCATGACCATGCTGTTGTTTGAGGGCGGCTCCCTCAAAAGCATCCGCTACGGTGATCGTGTGACCCGATAACGTGGCCCCCACGGTCGCTCACTGCGTGTAGCTTTCGAGGCCTTGCAGGCCGCGGCTCGCGAGACGCTTCACCTCTGTCGCCCGTCCAAGCCTGCGCGGGCAGGCTTGGAGCCGCGGGCTCCAGCCCCTCGGGGGCCGCTGCGCCTACGGCCCGGCAAAGCCGGTTCCGTGGCCCCTGCTGGTTTAAGAGTCCGTAGCGAAGGCAATTAAAAAAGGCCGGCTCCCTTTCTGGGAGCTGGCCTTTTTCATAGGCGCTGGATTGCTCAACGCCTCGGATCAATCCACCTTGGCGCCGGAGGCCTTCACCACTTTTTCATACTTGGCCAGCTCGCTTTTCATGAAGGCGCCGAACTGCTCGGGCGTGCTGCCCACGGGTTCGGCCATCAGCGTGGCGAAGCGAGACTTGGCTTCGGGGGAGTTCAGCGCGGCGACAAAGGCATGGTTGAGTTTGGTCACCACGTCCTTGGGTGTGCCCGCGGGCGCCACCAGGCCCCACCAGGTGTCGATCTCAAACCCCTTGAGCGTCTCGGCCACCGCCGGCACTTCGGGCAGCATGGCGCTGCGCTTGGCCGTGGTCACGGCCAGGGCCTTGAGCTTGCCGGCCTTGATGTTGGCCGAGGCGGTGGCAAGGTTGTCGAAGTTGTAGTCGACCTGGCCGCTGAGCAGCGCCAGCTGGGCCGGGTTGCCGCCGTTGTAGGGGATGTGCAGCGCGAAGATGCCGGCCTGGGCCTTGAACATCTCGCCGGCCAGGTGGCCCGCGCTGCCGTTGCCGCCGCTGGCGTAGTTGAGCTTGGCCGGGTTGGCCTTGGCGTATTTGATCAGGTCGGCCAGCGTATTGATATTGAGGCGCCGCGCGGTGTCGGCGTTCATTACCAGCACATTGGGCACACGCACCATCTGCGTGATGGGCGCGAAATCGGTGGCCGCGTTGTACGGCATCTTGCTGTAAAGCCAGGGGTTGATGGCATGCGTGGCCACCGCCGAGATGCCGACCGTGAGGCCGTCGGGTTGGGCCTTGGCGATCGCGTCGACGCCGATGTTGCCGCCGCCGCCCGGCTTGTTTTCAATGATCACGGTGCCCAGCGAGTCTTTCACGCGCTCGGCCATCAGGCGGGCGGTTGCGTCGATGGGGCCGCCGGCCGCATAGGGCACGATGATGCGCATGATCTTGGCCTGGGCCAGTGCCGCGGCGGGCGACAGGGCCGCGCCGGCCATGAAAACAACGGCCAGGCTTTTGGCCAGCAAGGAGGGGAGGGTGAGGGGTCGAATATTCATTGCCCTATTGTTGCAAAAAAGTTTGACGCGCCACGCCCCCGGTCTGGAACATCACGGTTACAGCATCTTTACCTGCGAGACATGGACGCCCGGCGGCCGCGCCGCGTTGGGGGGTCATGAGGCGCCCGCTTCATGTTTTCTCAACCTCAACCTCAAACTCAAGGAAACCCCATGAAGATTCACACCCTTGTCGCCGCCCTTGCAATGGCTACCGGTGGCCTTGCCTTTGCCCAGGCGCCCGCCGCCCCCGCGGCGCCCAAAGACCCGCTGGCCACGCCCCGCATCGACCAGCGCCAGGCCAACCAGGAAAAGCGCATTGACCAGGGCGTCAGCTCGGGCGCGCTGACTGCCAAGGAAACGGCCAAGCTCGACAAGCGCGAGACCAAAATCGAAGCTGACAAGCTGGCCGCCAAATCCGACGGCAAGGTCACCAAGGCCGAACGCCGCAAACTCAAACACGAAGAAAACCGCGCCAGCGCCGCCATCCGCCGCCAGAAGCACGACCGGCAGGTCGCGCCCGCACCCGCCAAAGCCGGCTGAACTTCGCCGCCCTTGGCCCGCGCATAAAAAAAGCCCCGGCTGATGCATCAGCCGGGGCGTTTCTTTTTCTTCTTCTTTTATTCTTCTTGTTTGTTGGGGGGGCAAGAACCTGTTTAGGCCATAAACAGGTTCTTAGGCTTGCGCGGGAACGGTCGCCTGGGATTTTTCCTTTTCAGTCACAAAAGAGTCGGCATAAAACTCGTCTTCCGGCAGGCCGGCTGCGGTGTAGGCGGCCTGGGCCGAGTCCACCACGATGGGCGCGCCGCAGGCATACACCTGGTGGCCCGACAGGTCGGCGAAATCCTCCAGCACGGCCTGGTGGACAAAGCCGGTGCGGCCGGTCCAGTTGTCCTCGGGCAGGGCATTGGACACCACCGGAACGTAACGCAAATTCGGCATTTCCGCGGTCTTGGTTTTCACCCATTCGTCCATGTACAGGTCGGCCGGGCGGCGGCCGCCCCAGTAGAGCACGGCCGGGCGCGTGATGCCCTTGAACTGCAGGTGCTCGATCAGCGCCTTGATAGGCGCAAAACCGGTGCCCGAAGCCAGCAGCACCATGGGCTTGTCGCTGTCTTCGCGCAGGTAGAAGCTGCCGAAAGGGCCTTCGATGCGCAGGATTTCCTTTTCCTTCATGGGGCCGAACACATGCTCGGTGAACTTGCCGCCCGGCATGTGGCGGATGTGCAGTTCCACGCCCGGGTTCTCGGCCTGGGTGTGCGGCGCATTGCCCATGGAATAGGCACGGCGGTCGCCGTCGCGCAACAAAAACTCCACGTACTGGCCGGCGTGGTACTTGAACACGTCGCTGGCCGGCAGCTGCAGGCGCACCACCATCACGTCGTGCGAGGCCTTGGCCAGGCTGTTGATGCGCACCGGCATCTTCTTGACCGGAAAGGCGCTTTCGTCGGTCACGTGGCGCGACTCGATGACCACGTCGGAATGGGCCGTGGCGCAGCAGGTGAGGATGAACCCGGCGGCTTCTTCCTCGGGCGACAGGGCCTTGGCCTGGTGCGCGCCGTGGGTCACCGTGCCTTCGAGTTTTTTGGATTTGCAGGAACCGCAGGCGCCGTCCTTGCAGCCGTAGGGCAGGCCTATGCCCTGGCGTATGGCGGCGGCCAGCAGGGCTTCGTCCACCTGGGCGATGAAAGTCCGGCCGCTGGGCTGCACGGTCACGTTAAAGCTCATATTCGGTATCCTTGCGGTAACTGTTCTCGACTTGGCCGGTTTTCCCGGCAACCCCCAATTTTGCCCTCAAACTTAAGTCCTTTAGGTGCACTGCCTTCCCGCTTCCGCAGGGAGCGCATTTTGATCATCGGTTGCGGCGACGTGGGCCTGCGCGCGGCCCGGCAGCTGCCGCGCAACGCCAGGCTCATGGCACTCACCTCGTCGGCCGTGCGCGTGCCCGAACTCCGGTCCCGGGGCATCACGCCGCTGCGGGGCAACCTGGACGACGGCGCCTCGCTGCGCCGCCTGGCGGGCCTGGCCACCCGGGTGCTGCACCTGGCGCCGCCCCCGAACGACAAAGCCGAGCTGCGCAGCGACCCGCGCACACTGGCCCTGCTGCGCGCCCTGCGGCTGCGCGGCCTGCCGCGCTCCCTGGTCTATGCCTCCACCAGCGGGGTTTACGGTGACTGCGGCGGCGAATGGGTGCGTGAAACCCGGCCGCTGAACGCCCTCACGCCGCGCGCCGAGCGCCGCGTGCATGCCGAGGCGCATGTGCGGCTGTTCGGCCGGGCCACCGGCACCCGGGTGCACCTGCTGCGCATTCCGGGCATTTACGCACCCGACCGCGAAGGCGGCACGCCGCGCGGCCGGCTGCTCAAGGGCACGCCGGTGCTGCGCGCCGAGGACGACGTCTACACCAACCATATCCACGCCGACGACCTGGCCCGCGCCTGCCTCGCGGCGCTGTGGCGCGGCAAGCCGCAACGCGCCAGCAATGCCAGCGATGACACCCAGCTCAAGATGGGCGACTACTTTGACCTGGCCGCCGGCCTTTACGGCCTGCCGCGGCCGCCGCGCCTGGCACGCGGCAGCGCCCAGCAAGAGCTGCCCGGGGTGCTCCTGAGTTTCATGAGTGAATCGCGCCGGCTGGACAACAGCCGCCTCAAGCGCGAATTGCGGCTTCGCCTGCGCTACCCGACGGTGGAAATCGGCCTGCGCGATCGCTGAAAAACGCCGGGTTGAAGCAATGTGGCCCGCTTTCGCGCCACTTCGCCTTTTGTAACTGTATGTTTTTTGCAACGACGTGGCGGTCAAATGTTACAACCAAAGAGGTAACCATTTGAAACAAAAGGCTCCGACCCGGAACCGTTTCTATTAACCGTAAAAAGATCTTTTTTTGAGCTGATCTGCTGCGATTCCTTTCTGCATACCATCACTTCGACCGACCCTTCTCTTTCAATCGACTGACAAAGGGGGTCTTGCGGAGTGTGAAAAATGCACAAAAAAAATTCGAGGGGCAGCGCAAAAGCTGCAGGAGTTGTAACAAGAATTGGCCAGCAGGCCCTCGCGGCTCCGCCATTTCTTGACGCGCTGGGCCGGGCCGCCGGCCGCACGGCAGGCCGATGGGCGCTGCGCAAACCCGCAACGGCGGTTTTGCTGCTCGGGGCGGCCACCGCCCAGGCCGGGCCGTTGGACGGCCAGGTCACCTCGGGCGCGGCCAGCATCTCCCAGAGCGGGGCCAACACCACCATCACCCAGTCCAGCCAAAACGCCTCCCTGAACTGGAAGAGCTTTAACGTCGGCGCGCAGGAAAGCGTCAAGTTCGTGCAGCCCTCGGCCAGCGCGATCGCGGTGAACCGCATCCTGGACACCCAGGGCAGCCAGATCATGGGCCAGCTCAATGCCAACGGGCAGGTCTACCTGATCAACCCCAACGGCGTGCTCTTCGGCGCTGGCGCCCAGGTCAATGTGGGCGGGCTGGTCGCCTCCACGCTGGACGTCAAGGATGCGGACCTGGGCAGTGCCCAGCGCACTTTCAGCGGCAGCGGCCCGGGCAGCGTGGTCAACCTGGGCACCCTCAATGCGGCCCCGGGCGGCTATATCGCCCTGATCGGCAACACGGTGCGCAACCAGGGCAGCATCAACGCCCCCAAGGGCAGCGTGGCGCTGGCGGCCGGCAGCGCGGCCACCCTGACCCTGCAGGACAACCAGTTGCTCAAGGTCGTCGTCGACCAGAGCGTGCTCAACAGCCTGGCCGAGAACGGCGGGCTGATCCGGGCCGACGGCGGCCAGGTGTTCCTGAGCGCCGGCGCGCGGGATTCGCTGCTGGCCAGCGTGGTCAACAACAGCGGCGTGATCCAGGCGCGCACGGTGGAAAACCGCAACGGCACCATCATCCTGCTGGGTGGCATGGCCGCCGGCACCGCCAAGGTTGCGGGCACGCTGGACGCCTCGGCGCCCAATGGCGGCAACGGTGGTTTCATCGAGACCTCGGGCGCGCAGGTGAAGATTGCGGATGACGCCAGAATCACCACGGCGGCCCCCACCGGCAGCAGCGGCACCTGGCTGATCGACCCGGTGAACTTCACCGTCGCCGCCTCGGGCGGGGACATCACGGGCGCGGCGCTGGGCACCAATCTGGGCGCGGGCAACGTCGTCATCCAGAGCAGCAGCGGCGCCGCGGGCACGGCGGGCGACGTCAACGTCAACGACGCGGTGGGCTGGAGCGCCAACCAGCTGACGCTCAACGCGCAGAACAACATCAACATCAACGCCAACCTCAACGCCTCGGGCACGGGCAAGCTGGCGCTGGAATACGGCCAGGGTACGACAAACGGCACCGGCAGCTCTTACAACGTCAACAACGGCGCGAAGGTCAACCTGCCGGCAGGCAACAACTTCAGCACCAAACGAGGCAGCACCGGCGCCACCCTCGCGTATACCGTCATCACCGACCTGGGCGCCGCGGGCAGCAGCACCACCACCGATCTGCAGGGCATTAGCGGCAATCTCGGCGGGCGCTATGTGTTGGGGGCCGACATCAATGCCGCGCCCACCAGCGCCTGGAACGGCGGTGCGGGCTTCGCGCCTATCGGAACAGGCAACAGCGGCTGCACCCCCAATTGTTTTTACGGTACTTTTGACGGCCTGGGCCACACCATCACCGGCCTCACCATAGACCGAACGACGCGGTTCACCGGCCTGTTCGGTTCCACCTCTTCGGCCAGCGTTATCCGCAATGTCGGCCTGGTGGGCGGTTCAGTCAGGAGTACCAACAACGATACCGGTGCACTGGCGGGATGGAACGACGGCATCATCAGCAACAGCTACGCCAGCACCACCGTGACCGGAGGCGCCGATTCCGGTGGGCTGGTGGGGGGGACCAGCGGCAACTCAAAAATCGACCACAGTTACGCGACAGGCAATGTGAATGGATCGGTTTTCACCGGTGGGCTGGCGGGCTACAACCAAGGTGACATCAGCAACAGCTATTCCACCGGTACCGTAACCAGCGGTCAGGCTGCCGGTGGACTCGTTGGCTACATGCTCCATGTCGGCAACATCAGCAGCAGTTATTCCAGTGCCACCGTCAACAGCTCCGGCGATACCAACGGCGGCCTGGTTGGCTTGTGGAGCGGCAGCGGCGGAAGCATCAGCAACAGCTATGCCACGGGCGCCGTCACCGGCACCACCAAGACAGGCGGGCTGGTGGGAGACATGAGCAACAGCGGCGGCACGATCACCAACAGCTATGCCGCCGGACAGGTGACGGGCACCGCCGGCAGCGTGGGCGGCTTGGTAGGGAGCCAGACGGCCGGAACGATCAGCGGCAGTTTTTGGGATACCACGACGACCGGGCAGGCCACCAGCGCGGGCGGCGGCACCGGCATGACCACGGCCCAGATGCAGCAACAGGCCAATTTCAACTCAGCCACGGCCGCCAACGGCAACGTCAACCCGAACTGGGATTTGGCCAACGTCTGGCGGATTTATGACGGGCACAGCCGTCCGCTCCTCAAATCATTGATGACGCCGGTCACGGTTACCGTCGGCAATACCAGCAAGACCTACGACAAGCTGGCCTGGAATGGCGGGACCGGCATCAGTTGCTCCAACGTGGCCTGCGGCAGTCTGTCGGGGAGCGTCAGCTTCGGCGGAAACGCCCAGGGAGCGGTCAATGCCGGCAGCTATGCGGTGACAGGGTCGGGCCTGTATTCCAACCAGCAGGGCTACGACATCAGTTACGCCAATGGCACTCTGACCGTGAATCCCGCCAACCTGGTGGTCACGGGCGTCAGCGCAGCCAACAAGGTGTACGACGCCGGCGTGGGCGCCACCTTGAACGGAACAGCAAGCGTTACGGCCATTGCCGGTGACACGGTGAGCGTGACCGGTGTGGGCAGCGGCACCTTCGCCGACAAGAACGCGGGCAATGGCAAGGCCGTGACTGTCACCGGCTACACGTTGAGCGGAGCCGACGCCGGCAACTATGCCGTGGTGCAGCCCACGGGGCTGACGGCAAATATCACACCGGCCAGCCTCGCTGTCACCGGCGTGAGCGCGGCCGGCAAGGTGTATGACGGCACCCGTGCCACCACGTTCAATGGCACCGCGACCGTTACGCCCCTGGGCACTGATGTGGTGCTTGTGGGCGGCGGCAACGTCGGCATGTTCATCGACAAGAACGTGGGCAACGGCAAGACCGTCACCGGCACCAACTACTTCCTCGGCGGCGCCGACGCCAACAACTATGTCATCGTCCAGCCAACGGGGACGGCGAACATCACACCAGCCAGCTTGACAGTCACCGGTGTGGGCGCGGACAGCAAGGTATACAACGCCAGTGACGCAGCCACACTCAATGGCGTAGCCAGCGTCACGGCAATCGCCGGTGACACGGTGACAGTGGGCGGCGGCAGCGGCCGGTTTGTCGACAAAAACGTGGGCAACAACAAGGTGGTCAATGTCACTGGCTTTACGCTGGGCGGTGCCGATGCCGGCAACTACACCGTGGTGCAGCCCACCGGTGTCAGGGCCAACATCACACCGGCCAGCCTGACGGTCACGGGCGTTGGTGCGGATAACAAGGTGTACAACGCGAGCGCCGCAGCCACACTCAATGGCACGGCCAGCGTTGCAGCCTTGGGCGGCGATGTTGTGACCGTGGGCGGGACGGGCAGCGGCACTTTCGCCAACAAGAATGTGGGCAATGGCAAGGCTGTGACCGTCACGGGCTATACGCTGGGCGGCGCCGACGCGGGCAACTACACAGTCGTGCAGCCCACGGGTGTGACCGCCAACATCACGCCTGCCAGCCTGACGGTCACGGGCGTGAGCGCAAACAACAAGGTCTACGACACCACGGCCGCTGCCACGCTTGGCGGTACGGCCGCCGTCGCGGCCCTGGGCGGCGACGTGGTGACTGTTGGCGGCGGTAGCGCCACTTTCGCCGACAAAAATGTGGGCAACGGCAAGGCGGTCACTGTTACCGGCTACACGCTGGGTGGTGCTGACGCCGGCAACTACACCGTGGTGCAACCCACCGGGCTGGCGGCGAACATCACGCCCGCCAGCCTCACGGTCACGGGTGTGGGCGCGAACAACAAGGTGTACGACACCACGACCACAGCCACGCTCAATGGCACGGCCAGCGTTGCAGCCTTGGGCGGCGATGTCGTCACCTTGGGCGGGACTGGCAGCGGGACGTTCGCCAACAAGAACGTGGGCAACGGCAAGGCTGTGACCGTCTCGGGCTACACGCTGGGCGGCGCCGATGCGGGCAACTACACCGTGGTGCAACCCACGGCAGTGACCGCCAACATCACGCCTGCCAACTTGACGGTCACAGGTGTGAGCGCCAACAACAAGGTCTACGACGCCACGACCGCCGCCACGCTGGGCGGAACCGCGGCCGTCACGGCCCTGGCCGGTGATGTGGTGACCGTTGGCGGCGGCACCGGCACCTTCGCCAACAAGAATGTGGGCAACGGCAAATTCGTGACCGCCACGGGCTACACGCTGGGCGGGGCCGACGCAGGCAACTACACCGTGGTCCTGCCCACGGGGCTGACCGCCAACATCACGCCCGCCAGCCTCACGGTCACGGGTGTGGGCGCGAACAACAAGGTGTACGACACCACGACCGCCGCCACGCTCACTGGCACGGCCAGCGTTGCCGCTCTGGGTGGCGATACCGTCACTGTAGGCGGCACCGGCAACGGAACTTTTGCCAACAAGAATGTGGGCAATGGCAAGACCGTGACCGTGACCGGCTACACGCTGGGCGGGGCCGACGCCGGCAACTACACCATAGCTCAGCCCACGGGCGTCATGGCCAACATCACGCCGGCCAACCTGGCCGTCACGGGTGTGGGTGCCAGCAACAAGGTCTATGACGCCACCACCACGGCCACGCTTAACGGCGCGGCCAGCGTCACGGCCTTGGGCGGCGACAGTGTGACGGTGGGTGGAACGGGCAGCGGCAACTTCACCAACAAGAATGTGGGCAATGGCAAGGCTGTCACCGTCACCGGTTACACGCTGAGTGGCGCAGACGCCGGCAACTACACCGTGGTCCAGCCCACAGGGCTCACCGCGAATATCACGCCCGCCAGCCTCACGGTCACAGGTGTGAGCGCCAATAACAAGGTCTATGACACCACGACCGCCGCCACCCTCGGCGGCACGGCCAGCGTTGCGGCCCTGGGTACCGATGTGGTGACGATTGGCGGCGGCAGCGGTGCTTTCGCCAACAAGAATGTGGGCAATGGCAAGGCCGTGACTGTTACCGGGTACACGCTGGGCGGCGCCGACGCCGGTAACTACACCGTCGTGCAACCCACGGGGCTGACGGCAAACATCACGCCGGCCAGCATCACCGTTACAGGCGTGAGCGCCAACAACAAGGTCTATGACACCACCACCACCGCCGCGCTGAGCGGCACGGCGGCGGTCACGGCTTTGGGCGGCGACGTGGTGGCCGTGGGCGGCACCGGCAGCGGCAATTTCGCCAACAAGAATGTGGGCAATGGCAAGGCCGTGACCGTCACCGGCTATACGCTGAGCGGTGCCGACGCCGGCAACTACACCATAGCTCAGCCCGCGGGCGTCACGGCCAACATCACACCGGCCAGCCTGGCCGTCACGGGTGTGGGTGCCAACAACAAGGTCTATGACGCCACCACCACGGCCACGCTCAATGGCACGGCCAGTGTTGCGGCCCTGGGCGGCGATGTGGTGACGGTTGGCGGCGGCAGCGGCACGTTCGCCAACAAGAATGTGGGCAATGGCAAGACTGTGACGGTCACCGGCTACATCCTGGGCGGTGCCGACGCCGGCAATTACACCGTCGTGCAGCCGACCGGCGTCACGGCCAACATCACGCCTGCCACTCTGGCCGTCACCGGCGTAGGCGCCAACAACAAAGTCTACGACACCACCACCACCGCGACCCTGAACGGCACGGCCAGCATCACCGCCCTGGGCGCCGATGTTGTGGCCGTGGGCGGCACCGGCAGCGGCAATTTCGCCAACAAGAATGTGGGCAATGGCAAGGCCGTGACCGTCACCGGCTATACGCTGAGCGGTGCCGACGCCGGCAACTACGTCATTGCGCAGCCCAGCGGTGTCACCGCCAACATCACGCCCGCCACCCTGACCATCACCGGGGTGAATGCCCAGAACAAGGTGTTTGACGGCACGACCGCCGCCACCTTGGGCGGCACCGCCGCCGTCACGGCCCTGGCCGGCGATGTGGTCAGCGTCGGTGGCGGCCACGGGGCTTTTGCCGACCCGAACGTGGGTAACGGCAAGGCCGTGACCGTGACCGGTTTTACCCTGAGCGGCGCCGATGCCGGCAATTACGCGGTGGTGCAGCCCACCGGGCTGACTGCGGCCATCACGCCTTTGCCGGCGGCGCCAGCGCCCGCGACGCCGACGCCGACACCGACACCGACGACGACGACGTCCGGGCGGGGATTGGGAGCGGATGGTGAAGGCATTCGTTCCGCCACGCAAGAGGCCCTGGATACGGAGCGCTCTCTATTCAACTCCAGCGCCAGCTCGAGTTCCAATGCCAAATCCAATCCCAACGCCAACTCGACCGAGGCATCGTCAACCCTGCGCGTGACGCACAGCGCAAGCGCCGATGCATCATCGGGCGGCGAAGCGCCGGAGCCTTCCAGCCAGTTCACCGAGGGGGTGGCGGACGCGCCCCTTGCCATGGCAAGAAAAGACCCACGCCTGCATATCGTTGACGGTGGCGTGCAGTTGCTGAACGCCGTGCCGGCAGGCCGGAAATGACCCGGCCGTCCCAGGGAAGCTATTTCATGAAATGCTACGTATCCGCGAAGCACGCAGCACTGCTGCTGGCCGCCGCGCCCCTGTTCACGGCTCACGCGGCTGATCCGCTGCCGGTCGATATCGGCACCATCCTGCAGCAGGTCCAGCCGTCCCAGCCTTTCGCGCCGCCGCCCCGCGGGGAAGCGCCGACCCTCAACAACCAGGAAAATGCCCCGGCACCGCCCGTACGTCCACCGGTTTCAGTGGACGTCAAATCGATCCAGATCCTCGGCAACACCCTGGTCGAGACGGACACCCTGCATGGACTGGTGGCCGACGCGGAAGGCAAAACCCTCACGCTCGACCAACTCGATGAAATGGCGACACGCATCAGCAGGTACTACCGCGGCCGGGGCCAAAGCTTCGCGCGAGCCGTGGTGCCCGCGCAGGTGATCTCGTCGGGCGTTGTGCGCTTTCTGGTGATAGAGGCGCGCTACGGCAAGGTCGGCATAGACAACCAGACGCGCGTGAACGACCTCCTGCTGCAGGCGACGGCCGCGCCGCTGCAGGGCGGACAGCCGGTGGAGCAGGCCTTGCTCGACAGGTCACTGCTGTTGATGTCGGACATACCCGGCGTGATGGTGCAGGCCACCTTAAGGCCCGGCGAAGGGCTGGGCAGCTCTGATCTGGTGATCCAGGCCACGCCCGGCCCGGGGACTTCCGGAAGCCTGGTACTGGACGACTACGGCAACAGCTATACCGGCAGGGGCCGGCTCGGCGGCACGGTGTTCTTCAACAATCCCTTGCGGCGTGGCGATGTCCTGGGTGTGAGTGGCCTGAGTTCAGGCGCCGGGGTCAACTACGGCCGCGTGAGCTACGAATCCCTGTTGAACGGGCAGGGCACGCGCGGCGGGGCCGCCTATTCCATGCTGAACTACAAAATCGGCGGATCGCTGCAGGAGCTGGGCGCGCATGGCTCGGCCGAAACCGAAAGCCTTTGGGGCAGGCACCCGCTGCTGCGCAGCCAGGCGGCCAATGTTTACGGCCAGGTCCAGTACGACAACCTGCAGCTGCGCGAGCGCATCGACATGGCGGGCATGAAGACGGACCGGCACCTGGGCAGCTGGACTTCGAGCCTGAGCGGAGACTGGCGCGACACCCTGCTGTCCGGCGGCATCAACATCTGGAGCCTGGCATGGACCCGCGGCCGGCTGGGCTTCGACGTCGCGGAAGCCCGGCTGAGCGATGCGGCCAGCGCCAGAACAGAAGGCTGGTTCTCCAAGACCAACCTGAATTTCTCCCGCCTGCAGCGCTGGGGCGACAGGGGCTCGCTGTATGTGTCCTGGGCCGGCCAGTGGGCCAACACCAACCTCGACTCCTCGCAAAAAATGTCGGTGGGCGGGCCTTATTCCGTGCGTGCCTACGACGTCAGCGCGCTGTCGGGCGATGCGGGTTACCGCGGCAGCATAGAGCTGCGCTACGACCTGGGCGCGGTCGGCGGCGGAAGGCTGCAGGCACTGGCCTTCTGGGACGGGGCCTACCTCAAGGTCAACCAGCGCCCCTGGACCCCCGGCACCAACACCGCGACCTTCAGCGGCGCCGGCGTCGGCCTCGACTGGAGCGGCTACAACCAGTGGCGGGCCCGGGCCTACCTGGCTTCACCGTTGGGCACCGCGCCCGAGTTGGTCAAGGCGCCCGACGCTATGCGGATGTGGACGGAGCTGGCTTACCGGTTCTGAGGTTCTTGCGGCCGGGTCTTGCTCCGGCCTTGCGCGCTCTCCCTCTTCATCCTCTTCTTTCCTCTTCTTGGTTCTGCTGGCCGGGTCTCGCCCCGGCGGGCGACTTACTTTTCTTTGCTTCGCCAAAGAAAAGTAAGCAAAAGAAAGGCGACCCGCAGTCTGGGTCCCCTCCGCTGCGCTGCGGGGCAACCTGCGGTGCTCGACTACGGCGGGGTCTCGCGCAAACTCGCCTTCGGCTCAGACAAGCGCGATCCCTGATCCGCCTACGTCTGCGCTCCTCGGCCCAGCCAGGACGGGGCAATCGGGAGCGGGAACCAAATACCGAAAGACAAAGAAAACAAATACAAACAAGGACACGCCAAGGCGTGTCCTTGTGGGTTTAGGTATTTGGCTGTTTGGTATTCCTGTCCCCACCCCTTGTGGATGCGCCGAGGAGCGCAGGGCCAGACGGATCAGGGCAAAAACTTGTTTGAGCCGAAGGCGAGTTGTTTTTGACCCCGGCTGGACCGAGCACCGCAGGTTGCCCGTAGCGAAGCGGAGGGACGCAGGAACCAGGGTCGCCTTTTCTTTTGCTTACTTTTCTTTTGGCGAAGCAAAAGAAAAGTGAGTAGCTGCCGGGCTACCCCCGGCCAGCAAGCCTCAGCAGAGTAAGCAGAAAGACGAAGAGAGGAGAAGGAGAGAAGGGGGGGAGCGCGCCCGCCGGCGCAAGACCCGGCCAGCAACTCCGACCAATCAATTCAACAAACAAAGCCCTGTTTCACGCCCTGTTCGGGCGCAGACAGGGCAGCCTTTCTTGATACCGTCCATGAGCAAGCCCTCTCTCGCCGCTTCAGGCGGAAGCGGCTTGCAGGAGACACACCATGCAACTGGACAATCTGAAAATCAGCACGCGGCTGGGCGCGGGCTTTGGGCTGGTATTGCTGCTGGCGGGCGGCTTGATGGCGGTGGGGCTGGGCCAGCTGGCCGGCGCCGGTGCCTTCAGCCGCGAGCTGAGCGGCGACGCCTGGTCGCGGGCCGGCGCCGCGGCGGCGCTGGGCAACTGGTCGCAATCCAATGCGCGCGCCGCCCTGGAACTGTCCCTCGCGGCTGATCCCGCGCAGGCGGGTGCCGCGCGCCGGCAAATCGCCGTGGGCGACAAGACTATGACGGATGCCCTGGCGGCACTGGAAGCCGGCACGCCGCCGGCGGAAGAAAAGGCCTTGCTGGCAAGCGTGCGCGCCGCGCAGGCCTCTTATGCGCAGGCGCTGGCCAAAGTGGCAAGACAGATCGAAACCGGCGACCGCGAGGGCGCTGTCCGGGCCTGGACGGGCGAGGCCGCGCCGTCGCTGGGCAAGCTGCAGCAGGAACTGGCCGCGCTGGCCGAAACGCAGGCTAAGCAGGCCAGGGCTGGCGGCCAAGCCGTTGAGGCTGACATTGCATCGGCGCGGCGCTGGATGCTGGGCCTGGCGCTGGCGGCTCTGCTGGTGGGCACCGCCGTGGCCTGGCGCCTCGCCCGCGGCATCGCGCAGCCGCTCAATGAAGCGATTTACATCGCCGAAACCGTGGCTGCCGGTGACCTGAGCCAGGAGTTTTCCACCGAACGCGGTGGTGATTTCGGCCGCCTGCTGGGCGCCCTGGGCGACATGGAAGACACGCTGACCGACCTGGTCAGCCGCATCAAGGCTTCCACCGATTCCATCACCCTGGCCTCCGGCGACATCGCCGCCGGCAACGCCGACCTGTCGCGCCGCACCGAGGAACAAGCCGCCTCGCTGGAAGAAACCGTCTCCAGCATGGAAGAGCTGACTTCCACCGTCAGGCTCAACGCCGAGCATGCGCGTTCGGCCAGCGGCCTGGCGGCCAGCGCCTCGGGCACCGCGGAACAAGGCGGCGCGGTGGTGGCCCAGGTGGTGGACACCATGGCGGCCATCAGCGGCAGCTCCCGAAAAATCGTGGACATCATCGCCGTCATCGAAGGCATCGCCTTCCAGACCAACATCCTGGCGCTCAACGCCGCCGTGGAAGCCGCGCGCGCCGGCGAGCAGGGCCGCGGTTTTGCCGTGGTGGCCAGCGAGGTGCGCGGCCTGGCGCAGCGCAGCGCCGGGGCGGCGCGCGAAATCAAGGCGCTGATCGCGGACTCCGTCGCGCATGTCGAGAGCGGCTCCGAACTGGTCGGCCAGGCCGGCCGCACCATGCAGGACATCGTGCAGGCCGTCAAGCGCGTGAGCAGCCTGCTCGAGCAGATCTCCGCCGCCTCGGTCGAGCAGAGCAACGGCATCGCGCATGTGAACCAGGCCATGGTGCTGATGGACAAGGCGACGCAGCAAAACGCCGCGCTGGTCGAGCAGGCCTCCACCGCGGCCGCCTCGCTGGCCGAGCAGACCTTGCAGCTGCAGGCGGCGGTCGATGAATTTAAATTGGACGCAGAGCCTGAAGCCGCGCCGTCGGCTGCGCTGCACTTCCAGGCGATAGGCCGGGACTTGCACCGTACAGCGCCGCTCCCAGCCTAGCCTGATTCAGATGCCCGGTGGCTTTTTGAGCGTCAGCATGCGGTCCTGGGCGCGCAGCACGATAGTCTTGACCTCGGCGCCCTGCAGCACCGTGAGCCGGATTTCCGCGTCGGGCGCGGCATGGTCCCAGAGTTTTTTGTAAAAGGCCTCCAGCGTCGCGACCTTCGCGTCGTCCACCGCCAGCACCACATCGCCCGCCGACAGCCCGGCCAGCTCCGCCGGGCTTTCCTTGCTCACGCGCAATATCTGTATGCGCCCGCCCTGGTCGTTGGAGGTGATGCCCAGCCAGGGCCTGCGGCTCTTGGCGCTGTAACCCGAACGCTGCAGCTCCGCGAGTATGGGGCGCAGCAAATCCACCGGCACAAACATATTGCCCGGCAGGCGGCGGTTTTCATTGGTTGCATCCGACACGAACAGCGAGCCTATGCCTATCAGTTCGCCGCGCTGGTTGAAGAGCGGCGCGCCACTGTGGTTGCCGCCGCTGGCCAGCACCGGCGGGCTGGTGAAGAGGGCCGATTCGATGTGGTATTCCCAGCTGCCCGAGAACGCGCGCCGGCTGACCAGCCGCGTCATGCTCACGTCGCCGTCGTCATCGGGCTGCGGGCCGGTCACGGCCATCAGCGGCTCGCCCGGCTGCAGGTCCCTGCCGCTGCCCAGCGTCGCCACCGCCACATTGCGCAGCGGCAGTAGCGGGCGCAGCAGGCCGAAACCCGTGGCCAGGTCGTAGGCCACGGCGCGGGCCGGCAGTGTCCGGTTGTCCTGGGTCACGACCTCGATCTGCTCGGCCTCCAGCATCAGGTAGCCAATCGTCAGGATCAGCCCGTCCTGGCTGATCAGCACACCCGAGCCCGCGCGCCGCAGGCCCAGGGTTTCGGCGGAGCGCGCGTCCTCCATCGCCGTGACCTTGACGCCCACCACCGCCGCCGTGGCCCGGTTCAGCGCATCGATCATGGCCTGCGCCGCAGGTGGCGGTGCCGTGGCCGCGTGGGCCGTGCCCAGCAGCAAAGTGCTGGAGAGAAGGAGACAGAGCCAATGACGCAAGCTGCACATGATGGACTCCAGACGCGGCGAGAGGGCTGGGGGCACACGAAAAAAAGGGGCCGACCGCGTTTGAAGAATGCGCCTTATTAAATGGCGTTGCAAGCGGCAGGGTCAAAAATCCGGCTGCGGAAAATGACAACGTGGTGTTGCCCGCCGCCGTGGATGAAAAAACAAAAAAACCGTCCATGAACGAGGGTCATGAGACGGCTTTCGGGATGTGGTGCCCGGGGCCGGAATCGAACCGGCACGCCTTGCGGCGGGGGATTTTGAGTCCCCTGCGTCTACCAATTTCACCACCCGGGCTGGAATGAGCGAAGCCTCAAATTATGGCACAGTGTGGTCATGAACTATCCCACCATTGAAGACGCGATTGGCAAGACGCCCCTGGTCGCGCTGCAACGTATTTACGCCGCCGAGAACGCCGCACGCGGCAATGTGATCCTCGGCAAGCTTGAAGGCAACAATCCCGCCGGTTCGGTCAAGGACAGGCCGGCGCTCTCGATGATCAAGCGCGCCGAGGAGCGCGGCGACATCAAGCCGGGCGACACGCTGATCGAAGCCACTTCGGGCAATACGGGTATTGCCCTGGCCATGGCGGCTGCGATCAAGGGCTACAAGATGGTCCTGATCATGCCCGAGGACCTGAGCATCGAGCGGGCCCAGACCATGAAGGCTTTTGGCGCCGAACTGATCCTCACGCCCAAAAGCGCGGGCATCGAATACTCGCGCGACCTGGCCGACCAGATGCAGAAAGAAGGCAAGGGAAGGGTGCTGGACCAGTTCGCGAATGCCGACAACCCGCGCATCCATTACGAGACCACGGGCCCCGAAATATGGACAGATACGTCAGGCAAGGTGACACATTTTGTCAGTGCCATGGGTACGACGGGCACGATTACCGGGGTTTCGCGCTACCTGAAAGAGAAAAATCCGGCCATCAAGGTGATTGGCGCCCAACCCAGCGAGGGTTCGCGCATCCCCGGCATCCGCAAGTGGCCGCAGGAGTACCTGCCCAAGATTTACGACCCGCGCCAGGTCGATGAACTGGTGCTGGTCAGCCAGGCCGATGCCGAAGACATGTGCCGGCGCCTGGCGCGCGAGGAAGGCATATTTGCCGGAATCTCGGCCGCCGGCGCTCTCTGGGTGGCGCAGGAAATCGCCAAAACCGTGAAAAACGCGGTGATCGTGTTTGTGGTCTGCGACCGCGGCGACCGTTACCTGTCTACCGGCGTGTTTCCGGCTTGACGCCCAACTGACGAGGGCCTGCCGCTATTGAAAAAATAGCGGTGGCCGCGTTTTCTTTCTTTTATTTTCCCTTCTGATCGCCTGCCATGACCCATGAATTCCGGTTTTGCCCGAACTGCGCGACGCCTCTGGCCATGGTGTCGCAGATGGAGGACGGCGGTGAAAAGGCGCGCCTGCGCTGCCCGGCCTGCGGGTTCACCCACTGGAACAACCCCACGCCGGTGCTGGCCGCAGTGATCGAATACCACGGCCAGGTGCTGCTGGCGCGCAATGCGGCCTGGCCGGGCAAGATGTATGCGCTGATCACGGGGTTTATGGAGGCGGGCGAGACGCCGCAGGGCGGCATTGAGCGCGAAATCAAGGAAGAAACCAACCTGGAAACCAGCTCGCTGGACCTGATAGGCGTTTACGACTTCCAGCGCATGAACCAGGTCATCATCGCCTACCACGCGGTTTGCACCGGGGAGGTCAGCCTGTCGCCCGAGCTGGTGGATTACCGGCTGTACGACCTGGACAAGCTCAAATGCTGGCCCGCCGGCACCGGCTATGCGCTGGCTGACTGGCTGCGCACGCGGGGCCATGAGCCGGAGTTTGTGGATTGGGCCACCGTGCTGAGCAAGGTCGAGCCGGAGGCGGGTAGGGGTGAATGAAGCCGAATGAGGCCGAATGAGGCCGGGTATAACCGGGCAAAAGGGCCTTTACGCTTTGCTTAAAATCGCGGCAACCCAAGGATTTTCATGAACATCGACAAAGAACTCGACACCCGCGGCCTGAACTGCCCGCTGCCCATCCTGAAAGCCAAAAAAGCGCTGACGGAAATGCTGAGCGGCCAGCTGCTGCGGGTGGTGTCCACCGATGCCGGCTCGACCCGCGATTTCCAGGCCTTTGCCAAGCAGACCGGCAACGAGCTGGTCGAGCAGCAGGTCGCCGGCAGCGACTTTATCCACGTCCTGAAACGGCGTTAAGTACCGTTGAGGCGCCGCCGGGCGCCCAGGTTTTCAGGCCTGTTTGCGGCGTTCCCGGCCCGACCAGCCTATCTGCAGGTTGTCCAGGTAATTGCGGAAGTGCACGCCCACCTCGGGGTGCTGCAGCGCCAGCTCGACGGTGGCTTCCAGAAAGCCTTCCTTGCTGCCGCAGTCATAACGTTTGCCCTCGTACTGCAGGGCGTAAACGGTTTCCTTGTCGAGCAGGCTGGAGATCCCGTCGGTCAGCTGCAGTTCACCGCCCACGCCGGCCTTCTGGCTGCGGATGTGCTCAAAAATCGCCGGCGTCAGGATGTAACGGCCGGCCACGCCCATGCGTGAGGGGGCCACTTCGGGCGCCGGTTTTTCGACGATTTTTTTCACTTTCATGAGGCCGGCGCTGGCGCCGCCGTCGGTTTCGACGATGCCGTAGCGGCGGGTCTGGTCCTGGGGCACTTCCTGCACCGCCAGGATGGACTGCTGCAGCTCTTTGAACTGCTCGGCCATCTGGGCCAGTACCGGTTTACCGCCCTTGGGGCCGACCATCAGGTCGTCGGCCAGCAGCACGGCGAAAGCCTCCTGGCCGACCAGGTGTTCGGCGCACAGCACGGCATGGCCCAGGCCCAGGGAGCGGGGCTGGCGCACATAGGAAAAGTTCATGTCTTCGGGCTGGACGGAGCGCACCAAATCCAGCAAAGCGAGCTTTTGAGCTACCTCCAGCTCGTTTTCGAGCTCGTAAGCAGTATCAAAGTGGTCCTCTATGGCCCGTTTATTGCGTCCTGTCACAAAAATCATGTGACGGATGCCTGCCGCGTAAGCCTCTTCCACCGCGTATTGGATCAGCGGCTTGTCGACAACGGGGAGCATTTCCTTGGGCTGGGCCTTGGTGGCCGGGAGAAACCGGGTGCCAAGGCCGGCAACCGGGAATACAGCTTTGTGTAATGTAAATTTTTGCATCGACTTTGATCGGGGAAAAGACTAGAGTGTTGCGTTGTTGATACATGACTCAGGTCGGACAAAGGCTCGACTTGACGTGGTCAAACCGCGCGAATTGCGGTCTGCGGGAAAAAAGGACTCACTGGGTGGACATCTTACTTCTTGACGCGCTGGTGCCCGAGGCAATGGCTTGGCTGGAAACCCGCCACAGCGTGGGTTACCACCCCGAGCTCGCCGACGACCTGACTTCGCTGCGCAAGATCGCCTACAAGACCAAGGGCATTGTGTTCCCGCGGCAGACCGTGGTGACACGCGAGTTCCTCGACTTCCTGCCCAAGATCAGGGCCGTGGGCCGCCTGCATGTGGGCACGGACAACACCGACCTCGAGGCCTGCAAGGAGCGCGACATCAAGGTCGTGCACGCCAGCAGCGCCAACGTGCGCTCCAATGCCGAATACCTGCTGAGCAGCCTGCTGCTGCTGTATCGCCGCGGCCTGGTCTCGGCCCTGATGGGGCGGCGCCACCCGACGACGCAGATGGGGCGCGAGCTGCACGGCAGCACCGTGGGCATCCTGGGTCTGGCACCGACGGCGCACACGCTGGCCGGCATGCTCAACGGCCTGGGCGTGCGCCTCATAGGCTACGACCCGGCGGTGCACCACACGGCGCCCATCTGGGAGCGCCTGCGCATACAGCCGGTGTCCCTGTCTGAGCTTGTCAGCCAGGCCGACGCGGTCTCGGTGCAGATGCTGTACGCCACGCGTTTTCGCGGTTTTGTGAATGAAAAACTGCTGGCCGCCTGCAGGCGCAACCAGCTGTGGGTGGGCATCAGCCGCAGCGAGCTGTTTGACGAAGCCGCGCTGGCCGCGGCGCTGTGCGACGGCCGCATCGAGGCCTGCATCCTGGACGGCGCCGAAGCCAGCTTCCTGGGCGACACTTCGCCGCTCAAGGGCCTGAAGAACCTGTTCGTCACGCCGCGCCTGGGCTCGCACACACGCGAGGCGCGCCTGCGCTCGAGCTGGTATGTGGCGCACCGCATGCATGAAGCCATCAGCACGCAGCACAGCGGGATGGACCAGTTGCCGAGTGCGCCCATGGACCTGGAGATGCCGGGGAGCGTTCCGCCCTCGCAATGGTCAGAGCCCGAAACCGTCCGCTGATGACGGGACACCCGCTGATAAAAAAGCCCCGGTAAGCGGGGCTTTTTTGTGGGCGGCGTTCGCGCTTATTTAAGCCGTGCCAGCTGCTCGCGGATTTTGGCCAGTGCCGCCTGGTTGTCGGCCAGGCGTTTGCGTTCCTGCTCCAGCACGGCCGGCGGCACTTTGTTGACGAAGGCTTCGTTGGCGAGCTTGGTCTCGGACTTGGCGATCTCGCCCACCAGGCGGGTCTCTTCCTTTTGCAGGCGAATTTTTTCGGCGGCGAGGTCGACCTCCATGTAGAGGCAAAGACGCGCTTCACCGACGATGGCGACGGGCGCTGACTGTGCCGCGGCGACCCAGCTGGCTTCGTCTTCAAACACTTTCACTTCGCTGAGCTTGGCCAGCGACTTGAGCACCGGCGCCACGCTGTTCATGAAGGCTGCATCGCCGAGCACAAACAGCGGCAGGCGCGTGGCCGGTGACACTTTCATCTCGCCGCGCAGGTTGCGGCAGGCGTCCACCAGGGTCTTGAGCTTGGCGACATGGGCCTCGGCCTTTTCGTCGATCTTCTCGGGCTGGCTTTGCGGGTAAGGCGCGGTGCCTATGAACTTGCCGCTCTTGCCGGCAATGGGTGCCACGGTTTGCCACAACTCTTCGGTGATGAAAGGAATCACCGGGTGCGCCAGTCGCAGTATGGCTTCGAGCAGGCGTATCAGCGTGCGGCGTGTGGCGCGCTTTTGCGCGTCGTTGCCGGTCTGTATCTGCACCTTGGCGATTTCCAGGTACCAGTCGCAGAACTCGTCCCAGACAAACTGGTAGATGCTGCCGGCCACGTTGTCCAGGCGGTAGTCGGCAAAGCCCTTGGCCACGTCGGCTTCCACGCGCTGCATGGTCGACGAAATCCAGCGGTCGGCCTGCGAGAAGCTCAGGTAGTTGTGGAACTCGCCGCCGGGCGCGCATTGTTCTTTCGTGTGTTCCTCGAGGCCGCAGTCCTGGCCCTCGCAGTTCATCAAGGTGAAGCGCGTGGCGTTCCAGAGCTTGTTGCAGAAGTTGCGGTAGCCCTCGCAGCGCTTGCTGTCGAAGTTGATGCTGCGGCCCAGGCTGGCCAGCGAGGCGAAGGTAAAGCGCAGCGCGTCGGCGCCGTAGCCCGGGATGCCCGCGGGGAATTCCTTTTCGGTGTTCTTGCGCACCTGCGGCGCGGTCTCGGGCTTGCGCAGGCCTTGCGAGCGTTTTTCGAGCAGGGGCGCGAGCTCGATGCCGTCTATCAGGTCGACCGGGTCCAGCACATTGCCTTCGGACTTGCTCATCTTCTTGCCCTGGGCATCCTTCACCAGGCCGTGGATGTACACGTCCCTGAACGGCACCTGGCCGGTGAAGTGCGTGGTCATCATGATCATGCGGGCGACCCAGAAGAAGATGATGTCGTAGCCGGTGACCAGCACGCTGGAGGGCAGGAAGAGGTCCAGCTCCTTGGTCTTCTCGGGCCAGCCCAAGGAAGAGAAGGGCACCAGGGCCGACGAGTACCAGGTGTCCAGCACATCCTCGTCGCGCGTGAGCTTTTTGCCGGGCGCCTGCTTCTGCGCTTCTTCCTCGCTGGTGGCGACATAGACCTTGCCGTCTTCGTCATACCAGGCCGGGATCTGGTGGCCCCACCAGAGCTGGCGCGAGATGCACCAGTCCTGGATGTTGTTCATCCACTGGTTGTAGGTGTTGACCCACTGCTCGGGCACAAACTTGACCTGTCCACTGCTCACGGCGTCGCGCGCCTTTTGCGCGATCGATTTGCCGGTCGGGTCCTGCTCGCTGACCTTGCTGAGCGCGACAAACCACTGGTCGGTCAGCATGGGCTCGACCACCGCGCCGGTGCGCGCGCAGACCGGCACCATGTTTTTGTGCGGCACGGCTTTTTCGAGGAAGCCCTGTTCCTCGAGGTCCTTGAGCACGGCCTTGCGGCAGTCGTAGCGGTCCAGGCCCTGGTACTGCTTAGGCCCGTTTTCGTTGATCTTCGCGTCCAGCGTGAAGATGGTGATCAGCGGCAGGTCGTGGCGCAGGGCCACCTGGTAGTCGTTGAAGTCGTGCGCGCCGGTGATCTTCACCACGCCGCTGCCGAAAGCCGGGTCCACGTAGTCGTCGGTGATCACCGGGATTTGGCGGTCGCACAGCGGCAGGTCGACCATCTTGCCGACCAGGTGCCTGTAGCGCTCGTCGTCCGGGTGCACCGCCAGCGCACCGTCGGCCAGCATGGTTTCGGGCCTCGTGGTGGCGATGTGCATGCCGCGCAGCGGCGTGCCGTCGGCGGCTTTTTGCGGGCCGTCGCTGAAGGGGTACTCGATGTGCCACATGAAGCTGTCGCGCTCTTCATTCTCGACTTCCAGGTCGGACACGGCGGACTTGAGGATCGGGTCCCAGTTCACCAGGCGCTTGCCGCGGTAGATCAGGCCCTGCTCATAGAGCTTCACAAAGGTCGAGGTGACCACCATGGACATCTTCGGGTCCATGGTGAAGTATTCGTGCTTCCAGGCCACCGAGTCGCCCATGCGGCGCATCTGGCGCGTGATGGTGGTGCCGGATTCTTCCTTCCACTCCCAGACCTTGGCGACGAAGTTCTTGCGGCCCAGGTCGTGGCGGCTCTTGCCTTCGCCCTGCAGCTTGCGCTCCACCACGATCTGCGTGGCGATGCCGGCGTGGTCGGTGCCGGGCACCCACAGCGTGTTGTGGCCGCGCATGCGGTGGTAGCGCGTGAGCGAATCCATGATGGTCTGGTTGAAGGCGTGGCCCATGTGCAGCGTGCCCGTCACGTTGGGCGGCGGCAGCTGGATGGAGAACGAAGGCTTGGCCGCGTCCAGCGTGGGTTCGTACTGGCCGCTTTGCTCCCATTCGGGGCCCCAGCGGCTTTCAATGGCGGCTGGCTCGAAGGATTTGGCCAGGCTGTCCAGCCCCGGTGTGGGGACTTTGACGGCCTCCGCGGCGGGAGTGGCGGTATCGGCAGGGGCGGGGGCGGCAGCGTTGGTCATGGGGGCAATGAAAAACGGCATCGAGGGGATGCCGCCTTGGGGTTGGGGGAAACTGCCCCGATTTTATTCGACTGGGCGGCCCGCGGCCGCTGGGCCTCGCCTATCCCGGCGCGGGCGCGGTTTTTGCGGCTGCCGCCACGCAGGCCCGCAGCACGGCGGTGTCGCCCAGCTGGTTGGCCATCAGCAGGATCAGCCGGGCATTGAGCAGCTCGGATTCCTCGCGGCTCAGGCCCCGGTGGGCGTCCAGCAGGCACTCGTAAAAGGCATCGGCGTCCTGAAAATGCAGGCGGGTGCTCAGGGGGCTGTCGGTTTTCATGGGGTTTCCTTTCCGCTGGTGCCGGCGCCCAGCGCGGCGGCCACCGCATGGACCAGCGAGGCGTCCACGCTCTCGCCGGTGGCGGCCACATGGCCGTCGGGCCGCAGCAGCGCCCAAGCATGGCCGAAGACATGGCAGGTCGCCTGCAGGTGGCCGTGCTCGTCGATGACATGCTCCACGGCCGCGGCTTTCTCGCCGGGGCTGACCACTTGCACGCAGCGCAGGCCGGCCTCCACCGACAGCGCCGCCAGGCGCACCAGCGCGGCGGCGGAGACATCGCCAAAGCTCAGCAGCAGCAAACGGCCGTGGGCCCAGCCCAGCAGGTCCAGCAGTTCGCCGGGGCGGCCGTCGGCCCAGGCAAAACCCACGTTCTGTGTCGCGCGCCCGCCGGCCGGCCCGCAGGCGCTGGAGTGCGTGTAGTGGCTGGGCGTGGACATGCGGCCGGTGTTGACGAGCTGTCTGGCAAATACATGCTCGCGCGCCAGGCCCAGCGCCGCGCTGCGAAACAGCCGCTCAGCGCCGTCGGCCGGCCGCAAAAAGCGCGCCGTGCGGTTGGTGACCCGTACGTTGTGCGTGGCCGCCTCATGGCGTTCGTGGTGGTAGCTGTCCAGCAGGGCGGGCGCGGCGCGGCCCTGCAGCACGGCGGCCAGCTTCCAGGCCAGGTTGTCGGCGTCCTGCACGCCCGAATTGCCGCCGCGCGCGCCGAAGGGGCTCATCACATGGGCGGCATCGCCGGCGAAAAACACGCGGCCGTGGCGCAGGCTGTCCAGGCATTCGCTGCGGTAGGCATAGGGGCCGACCCAGACGATCTCGTAGTCGCTGTCGTCCAAAGCCTGGCCCGACTGGCTCTTGAACTGCGCTTTGAGGCGGGCGCGCACCACGTCCTCTCGGCTGACCTCCTCGGGCTTGGCCTGCGGCGGCATCTGGTAGTCGATGCGCCAGACGCCGTCGGCCATCAGGTGCTGCCAGACGGCGCGGCCCTCGTTGAAGGGCGCTTCTATCCATGTGTGGCGCTCCGCCGGCGGCGGATTCTTGAAGCGCACGTCGGCAATGCACCAGCGGTCGTCACCCTGCTGCGCCGTCACCGTCGCGCCGCACCAGGCACGAAACGGGCTGCGCGAGCCGCTGCAGTCGATCACATGTTCGGCTTCCAGGACGTAGGCGCCGGCCGGCGTTTCGAGTTGCAGCGTCGCGAAGTCCGCGTTCTGCTCAAAGCCGGTGACACGGTGGCTCCAGCGGATGTCGACCGGGCGGTCTTCGGGCGCGGGACTGTTGTAGAGCTGCTCGACCAGAAAGCCCTCGACATAAAACTGCTGGATATTGATAAAGGGCGGCTGCCGGCTCAGCGAATGGCTTTGCTGCTGGCGCAGGTCGAAGGCGTAGACCTCGTCCTTGCCCGCGAAGGTGCGGCCCACGCTCCACTGCACGCCCCTGGCCGCGATGCGCTCGTAAATACCCAGGCGCTTGAAGATCTCCAGGCTTTTTTGCGCATAGCAGATGCCGCGCGAGGACGCCCCCTTCACACCCACGGTGTTGTCCTCGTCCAGCAGCACGGCGCGCACGCCGTACTGCGCCAGCGCGCAGGCCAGCGTGAGCCCGGTAATGCCGCCGCCCACGATGGCGACGGCGTGGCGTTTGATTTCGCCCGTGCGCAGCTCAGGCGGCTCCACAAAAGGGTATTCGGGCAGGGCATAACCCGCGCCCTGGGCGAATTCATAGCCGTTGGTGAAGGTGGCGGCCAGCGCGGCGGGCATCTTGTCGGGCATTTGCATTGTCTCCGGCATGGGTCTGCGCCTCTTGTTCTGTTTACCTATTCGTAATCAATCTACCATAACGTAATTAATGCGCGGGCCTGGCCGCTCTCGGGGAGCGGGTGCCATGGCGGCATGTTTTGTAATTAAAAATAATTATTAATGACTTTATGCGGATAGTTTTTATCAATTCCATGCATTGATTCCGGCAATTAGACGAAGCGGCTGAACGGGTCTAAGGTGTCCTGGTCTTCGGTCTTCGCACCTGGACTTTGGCGACGGGGGCTTGAAGCATTGGCGATTTGTTCATCCATCAACCCACGAAGGAGATTTCCATGGCTGCTCTCAAAGGCTCCAGGACGGAAGAGAACCTGAAAGCCGCATTTGCCGGCGAATCGCAGGCCAACCGCCGCTACCTGTATTTCGCGAACAAGGCCGACGTTGAAGGCCAGCCCGATGTGGCCGCGCTGTTCCGTTCCACCGCGGAAGGTGAAACCGGCCATGCCCACGGCCACCTCGAATGGCTGGAGCAGTGCGGCGACCCCGCCACCGGCCTGCCCTTCGGCGGCACGCGCGACAACCTCAAATCCGCCGTCGCCGGCGAAACCCACGAGTACACCGACATGTACCCCGGCATGGCCAAGACCGCGCGCGACGAAGGCCATGATGAGGTGGCTGACTGGTTTGAGACCCTGGCCAAGGCCGAGCGCTCACACGCCAATCGCTATTCAAAAGCGCTGGCCGAACTGGTCGATTAAGCCGTCCCTCGCTGCGCCGCAAGGCGTGGCGGGTTTTGGAAAAGGCTACGCGCGAGAGCCTTTCCCCAAACCCCACGAGAAACCGAAAAGAAGAGGCAAGCATGGCCACAGAAGGCAACCTCCAGGCGCCCACGCGCCACGCGATCGACTGGAAAAACCCGGACTTCTATCACGAAGAAGCGGCCCTGCACGAGATGGAGCGCATCTTCGATATCTGCCATGGCTGCCGCCGTTGCGTGAGCCTGTGCGGCGCTTTCCCCACCTTGTTTGACCTGGTCGACGAAAGCAAGACCGGCGAGGTCGACGGCGTGGACAAGAAGGACTACATGAAAGTGGTCGACCAGTGCTATATGTGCGACCTCTGCTACATGACCAAGTGCCCTTATGTGCCGCCGCACGAGTTCAACCTCGACTTTCCCCACACCATGCTGCGCGCCAAGGCCATCAAGTTCAAGAAGGGCGAGGTCGGCGCCGGTGAAAGGTTTTTGTCGTCCACCGACGTGCACGGCCAGTTCGCCGGCATTCCCATCGTGGTCCAGGTGGCCAACGCGGTCAACAAGACCAAACCGGCGCGCGCCGTGATGGAAAAAGTGCTGGGCGTGGACAAAAACGCCTGGCTGCCGGACCTGGCGACGAAGAAATTCCGCTCGGGCGCGCCCGAATCGCCGCCGCATGCCGTCAAGGACGGGGCCAAGACGCCCGGCAAGGTGGTCATTTATTCAACCTGCTACATCAACTACAACGAGCCCGGCATAGGCCACGACCTGCTCAAGGTGCTGGACCACAACGAAGTGCCCTATGTGCTGGTGGAAAAGGAAAAATGCTGCGGCATGCCCAAGCTGGAGCTCGGCGACCTGGCCTCGGTCAACGCCAGCAAGGAGGCCAACATCCCCGTGCTGGTGAAATACGCAAAAGAGGGCTACGCCATCCTGAGCGCCGTGCCCAGCTGCACCCTGATGTTCAAGCAGGAGCTGCCGCTGATGTACCCCGACGATGCCGAGGTGCAGCTCGTCAAGGAACATATGTGGGACCCGTTCGAATACCTGATGGCGCGCAGGCGCGACGGCCTGCTCAAGACGGAATTTCCCACGCCGCTGGGCAAAATCAGCTACCAGATCCCCTGTCACGGCCGCGTGCAGAACATCGGCAAGAAGACCGAGGAGATGCTCAAGATGGTGCCCGGCACCAGCGTGCACACGCATGAGCGCTGCTCCGGCCATGCCGGCACCTTTGGCGTGAAAGTGCCCTACCACCAGCAGGCCATGAAAATCGGCAAGCCGCTGTTCAAGGCCATGGCCAGCCACAAGGACGGCGGCCTGCCCGACGTCATCAGCAGCGACTGCCCGCTGGGCGGCCACCACATCGCCCAGGGCTTTGAGGTCAACAGCCTGGGCGCGCCGCAGCAAAAACACCCGCTCACCTTGATACGCACGGCCTACGGCCTGAAATAAGCCCCGACCAGCAGGACGCCGCCATGAAGACCATCGGAAAAATCACCCGCGAATCCCTGATGACGCTGGAGGCCTACAGCAAATACCGCAAGGAGAACAAGCCCGCCATCATCGCCCACCGCAAGCTGCGCAGCGTGCGCCTGGGCGAGCATGTCAACCTGCAGTTTGAAAGCGAGACCAGCATCCGCTACCAGATCCAGGAGATGCTGCGCATAGAAAAAATCTTTGAAGAGGAAGGCATAGAGCAGGAGATAGAGGCCTACGCCCCCCTGATGCCCGACGGGACCAACTGGAAGGGCACGCTGATGCTGGAGTACCCCGACGTCAGCGAGCGAAAACGTGAATTGGCCCGGCTGATCGGTGTGGAAGACCGCATGTTCATCGAGGTCGAAGGCCATGCCCGTGTCTATGCCATCGCCGACGAAGACATGGACCGCGAGAACGACGAAAAAACCTCGGCCGTGCACTTTGTGCGTTTCGAGCTGGACCCGGCCATGCGCGCGGCGGTCAAAGCCGGCGCCGGCGTCAAGCTCGGATGCGACCATACGCATTACCCGGCGCATGTGAGCATTCCCGCGGAGACCTTGGCTTCATTGGCCAGCGATCTGCATTAGCCGGGGACTTTGCCGTTCGCGGCCGGAAGTGCAACCCGGCTGTCGTAAAGTGGGGGTTTCGCCTTAATAACTCAAAGCATGCTGTTTCTTATTTCGCCGGCCAAGTCGCTGGACTACGACACGCCGCCGCACGTAGACACCCACACCCAAGCCCTGTTCACGCGCCAGTCGGCGCAATTGATTGAAGTGCTCAAGACCAAGACCCCGCAGCAGATCAGCAGCCTGATGAAGCTGTCGGACGCGCTCGCGGGCCTGAACGTGGCGCGCTACCAGGCCTGGTCGCCCAGATTCACCGCCAAAAACTCCAAGCAGGCCGCGCTGGCCTTTGACGGCGATGTGTATGGCGGCCTCGCCGCCAGGACTTTGAGCGCCGCGCAACTCGACTGGGCGCAGGACCACGTCTGCATCCTGAGCGGCCTTTACGGCGTGCTGCGGCCGCTGGACCGCATGCAGCCCTACCGGCTGGAGATGGGCACGGCGCTGGCCACGCCCCAGGGCAAAAACCTCTACCAGTTCTGGGGCTCGTTAATCTCCGACTACCTCAATGAACGCGCCGCCGCCGACACCACGCCCGTGGTCATCAACCTGGCCAGCGAGGAATACTTCAAGGCTGTGGACCGCAAGGTGCTCAAAGCGCGCGTGGTGAGCTGCGTGTTCGAGGAGTTCAAGGGCGGCAAGTACAAAATCATCAGCTTTAACGCCAAACGCGCGCGCGGCCTGATGCTGCGTTATGCGATCGAGAAAAAAATCGCCACGGTCAAAAAGCTTGAGAGCTTTGACGCCGAGGGTTACCGCTTCGACCCCAAGGCCTCGGAACCCGACCGGCTGGTGTTCCGGCGCAAACAGGCCGCCTGAGGCCACGCCCCCCAGCCCGCCACCATGCAAACCCAGGCCATCACGCGCGAGATGCAGGACTGGGTGGCGCAGCAGCTCGCGGCCGGGCATGGGCAGCACGAGGTTTTCCAGGCGCTGCTGGACGCCGGCTGGCATGCCGCCGCCGCCAACCGGGCCTTGGGCTTGCAGGCCGCCGGCGAAGCAGCGCTGCCGCAGCCCGCGCAGGCCGTGCCCCGTGTCCGGGCCGACGCCGCAGGCGCCATGGTGGACGCGGGCGACAAGTGGGTGACGGTGCGCGAACACCGCAGCGCGCCCGAACTCTGGGTGTTCGACAACCTGCTCAGCGCCGCAGAATGCGAGGCGCTCATCGCGGCGGCCGAATCGCGCCTGGCACGCTCGCTGACCGTGGACATACGCACCGGCGGCGAAGAGCTCAACCACGACCGCACCAGCCACGGCATGTTTTACACGCGCGGCGAGAACGAGGCGATTCGCCGCATCGAGGCCCGCATCGCGAGGCTGTTGAACTGGCCGGTGCGAAACGGCGAAGGGCTGCAGGTGCTGCGTTACCGGCGCGGCGCCGAGTACAAGCCGCATTACGACTACTTCGACCCCGGCGAGCCCGGCACCGCGGCCATACTGCGGCGCGGCGGCCAGCGCGTGGCCAGCCTCATCATGTATTTGCGCGAGCCCGAGGAGGGCGGCGCCACGGTATTCCCCGACATAGGCCTGCGTGTGCGGCCTCAGCAGGGCAGCGCGGTGTTTTTCAGTTATGCCTTGGCGCATCCCACCAGCCTCACGCTGCATGGCGGCGAGCCGGTGAAAGCGGGCGAAAAATGGATTGCCACCAAGTGGCTGCGCGAGCGGGAATTCATTTAACACCCCCATCCAGGCTCACTGCGTGTAGCCTGTTCCCCCCTTGCAGGGGGCGGCGCCTGCGGCTGGCGAAGCCGGACCCGCGGCCCTTGCTGGCGGGGACGTGTCCGTGACGCGTGGGCGACGCTGCAATTGGCACGCTTTGAGAGGCGGAGACCATAATCCTTTATGAAGATCAAAGCCAACCAGATAGACATCGAGATTGAAGACACCCACCCCGGCGACTCCACCGGCCGGCCCGTGGTGCTGCTCATCATGGGCCTGGGCATGCAGCTGATCGCCTGGCCGCCGGCCATGGTGCAGGCGATTGCCGATGCGGGTTTTCGGGTGCTGCGCTTTGACAACCGCGACATAGGCCTGTCGCAGCACTTCGATCACCTGGGCTCGCCCAGCCTGCTCTGGGAAGGGCTCAAGTTCCGCCTGGGCTGGCGCATACGCCCGCCCTATAGCGTGCAGGACATGGCCACCGACACCGTGGGTGTGCTCGATGCGCTGCACATCGCCAAGGCCCATGTGGTGGGCGTCAGCATGGGCGGCATGGTCGCGCAGCGCGTGGCGGTGCTGGCGCCCTCGCGCCTGCTCAGCCTGACCAGCATCATGAGCTCCAGCGGCGCGCGCGGCCTGCCCGAAGCCAGCCCGGCCGTCACGCGTGTGTTGCTCAGCCGCCCGGGCAAGGGCGTGCAGGCTGCGGTGGACCACACCGCGCGGCTGCTCAAGGCCATAAGCAGCCCCGGCTTTCCCACGCCCGATGCCGAGCTGCGCGAAAAAGTCGCCGCCGCGGCGCGGCGCAGCTTTCACCCGCAGGGCCTTGTGCGCCAGATGGTGGCGATTGCCGCCGACAGCAGCCGCGCGGCGGCGCTGGCCCAGGTGAGGGCGCCCACGCTGGTGGTGCACGGCTGCGCCGACCCGCTGGTGCCCATGGCCTGCGGCCAGGACACGGCCAGGCGCATTCCCGGCGCGCGCTTTGAAAGCATTGAAGGCATGGGCCATGATTTGCCGCCCGGGGTGGTGGAGCGTTTATTGGCCCTCTTGATTCCCCACTTCAGGGCCACAACTGCGGGTTAGAAGACAATCGAGTCCACATGAACACCCCTGAACAATCCCAGCTGGGCAAGACCTCGGCCTATATCGACCAGTACGACGCTTCGCTGCTCTTCCCTATCCCGCGCGAAGGCAAGCGCGCCGAAATCGGCGTCACCGGCACGCCGCCGTTTTTCGGCGCCGACCTGTGGACGGCGTTTGAGCTGAGCTGGCTCAACCTGCGCGGCAAGCCGCAAGTGGCGCTGGCCCACATCACCGTGCCCTGCGAGTCGCCCAACATCGTCGAGAGCAAGTCCTTCAAGCTCTACCTCAACAGCTTTAACAACACGCGTTTTGCCGACGCGCGCGAGGTGCGCGAACGCATACGCGCCGACCTCAATGCCGTGGTCGGCACCGGCGTAGGCATCACCACCCTGGGCCCCGAGCTGTTCGACCGCGAACCCGTGCATGAACTCGACGGCCTGAACCTGGACCGCCTCGACGTGGAGTGCATCCATTACCAGCCCGCGCCCGAACTGCTGTTCGCCGAGTTCGACGAGCCGCCCGTCGAGGAAACCCTGACCAGCAACCTGCTCAAAAGCAACTGCCTGGTCACCGGCCAGCCCGACTGGGGCAGCGTGCAGATACGCTACGCGGGACCGCAGATCAACCAGGAAGGCCTGCTGCAGTACCTGGTGAGCTTTCGCAACCACAACGAATTCCATGAGCAGTGCGTGGAGCGCATCTTCATGGACATCTGGACGCGCTGCAAACCGCTCAAGCTCTCGGTCTATGCGCGCTACACGCGCCGCGGCGGGCTGGACATCAATCCCTTCCGCACCAGCCACCCGCAGGCGCTGCCGTCCAGCGTGCGCACGGCGCGGCAGTAAAGATTTCTGCGCTTACTGACCGAACTCGCTGAAGTTTTTCAGCGGCGTCAACCCCGGGAACTGCCCCGCGCGCTTTTCCTTCATGGCCGTCACGGATTCGCGCACATGCGCGTTGCTCCAGATCGCGCCCTGCAGCCAGCCCATCTGTTTGAGCGCGTCGTCCACTGAATGGTCGCGCGCATAGTGCACGGCCTGCTTGGTGCCCCAGACCGCCACCGGCGGCTTGGCGGCGATTTCGTTCGCGCACTGCATGGCCGCCGCCAGCATGGCTTCGCTGGACTCAAACACCTCGTTGACCAGGCCGTAGCCCTGCGCCCTGGCGGCGGGCAGGCGGCGCCCGGTGTAGGCCAGCTCCTTGACGACGGCCAGCGGCAGCAGCTTGGGCAGGCGCTGCAAGGTGCCCACGTCGGCCACCATGCCGATGTTGATTTCCTGGATGCAGAAAAACGCGTCGGCCGTGGCGTAGCGCAGGCAGCAGGCCGTCACCATGTCGACCGCGCCGCCTATGCAGCCGCCCTGGATGGCCGCGATCACCGGGATGCGCAGGCTCTCGAGCTTGCTGAAGGTGGCTTGCATGCCGGCAAGCAGGTCGAAGATGGCGGCACGGCCTTCGGGGCTGCTGTCGTCCAAGGCGATCTCGCTGCCAAAGGTCTCCAGCGCCATGCCCGCGCTGAAATGTTTGCCGGTGCTCGAGATCACCAATACACGCGCCTCGCCGCTTTGGTGGATATGCGTGAGCGCCGCGTCCAGCTCGCGCCAGAACATCGGGTGCATGGTGTTCATCGCCTCGGGGCGGTTGAGCACCAGGTGGGCGATGTGATGGCTGGTGTTGAGGGTGAAGCAGGTCAGGGAGGGTGGGGTAGGAGCATTCATCCCACCACTCTAGTTCAGACGACCAATTCCAGCCAGTCACACCTGAGACGCCGCGCAAGGTGCGCGCGCGCCCTGGCATACACATACAGGCGCGGCGCCAGTATGCCCAGCACGCACAGCGGGTAAGCCCAGGCCGCCTCAAAAGCGTAGGCCGGCAGCCAGCCCGTCCAGCCCATGAGCCAGGCGGTCAGCACCGCTTCCCAGATCTGGCATTCAAGGGGGTGCGCCCCCCGCTGCGCCTCGCGCCAGTCTTTGACACGCTGCAGCTGGGCCAGCGTGATGTGGTGCCAGTACAGCGACCGGACTGGTGTTGAAGAAGGGTTGGAAGGATCAGAGGGATCAAACATAAAGCCTCCGTGCGAGGCTTCAATGTAAGTTTCGTGAAAGCTTCTGTCAACGGCCGAACTCCGGCGAGTTAGTCCAAACGCCGGACTTCGGCATCAAGAACGACTATCCGGCCCGCGATGAATACGCCGGGATTCTGCCGATCTGCAATTGACGAATTAGGATGACCGTCCTAGAATTCCGCGAAATTCAGATTCATTGCCTTATTCATGGCCACACCGACCCGCGACAGCATCGTCCAAGCTGCAGACACCTTGTTCTATGAGCAAGGGTTCGAACACACATCCTTCTCGAACATTGCGGATGCCGTGAAGATTTCGCGGGGCAACTTCTACCATCACTTCAAGACCAAGGATGAAATCCTGGCGGCAGTTATTGCCGAGCGGCTCAAGCGCACGCGCGCGATGCTGGCGCAATGGGAGGCCGATGGCCAAAGCGCGCAGGGTCGCATCCAGCTCTTCGTTACCCTGCTGATACGCAATCAGTCCAAGATCATGCGCCACGGCTGTCCGGTCGGCACCCTGTGCATGGAACTGGCAAAGCTCGGGCATCCGGGGCAGGGTGACGCCGATGCCATCCTGGATATCTTCCGGGTGTGGCTGCGAGGCCAGTTCCAGGAAATGGGCCGCGGCAAAGACGCGGATGCCCTTGCCCTGCATCTCCTGGCGCGCAGCCAGGGTGTGGCTGTGCTGGCGCAGTCTCTGCACGACGAAGACTTCGTGCGGCATGAGGTGGACCTCATGACAGCCTGGGTCCGGTCTTGTGCCACCGCAAAAAAGGCCGTCTCAAGCGGTTCGCGCTAGTCATCACTTCAAGAGGGTTGTTCATGTTCTGTATTTTTCTCAGGTTTTCAAGCAACAAGGGCCAGGCGGCGCAGCACATGGCGGAGCACAAGCGCTGGATAGGCCAAGGGTTCGACGATGAGGTCTTTCTTGCGACGGGTAGCCTCGCAGGTAATCAGGGCGGTATGGTTCTGGCGCACAACACCACACGCGAAGCGCTGCAAGCGCGTGTGGCGCTCGATCCCTTTGTGGCGGAAAACGTGGTCGAGGCCGAAATTGCGGAAATAGCCCTCAACAGGACCGACGAACGTCTGCAGTTCCTGCTGGGTCACGCTTGACATGGATGCGATCTTTCCAGGGCCCGATGGACAGCCACGTTGCCGTTGGTGTGCCGCCGCCCCGGAGTTCCTCCATTACCACGATACTGAATGGGGCTTTCCGGTCACCGATGACCTGCGCCTGTTCGAGAAGCTGTGCCTGGAGGGCTTCCAGTCAGGCCTGAGCTGGCGCACCATTCTCGCCAAGCGCGAGAATTTCCGAGCGGCCTTCCTGAACTTTGACTACCGGCGTGTTGCCCGCTTTGATGAACGTGATGTCAAGCGATTGCTCGCCGACAGCGGAATCGTGCGTCATCGCGGGAAGATCGAGGCAGTGATTCATAACGCCCGCATGGCCGAGGCGTTGGTGGATCGCGAAGGCTCGCTGGCATCCTTTTTCTGGAGCCGCGAGCCGAAGGCCACGCAGCTTGCGGAGCCGCAAACCATTTCGACTTCGGCGGCGTCACAGGCGTTGTCCAAGGAGTTGAAAAAACTGGGCTGGAAGTTCGTGGGGCCGACTACCGTATACGCCTTCATGCAAGCCGTGGGGCTGATCAATGACCACGCGAAGGAATGTGTCACGCGAACCCAGGTAAAGCGAGCGCGCCGGGCGCTCCTATTGCCCACTCCATGAATTGAGCGCACACCGGCATCTCGCAATTCAAGGGGGGCAAATCCCGGCAAGCCGGCTCAGGCCGTGCCCAAGGCCTTCAAGGCCGAGACCAGGCGGTCCAGGTCGGCCTCGGTGGTGTAGAGCGCCGGCGACACGCGTATGCAAGGCCCCCTGGCCACGCCGGTGCGGCGCACCGTCAGCACGCCGTAGCTGTCGCGCAGCTGCGCCACCAGCGCCTTGTAGTCGTCCGGAGTGCTCCTGCCGGCCAGGCGGAAGGAGGTGATGCCCGCGGCCATGCCGGGCTGGTCCGGCGTCAGGATGTCCACGCCCTTGAATTCACGGGCGCGGCTGACCCAGTAGTCGCGCAGGTAGCGCAGGCGCAGCTCCTTGGCCTTGGGGCCGATTTCCGCATGCAGGGCCAGCGCCCGGGGCAGGGTCAGCAGGGCCGCGAAATTGGAGGTGCCGCTGTGCACGCGCGAGCGGATGTCGTCGGCCGGCCAGTCCTCGTCGGCCATCGCGCGGTCTATGTCGGCCAGGCGCCCTTTGGCGATGTACATAAAACCCAGGCCGACGGGCGCGCCTATCCATTTGTGCAGGTTGAAGCCGACAAAGTCCACGCCGAGGTCCGCCACCTTGAAGTCGATCTGCCCCCAGGAATGCGCGGCGTCCAGCACCACGTCCACGCCGCGCGCCCTGGCCATGGCGGCGATCTCGGCCACCGGCATCACCAGCCCGGTGCGGTGGCTCACATGCGTGAGCAGCAACAGCTTGGTTTTGGGGTTGTTCGCCAGGGCGTCCCGATAGGCCTGCAGCACGGCTTCGCGCGTGGCGGGTTCGGGGATGTTGAACTTCACCACATTCACGCCGCGCCTGTCCTTGAGCCAGTTCATCGCGTACTGCATGGAGTCGTAGTCCAGGTCGCTAAACAGCACGCTGTCGCCGGGGCTGAGCTTGTTGTAGCCGCCTATCAGCAGCTGCAGGGCTTCGGTGGCGCCGCGTGTGAAGGCGATTTCGCCGGGGGCGGCGCCCACGGCGGCGGCCAGCAGCTTGCGGGCCTCGCCCGCGTCGCCGTCGAACTGCGAACGCGCGTAGTAGGAGTTCTCGCGGTTCACCATGTCGGTCTTGGCCTGGTACTCGCTGCGCACCGGGTCGGCCATGATGCCCCAGTAGCCGTTTTCCAGGTTCACTGTTTTGGGTGTCACGGTGTAGAGCGAACGCACGGCCGCCCAGTAGCCACGGTCGGTGGCGATGGCCTGCGCTTCGCCCGCGGGCAGGGGCGGCAGGCTGCGGGCGGCGGCTGGGGTTTGGGTTTGGGCCTTGACGGCAGTGATCGAGGCGGTGGCCATGAGGCCCATGACAAAACCGCGGCGATTGGCATGCAGCATGAGACGAATCCTTGCGAGTGACTGGTGCCAGCGGTTGTATCCGCCGGACATGTCAGGCATGTGTCGCCATGGCTGCGGCCTGTTGGCCGGCTGGGGGCGGGTGTGCGCCCGCTTCCCTCAGATCCGGCGGCGGCGCGGCACCACGCTGAGCTGCAGCGTGAGCTTGCCCGGCGAGGCCGTCACGGTATGGGCTTGCGGCGCGATGTCTATCAGCTGGTCGGCGTGCCAGACTTTGATCTGCGCTGCGCCTTCGGGCAATTGCTCGATCTGTGCCACGCCCTCGGCATTCGTCAGCACGGCCCAGGGCGAATCGCTCACATACACATGGCCGCGCATGGAGCCGTGGATGTGGCAGCCCAGCAGCACGGCGCCGGCCTTGGTGAAAGTGGCATCGGCGGTTTTGGCCGGCTTGCCTTCGGGCTTGCCGTCCAGGCGCAGCTCAAAGCCTTCGCCCGCTGCCGTATTAAATTGCGCCGCGCCGGCGGCCGAGGCGCGCACATGGTGTTCCCAGGGGTCGTTGTTGACGAACTGGGCCTTGGCCCCCACGCCCACCACGCTGACGGCCGGCACAAAACGCATTTTCTCCTGGTAAATCGTCACCTGGTCGGGCAGGGGCTTGGGCGGTGCACCGGTTTTGGCCGAGGGCACGACCACCACAACCGCATCGGGCGCCGGTTTGCCCTCCTTGTCGAGCACCAGGACGGAAAGGCTTGCGGCGCCGGCCCCCGCGGAAAAGGCCAGGCCGGCCAGCAACCAGAGGGTGGATGCCAGCATCCGCGATGAAAAAGCGTGTGTCATGGAATTTCTTTCGTCTCAGGCTTGGCGAGGTGTCAATACGGCCAGCACGGCCGCCACCACAAACAGCGCCAGCACATCGCCCCAGAGGTGGCCCATGGTGTGCTGGCCGCTGAAGGACTGCACCGCCATGATCCCGCCGTGCACGATGCTGGACCAGACGGTGAACCAGATCAGGCTGAGGTGGGCCAGGGGATTGCGCGACGCCAGCAGCAGGAAGACGCCCAGCGTCGCGTAGAGGCCGAGGATCATCTCCAGGTAGTAGGAGCGCCCCTCGGCATGCCAGGACCAGCCCGAAGGCCAGACCATGGTGAGCGGCCACAGCGCGAAGATAAAGGTCAGCCCCATCAGCAGCAGCGCGATGCGCAGGTATTTGAGGCGGTTGGTGTCGGTCATGGTTTTTCTCTTTCGAATCGGCTCAGGCCGCGCATGTCAAACCGCTGGCAAAACCCTCCCGGCGGCACGGCGGCGCCGGGAGGGTTTTGGGTGCTTCTTTATTTGGCGGCCGGCTTGTAGTCAGCCACGGCCTTGGCCAGGTCGCGGGTTTCTTCGCAGTTGGCGCAGATGGACTGCAGCTTGGCCAGCTGGGCGTCGGCCTGGGCCTTCTGGTTGGTCTTGAGGTAGGCGATGCCCGAGTATTCGAGCGCGCCCTTGTGGTTGGGGTCCAGCGCCAGGGCCTTGCCGTAGGCGGCAAAAGCCTCGTCGTACTTGCCCAGCCAGCGGTTGGAATAACCGAGGTAGTTGTAGGCGTCGGCATTCTTCGGGTTCTTGGCCACAACCTTGTTGAAGCTGCTCACGGCTTCGGACCAGTTCTTGGCGTCTATGGCCTTTTTGCCGGCCGCGAAGTCGTCGATCTGCGCGTTCTGCACCGGCGTGGTCTGGATATCGGCTGCGACGGCAGCACCGGCCAGGGCCAGGGCGACAACGGGCAGGGCAATGAAGTTGCGGATGGAAAAAGCGTTCATGTCGGGCTCCTTGAAATGTGGGTCAATGGGATGCGCTGCAAATCAGCACCTTATACAAACGACGTGAAAAGGAAATCGGATGCGGGGGAATTCGTATTTATTTGTAATGGGCTTAAGCCAGCTCGTGCATGATGCGCGCCGTCCCGGAAACCTTGATCGAGGCTCCCGGGGCAGGCGGAATCTGGGCATGCAAGCGCGAACGCATACCCATGTCCTCACCCTGCACGATGTTGATCGCGCCTCCGTGCGGCCAATCCAGGTCACGCAGGTAACCCGCAAAAGCGGCGGTGGCCGCGCCTGTCGCCGGGTCTTCGTACACACCGCCCGACGCAAAGGGGTTGCGCGTGTGAAAAAGCCGGGGCGTTTCCGCGTAAGCCAGGAGGATGGTCACCAAACCCGCCTTGTTCATCAGTTCGCGTCCCGCATCCAGGTCGTATTGCATGGCCGCCAGCTTTTCGCGGCTGTTCAGGGCCAGCACCAGGTGATCCGCGCCACCATGGGCCAATGCCGGCGCAATGCGCGGGTCCAGGTCGGGCGGCCCGTAGCCGAACAGCTCCAGGGTGGCCTGCACCAGCGTTTCCGGCGCAGCCTGGCTGCGCGTGGGCGGCGATTGCAGCGCGGCGGCAATGGTGTCTCCGTTGCGCCGGCCTTCAACCGTGATGTCGGCCTTGTTCAGGCTCAGGGCAAACACGCCATCGCCGTGTTGAAGAGCCAGCGCCGCGCCCAGGGCAATCGTTGCGTGGCCGCAGAAGGGCACTTCGGATTCCGGCGAGAAATAGCGCGCCCGCCAGCCAGCGCCTGCCGGGACGGCAAAAACCGTTTCCGAAAAACCCACTTCCGCGGCGATCCGCTGCATTTCCGCGTCGGCGGGAAAGAAGCCGGTGATCATCACGCCGGCGGGGTTGCCGCCTGTGCTTCCATCAGAAAACGCTGCGATCTTCAAAACGTTCATTTTTTCTTTCCCTTTTCTCTTCCATTTGACAGACGGAGGTGGCCCCCTCCCTTGAACGCCGGTTCAAAGCGCCTGTTGCCAGTGAAGGCCACATGGCAGTATGCGCGGACCGAATAAAAAGTGCAGCACCCTTGGCCGGCTGGACGCGGCGCTCACAGCATCGATTGAAACAAGGGCAGGTACTGCGGGTGCTGCGAAACCGTGTTGTGCGAGGTTCCGGGCAGCACCTTGAGCGCGGCCGTCCCCTTCTTGAACTGCGCATACAGCTTTTCGGTGCTGGCCGCCGGGATGAGCTCGTCCTGCCCGGCCGCAATCAGCAGCGTGGGCGCCGTGACCTGGGGCGCGTACTTCCAGGACTCAAACTTGTCGACCAGCAGCCAGGAGATGGGAAACCAGGGAAAACGTTGCGCGGCCAGTTCCTGGATGCTGTTGTAAGGCGTCACCAGGATCAGGCGCGACACTGGCCGCTGGCTGGCCACCCAGACAGCCACACCCGAACCCAGGCTTCTTCCGACCACGGTGACCTCCGCATGGGCTTTGCCGACGTGGTCGAACAAGGCCAGGGCATCGCTTTGCAATGCCGCCTCGCTGGGGCTTCCGCTGCTGCCGCCGTAGCCGCGGTAATGGAGCAGGTAAATGGAATGGCCCGGAAAGGCCTGCGCGAAAGACGGCAGATTGGCCGAAACATCTTCGGCATTGCCGCCGAAGTAGACGATGGCCTTGGGCCCGGTGGTTTGCCGCGTGGTGAGCACCAGTTCAGCATCCTTGACCTGGAACTGCTGTGTCGTGGCCGGGCCGCCCCAGGATTTGGGCTGGGGAAAATAAATCAGCGAGCGTTGGTACACAAACAGCGCCGCGCAAAGGGCCAGGTAAGCCAGCAGCAGGACCGCTACAAAAATCGTCACCGCGCGCGCCATGGGTGGGGGTGTTGGCCGTGGGGGCTCACCACAGCTTGGCGCAATTGCCGCTGAAGACCACGGTCTCGCCGGGCTTGGCCGGGTTGGCGTCCGCCTCCAGCGTCACCACCAGCTTGCCGACCTTGGACAGCAGTTTCTCCGAGGTGTCGGGCAGTATGGACACCGCCGAACCGCTGGTCGGGACCGTACCCAGTGAGAAGGCCGGGCCGTTGGCCGGCACGGCCCAGAGCACCAGCTTGCCGGCAGCGGGCGGTGTGATGGGGCCTATGACCTTGACCGTCATGGTCTTGCCGTGGCGCAGCGAGCTGACCAGCAGCTTGCCGTTGCCCTGGGCGTCGGTCAGCAGGCCCACATAGCTCTGCGGCAGCTTCTCGCCCGAGCGCATGGCGAGCTGGTCGCTGGACATGAACAGGGTGGGCATGGCCATAAAAAATACGCTGGCCGCGACCACACCGGCCGCCAGGCCGCCAACACCAAAACCCGCAGGCTTGAGCCAGCCCTGCCAGGAGCTTTTGCCCCGCGGCGCCTGCCGCGCACCCGCGGGCTGCGTGCGCGCCGCGATCGCGGCCCACACCCGGGGTGAAGGCTTGTGCGCCGGCACCGGCAGGGCCAGCTGGCCCAGGCGCGCCTCCCACTGTGTGACGCGCACACGCACGTCGATGCGGTCGCGCTGCAGGCGTTCAAAGCGGCGGCGCGCACCGCCGGCCAGCGTGCCCAGCACATAGGCCGATGCCAGGTGTTCGAGCAATTCGGGGTTGGTGTATCTCATGACGCCACCACCCCCTGCGCGGCCAGGCAGCCCTTGAGTTTTTCCAGGCCGCGCCGTATCCAGGCTTTCACCGAACCCAGCGGCGCGCCCATTTGCGCGGCGACCTCGGTGTGCGACAGGCCCTGGTAATAGGCCAGCGCCAGGCTTTGCCGGTGGCTGCCCTCGAGCGCGTTCATGCAGCCTTCTATATGCAGGGCCTCGGTGGCCTGCTCCAGCAGCTGCATGGCGCTGGGGGCGGGCGCGGCGCTGCTTTCGATGGCGTCCTCGTCCAGCTCATCCGATTCGGGCAGCTCGCTTTCCTTGCGGCGCGCGCGTGCCCGGAAGGCGTCCAGCGCCTTGTTGCGAACGATGGCGATCAGCCACGTCATGGGTTGAATGGCTTGGCCGTCCACCTCGCTTCGGTAGCCGGCCGCGCTTTTCCAGATACTCACATACGCCTCTTGCAGCACATCCTCGGCCGCCTGTCCTTGTCCCAATATACGAACGGCGACGCCAAACAGATGCGTGTGGGTGCGTTCATAAATATCGGCAAAGCAGGCGTGGTCGCCTTGCGCCGCGCCGGCGATCAGGGCTTGCAGGCTGCGGGTGTCCGTGTCGGCCAATTTCATGCGGCTGAGTATAGGGAGTTCCGCCTGGGCGGCAAAAGCCGGCGGGAATGGGCATTTTTTGCGGAAAAACGCATCCGATTTGCGCCGGCCGGCGTTTGTCCCCGGTAGGCCGGGCGCCGCGCCGGCCCACACCCCTTCCGCCCGTGGGGTTGTTGGGGCATTTTTACCCGTCATTTTTCTTTTCTTTAACCCGGAGACCTGTCAATATGGGCAGGACTCCTTCCAGGAGATCGCCATGACATCGATTGCAACTGCTGTCGCCCAACCCAGGCTCAACGCGGGCCTTGTGGCCGCCGCCCTGTGCGCGGGCCTCTTGAGCGCCTGCGCCGGCGGCCCGGCCGCACAGGCCTACGCCGGCAAGCCGGCGCCCGCCGCGCTCAAGCCGGCCGACAACGAGCACGCGGCCTTCACCTGGCATGCGGTGGGCTCGCAAATCTATGAATGCCGCGCCAGCGACAAGGGCGGCTGGGCCTGGGTGTTTGTCGCGCCTGAGGCGGACCTGTTCAACCAGAAGGATGAAAAAGTCGGCACGCATGGCGCCGGCCCGCACTGGACCGCGCTGGACGGCAGCAAGACCGTGGGCACGGTGAAGGCCAGGGCCGACGGCGAACGCCCCGCCGACATCCCGCTGCTTTTGCTGACGGCCAAATCCGCCGGCATGCCCGGCAAGATGGCTGCCGTCACCAGCGTGCAGCGCCTGAACACCGAGGGCGGCAATGCACCGGCCAGGGGCTGCGCCACGCAGGCCGACGCCGGCAAACGCGTCAAGGAAGGCTATACCGCCGACTACGTGTTCTTTGCCGCCAAAAACACCTGAAGCGAGTGCAGCATGTCCGTGCTCAAGAACCTCTTTAGCGCCAGCAAAAGCCCCAAGCCCGGGGCCACGGGGCCTGAGACAGGCCCGGTCAAGATGAACCTTGACGAGCGCATGGAGTTCAGGCGCGAGCTGCTGTATGAAGCGATACGGGTGACCATGCAGGCCCACGGGATCCTGTCGGCCAGCTACAAATTCCGCGTGGTGCGCAACGACAAGCGGGGCCACCAGTACCTGGTGCTGGTGGACCTTTCCACCGACTTTCTGGACAGCCGGGAGGGCGCGCCCGCCCGGCTGGCCGAGGTCGGTGCGGCTATCGCCAAAAATGCCGTCGCGCGCTACAACCTGCTGGTCAGCGGCGTGTACTGGCAGGTCAATGAGCAGATCCAGGGCTTCTCGGCCAGCCGTCCCGCCGTGCTCCGCGCGGGCCAGGACGCGGGCGATTCGCGGCCGCCGGTGCGGCGCCATGAGCGCGCCACCGCGGAAGAGCTCGCGGCCTTTGAGGCTGCCTGGGAGAAGGGCCGGGCCATGCAAATTGGCGACCGGGTTTATTCATCCGACCTGGCGCCGCTGGAGCCGGACTCCCAGAAGGACGACAGCCAGCGTTAAGGGGGACTTCAGGGCCTGCGCCGCCGCGGCACCACCGTGAGCTGCATGACGTTTTTGGCCTGCACCGTGCCCACCGTCACCTGCTGCGGCGCGATGTCTATCAGCTGGTCGGCCTGCCAGACCTTCACCTGGGCCGTGCCCTCGGGCAGGTCCTCGAAGGTGGCAATGCCTTCCGCACTGGTCTTGCCGGCCCAGGGCGATTCGCTGGCATAGATGTAGCCACGCATGGAGCCGTGGATAAAACAGCCCAGCAGGGTCGCGCCCAGCGCGCCGGCCTTGTCCAGTGTGACTTCGCCGGACTTGGCGGGCTTGCCCTCGGTTTTGCCTTCCAGGCGCAGCTCGAAGCCGGCATTCGCCGCGTTGAACTGGCCCATGCCCGCGGGTGAGCTGCGCACATGGTGGTCCCAGGGGTCGTTGTTGACGAACTGCAGCTTCGCGCCCACGGGCAGCACCGTCACCGCCGGGATGAACTGCATTTTTTCCTGGCTGATGGTGGCTTGCGGCGGCAGCGGGTTTTTGGGTTTGGCGTTTTTGTTGGCCGGCGTCACCACCACCACCGCGTCCTGCACCGGCTTGCCCTCCTTGTCGAGCACCGACACCACCAGGGTGCCGGCCTGCGCCGCCGCACTGAGCGCCAGCAATGCAGCAAAGCTGATGGCGTGTAGACGCGCGTTCATGGTTTGGCCGCGCTTTCCGCCGGCGTGATGATGTCGCGGTTCATGGGCGCCAGCAGCGCCAGCATTTCATTTTGTTTGCGAAACGGAATGCCTTTGGCGTCCATGCTTTGCTGCAGCACCTCCACCAGCGCGTGGAAGTCGGATTTTTTGATGTCCAGGTTGGCATGCGCGCTTTTCATGTCCGCGCCCTTGTAGACGCAGGGGCCGCCGCTCAGCGCGCAAAGCTGCTCCACCAGCTGCTCCTTCACGCGCTGCTGGTTGGCCGGCTGGAAGTGCGGCCCGGTGCGCGGGTCGGCCAGCAGCCGCACCATGAAGTCGTCCATCAGCGCGACCAGGCCGGGCTTTTCACCAAAGGCTTTGTAGAGCTGGTCGCCAGGGGCGGCGGTTTGCGCCAGCGAGGCGCCGGATGACAGCAGGCTGCCGGCCGCAAGCGCCAGGCAGATCAGGGTTTTGTTCATGGCGTGTCCTTCAATGGTGGGGAGGGATTTAGAAAGCTACCTGGGCCGAGAGGTAATAACCGGTCTGCTTGCGATTGCCGGTGGTGGCGGGCACGATCATGCCCAGGTCCACATAGGCCAGCGTCAGCGAGAGGTTTTTGCTGGGCGCCCAGGCAATAAAGATGTCCTTCCAGTCTTCCGAGCGCAAGCCATTGCCCAGGCCCGCGGCGCGGCCCGCGCCCTCGAGCTTGTTGCGCATGAAGCGGTATTCGGCGCCGATGGCGACGTTTTTGCTGAGCAGGTAAGCGACGGAAAACTCCGGCTGCAGGGTGTAGCGGTTTTCATTGCCGCCCAGCGTCGCGCCATAGCCCAGCAAGCCGTTCTGGTTGGCCTTGGTCGCGCGCAGCGTGCCGTTGACCAACAAGCTCTGGCCCAGGAAAAGTTTGGTGGCGCTCACATACAGGTCCACACCCGAACGTTTGGCGCCCAGCGCGTCCAAGGTGCCATCCAGCCCGGTCGAGCCCAGCTTCTTGTATTGCACACCCACCGCCACTTGCGGCACCAGCGTGTCGCTGTCGAGCACGGCATCGCCCAGCACACGCCACTTGGCGCCCACGATGGTTTGTTTCAGGTGCAAACCGGGCAGGCCCAGTGCCACACCGGTATCCCGCGTGTTGAAGTCCTGCCGCGCGATGGACAGCTCATAACGGTCATCAATGCCCAGCGCCGCACCATAGATATTCAGGCCGTAGTCGCGCGTACCAACATGGGTCAGGTAGGCCGAGCCGCCCGTCTCCCCCGCCGTGGCATTGCTGCCGATGACAGCCCAGGGCGTCAACCCGCCGCCGGCCGCACCTTCAATGCTGCTGACACCGCCGGTCAGGAGGAGTTTGCCGGTGTCGGCTTGCGCGCCGACGCACAGGAAGAGGATGGCGAGTAGCGGGAGGGGGTAAAGAAGGATTTTTTGCATGATGTGGGGATGGTTGGGTTTGTTGTTTTGGAATACGGATGGGAAGGTGGGTTGGATTCAGCTTTTTTCGAAATTGCTATGGAGCCGGGTTTTGCTCCGGCGGGCGCGCTCCCTCCCTCTCCTCCTTCCTCCCTTCACCGCCCTCTGCGTTGGCTTGCTGGCCGGGGGTAGCCCGGCAGCTACTCACTTTTCTTTTGCTTCGCCAAAAGAAAAGTAAGCAAAAGAAAAGGCGACCCTGGTGTCTGCGTCCCTTCGCTTCGCTACGGGCAACCTGCGGTGCTCGGTTCAGGCGGGGTCTCGCTAAACTCGCTTCGCTCAGACAACGCGATCCCTTATCCGCCTGAACCTCCGCTCCTCGGCGCATACACAAGGGGGTGGGAGAAAAATACCGGATACCTGAAGAAAAAAGGACACGCCATGGCGTGTCCTTTTTTTGTATTGATTTTTCTTTGGTATTTGTCTTCTGTCCCCGCTCCCGATTGCCCCGTCCTGGCTGGGCCGAGGAGCGCAGAGGCAAGCGGATCAGGGCTGGCGTTGTTTGAGCGGAGTGAAACGCAGCGAGTTTAGCCAGACCCCGCTTGGCTCGAGCACCGCAGGTTGCCCGCAGCGAAGCGGAGGGACCCAGACTGCGGGTCGCCTTTCTTTTGGGTACTTTTCTTTGGCGAAGCAAAGAAAAGTACCTCGCCCGCCGGGGCGAGACCCGGCCAGCCGCTCTCAGCAGAGGAAGGAGAGGTAAGAGAAGGCAGAGAGCGCGCTCAGCCGGAGCAAGACCCGGCAACCAGTCACCTGGGGAACACGCAGTCGCCCCCTCGACTGCTAGCATTCCACCAATGAACCGCCGCCACTTCCTAGCCGCCGCAACGGCAACCTTGACCGGAGATTTCGCCATGGCCGACCTCCCCAAAGTAGGCTCACTCGATGACGCCCTGCGCTGGCTGGACAGCCTGGACAAGGCGGCCGGCGTCAAAACCACGGGCCAGTGGCCCATGGTCTCGGTGCTGGAGCATATGGCGCAAAGCGTGGAGATGAGCCTGGACGGCTTTCCGCAGCCCAAAAGCGCTTTTTTCCAGAACACCGCCGGCGCGGCCGCGTTTGCTTTTTTCAAATGGCGCGGGCAGATGAGCCATAGCCTCAGCGAACCCATTCCCGGCGCGGCGGCCTTGCGGCGTGAAGGTGACTGGCGGCCCGCATCGGCCCGCTTGCGTGCCGCGATTGAGCGCTTCACGCGCCATCAAGGCCCGCTCAAGCCGCACTTTGCCTATGGCGCGCTCGGCAAGGCCGACTTCGCGCTGGCCCATGCCTTCCACATCGCCAACCACCAGGACGAAATCGTCGTACAGACCCGTTAGAACAACTGGTCGGTGGTGTTTGATTCGGCGCGTTCCGGATCTCTTTTCTCGTCAGCAAGCGGCACCTCGCCGGCGCGCGCCAGGGTAGATGCGCGCACGCCCAGCAGGCGCAGCTTTCTCTCCAGCGGCACGCGCTTGAGGCACTGGCCGGCCAGTCGCCGAATCGTGGCGCCGTCATCGGTGTAGCTGTCAGCGGTCTGGTCGCGTGTGGCGATCTTGAAGTCGTCGTAGCGCAGCTTGATGCCTATGGTCTTGGCGACGTAGCCCTTGCGCTGCAGGTCCTCGCCCAGGCGCAGGCACAGGTCGGTGAAGATGGCGCCCAGCTCGGCCTTGTTGCGCACCGCGTGCAGGTCGCGGTCGAAGGTGGTCTCGCGGCTCATGCTGACCGGCTCGCTTTCGGTCACCACCGGGCGGTCGTCGCGGCCCCAGGCGGCTTCGTGCATCCACGCGCCCGTGGCCTTGCCGAAGTTGTCCACCAGCCAGCCCGGGTCCTGCGCGGCGAGCTCGCCAATCGTGTGGACGTGCAGCTTCGCGAGCTTTTCGCCGGCCTTGGGGCCTATGCCGTTGATCTTGCGCACATGCAGCGGCCAGATCTTTTCCTGCAGGTCGGATTCGTAAATGACGGAAATCCCGTTGGGCTTGTTGAACTCGCTGGCCATCTTGGCCAGCAGCTTGTTGGGCGCCACGCCCACCGAGCAGGTCAGACCCGTCTTTTCAAAAATCGCCTTCTGGATCAGCCGCGCCAGCACGCGCCCGCCTTCGCGCTGGCCGCCGGGCACGTCGGTGAAGTCGATGTACACCTCGTCCACGCCGCGGTCCTGCATCAGCGGCGCGATGTCGGTAATGGTGCTCTTGAAGAGCTGCGAATACTTGCGGATTTCCGAAAAATCCACCGGCAGCACAATCGCCTGCGGGCAGAGTTTGGCAGCCTTCATCATGCCCATGGCTGAACCCACGCCGAACTGCCGCGCCGCATAGGTGGCCGTGGTGATGACGCCGCGGCCCACATAGTCCTTGAGCAGTGGAAAACTTTCGACCGGGATAAAAGGCAGCGGGCGCTCGCCCTGCGCGGCACGCAGTTCCTCATCGACCTTGCGCCAGCCGCCGCCTATGACCACCGGCAAGCCCTTGAGCTGCGGGTAGCGCAGCAGCTCGACGGACGCAAAAAACGCGTCCATGTCGAGGTGGGCAATGCGGCGAATCTTGGCGGCAGGGGAAGGGGACGGGTCGCTCACCCGGCAAGCATAGCAATTCGGGCTAGCCGGCACCGCCGGTTCGACACGATTCGGCCCTATTTGGTCCGTGCAGCCGCGGGCCGAACGGGTATCCGGCTGTGGCATGCCAGCGCGCGCAAGCCCAGCGCAGGCAAATATTTCCGCTGTTATTTCCTTAGGGGACTTCTAAAATCCCGCCTTTGCCCAAAACAGCACAAGCGGCCCATGAAGCGACCCAGCCTGCACCCCACAACAAGACCCGGAAAAAACACGATGAAACGATGGATCAAATGGAGCGCCGGCATTGCCGGCGCCGTGGTGCTGTTGCTGGCCGGCACGGCCGTGGTCGGCAGCCAGATGGCTGACAGCAAAAGCCAGCGCCAGGTCAAGGTGGCTGTGCAGCCCGTGGCCATCGCCGCCACGGCCCAGGCGCTGGAGCGCGGCGCCTACCTCTACAACTCGCGCGGCTGCGCCGATTGCCACGGCGCCAACGGCGCGGGCCGTGAATTCATGAACGACGGCAAGGGCATGCGCCTGGCCGGCCCCAACATCACGCCCGGCGAAGGCAATGTGGTGGCGCGCTACACGGCCGAAGACTGGGTGCGTACCGTGCGCCACGGCGTCAAGCCCGACGGCCGGCCGGTGTTTGTCATGCCCAGCGAAGACTACAACCGCCTGACCGACGAAGACCTGGGCGCGCTGGTCGCCTACGTCAAGGCCATGCCGCCCAAGGTGGGTAGCGCCGCCGTGCTGGACCTGCCCCTGCCGGTGCGCGTGCTCTATGCCTTTGATGTCATCAAGGACGCCGCGCAAAAAATCGACCATACGCTGCCGCCCGCCAAACCGATCGCCGAAGGCGTGACCGCGGCCCACGGCGCCTACGTCGCCAATATGTGCATAGGCTGCCACGGCGCGGGCTTGGCCGGCGGCAAGATCCCCGGCGCCCCGCCCGACTGGGCGCCCGCCGCCAACCTGACACCGGGCGAGGGCAGCGCCATGCCGCGCTACAAGGACGCCGGCGCCTTTGTCGCCATGCTGCGCAGCGGCAAGCGCCCCGACGGCACGGCCATTTCCGTCATGCCCTTTGAGTCGCTGCGCGCGCTCAACGACGTTGACGCGCAGGCGCTGTATGCCTATCTGCAGACGGTGCCGGCAAAGCCTTTCGGCCAGCGCTAAGCGGGCGCCGCCAGCAGGCAGGGCGGCCGGCGCTCTGGCATCATGGCCGGCATTGCCACCTCTTCCTGAAAGCCAATGCCATGCCCCAAGCCACCGGAACCTTTGAAGTCAAGCTCGCGCCGCAAGCACTCGCGAACCCGGACGCCGGTCCGCTGATGGGACGCCTCTCCATCAACAAGACTTTCAGCGGCGACCTGCAAGCCACCAGCCAGGGCGAGATGCTCAGCGCCGGCACCGCCGTCAAAGGCTCGGCCGGTTACGTCGCGATCGAGCGCGTGACGGGCATGCTGCACGGCAAAAGCGGCAGCTTTGTGCTGCAGCACAGCGGCACCATGAACCGCGGCGCGCCGCAGCTGAGCGTCAGCGTGGTGCCCGATTCAGGGACCGGCGAACTCACGGGCCTGAGCGGCACGCTGGGCATACAGATTGCCGACGGCAGGCATTCGTATGTGATGGACTATGAGATTGCGCCGCAGGCCTGAGATGGCGGGATAGCTTTGACCCTGCTTCACCGATTCTGGTTTTCTTTCGAAGGCCTTCCGCCGTTTTCCATATTGAGGGTCGGTTGCGGCGTAACAGCCTATAGCTATAACGACGCCGTTCAGATCCTCAAGGACCAGGTGTTTGCGCAATCCTTGCCGGCCTGCACGGTGGTTGAGGATGTTGACGTCAGCACGCTGGATGAGAACCACGTCCGGCCGAACATGGGTCTGACGACGCAACGCAGCGTCTGGTTTCCGCTGGGCTATTGAGCCTTGTGGCTGCGTTTGATACACGCACTAAAAAATATTCTTTGGCAACCCGGCTTGCCGTGATGCGCGCGCTGATACGCAAATTATTTCTTCGTAACTTCGCGCATGCAGCTACTGAGAAGGTACTCAATTTAGATTGAAGTTGAATTGAAATCGCCCTCGGCATCGCATATGGCGGCGGGATTCTGCCAGAAGCCTGTGAAATTGATAAGCGCGAAATTTTCAAGGCGAGAGATTTTGTTGCCTCATACGCACACTCAAGATGTTCCTCATGCAGATGGAGGGTGACAGGCGCAATACCCCTCACTAGACTGCCTGCTCTTGCGCAGCTTGCGCGCGATAAAAATAAATTACCGAGGGATTCCATGGGATTGTTTCGATGGCTTGAGCCGGGTGAGGAGCGTGTGAATTGTTTGTGTTCACCAGACGCCATGTCACCAGGAAACCTGCAAAGAAACATCACGCGGGTGTGCGACGCCCTGAATCGAGTTCAGCAAACAACCGGTGCAAGCAATTGAGCACCATTGCAACTATTCACACGGCCATGTTTCCAGGCGCCGTGCTTCTCGCCGTGTTGCAGTCAAACTGCGCCGCTTTGTTCTTGCGCGCATGGATGCGTGCTCTCTCCCACCCTGATTCGCCCACTCTGCCTTTTTGTGTTGCTGGCTGTGCCAGCGCTGGGCTATTCCGCCAATTCACCCCTTTTATGGTCTACTCCCCTGACGGGTGCTTCCACATACCCCTCCACCGAGGCCGCTTGTGCTGCTGCATGGCAAGTCAACGTCACGCCGTGCCATTGCCCGGCTGGCGAAAACTATTGCTGGACCCCTGGCGGCCCCAATCCAAGCAATACGAAATGCACCTCCGTTTGCACCGGATCGGCTTGTGCTGGATACAGTTTTTGCTCCTCTGCCGCAGCCGAGTGCGGTTATGAAGGCGATACCTTGATAGCTACGTGTCCAGGCGGCCACGCGCCGGACAAGCTCACCGGACTTTGCATAGCCCCTTCCCTGGCGAAATCCAACGGCGGGACTTGTTGCGGATGCCGACGTGTCTGATCGGCTGTGCCGTGAAACTACTGCCGGCTATCGCCTTGAGAGCAACAACCGGATCGAGCGCTACGACAACACCGGCCGCTTGACCGGCCTTACGGACAGCCAAGGCAGGAATCACACCTTCACTTATGACGTCCAGAAGCGGTTGGCGACCATCGTCGATCACGTCGACCGCCAATCGGTGCAGATCGACTTGAAATCAACAAGCCAACAAAAAAACCAGATGCGATCAATTCAAGAATGACCGAGCCGTTATCACCGCGCGCCGAGTTTCCTCAACCCTCGGAAAAAAAACTCATCACCGCAGGCGCCTCGACGGGAACCCCCCCTTTCTCTTCCGGTGCGTTGCCTGAGGAAACTTCAACACTCAGCCATTCGTCATATCGGCCTGATATCGACGGTTTGCGTGCGATTGCCATACTCGCGGTTGTTATTTTTCATGCCTTTCCCGGCGCATTGCCTGGTGGATTTGTGGGTGTGGACATCTTCTTTGTTATCTCAGGCTTCCTCATCTCCAGCATTATTTTCAGAGGCATCCACCAGGGAAATTTCAGCTTCTCCCTGTTCTATGCGCATCGGATCAAGCGAATCTTGCCTGCCTTGGTGCTTGTACTGGCGGCATCGTATCTATTTGGCTGGTTTACGCTTGTTCCAGATGAGTTCAGTCAACTAGGCAGGCATATTGCCGCAAGTCTCGGTTTCATTCAGAACTTCGCCCTCTGGGGAGAAATGGGATATTTCGACACGGCGGCGGAGTTCAAGCCCTTGATTCATCTGTGGTCGCTGGCTGTCGAGGAGCAGTTCTATCTGGTCTATCCGCTGGCAATCTGGTGCGTATGGAAGGCACGGAGGAACGTTTTTGCGTTCGTCCTTGTTCTGGGCGCACTTTCTTTTGCATTGAACCTGCTGGATCCGGCCGGATCCTTCTTTTTGCCTCAAACAAGATTCTGGGAAATATTGGCGGGGTCTGTACTGGCCTATGTCCAGTTATTTAAAAAGCAGCAGTTGATGGCGTACCTGAGGCGCTGGGCCCCAAGGTTGGCCTCTACAGACACGACGGGCTTGCAGCTTGATCCGACAGTCCTGAATTCCCTGTCTGTAGCTGCCTTGCTCTTGGTGGCTGCAGCCGTTTTCTGGCTGGACAGTACGAGAGATTTCCCAGGATGGTGGGCCTTGGCGCCCGTGACGGGGGCTTTTTTTCTGATTGGCGTGGGGCCCGATGCATGGGTGAACAAGGTAGTTTTGGCCAATCGGGGAATGGTGTTTGTGGGCCTTATCAGTTATCCCCTTTATCTGTGGCACTGGCCTCTTTTGTCGTTCCTGCAAATTCTGGTGCGCGGAGATCTACCCCAAAATGCTCGCCTGGCCGCGCTTGCGTTGAGCTTTCTGCTGGCATGGCTGACGTACAGGCTGGTGGAGGTATCCATACGCGGTGGTTCGAGCAGCCGTATCAAAGTAGGCCTGATTTGCCTGCTCGCCGCAGTGGTGTGGTGTGCCGGATATCAGTTGGTCCTTTCGAAAGGTATGCCATCCAGGCGTGTTGTTGAAATGAATGCCGTGATTTCAGGCAGGATGCTTTCCCCTTATCCGCACAATACAGTCACCCGCTGCGGACTGGATGCGGATGTCGCGAAGAAATTTCCAGATTGCCGAAGTGACGTTCGTGGTGTTGTGCGATTTGCGTTATTGGGTGACAGCAAGGCTGCCGCGCTGGCACCTGGAATTTTTTGGGAGTCAAGCTCCAGAGGCTACTGGTTATTTATTGGTGGAACGGACCAGTGGGGTGCGACTCTTGTACCGGTATTGAGCGACGCCGCGCAGTACTCTGGCTTTCAAGAGCGCACGAGAATTGCGCTTGAAGGAGTAGCCGCAAACCGCGAAATTAAAGTGGTTGTAATCACAACTGCAACCCGCAAGCTTTTTGGGTTGAATAATGACTACTCGATTGACGATCTGCCCGCGAGCAAAAACTTCAACCTCGTGCTGGATGGGCTGGACCGAACGGTGGATCGGCTGGTCAAAGCGGGGAAGAAAGTCGTCATTACGGTGGACAACCCGACGCTGAAAGAGCGAAAAAAATGCTTTTCAAGGGTCAGTGGGCTTGATTTTGTGAATGACTTTTTGCATTTGATTCCGAATCGGTCCCCTTGCTATATCACCTTTGACCGGCATATGGAACTGTCGAAGCAATACCGCGAAGTGCTTGAAATTCTGCAGGCGAAATACGCGGGAAAGCTTCGTATTTTTGATCCCTTGAATTTGCTCTGCGATATGAAGAATCGGGTATGCGGTTCAGCCCTGAATGGTGTTCCTCTTTATAGCTATTCAGACCATATTTCCGAGCGTGCCAGCGTGCTTGTTGCGAGCAAGCTGGTTCCATTTGTGGAAAGCTTTGCTCAAGAGCAAAGCAATAGCGGGAGCTTGCCGTTGCATTGACACGCGGCTGTTAGTAAGTCCCCGGCACAAAAATGCTTTGGTTCACCGCCTTGATATCGGTGCGCCCACAAAACGCCATCGTTAAATCAAGCTCCTTGTGGATGATCTCCAGCGCCTTGGTCACGCCTTGCTCGCCCATGGCGCCCAGGCCGTAGAGGAAGGCGCGGCCTATGTAAGTGCCTTTGGCGCCCAGGGCTACAGCCTTGAGCACGTCCTGGCCGGAGCGTATGCCGCCGTCCATATGCACTTCGATCTGGTTGCCGACGGCCGCGATGATCTCGGGCAGGCAGGAAATGGAGGACATCGCGCCGTCCAGCTGGCGGCCGCCGTGGTTGGAGACGATGAGTGCATCGGCGCCTGAATTGACGGCCAGTTTGGCGTCCTCGACGTCCTGGATGCCTTTGAGGATGAGCTTGCCGCCCCAGCGTTTTTTGATCCACTCCACGTCGCCCCAGTTCAGGGCCGGGTCGAACTGCTTGGCCGTCCATTCCGAGAGCGATCCCATGTTCTCCACGCCTTTGACATGGCCCACGATGTTGCCGAAGCCGTGGCGTTTGGTGCCCAGCATGCCCAGGCCCCAGCGCGGCTTGGTCATGAGGTTGAGGATGGTGGAGAGTGTGGGTTTGGGCGGGGCGCTCAGGCCGTTCTTGAGGTCTTTGTGGCGCTGGCCGAGGATTTGCAAATCCAGCGTGAGCACCAGCGCCGAGCAATTGGCGGCCTTGGCGCGGTCTATCAGGCTTTCGATAAAGGCGCGGTCCTTCATCACATAGAGCTGGAACCAGAAGGGGTGGCGGTCGGTGCCGGCCGCCACGTCCTCGATGGAGCAGATGCTCATGGTCGAGAGCGTGAAAGGGATGCCGAATTTTTTGGCGGCGCGGGCGCCCAGGATTTCACCGTCGGCATGCTGCATGCCGGTGAGGCCCGTGGGCGCGATGGCGACCGGCATGGCGACCGGCTGGCCTATCATGGTGGTGGCCGTGCTGCGGTTTTCCATGTTGACGGCCACGCGCTGGCGCAGCTTGATCTTCTGGAAGTCGCTTTCGTTGGCGCGGTAGGTGCTTTCGGTCCACGAGCCGGAATCGGCGTAGTCGTAGAACATGCGGGGCACGCGTTTTTGGGCCAGGACGCGCAGGTCTTCAATATTGGTGATCACGGGCACGGTGATAGTCTCCTCAGTCGCTCAATGCTAAAGCCTGGCGCCGGCCGGTGATTGAATAAATTTCGGTGGCCCTCAAATTATTTCAATACGGGGCCCCGACCCCGGCCCAGGCAGTCCTTCTACCAGCTGCCGGAGGCGCCGCCCCCGCTGCTGGAGCCGCCCGACGAGCTCCGGCTGCTGGAACTGGAACTGGAGCTCGAACTGCTGCCCGATGAACTGCCGCCCCCGCTGCTGGTGCTGACGCTGCCCGGGAAGAAGCCAAACAGCATGGCCAGGCCGGCCGCGATCCCGGTGGGCAGCCAGGATTCCAAGTCTATAAAAAGCAGGTCGGGTGGATTCTGGAAGGCCACATAACCCACGATGCCGGCCACTAGCGCGCAGCGCACGCCGAACTCCAGCAGGCTGCGCTTGAAGGCCATGTAAGCACCCGCACCGATGATGCCCAGCAGCAGGCAGGCAACAGCGCCCCCTGCGACGTAGAGCAGACCCAGGCCGAAGCTGTTGGCGCCCACCGCATAGGCCATGCCGGCCATCAGGCAGATCACCAATGCGATACCGCCCACCACCCTGCGCAAGGTGCGCGAGCGGCCACAGCCGAAACCCAGCGCAAACGCCAGCGGCACCGGGAAAGTCAGCAAGACGACCGCCAGGCCGGGCGCCTTCAGGGCGGCGGCCGCCACCAGCGGCAGGGCGGCGGCCACGCCCATCGTCACCGGCCACTTCCATTTCCACTTGCGGTGCGCGCGAGCCGCACCTATGGCGAAACCCCACAGCAAGGAGGCCAAAAAAGCCCAGCCAAAGGGCGTGACGCCGCGGCCCGTGTCTTCCACGGGCTGCGCGTCGCCGCGTACCGCTGCGCCTATGTGGTCGATGGCCGCTTGCAGCCCGCCCGCGTAGTCCCTGGCCTGAAAACGCGGCTTCATCTGCTCGTCGATGATGCGGCCCGCCAGCACGTCGGGCACGCTGCCCTCCAGGCCCTGGCCGACCTCGATGCGCATGCGCCTGTCCTCTGTGGCGACCAGGATCAGGATGCCGTCATCGCGCTTCGTGTCACCGAGTTTCCATTTCTCGAACACGCGCATGGCGTATTCCTCTATGGCTTCTACGCCCGTGGTCGGCAGCATGAACACGACCACGGCCGCCCGGGTGTCGGCCTCCAGCGCCAGGATTTGTTCGTTCAAGGCCGCGACCTGCGCGGTGTTCAGCGTGCCGCTGGTGTCGAGTACGCGCGCGCTGTAGGGCGGAACGGGCACCTGCACGGCATCGGTCGGCGCGGCCATCTGCGCGGCGTCAGCCGACACGGCTGTCTGCGCGGCATCGACCGGCGGGGCTGTCTGCCCGGCACCGGCCGTCAGCACACACAGCGCCGCCCAGAGCACCAGCAGGGTTTGAAAGAGGCGCCGTGTGGTCGGCAGTGGCAGGGAGGGCAGGGCGGTTTGGAGTTGGGGCATGCGGATGGCTGAGGGTCAACGTTTGGCGGCCGCGCCGCCACGTGCGCTGGCTTCGCGCACCCCGGCGCCGCGCACTTCGAATTTGATCTCGTCGGCGACCTTGCCGCCGGCATCGAGCAGCTGCACCACATGCCGGCCCGGCCAGGGCAGCCACTGGGCTTGCGGGCCGCGCGCGAACTCCTTGCCGTCCATCAGCCAGCGTGTGCCGCGGCCTTCGGCGCTGAAGCTGATGCGCTGGTGTTTGGGCGGGATGTCCGGGTCCAGCGCGATGATGGTGCCCGAGGCCGGGGCGGTGATGCGGGGCGGGGCGTCGGGCTCGGCCGCGGGTTTTTTGCCTGGCCTGGAGGCCTTGGCCGGGCCGAAATCGCCGTTGCCGGAATTCGCGGCAAACACTGCCTGTTCCGTGCCCTGGATAAACCATTCGCTGCGTGCCGCCTCCAGCGGCGTTCCGCCCTGATTGCCGAACTGCGTGCGGCTTTGCACCAGGCCGGCGGGCGGTGTGGGCGCGCGGCTGCGTTCTGTCCTGTGCAGGTAATTCATGAGCGCCGCCCAGATGGGCGCCGCGCCGCTGGTGCCGCTCACGTCCCACATGGGCGCGCCGCTGGCATTGCCCACCCACACGCCCACGGTGTAGCGCTGCGAAAAGCCCATGGCCCAGTTGTCGCGCATGTCCTTGCTGGTGCCGGTTTTGACGGCCGTCCAGAAACGCGTGGCCAGCACGCTGTCGGTGCCGAAGGTGCGCGCGCGCGCCAGCGGGTCGGCCATGATGTCGGTGGCGATAAAGGCGGCGCGCGCGTCCAGCGCCGGTTTGAAGACGGGTTTGGGATTCTTCGCGAGCGAAGGCGCGCTGTAGCGCCCGCCGTTGGCCAGCGTGCGGTAGGCATTGGTGAGCGACAGCAGCGAAACCTCGCTGCTGCCCAGCGCCAGGCTGTAGCCGTAGTAGTCGCCCGATTCTTTCAGCGGCAGGCCGACTGCCCTGAGCTGCTTGTGGAAGGCGTCGGGCGAGACCATCACCAGCGTGCGCACGGCCGGCACATTGAGCGAGGCGCCCAGCGCGGTGCGCGCCGACACCAGGCCCTTGAACTGCCGGTCGTAGTTTTGCGGGATGTAAAGGCCGCCCGAGGTCTGTATCTGCGAGGACGAGTCTTCGAGCAGCGAGGCCGCGGTGATGCGGCGTTCGGCCATCGCCTGCGCGTACAAAAAGGGCTTGAGCGTGGAGCCCGGCTGGCGCAGCGCCAACACGCCGTCGACTTCGGCCGCGTCGCTCAGCTCGCCCGAGGAGCCCACCCAGGCCAGCACCTCGCCCGTGGCATTGTCCAGCACCACGATGGCGCCGTCTTCCACATGGCGGCCGCGCAGCTCGCGCAGCTGCTGGGTGAGAGTTTGCACGGCGAAGCGTTGCAGCGGGGCGCGAACGGTGGAGGCCAATGCCCGGGGCGTGTTAGCCCGGCCCTGGGTGTTGCCGGCCTGGGCGGCTACCAGCCTGCGCGCCAGATGCGGCGCCACGCCCTCACTCGCGTCAAAAGCCTTGCGCTGCAGCGCGGCGCTGGCAAACAAATCCAGGCCCGTGCAATCCACCTTGGCGGGTGCTTGCATGACCTTGAGCACGCCGCAGGCGCGCTGTGAGACCTGCGCGGCCTTGGCATTGGGCGCGCGCACCAGCGCGGCCGCAATCGCCGCCTCGCGTTCGTCCAGGCCATGCGCGGCCTTGCCGAACAGCGTGCGGCTCAGCGCGTCTATGCCCACCATCTCGCCGCGAAAGGGCACGAGATTCAGGTAAGCCTCCAGGATCTGGTCCTTGCGCCAGCGCGCTTCCAGCATTTGCGCCGAGACGGTCTGGCCGACCTTTTGCGTGAGGCTGCGCCCGCCCGCGCCGGCGCGCCAGTCTTCATCGAGCAGCCCGGCCAGCTGCATGCTGATGGTGGAGGCGCCGCGGGTCTTGGTGTTCCACAAATTGCCCCAGGCCGCGGCCGAGACGGCGCGCCAGTCCACGCCGCTGTGTTCGTAAAACCGTTTGTCCTCGCTGAGCACCAGCGCTGTGCGCAGGGCCGGCGATACATCGGGCAAGGCAACCCACTGGCCGCGCCGCACAGCTTTGTCGGTGCGCAGGCGCTGCAGCAGTTCACCGTTGCGGTCCAGCACCAGGGTCTCGGAGGGCTTGAAGCCGCGTTTGACTTCGTCGAAGGTGGCGGCGGCGCGGGCGATGCCTGTGGTGCACGCCGCCAGCAGCAGCGCCGCCGCGATGTGGTGCCTGATCCTGCTCATGCCACCAACCCCACCTTGGTCGCCGCACTAAAAAGCTGCAGCAGCTGCGCCTGCCAGGGCCCCTCGGCCTCCACGGCGGTCTGCACCAGCACGGTCTGGGTCACGCGGTCCACCAGCACGCGCTGGCCGTGGTGGCCGTTCATCATCATCCAGCTGCCGTCGGCCTTGGGGTGCCAGAAGAAATTCTTGTAGCCGAAATAGCGCATGGCCGTTCCGTGCCGGCCCTGGGCGTCGGCGGCCGACCAGGAGGAACATTCGTCTATCCATTTTTTGCTGACGACCTGGCGGCCTTCAATGGCGCCGTTCTGCGCGATCAGCTGGCCCAGCCGGGCCCAGTCGCGCAGCCGCGCGCCAAAGCCTATGCAGTTGAACTCCTTGCCCTTGCTGTCGCACAGCCAGCTGGCGCCGCCCTCGGCGCCCAGGGGCTGCCACAGGGCCTGCTCACAAAAGGAGGCCAGGGGCTGGCCGGTGACCTGGCGAATCACCATGCCTATGGTCAGCGGGCACAGCTCGTTGTAGTTGTAGCGGGTGCCGGGCGGCTCCTGCACGGTATTCCAGCCGCGCACCACGGCTTCCAGGTCGGTGTTGCCGCCGGAGAAGGCGCGCGGGTAGATGGTGGGGTTGTCGCGGTCGTGCAGTATGGCCGCGCCGCTGGACATATTCGCCAGGTGGCGCAGGGCGATGCCGCCGTGCAGCGTGCCCTTGAGTTCCTCGACATACATCTGCGGCGTGTCGTCCATGGAGCGGATCAGGCCGCGGTCCAGGCAGATGCCCAGCAGCAAGGATGTCACGCTCTTGGCCATGGACCAGCTGGTCATACGCATCTCGGGCTTGCGATCGAACTGGTAGGACTCCAGCAGCACCTGGCCCTTGCGCGCCACCAGCAGGCCGGTCACCGGCCAGGCCTTGAGGTAGTCCGCCGCCGATTCCGCAACCGGCGTAAAGGCCTTGAGGCTTTCAGCCGAAGCGGCCACCAGTGGAGAGGCCTGTGCCGGCGCGGCGATGGGCCGCGCGCGGAACATGGCCTCGTAGCCGCCCGAATAATTGCCGATGCGGTAGTCCTTGTCGGTCCAGCTGCGGTTGGGCCCCCAGCCCGTGGGGTAGCCCAGGCTGCGCTGCCAGTCAGCCGCGGCCGCGGCCGCCACGCGCGGCAGGGCCATGCCCGCGGCGAGTGCGGCGGCTACGGCGCGGCGCTGGATCATTTCGCGGCTTCCACCTTGACCCGCGCATTCGGGAATTCACCGAACATCTCGGGCGCGTACATGGCCTCCACGCGGCTGGGCGGCAGCGCGAAATCGCCGACATTGTTCAGGCGCACGGTGTATTCCATCTTCACCACGCCTTTGGGCAGGTATTCGTAATAGCTGCGGAAGGCTTCGAAGCTGCGTTCTTCAAACGCGGGCCAGCCGGTGCCGGTCTTTTTCTCGCCGCTGGTGGCGATTTCCGAATCACGGCCCAGGCCGCCGCCGAGGATGGTCGCGCCGCCGGGCACCGGGTCGCTGATCACCACCCAGGTCATGTCGGCGCTCGCGTTGACTTCCAGCGAGATGCGCACCACGTCGCCGCGGGTGTAGACACCCTTGACGGCCTGCTCCACCGGCGTGATGGTCTTCTTGATCTGGTAACCGGCGTTAAACGGTTCCTTGAGCTGGATGGCTGCGATGGACTGCAGGGTGAGCCAGGGCTTGCCCGGGCCCTGGTGCGTCACCGTCAGCGTGTCTTTCGCGGCGCTGCCCCAGGGCAGGAACATGCTGTTGTTGCGCAGGTTGCCGGGCGAAGCGGGTGCGCCGAAGAAGGTGGTCTGGTTGGGCGCCCCGGCCGCGTCGGTGGTCTTGACACGGTCAACCTTGGCCCACTCCACACTGGCCGCACTCGCGGCGGCCGCGGCCAGCGTGGCCTTGGTCACACCGGCCACCGGCGTGGCTTCAAACTTGGCCGAGAACTTGTCGAGCGCCAGGCCGCCCCAGAGGTTGGCCGTGGTGGTGTGCCAGGCGCCTTTTTGCTGGCGCGCGATAAAGCCGTTGGCCAGGCGCCCCATGTCGTCCTTCCAGGCCGGGTCGTCCATCACGGCCAGCATCAGGCGCGCGGTGTTGACGTCGCCGTTGGTCATCAGCCACCACCAGTAGTCGTCCTTCTCGGTGCTGAAGATGAGTTTGGTGCCCTGGAAGGACAGGCGTGAGCGCAGCACCTGGTTGGCCTCGGCAATGCGCTGCTCGCGCTGCGGCGCGTCGGCCACACGTTTCAAGATGTTGAGCCAGTCGATCACCGCATGCGTGGGCCACTGGTTGGGCGCGACGGTGATGCTGCCCAGCATGCGGCCCTGGGCCTTGCCGTAGCGCGACAGCGCCTCCAGCGCGGCCAGCTTGCGCACGTCCAGGTCCTTGCGCGGGCTCCAGAAATCGCGCTGGATACGGCCTTCCACGAATGCGATCAGGCCGCGTTCCATGGGTGCGCGGGCCTCGTCGGGCAGGGCAAAGGCCGGGTTGAGGCCGGAGGCCTCATGCGTGGCGGCCAGCAAATAGGCCGTCAGCGCATCACTGCCGCGGTTGGCTTCGCCGTCGCGCGGCGGGAAGTAGTTGGCCAGGCCGTCGCTGTCGAGGTAGGTGGGCAGTTGCGCCAGCACGGTCTGCCAAAGCTTGCCGTCGCGCAGGCCCACGGCCTTGCTGGTTTTCTGCTCCAGGCAGATAAAGGGGTACATCGCAAAATAATCGCGCACGCCGTCCATGCCTTCGGCCAACTTGGGCTGCAGCGACATCTTCAGGCCGCCACGGCCGGGCAGGGCGTCGGCCGGTGGGTTCACGTCCAGCGTGAAGCTTCCGTCGACCTGCACCAGCGTGGCCTGCTGCACCGTCAGCGGCACGGCCGGGATGATGCGCTGGCGCGCCTTGAGGCCGTCGCGCGCACCGGTGATCGTGTCCTTGGCTTCAATCTCCCACAGGATGGCTTCGGCGCGTGTGAGCGCCAGCTGCGCGGGCGCGGTGACCATCCAGGCCACCTCGCGCGCCTCGCCGGCGGGGATGTCCACGGTCTGCGGCTTCAGGTCGAGCAGGGTGGCGCGCGGGCTCACTTCGACCTTCATCGCGGCTTTGGTGGTGTTGCGCAAGGTCAGCTGCGCGCGGAACTGGTCGTCCTCGCGCACCAGCGGCGGCAGGCCGCTGATGATCTGCAGGTCCTGCGTGGCGCGTATGGATGTCTGGCCGGTGCCGAAGAGGCCGGTGCCGGCATCGGCCACCGCGACGATCTTGAAGGTGGTCAGCGCGTCATTGAGGGGTACCGTCACCACGGCCTGGCCCTTGGCGTCCAGCACCACATTCGGGTTCCACAGCAGCAGGGTTTCCAGCAGTTCGCGCGTGTTGCTGCGCCCGCCGCCGCCGCCGGCCGCCACGGCTTTGCGCCCGTAGTGCCTGCGGCCTATGATTTCCATTTGCGCGGTTGAGGTCTCCACGCCCCAGGAGCGGCGCTGCAGCATGGCGCCCAGCAGGTCCCAGCTGTCGTTGGGCATCAGTTCCAGCAGCGCCTGGTCCACCGCGGCCAGCGCCACTTCGGCATTGGCGGCCGGCTGGCCGTTGGGCAGTTTGGCGGTGATGGTGACCTTGGCCTGGCCGCGCACCGCGTAGCTTTCCTTGTCGGCCTTCACGCTCACCTCAAGCTGGTGGGCCTTGGTGCCCACGCGAATCTCGGCCACGCCCAGGCGGAAGGCCGGCTTGCTCAAATCAACCAGCGCGGTGGGCGCCACGTATTCGCGGCCTTCGTACCAGAAGGAGGTCCACCATTCGCGCGGCGCCTTGTAGCCCCAGGTGAAGAAGCTGTACCAGGGCACCTCGCGCAGCCGGCCGCGCAGGGCCAGCACGCTGACATACACATTCGGGCCCCAGCCGTCCTTGATCTGCAGGTTGACGGTCGGGTCCTGGCCGTTGAGCTGCACCACCTGGGTTTCGATCACGCCTTCGCGCTCAATCGCGACCAGGGCCGTGGCAAAACGGAAAGGCATGCGCACCTGGAACTTGGCGGTCTCGCCGGGCTGGTAGCTTTTCTTTTCGGGCAGCACGTCCATGCGGTCGTGGTCCTCGCCGCCGAACCAGAGCTCGCCCTGGCGCGTGACGTAGACATTGCTGGCGGCCTGGATGCTGTTGCCGTCCTTGTCTTTCGCCGTCACGATGAGTTCGACCTCGCCCGGCTCGCCGAGCTTGGTCTCACACAGCAGCAGGCCGCGCGAGTCGCTCTTGCCGCTGCAGACGCTGCCGAGGTCCTTGGTCTCGGTCTTGTTGTCATAGGTGTAGAAGCCGCCCACCATGCGCTTGCGGCTGGTGGTGGTGATGCGCGCCACGGCTTTCACCTCGAGCGATACGCCCGGGGCGACCTTGCCTGTGAGGTCCAGCGCCAGCGCCTGGAATTTGATTTTCTGGCTGGAGGAAACCCAGCCTTCGGTTTTGATACCGGCCACCACGGCGGCGGGCCAGACGGTGGAGACGCTGCGAATCGTCTGCACCTCGCCGTTGGGGTCGGCATAGCTGGCTTCCAGCAGCAGCTCCTGCGGCTGCCTGTGCGCGGGGATGTCGTTGATCGTGAGCTTGCCCGCGCCGTTGCGGTCCAGCGTGAGCGGCAGCTTGTCGGCGATCACGCGCTGGTCCTGCGAGGCCGTGCGTTCCTCGTTGTCCTGGTTGCCGCCGCTGTCGCGGTTGTTGCGCGGCGGCATGAAGTTGAATTCTTCATAGTCGCCGTAGCTCAGACTCTTGGCGCGCACCAGCGCCGACACGCGCACCGGCAGGTTGACGGCGCCGCCGCCCGAGACGTAGTTGATCTGCACGTCGGTGGGCACGGACTTCACGTTGATGAGCGCCTTCTTCTCGGAAGGGTTGATGCGGCCCTCGAGCACCGGCAGGCGGAACTCTTCGACGCGGAACTGGCCGCTGGTGAAGCTGCGGGCGCGGTTGCCGCGGCCCTTGCCGCTGTCGTTCGGGGCCTTGAGCTGGACTTCGTAAATACCCAGCTTGGCGGCCGGCGGGATCGCGAAGGTGTTCTCGGCGCTCAGGCCGCCTGTGGCCGTCTTGCGCCAGCTGATGGGCTGGGTGAATTGCTGGCCGCTGCCCACATGGGTGACGACCAGGGTGGCCGGCGTGCCCTCGGGCAGGCCGAAGCCCTTGCTGGTTTCGGTGCGCAGCACATGCTTCATGGACACGGTCTCGCCGGCGCGCAGCAAGGTGCGGTCAAAAATCGTGTGGGCCCGCTCGTCGGGCATGGGGTCGCGGCTGGTCGGCACGTTGAAGCGCCAGGGCTCTATGCCCTTGTGCCAGTCGCTCCAGGTAAAGGCCAGGTCTTCGACACCCGCTACCGTGCTGCGCGCGCTGACGAAATAGGCGTTGCGGTAGTCGTCGTTGTTGCTGCCCGAGCAACGCGGCGGCTCGGACGACAGCTCGCTGAAATTCGCGATGCCTTGCGCGTTGGTGACGGCTTTCGCGATCTCGGTGCCGTTGCAGCCCGAGACGCGCACTGTGGCGCCCGCCACCGGCGTGCCCTTGTCGAGTGTGGTGACCCAGGCCAGCGAGTTCTCGCGGCCCAGCTTGAAATGCACGCCCAGGTTGGTCACCAGGGCCGAGGTGCGCACATACATGGTCCGGCTCGCGCCGTGGCGCTCGTCCAGCAGCGAGGTACCGAGTTTCTGCGAGGCGATCTCGACCACATGGAAACCAGGCGCCAGCGGGATGCCGACGACTTCAAAGGGGCGTGGGTCGCCGCCCACGGGTTTGGGCAGGTCCAGCGTCTTCACGCCGGCCTGGCCGCCCAGCAAAGACAGCATGCGCGACTGCACATAGTCCTTGTCGCGCGTTTCCAGCGGCTTGGGCAGCGGGCCCTTGACGTCGGCGGCCGCCGCCTTGCGCGGGACCTCGTACTCGTCATAGCGCTGCACCTTGCGGAACCAGGCAATGATGTCGGCATCGGTGCGCGGCTGCAGGTCGCTGACCTTGCCGGCGCCCGGGGCCAGGCCCTTGACCTGCAGGGCCGCTTCCACATTGCGCAGCGTGACCGGCAGCAGGGCCGGGTCGCCGGGTTTGGTATTGGGTTCGGCAAAACGCTCGACGATGCCGAAGGGCGAGGCGGCGAATTTTGCCAGCGGCGGCATCGCGCCCGTGGCCACCTTCAGCGGAAAGCTGTCGGCATTGCGCAGCGTGCGGCCCGAGGCGTCCTTGAAGTTGCTGGGCAGTTCCAGCGAGAACTGGGCCTGTTCCGGAAACAGCGGCTTGAAGGTGATGTTGGTGACCACGTTGTCGCCGTCGCTGTTGCCTTCTTCAAAAGAGGGCTTGAGCGTGTCCTTATCGCCTTTGAGGCGTATGCCCTCGGCCAGCTTGCGCGGCACAGGCGCGTTGAAAGACAGGCTCATGGGCCGCATGGGCAGGCAGGCCGACTGGGCGTTCTCGCGCTCACAGCTGAAGGACGCCGAGAAGGGCTCGCGCACCTGGAAGTTGTAGCGTTTTTCGACCGAGTTGGGCACGCCGCTGGGCGTGCTCACGCCCTTGCCGTAAACCAGCTGGACCTTGCTGGCAGAGCTCAGGCGCCGGTTGCAGGCCAGCGTGACGTAACGCAGCGGCTCGCCGGCCGCGGCCTTGTCCAGGCCCTGGGACTTGAGCAGCTCCTCGCGCTCCTTGCCCTCGATCAGCTTGACAGGCACGCGTTCGCCCAGGCCTTCGACGGCGCACCAGACGTTCTCGCGAACGCTTTGCAAGGTGGCCGGGCCGTTGAGCTGCAGCAGGAAGTACTGCTCTTCGTCGATGCGCTGGTAGGTGCCGGGGCGCAGGTTCTGGATAAACGGGCCGCCGGTGTTGAACTTGTAGGAAGAGGGGCCGGCCACCGGCAGGCCCTTGGGTGACTTGAAGGTGCCGACCAGGTTCACCGTGCAGCTGACGCCGGGCGGCAGGTCGTTCTCGAATTCAAACGCCCATTCGCGCTCGTTGATCCAGCGGCCCGAGCCCTTGGTGGCCTGGGCGTCGCTGCAGCTCAGTGACAGCGGGGCGGGCGCTTTCGGGTCGCCGAAATTGACGGCGCCTTCATCGAACTTGGCGACGATCTGCCGCACACGCGCGACCTCGCCCTGGGGCGAGAGGCTGGTGACTTGCAGGGCATGGACATGCAGCGAAGCCGCCGCGATCAGTGCCAGGGCGGCTTTTTTCATTATTTGGCTCACGTTTCCTTCTCCTTCGGGAAGCCAGAGCGTAGCTGATTTGTATGTAACAAAATGCAGCGGCGACCGGGAAAAATGCCCCAAGCCGTGGCTTGGGTGCTGGCCGGCACGCCGGCCCTCCGGAGAGCGCGCCAGCGCAGGGGATTGTTGGGTCGCGGCTATAGTGGCCGCAAATACAACAAACGGGAAGCTTCAATGCGGACACGTTCACAAATCGCAGGGTGCTGGATAGCCGCCGGGATGGCGGCATGCGCATTTCTCGCTGCACCGGCTTTCGGCCAGATCAGGCAGACAAGCCCTGAGGCACAGCTTGCCTGCCAGGTGTTTGATCAGGCCAACGGAATGCGGCCGGTACTCACCTCTGCGCGGGCCGGCGACGCTGAAGCCGTTCCGAAACTCGGACAGCACATGGACGCTCTGCGAACACTGATGCGTGGCAATCTGCCGCCGTCTCTCGACCGTTTTGCGCCTCTCGTAGGCGGTATGGAGTATTCGGCGAAAATTCTTCTTCAGAAGCCCCATGTCCTGCCGACAGTGCAGAACGGCCTGCACGATGTGATTCGCGAGTCACTGGTCTTGGTCAGCCAGGCCCAGGAAGTGGCGGTGAATGAACGCAAGGGTCGCCAGGTGCCTGCGCGCGTTGCGGCTGCGCAGCAATTGCCGATACTGCTCGACAGCCTCGCCAGGAATGCCGGAAGGGTTGCCGCCGCAGAAATGTCCCAGGATGCCGTTTTCGATCTCGGGCGCAACCTCAATGACCTCAGAACATTGACGCATGCGCTGACAGTTGGAAACGCCGAGCTCAAAATACCCGCGGTCAGCAACGCGCAACAGCGCGTCCGACTGCAGAAGCTCACGGAGGATTTCGCTCCGATCTGGGCGAGTGCAGGTCAAGCGCTGGGCAATTTGCAGGAGTACGTCACGGCGGACATTGCCATCAACCACCTCCAGAAGGCGTCGTCCGAGCTGGTAGCCGGTGTGCTGCGCGTTTGCTACGCACCGGGAATCCGTGTCGAGCCGCGCAGCTAGGGGCCGCGAGAGGCACACAGACACAGGAATCAGTGATGAATAAATATCGAACCCTTGCGAGTGTTTGCTTGTCCCTTGTGCGCGGCGCATGCGCGGCATGCCTGCTGATGCCCGTGCTCTCCTGGGCCGGCGGTGCGGAATTCGCGCTGCGCTGGAGCAGCGGCGGGCCGGTGTCCGCCGAGGAGGCCGTGGCGGTGATGGGCCTGGAAGGCAGCCGCAAGGTCACGGAATACGAGGTGGAGTACTTCACGGTGTCGGCGCCGCCGGTGTCCACCGAGCCGCCGGCAATCGGCCGCAGGCGGACCCGGTCCGACGGCAAGGTCGAGCTGACGCTGAAGTACCGCAGCCCGCAACCCTTCGGCAGCGGCTTTGACACGGACGCTGCCTGCGCCCTGGGAAAAAACACCAGCATCAAGCGCGAGACCGATGTTTCGGTGCTGCAGACGCTGGAACCCGGCCGGGCCTATTCGATTTCCTGCGAGCGTGAAGCGAAGAAGACGCTTGATTTTCCCGAAGCCATGCGCGCGAAGGCCATGGGCTGCAAGAACCGCATGAAACGTGTGGCCGTCGGCGGGTTCAAGGTGGAGGAATGGCAACTCCCCCAGGGCCGGCTTCTGGAAGTGTCCATGCCGGGGAGTGACACACCGCAAGACCTCGCGCTCTTTATGGCCAAGGTCAAGCCCTTGCTGGACAAGGGTGTGGTGGTCGTGGACCGCAGCAAGACCCAGGCGGGAAGCGGCTGCAGCTAGCCACTCCCGCAAGGCGGTGTAGCCTACGCCCATGGATTCCCTGATCACCGCCTCCTCGCGCGCGCTGGCCGCCGGCGATGCGCTGGGCGCGCTCAAGCGGGTGGCGCTGCGCGACGATCCGCCGGCGCTGGCCTTGCGCGGCATTGCCATGGCCCAGCTCGGTGAGCACCCGCGCGCGCGTGAACTGCTGCGGCGCGCGGCGCGCGGCTTCGGCGCGCATGAGGCCTTGTCGCGTGCCCGCTGTGTGGTGGCCGAGGCCGAGGTGGCGCTGGCCATGCGCGACTTCACGGGCTCGCCGCGCGCGCTGGCGGCGGCCTCCGCCACGCTGGACGCGCATGCCGACCATGCCAATGCGCTGCAGGCCTGGCTGGTCACGGCGCGCCGGTTTTTATTGCTGGGCCGGCTTGAGGAGGCCAGGGCCGCGCTGGCGCGGCTTGATGCGCGGGGCCTGCGGCCCTCGCTGAGGGCGGTGGCTGAAATGACCGCGGCCGAGCTGGCGCTGCGTTCGCTGCAGGTCGGCGAGGCGCGCCTGGCACTGGCGCGCGCGCAGGCGGCGGCCGAACGCGCGCAGGTGCCTGCGCTACAGGCCGAAGTGGCCGAGGCACGGGCTGCGCTCGACAGGCCCGCGGCCCGGCGGCTCACACCGGGTGGCGAGCAGGCGCTGCGCCTGGACGAGGTGTCGGCGCTGCTGGCCTCGGACGCGCTGGTGGTCGATGCCTGCCGGCATGGGGTTGGCGCCGGCGGGCAGTGGCGGCCGCTGGCGCGCCGGCCCGTGCTGTTTGCGCTGGCCCGGGCGCTGGCCGAAGCCTGGCCCGGCGATGTGGAGCGCGAGGCCTTGATTGCGAAGGTGTTTCGCACCAGGCATCCCGACGAGACGCACAGGGCGCGCCTCAGGGTTGAAATAGGCCGGCTGCGCGCGCTGGTCAAGCCGCTCGCGGCGATTGAGGCGACCGGCCGGGGTTTTATCCTGAAACCGCTGGGCGGGCGCGACGTGGCCGTGCTGGCGCCGCCGCTGGACGGCGACCAGGCCTCGCTGCTGGCGCTGCTGTCGGATGGTGCGGCCTGGTCCACCTCGGCCCTGGCGCTGGCCCTGGGCGCCAGCCAGCGCACGGTGCAGCGCGCCCTGGCCGAGCTGGAAGGCGAGGGGCGGGTGCGCTCCATAGGGCGGGCAAGGGCCCAGCGCTGGCTGGCGCCGCCGCTTGCGGGATTCACGACGATCTTGTTACTCCCCGCTGCGCTGCCGATTGGATAGAGTTGTCTCCATGGCGTCGATGAACGGCGCGACAAGGAAGCACGATGACAAGCAAGACCCTCAGCAAGACACCCGAGCCCAAGGCGCGCCCCGCCGAGATCGTGCGCGAATACGGCTTCCCCGGCATCAACGACATCGCCGGCGTCACCCACGACGGCCAGCGCGTCTGGGCCGCCGCGGGCAGCCAGCTGATCGCTTTCGACCCGGCCAGCGGTGAGCAGACACGCACACTGGACTGCTCGGGCGACGCCGGCACCGCCTTTGACGGCAAGTACCTGTACCAGATCGCCGAGTCGCGCATCGCCAAGATAGACCCGGCCAGCGGCAAGGTGCTGGCCACCATCCCGGCGCCCGGCGGCGGTGGCGATTCGGGCCTGACCTGGGCCGAAGGCAGCCTGTGGGTGGGTCAGTACCGCGACCGCAAAATCCACCAGATCGACCCCAAGACGGGCGCCATCCAGCGCACGATTGAATCGAACCGCTTCGTCACCGGCGTGACCTGGGTGGACGGCGAACTCTGGCACGGCACCTGGGAGGGCGACGAGAGCGAGATACGCCGCATAGACCCCCAGAGCGGCGCCGTGATCACGCGGCTCGAAATGCCGCAGGGCGTGGGCGTCAGCGGGCTGGAGTCCGACGGCGCCGGCCTGTTTTACGCGGGCGGCGGCAAGAGCGGCAAGGTCCGCGCCGTGCGGCGGCCCAAGGCTGCGTAAAGCCGCATAGAACGCAGCGCTCAAGGCAGCTAGAGCCCTTGCGCTGAGAGTTTCCCCGGCCTTAGGGCCACAACGAGCGCACCCGGAACCAGCACGGGTCGGGCAGCGCATTGACTGACGCAAACCGCATCGCACACCAAGGAGATCACCATGAAGTTGTATTACAGCCCCTCAGCCTGCTCGCTGTCGCCGCACATCGTGGCCCATGAGCTGGGCCTGCCCATCGAGCTTGTGAAGGTCGACGTGGTCGCCAAACGCACCGAGCACGATGAAGACTACCTCGCCATCAACCCCAAGGGCCTGGTGCCCGCGCTGCGCCTGGACGACGGCAGCGTGCTGACGGAAGGCCCGGCCGTCGTGCAATACCTGGCCGACCTCAAGCCTGAGGCGCAGCTGGTGCCCGCCCACGGCAGCATGGCGCGCTATCGCCTGCAGGAGATGCTGGGCTACCTCAATTCCGAGCTGCACCAGGGCTATATGCCGCTGTTCAACCCGGCCTGCAGCGAGGAGGTGCGCGGCGCGCGCATGGCCCACCTGCGCAAACACTACGGCCTGCTGGAAGCCGCGCTGGGCCGCGCGCCCTTCCTGCTGGGCGAGCGCTTCACCGTGGCCGATGCCTACCTGTTTGTGATGACCCGCTGGGCGGAGTTCGTCAAGCTGGACCTGTCGGCCTTCCCCAGGCTGCTGGCCTTCCAGGCGCGCATCGCCGCCCGGCCCGCCGTGCAGGCAGCCATGCGCCGCGAACAGCTCACCAGCGCCTGAGCAAAAACTTTTCCGTCACCACCCCCACTCATCACCAAGGAGCACAGCATGAACAGCACCATGACCGAAACATCCACCACCCAGCACAGCATCGTGCCCAGGGACCAATGGCTGGCCGAGCGCAAAACCCTGCTCGCGCAGGAGAAAGAACTGACACGCCTGCGCGACCAGGTTGCCCGCGAGCGCCGCGCCTTGCCCTGGGTCCAGATCGAGAAGAACTACGTCTTCGACACGCCCCAAGGCAAACGTTCGCTGGCCGAGCTGTTTGAAGGCCGGCGCCAACTCATGGTGCAGCACTTTATGTTCGGCCCGGGCTGGGAGCAGGGCTGCCCGAGCTGCTCCTACATGGCCGACCACACGGCCGGCATGCAGGTCCACCTGGAGCACCGCGACGTGACGTTTGTGGCCGTCTCGCGCGCGACCCTGCCCGAGATTGAGCGCTTTCGCCGGCGCATGGGCTGGCAGTTCGCCTGGGTGTCGTCCAACGGCGGCGACTTCAACTACGACTTCCATGTGAGCTTCAGGCCGCAGGACCGCGTCGACGGCACCGTCAACTACAACTACGGCATGACGGAATTCCCGGCCGAAGAGGCGCCCGGCATCAGCCTGTTTTACAAGGACGGCGAGGGCCGGGTCTTTCACACCTATTCGACCTACGGCCGCGGCGTGGAAGTGATGATGGGCACCTACAACATGCTGGACCTCACGCCCAAGGGCCGCGATGAGCATGATGGCTTTTACAAGATGGACTGGGTGCGCCACCATGACCGCTACGAGTCCCAGGCCGTGTTTACGCCCGCGCCTGAAGCGGTTTCGTGCTGCGGCGCAAAAGCCTGAGCGGGCCGGGCGGGCGAAAACATCATGGCAAGCCTTTGGCCCTGGCTGGTGGTGGCGGGTGTTGGCGCCCTGCATGGGCTGAACCCGGCCAATGGCTGGGCTTGCGCCGCCGCCTGGGGCCTGCGCTCGCGCGACCGCGCGCAGGCCTTGCGGGCCTTGTGGCCTGTCGCCGTGGGGCATGCCGCCTCGATTGCGCTGGTGGCGGGCGCTGTGGTGTGGGGCTTGGCCGTGGACCGCTTTGCACTGCAGATGCTCGCGGGCGGTCTGCTGGCGGCCTGTGTCGTGCTTCACCTGTGGGGCCGTGCGCCCAGGTCGGCACGCGCACCCGCGGGCCATGCCGGCCTGGCGCTGTGGTCCTTCATGATGGGCGGCGCGCAGGGCGCGGGCCTGATGCTGGTGCCTTCGCTGGTGCCGCTATGCGCGGGAGAAGCATCGCTGGCCGGGATGGACGGCTTGGGTTCACTGGCGCTGGCGTTCGCGGCCTTGGTGCTTCACACCGCAGCCATGCTGGCCGTCACCGGCCTGGTGGCCAGCGAGGTGTGCCGTGGTGTGGAGGCCGCTGCCCCTTGGCTGGACGGCCTCAGGGATTTAACCGAGCAGGCGAAACAGGCCGTAAAGCGACAGCAGGGCCGTCAACACCAGCATGCCGGTCTTGACGCCGCGGCCACCGACCAAAGTTCCGATCACGCTGCAGGCCAGGATGGCGCCGAGGATGTAAGTTGTTTTCATGCGGCAATGGTAAAGCCTTGTGCGCCGTAATTCGGCCCGAAAAGAACGGCTGTGGCTGGAAACCTACGCGCGTGAAAGCCGCCGTGTGGCCTGCGAGCTGCCGCGCGGCAGGCTGGCGCTGAGCAGCGCGGCAGCCAGCGTGACCAGCCACGAGTAATACACCCACAGCAGGAAAGCCAGCAGCGGCGCGAAGGCGCCGTAAATCGTGCGGTAGGTCGGCACATTGGCGAGGTAGATCGCAAAGCCCTGCTTGCCGAGCTCGAAGGCGACACCGGCCAGCAGGCCGCCCGCGATCGCATCGCGCCAGCGCACCACGGTGTGCGGCACAAAGCGGAACAAACAGGCAAAGCCCGCGGCGCTGAGCGCCATGGGCCCGATGTTCAGCGCGTGCGGCAGCCAGCCGGGCCGTGCCACCGGCAGCCCGCTGGAGGCGGTCGCCAAGTAAGACGCGGCCCACAGGCTGGCGCCTATCAATACCGGCCCGGTCAGCAGCATGCCGAGGTACAGGCCCAGCCGGCGCAGCAGCGGGCGCGGCTTTTTGACCTGCCAGATCCGGTTCAGCGTGGTCTCCACACTCATGAGCAGCGCCAGCGCCGACACCAGCAGCAGTGCAAAGCCGACTTGCGTGAGGCCGCCCGTATTGCCCGCGAACTGCGCGAGATACTTGAGCACCGTACGCGCGATGCCGTCCGGCAGCAGCCCGCGCAGCAAGTGCTCACGTATCGCATCCCCGGCCGCATGCAGGGCCGGTATGCGCGCGAACAAGGCAAAGCTCAGCGCCAGCAAGGGCACCATGGACATCACCATGGTGAAGGTCAGCCCACCTGCCGCCTGCGGCAAGCGCTCCTCCCGGCCACGCCGCAGCAGCCGGCTGATCAGGCCGCCGGGGTTTCTGCTACTGGTACTCGTCGTCGTTGCCATGCGGGGAATATAGCGGGGGCTGTGGGGTTTTATGCTGGGGGCTTGAGAAATGCGGGGATCTGGAGGAATGAACGCGGCGTTTGCGCGACAAAGTAGGGCTGGGCGCGCTGCGGCGTAGCGGTCAGGCCTTCATGCAAGGGAGCACAAACATCTTGTTTTCAATCTGCGTAAATCTGCGAAATCGGCGGATTCATCCGCTAAAAACCTGAACCCGCCCTAGTACCATCGCCCCTATGAAAATCCTCGGATGCTCGAGCCGCACCTCGCGCCACGCTAGAAAATAACGTGGCGACAAAATCAGAAAAACTCCTTGCGGCCTATGCACGCTTTGCGCAGGCCATTACCGCCATTCCGGATGAAAAGGCCTGGGAACTCGCGCTGGTCGCCACCGGGGTTCCAACCTTTGTTGCCGAGGCCCGTCCACAGGGTGCCAAGCCCACAAGTTCACAGGTCGTCTCCGGCCTGGAGCAGGGCTTGAAGGACATGCCCAACCTTATTAGCGAAGTGGATAGCCAGTGGCGTGGGGCGGTGTCAAAAGCGCTGCACGATGCGCTGGCGGCGGAGTACCCCGAATTTCTGCTGCTTGAAGCTGCGCGTCTCGAGAAGGTGATGGCGCGGGGGGAAATCAGGACCGAGGCCGAGTTCCATCTTGTGAGGTACAGGATGGATGTTCTGGAGGCAGAGCCGGAGTTGCCTGAGGCTTTGGGGCGGCTTTATGCTTTGGTTGAGGCGTTTAAATCCCGTGGTCAGGCTGAAACATGAAACTCGGAACACTCAAGGCCATTGGCCACAACATCATCCCCCCAGGCACCCAAGGTTACGCCGAGCAAGCCGAGGCCTTGATTCCCCAGTACGAGTCCATTCCCTTTGACAAACGCCACGAGGTCGCGCTGCATCTGTTGCCAAAGACGCCAAGCCGTATCCTGGATATAGGGGCGGGGACCGGCGTCGATGCGGCCTGGTTTGCGGAGCAGGGGCATAGTGTCCTGGCCGTGGAGCCGACGACGGAGTTTCGGACGGCGGCCATGCGGCTTCACCCCTCGCCCTTGATCGAATGGCTGGACGATGTCTTGCCCGGGCTGGAGGCTGTGCTGTCGCGTGGGCAGCGCTTTGATGTTGTGATGCTGAGCGCGGTGTGGATGCATCTTGACGAGGCGGAGCGCCGCGCCGGCATGCCCAGGCTGGTGTCGCTGCTGGCGCCGGGCGGGCTGATCCTGCTGTCGCTCAGGCACGGGCCTGTTCCCGCCGGGCGGCGCATGTTTGAGGTGTCGGGTGAGGAGACGATGGCGCTTGCGCGCCGGCACGGGCTCAGGGCCGTGCTGAATACCCAGACCGGGTCATTGCTGCCGGGCAATGTTGCCGCCGATGTCACCTGGACCCGGCTCGCCTTCAGGCAGGAAGGCTAGCGGCCCCGGGCAACACGCCGGGAGCCGCAGTTTCATTTAGCCCAGGTTGACCGGCACAAAAATCTTGCTGTCGCCGCGCTGTATCAGCAGGGCCACGGATTTTTCGGACTTGGCCACGGTGGCGCGCACCTGGTCTATGTTTTTCACGGGCACGCCGTTGATGGACAGCAGCACGTCGCCGGGCTGCACGCCGGCCAGGGCCGAGGGGCCGCTGGCTTGTTCGACGACCAGGCCGTTGTCGATGCCGGTTTCATTCTTTTCATCGGGCTGCAGCGGGCGCAGGGCCAGGCCCAGCTTGCCGTGGTTGGGGCTGTCCTTCTTCGCCACGACCTGGCCGGTTTTGTCGTCGGCGCTGCCGAGTTTGGCGCTGATTTCCTTGGCCGAGCCCTGGCGCCAGACGTCGAGCTTGAGGCTGTCGCCGGGCGCCGCCAGGCTGATGAGGGCGGGCAGGTCGCCGGAGGAGACGATGGGCTGGCCGTTGACGCGACGGATCACGTCGCCGCTTTGCAGGCCGGCCTTGTCGGCGGGGCCGCCTTTTTCAACGCTGGAGACCAGCGCGCCTTCGGGCTTGTCGAGCTTGAAGGAGTCGGCAAAAGCCTGGTTGACCTCCTGCACCGCCACGCCCAGGCGCGCATGCTCGACCTTGCCGGTGGCCACGAGCTGGTTCTTGATCTTGGCCGCCACGTCGATGGGAATCGCGAAGGACACGCCCTGGTAGCCGCCGCTGCGGGTGTAGATCTGCGAGTTGATGCCCACCACTTCGCCGCGCGTGTTGAACAGCGGCCCGCCGGAGTTGCCGGGGTTGACGGCCACGTCGGTCTGGATAAAGGGGACGGCGCTGTCGTCGGGCAGGGATCGGCCCTTGGCGCTCACGACGCCGGCGGTGACGGTGTTTTCAAAACCGAAGGGCGAGCCTATGGCCAGCACCCATTCGCCGACCTTGAGCTCGCTGACCTTGCCCAGGGTGACCACGGGCAGGTTTTTGGCTTCGATGCGCAGCACGGCGACATCGGTCTTGGGGTCGGCGCCCAGCACCTTGGCGCGGTATTCACGGCGGTCGGTGAGCTTGACGGTGACTTCTTTCGCGTCACGCACCACATGGGCGTTGGTCAGGATGATGCCGTCGGCGCTGACGATAAAACCCGAGCCCTGGCCGCGTGTGGGCATTTCCTGTTGCGGCGCGCCGTTGCGGGCGCCGGGGCGGCCCTGGCCCTGCTGGAAGCGCTTGAAGAACTCGAAGAAGGGGTCGCCGGAGAAAGGCGAATCGTCATCATCGTCACCCTGGGCGACTTCATTGCGGACCTTGGTGGTGCCGGTCACGCTGATGTTGACCACGGCCGGGCCGTAGCGCTCGGTGATCTGCGAGAAGTCGGGCAGGGCCATGGGGACGGGGGCCGCGCCGGTCGTGGCGGCGGGCGCCGTGATGGCGGGCGGCGTGGCGGCCGTGGCGGCGGAATGCAGGATGTTGATCGCGCCGACGCCGGCGCCGCCAATGGCGCCCGCGGCCAGCAATGCGGCGACAAGCCGGGTGTTCTTCAATGCAGTGGATGACATGGCGTGCTTCCTTGGGTTGGGTTACGGCACTCCGCGGTGCCGATGGACCTAACTATGGGGACACTGCCTTAGACGGGGCTTAAGCGGAGCCAGTATCCGGCGCAACCGGAAAACGCACCTCGACCCTGAGCCCGCCTAGGCGTTCGGAGCGGCCCAGCTCCAGCGTGGCGCCGTGCCGTCCGGCAATCGCCTTGACGATGGCCAGGCCCAGGCCGCTGCCGGTGGGCGGGGCGGCATCGGCGCCGTCCCCCTCCTGGGCCGCGCGGAAGAAGCGGTCGAACACACGTTCGCGGTCCTGCTCGTCTATGCCGGGGCCGCTGTCTTCCACCGCGAGCACGGTCTCGCCCTCCTGCGGGGCCAGCGACACGTCGACCCGGCCGCCGGCCGGTGTGTACTTGACGGCGTTGTCCAGCAGGTTGCGCAGCAGCACGCGCAGGGCCTCGGCCTGGCCCGTGACCTGTGGCGGCCGCGGCAAGGCGGTGCCCGCCACCATGCCCAGGTCTATCTGCTTGTGCAGGGCGTGCGGCAGCACATCGGCCACGGCAAGCTTGATGACGTCCTGCAGGTCCACGGGCACGGCGGCCGCGGCCTGGCCTGAGCCGCTTGCCCCGGCGGTTTCGCCGGCTTCTTCGCGGGCCAGCACCAGTAGCTGCTCGACCAGGCGTATCGCCCGGTCTATGCCCTGGTTGAGCCGGGCGATGCCGGCTTCGTGTTCGGCGGGCGTGCCGCCATTGCGGCGCAGGGCCTGGGCCTGCAGCTTGAGCGCGGTCAGCGGCGAGCGCAGCTCGTGCGCCGCGTCGGCCACAAAATGTTTTTGTGCCTCGAAAGCGCCGCGCACGCGGCCGAACAGCAGGTTGAGTTCGTCCACCAGGGGGCGCACCTCGTCGGGCAGGCCTTCGGCGGCCAGCGGCGACAAGTCGTCGGCGCGCCGGCCCGCCACCTGGCGCCGGGCGCGTTCAATGGGCGCCAGCGAGCGGCTGATGACCCACCAGACGGCCAGCATCAGCAGCGGCGTCAGGAACACAAAAGGCAGCACGGCGCGCACCGCCAGCGCGCGCGCGCGGGCCGAGCGCGCGTCCAGGTCCTGGGCGATCTGCACCGTCTGCAGCGCGGTCTGCAGGGTGTAGACGCGGTAGCGGTTGCCGTGGGCCTCCACGTCGGAAAAGCCCAGCACCGCGCGCGGCGGCAGCGCCGAGCGCGTGGAGCGGAAGATCTGTGTGCCGTCCTGGCCCCAGATCTGCACATAAACCTCGAAACGGTCGTCGGCGTCGGCCTCGTCCAGCGGCAGGTTGAAGGGCACGCCGCTGCGCAGCGAGCGCGCCATCTGCCGCAGGTGCTCGTCGAACATCGAATCGGCCTGCTGCAGCGCGCCGCGGTAGGCGGTGGCCGCCTGCAGCAGGGCCGCCAGGAAGATCGCGGCAAGCACAAACCAGAGCAGCCTGCGTCTTAACGAGTGCGGCGCCGGATTCTTCATTGCTTGGGCACCAGGTAGCCCAGGCCGCGCACCGTCTGGATGATGTCGTTGCCCAGTTTTTTGCGCACGCCGTGGATATAGACCTCGACGGCATTGCTGCTGACGTCGTCCTTCCAACTGAAGAGTTTTTCCTCGAGCTGGGCGCGCGAGAGCACCACGCCGGGGCGGGCCAGCAGGGGTTCCAGCACCGCCCACTCGCGCGCCGACAAAGTCACGGGCTGGCCGTTGAGGCTGGCTTCGCGCGTGGCCGGGTTCAGGCTCACGCCCTTGTGTTCAAAGGCCGGCTCGGCGCGGCCGGCGCTGCGGCGCAGCAATGCGCGTATGCGCGCCAGCATCTCGTCGGTGTCATAGGGTTTGACGACGTAGTCGTCGGCACCGGCATCCAGCCCGGCGATGCGGTCGCCGACCGCGTCGCGCGCGGTGGCCACCAGCACCGGCGTGGTGTCGCGGCGCGCGCGCAGTGCGCGCAGCACCTCAAGGCCGTCGCGCTGGGGCAGGCCCAGGTCCAGCAGCACCAGGTCGTAATGTTCGCTGCGCAGGACCTCATCGGCCATGCGGCCGTCGCGCACCCAGTCGACCGCGTAATGCTCGGCGCGCAGCACCTGCAAAACCGTCTCTCCGATCATGGCGTCGTCTTCGACCAGCAGTAAACGCATGGGGGAACCCTACTTAGAAGGTGCAAGTATGCACGCACTGACTTAGGTGGGCCTTAAAAACCGGCATCCAGTGTGCTTCCGGTTTGGCTCCTTCTCCCTCGGGGAAAAGGTTGGGATGAGGGCCTGGAGCAACACAGGGGCCCGTCTAGAATCACCGCACAACAACGGGGAGTTGAGATGGGAGCGTTGATGCAGGTGAAGCGGTCCGGTGCAACACATGGGGTGCGTTAGGCATGGCGGCCGGCAAATCTGCGGTCAAGCCGTTCTGGCACCGCCTCAACAAATTCTTTGCATTCCCGTTCCAGGCCACGCCATTGGCCTATGCCGCGTTCCTGGCGCTGTGCAGCCTTTTGCCGGGAGTGTTCTTTTTTCTCCCCAGCTTGTTCATGTGGGTGATTGTCGAGCTTGGAATTCTTCTGGCAGCCAGCCGCTACGGTTTCAAGGTCGCCGTACTCGGCTCCCGCGGCATCGCTCGCGCCAGGGACTTTCCGTCGCGGCTCGATGACGAATGGAGCAGCCTCCCCTGGAAGCTGTTTGCTGTCTTTGTCGTGCAAGGGGTCGTTCTGGGCCTCGTGGCTTCGGTCAACAGCAAGCTGGCCACCGCCGCGACTTTTGTGCTTTCCTTCCTGCTTCCGGCGACGATCATTGTGCTGGTGCAGTCGGGCAGTGCGATGCGTTCGCTGAACCCAGCCGAGATCTTGCGCGTCGTGCGTGTGATCGGTGCGCCTTATCTTGCGCTGTGTCTGTTCCTGTTTTTGCTGAGCAGTGGTGCGCAGGTCGCGCTGGCGCTGCTCCTGCCTTTGGTCAGCCTCTGGCTGCTGGTGCCGCTGTTCAACTTTGCATTTATCTATTTCGGCTGGGTCATGGCCAGCCTGCTCGGGTATGTGATGTACCAGCATCATGAGGGCCTGGACATTGACTTGCTGCCGGGCGCCGGCGCGGACGAGCTGCCGGTCGATCGCCGCAGCCCGGAACAGGTCGCGCGCCAGGAAACCGACGCGTTGGTCGCAGAGTTGGTGACCGACGGCGATATTCCCGCTGCGCTGAACATCGCCTACGAGGACCAGCGCATGCGCCCCAACGACATCGCCGCGCTGCGGCGCTATCACCGCGTGTTGCTGATGACCGATAAGACGCCGACGCTGGTCGGCCATGCAAAGCGCCTGATCGCGTTGTTGCTGCAGCAGGAGCTGGGGGCCGAAGCGGTCAGGGCCTGGCAGGATTGCCGTGCCCGCGATCCGGGGTTTGTGCTCGAAGACGCCGGACAGACGCTGGCCCTGGCACGCGCCGCCTGGCGCGCCGGCGACGCGCAGGCGGCGCTTGCCATGCTGCGCAGTTTCGACAAGCGATTTCGCGGCCACGACGCGATTCCGCAGGCCTACGAGCTGATCGCGCGGGTACTGACGCAGGGCATGCACCGCGCCGACCTGGCCCGGCCGGTGCTGGCAGTGCTCGAGGAGCGCTACCCCGACAGCGACCCGACGCGCGAAGTGCGCTGGCTGCTGCGCGACCAGCCCGCCGCGTGAACAGGTTCTCAGGCCTGCGCCAGTGCGCGTGTGGCCATATCGTTGGGCGCGAGCCGCTGCAGATGCGGCAGCCAGTAAAGGGCGCGCTCGCGCTGTCCCGCGCGCAGCCAGCCGTGCGCGCAAACACCCAGCGTGTCGGCGAGTCCCGAGTGCTCCGGCGCGCTCTTGAGCAGCGCGCGGCACAGCGTGTCGGCGTCGTCGAATTGGCGGGCGCGCGTGAAGCGGCGCGCCAGCCGTGCCATGTCGTCGGGTTTGAGCCGCGCGCCGGGTTTGGCCTGATCGAGGTAGGTCCGGTAGCTGGCATGCTGCAGCTCCAGCGTGGCGTCGTCGCTGGGGCCGAGGCGGAAGATGCGGTGGGCGGCACCGTGGAAGTCTTCGCCGGCCGGCTGCAGCCGCGCGGTGTTGAACCAGGCTCGCAGCACTTCGCCGTCGGTGGGCCGTAGCTTCGCCGCGGCGCGCCATTGCGCGCAGGCCGCGTCGAATTTCATCTCGCCCGCCAGCCGTTTGGCCTCGGCCACATGCCGTTCGAAGCCGTCGTCGGCCCGCTCTGCCGCCACGGGCGGCGGCGTGAGTTTGCGCCAGCGCATCGCCGCGGCCATCAGCAGCGCGCCCGTGAGCAGCCCGCCCAGATGCGCCATGTAGGCCACACCCTTGCCGCCTATCAGGTGCTGCAGCATCTCGTTGGCGATCCAGGCTGGCAGCAACAGCAGCGCGGGCGCCGTGACGTAATTGAAATAGAAAAACAGCTGGTAAAAAAACCGGATGCGGCGCAGGCGGTACATCACGGCATACATGCCCATCAGGGCCGAAATCGCACCGGACGCGCCCAGGCCGTAACCGCCTTGGCCGGCATAGGCCCAGCCCGCCAGCAGCGCGGCACCGAGCGCCCCCGCGAGGTAAAACGCCAGGTAAAGGCCGCGGCCCAGCGCGAGTTCGACGGAAAAGCCGAACAGGAAGAGGAACACCATGTTGCCGATCAGGTGGCTGGTGTCGGCGTGCAGGAAGGCCGAGGTGATCCAGGTCGCGGGTCGAAACGGCGCGTCCTTGGTGTTGTCCTGGGCCCAGCGGGCGGTGAATGGAGCCGGCTGCAAGGCTTCGTAGCGCCGGCGGTCCTGCTCCCACTGCGGGTGGGCAGGGTTCCCGGGCCGGATGACGAGGCCGCCGTGCAGGCGCGCCAGGAAGGGCTTTTCATATTCCAGGCCGTCGAGCAGTGCGTCGTAGCGGCGCTGCTCCAGCATGCGCCTGGCCGCCGGTGCGTGCGGGGAAGCGGTCTCTTCCAGCCAGCCGACGAAGGCGGGCAACTCCAGCTGCGGCAGGCTGCTTGAAAGATAGAAGGCTGCGGCCTTTTGCTGGGCATTTTCTTCGGCGCGCTGCGGGCCCCAGAACACCGCCATGTTCACGAGGATCAGCAGAATCGTGAGCCATGGCGGGTTACGCCAGGTCGGCCGGTTTTCCAGCGGAATTGCGTAAAACATGCCTCCGCCGGTGCTTCAGTCAGCCCAGCCGCGCACGGTGGCGCGCGATCTGCGCCTTGACCTGTGCCGGCGCCGTGCCGCCCAGGATGTTGCGGGCGTTGAGCGAGCCGCGCAGACTCAGGCAGTCGTAGACGTCTTTTTCGATTTTTGGGTTGAATTCCTGCAGCACGGCCAGCGGCAGCTCGGACAGGTCCACCGCATGGGTGGTGGCGGCCTTCACGGCATGGGCCACGGTTTCGTGGGCGTCGCGGAAGGGAATGCCTTTTTTCACCAGGTAGTCGGCCAGGTCGGTGGCGGTGGCGTAGCCGCGCAGCGCGGCCTGCTCCATGGCTTCGGGTTTGACAGTGATGCCGGCCACCATCTCGGCGAAGATGCGCAGCGTGTCTTTGAGCGTGTCGACGGTGTCGAACAGCGGCTCCTTGTCTTCCTGGTTGTCCTTGTTGTAGGCCAGGGGCTGGCCTTTCATCAGGGTGATCAGGCCCATCAGGTGGCCGACCACGCGGCCGGTCTTGCCGCGCGCGAGTTCGGGCACGTCGGGGTTTTTCTTCTGCGGCATGATGGACGAGCCGGTGGTGAAGCGGTCGGGGATGTGGATAAAGCCGAAGTTCTGGCTCATCCACAAAATCAGCTCCTCGCTCATGCGGCTGATGTGCACCATGGCCAGCGAGGCGGCGGCCGTGAACTCGATGGCGAAGTCGCGGTCGCTCACCGCGTCCAGGCTGTTCTGGCAGACCTGGGGCTTGCCGTCCTCGTCGACCATGCCCAGGGTCTTGGCGGCGCGCTCGCGGTCCAGCGGGTAGCTGGTGCCGGCCAGCGCGGCGGCGCCCAGCGGCAGGCGGTTCACGCGTTTCCTGATCTCGCGCATGCGCTCGGCATCGCGGCTGAACATTTCGACATAAGCCAGCATGTGGTGGCCGAAGCTCACGGGCTGGGCCACCTGCAGGTGGGTGAAGCCGGGCAGTATGACCTCGGCGTTTTTCTCGGCGATGTCGACCAGGGCTTTTTGCAGGTCGGTCAGCAGTCCGCCTATCAGGTCGATCTCGCCGCGCAGCCACAGGCGCACGTCGGTGGCGACCTGGTCGTTGCGGCTGCGGCCGGTGTGCAGGCGCTTGCCGGCATCGCCGACCAGCTGGGTCAGGCGCGCCTCGATGTTGAAGTGCACGTCCTCCAGGTCCAGCTTCCACTCAAAGGCGCCGGACTCGATTTCCGACGTGATCTGCGCCATGCCCTTCTGGATGTCGGCATAGTCGGCCGCGGGGATGATTTTTTGCGCGGCCAGCATCTCGGCGTGGGCCAGCGAGCCGGCGATGTCGGCCTGCCACAGGCGCTTGTCGAAGAACACGCTGGACGTGTAGCGCTTGACCAGGTCGCTCATGGGCTCGGAAAAGAGGGCAGACCAGGCTTGGGACTTTTTGTCGAATTGGTTCACGTCAGGCTTTCTTTGGGTGGCGGTCAGGGTGCCGGCCGTCCCGGGCCGTGGATTCAGGGCGCCGGATGCGCTATTCTGGGCAGCCACGGGCCGGCGACGGCCTTAATTGTCTTCCAGGCCGCCGCCGCGGGGGCGCGACCGGTGCAATACTCGGCATCACGGTGATTTTATCCATGTGCCTAAGAACCTGTTTGCGGCCTCGTTTAGGCCGCAAACAGGTTCTAATCCTCGATATCCATGCATGCACGCCATGAAGCCTTCGCTTGATCCGCAGACCTTCGGGGAATCCACCTTGCTGGGCAGCGTCATCTCTGTTGACGAGGAGCCGGCGCGGCGAAGCAGCGCGCGCGCCGGCATGTTTGACGCCTGCCAGGTCGGGGTGGTGCTGCGCGCCGTGCTGTTCGCGGAGGCCATGGTGGGCGTCACCGCCATGTTCGACGCCGACACCGCCGTCCAGTGGCTGCTGCGTTTTGCCTTGCTGACCGGCGGGGTGCTGCCGGCCACGCTGGCCTGGCTGATCGTGGCTTGCGCCCTCAAGTCACGGCTGAACCGGCTCAGGTCCTGGCTGCAGTGGACGGCCGGCGTGCTGCTGGGCGCGGGCGCGGGCCTCTACGGCTGCGGCCTGCTGTCGGTGATGGGGCTGCTGGTGCGGCCGCCCTGGTGGGCCAGCGCGGCGGCGGGTGCCCTGCTGTCGGCCATGCTGCTGGCGGGCCTGTACTGGCGCGCCAAGGCGCGCACACCGGCGGCCACGGCGGCGCGCCTGGCCGAGCTGCAGTCGCGCATACGCCCGCATTTTTTGTTCAACACCCTCAACAGCGCCATCGCGCTGGTGCGCGCCGAGCCGGCCAAGGCCGAGGCGGTGCTGGAAGACTTGAGCGAGCTGTTCCGCCACGCGCTGGCCGACCCCGCGGAATCGGTCACCCTGGGCCAGGAAATCGCGCTGGCCCAGCGCTACCTGGCCATAGAGCAGGTGCGCTTCGGCGAGCGCCTGCAGGTGCAGTGGAGCCTGGACGCCGAGGCCGACCAGGCCAAGCTGCCGCCGCTGCTGCTGCAGCCGCTGGTGGAGAATGCCGTCAAGCACGGCGTGGAGCCCAGCGCCACCGGCGCGCAGCTCAGGATTTCCACGCTCAAGCGCGGCGGCACGGTGGTGATCAAGGTCACCAACTCGACGCCGGCGGGCGCTGGCGAGCGCGGCCACGGCCTGGCGCTGGCCAATGTGCGGGAGCGGCTGGCCTTGCTGCATGATGTCGAGGCGAAATTCAGGACTGTGTTCAAGGACGGCATATTTCAGGTACGCATGGAGATTCCCGCATGAAACTCAAGGTACTGGTGGTGGACGACGAAGCGCTGGCCCGGTCGCGCCTGCGCACCCTGCTGGGCGACTGCACGGCGCCGGCCGCGGTGGTGGGTGCGGAAGCGGCCGATGCCGCGGAGGCCATGGGGGCCCTGCAGCGCGAAGCCTTTGACGCCGTGCTGCTGGACATCCGCATGCCGGGCGCCGACGGCATCGCGCTGGCCCAGATGATCGCCACGCTGCCGCGCAGGCCCGCCGTGGTGTTTGTCACGGCCCATGCCGAGCATGCGGTGCAGGCCTTCGAGCTGGAAGCCATCGACTACCTGACCAAACCGGTGCGCCTGGAACGCCTGCAGCAGGCGCTGCAGAAGGTGGAGCGCCTGGCGCAGGCCGCGCGCCCCGGCCAGCCGGCCGCCGAGGAAATGCTCATCATCCAGGACCGGGGCCGCACCGAGCGCGTGCCGCTGGCCGAGGTGATTTATTTCAAGGCCGAGCTCAAGTACATCACCGTGCGCACGGCCAGCCGCAGCTACATCCTGGACGGCTCGCTGAGCGAGCTGGAGGAGCGCCACGCGGCGCGCTTCATGCGCATACACCGCAACGCGCTGATCGCGCGGCATGCGGTGCGCGCGCTCGAAAAACATTTCGATCCCGAGGAGGGCGAGGGCTGGGCGGTGCGGCTCAACGGCATCGACGAGCTGCTGGCGGTCTCGCGCCGCCAGCTCAGCGCGGTGCGCGAGGCCATCACGACCTGACGCGCCCGGCGCCCGTCCCACTGCATTCCCCGGTTCTATTTTTTCCGTTTCCTGTTTTCCCTCTCCACATGCCCCCACACGCCGATTTCACCCAGCGCCACATCCACCGCTTCAGCAACCAGCCCGCCGTCGAGCAGCAGCTGGTGCGCGACTTTTTTGCCGGCAAACCCGGTTTTTACGTGGATGTGGGCGCCAACGACCCGGTGCTGGACTCCCAGTCCCAGCACCTGGAGGCGCTGGGCTGGACCGGCCTGCTGGTCGAACCCGACCCGGATTGCTGCGCGCTGCTGCGCCAAAGCCGCAAAGGCACGGTGATCGAAATGGCCTGCTCCAGCCCCGAGAACGCCGGCAAGCTGCTGCAGCTGAACCGCGCGGGCCCGCACTCGACGCTGGAAGACCGGCCCATCGCGCTGGGCGCGGTGGTGCGCTCCACCGTGGCGGTGCGCTGCGAAACCCTGGACACCATGCTGCGCGAGCACGGCGCGCCCGTGGGCTTTGATTTGCTGTCCATCGACATCGAGGGGCATGAGCTGGTCGCCCTGTCGGGCTTTGACTTCGCGCACTGGCAGCCCCGGCTGGTGCTGATCGAGGACCACGTCACCCACCACCACAAACATGCGCTGATGCAGCGCAACGGCTACCAGCTGCTGCTGCGAACCGGCCTCAACAGCTGGTACGTTCCGGCGAAAGCGTCCTACACGTTTTCCTGGGCCGCCCGGTTTGAATATCTGCGTAAGTACTACCTGGGGCTTCCATCGCGGAAGTTTCGCTATTCGCGCCAGGCGACTTGAACGGACACGGGGGACACATGACACAGGAAGAAGCCGACTCGACGAGGCCGGCCGACGCGGCCCTGGCCGCCGAAACGCAGCGTGTGCTTCTTCACATGCCGGTCGATATCCGCAACATGTCGCTGGTGGTGCTGGCCGGCCTGGCTTTCCTGTTCGTGCTGCACTGGGCCAAGGCCGTTTTTATCCCGGTGATGCTGGGCGTGCTGTTCAGCTATGCGTTTTCGCCGGTGGTCAACTGGTTTGAAGCCAGGCGGGTGCCGCGTTGGCTCAGCGCGGCCGTGCTGCTGCTGGCGATTCTGGGCGGCCTGGGCGGCGCCGCCTGGTCGCTCGGTGACGAGGCGACGCAGCTGGTGGAGGCGCTGCCGGCGGCGGCGCAGAAGTTCCGCCAGGCCGTGAAGGCGCGCAGCGGCCGCTCCGACAGCGCGCTGGAAACCGTGCAGAAAGCCGCATCGCAGATAGAGCAGGCCGCGCAGGAGAGCTCGGCACCCGGCACCACGCGCGGCGCCATGCGTGTGGTGGTCGAGCCCGCGCGCTTCGACATCAGGCACTACCTGTGGTCGGGCACCGTCGGCCTGATCGCGCTGATAGGCCAGGCCACGGTGGTGGTCTTCCTCACCTACTTCCTGATGATCTCGGGCGACACCTTCAGGCGCAAGCTGCTCAAGCTGGCGGGCGACAGCCTGAGCAGCAAGAAGATCACGCTGCAGGCGCTCAATGAAATCACCGGCCAGATCCAGCGCTACCTGCAGGTGCAGCTGCTGACCAGCGCGCTGGTGGGCCTCATGACCTGGCTGGCCTTGCTGGCCCTGGGCCTGGACAACGCCGCGGTCTGGGGTGTTGCGGCGGCCGTGCTGAACCTGGTGCCCTACGTCGGCTCGCTGGTCACGGCGGCCGGCTCGGCGCTGGTCGGATTTTTGCAGTTCGGCTCGCTCAACATGGCGCTGGCCGTGGGCGGCGCCTCGCTGCTGATCCACACCCTGGTCGGCAATCTGCTCACGCCCTGGTTGACCAGCCGCGCCAGCCGCATGAACCCGGTGGCGGTCTTTATCGGGCTGTTGGCCTGGGGCTGGCTGTGGGGTGTGTGGGGCCTGCTGCTGGGTATTCCCATCCTGATGATTGTCAAGGCGATTTGCGACCGGGTGGAAGACCTGAAACCCATCGGTGAATTTCTCGGGTCTTGAAGGCCCCCACGCCGGGATAGGGCCCCCACGGTCGTTCGCTTCGCGTAGCTTTCAGCTTCTCCCTGCCCCTTTCATCACGAAAGGGGCCGCCCGCCCTGCGGCCCGGCAAAGCCGGTTCCGCGGCTCATGCTGGTATAAGAATTCGGCGAACGCTTAATAATCTCGACGCGTTAAAAGAAAGAGGTAATGCCATGATGGAACTGCTGACCGACCCGCAAGCCTGGATTGCCTTTGCCACCCTGACCGCGCTGGAGCTGGTGCTGGGCATAGACAACATCATCTTCATCTCCATCCTGGTCGACAAGCTGCCCAAGGCCAAGCAGGAGCTGGCGCGGCGCCTGGGCCTGTTCATGGCCATGTTCATGCGCATAGGCCTGCTGCTGGTGCTGTCGTGGATCATCGGGCTGGTCGAGCCGCTGTTCACCGTGTTCAAGCAGGAAATCTCGGGTCGCGACCTGATCCTGATCGCGGGCGGCCTGTTCCTGATCTGGAAGAGCACCGGTGAAATCCACCAGTCCATGGAAGGCGAGGAAGGCCATGCCTCGAGCGCCGTCAAGGCCACTTTTGCCGCCGTGATCGTGCAGATCATGATCGTCGACATGATTTTTTCGCTGGACTCCATCATCACCGCGGTCGGCATGGTCGACAGCATCGCGGTCATGATCGCCGCGGTTATCGCCTCGGTCGGCCTGATGATGCTGTTCGCGCCGGCCATAGGCCGCTTTGTCTCCACCCATCCGACCATCAAGATGCTGGCCCTGTCCTTCCTGGTGGTGGTGGGCGTGGTGCTGATCGCCGAAGGCCTGGACCACCATGTGCCCAAGGGTTATGTTTACTTCGCCATGGCCTTCTCGGTGGCGGTGGAAATGCTCAATATCCGCATGCGGCGCAAGACCGCCCAGCCTGTGCACCTGAGGAACGCCTATTCGGCGGAGGGTGATAAGGCGGCGGACAGCCCCCGTGACTGAGCCGGCGGGTCGCGCGGCCTGCGGCGTCTGCCTGCGGCCGCAAAGCGCCTGCACCTGCCCTTGGATCACGCCGGTGGCGCATGAAGCCGAGGTGCTGGTCCTGCAGCACCCCATGGAAGCGGACCATGCCAAGAACACCGGCCGCCTGCTGCACCTGAGTTTGCCGCGCAGCCGCATGCTGATGGGGGAAACGTTTGAAGAAGCCGTCCTGCACGCGGCGATGGCCGAAACGCCTGCCTATACAGTGCTGCTGTACCCGCCCACGCCGCAGGACAATGAAGCGCCTGCCCTGGACACCGAACAGCTTAAGGACCCGTCGCGTGTCCGCCTGGTGGTGCTGGACGCGACCTGGCGCAAGAGCCGCAAGATGCTGCACCTCAACCCGCTGTTGCGGCGGCTGCCGCGCCTGTCGCTGGAGAATGTGCCCGCGTCGGCTTACCTGATCCGCAAGGCCCACAAGCCGGGGCAGCTGTCGACACTGGAGGCGGCTTGCGCGGCACTCGCGCAGCTTGAAGGGGACGCTGGTCGCTACCGGCCATTGCTCCAGGCCTTTGACGGCTTTGTGGCGCAGCAACAGGCTTTTATTCCGAAGTAGTTCAGTCGCCCAGGTCGATCACGCCGGTCAGCGGAACACCGCTTGGGGCCGCATAGTCCGCGACCACTGCCGCGCGGCCAGCTTGTGTCGACATAGCCTGAAGCTGTTCTTTGACAAAGGCAATCGAAGGCGCATCCAGCGCGGCGAAGGGTTCATCAAGCAGCAACAGCGCCGCGCCCGAGGCAAACGCCGCAGCCAGCCAGACCTTGCGTTTTGATCCGGTGGACAGCATGAAGAGCTGCTTGTGCAGGTGCGATTCCAGGCCCAGGCCTTCGACCAAGGGGGCCAGCACCATCTCATCAAAGCCGGGATAACGGTCGCCCAGGGATGCAAAAAATTGCGGCGGCGTGAGCTGGTCGAAGTCGGTGCTGCGCGGCTCCATCCAGAACAGCAGCCGGCGATAGGCCTCAGGCTGCTCTTTCAGCGACACGCCGTTCAGCTGCAACTGCCCCGCATCGGCAGCCAGGGCGCCCGCCATCAGGCGAAGCAGCGTGCTTTTGCCGCGCCCATCGCCGCCTTGCACCAGCGTGACGCCGGGTGGAATGGTGGCGGACAGGTGGTCGAAGAGTTCCACCGTGGGATTGGGGTAGCGAAAGCTGAGGTTTTTAATGATGAGCACGGCGGGGTGTCTGGTAGGCGCTACCTGGTGAGGCGGAAGCAAGCGCTGATGTTAATCTGCGAATTTTCTGACTGTACCCCGCAACCTGCCAGGAAATAGCCATGCCAGATCGCACCATCCCCAGCCTTTATGAATGGTTAGGCGGCATAGACGCCCTGACCCGCCTGACCACGCGCTTTTATGAACATGTGAAGAAGGATGATGTGCTCGGACCCGTCTTTGCGCACATGGGCGGCGAGCATCCGGCCCATGTCGCCGCTTTTCTGGGTGAAGTGCTGGGCGGGCCGGCCACGTATTCGGAACAGCACGGCGGCCATCCGCATATGATCCGCCAGCATTTGAACCGGCACCTTGACCAGGCACAGCGCCGCCGCTGGGTCGGCCTGCTGCTGGAGACGGCGGACGAGCTGGGCATGCCCGATGACCCCGAGTTCCGCTCGGCCCTGGTGGGCTACCTGGAGTGGGGCTCACGGCTGGCGGTCATCAATTCGCAGCCTGGGGCCACTGTCGATCCCGACGCGCCCATGCCGCGTTGGGGCTGGGGCGAGGTCAAGGGTCCGTATCTCGGCTGATTGCTTCGTTCAAGCAAGAAACCATCCCCGAGCAATGAAAAAAATACGTTTCACGCTATTGGCGCTGATTTTTTTATCGCTGCGGTGCGCCTTCCGTGGACCTACTGGGAACTTGCACGGCTTGTGATGCGAGGCGAGGCACCGCCGAATTTGGCGTGGCTCGTTCCGAAAAACTACGCCGATCTGGTGGGGTGGTTAATGGGAATGACAGTCTATTTTTGGGCTCCGATGGCCGTGGGAATGGGTGGGCTCGGGGGAGGCTTTCTTCTTGTCATGGGATTTAGAAGGCCCGAGTCCGAGAGAAACAGGCCCTGGGCCGCAACCCGGCCTGACTGACACGGGCGACAGCGGCACCACCAGTGCCCCCGGCTTGGAATACAACCGCGATGCTGTCCGCAGGCGCGCGAACTCTCCACGCGGCGCCGGGCTTCAATGTCACGGGAGCGTCGAGAGCACTCGTGTGTTGCAGATGCAACTGCTTTGCTAAAAAGCTAGATGAGTTGAATCATGGATAGATTATTTTTCGAACTCATCCATGGGACAAACAATTTCATCCATGACTTCTTTCAGGTTTGCATTCTTTAGAAAAAAGTAGAACGTAGAGTCAACGACCTTGAGTTGTCTGGAGTTTGAGTCATAAGCTATGACCGGTGGGCTAATGCCCTTGCTGGATTGAACTTCCGTCAGGCCCTTGAGTACGGCGGTGAGTTGTGAGCCCTTCAGGTCGTCTTTTCGATGGTGAATTTGCTTGATGGAGTGCATGAGTGCCTCCTTGCTAATTCCGCCATTAAATCCCTCGAAACCGATTCCAAGGATGTGCATCACTATGTAGTACTGCAAAAAATATGGCAGAGGCGCGTCTTTTTGTATGAGTGCGCCATTGCCCGATGCGATTGCCTCAAGATTCCTCAGGTGACGGCCGGAATATTCCTCTGTTTTTCTTGCCACAGCTCTTTGAAATGCCGATGGATCATCAATGCTTTTTTTGTCAAAGGAACTCTTCGACACGCCGCTTTCCTGGCATGTTGTTTTGAGTAATTCTTGAAATACCCCTACGCTGTGAAAAGCGTTGCTGATGCAGTCCGAGATGATTGAATCAGCAAAGGATATGTTCAGAATTGACGCTCCTTTGTCGGCAATCCGTTTGAAATCTTCGTCGCTCCAGGGTTCAACTGGAACCTCCAGTATTCTGTCCTGCAGCTCTCCGTTGTATTGCGCAAGCCTGTTTGCCTCTTTCCATATTCCAAGAATGATGAATCTTATTTTGAGGTCTTGAAAAGTGCGCAAATCATAGGAAAAAGCTCGTTGTAAATCTTCCGGCAAATAATGAAAATTTTCCAGGATGACTACCTTCTTGTTTCCAACTCGGGTAATTAAATCCGCAACGTCATCAGGCAACTCAAGGTTGAATTCAATTTCCTCGTACTTGTCTTCTAGTTTCGTATTTCTTTCTTTTTCTATCCCCGCTTCAACTTCCCCTTTGAGGATAAGTGCCACTGCACCCTGTATGGATGCTTTCCCTTTCACCTTGCTGGCATCGCCCGTACCTTCGGAGTAAGACGTTTTTAGCGATACGTCTGATTTTCGGAGAATGGATTGGTATATGTCTTTTAGAGTCGTGCGCGGAGACAGGCTTATTACTATGTTGTTGTCGTAGTCAATATATTTCTTGACCAGCGCCGTTTTCCCTTGCTTTGACGCGCCGTACACAATTATTTGTTTATCAGTGCGGAGCGCGTCATTGAAGTTATCGTCAACATGCGGCCTTTCTATATAGCTCGCTACAAGTTTCCCGCTGACTCCGAATACATCTTCCAGATTACCCATTCTTATCTTTCATATTCATTGCGGGGATACCGACCACGGTACCAATTGAATGGCATTTCGCCCTGATCTCGGGTGAAATTTTTGTCGGGCTTGCGGACGGGCCAATCGCCCTTGTGCATCGGACAATTCTAGGTGGCTCTTTCTTCAAGGTACATCCTCTAAGTGGAGGGCGCACGATAGCGAGCGTTCAAGAGGCGGGCAATCGAATTGGAGGGCAAGGGGTTTTGATGAATATGTTCATCAGCGACCCATTTGGCAACTGGCTGATGTTTACGAACGCCATCAGCAGCTGATCGCGTCGCGGATCAGGTCGCCGCTTGCACCAGCAACCGTGTGTGTTCCGGTAACTCCGCCAGCTGCAACACTTGGCCTGGCGCCACCACGCGGTCAGCCTGAAAGTCGTCTTGAGCCGCAGCGCCTTCACGCTGCCAGCGAACCGTCAGCGCATGGCCCTGCACATTGAGGGCGATCTCAAACGACGGCCAGTGCGCCGGCACACAGGGGGCCAGCGAGAGTTCGCCCTGCTGCACACGCAGGCCCAGGATGTTTTCCAGCGCGGCGCGGTGCAGCCAGGCGGCCGAGCCGGTGTACCAGCTCCAGCCGCCGCGGCCCACATAGGGCGCGGTGCCGTAGATGTCGCCGGCCATCACATAGGGCTCAAGCTCGTAGGCCGGGCCGCGCTGCGGGTGCGCGCCGCGGTGGGCGGGGCTCAGGGCCTGGAAGCTCTCCCACGCGGCCTCGGCGTCGCCGGTGGCGGCCTGGGCCATCATGGCCCAGACGGCGGCGTGTGAATACTGGCCGCCGTTCTCGCGGACACCGGGCGGGTAAGCCTGGATGTAGCCGGGGTTGTTGGCCGAGTGTTGCAGCGGCGGCGTGAGCAGGTGCAAGAGGCCGGCCTCGTGGTCGACCAGCTGATCATTCATGGCCTGCATCGCAGGTACCGTGAATTCGTCGCTGGAGGCGCCGGAGAGCACGGCCCAGGCCTGGGCGATCAGGTCGATGCGGCATTCGCTGTTGGCGGCCGAGCCCAGCGGCGCGCCGTTGTCGAAAAACGCGCGGCGGAACCAGGCGCCGTCCCAGCCGTCCTTGTGCAGTGCGCCGATCCAGCCCTGGCGCGCGGCCAGCCAGCTGTCGGCGCGGCGGGTGTCGCCGCGCGCGCGGGCCAGCGGCTCGAAGTCCTGCACCACGCGGCATAAAAACCAGGCCAGCCACACCGATTCGCCGCGGCCCTCATGGCCCACGCGGTTCATGCCGTCGTTCCAGTCGCCGGTGCCCATCAGGGGCAGGCCGTGGGCGCCGATGGACAGGCTGCGGTCCAGCGTGCGCGCGCAGTGTTCGAACAGCGTGGCGCTTTGCGCGCTGGCTTGCGGCGCGTAATAGGCATCTTCCGCGCCTTCGGGAATCGCCGGGCCGTCGATAAAGGCGATCTGCTCGTCGAGGATGGCCGCGTCGCCGGTGACCGCGACATACCAGGCGCAGGCATAGGGCAGCCACAGCAGGTCGTCGGAAAAATGCGTGCGCACGCCTTCGCCGCCGGGGGCGTGCCACCAGTGCTGCACGTCACCCTCGGGGAACTGACGCGAGGCGTTGAGCAGGATCTGCCGGCGCAGGCGGCCGGGGTCGGTGAGGGCAAAGGCCATGGCGTCCTGCAACTGGTCGCGAAAACCGAAGGCCCCGCCGGCCTGGTAGAAGCCGGCCTTGGACCACAGGCGGGACGCCAGGGTCTGGTACAGCAGCCAGCGGTTGACCAGCGCGTCGAACAGCGGGTCGGGCGTGCGCACCTGGACCTTGCCCAGCAGGCCGGCCCACCAGGCCTTGACCTCTTGCAGCGCCGCCTGCGTGTCGCGGCCTTGCCAGGCGCGGGCCAGATCCCCGGCCTGGGCCGCATCGCCGGCGTGGCCCAGCACGAAGCTCAGCGTGAGGCTTTGGCCCGGCTGCAGGCTGAAGTCGCCGGCCAGCGCGGCGCAGGGGTCTATGCCGCCGGCGGCGTTGCGGCCCAGGGTGGCGGGCGGCGCGAGCCGGCCGGCCGCGTCAAAAAACTCGCTGCGGTCGCAAGTCCATTGCGGCGCTTGCGGCAAACCGGCCAGCGCCAGGAAGGCGGTGCTGCCACCGAAGCCGGCGCGGCTTTCGCGCTGCTGGCCGAAGACGGCATGGAGTTCGGCGTCTTTGGCCCGCCAGGTGTGTACGGTGCGGCGTTCATGGCGTGCCGCACCCATCTGCCACTCCACCATGGCCAGGGCGCGCAGGCGGCGCACGTCGCTTCCCTGGTTGTGCAGCTGCACCTGCACGCATTTGACGGCGTCCTTGAGGTCGGCGAACCAGGTGGCCTGCACCTTGAGCGTGCCGTGCAGGCGCTCCAACACGCTGTAGCCCTGGCCGTGGCGCACGCGGCAGGATGCCCCGGGCTCGGTGGAGGCGCCCAGCGGCAACAGTTGCTGGGTGTCCAGGTCCTGCAGCAGGTAGTGCTCGAAGCTGGGGTCGGTGACCGGGTCGTTGGACCAGGGCGTGAGCTGGTGCAGCCGGCTGTTGCCGGCCCAGGTGTAGCCGGTGCCGGTTTCTGAAACCTGGAAACCGAAGGAGGCGTTGGCGATCACGTTGACCCAGGGCCGCGGCGGGCGGTGCAGGGCATCGGCCTCGAACTGGAATTCGCCGCTGGCCGGGTCAAAGCGGCCTTGCGGCGTTTGCGGGAGCTGCGCCGCCCGCGGGCTCGGCGGTATTGGGGCCGCGCCGGCGCGGCTGGGCGCGCCGCCCAAGGCTTGCAGGGCGCCGGCCTGCTGCTCCAGCGGCCGGCCGTCGGCCGCGAGGATGAGGCGGGCCAGGCCGGTCAGCGCGGCTTTTTCGGAGGGCACGATCTCCTGCTCGCGCAGCAGGAAAAAGCCGCCCGCGTCGCTGCGCGGGAAACTGTTCTCGGCCTGCTGCAGCGTGCGGTCGCGCAGCGCGAGGATGTCGCGCTGCAGCGGCATCAAATAGGCGTTGGCCTCGCTGTTGAGGATGACCACATCGGCGGCCAGGCCGCAAAAACTCCACCAGGGCTGGGCCCGCAGCAGCGCCTGGACCAGCGCCATGCCGTCGCTCGAGTGGATCAGCACCAGCACGATGGGCTTGTCGCCGGACAGGCCGAAGCGCCAGAGCTGGCGCTGGTCGATCAGGCCGCGCCCGGCCGCCGGCCGGGCACAGCTGTACATCAGCGCGGTGTTGATGTCCTGCAGCGCGGCGTTTTCGCCGGGGCCCACGCCCAGGTCGCGCAGCCGCACCTGGGCCAGGGTGGCGGCCATGCGGGTGGCGCGCTCCACGTGCATGGGCTGCAGGTATTTGTCGATGCGTGCCGCCAGCTCGTCCTTGTCGGCCGCGGCGGCGGTGGCAAAGCTGAGCCGGGCCAGGCCGCCGGCGGGAATGCGTATGCGCACGCGCAGGCCGGCCACCGGGTCCAGTCCGTTGATGGGCGCGCCGCCCTCGCCGTGGGCTTCGGCCAGCAGGGCCGGCTCGCCGGCCCCCCGGTTGCGGCCCAGGAAGGCGCGCCGGTCCGAGATGAAGTCGATGGCGCGCACGTTGGCCTCGGAGTCGGCCAGGAAATGCGCCACCGCCATGGCCGGGTCGCCCTGCAGCCGGGCTTTGCGCGACAGCAGCAGGGCGCGCCATTCGGAATGCCACTCGGTTTGCACGAAGAGGTTGGAAAACGCCGGGTGCGCTTCGTCGGCGCGCGGGTCGGTCAACACGGCCTCAAAGCAGGAAACGAGCTCCAGCGTCAGCTCGGCATCCGAGACGTTGCGCAAGCTGACGGTGCGCAGTTCGGTGTCGTCCTCGGGGCTGACCAGCACGGTGAGCGTCGCCTCCAGCGTGCTTGACGCCATCTCGAACTGCACGCGGTCGGCCAGGAAGGTGGCCTGGTAGCGCCAGTCCGGGTGCGGCGCCGGGTGCTGCGTGAGCGAGGAGACGCGGTCCTGGCCGGCGAGCCGCAGGTAGATGAAGCTGCCGCAGGCGTCGCGCAGCGGGTCGTCGCGCCAGCGCGTGATGTTGTAGGTCCTGTTGCCGGCACGCCAGCGGCTGACGCCGGCGCCGTTGGCGCGCAGCGCCACGCTGTAGCGGCCGTTGGACAGCAGCTGCGTGGGTTGCCAGCCGGGCGCGGCGGGATCGACCGCGCGCGAATGGTAGAGCCGGGCTTCGGCGGCGTCCTCGGGCTCGGGCAGCGCGCGCGGGTCGGCGCTTTCGATGATCTGGCGCGGGGTTTTTTCGTGCAGCAGCGAGTCAAAGGACTGCACCAGCGGCGCCGAGGCGAACCAGCGGCGCGGCGCCTCGTCGCACAGCAGGTTGCACAGCGCCACCAGCGACATGCCCTGGTGGTGCGCCATGAAGGTGTTGACCAGGCTCAGGGCCTGCGCGCCGGGCTGGCGCGCGACGGTGAAATCCAGCGCGTCGATAAAACCGTACTCGCCGCGCGCGCCCCGCTGCTCGAGCCGGCGCAGGTTGGCCGCGGCCTGGCGCGGCATGAACTGGGCGGCCATGATGCTGGCATAGGGCGCGACCACGCGGTCTGTGGGCGGCGTGCGGCGCAGGGCCAGGCGCGGCACGCCGAAGGGCGAGTACTGGAAGGCCAGCGTGTGGTCCTGCGCGAAATAGGCCGATTCCGACACCCCCCAGGGCAGGCCCTGGGATTCACCATAGGCCTGCTGCTCCCTGATTGCGGCCAGGCCGCAGACATGCAGCAAGCCTTCATCGGGTTCGCTCATGACCAGCGAGGGCATCAGGTATTCGAACATGGAGCCCGACCAGGATTTGAGGCCCGGCGTCACGCCCACCGTGAGGAAGGCGCGGCCCAGCGCCTGCCAGTGGCGGCGCGGCACGTCGCCCTTGGCGATGGCCAGGAAGCTGGTCAGTCGCGCCTCGGAGGCGATCAGGTCGTAATAGCTCGCGTCCAGCGCCTGCTCGTGCACGCGCAGGCCGATGTGGAACAGGTGGCGCTTGGCGCTGTAAAGGCCGCTGAAGTCCATGGCCATGCACAGGCGCTCGCAGCGCCCGGCCAGCTGCATGAGCGTTGCGGATTCGGCCCCGGCGGTGTCCGGCTGCCCGGCCAGCAGCCGGCAGTTCTGCGCCACCGCCAGCAGGTGGCCCGCGAGGTTGCCGCTGTCGACCGTGGAGACATAGGCCGGCGGCAGCACCTGCAGCGTGCGGGTTTCATACCAGTTGAGCAAATGGCCCTTGTGTTTGGGCAGGGCCTCCACGGTGTCCAGCGTGGCGGCCAGGCGCGCGGCCATCTCGGCGGTGGAGATCCAGCCGAACTCGCGCGCGCAGGCCGCGGCCATCAGGTACAGGCCTATGTTGGTGGGCGAGGTACGGTGGGCCAGCGTGGGCTCGGGCTCCATCTGCAGGTTGTCGGGCGGCAAGTGATGGTCCTCGGGGCCGACGACGCGCTCAAAAAAGCCCCAGGTCTGGCGCGCCAGTTTGAGCAGGTAGTCGCGGTCCTGGTCGCTGGGCACGGTGCCCGGGTCCGGCGCCTTGGGTTTGCTGCCCCACCACGCGGCCAGCGGCGCCAGGGCCCAGAGCACAAACAGCGCGGGGCCCATGAGCGGGTGCGGGCTCCAGCAGGCGGCCGCGGCAAGCGCCAGGCACAGCGCGGATACGCCGGCATGGCCGCGCACAAAAGCGCCCGGCGTATAGCGCGCCGAGGCCTGGGCCTGGGCCGCGGTGGTCCACTGCAGCAGGCGGCGCCGGCTGGCGGCCATGCGCCAGAGCGCGCGCGTGATCGCGTCCAGCAGCAGCGCGGCCTGCACCGCCAGCTGGCTGAACTGCCACAGGGCCTGCGCCAGGGCGCGCCCCACGTCGCGCATGCCGATGTCGAAGAAATGCAGCCAGGCGATGCCGCGCCGTGTGGGCACCAGCCCGGCGAGCGCGCCCGTCAATGGGCCGACCAGGAAGGCGAGGAAGGTGAAGGCGATCGCCGTTCCCGGCGGCAGCGCGCCGGTGAAAACCACCCAGGCCAGCAGCGCGAAGCCGGCCGGCACCACCAGCGAGCGGCGCAGGTTGTCGGCCATGCGCCACAGGCCCAGGGCATCTATGCCGAAGCTTGGGGCGCGCAGCATCAGCGGCAGCAACTGCCAGTCGCCGCGCGTCCAGCGGTGCACGCGCGAGGCGGCCACGCCGGCATGGTGCGGCTGCTCCTCCATGAGCACCACGTCGCCGGCATAACCGCAGCGCGCGATGCTGCCCTCGAGCAGGTCGTGGCTCAGGACGGCGCCTTCGGGCAGGCGCTGGTCCAGCACGGCGTGCACGGCTTGCACATGCAGCAGCCCCTTGCCGGTGAAGCTGCCCATGCCGAACACATCCTGGTAGAGGTCGGAGGTACCGCTGCTGTAGGGGTCCAGGCCGCGCTGGCCGGCGAACAGGGTGTGAAAGGGCGAGCGCTCGCGGCGCGCCGGCAAGGGCGTGGCCACGCGCGGCTGCAGGATGCCGTAGCCGGCGATGACGCGCCGGCTCTTGCGGTCCACCTGCGGCGTGTTGAGCGGGTGGGCGGCAATCGCCACCAGCTCGCGCAGGGCGCCGGCGGGCAGGCCGGTGTCGCTGTCCAGGGTCAGCACATAGGGCGTGCCTTCGGCCAGCCGCATCTCGGTGCCCGCCGGCGTGAAGGGGGAGGCCGCGCGTTCGGCCAGGTGCCGCAGCAGCATCTCGAGCTTGCCGCGCTTGCGCTCCCAGCCTATCCAGCAGCGCTCCGTGGCCGACCAGCTGCGCGGCCGGTGCAGCAGCACAAAGCGCGCGGGCTGGCCCTGGGCCGCGGGGTAGCTGGCGTTGAGGGCGCGCAGCCGGGCCAGCGCGTCGTCGAACAGCGCCTGGTCGCCGGGTGCGCGCTCGGTGTCGGCATCGGCCCAATCGCTCAGCAGCGCGAACTGCGCGTTCGCTTCGCGGCTGGCCAGCCAGTGCAGCTGCAGCCGGCGCACCAGTTCTGCGTTGGCCGCTGCCGACGTGAGCATGCAGGGAATCACCACCAGCACGCGGTGCTCGGGCGGGATGCCGGCGCCGAAGTCCAGGCGGGCCAGCGGCTGTATGCGGGTCGACTCGGCGATCAGCCGGTGCATCAGCGCGACCACGGCTTCCGAGGCCGGCAAGGCCATGAGCAGTACCGCCACCCAGCCGGTCCAGTGCAGGGCGGCCAGCGGATGCGCGGCCCAGGCCAGCAGCGCGGCGGTGCCGGCGAACCACGCCGCGGCGAACAGCGGCAAACGCCAGGCGCGCGGTGTCTGGGCGGGCGGCAGGGGCTTGCGCGGGCCGGCGGACGGGCGCAGCGCGGCTTCGAGCAGCGGGCGGCCCGGCCCTATCAGGTAGTAGCCGGCGGTGCGCGCCACCATGGAGTTGTTGGGCTGGCGTGCGGCGGCCAGCACGGCTTCGGCGACGGCGCGTTCGGACTTGCCGGCCTGCTGCGCCAGCCTTTCCATGGCGCGCGTGATCTGCTGGCGCGTGACCTCGCTTTCGCGCGAAAAACTCGGCAGGCGGCGCAGCACCTGCAGCGAGTGGCTCACGGGCTCTATCAGCTCCGCCCATTCGACCTGGCCTATGAGCCGCAGCGTGGTGATGATGTTGCCGACCGTGAGGTTGGCGGCCACCTGCACGGTCTGGCCTTCACCTATCATGCCCAGGCCGTCGGTGCAGTGCTGCGCGGCCCAGCGCACCAGCGGCAGGGGTGGCGGCGCGTCGGGCTCGGGGTGGCCGGCCGGCATGCGCTGCCAGAGCTGGGTCAGGTAGCTGCGCTCCAGGCCGTGGGCCTGCATCAAGGCCAGCAGCTCGTCGAGCTCGCGCAGGCTCAGCGCTTCGGCCTTGTCCCAGGCGGCGTGGGCCACCTCGCGCGCGACCTTGCTCCAGGCGATGCGGTCGGCCATGCGGCGCAGGTTTTCCAGCAGCACCACGCGCAGGGTGGTGGGCAGGGCCCAGAGTTCGCCGAGGTTGAGCTCGCTGACTTCCTGGTAGGCGTGCAGGAAGGCGGTGAACAGGACGGGGTCGAGCACGCTGTCGGTGTGGGCCACATAAGCCCAGGCGATGCCGTAGACGCGCGACAGGCCCTGCAGCGGTTTGTCGGCCAGCTTGGGCAGATCGGCGTAGTAACGGTGCGGCACGCCGTCCTGGATCTGCTGCAGCTGCGCCTCGACCAGGTGGAAGTTGTCGAGCAGCCATTCGGCCGCCGGCGTGACGTAATGGCCGCTGCGGGACGTCAGCGCGATGTAGTCGTAGGCCAGGCGTATGGCGGCGATGTTTTCCTGCACGCGCGGGAAAAACGGCGGGCCGGCGCCGGCGCTGCCGGCGGGCAGCACGCTTTGCGCCGCGGCCAGGCTGCGGCCGTGTTCCTCAAAACGCTGGGCGCCGAACAGTTCGGCGCGTATGGGTTGCTGTATGTCGCCGCGGGGGGAGGCGAGAAGGTGCCGGGCGTAGGCGCTTAAGGTGTCCAGCCGCTCGATGACCGGCGTAGTCACACGCTCAGGCTAAGGCAAGCAAGCCGACACAGATCGCCATGATGAGCGCGACCGTCACGATGCGCGGCGAGACCACCGAATGCGCGGACTGCAGCCCGCTCTGGAGCGTAAAGAAACGGCCGCGCGAATGCGCGCACTGGTCCATGTGCGACGCCAGGTCGGCGGCGTCGGTGGAAACAAAATCGTTATGAATGGCCGACGGTGTGTCGGCCATGATCTCCAAAGTGGTCATGATTTTGCGCTCCGGGCTGGGGTGGGCAATGCGTGCGGAATGCGGCATTGCTCCGAGTTCAAGAAGCTGCTCACGATCCAGACGGAGCCATGAACAGCTTCTAGCACCATGCTAAGACCCGGCACCGCAAGGTGCCATCGGAAGACGCTGGAGTTTGTCTAGGACAAAGCCTACACAACAGGGGGAGTATGCGCTTCTCGAATACCCCTACCGTTTGCTAACCCGGCGCGGGTGGCGTCGTTGATGCCGATGCGACCTCTTTTGAGGCCTGCTGGCCGGGGGTTGCCCGGCGGCAACTCACTTTCTTTTGGCGAAGCAAAAGAAAGTTACTGGCCGCCGGGCCACTCCCGGCCAGCAGAACTAAGAAGAGGAAGGAGGAGGATGAGGAGGCAGAGAGCGCCCCCGCCGGAGCAAGACCCGGCCCCTAACCCGTATTCCGAAGCCCGGCCGCGATCCCGTTGATCGAAATATGAATACCCGTCTGCACCCGCTGGTCCGCCTGACCAGCCCGGTAGCGCCGCACCAGCTCGACCTGCAGGTGATGCAGCGGGTCGATATAGGGAAAGCGGTGGCGTATGGAGCGCTGCAGCGCGGCGTTGCCGGCCAGGCGCTGTTTTTCGCCGGTGATCAGGGCCAGGGCGTCGGCCGTGAGGTGCCATTCGGCCTCGATGGCGCTGAAGATTTTTTTGCGCAGGCGCGCGTCGCCGACCAGGTCGGAATAGCGCGAGGCCAGGGCCAGGTCGCTCTTGGCGAGCACCATGTCCATGTTGCTGAGCAGGGTGCGGAAGAAGGGCCACTGCTTGTACATTTTCTGCAGCAGCGCCAGCGCCTCTTTGCGCGCGGCGGGTGTGCCGCCCTGGCCCAGCATGTGTGCGATGGCCGAGCCGAAGCCGTACCAGCCGGGCAGGGTGAGGCGGCACTGGCCCCAGCTGAAGCCCCAGGGAATGGCGCGCAGGTCTTCGATTTTTTGCGAGGCCTTGCGCGAAGCCGGGCGCGAGCCGATATTGAGTTCGGCGATTTCGCGTATCGGCGTGGCGCTGAAAAAATATTCGGTGAAGCCCGGGGTGTCGTAGACCAGCGTGCGGTAGGCCGCCATGCTGGCCTGCGAGAGTTCGGCCGCGGCCTGCAAAAAGGCCTTGGTCGCGGGTTTTGTCGGCTGCAGCAGCGTGGCTTCCAGCGTGGCGGCGACCAGGGTTTCCAGGTTGCGCCGGCCGATCTCGGGATTGGCGTATTTGGAGCCTATGACCTCGCCCTGCTCGGTCAGGCGTATCTGCCCGCGCACCGTGCCCGGGGGCTGGGCCAGGATGGCCTGGTAGCTGGGGCCGCCGCCGCGGCCCACGGTGCCGCCGCGGCCGTGGAACATGCGCAACTGGATGTTGTGCGAGTTGGCGAGCACGTCGAACAGCTCGACCAGCGCGATCTCGGCGCGGTAAAGCTCCCAGTTGCTGGTGAAGATGCCGCCGTCCTTGTTGCTGTCGGAGTAGCCGAGCATGATGTCCTGCTCGGCACCGCTGCGCTTGACCAGCTGGGCGATGCCGGGCAGGGCGTAGAACTCGCGCATGATGGGCGCGGCATTGCGCAGGTCTTCTATGGTCTCGAAGAGCGGCACCACGATCAAATCGTTCGTCGCGTTGCTGTCCAGCGTGCCGTGCATCAGGCCGACCTCTTTTTGCAGCAGCAAGACTTCGAGCAAATCGCTGACGGTTTCGGTGTGGCTGATGATGTAGTGGCGTATCGCTTCCTTGCCGAAGCGCGCGCGCGCCGTGCGGGCGGCCTCAAAAATCGCGAGTTCGCTTTGCGCATGGGCCGAGTAGGCGCTGCCGACCACACGCAGCGGCCGCGCGTCGTTGAGCAGGCCCACCAGCAGCGCGCGCTTGGCGGCTTCGTCGAGTTTGCCGTAGTGGGGCTCTATGCGCGCGGCGGCCAGCAGCTCGGCCACCACTTCCTCATGCTTGTCGGAGCTCTGGCGCAGGTCGACCGTGGCCAGGTGAAAGCCGAAGACCTCGACCGCGCGTATCAGCGGGTGCAGGCGCTGGGCGATCAGGGCCTCGCCGTGGTGGGCCTTGAGCGAGGCTTCAATGGTGCGCAGGTCGGCCAGGAAGTCCTCGGACTTCAGGTAGGCGTTCTGCGGCGCGACGGCGTGGCGCGCGGCATCGCCGCCGGTCAGCTCCTTGAGCGTGGCGGCCAGGCGGGCATAGACGCCGGTCAGGGCGCGGCGGTAGGGCTCGTCCTTGCGGTGCTCGCTGGTGTCGGGCGAGCTTTCGGCCAGGGCGCGCATCTCGGGGCTGAAATCGACCAGCATGGCCGACAGCGAAAGCTCGCCGCCCAGGAAGTGGACCTCGGTCAGGTAGTGGCGCAGCGCCACCTCGGCCTGCCGGCTCAGCGCGTAGTTGAGGGTCTCGGCGCTGACGTTGGGGTTGCCGTCGCGGTCGCCGCCTATCCACTGGCCCATGCGCAAAAAGCTGTGCACCGGCTGGTTGCCGAGTTCACGCTCGAGGTTGGCGTACAGCTTGGGGATTTCGCGCAGAAAGGTGGCTTCGTAATAACTGAGCGCGTTCTCGATCTCGTCGGCCACGGTGAGCTTGGAAAAGCGCAGCAGCCGGGTCTGCCACAGCTGCATGACGCGGGCGCGCAGCTGGGCCTCGTTGGCGGCCAGTTCGCGCGGCGTGAGGGCGTCCTTGGCGGCGTTGTGGGCCAGGGCCAGCGCCTTGATGTCGTCGCGCGCGGTCAGCAGCTGGGCGATGTCGCGTTCGGCGTCCAGGATGCTTTTGCGCTGCACCTCGGTGGGGTGGGCGGTGAGCACGGGCGAGACAAAGCTGTGCGCCAGCGTATTGGAGATGGTGCGGGTCGAGATGCCGGCCCAGCGCAGGCGGGCCAGCGCCACTTCGATGCTGCCTTCCTGGGTGTCGCCCGCGCGCTCATGCACGGCGCGGCGGCGTATGTGGTGGCGGTCTTCGGCCAGGTTGGCCAGGTGGCTGAAATAGGTGAAGGCGCGTATCACGCTGACCGTCTGGTCGCCCGACAGGCCCTTGAGCAGCTTTTTGAGGGCCTTGTCGGCTTCGGGGTCGGCGTCGCGCCGGAAGCTGACGGAGAGCTTGCGCACCTGCTCGATCAGCTCATAGGCGGCCACGCCTTCCTGTTCGCGGATCACGTCGCCCAGGATGCGGCCCAGCAGGCGGATGTCTTCCACCAGAGGACGTTCGTTGTCTCTGGAACGTGTGGAGGTTTTGGTGGCAACGGCTGCGGCAGCGTCTTTGGCGCCTTCGCTGACGTTGTGTTTAACCTTCTTGGCGCGCGCGGAAGTGACCATTTCTACCCTCTAGTTCTGAGTCTTGTCTTGAGCCTTGCATGCTAGCATTCACTTCCCCCAGTTATTACAAGCAGGTTACGAGTGTCAGCAGCGATTCAGCCATCCAACCCCCCTGATATGAAGAAGGTGGTCATCGCCACACGCGAGAGCCGCCTGGCGATGTGGCAGGCCGAACATGTCAAGGCCTTGCTTGAGTCGCGCCTGGGCTGGCAGGTCGAGCTGCTGGGCATGACCACCCAGGGCGACCAGATCCTGGACCGCTCGCTGAGCAAGGTCGGCGGCAAGGGCCTGTTCGTCAAGGAACTCGAAGTGGCGCTCAGCGAAGGCCGGGCCGACCTGGCCGTGCATTCGCTCAAGGACGTGCCCATGGACCTGCCCGAGGGCTTCGCGCTGGCCTGCGTGCTGGAACGCGAGGATCCGCGCGATGCTTTTGTGTCTAATCAATTCGCCGGCCTGGCCGATTTGCCGCAGGGCGCGGTGGTGGGCACCTCCAGCCTGCGCCGGCTGGTGCTGCTCAAGGCCTTGCGGCCCGACCTGGTGATACAGCCGCTGCGCGGCAACCTGGACACGCGTTTGCGCAAGCTCGATGAAGGCCAGTACCAGGCCATCGTGCTGGCGGCCGCGGGCCTGAAGCGCCTGGGGCTGGAGTCGCGCATACGCGCCACCTTTGAGCCGGCCCAGATGCTGCCTGCCGCGGGGCAGGGCGCATTGGGCATTGAAGTGCGCGCCGATCGTGCGGACCTGCTGGCCGCGCTGGCCACGCTGGCGCACCAGCCGACCTGGCTGGCCGTGACGGCCGAGCGCACGGTCTCGCGCGCCATGGGCGGCAGTTGCTCCATGCCGCTGGCGGCCTTCACGCAGGGCGCGGCGGCGGGCGGCAGCATGCAGCTGAGCGCCGCCTGGGGCGACCCGGCCACGGCCGAGGCGCCGTCCGGCAGCGCCGCCCCGTTGGCGCCCCTGGTGCAGGTCAAACAAAGCGCCCCGGTGCGCAATTTCGCCGAGGCCGAAGCCCTGGGCGAAGCCGTGGCGGCGCAACTGCGCGCCGGCGGCGCGGTCTGGGCCGGCAAGGGCCAGGCCTGATGCAGCCCATGCCGGCGCCTGCGGCCGGTGCGGCCCCCATTATCGTGACGCGTCCCGCGGCGGATGCGCAGCACTGGGTGCACGAGTTGCGGCAGGCCGGCTTCGCGGCCGAAGCGCTGCCTTTGATCGATATCGCGGCCGCGCTTGACACCGGCGCGCTGGCGCGGGCCTGGCAAACGCTGGACCGCTATGCGGCCTGCATGTTTGTCAGCGGCAATGCGGTGGCGTTTTTTTTCGAATCTCCTTCGGCGGGTGGCTTGCCGCCCACCCTGCGCCTGATGGCGCCCGGGCCCGGCACCGTGGCGGCCTTGCTGGCCGCGGGTGTGCCTGCCGCACAGGTCGATGCGCCGGCCGCCGACGCCGGGCAATTTGACTCCGAGGCGCTGTGGGCCGTGGTCGGGCAGCGTGACTGGCGAGGCAAACGCGTGCTGGTGCTGCGCGGTGAAAGCCCGGACGCCGCGGGCGGCGCGGTGTCCTCGGGGCGCGACTGGATTGCCCGCCAGTGGGAAAGCGCAGGCGCCCAGGTGGATTTTGTCGGCGTGTACCAGCGCCGCGCGCCCCGGTTCAGCGAAGCGCAGCTGGCCCGCGCGCGCGCCGCCAGCGCGGACGGTTCGGTCTGGCTGTTCAGCAGTTCGGAAGCGCTGGCCAACCTCCTGCGCGAGTCGGCACTGGCCGGTGTGGACTGGCGCGGCGCCCGCGCGGTGGCGACGCACCCGCGTATCGTGGACGCGGTGCGTGCCGCGGGCTGGGGTGTTGTTGTGGCGTCACGCCCCGCCCTGACGGACATCAGGGAGACATTGGCCTCGATAGAATCTCTTTATCCATGAGCGATCCCCATATAGCCCAGCCCACGCCTTCCACGCCCGACAAGGAGCCTGTGCTGGAGCGCGCTCTGGTGGTGGCCGAACCGCTGGTCCCCACGCCTGATGCCTGGCTGGTGCCGCGCAAATGGGCACTGGGGGTGGCCGCGCTGGCGGCCGGCGGCCTGCTGGCCAGCGGCCTGCTGTGGCAAAAACTGGCCACCATCCAGGAAGAACTGGCTCGCCGCAGCCTGGATTCCGGCGCGCAGGCCATCGAAGCGCGCGCGCTGGCGCGCCAGGCCCAGGAAGCCACGCGCGAACTCTCGGCGCGGCTGGCCATCCAGGAAACCCGCATCAGCGAAGTCAGCCTGCAGCGCACCCAGCTTGAAGAACTGATGCAAAGCCTGTCGCGTTCGCGCGATGAAAACCTGGTGGTGGACGTGGAGTCCGCGCTGCGCCTGGCGCAGCAGCAGGCCCAGCTCACCGGCAGCGCCGAACCGCTGCTGGCCGCGCTCAAGTCGGCCGACCAGCGCCTGGCACGCGCCGCCCAGCCGCGCCTGAACCCGCTGCAGCGCGCCATCGCCCGCGACATGGACCGCATCAAGGCCGCGACCCTGACCGACGTGCCGGTGCTGATGCTCAAACTTGACGAACTGGCCCGCCTGGCCGACGACCTGCCGGTGGCCAATGCCATGGTGGCCAACAGCCCCTTGCGCGCGGCGCCCGCCCTGGCCGTGCACGCACCGGCCGCGCGCGCCAGCGCGCCGGCGGCCGACAAGCCCGCGGAGGGGATGTTTGACAAACTTTCGCTGAGCGCCTGGTCGCAGCGCACGCTGGACAACCTGCGCGAGGAAGCCCGCAAGCTGCTGCGCGTGAGCCGTATCGAGCAGCCCGAGGCGGCCCTGCTGTCGCCCGAGCAGTCCTTCTTCCTGCGCGAAAACCTGAAGCTGCGCCTGCTCAATGCGCGCCTGGCCCTGCTGTCGCGCCAGACCGATTCGGTGCGCGCCGACCTCGCCAGCGCCAGCGCCTGGCTGGGCAAGTATTTTGACCCATCCTCGCGCAAGACCCAGGCCGCGGCCCAGCTGCTGGCCCAGGTGCAAGGCCAGCTCAAGACCAGCGAGCTGCCGCGCCTTGACGAAACCATGGCCGCGCTGGCCACGGCGGCCGCGGGCCGCTGATTCTTCGCAAAGGCAGGACACACGCATGCGCGCCGCCCTCTGGCTACTGGCCCTTTTTGGCGTGGCGGTTGCCGTGGCGCTGTTCGCGGGCAACAACCAGGCCGTGGTGACCGTTTTCTGGCCGCCGCACCGGGTCGATATTTCCTTCAACCTGGCGGTGATGCTGCTGGCCGGGCTGTTCTTTGTGCTCTACCTGGCGCTGCGCGCGGTGTCTGCGGTGTTTTCGCTGCCGGCCGAGGCGCGGCGCTGGCGCGCCCAGCAAAAAGAGCGCGCCATGTACGGTGCCCTCATGGATTCGCTGGCCCACCTGCTGGCCGGGCGCTACATACGCTCGACCAAGTCGGCGCAGAACGCGCTGGCGCAGGAAAAAAGCCTGCGCCCGCTGGCCGACCACTACAGCCACGTGACCGGCCACAGTTCCAGCCGCGGCGCCCAGCTGCGCGCGCTGGCCCACCTGCTGGTGGCCGAGGCCGCGCAGTCGCTGCAGAACAAGGGCCTGCGCGACCAGCACCTGCACCAGGCGCTGAAAAGCTCGGCGCCGCGCCATGCGCAGGAAGTGCGCGAGGGTGTGCAGTTCCGCGCGGCGCGCTGGGCGCTGGACGACCGCGACGCTAGCGCCGCGCTTGACTGGCTGGCCCAGCTGCCGCAGGGTGCCTCGCGCCGCACGCTGGCGCTGCGCATGAAGCTGCGCGCCTCGCGCCATGCGCGGCAGACTTCGCAGGCGCTGGAAACCGCGCGCCTGCTGGCCAAGCACCGCGCGTTTTCGCAGGCGGCGGCGCAAAGCATCATCCGCGGCCTGGCGCTGGAGCTGCTCAACGACGCGCATGACCCGGTGCAGCTGCAGCAGGCCTGGTTTTCACTCGACCAGAGCGAGCGCGCCATGCCCGAGCTGGTGGTGCATGCCGCGTCGCGCCTGATGGCCTTGCACGGCGAGCCGGAGCTCGCGCGCAGCTGGCTGCTTCAGGTCTGGGACGCGATGATGCAGCCGCGCTCGGACATCGGCGACAACCTGCGCATCAAGCTGATCGGCGTGCTGGAAGCCGGCCTGGATTCGCTGGATGCCGCCTGGCTGGCGCGCATTGAAACGGCCCAGCTGAGCCGGCCGCGCGACGCCAACCTGCAGTACCTGGCGGGCATGGCCTGCCTGAACCGCCAGCTCTGGGGCAAGGCCCGCCAGCTGCTGTCGCAGGCCGCGCCGGCCCTGCAGGACGTGGCGCTGCACCGCAATGCCTGGCGCGCGCTGGCCGTGCTGGCCGAGCAGCGCGAGGACGAAGCCGCCGCCGCGCAGGCCTACAAGCGCGCCGCGCAGATCTAAAACCGGTTGACGGTTTAAGGCTTGACCACCTGGGCCGCCTTGGCCCGTTGCGTATAACCCTGGTAAGCCGGCAAGGCGATGGCGGCGATGATGCCGACGACCATGATGACGGGGAAGGCCAGGCCGCCTATCTTGACCAGCGTGGTGTTGGGCGGCGGAGGCGCACCGAAGCGGTTGCCGCCCTTGGTGCCCGGGTTGAACAGCCAGACCAGGCCCACCAGCGGGATCAGGGCCAGCAGTATGGTCCAGCCGGACCATCCCATGTCGTGGCTGCGCTGTATGCTCAGCAGCACAATGAAGATAAAGTAGGGGATGGTCGCCAGCATGCCGAGCACGCCGGCCGCTTTGCCGAAACCGAGGGCGCCGGCAATAAGGCCCAGCACGACGGCCGCTGCCAGCATCAGCAGGTAGCCGCCCAGGTTGTAGGCCAGGTAGCGCAGCCGGCCGACCCGGCCCCTGGCCGAAAACAGCTTGACGGGCTGCACGCCCGCCTCATTGTCAAAAACATCGTCCACCACGGCCTTGGGCGCTGCATACGGGTTCATTGCTTCGGACATCGCATCCCTCCTGTTGTTGAGACCCGAAGGATAACCGTTGCCGGGGCGCCTGTGGACCCCTCTTTGAACCGCTCTTACAGCAGCCCGGCGCGCTTGACCGCATGGTAGCGGTTGACCAGCGAGACGGCCAGTTGCGCGGGCTCCACGTCCATGGAGAGCGGGTCCGCGCCGACCACGCGCGCGAAGGCGTCGCGCCGCGACTGCGTGAACAGGTGGGCGGCGGCCACGTCGACCGCGTCCGCGGGGGTGGACAGGGCCTGGCCGGCGATGCGGCCCAGCACGCGCTCGCGCAGGCTGGCCACCAGCACCAGGTGCTGGCGGCGCAGCAGCTTGATCGCCGGGCGCAGCTCTGCGGCGTCCTCGTCGCGGAAATTGGTCAGCACGATCACCAGCGCGCGCCGGCGCTGCACGCGCAGCAATTCCTGGGCGGCCAGCAGGTAGTCCGAATGCATGGCGCCGGGCTGGATGTCGTGCAGGCGATTCATCAGGGCGTTGAGCGTGGCCGCGCCCTTGCGCGGCGCGAAATCGCGGCGCTGCCCCGGCAGGACTCCGAAGGTCATGGCGCCGACCTCGTCGCCCTCTTTCAGGGCGACGTAGCTCAGCAGCATCAGCGCGTTGAGGGCTTCGTCGAAATGGCTGCTGCCTGGGGCCCCGTCCTGCTCCGGCCCGCCTTCGTCGGCGCGCATGCGGCGGCCGCAGTCAAGCAGGAAGAACACGCACTGGTCGCGGTCGTCCTGGAATTCGCGCACGATGGGCCGCTGGTGGCGCAGCGTGGCCTTCCAGTCGATGTGGCGCAGCGAATCGCCGGTCCGGTAGTCGGCCAGCTGGCGGAAGTCGGTGCCCTGGCCGCGCTGCACATAGGTCTTGATGCCGATCTGCGCCAGCCGCCGGTCGCCGGACAGCCAGGCGTAGCGCGCCAGCGCGGCGAAGTTGGGGTACACGCGCAGCTTGCCGGGCTGGCCCAGCGACTGCTGCACTTCGAAGCAGCCGCCGCGGCTGCGCCAGCGCAGCTGGGTGCTGCCGAAAAGCGCCACGCCGCGCTCGCGCGCCGTCACCGTGTAGCGCAATTCGGCGCGCGAGGCCGGCGGCACGGTCAGGGATTGCGGCAGGCCCTCGAAGGCAAAGCGCGGGTCCACTTCGTCGAACACGGTCACGGACCAGGCCAGCGGGCCTTCGTTGACCAGCACCAGCGTGAGCACGGTGGGCACGCCCAGCGAAAAGGCGCCGGGCAGCGTGCGCTCCATGCGCAGCGGCGCCTGGCGCCACAGGCGCCGGCTGCGCCAGAGATCCAGCAGCGCGGCGGCCAGCGCCGCCAGCAGCACGGCGCCGGCCAGCAGGGCCAGCGTGCCTACCGGCAGGCCCGCGAGCAGGGCCAGGCAAGCGGCCACGGCGGCGCCGGCCAGCGCCTGGACCGTGCCTGCCGTGGGAATCACCAGCCAGCGCATGCGGGCCGGCCTCAGAGACGCGGCGCCTGCACGCTGCCCTGGGCGCTGCGCAGCAGTTCGTCCACGCCCAGGCCCTCGAGCTGCGCGTCGGGCGAAATCATCACGCGGTGGCGCAGGGCCGGCAGGGTCTGGCGCGCCACGTCGTCGGGGGTGATGAAGTCGCGCCCGTCCATCAGCGCGCCGGCGCGCGCGGCGCGCACCAGCGCCATGGTGCCGCGCGGCCCCGCGCCGGATGAGAGGCCGGGCCAGTCGCGCGTGGCGCGCGCGATGCGCACCGCGTAGTCGATGACCTGTTCATGCGCCTGCACCAGGCTGGCCAGGCGCTGCAGCTCCAGCACCTGGGTGTCGTCCAGGCAGGGCCTGACCGCGTCCAGCGGCAGCTGGTTGCCGGCGCGCTGGCCGGTGGTCAGCTGCACCACCGCCTTTTCCTCCGCGTGGCTGGGGAAGGCGATGTTGATCTTGAGCAGGAAGCGGTCCAGCTGCGCCTCGGGCAGGGGGTAGGTGCCTTCGGTGTCTATCGGGTTTTGCGTGGCCATCACCATGAAGGGGCGCGGCAGCGGCATGGCCCGGCCTTCCAGCGTGACCTGGTATTCCTGCATCACCTCGAGCAGGGCGCTCTGGGTCTTGGCCGGCGCGCGGTTGATTTCATCGGCCAGCAGCAAATGCGTGAAGACCGGCCCCTGGTGCACGCGCAGCGTGCCTATGCCGGATTCGCCGCGGGTGGACGGGTCCAGCACCGAGTGGCCGGTGATGTCCGAGGGCATCAGGTCGGGCGTGAACTGCACGCGCGCGTAGCGCAGGCTCATGGCCTGTGCCAACGCCCGCGCCAGCAGCGTTTTGCCGAGGCCGGGCACGCCCTCGATCAGCACATGGCCGGACGCGACCAGCGCCACCAGGGTCTGGTCGACGGCTTCCTTCTGGCCGACCACGGCCTTGCCGACTTCGTGGCGCAGGGTCTGCAGCCATTCGGCCGCGCGTATCAGTTCGTCGTTGGGAATCGATGACATGGTGGTTTCTCGGTTTCAGGATGAGGAAGGGGATGAAGCGGTGGAGGAGGCAGGCGGCTGGACGGGCTCGCGCGCGTCCAGCCGCCGGCGCGCGGTTTCCAGCAGCTCGAGGTCGGCGGCCAGCGCGGCGCGGTTGCGCGCCCTGTCGGCCTGCGCGCGTTCGAGCAGTTGCGCGTCCAGGCCGGTGGCGCTGGCGATTTCGCGGGTGCGCCGCCCCGGCTCGAGTTGCGAAAACCGGGGCAGCTGCCGCGCGGCCGATGCGTGCAGGGCGCGAAGCTGGGCCGTGTGCAGCGCTTTCGGCCCGTGCATGTGCAGAAAGCGCGCGGTGCCGCGCACCTGCTCGGCCATGGAGCGCCGGTGCGAGGGAGCGGACGGCGCCAGCGGCCCGAAGCGCACGCCGGCGCGCCACAGGGCCAGCGCCAGCGCCAGCAGGCCCAGCAGCAGCGCCGCCCAGGCCTGGTGCCAGAGCCAGGGCGCGAAAGGCTCCCTGGCCTCTTCGGCGACAAACCAGAACTCGGCGCCGGCGCGCGCCTGCAGCGCCGCGGCCACCACCTGCGCGTTGTCGGCGCGCAGCAGGTTGCTGTTGTTCAGCAGGCCCCAGCCGCCGAGCACGGTGACCGTGCCCTGGCCGACCTGCACGCGCACGGCCTCGGTGCCGGCCGTGCCGCGCAGCGACCACAGCGGCGCGGCCAGGCGGTTCACCGGCAGGTACTGCGGGCTGAAGTAGGCGCCGCAGACGCGAAAGACGCGGCTGTCGCCGTAGCTGGCCGCCACCTCGGCGGGTTCTTCCAGTGCGCGGCAGTCCAGGTCCTTGGCGGCCCTGTCGAAAGGCCGGGCCGGCGTGATCTTCTGCGGGCTGATCGCATTTTCCTCGGTGACGGGCAGCCAGCCCGCGAGCGATTTGTGCCGGGCCAGGAAGCCCGGGATGACCAGGTGCCCGCCCTGCGCCACCCAGGCGCGCAGGCGCTGCGCGCGCTCGGGGAACAGGTCCCAGTTGCGCGACACCAGCACCAGGCGCGCCTGCTGCGGCGGCATGGCGTCCAGGCTTTTGTGCTTCACGACTTTCGCGCCCAGGGCGGCCAGCAGTTTTTCGGTTGCGTACAGCGGGTTGGTCAGGGCTTCACCCTTGGCCGGCGTGGGGACGTCGACGTCCACCCATTCGGTGGCCGACACCAGCCAGATGCCGCCCGCCAGCAGCAACACGCCCAGCAGCACCATGATCAACCGGTCTTTCATGGCGCCGCCTTCCCTGGTGTGACCGCTGCGGCCGGCGCGCCCAGGCGCGCGTCAAATTCGGCGCACAGCGCCAGCACGCCGGCCGTGGGCGGCAGGCGCCCGCCATAGGCCGCCAGCTGCCAGGCGGCCACCAGGCGCGCGAAAAAATCGAGCGAGGGCGGTGCCAGCCGGCCTTCGCTGAGCGCCACGCATTCGCCTTCGGTGCTGGCGTTGCGTATGGGCACCGCATGCAGGTGCACCAGGCGCGAGAGCGCGCCGCGGTAGAGCAGCGACAGCGCGGGCCGGCGCTGACCGCGCTGCCACAGCGAGGCGACCTCGGAGCCCACGTCGTCGGGCAGGCTTTCGGGGCGTATGTCCAGGCTGCCGATGTGGCTGGGCAGGGGCGCCATGCGGTGCCGGCCGCCGCCGGCGCGCACCAGCGCCCAGCGCCGTATGCGGATCACCAGCCAGGCCAGGGCCAGCGCGCCCAGCGCCCACACCAACAGGCGCGCGGCTTCGGAGACCCTGGTCACAAAGTCCCTGAGCCAGCCGAAACCGTCGCTGTCCTTCTTTTTGTCCTCGGGTTTTTTGTCCTGGTTTTTCAGGCGCAGGCTTTTTTCGCTCTTGCTGCCGGGCAGGTTGGGGTCGGCGCGCACCCGTTCGGCGGCCGACTGCACCTGCTGGCGCGAGGGCGGCTCGCCGGGTGCCGCGGCGGCCGCGCCGGCCGCGCAAGCCGCGACCAGCGCGCAGGCCAGGGCCTGCCGCCATCGGGCATCACGGCGCGCGGCCCTCATGCGCCGGCCTTTGCCGGCGCGGGCGTGAAGGCGCGGCGAAATTCCTGCTCGATGTCCCAGGCTTCGAGCTCGACGCGGCGGTTCAGGTACATGGCGAAGCCGGCCGCCACAAAAAAGGGCTCGACCAGCCCGACGGCGAAGGCGTAGACCACGGCAAGGCACAGGCTTTGCATCGTCGACTCCGTGGCGATGAGCCAGCGCCAGAGTTCCGACAGGCTGCCCTCGGGCGCGAACCAGAACAGCACCGAGAGAATGGCGAACTCCAGCGCGATCTCGACGTTGGAAAAAATCAGCTGCATGCCCGCGCCCGCGCCGCGCCGCCCGCGCAGCAGCTGCTCGCGCCGCTTGCGCCTGGCGCCGCCGCGCTGGCCTTCGAGCTGGTCTATGGCCTGGGTGTAGGAGCGCCAGGGCGACAGCCGCCGCCACAGCAGCGTGCGCAGCAATTGCCCGCCCCACACCTGGGCGCGATGCTCCCAGAGGTCTTTCCAGTGTGTGGACTGGCCGAACACCGCGCGCGACAGGATGAACAGCAGGCTGCGGTCAAACCAGGGCTTGAGGCAAAAGATCAGCAGGCCGGGCAGCCAGTAGGCGAGCTCGATGGTGCACAGCAGCAGCGCGATGACCACCACATACATGGGCAGGAAAGTGCGCCAGATGGAAGCGGCATGGCGGCGCACCAGCGCGACGCCCAGGTCGGCGGCTTCGGCCATGGGCCGCGGGCGCAGCGCGACGGCCAGCGCGTCAACCTGCATGGCGCTGTCCTTCGCCGGCGGGCGCCTGGCCGGCGCGCGGCCGTCCCTGCCAGCCCAGGTAGGTCAGCACCAGAGCCCAGCAGGCCGCGCCGGCGCCGTATTTCACGGCGGGCGTGACCCAGCGCGCCGAGGACCAGAAGGCTTCGACGGCGGCGGCGATCAGCAGCAGGCCGATGACGCCGTAGACCACCACGATGGCGTGGCGCGCCGCCAGGCGCAGCGCCTCCAGGCGTGTGTGCCGGCCCGGCGCGATCAGGGCGTAGCCCAGGCGCAGCCCGGCCGCGCCCGCCAGCACGATGGCCGTCAGTTCGAAGGCACCGTGGGTGACGACAAAGGAGCAGAAGTTCTGCCCGTGGCCCGAGGCGATCAGGTAGCCGCCCACGGCGCCTATCTGCACGCCGTTGAACAGCAGCACGCCGGCGCTGCCGATGCCGCCGAAAATGCCGGCGGCGAAGCAGCGAAAGCCGATGCCGATGTTGTGCATGACGTAAAAGCCGAACATCTGCCAGTCGCCGCTGGCGTCGCGGTTGCGCCCGAAGGACTTGGCGCTGTCGCTGTACATGCTGTCGAACTGCTGCACCTGCCCCGCGTCCAGCAGGTGCAGGATGAAACCCGGGTCGCGGTAAGTAGCCAGGCCCGCGGCCAGCAGCGGCACCACGAACAGCAGGGCCGCCACCAGCAGGTAGGCGCGGTGCGCGCGCACGGCCTGCGGGAAGTCGACCAGCACCAGCAGGCCCAGGCGCGCCAGGCCGTAGTCGTGGCGCCGGTAGATCAGCCGGTGGGCGCTTTGTGTCAGGGCTTCCAGCCGCTGCGTCAGGTGCACCGGGTAGGCGCGGGCCTGCGCCAGCGCCAGGTGCTCGCAGACGCGGCGGTACAGCGTGGCCATCCGCGCGCCGTCGAACTTGCGCTCTGTTTCGGCGACGCCTATGACCTTCTCGAGCTCGTTCCACAGCGGCGCATAGGCCGCTTCAAACTGCAGGGGCGTCATGGCCGGGCCTCTCCCTCGCGCCGGCCCATCAGCCACTGCGCCACGCCCAGCAGGCGTTGGGTGGGGCTGCTGCCCGGCGCGCCCGCGCCCAGCACCGGTTCGGCCAGGGCGGCGAGTTCGCCCAGGCGCTCGGGCGTGAGCCGCGTGGCCCGGCCGGCCCAAGCCAGTACCGAGGCCTGCTCGGCGGCCGACAAAGGCCGCGCCGGAGCCAGCGGGGCCGACAGGGGCACCTCGCCGTGCAGCTTGACGGCATCGGTGAACACCACCAGCGTGCCGGCGGCCAGGTCGCCCAGGCGTTTGCTGTCGCGCCGCCAGAGCATGGACACCAGCCCGGCGCCGAACAGCGCGGGCATGAAATCGGCGGCGCGCAACAGGTTGCGGGTCAGCGAAGCGGCGGGCGTCACCGGCAGGCCGGAATCCATCACCACGCGCAGGCCCATGGCCCGCTTGCCGGGCGTGGCGGCCGCGCGGGTCAGCTCGAACACCACGGGGTAAAACCATTCGAGGGCGAAATAGGCAAGCAGCAGCACGGCCATGCCGGCCTTGCCCATCAGCCCGACCACAATGGCCACGGCGATGAACACGCAGACGCGTATGGCCAGGTCTATCAGGTAGGCGAGCCCGCGCGCGACGATGCCGGCGGGCCGCAGGGACAGGGTGATGCCTTCGGGCGTTTCAGCCGTGTAAATCGTGTCCAGGCGCGCGTTGGCCACAGGCTGGGGCCTCAGGCCTTGACGACGATGGTGTCCGCGATCTCGTCGTGCAGGCAGCGGCGGGATTTGCGAAAGATCATCAGGCAGTCGATCAGGGAATAAACCCAGACCACGGCCATGACGAGGCCGGCCACAAAGCCCGCGCCGTAGCGCAAGGCCAGGCGCGTGGGGGAAACGGCTTCGCCCGAGGGCCGGACAATGCGCAGCTTGAGCAGGACCTTGCCAATCGTCTGGCCCCGCGTCGCGAGCAGGTAGCCGTTGAGCAGCACGAAGATCAAGGCGCCGACGGCCATGCCCAGCGGGTTGAAGGACCACGCGCCTGTTCCTTGCGAGGCCCAGGGGTTGTAGGGAGTGAGCACCGACACCAGCCAGAGCACCAGGCTCTGGAAAACCGTGTCAAGGATGGCGGCACCCAGCCGCTCGACGCGGCCGGCCAGCTGCGGGCCGTCATTGACATCGGCCACATCCGCCACCGTGGCTTGCGGCGGCGCGTAGCGCGCATCGTGCGTGGGCTGGTCCATCGTCCTCTTCCCCTGTCGGTTTTGTTGGCCTGATTCTAGGGCTTGTTTTGCGGCATAAAAAAAGGCCCGCATGGGCGGGCCTTTTTGGGGGGGCGGGGCGTTTACTGGCCTGGCGATTTCTCAAAGGGCAGGGACATGGCACCCAGGTCGCGCCGGGTTTCGACCAGCACCAGCGGGCCTTCGTCGGCCACGACCAGCGGCGGGCGCTCGCGCGGCACGTGCACCGGCTTGACCTCGGCGGCGATGGCGGCCTTGGCCTCGGCGATTTTGGCCGCGTCGGAGTTCACCCACTGCAGGCCCGAGGACTGGGCCACCTGGGCCAGTTCATCGAGGGGCAGCGCGTAGGACTGGACCTTGGGCAGGCTGATGGCCGCGGCGGCCGGTGCGGGCTGCACTGCCGCCACGGGTGCGGGTGCCGGTGCGGACACAACCATGGGGGCTACGTAGGCGGGCGCCGGCGCTGCTTCAGGCACAAAAGGCGCGGCGGGCGTCACTGCGGCCGCGGGTGCCGCGTAGCTGGCGACGGCTTCCGGTGCGCGTTCTTCGCGGGCTTGCGGCTGCGGCTGGGATTCCGCGAAACCGGCCTGGCCGGCGTCAACGCCTTCGGCGGGCTGCTGCTCGCCGCGTTCGCCGTTCTCACCGCGTTCGCGGCGGTCGCGGCCGTAGCGGTCGCGGCTGCGGCGCTCGCGCGGCTGGCGCTGCTCATCACCTTGGGCGCCCTGGCCGTTCTGCACGGGAGCGACGGGATTGCCGGCTTCGTCGAGCACGGGTGCCGCTGCGGCCTCGGGGTTGAAGCCCGCGCCGGCATTCTGGCCTTCGGCGGCGCCTTCAGGGCGGTCAGCACCGCGGCGCTCGCCTCGGCGGCCGTTGCGGTCTCCGCGTTCACGGCGGCCTTCGCCGCGCTCGCCGCGTGCTTCGCGGTTGCCCTGGCGTTCGCCGTCCTGGGGTGCGCGTTCCTGGCGCGGTTCTGCGGCCTCGCCACCCATGGCGGCTGCCATGGCGGCCTGGTTGGCCAGCGCGAGGTCCTGCTCGACGGCGTCGCGCTGTATGCGTTCACCGCGCTCGCCACCGCGTTCACCGCGTTCACGGCGGTTGCGGCCGCCTTCGCGGCCTTCACGGTTGGGCGTCTCGCCGCGCGGCTGCTCGCCCGCGCCTTCGGGGCGGGCTTCACCGGCCTGGCGTTCCTGGCGGCCGTCGGCGCTGCGCTCACGGCGCTCGCCGCCGCGGCCTTCACCGCGTTCACCACGGCCTTCGGGGCGTGCTTCGCGGCCTTCGCTGCGGCCTTCGGTACCACGGCCCTCGCCGCCACGGCCTTCGCTGCGGCCACGGCCGCCGCGCCGGCCGTCACGGCCGCCGCGCTCACCACCGCGATCGGAGCGCTCGCCACGCTCGCCGCCACGGCCTTCACCGCGGCCTTCGCGCCGGCCTTCGCCGCGCTCGTCTTTTTTCACTTCCTTGGCGGCGGGCGCCGGGGCCGGCGCTTCGGCGCCGCCGAACAGGCTCTTGATCCAGCCGAAGAAGCCTTTTTCAGCGGGTGCCGCCACCGCCGGTGCGGGGCGGGCAGCCGGCTTGTGCGCCGCCGCATGCGGAACGGGTTCCGGCTTGGGCGGTGCCACCGGGGCGGGCGCATCGGGCAGCACACCCTTGATGACGGGCTCCTGCTTGTTGTGCTTTTCCTGGCTGCGGCGCGTGACGGTGGTCGGGTCCTCGACTTCCTCGGCCATCTTGTAGCTGGCGGCGATGTTGTCCAGGCGCGGGTCGTCGTGTTTCAGGCGTTCCAGGCGGTAGTTGGGGGTTTCCAGCGTCTTGTTGGGCACCAGCAGCACGTTGATGCGCTGCTTGACTTCGATCTTGGCGATCTCGGAGCGCTTTTCATTGAGCAGGAAGGAGGCCACGTCGACCGGAACCTGGCACAGCACCGAGGCCGTGCTGTCCTTGAGGGACTCTTCCTGGATGATGCGCAGGATCTGCAGCGCCGAGCTTTCGGTGTCGCGGATATGGCCGGAACCGCCGCAGCGCGGGCAGGGAATCGACGCGCCTTCGGACAGAGCCGGGCGCAGGCGCTGGCGGCTCATTTCCATGAGGCCGAACTTGCTGATGGTGCCGAACTGCACGCGGGCGCGGTCCTGGCGCAGCGCGTCGCGCAGGCGGTTTTCCACGTCGCGGCGGTTGCGCGACTCTTCCATGTCGATGAAGTCGATGACGATCAGGCCGCCCAGGTCGCGCAAACGCATCTGGCGCGCAACTTCGTCGGCGGCTTCCAGGTTGGTGCGGGTGGCGGTTTCCTCGATGTCGCCGCCCTTGATGGCGCGGGCCGAGTTGACGTCGACCGAGACCAGGGCCTCGGTGTGGTCGATCACGATGGCGCCGCCGGAAGGCAGCTGCACGGTGCGCGCGTAGGCCGACTCGATCTGGTGCTCGATCTGGAAGCGGCTGAACAGCGGCGCGTCGTCGCGGTAGCGCTTGACGCGGTGCTCGTGCTCGGGCATCACGTGGGCCATGAACTGCTTGGCCTGCTCGTAGACGTCGTCGGTGTCGAACAGGATGTCGCCGATGTCGCTGTTGAAGTAGTCGCGGATGGCGCGTATCACCAGGCTGGATTCCTGGTAAATCAGGAAAGCGCCCTTGCCGCCCTTGCCGGCGCCGTCGATGGCGGTCCAGAGCTTGAGCAGGTAGTTCAGGTCCCACTGCAGCTCAGGGGCGCTGCGGCCTATGCCGGCGGTGCGCGCGATGATGCTCATGCCATTGGGGTACTCAAGCTGGTCCATCGCCTCTTTGAGTTCGGCCCGGTCGTCGCCCTCGATGCGCCGGCTCACGCCGCCGCCGCGCGGGTTGTTGGGCATCAGGACCACGTAGCGGCCGGCCAGGGAGACGAAGGTGGTGAGGGCCGCGCCCTTGTTGCCGCGTTCTTCCTTTTCGACCTGGACCAGCAGTTCCTGGCCTTCCTTGATGACGTCGTTGATGCGCGCCTGGCTGACCGGCACGCCCTGGGCAAAGTACTGCTTGGAGATTTCCTTGAACGGCAGGAAGCCGTGGCGGTCTTCGCCGTAGTCGACGAAGCAGGCTTCCAGCGAGGGCTCGACGCGCGTGACGACGGCCTTGTAGATGTTGCCCTTGCGCTGTTCGCGCCCTTCGATTTCAATTTCGTAGTCGAGGAGTTTTTGTCCGTCGACGATCGCCAGGCGGCGTTCTTCAGCCTGAGTGGCGTTTACCAGCATCCGTTTCATGGGTAGCCTTCCTTATCGTTCTTCGTTTTGATGTCATGTCTCGAACATCAATCACATGCCCAAAATGGGCCAACGACGCCGGAGGGACGCAGTGCGAACGTGGAGGAATTGCCGGAGAGCTTTTGACGGCGCGCGGCCGACCGAAATGAATCGGTCAGCGACGTGGTCTGGGCGTAGGCGCGTGGATGGAGCGAGCAGGGGTCAAACGGGTGGGTGCCGCGCAAAGCGCGGCTGCTGGCGCCCACTGCACAAAGGCTGGCGGCTGATTCATGCCGAATGCGGGGCCCACGAATGTCGTGAGGCGCCGCAGGCATATATAAATCAGACTGACCAGTGTTGTCATCAGAGGGCTACCCGTTAAAGGACTTGATCTCGGCTGGATCCGCGTGCAGCCTGTTGTTCGTGACTTGGGCTGCACACATGGTATTCCGTAGTTGTGTTCGCAAAACGTCGACTCGTCTACCGTGCAAGACGCTCGCCGCGAGGTGCCTGGCACTCGTCGCTTGCGGGCAATTGCCGGCGTGGGCATCGACCTTCCAGCGAGGCTGCTTGTTCGCCTTTTCAGGGCCGGGGACGTGTGTGGACTAAACTCCAGACAAATCAACCACTTACAGCGCATCGCTAGTGAAACACATTATAGGGTCAGCCAGGGGCTTGGCAAGGAAACCCGGGAAAACACCGGGTCGCCCACCCGTGGCCGCCGCCAGGCCCAAACCTCAAGCCGCCTCAACTCCGCCCATTTCCCAGGCGCCGGCCCCGGCGGCGCCCCAGGCCACGCTGGTGACGGTGGACGAGGACTACGCCGGCCAGCGGCTGGACAATTTTTTGATCCGCCAGCTCAAGGGCGTGCCCAAAACCCATGTTTACCGCATCATCCGCAGCGGCGAGGTCAGGGTGAACAAGGGCAGGGCGCAGGCCGACACCCGTGTGGAGGCCGGCGACGTGGTGCGCCTGCCGCCGGTGCGCACTTCCGAGCGGGCCGGCCAGAAGGCCGAGGCCATGGCCCAGGAAATCGCCCGCCACGGCGCGAGTTCCACCACCGGCGGCTATGCGCCCTCGCGTGAATTCCCCATCCTGTTTGAAGACGATTTCGTGCTGGCCATCGACAAACCGGCCGGCGTGGCCGTGCACGGCGGCAGCGGCGTGAGCTTTGGCGTGATCGAGCAATTGCGCATGGCGCGGCCGGAGGCCGATTTCCTGGAGCTGGTGCACCGGCTGGACCGCGAAACCAGCGGCATTTTGCTGATCGCCAAGCGGCGCATGGCGCTCAAACTGCTGCAGGAGCAGTTTCGCGAGCGCGAAACCGACAAGGTCTACCTGGCGCTGGTCGGCGGCGACTGGCCGGCCAAACACCGCGTGATCGACAAGGCGCTGCACAAGTATCTGCTGCCCGACGGCGAGCGGCGCGTCAAGGTGGTCGACAACGACCATCCCGACGGCATGCGTTCGGTGACGCTGGTGAAGGTCAGGGCGGCCGTGCCCGCCAGCCCGCTGGCGCCGGCGACGCCTTTTACCTTGCTGGAAGTCACCATCAAGACGGGCCGCACGCACCAGATCCGCGTGCACCTGGCCAATGAAGGCCACCCGATTGCCGGCGACGACAAATACGGCGATTTCGAGCTGAACCGGGCGCTGCAGAAAACCGCGGCCGGCGCGGTGCCGCTCAAGCGCATGTTTTTGCATGCCTGGAGCCTGAAGTTCAACCATCCCAAGCTGCGCAAGGTGGTGCACCTGCAGGCGCCGCTGCCGCCCGAGCTGCAGCAGTTTTTGCCGGCATAGGTATTCAAATGGTTCATGACCTTCCTGAGGCGCCTGATTCCAGGAGCGCAGTCGGGCCGATTCGGGGAAAGCTCGGCGGCCTGGGCGCGACGGTGCTGATGTTCGTCTTTGCCGGTCCCGCGCTGTACGGTGTGGCGTATTACCTGGTGGCGGGTGACTTCGGGCGCGGCGAATTCCGCGGGAGCCAGCTGCCTTCAGTGGTGTTCTGGCCGCTTCTGATGGAGTTTTTGTTCTGGGTGTCGTTGGGCAGCCTTGACGCGGTGCTTCAGGTTTCGCTGCCTACCGTTTTGGCTGCGGTGGTTTTCTGGCTCTTGAACAAGAGGGTGATGCCTTCTGTGGGCGCCATGTCCCCCTTTCGTCTTGTTTTGTCCAGGTCGGTGGCCGGCCTGCTGGTGTGCGTGTGCGCTTTTGTGGCCTTGAATCCGGCGACAGTGACGCAGGGATGGGACGCGCTGTATTTTTACAATCCCCACATTCGGGCTTCATACGACGACTCGGCGTGGGGATTCCTTGAGAAATACGGGCAACTTTTCCACCTTGTTGTACTTGGCCTGGCCGGCGCCTTGTTGGGGGCGGCGTACGGGCTCTCATCGTGGTGGTTCAATCAACGCCGGAACAACTGACGTGCGCATTGCGGCTTTTGTCCCTATGCGCCAATATGCGGGCCGTCCCTAAGACAATATCCCCATGCAAACCCGAAATTTCGACCTGATCGCCTTTGACTGGGACGGCACGCTGTTTGATTCGACCGGCATCATCGTGCGCTGCATCCAGGCTGCGGTGCGCGACGTGGGCGGCACGGTGCCTACCGACAAGGAGGCCGGCTATGTCATAGGCCTGGGCCTGATGCAGGCCCTGGCCCATGCCGCGCCCGACGTGCCGCCTGAAAAATATCCCCAGCTCGGCGAGCGCTACCGCCACCACTACGCCGCGCACTACGACGACCTGAGCCTGTTTGACGGCGTGCTGCCCCTGCTCGACGCCTTGAAGGCGCGCGGCCACCTGCTCGCGGTGGCCACCGGCAAGTCGCGCCGCGGCCTCGACGAGGTGCTGCGCACCGTGGAGCTCAAGGGCATGTTCGACGGCTCGCGCACCGCCGACGAGACGGCCGGCAAACCCGACCCGCGCATGCTGCACGAGCTGATGGCCGAGTTCGACGTCGCGCCCGAGCGCGTGCTGATGGTGGGCGATACCACGCACGACCTGCAGATGGCGCTCAATGCCGGCTGCCCCAGCGTGGGCGTGAGCTACGGCGCGCACGAACCCGATACCTTCGCCGTGCTGGCGCCGCGCCACGTCGCGCATTCGGTGCCGGAACTGCAGGACTGGCTGTTGGCCCATGGCTGAAGTTCGGCATTAAGAGGCACCAAAGGCCATGGACGAACGGCAAGCCCTCTGCAACAGCCGCGACCTGCTCGAAGGCGGGCTGGCCGTGCCGTTTGACGTGGTCTATGCCGGCCAGACCTGCCGCGCCTTCGCCGTGCGTTTCGAGGGCGTGGTCCATGCCTACCTCAATCGCTGCAGCCACGTCGCGATGGAACTCGACTGGCAGCCCAACCGGGTGTTTGACGACCAGGGCCAGTGGCTGCTGTGCGCCAGCCATGGCGCCGCCTACCGTCCCGACACCGGCCAGTGCGCGGGCGGGCCCTGCCAGGGCGGCCTGATCAAAATCACGCTTTCCGAAGCTGAGGGGGTTGTTTATTGGCATTCTGCTTACAACCTTAAACCGCTACAGTTCTAATACCTCTCTAAACTAGTGACCATGAACGATCCCCAACGCCCTGATCCCTCCACCGATCCCGATTTGCTGCGCGAATCGGACTTCCGGCCCAACCAGCCGGAATCCCTTCCGCCCTATAACAACCCGGTGAACCAGGCGAAAAAATCCGCGGCAGACCCGACCAACGCCCCCGGCTGGGAGCGCGCGACGCTGGAAAAGCTGGCCTTCGCCGCGCTCAATGAACAAAAGGCCACGCGCCGCTGGAAGACTTTTGTGCGCCTGGCCTGGCTGGCGTTTTTCGTGGCCCTGGTCTGGATGCTGCTGCACCGTGGCACGCCCGCCAGCGACGCGACCGTGCCGCATACCGCCGTGGTGGAAATCAAGGGCGAGATCGCGGCGGGCGCCGATGCCAGCGCCGAGTTCGTCAATGCGGCCCTGCGCGCGGCCTTTGAGGACGACGGCGCCAAGGCCGTCGTGCTTTTGATCAACTCGCCCGGCGGCAGCCCCGTGCAGGCCGGCATGATGAACGACGAGATCCTGCGCCTGAAGGCCAAACACAAAAAGCCGGTCTACGCCGTGGTTGAGGAAACCTGCGCCTCCGCCGCTTATTACATCGCCGTCTCGGCCGACAAGATTTATGTCGACAAGGCCAGCATCGTGGGCAGCATAGGCGTGCTGATGGACGGCTTCGGCTTCACCGGCCTGATGGACAAGCTGGGCGTGGAGCGCCGCCTGCTGACAGCCGGCGAGAACAAGGGCTTTCTGGACCCCTTCAGCCCGCAAAACGAAAAGCAGCGCGTGTTCGCGCAGGCCATGCTGGACCAGATCCACCAGCAATTTATCGCGGTGGTGAAAGCCGGCCGCGGCAAGCGCCTGAAGGAAACACCCGAGATGTTCAGCGGCCTGTTCTGGAGCGGCCAGCAGGCCGTGGAACTGGGCCTGGCCGACCAGCTCGGCAACCTCGACTACGTCGCGCGCGAAGTCGTCAAGACCGACGAGATCATCGACTACACGCGCCGCGACAACGTGGCCGAGCGCCTGGCCAAGAAGTTCGGCGCCGCCATGGGTGAAGGCGCGATGAAGGCGTTCAAGGCGATTCCCGCGCTGCGTTAAACCTCCGATGGCCCCGTTAAAAAGCCCGCATGACGCGGGCTTTTTTGTGGGCGCTGTGGCGGCTTTTTTAACGGCCTATGGCAAACACGGTCGGCAAGTCCAGCGGTGCCTGGGGCTTGTCGCGCCTCCAGCCGCTCACCTGCGCGCTGTGCGACCAGGCTGCGCCCAGGGTCAGGCCGCAGCTCAGCGCCAGCCGGGTGTTGCCCTGCAGTGTTTGCAGCAGCGACTGGAGCAGGGCGGCGTTGCGGTAGGGCGTTTCGATAAAAAGCTGGGTCTGGCCGGATTTCAACGCCAGCGATTCCAGCTCGCGCAGGCGCTGCGCGCGCTCGGCCGGCGTTTGCGGCACATAGCCGGCAAAGGCGAAGCTCTGGCCGTTGAGGCCGCTGGCGGCCAGCGCCAGCATCAGCGACATCGGGCCCGTGAGCGGCACGACGTCCAGCCCCAGGTCGTGCGCCGCGCGCACCACGGAGGAACCCGGGTCGGCAATCGCCGGCATGCCGGCTTCGCTGACCAGGCCCATGTCGCGGCCTTCCAGGGCGGCCGAGAGCAGGGGGCGCGCGTCGAAGTTGCCGCCGTGGTCGCCTTTTTTATGGACTTCGCGCGGCAGCTCCTGGATCTGCAGCGACTGCAGCGGCGCGGCCAGCGGCTGCAGCGCGTCTATGCGCTTGAGGTAGGCGCGCGTGCTTTTGGCGTTCTCGCAAATCCAGCAGGACAGCCGCGATGCGAGCTGCAGGGTTTGCAGCGGCATGACGTCCTGCAGCGGCGCCTGCGTGTCGCAGCCGAAATCCAGCGGCGCGGGCACCAGGTAGAGCTTGCCTTTCACGGCGGCGCTCATGGCCGGCCCCCCGACAGCAGTCGTATGCCCGCGGCCTGGATCAACCGGCAGGTGCGTATCAGCGGCAGGCCGACCAGCGCGGTCGGGTCGTCGTTGTCTATGGATTCCAGCAGCGCGATGCCCAGGCCTTCGCTTTTGGCGCTGCCCGCGCAGTCGTAAGGCTGCTCGATGCGCAAATAGTGTTCGATTTCATCGTCGCTGAGCTCGCGGAATTTCACCTTGACCGGCGCCAGGCTTTGCGCCTCGTAGCCGCTTTCCAGGCACACCACGGCCACGGCGGTCTGGAAAATAACGGTGCGACCACGCATGCGGCGCAATTGCGCAACGGCTTTTTCATGGCTGCCGGGCTTGCCCAGCGGCTCGCCGTCCAGGTCGGCCACCTGGTCGGAGCCTATGACGACCGCGCCCGGAAAGGCGGCGGCCACCGCGCGGGCTTTGGCCAGAGCCAGGCGTTCGGCCAGGGCTTGCGGGGCTTCTCCGGGCTGCGGGGTTTCGTCCACTTCGGGCGCGGCGACCTCAAACGGGATGTGCAGCCGCTGCAGCAATTCGCGGCGGTAGCGTGAGGTCGAACCCAGGACGAGAGGGCGGTTTGTGGCGGGAGGGGAAACAAGGGTCATGGCCCCGATTCTCTTACACTGCATCCATGTCCAGACCCCTTCAGCCCAGCCGGCTCAACATGAAAGCGTTTGCCCAGGAGGGCGTGGCGCTCGCTGAAACCACTCCGCTACAAAATCTGGAGCGCCTTGCCGAGGAAACGCAGGGGCTGCAGGCCGATTCAGCCGTTCAATGGAAGGCGCGCGGCGAGTTGCGCCCGCGCACCGGCGCCGATGACGAGGTGTGGCTTCACTTGCAGGCCCAGGCAAGCGTTCCGCTGACCTGCCAGCGCTGCATGGGCGTGGTCGAAACGCCCGTGGAGGTGGACCAGTGGTACCGTTTTGTGGTCAGCGAAGACATCGCCATGGCCGAGGACGACCAGTCCGAAGAAGACTTGCTGGTGATGGAGCCCCAGTTCAACCTGCTCGCCGTGCTGGAAGATGAACTGCTGATGGCCTTGCCCCTGGTGCCCATGCACGAGGAATGCCCGGTCGCGCCCAAGCTTCAGGCCGGTGATGTGGAGGAGCCGGGTGCGGCGGGTGAGCCTGCCGGAAAAACCAATCCCTTTGCCGTGCTGGCGCAGCTGAAGAATAAAAAGTAGTAATTTAGTTTTACTAAATTCATGCGAAAAACCACTGGATTCATGGACATTTCGCCCGTCTGAGGCCGGGGTGATGAAAATGCCCCCGCATCAAGCTATAATCAAAGGCTTCGCGTACCAATGCGGTGGATACGGTGACATGGCGCCTAGGCGGTCATGGACCGATATTCAGGTCCAGCTGTCTGAACTCGGAATTTGGTGCGTAATTTACCAACCTAACACCCCATCAGGAGCGGATCATGGCCGTCCAGCAAAACAAAAAGTCACCTTCGAAGCGCGGTATGCACCGTTCGCACAACGCACTCACCGTGCCAGGCATTGCCGTGGAATCCACCACCGGCGAAACCCACCTGCGCCACCACATCAGCCCCACCGGTTTCTACCGTGGCCGCAAGGTGCTGAAAACCAAATCCGAAGCGTAATTCCACGCTTTGAGCATGGGCCCGCACTCATCCTGCGGGCCTTTCTTTTGCCTGAATTCCACATCTTGACTGCACCGGTCGCCCCATGATCAGGATTGCTGTCGATGCCATGGGCGGCGATATCGGCCCTGCCGTGACGCTGCCCGCCAGCCTGGCCTTCCTGGACGGCCACCCCGATGCCGCCGTGGTGCTGGTGGGCCAGCCCGAAGTGCTGGCGACGCATCCCCTGCACGCGCGGCTCCAGGCCCATCCGCGCTGCCAGATCGTTGCGGCCAGCGAGATCGTCACCATGGACGATCCCATCGAGATCGCGCTGCGGCGCAAGAAAAATTCCTCGATGCGGGTTGCGATGAACCAAGTCAAGGACGGCGTGGCCCAGGCGGCCGTGTCGGCCGGCAATACCGGCGCCCTCATGGCCATCGCCCGCTACGTGCTCAAAACCCTGGAAGGCATAGACCGTCCGGCCATTGCTACCCAATTGCCCAATGCCCTGGGGGGGGCCACCACCGTGCTGGACCTGGGTGCCAATGTCGATTGCACCGAAGACCACCTGCTGCAGTTCGCTGTGATGGGGTCCGCCCTGGTGGCCGCCATCACCACCAATCCCACGCCCAGCGTCGGCCTGCTCAATATCGGAGAAGAGGCGATAAAAGGCAGCGAAATGATCAAAAAAGCCGGTGAACTGCTGCGATCTGCTTCCAATTCCGGCGATTTGAACTTTTATGGAAATGTCGAAGGCAACGATATTTTCAAGGGGACGACAGACATCGTGGTCTGCGACGGCTTTGTGGGCAATGTGGCGCTCAAGGCCAGCGAGGGCCTTGCCAGCATGATTGGCGGGTTCATCAAAACCGAATTTTCTCGTAATATTTTCACAAAAATTTCCGCCATTATTGCCTATCCGGTGCTAAATGCATTTAAAAACCGGGTTGATCACAGGCGCTACAACGGTGCGGCCTTGCTGGGCCTGCAGGGCCTGGTCTTCAAGAGCCATGGCTCGGCGGACGCCTTTGCTTTTGAGAGGGCGCTGAATCGGGCTTATGATGCGGCTCGGAACAATTTGCTTGAGAGAGTCCGCGAACGCATCGCCCATGCGGCCCCTTTGCTGGTTGCGGCGCAGGCGGCCCCCCCCGCCGATGCGCCCGCCGAAGCCCTCCTCAATGCCAGTTGACTCAGCAGTTTCAACACCGGCCACTCATTAATGACCCGTTATTCACGCATTGCCGGCACCGGTAGTTATTTGCCGCCGCGCCGACTGACCAACGCCGAACTGGCGGCCGAGCTGGCCACCCGAGGCGTGGAAACCTCCGACGAATGGATTGTGGAGCGCACCGGCATCCGGGCCCGCCACTTTGCCGCGCCCGACGTGACCAGCAGCGACCTGGGCGTGGAAGCCGCCAAAAATGCCCTGCAAGCCGCGGGCCTGCAGGCATCCGATATCGACCTCATCATCGTGGCGACCTCGACACCCGACATGGTGTTCCCGTCGGCCGCCTGCATCTTGCAAAACAAGCTGGGCATCGCCGGCTGCGCGGCCTTTGACGTGCAGGCCGTGTGCAGCGGTTTCGTCTACGCGCTGACCGTGGCCGACGCCATGATACGTACTGGTTCGGCCAGCAAGGCGCTGGTGATCGGTGCGGAAGTGTTCTCGCGCATCCTGGATTTTTCGGACCGAACCACCTGCGTGCTTTTCGGCGACGGCGCCGGCGCCGTGGTGCTCGAGGCTTCGGAGACGCCCGGCATCCTCGCCAGCGACCTGCATGCCGACGGCAAGCATGTCGGCATCCTCTGCGTGCCGGGCAATGTTTCGGGCGGCCAGATCCTGGGTGACCCGCTGCTCAAGATGGACGGCCAGGCCGTGTTCAAGCTGGCCGTGGGCGTGCTTGAAAGCGCCGCGCGCGCCACGCTGGCAAAAGCCAACCTGACCGACGCCGACATCGACTGGCTGATCCCGCACCAGGCGAATATCCGCATCATGCAGAGCACGGCCAAAAAACTGAAGATGCCGCTGGAAAAACTGATCGTGACCGTCGACCAGCACGGCAACACTTCCGCCGCCTCCATCCCGCTCGCGCTGGATTCGGCCGTGCGCAGCGGCAAGATCCAAAAAGGCGACACCCTCATGCTCGAAGGCGTGGGCGGCGGCTTTACCTGGGGTGCGGTGCTTCTCAAATACTGAGCGGCTCCCTACCCATCCGCCAGGCTTTCACAGACAGGTGGGCACTTGAATTTCAAACCGTCCGGTGCGCTGGAGCGCCTTGCAGCTGCCTTGCTGGTGCTGGCCTTCGCCCTGGCCGGATGGAAGGTCCTGCAGCGGCAGCCGGCTTCCCCATTTGTGGTGCCGTCCGCTGATGCGCCCCAAGGCTCGCCTCGCGCGCATCCACCGGCACAGCAACGCTCACCCGACAGCCGCTTTCGTTTTGACGCGCAGTTTGTGTCGTCCTCTCCCGGCCAGGCCGTGCATGCCGCGTCGCTGGTGGAGCTGCGCGACGGGCGTTTGCGGGCGGTCTGGTTTTCGGGCTCGCGCGAAGGCGCAGGCGACGTCACCATCCAGAGCGCCGTGACGGATGCCACCGGCTTGCGCTGGGGCGCGGAAAGCACGCTGTTCGACCGGCAAACGCTTCAGCAAGGCCTGTGGCGCTATGTCAAGAAACTCGGCAACCCGGTGATTGCCCGCGCGCCCGATGGCTCGCTGAACCTGTGGATGGTCAATGTTTCGCTGGGCGGGTGGGCGGGCAGTTCCATCACCTGGGCGCGCTCTACCGACGAAGGCACAAGCTGGAGCGCGCCGCGCCGGCTGGTGACTTCGCCCTTCCTGAACATCAGCACCCTGGTCAAGGGCACACCCGTCATCTTCGAGAATGGTGAAACCGGCTTGCCGGTGTACCACGAGTTCGTCGCCAAGTTCGGTGAAGTCCTGCGCATCAGCCCCCAGGGGCAGGTTGTCGACAAAATTCGCATTCCCGGCAGCCGCACCAGCCTGCAGCCGGTGGTCCTGGCGTCGGGGCCGGAGAAGGCGCAGGTCTATATGCGCTCGGGCAATGCCACGGCACTGATGGCCTCCAGCACCACCGATGCCGGCAAGACCTGGTTGCCGGCCCATGCAAGCGCCTGGCCCAACCCGGATTCCGCCCTGGCCGGCACCATGACGAACAGCGGCACGCAATGGCTGGCCTTGAACCCGGCGCCCCGCAACCGCGAAACACTGGCCTTGCTGCAGACCGCCGCGGGTGGCTCATTTGACGGCGTGACGCCATGGATCGTGGAGTCCTCCGCCAATCCGCAGGCGCGCACATCCATGGGCGACTATGAACGCCTGCTGACCCAGGAACTCAAGGCCCGCGGTGCCAGCGATGGCGAGGCCCAGGCCTATGTGGCCAGCGCCCGGCGCCAGTTGTGCGGCGGCCAGAGCTGCTCCCAGGAGTTTTCCTACCCTTACCTGCTGCAAAGCCGCGACGGCTACCTGCACCTTGTCTATACCTGGCATCGCACGCGCATCAAGCATGTGCGGCTGGATCCCCTACAGAACTTAGAGGCCGCGCAAGCGGCGCCCGGCCATGTTTCCTCCGGCAAATGACCTGATCGCCCTGCTCGGCATCAACCTGGTGCTCAGCGCCGGCTGCCTGCGCCTGCTGAGCTGGCGGCGCGGCCTCACGCCGTGGGGCAAGTGGGCCGGTGCCGCGGTGTTTGTGCTGCTGTGGTGCCCGGTGGGTCCTGCCCGTTTGCCGCTGGTCGCGTATGTGCGCGGCATCAGCTCGGACCTGAGCATTTCCCTGGTGGCCATCGCCTGCCTGGGCATGTACCGCCGCCTGCGCGGCCTGGCCCCCGTGGCGCCGCGTGAGCGCATGGCGCTGAGCCTTGCCTTCGCGGCTGGCGCCTTGTTCCTGTATCCGTTGGCCCTGGGCTGGGGCGATTGGGATGCCTACAGGCTGGGCTGGGGCTCGCCGGCTTTCTGGGCGGCACTTCTGGCGTTGTCGCTGGCGTGCTGGGGCGCGGGCTTGCGCCTGCTGCCCATGCTGGTGGTCTTGGCTTTGCTGGCCTGGGTGGCCGGCGCGCTGGAGTCCACCAATCTATGGGATTACCTCATAGACCCCTGGCTCGCGCTTGCGGCGATTTTTCAGTGCATCAAATCGGCCATCGTCTGGGGGTTTGCGCGGTTGCGGGCTGCTCGCCATGGCGCCATGCCGTCTTCGGCTTGAGAGGCCGCGCGTCAAAAATGGCTGTTCATCTTCTTAAAATGCATGCGGGCGCCTTTGGGCGATCCAAGAATTCGATCCATGGAGTAATCATTTGAAATCGTTTGCCATTGTTTTTCCCGGCCAGGGCTCGCAGTCGGTCGGCATGCTGGACGCCTGGGGCGACCATCCCGTGGTTGCACAGGCGCTGGCCGAGGCCTCGGAGGCGCTCGGCGAGGATGTCGGCCGCCTGATCAAGGAAGGCCCCAAGGAGGCGCTGGCCCTGACCACCAACACCCAGCCTGTGATGCTGGTCGCCGGCGTGGCGGCCTACCGCGCCTGGATGGCCGAGACCGGGGCGGCGCCGGCTGCCGTGGCGGGCCATTCGCTGGGCGAATATTCCGCGCTGGTGGCGTCCGGCGTGCTGACGCTTGCGCAGGCCGCGCCGCTGGTGCGCTTTCGCGCGCAGGCCATGCAGGATGCGGTGCCGGTCGGCGTCGGCGCGATGGCGGCCATCCTGGGCATGGAAGCCTCCAAGGTGATTGAAGGCTGCGCCGAGGCCGCGCGCAGCTTCGGCGGCAACAGCGCCGAAGTGGTGGAGGCCGTCAATTTCAACGACCCGATGCAGACAGTCATCGCGGGCAGCAAGGCTGCCGTCGAGAAAGCCTGCGAAGTGCTCAAGGCCAACGGCGCCAAGCGCGCCTTGCCGCTGCCGGTATCGGCACCCTTTCACTCCAGCCTCATGAAGCCCGCGGCCGAGAAGCTGCGCGAAAAGCTGGCCGCCGTCGATTTCGCGGCACCGATAATCCCGGTCGTCAACAACATCGATGTGGCCGTGGAGACAGACGCGGACCGCATTCGCGCGGCGCTGTACCGCCAGGCTTTCGGTCCCGTGCGCTGGGTGGAGTGCGTGCAGGCCATCAAGGCGCGCGGCCTCACGACGCTCATCGAGTGCGGGCCGGGCAAGGTGCTGGCCGGCATGGCCAAAAGAATCGATCCCGAATTGACGGGCATCCCCCTGTTTGATCCCGCCTCGCTGGCGGAAGTGAAGGAGTTACTGGCATGAGCGAAGTGAAGTTTGAAGGCCAGGTTGCGCTGGTCACCGGCGCATCGCGCGGTATAGGCGCGGCCATTGCACTCGAGCTGGCCCAGAAGGGCCTCAAGGTCATAGGCACGGCGACCAGCGACGAGGGCGCGGCCAAAATCGGCCAGGCCCTCGCGGCTTTCCCGGGCTGCGCCGGCAAGAACCTGAACGTGAACGATGCCGCCGCAGCCGAAGCGCTGATCGAGGCCATCGTCAAGGAGCACGGCGGCCTGCAGGTGCTGGTCAACAACGCGGGTATCACGCGCGACATGCTGGCGATGCGCCTGAAAGACGAAGACTGGGACGCGGTGCTGGACACCAACCTCAAGGCCGTGTTCCGCATGAGCCGCGCGGTGATGCGCACCATGATGAAGCAGCGCTACGGCCGCATCATCAGCATCACCTCGGTGGTCGGCGCCTCGGGCAACGCGGGCCAGTCCAATTACGCGGCCGCCAAGGCCGGCGTGGCCGGCATGACGCGCGCGCTGGCGCGCGAGCTCGGTTCGCGCAATATCACGGTCAATTGCGTGGCGCCCGGCTTTATCGAGACCGACATGACGGCCGGTTTGCCCGAAGAGCAGCAAAAAGCGCTGCTGGGGCAGATACCGCTGGGCCACCTGGGCAAGCCGCAAGACATTGCGCACGCCGTGGCCTTTGTGGCCAGCCCGCAGGCGGCTTACATCACCGGCCAGGAGATTCACGTCAACGGCGGCATGTATATGTAGGCCGTGGGGCCGTCAGGCAGCGGTTTCATGAAAACCGCGGCTTGACAGTGGTAAAACACGGGAAATCGAAGCCGGTTTTTATCCGTCCGGCGCGGTGCTTAGGGAAACGACTCTAACGCGGTAAAATCACGGATTAATTTACAACCCTCAGAGGGAACTATGAGCGATATCGAAGCACGTGTTAAGAAAATCATTGCCGAACAACTCGGCGTGGAAGAAGGCCAGGTCACCAATGAAAAAGCCTTTGTGGCCGATCTGGGCGCTGACTCCCTTGACACCGTAGAACTGGTTATGGCTCTGGAAGACGAGTTCGGCATTGAGATTCCCGACGAAGACGCCGAGAAGATCACCACCGTCCAGAACGCGATTGACTACGCGAACACCCATCAAAAGGCCTGAGGCCGCAGGTTTGCGCCTGTGACTCTGCCGTCACCAAGCCTGAAAAGCCACAGGGCCTTTTCAGGTTCTTTTCAGGATTTCTGAATGAGCCGTCGTCGTGTCGTCGTGACAGGTCTGGGTTGCGTCAGCCCGGTAGGTAATACCGTGGCCGAGTCCTGGGCCAATCTTCTTGCCGGCAAGCCCGGGATTGATCTTGTCACCGGGTTTGATGCCAGCAACCTCGCCTGCAAATTCGCCGGCGAGGTCAAGGGTTTCAACATCGCGGACTACATCCCCGAAAAAGAAGCCCGGCACATGGACCGGTTCATCCACCTGGGCTTGGCCGCGGCCTTCCAGGCGGTTGCCGACAGCGGCTTGCCGACCGGCGAGGCGCTGGGTGGTGAGATGGCCACGCGCATTGGCTGCAACATCGGCTCGGGCATAGGCGGTTTGCCGATGATCGAGCAGATGCACACCGAGCTGGTCAATCGCGGCCCGCGCCGGATCTCCCCGTTTTTTGTGCCTGCCTCGATCATCAACATGATCTCGGGGCATGTGTCCATCAAGTTCGGCTTCAAAGGCCCCAACATCGCGGTCGTCACGGCCTGCACCACCGGCCTTCATGCCATAGGCCTCTCGGCCCGCATGATCGAGTACGGTGATTGCGACGTGATGGTGGCCGGCGGCGCGGAGTCCTGCGTGTCTCCCCTGGGCATAGGCGGCTTCGCGGCGGCCCGTGCCTTGTCCACCCGCAACGACGACCCGAAAACGGCCTCGCGCCCCTGGGACAAGGACCGCGACGGTTTTGTGCTGGGCGAGGGCGGCGGTGTGCTGGTGCTCGAAGAGTACGAGCACGCCAAGGCCCGCGGCGCGAAAATTTATGCCGAGCTGACCGGCTTCGGCATGAGCGCCGACGCGTTCCACATGACCGCGCCCGACATCGACGGCCCGCGCCGCTCCATGGTGATGGCCCTGCAGAACGCCGGTGTCAATGCCGACGAGGTCCAGTACCTCAATGCGCACGGCACGTCCACGCCGCTGGGCGACCTCAACGAGACCAATGCCATCAAGGCGGCTTTCGGCGACCATGCCAAAAAGCTGATGGTCAGCTCCACCAAATCCATGACCGGCCACCTGCTGGGCGGGGCCGGCGGCATCGAATCGGTGTTTACCGTGCTCTCGCTGCACCACCAGAAGATTCCGCCGACCATCAATATCTTCAACCAGGACCCCGAGTGCGACCTCGATTACTGCGCCAATACCGCGCGTGACGCCAGGATCGAAGTTGCCGTGAAAAACAACTTCGGCTTCGGCGGCACCAACGGCACGCTGGTTTTCAAGCGCGCCTGATTTCTACCCGCGCTCCGCAGCCCTTGGCCACGCACAACGCCCCTCCGGTTGTTTATCCGTTGGGGCGTTCGCCTTTTCTGGGCGCGCTCTTGCTGGGCCTGTGGCTTTGCGGCTTGCTGCTGACCCTGCTGTGGTTGTTCCAGGGCACCGGGCGGCTCGACTGGCGTATCGCGCTGGCGCTTGTCTGTGTTGCCGCAGCCGGCGCGGCGGCCTATGTCGGCTGGCGAAACGCCCCGGCAGGCCAGCTCGCCTGGGACGGCGAAGTCTGGCGCTGGGAGAGCCCGGGCTACCAGGCCGGGGTTGCCGAATACGGCCTGTCGGTCCTGGCCGATTTCCAGAATATCCTGCTGCTTCGGCTTGAAAACCAGGCCCATGCCTGTTTATGGCTCTGGATGGAGCGGCGCAGCATGCCCGATCGCTGGCTGGACCTTCGCAGGGCGGTTTATTCGCCGCACAAAGCAGCTGTGGCAGTATCGGGGGCTATGCACTCCCTAGACGGCGGGCCAAACCCTTTATGAGCGCCGACCTGCCACTTTTGCCGCTGGAAAAAGCCACCGACAGCGATGCCATGCTGGTCGAGCGCACGGTCGCGGGCGACCAGAAAGCCTATGAGCTCCTGGTCATCAAGTACCAGCGGCGCATCCAGCGCCTGATAGGCCGCATGGTCCGCGACGTGGACCTGGTGGAGGACATCGCCCAGGAGACGTTTATCCGGGCCTACCGGGCCCTGGCGCAGTTCAGGGGCGAGGCCCAGTTTTACACCTGGTTGTACCGGATCGCCGTGAATACCGCGAAAAAGGCCCTGATGGACCTCAAACGGGACCCGACCGTCTCAGAAAATGCCTTCAAATCGGGCCAAAGCGAGGAAAGCGATGAAACTTCCCCGCTGGAAAACGAACTAACAAGCTCGGAAACGCCGGATGCCGTGCTGGCCAGCAAGGAAATCGCGGAGATCATCAATGCCGCCATGGAAGCCTTGCCGGAGGAGCTCCGACAGGCCATCACCCTGCGTGAAATCGAAGGGTTGAGCTATGAGGAGATCTCGGAGGCCATGGATTGCCCCATAGGCACGGTGCGCTCCCGGATTTTCAGGGCGCGTGAAGCGATTTCGCAGAAGGTAAAGCCTTTGCTGGAGAACCAGAGCGGCAAGCGCTGGTAAGGCCGCGGCACCCAGGAGCCATCCATGAACCCCACGAACAGCAAGAACATCATGAAACCGTCTATGCAAACCAGCGAACTCATGTCCGCCCTGGCCGATGGCCAGCTGGACGGGGAAGACTTTGCGGCCGCGCTTCACGCCAGCCGGCACGATGATTCGGCGGTGGCGTGCTGGGATACCTACCACCTGATCGGCGATGCGCTGCGTTCCGCCCATGGCGCGCGCGGCGCGGACCCGGCATTCCTGAGCCGCCTGAACCAGCGCCTGGCACAGGAGGCCTCGCCGGCCGCCGTCCCTCGCCCCGTCCAGCCGGCCGTCCAGGATTTGCCCGCGGCCCTGCCTGATCACCGCGGCCAGGCTGCCAACGACGGCGAGTTCCGCTGGAAGCTGGTGGCGGGCTTTGCCTCGCTCGCGGCGGTGTCCGCCATTGCATGGAATGCCGCTGGCCTGCTGACGCCCGCCGCCGCACCGCAGCTGGCCCAGGCGCCCACTCCTTCCACTTCTGCCCAGCAGGTGGTGGTCGCCTCGCCGCAAGGCCCGGTGGTGCGCGATGCGCGGCTTGAGGAACTGCTGGCCGCGCACAAACAGCTGGGCGGCACCTCGGCGCTGCAGGAGCCGTCGGGCTTTCTGCGCAATGCCACCTTTGAGACGCCTCGCAATGCAGCGCGCTGAGCGCAGGCTGCACCGCGACCGGGCCCTGGCGACACCATGAACCTCAAGCTACTCCGTCTTCTCGCGCTGGCAGGGTGCACCTTGCCCGCCGTGGGCCATGTGGCGGCGCAGGCCACGCCTGCCCCCGCGGCATCGGCCGTGGAATCCCGCAGCATCAACGACTGGCTGATGCGCATGCATGAGGCCTCCCGAAAACGCTCCTACATCGGCACCTTTGTGGTCTCCTCAGGCGGCGCCATGTCCAGCGCCAAGATCTGGCATGTCTGCGAGGGCGACCAGCAGATGGAGCGGGTCGAAACGCTCACGGGCGCGCCGCGCTCCATCTTCCGCCACAACGACCAGGTGGTCACTTTCATGCCCGACCACAAGGTGGTCCGCAGTGAAAAGCGCGAGTCGCTGGGCATGTTCCCGCAATTGCTGCAGTCGGCCGACGGCCGTATCGCCGATTACTACAAGGTCAAGCAGGAGGGCGCCGAGCGCGTGGCCGGCGTCGAAGCCGACATCGTGCTGCTGGTGCCCAAGGACAGCATGCGCTTTGGCTACCGCGTCTGGACCGAGCAGAAAAAAGGCCTGGTCGTGAAGCTGCAGACGCTGGACACCGACGGCAAGGTGCTGGAGCAGGCGGCGTTTTCCGAGCTGCAGCTCGATGCCCCGGTCAAGATGGACAAGCTGCTGCAGATGATGGGCAAGGTCGACGGCTACCGGGTCGAAAAACCGGTCCTGGTGAAAACCACCGCCAGCGCCGAAGGCTGGGTCCTGAAGGCGCCGGTGGCGGGCTTCAAGCCCATGAGCTGCTACAAGCGGCCGGCGACGGCCAACCCGGCGCCCGGCGAGGAACCCCTGCAATGGATTTTTTCGGACGGCCTGGCCTCGGTGTCCATCTTTGTGGAGCCCTTCGACCGGCAACGCCACGACAGGGAGTCCAGCCTGTCGATGGGCGCCACGCAGACCATCACGCGGCAGCTCGACGCCTATTGGGTCACCGTCATGGGCGAAGTTCCCATGGCCACCCTCAAGCTCTTTGCCAACGGCCTGGAGCGCAAGAAATAATATGCCCCTGGCGTTCCGGCGATGGACCGGATTGCCTGACGACCCCTATTTTTGACGAGGCTGACGATGCTTGAATTGAACTGGAAACCCCTGCGCTCCTGCCTGACCGCCGGTCTGGTGGCGGCTGCCGCAGTCGCCACGCTGGTGCCGGTGGCGCCCGCATGGGCGCAAACCCGCACCTTGCCCGATTTCACGGATCTGGTGGAGCAGGTGGGCCCGTCGGTGGTCAATATCCGCACCCTGGAAAAAGCCAAACCCTCGGCCGGCGGAAGCGCCGACGAGCAGATGCTGGAGTTCTTCAAGCGCTTTGGCATCCCGGTCCCGCCCAATATGCCGCGCGTGCCGCGGCCCGACCGCGGGCAGCCCGACGAAGACCAGCCGCGCGGCGTGGGCTCCGGTTTCATCCTGACGGCCGACGGCTTTGTGATGACCAACGCCCACGTGGTGGAGGGCGCCGATGAGGTTCTCGTCACCCTGGCGGACAAGCGCGAGTTCAAGGCCAAGATCATCGGCGCCGACAAGCGCAGCGACGTGGCCGTGGTGAAGATCGAGGCAACCGGCCTGCCGGCCGTCAAGATCGGCGACATCAACCGCCTCAAGGTGGGCGAATGGGTGATGGCCATAGGTTCGCCCTTCGGCCTTGAGAATACCGTGACGGCGGGCATCGTGAGCGCCAAGCAGCGCGACACCGGCGACTACCTGCCTTTCATCCAGACCGACGTGGCCATCAACCCAGGCAACTCGGGCGGCCCGCTGATCAATATGCGCGGCGAAGTGGTCGGCATCAACAGCCAGATCTACTCGCGCTCGGGCGGCTTCCAGGGCATCTCCTTTGCCATCCCCATCGATGAGGCCGCACGCGTATCCGACCAGCTGCGCAGCAGCGGCAGGGTCACGCGCGGCCGCATCGGCGTGCAGATCGACCAGGTCACCAAGGACGTGGCCGAATCCATAGGCCTGGGCAAGGCGCAGGGTGCCTTGGTGCGCGGCGTTGAAAGCGGCGCGCCCGCCGAAAAAGCCGGTATCGAGGCCGGCGACATCATCATCAAGTTCGACGGCAAGCCCATTGAAAAATCCAGCGACCTGCCGCGCATGGTCGGCAACGTGAAACCCGGCACCAAGGCCGTGGTGACCGTCTTCAGGCGCGGCGCGAGCAAGGACCTCTCGGTCACCATCGGCGAGGTCGAGCCCGAAAAACCGGCGCGCAAGGCTTCGGGTCCCGAACCCAAGGCGCCGGCCGTGGGCGCGGCCCAGGCGCTGGGCCTGGTGGTCAGCGAAGTGAGCGACGCGCAGAAGAAGGAACTCAAGATCAAGGGCGGCGTCAAGGTGGATACGGCCGAAGCCGCGGCTTCGCGCGCCGGGCTTCGTGAAGGCGACGTGATTGTGGCGATCGCCAACTCGGAAGTCACCAGCGTCAAGGAGTTCGAAGCGGCCCTTGCCAAGATCGACAAGACCAAGGCCATCAACGTGCTGTTCCGCCGCGGCGAATGGGCGCAGTACGCGCTGATCCGGCCCGCGCGCTAAACCGGCATCGCAGGGCGGGCCCAGGCTGGATCGCCGGGCCTGTTCTCTTGAGGCCCTCCCCGCGCCCCGGCGCCGGGAGCCGCCAACGGGCTGGAAGGCCCCCATACCCTGCTGGGGTTTATGGGTTTTGCCGGCATCCAGGCCTTTTTAAGCCCCCTCAAAAATATATTTTTCAGCGGCCCGGTACTTGCTTTTTGTTAGTGACTGCTCACAACAAAATCGGGTCACGGACGGATTTCGGTAGAATAGGGGCTTGCCTCTGTGTCTTTTGGATATATCGGGGACCCCAAAATCCCGCTTTCCAACTTGATTTTGGGTAATACACACTGATCCACAGATCACCCACAAGTTGTTCAGAGACATGCAGTTTAAAAATGTGAATAAGTTGTGCATAAGATTCCTGTTGCTAGCCTGCAACGACAAAAATATGGCAATTTCGGGACTGTTCGGCTCTGGCTTTTTGCCTACAATGAAGTTCCAACTATCGCAGTTGCCATAGATTGTTGGTTCAGGGCGCGTCGCTAATCGACGCGCCCTTTTTTATGGCCCCTCGCGAATCGCACCCAATCTCTTCGCAATACTTTCAAGTACTTAGGCGTTCTCGTTGATGAATCACATCAGAAATTTTTCGATCATTGCGCACATTGATCACGGCAAATCCACCTTGGCCGATCGACTCATCCAGCGCTGCGGTGGTTTGCAGGACCGCGAGATGAGCGCGCAGGTTCTGGATTCGATGGACATCGAAAAAGAGCGTGGGATAACCATCAAGGCGCAGACCGCTGCGCTCAAATACAAGGCACTCAACGGCGAGGTTTACAACCTCAATCTGATCGACACGCCGGGCCACGTCGACTTCTCTTATGAGGTCAGCCGCTCGCTGTCCGCATGCGAGGGCGCGCTGCTGGTGGTGGACGCGAGCCAGGGCGTGGAGGCACAGACCGTCGCCAACTGCTACACCGCGCTGGACCTCGGCGTCGAGGTCGTGCCGGTGCTCAACAAGATGGACTTGCCGCAGGCCGACCCCGAGAACGCCAAGCAGGAAATCGAGGAGGTCATCGGCATCGACGCGACCGACGCGATTCCCTGCAGCGCCAAGACCGGCATGGGCATCGATGAAATCCTGGAGGCCATCGTCGCCCGGATCCCCTCGCCCAAGGGCAACCCGGACGGCCCGCTGCGCGCCATGATCATCGACAGCTGGTACGACGCCTATGTTGGCGTGGTCATGCTGGTGCGGGTGGTCGACGGCCGGCTCGCCAGGGGCGACCGCATCAAGCTGATGGCCAGCGAGGCGATGTACAACGCCGAGCAGCTGGGCGTCTTCACCCCGCATACCGAGCCGCGCCAGTCGCTGGAGCCCGGCGAAGTGGGTTTTGTGATCGCCGGCATCAAGGAGCTGCAAGCCGCCCGCGTGGGCGACACCGTCACGCTGGTCAAGCCCGGCACGGGCGGCGCGGCCTTCACCGCCACCGAGGCGCTGCCCGGCTTCAAGGAAATCCAGCCGGCCGTTTTTGCCGGCCTTTACCCTTCCGAGGCCAGCGAGTACGAGTCCCTGCGGGATGCGCTGGAAAAGCTCAAGCTCAACGACGCCTCGCTGCACTATGAGCCCGAGGTCAGCGAAGCCCTGGGTTTCGGCTTTCGCTGCGGCTTCCTGGGCCTGCTGCACATGGAAATCGTCCAGGAGCGGCTGGAGCGGGAGTTCGACCAGGACCTGATCACGACGGCGCCCAGCGTCGTTTATGAGGTGCTCAAGTCCGACGGCGAGACCATCATGGTCGAGAACCCGTCCAAAATCCCGGACGCCGGGCGCGTCAACGAGATCCGCGAGCCCATCGTGACCGTGCACTTGTATATGCCGCAGGACTACGTGGGCGCCGTCATGACGCTGGCCAACCAGAAGCGCGGCATCCAGCTGAACATGGCCTACCACGGCAAGCAGGTCATGCTGACCTATGAGATGCCGCTGGGCGAGATCGTGCTGGACTTCTTCGACAAGCTCAAGTCCGTCTCGCGCGGCTATGCGTCCATGGACTACGAGTTCAAGGAATTCCGGGCTTCGGACGTGGTGAAGGTCGACATCCTGCTCAACGGCGAGAAGGTGGACGCGCTGTCCATCATCGTCCACCGCAGCCAGTCGGCCTACCGCGGGCGGGCGGTGGTCGCCAAGATGCGCGAGATCATCTCGCGCCAGCAATTCGACGTCGCGATCCAGGCTGCCATCGGGGCCAACATTATTGCGCGTGAGACAATCAAGGCGCTTCGCAAAAACGTGATCGCCAAATGCTACGGCGGCGATATTTCACGCAAGCGCAAGCTCCTAGAGAAACAAAAAGCGGGTAAAAAACGCATGAAACAAATCGGTTCCGTTGAAGTACCCCAGGAAGCTTTCCTGGCCATTTTGCAGGTGGAAGACTGATGCGCGGCGCAATGAGCACGATCACGGCCGCGGTGCTGGCGGCCTTTGTGGGTTACGGCGCCGCCTGGTACTTCGGCGCCGTTGAAGGCAATTTCTCCCTGCTGCTGTTCCTGGCATCGCTGGTCACCGGCATCTACTGGCTGGCCGAACGCTTTTATTTCCTGCCGCAGCGCTACAAGGCCGCCGCGGCGCTCGAGGAAAGCGCCGCCAGGCGCCAGGCCGAGCTGGCCCAAAAGGGCATCACCCAGGTCGACAACAACAACCTCGGTGAAGCCCGCGCCCGGCTCATCATGCAGCCCTGGTGGCTGGATTGGACCGCCGGCCTGTTCCCGGTGATCGTGGTGGTTTTCCTGCTGCGCTCCTTCCTGTTCGAGCCTTTCAAGATCCCCTCCGGCTCGATGATCCCGACCCTGCTGATCAACGACCTGATCCTGGTCAACAAATTCCACTACGGCGTGCGCCTGCCCGTGCTGAACATCAAGGTCATCAACAACCAGAGCCCGCAGCGCGGCGACGTGATGGTGTTCCGCTACCCGCCCAAACCCAGCCTGGACTACATCAAGCGCGTGGTCGGCGTGCCCGGCGACGAGGTGGCCTACATCAACAAGAAGCTGACCATCAACGGCAAACCCCTGCCCAAGACGCCGCTGCCGGACTTCTTCGACGAGGACGTGCTGCGCTACGCCAAGCAGTTCGAAGAGGTCAACGGCGGCAAGAAATACCGCCTGCTCAATGACGACACACGGCGCGCCGGGCTGGATGAGCGTGAGGTCATGGACTTTCCTTTCAAGCAAAATTGCCGTTACAGTAGCGAGGGCATGGTCTGCAAGGTGCCAGAGGGGCAGTACTTCATGATGGGCGACAACCGCGATAATTCGCAGGATTCGCGCTATTGGGGCTTTGTCCCGGAGGCCAATATCGTGGGCAAGGCCTTTTTTGTCTGGATGAATTTCGGCAACCTCAAACGTATCGGCTCTTTTGAATAGCAATATGGGCGGCAGCGCCGTCCGAGGCGGCGGGCCGGAGGGTTTTCTAGTCAGAGCAGGAGAAAAAATGAAACATCAGCAACGCGGCATTTCCTTCATCGGCCTTCTGTTTTTCTGCGTCATCCTGGTTTGCGCGGGGATTCTGGCCGCCCAGGTTTTCCCCACGCTGGTTGAGCTCCAGGCCATCACCAAGGCCGTCAACAAGGCCAGGGACGGCAATACCGTCGTTGAAGTCCGGACCATCTTCGACAAGGCGGCTCAGATTGACGACATCAAGTCCATCAGCGGCAAGGACCTGGAAGTGACCAAGGAAGGCGACAGAACCGTGGTGTCCTTCGCCTACAACAAGGAAATCCACATGGCCGGCCCCGCCTTCTTGCTGCTCAAGTACAGCGGCAAATCCAAATAAGTGCGAGCCAGCGCCACCTCGAGCCCGGGCCTGCCGGCGCTGCAAAAGCGCCTGGAGCATGAGTTCTCCAACCCCAAGCTGCTGCTGCAGGCACTGACGCACCGCAGCTTTTCGTCCGACCACAACGAGCGCATCGAGTTTCTGGGCGACTCCGTCCTGAACCTGGCGGTGGCCGGCCTGCTCTATGAACAACTGAGCGAGCTGCCCGAAGGCGACCTGTCCCGCGTGCGCGCCAATCTGGTCAAGCAGGATACCCTGCACAAGCTGGCGGTCGGGCTGGGCCTGCCCGAGATGGTGCGTCTGGGCGAGGGCGAGGCCAAGTCCGGCGGCCACAAGCGGCCCTCCATCCTTGCCGACGCGCTGGAGGCCGTGATAGGCGCGGTCTACCTCGACGCGGGCTTTGACACCGCCGCCCGGCTGGTGCACCGCCTCTTCAAGGATGTCGAGATCAACCCTCAGATGCAGGCCATCGGCAAGGATCCCAAGACCGAATTGCAGGAGTGGCTGCAAGGGCGCAAAATGAACCTGCCCATCTACCGCGTGGTGGGCACCATGGGTGCCGCCCACAAGCAGACATTCGACGTCGAGTGTGAAATCGCGGAGTTTGGGCGGGCCGAGCGCGGCATAGGCGGTTCGCGCCGGGCCGGCGAACAGGCCGCCGCGGCGGCCATGCTGATGTTTGTCAAGACGCTGGAATCCTGACTCCGCGCCCGCCGCTGCCCAGAGGCTGCGGGCCAACACCCCAAAATTATGAGTACAGGTAAAAAAGAAGCCAAAAAACCGGCTACTGCCACAGCAGCGCCCGCCACCAAGCCCAAGACGCGGCAGGCCAAGCCGCTGGAGGCAGCGCAGCCGCCCGATGCGCTCGAAGCCATGCTGGCGCAGGCACTGTCCTCGCGCGGCGCGGCCGTGCCGGCCGCCACCACGCCGCCTGCCGGCGAGCAGCGCTGCGGCCTGATCGCCATTGTGGGCAAGCCCAATGTAGGCAAGTCCACCCTGCTCAATGCCCTGGTGGGGCAAAAAATCAGCATCACCTCGCGCAAGGCCCAGACCACGCGCCACCGCATCACCGGCATGCGCACGGTCAAGGCGACGCAATATGTGTTCGTCGACACGCCGGGTTTCCAGACCCGGCACGGCAACGCGCTGAACCGCTCGCTGAACCGCACCGTGGTCGGCGCCGTCAATGACGTGGACCTGATCGTGTTTGTCGTCGAAGCCGGCCAGTTCAACCAGGCCGATGCCAAGGTGCTGGCCCTGCTGCCCGAAAAGACGCCCGCGATCCTGCTGGCCAACAAATTCGACTTGATACACCGGCGCGCCGAGATCGCGCCCTGGCTCAGGGAGATGCAGGAGCGGCACAATTTTGCCGAGTTCGTGCCCATGTCGGCCAACAACGCCAGGGACATCGAGCGCCTGTTCGGCATCTGCGAAAAATACCTGCCGGTCCAGCCCTGGATGTACGGCGCCGACGAGCTGACCGACCGCAGCGACCGCTTCATGGCCGCCGAGATCATCCGCGAAAAGCTGTTCCGCTTGACCGGCGACGAGCTGCCCTACACCTCCACCGTGGTTATCGACCAGTACGAGGAAGAGGGCACCCTGCGCAAGATCGCCGCCACCATCATTGTCGAGCGCGACGGCCACAAGGGCATGATCATTGGCGAGAAGGGCGAAAAGCTCAAACGCATAGGCACCGAAGCCCGGCATGAGCTCGAGACCCTTACGGGCGGCAAGGTGTTCCTGGAGATCTGGGTCAAGGTCCGCTCGGGCTGGGCCGATGATGAAGCGAGAGTTAAAACCTTTGGCTACGAGTAATGTGGCCCCCACGGTCGCTCACTTCGTGTAGCTTCCTGCCCCCCGAGGGGGCCGCTGCGCCTGCGGCCCGGCAAAGCCGGTTCCGCGGCCCCGGCTTGAAAGGGGAGGCCGCAAAGTGCTCGCAGCTCATTTCCTGTACGACCTCCTGAACCATGGCCACCAAACGCATCGGCGATGAACCCGCTTATGTCCTGCACCGCTACGACTGGAGCGAGTCCAGCCTGATCCTGGAGGTATTCACCCGCAAGTACGGGCGGGTGGCGCTGGTGGCGCGCGGGGCCAAGAAGCCGAGTTCGAGTTTCCGGCCGATTTTGCTGCCGCTGCAGCCGCTGCATATTGCCTTCGGCGGTGACGCCGAAATCCGCACCCTCAAGAGTGCCGAATGGCAGGGCGGGCACGTCATGCCGACCGGCGATGCCTTGCTGTCGGGCTATTACCTCAATGAACTCCTGATGCGCCTGATGGCCCGCGACGACCCGCACCCCGTGCTGTTTGACGCCTACGCAGCCACGGTGCAGTTGCTCGCCGCGCAGAGCGCCGAGACCCTGCAGCTGGCCTTGCGCGCCTTCGAGCTGCGGCTGCTGCGCGATATCGGCCTTTTGCCGTTGCTGGACGCCGAAACCGCCACGCTGGCGCCGCTGGACCCGGACACCCGCTATGTGCTGGTGCCCGAGGCGGGACTGCGGCAGGCGCATGACGACGACCGCGTCAGCCTGCCCGGCGCGCAGTGGCAGGCGCTGCAGCAGGCGCTGGGCGAAGAGTCCCTGTTTTCCGACACCGTGCGGGCCTGTATTCCCGGCTTCAATGAGCTTAAAACCCAGCTGCGCGGCCTGCTGCACTACCATTGTGGCGTCAAGGTCCTGAAAACCCGGCAAATGATGATGGACCTGCAAGCTTTTTAACGAGCCACCGCCATGAAAATCCTTTCGCCTGTTCCCGTCGTTTCCCATGCGCACGACAAGACCGCGTTGTCGGTCAATGTCAACAAGGTTGCCTTGCTGCGCAATTCCCGGCACCTGGACATTCCCAGCGTGCTCCGCGCCGCCGAACTGTGCCTGGAGGCCGGCGCCCAGGGCATCACGGTGCATCCGCGGCCGGACGAGCGCCACATCCGTCCCGACGACGTCTTTGAGCTCGCGGCGCTGATGAAGGACTGGCCCGACCGTGAATTCAACATCGAAGGCAATCCTTTCCAGAACCTCATGGGTTTTGTGCACGACCTGGCCGCCCGCGGCCTGCCGCTGCACCAGTGCACCTTTGTGCCCGACAGCGAAGACCAGTTCACCAGCGATCACGGCTGGAGCTTTCCTGAGGACGCCGAGCGCCTGCGCCCTTTGATCCAGCAGGCGCACGACCGCCGCGTGCGCGTCAGCCTCTTCATGGACCCGGTCCCCGAAGCCATGGCGGCCGCCAAAGCCGTGGGCGCCGACCGCGTGGAGTTTTATACGGAAACCTATGCCCGCGCCTGGCCCACCCCCGAAAAAGCGCAGGTGCTGGCCCGCTTTACTGCGGCGGCGCAGGCTGCGGCGGCCGCCGGCCTGGGCATCAATGCCGGCCACGACCTGAACCGCGACAATCTCACGGAGTTTGTGCGCGAAGTGCCGGGCGTGCTGGAGGTGTCCATAGGCCACGCCCTGATCGCCGACGCGCTGGAGCTGGGCTACGCCGCCACCGTCAGGAGCTATCTGGCCAGCATAGACCGGGCGTTTGTACCCGCATGATTTCCTGCTGCCGTGAAACTACCCTGAAGTACCAGCCTGAGCCGCGGAACCGGCTTCGCCGGGCCGCAGGCGGGCGGCCCCCTCGGGGGGCAGGAAGCCACACGCAGTGGGCGACCGTGGGGGCTCCATGATTTACGGCATCGGCACTGATATCTGCGATGTGCGCCGCATTCGCGCCAGCCTTGAAAGGCACGGCGAGCGCTTTGCCAGGAGGATTCTGGCCGACGGCGAACTGGCCACCTGGAAGGCCCGCAGCGCGCGCTGGCCGGACCGCGGCGTCAGCTACCTGGCTACCCGCTTTTCCGCCAAGGAGGCCTTTAGCAAGGCGATAGGCATGGGCATGCGCATGCCCATGACCTGGCGCTCCTGCGAAATCGCCAAGGCCGCCAGCGGCAAGCCCGAAATCGTGCTGCACGGCACGCTCAAAGCCTGGTTCGAGGCGCGCCAGCTCACTGCCCATGTCACCGTGACCGACGAGACCGACTACGCCGCCAGTTTCTGCGTGGTGGAAAAGCTCTCCTGACCCCTCAACGGAAGCCCCCAACTCCGGATTTTTTATGACCCAGCACGCCCCCCTCATCATCGATATCGCCGGCCATGCGCTGACCAAGGCCGACCGCCGGCGCCTGAAACACCCGCTGACCGGCGGCATCATCCTGTTTGCCCGCAACTGGAAGGATCGCCGGCAGCTGTCCGACCTGTGCGCCGAGATCAAGGACATCCGCGAGGATTTGCTGATCTGCGTGGACCACGAGGGCGGCCGCGTGCAGCGCTTCAAGACCGACGGCTTCACCCACCTGCCGCCCATGCGCGAGCTGGGCCTGCTGTGGATGAAAGACCAGCTGGCCGCCACCAATGCCGCCACCGCCTGCGGTTATGTGCTGGGTGCCGAGCTGCGCGCCTGTGGCGTCGACTTCAGCTTCACGCCGGTGCTGGACCTCGATTACGGTGAAAGCGGCGTGATCGGCGACCGCGCCTTCGGCCGCGATCCGCGCGTCGTCACCCTGCTGGCCAAGAGCCTGATGCACGGCCTGCTGCAGGCTGGCGTCGCCAACTGCGGCAAGCATTTCCCCGGCCACGGTTTTGTCAAGGCCGATTCCCACACCGACATCCCCGTCGACAAGCGCAGCCTCAAAGCCATACTGGCCGACGATGCCGCGCCTTACGGCTGGCTCAACACCACGCTCAGCAGCGTGATGCCCGCGCATGTGATTTATCCCAAGGTCGATGCCAGGCCGGCCGGTTTTTCCAGCCAGTGGCTCAACTTCATCCTGCGCAGCCAGCTCGGCTTCGGCGGCGCGATTTTCAGCGACGACCTCAGCATGGCCGGTGCCCGCCTGATCGACGGCAAGGAAGTGAGCTACACCGAGGCAGCCGTCACGGCGCTCAACGCCGGCTGCGACATGGTGCTGCTGTGCAACCAGTCCGTGGGCGAGGGCCAGCCCGTCGACGAACTGCTTGACGGCATGTCCGAGGCCCTGCTCAAGGGCCAGTGGGAGGCCATGGAAGCCAGCGAGTTGCGGCGCCAGGCGCTGCTGCCGCAGGGCAGGGCGTTTGGCTGGGATGAGTTGATGGTGCAGCCGGCGTATATGCACGCGCTGGGGTTGATTCCTTAGGCCGGGTCTTGCGCCGGCGGGCGCGCTCTTCAGTGTTTTTATCTCCTCGGTTCTCTTGCTGTGGGCGGCTGGCCGGGGGTTGCCCGGCGGCAACTCACTTTTCTTTTGCTTCGCCAAAAGAAAAGTAAGCAAAAGAAAAGGCGACCCTGGTGTCTGCGTCCCTTCGCTTCGCTACGGGCAGCCTGCGGTGCTCGATCCAGACGGGGTCAAAAACAACTCGCTTCGCTCAAACAAGTTTTTGCCCTGATCCGTCTGGACCTCCGCTCCTCGGCGCATCCACAAGGGGTGGGGAGAGAAATACCAAACAGCCTGCCGGCGCAAGACCCGGCTCAGGGAGCGACCTGCCCCGCGGGCCAGGCCAGCTTGCCCACCGCGTCTATGTGCGTGAGGTAGACCCGCAAATCAAATTCATACTGGTGATACTGCGGCTCCATGTGCGTGCACAGCTGGTAGAAAGCCTTGTCATGGGCTCGCTCCTTGATGTGGGCCAGCTCATGTACCGTGATCATGCGCAGAAACTCCCCGGGCACGTCCTTGAACAAGGTGGCGACGCGGATTTCGCGTTTGGCCTTGAGTTTGCTGCCCTGCACGCGTGAGACGGTGGTGTGCGTGCCCAGCGCGTGGGCGATCACGTGGAGCTTGCTGTCGAACGCCACCTTGGACAAAGGCTCGGAACTGCGCAGGAAATCGTTCTTGAGATCCATCACGTAGTCGTACAGCGCCTTGTCGGTCCGCACGCCGTGGCCCTGGGGGTATTTGGTGAGCAGCACTTCACCCAGCCGGCCCTGATCCAGCAATTGCTGAACTTGGACCCGCAGGTTTTCCGGATAACCGGCGAGATATTTCAAAGGGGCGGCACTGGCCATCAGGAATTGAGGCCGGGCGCCTCACCGCTTGCGCTTCAGACCTCGCGGCGGAGGGCAGGGAACAAGATCACGTCGCGAATGCTGGGGCTGTCCGTCAGCAGCATCATCAGGCGGTCAATGCCCACGCCGCAGCCGCCGGTAGGGGGCATGCCGTATTCGAGGGCGCGCACGAAGTCGTGGTCGTAGAACATGGCTTCGTCGTCGCCGCTGTCCTTGGCCGCGACTTGCGCGTTGAAGCGGGCGGCCTGTTCTTCGGCGTCGTTGAGCTCGCTGAAGCCGTTGCCGAATTCGCGGCCGGTGATGTAGAGCTCAAAGCGCTCGGTGACTTCGGGCCGGCTGTCGTTGGCGCGCGCCAGCGGCGAGATTTCCGTCGGGTGCTCCATGATGAAGGTAGGCTGCCAGAGCTTTTCCTCGACCAGCTCCTCGAAATACAGCACCTGCAGGCCGGCGAGCGATCGCGTCGAGAGGCGGTCTTTTTCCTCGTTCATGCCCAGCTTTTTGAGGGCATTGGTGAGCCAGGCGGCGTCGTCGACATGGTCACCGGCTTCGGTGTGCTTGAGGATGGCTTCGCGGATTGTCAGGCGGGCAAAGGGTCTGGCGAGGTCGACTTTTTCTTCCTTGCCGCCGTAGCTCAGCTGCAGCGTGCCCACGGCCTTTTGCGCAGCGTCGCGGATCAGCGCCTCGGTGAAGTCCATCAGGTCGTTGTAGTCCCAGTAGGCCGCATAGAACTCCATCATGGTGAATTCGGGGTTGTGCCGCACCGAGATGCCTTCGTTGCGGTAGCTGCGGTTGATTTCGAAGACGCGGTCAAAACCACCGACGATCAGGCGCTTGAGGTAAAGCTCGGGCGCGATGCGCAGGAACATCTCCTGGTCCAGCGCATTGTGGTGCGTTTTGAAGGGTTTGGCATTGGCACCGCCCGGGATGGGATGCAGCATGGGCGTCTCGACCTCGAGAAAATCGTGCTTGACCATGAATTCGCGGATCGAGCTGACGGCCTTGCTGCGCGCGGTGAAGCGCTTGCGTGCCTGTTCGTCGGTGATCAGGTCCACATAGCGCTGGCGGTATTTCTGTTCCTGGTCGGCCATGCCGTAAAAATCGCCGGGCAGGGGGCGCAGGCTTTTGGTCAGCAGGCGCACGCTGGTGGCATGGATGGACAGCTCGCCGGTTTTGGTCTTGAAGACCTTGCCTTCGGCCGCCACGATATCGCCCAGGTCCCAGTGCTTGAAGGCGGCATACAGTTCTTCGCCGATCTCGTCGCGCGTGAGGAAAATCTGGATGCGCCCGGTGCTGTCTTGCAGGGTGGCAAAACTCGCCTTGCCCATCACGCGCTTGAGCATCATGCGGCCGGCGACCTTGGCGGGAATGGCTTCGGCGGCCAGCGCCTCGCCGTCCTTGCCGCCGTGCGCGGCGTGCAGCTTGCCCGCATGGTCGGTCGGCTTGAAGTCGTTCGGGAAGGCCACGCCTTTGCCGTCCGCCTGGTCTTTGCGCAAGGCCTTGAGCTTTTCGCGGCGCTCGACGATCAGCTTGTTCTCGTCTTGTGGCGCGGGGGTGGCGGTGGGCGTGTTCGGCTGGTTGGACATAAGGTCAAGGTTTCCGGAAAGAGGTCGAAAGGTGCCGGGCGCCCGGCCCACGCGAGGTGGGCCCGAAAAGCGCCGAATTGTCGATTTTAAGTTTTTACAGGGGCGTTTTGGCCCGGCCGCCTGAAAAGGCTTTGGGATCGTCCACAGGACCCTAGAGCGCGATGCCGGTGCGCTCCAGGATGTCGCTGACCAGTTCCAGCCGCATCAGGGGGTTGTCCAGCTGCATGAGGCGCTGCTTGAGCTCCAGGGGGATGGGCAGCAGTTCGCACCAGCGGTTGGAAACCCAGCCGCAGTCGTCCAGCCGGTAGGGCGACTGCAGCGGCATCTGGGCCTGCGGTATGTCGCGCACCTGCAGGCTTTTGATCAGCCTGCCCAGCGCGTCGGCCGCGGCTTGCAGGTCGGGTGGAATGGCGACAGGCTGGTCGTCTTCCAGCCGGGTGACGTCGGCGATCCACAAGCCGTGCTTGAGTTTTTCGCGTCGGGAGATTTCAAAGCGCTGCGCGCCGGTGCAGCGTATGGCCATCAGGCCCGGCTGGGGAATGGAGAACTCGGTGATGGTGGCCAGGGTGCCCACGCTGCTGAAGGTCTCCTGCGCAAAGCCGTCGCCGGTCGGGGCGCCGGCATCGGCGGGGCGGCGAACCTCGGATCCTTCGATGAGCGACACCACGCCGAAGGGCGCGCCGGCCTTGTGGCACTTGCCAATCATGTCGAGGTAGCGGACCTCAAAAATGCGCAGCGGCAGGACACCGCCGGGGTACAGCACCGCACCCAGCGGAAACAGGGGAAGGGAGCTCAGGGTCAAGGCTTCTGACATGGTCTCATCGTGCTCTGGGGTGCCGTGAACCACATCATCCCATGTGACCCGCGCTGCGAACTTTTCGTGCGGCTAATACGCCTTGCTTGAGGGGCTTTTCGGGGGGAGGGGGAGGCAGGGCTTGCCGGTCTCTCAGCTGACGGCATCCGCAGGCTGGCGCAGCAGCATGGCCAGCGAGTTGGCCACGGTCTTGCGCAGTTCCCTGCGGTCGCAAATGAAGTCGATCGCGCCCTTGGTCTGCAGGAACTCGGCGCGCTGGAAACCTTCCGGCAGCGTCACGCGCACGGTCGATTCAATCACGCGCGGGCCGGCAAAACCAATCAGGGCCTTGGGTTCGGCAATGACCACGTCGCCGACAAACGCGAAGCCGGCGCTCACCCCGCCCATGGTCGGGTCGGTCAGCACGCTGATGTAAGGCAGGCCTTTTTTGGCCAGGCGCGTCAGGGCGGCATTGGTTTTGGCCATTTGCATGAGGCTGAGCAGGCCTTCCTGCATGCGCGCGCCGCCGGTGGCGGTAAAGCAGATGAAGGGGACTTTTTGCTCGATGGCCGCGTGCACGCCGCGCACAAAGCGCTCGCCGACCACGCTGCCCATGCTGCCGCCCATGAAGTCGAACTCAAAGCAGGCCACCACCACGCCTATGCTGTGCACCGCGCCGCCCATGACGACGAGCGCATCGGTTTCCTGGGTGTTTTCCAGGGCTTCTTTCAGGCGTTCGGGGTATTTGCGGCTGTCCTTGAATTTCAGGGCGTCGACCGGCAGAACTTCCTGGCCCAGCTCGTAACGGCCTTCCGGATCCAGGAAGGCGTCCAGCCGGGCACGGGCGCCTATGCGGTGGTGGTGGCTGCACTGCGGGCAGACATTCTGGTTTTTTTCCAGGTCGGTTTTGTAAAGCACCGCCTCGCAGCTCGGGCACTTGATCCACAGGCCCTCGGGCACCTGGCGGCGTTCCGTCGGGTCGGTGGGGCTGATTTTGGGGGGGAGAAGTTTTTCTAGCCAAGACATGAAGTCAGTCCTTGTAGTGTCGGGCGGCGCCTGGGGCTTGCCGGGCGAAAAGCGCAATTATGCGCCGGTTTGCCCGGTGTCCGGCCCCAGGCCGGCCCGCTTGAAAGTCAGTCCAAAGCAGTACGGATTTCCTGCAAAAACGCCTGCGCGGTGGCGGCCACCTTGTCGCGCGGCTGGTTTTCGATCAGCTGGATGATTTTGCTGCCTATGACCACGGCATCGGCCACCTTGCCGATGGCCTTGGCCGTGGCCGCATCGCGTATGCCGAAGCCCACGCCCACGGGTACGTTCACATGCTTGCGTATGCGCGGCAGCGTGGCTTCGACGGCCCCCACGTCCAGCGTGCCGGCGCCGGTCACGCCTTTGAGCGAGACGTAGTAGACATAACCGCTGGCGACTTCAGCCACCTGGGCCATGCGCGCGTCGGTGCTGGTGGGCGCCAGCAAAAAGATCAAATCCATGTTGTGCGCGCGCAGCCGGGCGGCGAACTCCACGCATTCCTCAGGCGGGTAGTCGACGATGAGCACACCATCCACGCCGGCCTGGGCCGCATCGCGGATGAAGGCGCTTTCCGTCTTGCCCCCGCCGTGCTTGATGTCGTAGCGCTCCACCGGGTTGGCGTAGCCCATCAGGACCACCGGCGTGCTGCTGTCTTTGCTGCGGAACTGGCGCACCATGTCCAGCACCTGGGCCAGGCCTATGCCGAAGGACAGGGCCTTGTCGCCGGCTTTCTGGATCACCGGGCCGTCGGCGCTGGGGTCGGAAAACGGCACGCCCAGCTCGATCACGTCGGCCCCGCCGGCCACCATGGCATGCATCAGCTCCGGCGTGACGTCGGCAAAGGGAAAGCCCGCTGTGACGTAGGGGATCAGGGCTTTGCGGCCCTGGCTTTTCAGCGTGGAGAAAGTGGTGGCGATGCGGCTCATGATGTTTCCTTGGTGCCGCCCTTGACGGAGAGGCCGCGCATCGAAGGCCGGTCATAAAAATCGGCGCCCGAGAGGTCGGCCACCGTGCCTATGTCCTTGTCGCCCCGGCCTGAAAGGCAGACGAGCAGGCTCTGGTCGCTGCGCATGCTGCGGGCCATCTTCATGGCGCAGGCCACGGCATGGCTGGATTCGAGCGCGGGAATGATGCCTTCGGTGCGGCACAGGTAGTGAAAAGCCTCCAGGGCTTCCTTGTCGGTGATGCCGACGTATTCGGCGCGGCCTATGTCCTTGAGGAAGGCGTGTTCCGGGCCCACGCCGGGGTAGTCGAGCCCGGCGCTGATGCTGTGGGTCTCGGTGACCTGGCCGTCCTCGTTTTGCAGCACATAGGTGCGGTTGCCGTGCAGCACGCCCGGCAGGCCGCGCTGCAGCGAGGCCGAATGCTTGCCGCTTTCCAGGCCCTCGCCGGCGGCCTCGACGCCGATCAGCCGGGTTTTGGCATGCTGGATATAGGGGTGGAAGATGCCCATGGCATTGCTGCCGCCGCCCACGCAGGCGATCACCGCGTCGGGTTGTTTGCTGCCGATGAATTCCGGCATCTGCTGCAGGCATTCGGCGCCTATCACGCTCTGGAAGTCGCGCACCATCATGGGGTAGGGATGCGGGCCGGCCACCGTACCAATGATGTAAAAGGTGTTGTCCACATTGGCGACCCAGTCGCGCATGGCCTCGTTGAGCGCGTCTTTCAGCGTCTTGCTGCCGCTTTCGACCGGCACCACCGTGGCGCCCAGCAGGTTCATGCGGTAGACATTGGGGCTTTGGCGCTTGACGTCTTCGCTGCCCATGTAAACCACACATTCCAGGCCGTAGCGCGCGCAGATGGTGGCGGTGGCCACGCCGTGCTGGCCGGCGCCGGTCTCGGCGATGACGCGCGGCTTGCCCATGCGGCGCGCCAGCATGGCCTGGCCTATGGTGTTGTTGATCTTGTGCGCGCCGGTGTGGTTGAGGTCTTCGCGCTTCAAGTAAATCTGCGCGCCGCCCTGTTCGCGGCTCATGCGCGCGGCATGGTAGATCGGGGAGGGGCGGCCCACGAAATGCGCCAGCTCGGAATGGAATTCGGCGATGAACTCCGGGTCGTGCTGGTATTTGGCGTAGGCGGCCTTGAGCTCGTTGATCGCGTGGGTCAGCGTTTCCGAAACAAAACTGCCGCCGTAAATTCCGAAATGGCCTGAAGCGTCAGGCTGGTGGTACTCGTACATGATGGGGACTCTTTGCAAGTAACTCGTCGGCGGCGCGCACGGCCGCGACGAACTGGTTGATTTTGTCGGCGCTTTTGATTCCCTTGGAAACCTCTACGCCGGAACTGACATCAACGGCCAGCGTTGTGCAACGCGGCCTGACTTGCGAAATGCCATCGATCACGTTTGCAGGCGTCAATCCACCAGACAAAACGAGGTGAGCGTTGACGTTTGGAGGAAGAAGTGACCAATTGAATGTTTTCCCGCCGCCGCCATAACCTTCGACATGGGCGTCGAGGAGGATGGCTTGTGCGGCCTTGAAGTCCTGGGCGTATTTTACGAGATCAAAGCCGCCCGGGTTGCCCGGGGTGTTTTCGGCGGCTTTTTCATCCAGCGGAATGCGCGCGGCGCGCATAAAGGGCCGGCCTGCCTGCAGGCAGGTTTCGGGCGTTTCGTCGCCGTGGAATTGCAGGAAAGCCGCGGGCATGAGGGCGCAGGCGGCGCTGATTCGGGCCGCGGGCGCGTTGACGAAGAGCAGCACCGGGGTCACAAAAGGCGGCAGGCGGCGGGCCAGTTCGGCGGCGCGTTCGGCCGTCACATGGCGCGGGCTGGCCTCATACATCACAAAGCCGACCGCGTCGGCCCCGGCCGCCACGGCGGCATCCACGTCTTCCTCGCGGGTCAGGCCGCAAATCTTGATGCGGGTACGGGTGGGGGGGATGGGTGTCATGGCAGCCAATCATAGGCCGCCGCGTGGGCCGGCAGGCCATAGTGGTCTTCATACACCGGCCCCAGGAAATACAGGCCGTCCGGCGAAAACGTCGGCGCGGCGGCATCGCGGCTGCGCGCGGCCATCACGCTGGCCAGCCAGTCCGGCGGGTAGCTGCCCTGGCCTATGGCGACCAGGCAGCCCATGATGTTGCGGATCATGTGGTGCAAAAAGGCGTTGGCTTCGAACTCGAAGCGCCAGTAGCGGGCGCCCGGCTCCCCACGGTGCGAGATTGTGATGCGCTTGATGGTTTTGACCGGGGACTTGGCCTGGCATTGCGCGGCCCGGAAGGAGCTGAAATCATGCTCGCCGACCAGATGGGCGGCGGCCTGGCGCATGGCTGCCTCGTCCAGCGGCCGGTAGACCCAGCCGACGCGCCCGGCTTCCACGCTGGGGCGCACCGGCGACTCCAGCACTACGTAGGCATAGCGGCGCGCAATGGCGCTGCCGCGGCAATGGAATTCGTCCGGGACTTCGCGCGCCCACTGCACCGCGATGTCGGCCGGCAAAAAGGCATTGGTGCCGCGCACCCAGGAGGCGATGTCGCGCTGCAGCAGGGTGTCGAAGTGCACGACCTGCATGAGGCCGTGCACGCCGGCGTCGGTGCGGCCGGCGCACAGGGTGCGTATCGGCTGGGCGGCGAATTTGCCGAGCGCCAGCTCCAGCTTGTCCTGGACCGTGTTGCCCGAAAGCTGGCTCTGCCAGCCTTCGTAGCCGCTGCCGCTGTAGCTGATGCCGAGTGCGATCCTCACAGGCGGGCACGCAGTGAACGCAGCGCGTTCAGGCTGCGCTCACGACAGGGCGTTCAGGAAGGCCTGTGCCTTGACCTTTAGCGGGCCCTTGGCTTCGGCCATCACTTCTTCGGCCAGGGACCTGGCGCCATCGGAATCGCCGAGCGAACGGAATTCCTCGGCCAGCAGGAATTTGGTTTCCAGCGGGTCTCCGGACATGGACAGGGCTTCCTCGGGATGGGCGGGGCTTTCCGTGGTGGGGCCGTTCAGGTCCAGCGACAACGAACCGAGGTCGAACTCCAGCATGCCGTTGTCGGCCGCCGGTGCCGGTGCTGCTACTGGCGCAGGGGCCGGCGCGGGCGCGGGCGCCGCCGCTTTCACGGGGGCGGGTGCCGCTGCCGGTTTGGGGGCCGGTGTGAACGGTTCGGGCGTGAAGTTCAGGCCTTCGTCGAGGAAAGATGCGTCGGCCGCGGCCGGAGCGGGCTTGGCGGCCGGCGGCGTGGCCGTCGGGAGTGCCACCGTGGCGCTGCTGAAATCCATGTTCAGGGGAGCGGGTTCCGGCGCCTTCATGGCCACCGTGGGCTCGACACGCACCGGTGCCGGCGGCGGAGGCGGCGGGGCCGAGATGGCCGCTGGCGTGGTCGGCTCACTGGGTTCGTCTCCGAGCGAGAAGTCCAGGTCGAGGTCGACATCCACCGAAGGCGTGGGCGCGGGGACATGCGCCGGCTGTGCCACCATGGCCACGGTGCCGCCCGGGCTGAAGGCCGAGGTGCTGCCGCCATGGCCGGCGCCGGCGGGTTGCCCGCCCGGCTGGTACATCGGGTTGGCGGGGTCGAGTTCTCGGCCCATTTCGGTGATGTAGGCCCATTCGGGACCGCTGCCATGGGTGAGGTTGAAAGCCTCGATGGCGACGGTCTCAAACGCCTTGCTGTCGCGGCGCTTGGCGTAGATTTCCATCAGCTTGGCATGGATGGCCACGCGCATCGGGCTGGTGCGCATGGCTTCCTTGAGGATTTCCTCGGCCTGCAGGTCGCGTCCATAGGCCAGGTACACATCGGCTTCGGCTACGGGGTCGACGTCGCCAGCGGCATCCAATTGACTGGGCGAATACACCAGGGACGAGCCCGTGGCGTTGCCTTCATTCGTGTCAATTCTTTGGCCGCCGCTGGCGCCGAAAAAAGAATCGGGCTGCAGCCTGCTTTCGAGGAAGGAGCTGTCGACCTGGGCCGCGCCGCCGCGCTGGCGGTAGCGGTAAAAGCCGAAACCGGCGAGCAGCAGCAGCAGGCCGCCGGCGATGGGCAGTATCAGCGGGTTGTCGAGCAGTTCGTCGAGCAGGCTGGGTTCAGGTGGCGGTGGTGGCGCGGCCACGGGTTTTTTCGCAGCGGCCACAGGCGGCGTTGCCGCAACGCTGGCGGCGGGCGCGGGCTGGGAAGCGGCGGCCACCGGGGCTGCGCTGGTGGCTGCCTCGGAGGCTGCCGATGCGGGCGCTGACGCGGCGGCTGCCGGCGCGCTGCTGGCGGCGGGTGCCGGTGGTGTGGCGGCGGCAACAGCCGGGGCCGGGGCCGGCGTGATGGCCGGGGTGGATGCGGGTGCGGCAGGGGTGGTTGCCGCGGCAGGCGCCGGTGCGGCCGCTGGGGCTGGCATGCTGGCGGGCGCGGGAACGGCGACGCCGGGGGCTTTGGCCGCGCTGGCTGCGGGCGCTGCCGCGGGAGCGGCGCCCAGCTTGTTCAGTTCGCTGATGTTCTTGGACAGTTCGGCCACCCGCGTGGAGGCTTCCTTGGCCTGGCGTTCCTTGGCGATCTTGTCTTCGGCCGCCGTCGGAGCCGCCTTGCCCTGGACCGCGCCCTTGGAGAGGGTCAGCTTGTCGGGTGTGCTGCTGGCGGGCGCGCGGTCTTCGACCTTGGCCTGCACCTTGCCGCCGGCCTGGCGGTCGGCGCTGGCCACCTGGGTGGCCGGCACGCCTTCGGCCAGTTTGCGGCGGAAGCTGTTGAAGTCCTTGCTTTGCGCGACGATGGTCTGGCTGGCTTCACCAGCGGCAACCGCGCCGGCGGTTTCGGCGCTCGGGATGTCCAGCACGGCGCCGGATTTGATGCGGTTCACGTTGCCGCCGATGAAAGCGTCCGGGTTGCTGCGCAGCAGGGCCACCAGCATCTGGTCCAGCGACACACTGGCGGGCTTGTTCTGGGCGGCGATCTTGCCGGCGGTGTCGCCGGTCTTGACGGTGACTTGTTTGTCACCGCCGGCGGGCACTTTCTCGAGGGGCGCGGCGGGGGCCTTGGCGACCGGCGCGGGCCGGCTGCTGGGGCCGGCAGGCGGCGAGTAGGGAATGGAGGCAATGCCCTTGGCGGGCGGCGCCGCGGGGCGGGACGACAGGACCGGCGCGGTGGGCGCGGCTGCGGAGCTGCCGGAGCGCAGGACCGGCGGGTCGAACAGCATGGTGTAGTCACGCGTGATGCGGCCGTTGGCCCAGCTGGCTTCCAGGATCAGGTCGACAAACGGCTCGGTGACGGGGCGGTTGCTGCTCAGGCGCAGAAAGGAGCGGCCGTCGGAGCGCTTCTGCAGGCTGACCTCGACGCCGGAAACCACGCTGCCGTATTCAAGCCCCGCGGCCTTGAAGGTGTCGGGCGGGGCCACGCCGGCCTTGAGGCTGGACGCTTCTTCGGGCCTGATGTCGGCGATCTCGATTTCAGCGCGAAGGGGCTCGCCCAATGCCGACTGAACTGTGATCCGGCCCAGCGCGAGCGCGTGGGCTTCCAGACTTGCCAGGCTGCCAAGCAGTGCAATGGCACTTGCCAGGGCGCCTATGCGCCAACGACCGCGATTATTCATGGGGTTGTGAGCCTCCAGTGCTCGGTCTGCATGTAACTTTATTCTGCTTATGCGCACAAAAACCTCGATGCGAATTTTCGAAAAACAACCTTAACATCAAGGCATTAGGCTGACAAGCTAAGACACCACTTAAGTTTTGACACAGCGAGTTAGCAGCAACTTACAAGTTTCGGATGTTGTCTGACGACAACGTCCTGTGACATGTAGTTACTGATGAGCGGCTGTATGTTGGCAGCCGCTCACCTCCATTATTTCAGGCCTGCAGCAGGATGCGCAGCATGCGGCGCAGCGGCTCGGCGGCGCCCCACAGCAGCTGGTCGCCCACCGTGAACGCACCCAGGTAGTCGGGGCCCATGGCCAGCTTGCGCAGGCGGCCCACCGGGATCTGCATGGTGCCGGTGACGGCCACGGGCGTGAGGTCCTTGATGGAGGCTTCGCGCGTGTTGGGCACGACTTTGACCCACTCGTTGTCGGCCGCGATCATGGCCTCGATGTCGGCCAGCGGCACGTCCTTCTTGAGCTTGAAGGTCAGCGCCTGGCTGTGGCAGCGCATCGCGCCTATGCGCACGCAAAAGCCGTCCACAGGGGTTTCGGCCGTGCCGAAGCTGGCACCCTGGCCCAGGATCTTGTTGGTCTCGGCGCCGCCCTTCCATTCTTCCTTGCTCATGCCGTTGCCCAGGTCCTTGTCGATCCAGGGGATCAGCGAGCCGCCCAGCGGCACGCCGAAGTTGGCGGTCTCACTGGTGCTCAAGCCCTGTTGTTTGGCCAGGATGCGGCGGTCGATTTCAAGGATGGCGGACTTGGGGTCGTCCAGCAGCGAGCGGACTTCGCTGTTGAGCGTGCCGAACTGCGTCAGCAATTCGCGCATGTGCTGCGCGCCGCCGCCCGAAGCCGCCTGGTAGGTCATGCTGGTCATCCACTCGACCAGGCCGGCCTTGTACAGCGCGCCCACGCCCATCAGCATGCAACTGACCGTGCAATTGCCGCCGATCCAGTTGTTGCCGCCCTTGGCCAGCGCGTTCTGGATCACCGGCAGGTTGACAGGGTCCAGGATGATGACGGCGTCGTCGTTCATGCGCAGCGTGGAGGCCGCGTCTATCCAGTGGCCCTTCCAGCCGGCCGCGCGCAGCTTGGGGAAGACTTCGGAGGTGTAATCGCCGCCCTGGGCCGTGATGATGACGTCGCACTTCTTGAGCGCTTCAATGTCAAAGGCGTTTTTGAGGGTGGTCTCGTTCTTCGCCTGGGCGGGGGCTTTGCCGCCCGCGTTGGAGGTCGAGAAGAACACCGGCTCGATCAGGTCGAAATCGCCCTCGGCCTGCATGCGGTCGATCAGCACCGAGCCGACCATGCCGCGCCAGCCGACGAGCCCTGTGAGATTGCCTTTGAGTTTCATTGGAACTGCCTCTTCAAAAAGTCAAAAATATGGCTTTTGGGCCCGGCTCATCGAGCCGGCAGGGCACGACGAACCAGGCTTGCTAGCTTTTAATGGTGGTCGTTTTGGTGGTCTGGGCAAAAACCGGCGCGCCATGACCCGCGCGCAGGGCGGCGGGGCAGTGGGTGAACGCGGGGTTTTTGCGCATAGGTGTCGATTGTAGCCAGGCTTGGCTTTGCCGAGGCTGACAGCCGCCTCAAACCTGGGTTTTGCTGCTGGTTTGAGGCAATTTGCGGCAAAAAAACGTCAGGCCAAGGCTTTGACCACGGCATCACCCATCTGCACCGTGCCGACCTTGGTCGTGCCTTCGCTGTAGATGTCGGGCGTGCGCAGGCCCTGGCTCAGCACGGCATCCACGGCTTTTTCGATGCGGGCGGCGGCTTCGGGCTGGTTCAGGCTGAAGCGCAGCATCATGGCCGCGCTCAAAATCGTTGCCAGCGGATTCGCCACGCCCTTGCCGGCGATGTCGGGCGCGCTGCCGTGGCTGGGCTCGTACAGACCCTGGTTTTTGTCGTTGAGGCTGGCCGAGGGCAGCATGCCGATGGAGCCGGTCAGCATGGCGGCGGCGTCGCTGAGGATGTCGCCGAACATATTGCCGGTGACGACCACGTCGAACTTCTTGGGCGCCTTGACCAGCTGCATGGCGGCGTTGTCCACATACATATGGTCCAGCGCGACGTCGGGGTATTGCGTGCCGACTTCGGTGACCACGTCTTTCCAGAGCTGGAAGGTCTCCAGCACATTGGCCTTGTCGACGCTGGTCACGCGCTTGCCGCGCTTGCGGGCGGCCTGGAAGGCGACATGGGCGATGCGCTCGATCTCGGGGCGCGAATAGCGCATGGTGTCGAAAGCCTCTTCCGAGCCGGGGAAGTGGCCGTCGGGCGAGACGCGGCGGCCGCGCGGCTGGCCGAAGTAGATGTCACCGGTCAGCTCACGGATGATGAGGATGTCCAGGCCGGACACCAGTTCGCGCTTGAGGCTGGAGGCATCCACCAGTTGCGCGTAGCAGATCGCCGGGCGGAAGTTGGCGAACAGGCCAAGGTTTTTGCGCAGGCCCAGGATGGCCTGTTCGGGCCGCAGCGGCCGGTCCAGCTTGTCGTATTTCCAGTCGCCCACCGCGCCGAAGAGCACGGCGTCGGCCTCCTTGGCGAGCTTGAGCGTGGCCTCAGGCAGCGGGTGGCCGTGGGCCTCATAGGCGGCGCCGCCGACCAGCGCGCTCTCGGTTTCAAACTTCAGGTCCAGGGCCTTCAGGACCTTGACGGCCTCGGCGACGATTTCGGTGCCAATGCCGTCACCCGGCAGGATTGCGATTTTCATGGTGCTGTCTTTGGATGGCTGCGCGCCCCGCAGGGGGCGGCTCGCAGCGTATGCGTGAAAAGGAAAGGGAAAGGGCGTTCAGCCCGCGATGGTGTGGTTCAGCCAGGGTTTGGTCGCCAGGCGCTCGGCTTCAAAGGCCTTGATCTTGTCGCTCTGGCGCAGGGTCAGGCCGATGTCGTCCAGGCCGTTGAGCAGGCAGTATTTGCGGAAGGCCTGTACCTCGAAGGGGAGTTCCCCGCCCTGCGGCTTGACGATCACCTGGCGCTCCAGGTCCACCGTCAGCTGGTAGCCGGGAAAGGCCAGCGCCTCGTCGAACAGCTGGGCCACCTGCGCTTCGGGCAGCACGATGGGCAGCAGGCCGTTCTTGAAGCTGTTGTTGAAGAAGATGTCGGCGTAGCTGGGCGCGATGATGGCGCGAAAGCCGTATTGGTCCAGCGCCCAGGGCGCGTGTTCGCGCGAGGAGCCGCAGCCGAAATTCTTGCGCGCCAGCAGGATGGAGGCGCCCGCGTAGCGGGGCTGGTTCAGCACGAAGTCGGGGTTGGGCTTGCGCGTGGCCGGGTCCTGGCCGGGAAAGCCCGCATCCAGGTAGCGCCATTCGTCAAACAGATTGGGGCCGAAACCGGTCTTGCGTATCGACTTGAGGAACTGCTTGGGAATGATGGCGTCGGTGTCGACGTTCTCGCGGTCCATGGGGGCCACCAGGCCCTTGTGTATGGTGAAATTTTTCATTTACTTCTTCGCCGCGTTTTCGATTTTCTCGCCGACTTTCTGGACGTCCTGGCCGACACCGCGGAAGGTGTTGCAGCCGGCCAGCAGCAGGGTCGCGCACGCCAGCGACAGTGCGAGCAGGGTGGTGATTTTTTTCATGGGAAGTTCCTCCTGTGGCTCGGGTTAGACAAACTTGCGGATATCGACAAAGTGGCCGTGCACGGCCGCCGCCGCTGCCATGGCGGGGCTGACCAGGTGGGTGCGCCCGCCGGCGCCCTGGCGGCCTTCGAAGTTGCGGTTGCTGGTGGAGGCGCAGCGCTCGCCCGGCTCCAGCCGGTCGGCGTTCATGGCCAGGCACATGGAGCAGCCCGGTTCGCGCCACTCAAAGCCGGCGGCGACAAAAATCTTGTCCAGGCCTTCGCGCTCGGCCTGCTCCTTGACCAGGCCGGAGCCCGGCACTACCAGCGCGAGCTTGACGTTTTTCGCGACCTTCTGGCCGATCTTCTTGATCACGGCGGCGGCTTCGCGCATGTCCTCGATGCGGCTGTTGGTGCAGGAGCCTATGAACACCTTGTCAATGTAGAGGTCGTTCAGCGCCTTGCCGGGCTCCAGGCCCATGTATTTCAGGGCGCGTTCGATGGCATCGCGCTTGTTGGCGTCTTTTTCCTTGTCGGGGTCGGGCACGCGGTCGTCAATCGACAGCACCATTTCGGGCGAGGTGCCCCAGGTGACCTGAGGCAGGATCTGGCCGGCGTCGAGCTCGACCATGGCATCGAACTTCGCATCGGCATCGGAGTGCAGCGTGTTCCAGTATTTGACGGCCATGTCCCATTCGACACCGGTGGGCGACAGCAGGCGGCCCTTGACGTAGTCGATGGTTTTCTGGTCGACGGCGACCAGGCCGGCGCGCGCGCCGGCTTCAATCGCCATGTTGCAGACCGTCATGCGGCCTTCCATGCTGAGTGCGCGTATCGCCGAGCCGGCGAATTCAATCGTGTAGCCGGTGCCGCCGGCCGTGCCGATCTTGCCGATGATGGCCAGCACGATGTCCTTGCCGGTCAGGCCGGGGGCGAGCTTGCCCTCCACCTTCACCAGCATATTCTTGGCTTTTTTGGCCAGCAGGGTCTGTGTGGCCATCACGTGCTCGACCTCGCTGGTGCCTATGCCGTGCGCCAGCGCGCCGAAGGCGCCGTGGGTGGAGGTATGCGAGTCGCCGCAGACCACCGTCATGCCGGGCAGGGTGGCGCCGTTTTCGGGGCCGATGACGTGCACGATGCCCTGGCGTTTGGAGAGGAAGGGGAAGAAGGCGGCCGCGCCGAATTCCTTGATGTTGCTGTCAAGCGTGGTGATCTGTTCCTTGCTGACCTGGTCGGTGATGCCGTCGTAGCCCAGTTCCCAGCCGGTGGTGGGCGTGTTGTGGTCGGCGGTGGCGACGATGGAGCTGATGCGCCAGACCTTGCGGCCGGCCTCGCGCAGGCCTTCAAAGGCCTGCGGGCTGGTGACTTCGTGCACCAGGTGGCGGTCTATGTAGAGGATGGACGTGCCGTCGTCTTCGGTATGAACGACGTGCTCGTCCCAGATCTTGTCGTAGAGGGTGCGTCCCATGGTTTTCCTTCGTGGTCTCTCGTTGCCGTGTGTGTTTGTCGTTGGGGTGATTTTAGGCGGCCGCACCGGCGGGGGCGGCCCCGGTGTGGGCCGGCCTGGCGCGGGCGGCCGGCGCCGCGGGCTGCGTCAGGTGCTCCACCAGCAGCCGCGCTGTCAGCGGCAGCGTGGAAAAGTCGCGGGCGACGAGCTGGATCTGGCGCTCCGCCCAGCTGTCCAGCAGCGGTATGGATTCAAGCTCGCCGACGCCATGCGTCAGCTCAAAGGCGCGCTGCGGCATCACACCCACGCCCAGGCCGTTGTGGATCATGCGGCACATGGCGTCCAGGCCGGTCACGTGGATGCGCAGCTTGATGGTACGGCCCAGCCTGGCCGCGGCTTCGCGCATGGCCAGGTAGATCGAGCTGTTGGAGTGCAGGCCGACCTGGTCGTAGTCGAGCGCCGCTTCGAAGCGGATGGCGCCTTGCGCGCGTAGCGGGTGGCCCCGGGGGACGATGAGCACCAGCTTGTCGCTGCGGTAGGGCAGGGTCTGCAGGTCGCCCGCGCCGTCGGCGGTGTTGCAGATGCCCAGGTCGGCCGCGCCTTCCTGCACGGCGCGCACGACCTCGGTGCTCAGGTGCTCTTCGAGGTCTATCTTGATGCCGGAATGCTCGCGCGTGAAAGCGCCCAGGTCTTCGGGCAAAAACTGCACGATGGCCGAGATACTGGCGTGCACGCGCACATGGCCGCGCACGCCATCAGCGTACTCGCTGAGTTCGCTCTGCATTTTTTCGAGGCTGAACAGCACCGAGCGCGCATGGTGCAGCAGGCTTTCGCCGGCCGGCGTGAGGTCGACACCGCGGGTGTGGCGGTACAGCAGCGGGGTGTCCAGCGTGGCTTCGAGGTCGGACAGGCGCTTGCTCACAGCCGAGGCGGCGATGAATTCGCGCTCGGCGGCCTTGCCTATGCTGCCCAGCTCGCAGACGGCCACAAAGAGCTGAAGCGAGGTCAGGTCTATGCGGCGGGCGAAGTTGCGTTCTGAGCTTTTCATGGGCGTAGGGCGTGTCGTCATCGCGTTAGACGACGGTGAATCGCTATTTTGCCGCTAAGAACCGGGTTTTGTCATCGCAATACGCGATGACCCGCTTGCCGACGGGCGCTTTCCGGGCGGGGCGTAAAAAAGCCCGCCGATGCTGCCATCAGGCGGGCTTTGCACGAGGTGCGGGGCGGGGCTTGGCTTAGCGCTTGGCCAGCGGCAGGACCTGGCGCGTCGTGGAGCCGGTGAACAGCTGGCGCGGACGGCCGATCTTGTACTCGGGGTCGCCGATCATTTCATTGAGCTGGGCGATCCAGCCGACGGTGCGGGCCAGCGCGAACACGGCCGTGAACAGCGGCACAGGGATGCCGATGGCGCGCTGCACGATGCCGGAGTAGAAGTCGACGTTGGGGTAGAGCTTGCGCGAGACGAAGTAGTCGTCTTCGAGGGCAATCTTTTCCAGGGCCATGGCCAGCTTGAACAGCGGGTCGTTTTCCAGGCCCATTTCCTTGAGCACTTCCTTGCAGGTTTCCTGCATGAGCTTGGCGCGCGGGTCGTAGTTTTTGTAGACGCGGTGGCCGAAGCCCATGAGCTTGACGCCGGAACTCTTGTCCTTGACCTGCTTGATGAATTCGCCGATTTTCTCGACGCCGCCCTGCTTCTGGATGTCGCCCAGCATGTTGAGGGCCGCTTCGTTGGCGCCGCCGTGGGCCGGGCCCCAGAGGCAGGCCACGCCGGCCGCGATGGCGGCAAACGGGTTGGTGCCGGAGGAGCCGCACAGGCGCACGGTGGAGGTGGAGGCGTTCTGCTCGTGGTCGGCGTGCAGGATGAAGATGCGGTCCAGCGCGCGTTCGAGCACCGGGTTGACCTTGTATTCCTCGCACGGCGTGGCGAACATCATGTGCAGGAAGTTGCCGGCGTAGCTCAGGTTGTTCTTGGGGTACATGTAGGGCTGGCCCACGGTGTACTTGTAGGCCATGGCGACCAGGGTCGGCATCTTGGCGATCAGGCGGATCGCGGCGATTTCGCGGTGTTCCGGGTTGTTGATGTCGGTGCTGTCATGGTAGAAGGCCGACAGCGCGCCGACCAGGCCGGTCATGATGGCCATGGGGTGCGCGTCGCGTCGGAAGCCGCGCAGGAAGAACTGCATCTGCTCGTTGACCATGGTGTGGTTGGTCACGCGGTGCACGAAGTCGGCTTTCTGCGCCACATTGGGCAGCTCTCCGTACAGCAGCAGGTGGCAGGTTTCCATGTAGTCGCAGTTGGTGGCCAGCTGCTCGATGGGGTAGCCGCGGTACAGCAGCTCGCCCTTGTCGCCGTCGATGTAGGTGATGGCCGACTGGCAGGAGGCGGTCGACAGGAAACCGGGGTCATAGGTGAACATGCCGGTCTGGGCATACAGCTTGCGGATGTCGACGACGTCCGGGCCGACATTGCCCTGGTACACCGGCAGTTCAATGCTGGGGCTGCCGTTGCTGAAGGACAGGGTGGCTTTGTTGTCAGCTAGCTTCATTTCTTGCTTCTTTCTTTCGTATCAGTGTCAAATTGGGACGGGCTGGGAATTACGGAGCCGGGGTCGAGGGCTGCAGCAACTTTAAAACGTCATGGGCTTCAGAAGTAGAGGCGCTTGCCTTGGCCGATTCGTCCGCCAGCTGGCCGGCGTCCTTCCGTTTTAGCAGCAGGTCGAGCAGGTCGTTGTCGGACAAATCCATTAAATCACTCAACCCTTTAGCCTGCCTGACGGTCAGGGTGGCTTCGTGGCCCTGGAAGAAGCGCGCTATCAGCAGGTCGTTTTCCAGCAGGCCGCGCCGGCAGCGCCACTTGAGCTTGCTCAGGGCGCGCTCATCGAGCAGGGCGTCGGCGGTTTCCATATCGTCGGGTCGGTCAGCGAACGGTCAGACTGTCCTCAAGACCATCATTTCCTTGATCTTGCCGATGGCTTTCGTCGGGTTCAGGCCCTTGGGGCAGACGTCGACGCAGTTCATGATGGTGTGGCAGCGGAACAGGCGGTAGGGGTCTTCCAGGTTGTCCAGGCGCTCGGCGGTGGCTTCGTCGCGGCTGTCGGCGATGAAGCGGTAGGCCTGCAGCAGGCCGGCCGGGCCGACGAACTTGTCGGGGTTCCACCAGAAGCTGGGGCAGGAGGTCGAGCAGCTGGCGCACAGGATGCACTCGTAGAGGCCGTTGAGCTCGTCGCGCTCTTCGGGGCTCTGCAGGCGCTCTTTTTCGGGCGGCACGTTGTCGTTGATCAGGTAGGGCTTGATCGAGTTGTACTGCTTGAAGAACTGCGTCATGTCGACGATCAGGTCGCGCACCACGGGCAGGCCCGGCAGCGGCTTGAGCACGATGACTTCAGGCAGCGTGCGCATATTGGTCAGGCAGGCCAGGCCGTTCTTGCCGTTGATGTTCATCGCGTCGGAGCCGCAGACGCCTTCACGGCAGGAACGGCGAAAGCTGATGGACGGGTCCTGCGCCTTGAGCTTCATCAGCGCGTCCAGCAGCATGCGCTCATGGCCGTCGAGTTCCACCTCGATGGTCTGCATGTAGGGCTTGGCGTCGGTGTCCGGGTCGTAGCGGTAGATCTTGAAGGTGCGTTTGGTCATGGGGTTCTCGCTTCTTGTGGGGTCGCAGGCCGGCTGTGCGTCGGTGGTGTCAGAACGTGCGCGTCTTCAGCGGCACGGAATCGACGGTCAGGGGTTTCATCTGCACCGGCTTGTAGGCCAGGCGGCTGCCTTCGCTGTACCACAGCGTGTGCTTGTGCCATTCGGTGTCGTTGCGGCCGTTCGGGTGCTCCGGCGTGTCGCCGTAGTCGTCCACCGAGTGCGCGCCGCGGCTTTCCTTGCGGGCGGCGGCCGACACGATGGTGGCTTGCGCGGCCTCGATCAGGTTCTCCACTTCCAGCGCCTCGATGCGCGCGGTGTTGAAGATCTTCGACTTGTCTTTGAGGCCTATGCGGTTGACGCGCTCGCGCAGGGCGGCGATCTTGGTCACGCCCTCGTCCATGATGGCCTGGGTGCGGAACACGCCGGCGTGCTGCTGCATGGCGGCGCGCAGGTCGTTGGCCACGTCCTGCGCGTATTCGCCGTCGGTCGCGTTGTCCAGGCGCGCGATGCGGGCCAGGGTCTTGTCGGCCGCGTCGGTCGGCAGCGGCTTGTGCGTGGTGGTCTTGGCGAACTCGACGATGTGGTTGCCGGCGGCCTTGCCGAAGACCAGCAGGTCCAGCAGCGAGTTGGTGCCCAGGCGGTTGGCGCCGTGCACGCTGACGCAGGAGCATTCGCCCACTGCGTAGAGGCCGTTGACGACCTGGCTCTGGTTGTTGGCGTCCTGGGTGACGACCTGGCCGTGGATGTTGGTCGGGATGCCGCCCATCTGGTAGTGGATGGTGGGCACCACGGGAATCGGCTCTTTGGTGATGTCGACGTTGGCGAAGTTGTGGCCGATCTCGAACACCGAGGGCAGGCGCTTCATGATGGCGTCCACGCCCAGGTGGGTCATGTCCAGCAGGATGTAGTCCTTGTTGGGGCCGCAGCCGCGGCCTTCCTTGATTTCCTGGTCCATGGAGCGCGAGACGAAGTCGCGCGGCGCCAGGTCCTTCAGCGTGGGCGCGTAGCGCTCCATGAAGCGCTCGCCGTTGCTGTTGCGCAGGATGGCGCCCTCGCCGCGACAGCCTTCGGTCAGCAGCACGCCGGCGCCGGCCACGCCGGTCGGGTGGAACTGCCAGAACTCCATGTCTTCCAGCGGGATGCCGGCGCGCGCCGCCATGCCCAGGCCGTCGCCGGTGTTGATGAAGGCGTTGGTCGAGGCTGCAAAGATGCGACCTGCGCCGCCGGTGGCCAGCAGCGTGGTCTTGGCTTCAAAAATGTGGACGTCGCCGGTTTCCATTTCGAGGGCGGTCACGCCCACCACGTCGCCCGCGGCGTCGCGGATCAGGTCCAGCGCCATCCATTCGACGAAGAAGCTGGTTTTTTCCTTGACGTTCTGCTGGTACAGCGTGTGCAGCATGGCGTGGCCGGTGCGGTCGGCCGCGGCGCAGGCGCGCTGCACGGGCTTTTCACCGTAGTTGGCGGTGTGGCCGCCGAAGGGGCGCTGGTAAATCGTGCCGTCGGGGTTGCGGTCGAAGGGCATGCCCATGTGCTCGAGGTCATAGACGACCTTGGGCGCTTCGCGGCACATGTATTCGATCGCGTCCTGGTCGCCGAGCCAGTCGGAGCCCTTGACGGTGTCGTAGAAGTGGTAGTGCCAGTTGTCTTCGCTCATATTGCCGAGCGAGGCGCCTATGCCGCCCTGGGCCGCGACGGTGTGCGAACGCGTGGGGAACACTTTGGAGAGCACGGCTACGTTGAGGCCGGCGCGCGCCAGCTGCAGCGATGCGCGCATGCCGGAGCCACCGGCACCGACGATGACGACGTCAAATTTGCGCTTGGGGAGTTGGGAAGTTGCGGTCATGATTTTTGTGGGTGTCGGTCTTCTTGTCGGATCTGCGGGGCGGCGGCCTAGAGGCGCCAGAGAACCTGGATGCCCCAGCCGGCGCAAGCCACCAGCCAGACGATGGTGAACACATTCAGGACCAGCTTGATGGAGGCCGGCTTGATGTAGTCCATCCAGATGTCGCGCATGCCGACCCACACGTGGTAGAGCAGGGCGATGATGACGGTGAAGGTCAGCACCTTCATCCATTGCGCCGAGAAAATGCCGGCCCATTTGTCGTAGCCGATGGGGCCCTTGCTGAAGATGACCTGGGCCAGCAGCAGCACGGTGAAGAGGGCCATCAGGGCGGCCGTGACGCGCTGCGCGAGCCAGTCGCGCAAACCGTAGTGCGCGCCGACAACGATGCGCTTGGAGCCGTAGTTAACTGCCATTTTTGATGCTCCTTGTGATCAGTAAAGGCCGAACAGCTTGGCGCCGAGCACCAGCGTCAGGGCGATGCTCAGGGCCAGCGTGAAGATGGCCGAGGACTTGCCGAACTCCTTGCTGACGGCGGCGTGGCTCACGTCCATCCAGAGATGGCGCAGGCCGGCGATGAAGTGGTGCAGGTAGGCCCAGATCAGGGCCAGGGCAGCGAGCTTCCAGAGGAAGCCGGGCAGGCCCAGCATGCCGATGTTGAAGGCGGCCTTGAATTTTTCGAAGGAGATCTCAGAGGAGATCGAGGTGTCGAACATCCAGATGATGAAGGGCATCAGCAGGAACATGATGAAACCGCTGATACGGTGAAGAATGGACACCCAGCCAGCAGGCGGCAGACGGTAGGAAGGAAGGTCGGAAAGGGCGTTGATGTTGCGGAACTCGGGCCGCTTGGGACGCTGTTTGGAGGCCAGCTCTGTCATTTTTAGGCTTTCGTGGGGTGTAACTGGTTGGTAACCGGGCGTGCAATTACAGCTAAACAGCCGAATTCTATTGCAACGCAACAATAAGCTTACAAACGTTTGCAGCTTCTTGATGAATCCCGTCAACTAAGGTCGTTTTTGTAGTGATGGGTGTCGGTGCGGTACAGGCCCCGGCGCAATTCCATGGGCAGGTCGTTGTAGGTAAAGGCGGTGCGTTCCACGCTGAGCAGCGGCCCGCCCACCGGCACACCGAGCAGCGTTGCGGATGCTTCATCGGCCGCGACGGCGCGGATTTTTTCCTCGGCGCGCACCATGCGCACGCCAAACTCGGTTTCAAATAATGCGTACATCGGACCGCGGTGGGTGGCCAGCCGCTCGGCGGTCAGCCCCTTGAAGGGGCCGCCGGGCAGCCAGACGTCTTCGAGAATGGTCGGCGTGCCCTGGAAGGCCAGCACGCGGCGCAGCTGCAGCACGGCGTCGCCGGTGCGCAGCGACAGCGGGCGCGCGATGTCGGCGGGCGCGCGCAGGCGCTTGCAATCGATGATCTGCCGCTCGGCCGGGCCTTCGCTGTTGGCGTCGCCGCTGTCGGGCATGAGGCGAAGGAAGCGGTACTGCACATGCTGCTCGGCATGCGTGGCCACAAAGGTGCCCTTGCCCTGGCGGCGCACCACCAGGTTTTCGGCGGCCAATTCGTCGATCGCCTTACGCACCGTGCCCTGGCTCACGCGAAAGCGCGCGGCCAGGTCCATCTCGCTGGGGATGGCCTCGCCGGGCTTCCATTCGCCGGCCTGCAGGCTTTGCAGGATCAGCACCTTGATCTGCTGGTACAGCGGGCTGAAGGCCGGCGCCACGCCCGCCGCCGCGCCTGCATCGCCAGCGAGGGCGGCGGGATCGGTCAATGAGGACGTATTGATGGCCATGGCAGCAGTTTGGCGGCGGTTAACAGCAGGTTGCGGCGACGCCGCGGCGGGCGCGCGGCATCCCGGGAAATAAACTCCGAATCAAGCCCGAATCATATCTTATATAAGACATAAGACAAATTGACGCCTGTCACTTTTCAAGCGTAAAATCTTGGGCTGAGCCAGTGCATGGCCTGCCGTTTTGCGGTGATTTTGAGGGGTGAGACCCCGCCAAACCATCCCTGAATATCCCAGGCTCGCGCCAGACATCTCACATCACACCCCTCATCAACCGATTCTTAACTTTCCTGGAGCCCTCGATCATGAGCAAAAAACCCGTCCGTGTTGCAGTCACCGGTGCAGCTGGCCAAATCGGTTACGCACTGCTGTTTCGCATTGCCTCCGGCGAAATGCTCGGCAAGGACCAGCCCGTCATTCTGCAACTGCTCGAAGTGCCTGTTGAAGGCCCGCAAAAAGCGCTCAAGGGCGTGATGATGGAACTCGACGACTGCGCCTTCCCGCTGCTCGTCGGCATGGAAGCCCACAGCGACCCGATGACGGCCTTCAAGGATGCCGACTACGCGCTGCTGGTCGGTTCGCGCCCGCGCGGCCCCGGCATGGAACGCGCCGAACTGCTGGCCGTCAATGGCGCCATCTTCACGGCGCAGGGCAAGGCCCTCAATGCCGTCGCCAGCCGCAACGTCAAGGTGCTGGTGGTCGGCAACCCCGCCAACACCAACGCCTACATCGCCATGAAGAGCGCGCCCGACCTGCCGCGCAAGAACTTCACCGCCATGCTGCGCCTGGACCACAACCGCGCCGCCAGCCAGATCGCCGCCAAGACCGGCAAGCCCGTGGCCGACATTGAAAAACTCACCGTCTGGGGCAACCACTCGCCCACGATGTACGCCGACTACCGCTTCGCCACCATCAAGGGCGAAAGCGTCGCCAAGATGATCAACGACCAGGAATGGAACGCCAACGTGTTCCTGCCCACCGTCGGCAAGCGCGGTGCCGCGATCATTGAGGCGCGCGGCCTGTCCTCGGCCGCATCGGCCGCCAACGCCGCGATCGACCACATGCGCGACTGGGCGCTGGGCACCAACGGCAAGTGGGTCACCATGGGCATCCCCTCGGATGGCCAGTACGGCATTCCCAAGGACATCATGTTCGGCTTCCCCGTGACCTGCGAGAACGGCGAGTACAAGCTGGTCGAAGGCCTGGAAATCGACGCCTTCAGCCAGGAACGCATCACCAAGACCCTGGACGAACTCAAGGGCGAGCAGGACGGCGTCAAGCACCTGCTGTAAACCAGTACTGAGGCCGCCCAGCACCTTGCCCGCACGCCACCGCCGCCCCTCATGAGCGACTGGAACCCCGCACTCTACAGCCGCTATGAGGACGAGCGCACGCGCCCGGCCCAGGAGCTGCTGGCGCGGGTTCCGCTGGCGCAGGCGGTCACGGTGTTCGACCTGGGCTGCGGGCCGGGCAACTCCACCGAGTTGCTGGTCCGCCGCTTTCCGGGCGCCACGGTCACGGGCACCGACAATTCCGAAGCCATGCTGGCCAGCGCGCGCAAGCGTTTGCCGGCCGCGCGTTTTGAGTTGAGTGATATCGCCGATTGGCAGCCTGCTTCCGGCGATGCCGCGCCCCAGCTGATTTACGCGAATGCGGCCCTGCAATGGGTGCCCGACCACGCCACACTGATCCCGCGGCTGTTCGCGGCGCTGGCGCCCGGCGGCGCGCTGGCCATCCAGATGCCCGACAACCGCGACGAGCCCACGCACCGCCTGATGCGCGAGCTGGCGGCCGAGGCGCCCTGGGCCGAAGCCATAGGCGACTATTCCAAGCTGCGCACCGATCTCTTTTCCATAGACCGCTACTACGACCTGCTGGCCGACAAAGCCGCGCATGTCGATGTCTGGCGCACGGCCTACCAGCACCCCATGGCTTCGGCCGCGGCGATCGTGGAATGGGTGCGCGCAACCGGCCTCAAGCCATTTGTCGACCGCCTTCCGCCTGAATTACAAGCGAGTTACCTCGCCGAGTACGAGCGGCGCGTTGCCAAGGCTTACCCTGCGCGCATCGATGGCAAGCTGCTTTTAGCTTTCCCGCGCATGTTTATCGTCGCGCAGCGCAAACCATGAGCGCCACCGCCGTTCATCCCGCGCAAGTGCTGCTGGGCGCCCAGGCCGGCGCCATGATTTTGCCGGTCTGCGACCACTACAGCGGCGTGGAAGTGCGCATGCGCAAAAGCTTGCAGCTGCAGGCCGAGATGATCGAGGAGTTCGGCGCCTGCGTGTTCGACGTGACGCTGGACTGTGAAGACGGCGCCCCCGTGGGCGGCGAGGCCGAGCACGCGGCCATGGTGGTGGCGCTGGCGGCCCTGGCCGGCGACAAGGCCCGCGTCGCTGTGCGCGTGCATGCGGTCGGCCACCCGGCTTTTGAGGCCGACATGGCGGTGATCGCCGGCAAGCTGGCGCGCCATCTCTCGCACATCATGGTGCCCAAGGTCGAATCGCTGGCCGACGTGCTGCGCGCCGAAGAGGCGCTGCTGGCCGCCGGCGCCGGCAACCTGCCCCTGCATGTGCTGATCGAGTCGCCGCTGGCGGTGCGTAACGCCTTTGACATTGCGGCGCACCCGCGCGTGCAGTCGCTGAGCTTCGGGCTCATGGATTTTGTGTCGGCCCATGCGGGCGCGATTCCTGCGGCCGGCATGAGCAGCCGGGGCCAGTTCACGCATCCGCTGGTGCTGCGCGCCAAGCTGGAGATCGCCGCGGCCTGCCATGCCCACGGCAAAGTGCCTTCGCATTGTGTTGTCACGGAATTCAACGATATTGAAGCCATGACCGCCGCCGCACGCCATGCCGCCCGCGAACTGGGCTACACCCGGATGTGGAGCATCCATCCGAACCAGATCCGTCCCATCCTGGAGGCCTTCGCGCCGGGCGAAGGCGAGATTGAGGACGCCGCCAAAATCATCACCGCCGCCGCCCGCGCCGACTGGGCACCCACCAGCTTTGAAGGCAAGCTGCACGACCGCGCGAGTTACCGTTACTTCTGGCAGGTCCTGGAGCGCGCGCACCAGACCGGCCGGGCGCTTCCCCCCGAGGCGCAAGCTTATTTCAAGACCGCGTTTCACTGAACGTTCACCCCCTCATCACTGTACGAAAGCCCCATGCAAAAACTCCATACCCCCTCTGTTGTCCACGCACTGGCCGCCGCTGTTTTGCTGGCCGCTTCCGGTTTTTCCCTGGCCCAGACTGACGCGGCCGCCAAGCCCGCAGCAAAACCCGCCGCCAAGAAGCAGCCCGTCGTCAACCCGTCCAGCCGCACCAACCTCAAGAGCGCCGCCAAGAACGTGGCCGCCGGCATTGAGGCCGCCGAAGCCGCGCTGACGCCGGCCGAACTGGCCATCGCCGAGCGTGTGCATGTGGGCAAGCTGCCCTGCGAACTGGGTGCGGCGGTCGACCTCACGGCCGATCCGAAGGCGCCCGGCTATTTCAATGTCAGCGGCAAGAACTTCAAGTACCGCATGTTCCCCGTGGCCACCACCACCGGCGCGATCCGCCTGGAAGACCAGAAGGCCGGCGCCGTCTGGCTGCAACTGGCGAATAAATCCATGCTGATGAACCAGAAGCTGGGCGTGCGCCTGGCCGACGAGTGCATGAGCCCGGCGCAGCTGGCGGTGGCCGAAGCCATCAAGCTGAACCCGCCCGCCAGCGTGCTGGATGCGCCCAAGCCGGCCGTCGCCGCGGCCTCTGCCGCCGCCGCACCTGTTGTTTCCGATGCGCCGGCCGCCGCCGCTGCGCAAGCCGCCTCGGCCGCCAAATAAACAAACCCGCTCTTTACACACCACGATTTCGATTACAGGAGAAACCAGCATGTCATCCGAGTTCTTGCAAACCTACCGCAACCACGTCGCCGAGCGCGCGGCCATCGGCATCCCGCCGCTGCCGCTGTCCGCCAAGCAGACCGGCGAAGTCATCGAACTGCTGAAGAACCCGCCCAAGGGCGAAGAAGCTTTCCTGGTCGAACTCATCACCCACCGCGTGCCGGCAGGTGTCGACGACGCCGCCAAGGTCAAGGCCAGCTACCTGGCGGCCGTGGCCCACGGCACGGAAAAATGCGCGCTGATCTCGCGTGAAAAAGCCACGCAGCTGCTGGGCACCATGCTGGGCGGCTACAACATCAGCCCCATGGTCGCGCTGCTCGACGATGCCGAGGACAGCGTCGCCACCCAGGCCGCCAGCGGCCTGAAAAACACCTTGCTGATGTTCGACCAGTTCCACGACGTGCAGGAAAAGGCCGAGAAGGGCAACAAATACGCCAAGGCCGTGCTGCAAAGCTGGGCCGATGCCGAATGGTTCACCAGCCGCCCCGAAGTGCCTCAGTCCATCAAGCTGACCGTCTTCAAGGTGGCCGGCGAGATCAACACCGACGACCTCTCGCCCGCGCCCGACGCCTGGAGCCGTCCCGACATCCCGCTGCACGCCCTGGCGATGCACAAGAACGCGCGGCCCGGCGTCACGCCCGAGGAAGACGGCAAGCGCGGCCCGGTCAAGTTCATTGAAGAACTCAAGGGCAAGGGCAATCTCGTGGCCTACGTCGGCGATGTGGTCGGCACCGGCTCCTCGCGCAAGTCCGCGACCAACTCCGTGCTCTGGTGGACCGGCGAAGACATTCCCTACGTGCCCAACAAGCGCTTCGGCGGCGTCTGCCTGGGCGGCAAGATCGCCCCGATTTTTTACAACACCATGGAAGACTCCGGCGCGCTGCCGATTGAGCTCGACGTGAGCCAGATGGAGATGGGCGACGTGATCGAGCTGCGTCCCTACGAAGGCAAGGCGCTCAAAGACGGCAAGGTGATCGCCGAGTTCAAGCTCAAGAGCGACGTGCTGTTCGACGAAGTGCGCGCCGGTGGCCGCATTCCGCTGATCGTCGGCCGCGGCCTCACGGCCAAGGCGCGCTTCGCGCTGGGCCTGCCGCTGTCCACGCAGTTCCGCCTGCCCGTCAGCCCCGAAGACAACGGCCGCGGCTTCACGCTGGCGCAAAAAATGGTCGGCCGTGCGGTCGGCCTGCCGGAAGGCCAGGGCGTGCGCCCCGGCACCTACTGCGAGCCCAAGATGACTTCGGTCGGCTCGCAGGACACCACCGGCCCCATGACCCGCGACGAACTGAAAGACCTGGCCTGCCTGGGCTTCAGCTCCGACCTGGTCATGCAGTCCTTCTGCCACACGGCGGCTTATCCCAAGCCCGTCGACGTGAAGATGCACCACGAGTTGCCCGAGTTCATCAGCACGCGCGGCGGCATTTCGCTGCGTCCCGGCGACGGCATCATCCACAGCTGGCTCAACCGCATGCTGCTGCCCGACACCGTGGGCACCGGCGGCGACAGCCACACGCGCTTCCCCATCGGCATCAGCTTCCCCGCGGGCTCCGGCCTGGTGGCTTTCGGCGCCGCCACCGGCGTCATGCCGCTGGACATGCCTGAATCCGTGCTGGTGCGCTTCAAGGGCAAGATGCAGCCCGGCATCACGCTGCGCGACCTGGTCAACGCGATCCCGCTCTACGCCATCAAGGCCGGCCTGCTCACGGTCGCCAAGCAGGGCAAGAAGAACATCTTCTCGGGCCGCATCCTGGAAATCGAAGGACTGCCCGACCTCAAGGTGGAGCAGGCCTTCGAGCTCAGCGACGCCTCGGCCGAGCGCTCCGCCGGCGGCTGCACGGTGCACCTGAACAAGGAACCCATCATCGAGTACATCAACAGCAACATCACGATGCTGAAGTGGATGATCGCCACGGGTTATTCGGATGTGCGCACCATCAAGCGCCGCATCGCCGCCATGGAAGCCTGGCTGGCCGACCCGCAGCTGCTCAAGGCCGATGCGGACGCCGAATACGCCGCCGTCATCGAGATCGACCTGGCCGACATCCACGAACCCATCGTGGCTTGCCCCAACGACCCCGACGACGTGAAGAGCCTGGCCGACGTGGCCGGCAGCAAGATTGATGAAGTCTTCATCGGCAGCTGCATGACCAACATCGGCCACTTCCGGGCGGCTTCCAAGCTGCTGGAAAACAAGCGCGACATCCCGGTCAAGCTGTGGATGGCGCCGCCGACCAAGATGGATGCCAAGCAGCTCACGGAAGAAGGCCATTACGGCGTGCTGGGCTCTGCCGGCGCGCGCATGGAAATGCCGGGCTGCAGCCTGTGCATGGGCAACCAGGCGCAGGTGAAGGAGGGCGCGACGGTGTTCTCCACCTCCACCCGCAACTTCCCGAACCGCCTGGGCAAGAACTCCAACGTCTACCTCGGCTCCGCCGAGCTGGCCGCGATCTGCTCCAAGCTGGGCCGCATCCCCACCAAGGCCGAGTACATGGCCGACATGGGCGTGCTGACGGCTGCCAGCGCGCAGGTCTACCAGTACCTCAACTTCGACCAGGTCAAGGACTACACCGACATGGCCGATACCGTGAAGGACGGCGTCACCGCCTGAGCTTGACACCCGCAAGCTGAAATGGAAGGATGAAGTGATGATGAAACCGTCACTTCTTTCCTTCCTTTTTTTTGCGCTTTCGTCGGCCACGGGTGCGGGCGCCCAGGAGGCACGCACCAACGCCTTCAACGACCCCTTTGTGCAGGTCACCTCGGCCATCGCCCAGTGCCCGGTGCCTGAGGGGCCGCTCTACACCGAGCAGGAAGTGCGCGATGTGGCGCATGTGCGGGCGCAGCACGGCGGCAGCTGCTACCGTGTGGGCCGCTGCCGCCTGGCCAACTCGTATTGGTACGACCAGGAGATCATTCCGCGCGTCTCGCAATACATCAAGCTCGACGGCCGTTTTGACGACACCAGCGTCTGGGTGCAGGGCGAGCGGCGGCTGGTGTTTCTCAAAGGCTGCGTCAAGACGCGCGAGCAGTCTGAGGCGCTGGAGAAAGCTGTCTGGCTGGTCGACGACGTGATGGGGGTTGTGAACTATCTGCGTGTGGGCGATGAGCCCGTGCGCTATGTACCGGTGCAGGCTGAAAAGAAGTGAAGTGCGATTGCCCCGTGCGCATGCAAAAAAGCCCCGCGGTTTCTTGCGGGGCTTTTTTCATTGAGGGAGGCTATAGCCCCGGCGGCAGCGGGTCCGCCACCCGCAATTCCGAACCATCGACAAATTTCAAGTACCAGAACTCTGGCGCCAGCGGCAGGTTGGGGCGCGTGTGGCTGACATTGGCCGGCAACACATAGACCGTGCTTGCACCGTCGTCGGGCGGGGGCGCCAGGTAATGGCGTTTGACCGCCACCAGCCCGCCTATGGAAGAGACCACCGTGCCTATCGACTCGGTGACGGCATTGACCGTGGTGCCTTGGCCCAGCATGTGGATGGTGGTCTGGCCGACCAGGTCGGGACGAGAGGCCTCCACATACAGCACGGCGGCGGTGTTGATGCGCAGGTCGTCCGGGGCGGTCGGTTCGGTGGCTTTATTGAAGGAGATAAAGGACATGGTGTGGGCCGGTGGGGGTAGCTGTTTTGAGAGGGCTTGGAAAGAGATTCTCAGGAAATGTGCAGTTCTTTGTGCTCGCCCAGCTTGCGCGGCAGCTCGCCCGTGATGGCCGCCTTGGCCATCTTGTACAACTGCACCATCTTGCTTTCCTTCACGTCCCAGTATTCGGCGTGGTGGACGCGCACTTCGAGCAAAGCCAGGTCCGGGTCGTAGACGCCGGCGGGAAACCAGCTGCGGGCCAGCGGTGACCAGAGCTCCTCTTTTTTGTCCTGGTCCTCGGCGATCAGCGCCTGGCCCGACAGCGACACATAGCTGTCCTCGCCGGGGTCGGCATAAGACACATTGACATTGCCGTCCTGCTGCAGGCGCTGCGTCAGTTCGCTTTTGCGCGAGATGAAGAAATACAGCCGCGCATCCTCATCCAGCGACTGGTTCTGGGTGGTCAGCGGATGGGCGTGCAGCATGCCGTTGGCGTGGCGGTGCGTCAGCATGCCGAAGCGTATGCCCTGGATCAGCTCCCACAGGGTGTCGTGGTCGGATTTGGGTGTGGTCATGGGAATTCCCTCCAAAATGCGGGTATCTGGCTGATGCTAGGCCCGCATGCGGGGCTGGCGCATCAGCCTCGGTCGCGGCCGCCTGTCAGCGCGGGCCCACAGCCTCACAGTACGCGCAGGTTTACCCGCCAGACATGCCCGGGGCTGTGGAAGCGGTTACCATACAGATGCAAGTAATTCGCATTTGTATTACGGTAGGCTTACAGGCGTGGCTCGCCCGCAGCGCTTGCCGTTTTCCATCCCTAAAGGTGTTTCATGAAATTGTCCCTCCCATCCCTTGCCGCCGCCGCCACGCTGGCCGCCGGCCTGCTGGCAGCGCCCCTGGCCGCCACCGCCCAGGGCGTCAAGCCCACGCCGGAAGGCATCGTGGTCTACAACGCGCAGCACGCCAGCCTGACCAAGGCCTGGGCCGATGCCTTCAGCAAGGAAACCGGCATCAAGGTCACGCTGCGCAACGGCAGCGACACCGAGCTGGGCAACCAGATCGTGCAGGAGGGCGCCGCATCGCCCGCCGACGTGTTCCTGACCGAGAACTCGCCCGCCATGGCGCTGGTCGACAGCGTCGGGCTGTTTGCCCCGCTGGACGCGGCCACCTTGTCTGAAGTGCCCGCCAACTTTCGCCCCGCGCACGGCCGCTGGATAGGCATCGCCGCGCGCAGCACCGTGTTTGTCTACAACAAGGCCAAACTCACGCCGGCCCAGTTGCCCAAGTCCATGCTGGACCTGGCCACGCCCGCGTGGAAGGGCCGCTGGGCCGCGTCGCCCTCGGGCGCCGACTTCCAGGCCATCGTGAGCGCGTTGCTTGAGCTCAAGGGCGAGGCCGCCACCGCCGCCTGGCTCAAGGCCATGAAGGAAAACGCCACGCCTTACAAGGGCAACGGCACGGTGCTCAAGGCCGTCAATGCCGGCCAGATCGAGGGCGGCGTCATTTACCACTATTACTACTACGGCGACCAGGCCAAGACCGGCGAGAACAGCAACAACACCCAGCTGCACTATTTCCGCAACCAGGATGCCGGCGCTTTTGTGAGCATTTCCGGCGGCGGCGTGCTGGCCTCGAGCAAGCACCAGCCCGAAGCCCAGGCCTTTGTGAAATGGATCGCCGGCAAGGGCGGCCAGGACATCCTGAAGACCGGCGATGCCTATGAGTACGCCGTCGGCACGGGCGCGCAGTCCAACCCCAAGCTGGTGCCGCTGGCCGAGCTGCAGGCGCCCAAGGTCGAGCCCTCCAAGCTCAACAGCAAAAAAGTCACCGACCTGATGACCCAGGCCGGCCTGCTGTAAACCGTTTTTGAGTCCGCCGACCGGACACTTCCCGTGAGTGCCTTGCCCCTTGATGCCGGCGCCGATGCCGCCCTGAAGCCGGCGGTTGCGGTGCTGCTGCCCGCGCCGGCGGCCGGCCGCGGCGGCTGGCGCCTGTCCTGGGTGGGCGGCGCGGCCCTGGTGGTGTCGCTGCTGGCCTTGCTGCCGCTGGGTTTTGTGCTCTGGGTCGGTGTCCAGACCGGCTGGGAGACGGCCTCGGCCCTGATCTTCCGGCCCCGCGTCGGTGAGCTGCTGGTCAATACCGCGCTGCTGGTGGTGCTCACGGTGCCGCTGTGCGCGGTGCTGGCGGTGGCGCTGGCCTGGCTCACCGAGCGCAGCGACCTGCCCGGCGCGCGCACCTGGGCCTGGCTGCTGGTCGCGCCGCTGGCGGTCCCGGCGTTTGTGCACAGCTACGCCTGGATGACGGTGGCGCCCGGCCTGCACGGCCTGCCAGCCGGTGTGATGGTTTCCTTGATTGCCTATTTCCCGTTTCTGTATTTGCCGGTGGCCGCGGCCCTGCGGCGGCTGGACCCGGGCATGGAAGACAGCGCCGCCTCGCTGGGCCTGGGCCCCTGGGCCGTGTTCTTTCGTGTGGTGCTGCCGCAGCTGCGCCTTGCGGTGTGCGGCGGTTCGCTGCTGGTGGGGCTGCACTTGCTGGCCGAGTACGGCCTGTACGTGATGATCCGCTTCGACACCTTCACCACCGCCATCGTCGACCAGTTCCAGTCCACCTACAACGGGCCCGCGGCCAACATGCTTTCGGGCGTGCTGGTGGTCTGCTGTTTCGCGCTGCTGGGGCTGGAAGCGGCCGCGCGCGGCAAGGAGCGTTATGCGCGTGTGGGCACGGGCGCGGCGCGCATGCCATCCAAGCGCAAGCTGGGCCGCTTGGCCGGCTTGAGCCTGCTGCTGCCCGCGCTGCTCAGCCTGCTGGCCCTGGGCGTGCCGCTGTTCACGCTGGGGCGCTGGCTGCTGGCGGGCGGCGCGGCCGTCTGGCGTTTCGATGAACTCGGTCCGTCGCTGTTGCAAACCCTGGGCCTTGCGTTGGCCGGCGCACTGCTGACCACCGTGGCCGCCGTGCCCATGGCCTGGCTGTCGATACGCTCGCCGGGCCGGCTGCAGCGCGTGCTGGAGGCCTGCAATTACATGGTAGGCTCGCTGCCCGGCGTGGTGGTGGCGCTGGCGCTGGTCACCGTGACCGTGCGCCTGCCGATTTACCAGACGGCGCTGACGGTGCTGCTGGCCTATTTGCTGATGTTTTTGCCGCGCGCCCTGATCAGCCTGCGCGCCGGCATCGCGCAGGCACCGGTGGAGCTCGAGCAGGCCGCGCGCAGCCTGGGCCGCACGCCCGCGCAGGCGCTGTGGGCCGTCACCCTGCGGCTGGCCGCGCCCAGTGCCGCGGCCGGCGCGGCGCTGGTGGGCCTGGGCATCACCAACGAACTCACCGCCACACTGATGCTCGCGCCCAACGGCACGCGCACGCTGGCGACCTCCTTCTGGGCCTACAGCAGCGAGATCGACTATGCGGCCGCCGCGCCCTATGCGCTCATCATGGTGCTGCTCTCCTTGCCCATGACCTGGCTGCTTTACCAACAATCCAAACGCACGGCGGGACGATGACGCGATGACGACTTCCCTGGAATTGCAAGCCATACGCAAACACTACGGCGCCGTGCAGGCGCTGGGTGGCGTGGACCTGAGCGTCGCGCCCGGCAGCCGCACCGCCATCGTCGGCCCCTCGGGCTCGGGCAAGACCACGCTGCTGCGCATCATCGCCGGCTTTGAAGCGCCCGACGCGGGCCGTGTCACCCTGGGCGGCCGGCAACTGGCCAATGGGCCTGAGGCCGTGCCCGCGCACGAGCGCGGCATAGGTTATGTGCCGCAGGACGGCGCGCTGTTTCCGCATCTCACGATTGAGGGCAATGTCGGCTTCGGCCTGCCGCGCAATACACCCAGGCGCGCCGAACGCATTGCCGAGCTGATGGACATGGTCGCGCTGGACAGCGCCATGCTGGCGCGCCGCCCGCACGAGCTCTCGGGCGGCCAGCAGCAGCGCGTGGCGCTGGCGCGCGCGCTGGCGCAGCGGCCGCGGTTGATGCTGCTGGACGAGCCTTTCTCGGCACTCGACACCGGCCTGCGCGCCAGCACCCGCAAGGCGGTGGCGCAGCTGCTGGGCGCGGCGGGCATCACCACCATCCTCGTCACGCACGACCAGGCGGAGGCGCTCTCGTTTGCCGACCAGGTGGCGGTAATGCGCGGGGGGCTGCTGGTGCAGGCCGGCCGTCCGCTTGATTTGTATTTGCGGCCGCGCGATGCGGCCGTGGCCGGCTTCCTGGGTGACAGCATCGTGCTGCCCGCGCAACTGGCCGGCGGCTGGGCCGACTGCGCGCTGGGGCGCGTCGCCGTCAACGACAGCGGTCGCCGGGGCACGGCGCAAATCATGCTGCGGCCCGAGCAACTGCAGGTGGCCGAAGTGCCCGCCGAAGCGGCGGCGCGTGGGGATGCCTGCTACGGCGCGGTCACTGACACCGATTTCGGCGGCTCGGTGTGCGTGCTGTCGGTACGCCTGGTGCGCGGCACCGGCCCGGCCGCCACGGCGCCGGCACCCTCGGCCGCCTGGGATGAACCGCTGCTGGTGCACAGCGCGAGCATGCATGCGCCGGCGCTGGGCGCCATGGTGCGCATCACGGTGGCCGGCCAGGCCCATGTTTTCGGCGCCTGAGGCCGGCGCCGAGGGCGCCCACCCGCCGGGGCCAACAAGCTTTGTTACTTTTTCCGCAGAGGGAATGCCTGTTTTTGGCTATATTGTGTACGGCGTACACAATATGTCAGCAAGCCCTTTAACCAGGAGATTTCCCCATGGCCCGTTATGTTGATGGATTCATTGTTGCCGTCCCCGCCAAGAAAGTGGAGGACTACCGCAAGCTGTCCCGCAAGGCCGGCAAGATCTGGAAGGAGTACGGCGCGATCGAATACACCGAGTGCCTCGCCGACGATGTGCAGCCCGGCAAGCTCACGTCCTTCCCGCAAAGCGTCAAGCTCAAGGCCGGCGAGGTGGTGGTGTTTTCCTGGATCACCTACAAGTCACGCAAGCACCGCGACAGCGTCAATAAAAAAGTCATGTCCGACCCGCGCCTGGAAGCCATGATGGACCCGAAGAACCTGCCCTTCGACGGCAAACGCATGATCTGGGGCGGCTTCAAAACCATCGTCGAACTCTGACCGTCGCTAGGCCTGCGCGGCCAGCGCCAGCAACGCCTGGCGCGTGAAATCGTCCGCCGGGAAAAAAGTCTCCATCGCGAGTTCCTGCAGCGTCACGTCCACGGGTGTGCCGAAGATGGTGGTGGTGCTGATGAAGCTCAGCATGCCGGCGGGTGTGCGGAACAAAAAGGGCATGACCACGCCCGGGTGCTCGCCTTCGAGGTGTTCGCTTTTCGCTTCCTCAGGCATGGGATAGGCCTTGAGCTCTTCCAGCAAGGCCTCCAGCAACGGGTCTGCAGTCGCCGCAATCTGCTGGCGCAGGCGCTCAAAGATATGCGTGCGCCACTGCGGCAGGTTGGCGATGCGCGGCGCCAGGCCCTTGGGGTGCAGGCTCAGCCTGAGCACATTCACCGGTCCCTCCAGCAGCGAGGCGTCGGCGCCCTCCATCAGGTGCGGCACCATGCGGTTGGCGGCCACCAGGTTCCAGTGCCTGTCCACCGCCAGGGCCGGGTAGGGTTCGTGGCTTTTGAGCAGCAGCTCCACGGCCTGCCGGGCCGAGGCCAGGGCAGGGTCGTCCAGCGGGCGCTCGCGGTACATGGGCGCATAACCGGCCGCCACCAGCAGCGCATTGCGTTCGCGCAGCGGAATGTCCAGCCGCTCCGACAGCCGCAGCACCATCTCGCGGCTGGGCACCGAGCGGCCGGTTTCCACAAAACTCAGGTGGCGCGTCGAGATGTCGGCCTCATGGGCCAGGTCCAGCTGGCTCAGGCGCCGGTGCTGGCGCCAGTGGCGCAGGTGGTCGCCAAAGGGCTGGGGCGCGCTGCGCGGCGCCTGGCGGCTTGGGGAGTGGGTGCTGGCGGTCATGGCCCTCATCGTAAAGGCAGGTGGCCGGTTTTCCATTACCTGCCAGGTTATCGACGGTCGGCCGGGGTCCGGGAATGATGGCCTCCATGCGCACCGACCCGGCGGCCCGGCGCGCTGATTCACATCACCGGCTGCCGCATCAGGAGTTTTGCCATGTTTTCGAGTTCCATGCTGTCTTCCCCCAACTTCCTGCGCAACGTGCTGCGTGTGGACGCGCTGTCCTGCATTGCCTGCGGCGTATTGCAGGTCGCCTTTCCGGCGGCGATGGCCCGTTTGCTGAACCTGCCCGAGGGTTTGCTGGCCTACACCGGCGAATTCCTGCTGGTCTACGCCGCGGTCGTCGTTTTTGTTTCAACGCGTAAGCCCTTGCCGCGGCCCATCGTCTGGGTATTGGTGGCGGGCAATATGGGCTGGGCGTTGGGCTGCGTGCTGCTGCTGGCCAGTGGCCGGGTGTCGCCTTCCATGCTGGGCGCGGCTTATGTGGTGGTCCAGGCGCTGACGGTGGCGGTGCTGGCCGAGCTGCAGTACTTCGGCCTGCGCCGCGCGGCGCCGCAACCGGCCTGGTAAGAAAAAGAAGAAGGCGCAAGACTGGGCAGGCGGGCAGGATATGCGGGCTCGGCCCCCCACGGGGCCGCAGTGCCTGCCAGAATGGGGGCTGCCGTCAATAAAAAGGAGTCCGCCATGGCCAAACCGCCTCCCCACGCTTTTCCCTCCACGCTCAAAAGCTTCAAGACCGCCTCCGGCAAGACCGGCAAGTTCTACTCCCTGCCGGAACTGGCCAAACAATTTCCCAAAGTCACCCGCCTGCCGGTGTCCATGCGCATCGTGCTCGAATCGGTGCTGCGCAACTGCGACGGCAAAAAAGTCACGGCTGAGCACGTGGGCCAGCTCGCCAACTGGCTGCCCAGGGCCGAGCGCAGCGAGGAAATCCCTTTTGTAGTCTCGCGCGTGGTGCTGCAGGATTTCACCGGCGTGCCGCTGCTGGCCGACTTGGCCGCCATGCGCAGCGTGGCGCTCAAGCTGGGCAAGAACCCGAAAGCCATAGAGCCGCTGGTGCCGGTGGACCTGGTGGTGGACCACTCCATCATGGTCGACTACTACGGCAAGAAAAATTCGCTGGACCTCAACATGAAGCTCGAGTTCCAGCGCAACCGCGAGCGCTACGAGTTCATGAAGTGGGGCATGCAGGCCTTCGACACCTTCGGCGTCGTGCCGCCGGGCTTCGGCATCGTGCACCAGGTCAACCTCGAATACCTGGCGCGCGGCGTGCATAAGACGGCGGGCGGCGTTTATTACCCCGACTCGCTGGTGGGCACCGACAGCCACACCACCATGATCAACGGCATTGGCGTGGTCGCCTGGGGCGTGGGCGGCATCGAGGCCGAGGCCGCCATGCTGGGCCAGCCGGTCTACTTCCTCACGCCCGACGTGGTCGGCTTTGAGCTGACCGGCCGCCTGCGCGAAGGCGTCACTGCCACCGACCTGGTGCTGCGCGTGACGGAGCAGCTGCGCAAGGAAAAGGTGGTCGGCAAGTTTGTTGAGTTCTTCGGCGAAGGCACACGCACGCTGGCCTTGCCCGACCGCGCCACCATAGGCAATATGGCGCCCGAATACGGCGCCACAATGGGCTTCTTTCCGGTCGACGAAAAAACCATTGACTACTTCAAGGGCACGGGCCGCACCAAGGAAGAGATCGAAGCCTTCGAGGCCTACTTCAAGGCCCAGGGCCTGTTCGGCGTGGCGAAAGCCGGCGAGATCGACTACTCGCATGTGGTCAAGCTGGACCTGGGCGACGTCACGCCCAGCCTGGCCGGCCCCAAGCGCCCGCAGGACCGCATCGAGCTCGGCAACGTCGCCGGCCAGTTCAAGTCGCTGTTCAGCAAGCCGATTGCCGAGAATGGTTTCAACCAGCCGCCGGCCATGCTGAACACACGCCACCTGGTGCGCCGCACCGATGAAGGCCGCCAGGACACCCTGCCGGCCGCGCCGCCCACACCGGCGGGCGCCGCGCGCGCCGTGGTCGAGATGGAAGGCAACCGGCCCACGCTGGCCCACGCCCGCGCCAGCAACACCACCGACGCACCGGCCACGGCACAGACCGAGGTGGTGCATTCGCCGCCTGGCGTCACGGTGGGCAACGGCGACGTGTTGATCGCCGCCATCACCAGTTGCACCAACACCTCCAACCCCAGCGTGCTGCTGGCCGCCGGCCTGCTGGCCAAGAAGGCGGTGGAGGCGGGCCTCAAGGTGCAGCCGCACATCAAGACCTCGCTGGCGCCCGGCTCGCGCATCGTGACCGAGTACCTCACGGAAACCGGTTTGCTGCCCTACCTTGAAAAGCTGGGCTTTGCATTGGCCGGCTACGGCTGCACCACTTGCATAGGCAATGCCGGCGACCTGACGCCCGAACTCAACGAAGCCATCACCAAAAGCGACCTGGTTTGCGCGGCCGTGCTCTCGGGTAACCGCAACTTCGAGGCGCGCATACACCCCAACCTCAAGGCCAACTTCCTGGCCAGCCCGCCGCTGGTGGTGGCGTACGCGATTGCCGGCACGGTGATGCGCGACCTGATGACCGAGCCCGTCGGCAAGGGCAAGGGGGGCAAGGACGTCTACCTCGGCGACATCTGGCCGAGCAGCGATGAGATCTACAAGCTCATGAAGTACGCGATGAACGGCAAGGCCTTCCGCGCCAATTACGCCAAGGTGAAAACCGAGCCCGGCAAGCTCTGGGAAAACATCAAGGGCGTCAAGGGCACGTCCTACACCTGGCCCGCCAGCACCTATATCGCCGAGCCGCCTTTCTTCAAGGACTTCGCGATGGATGCCGGCAAGGCCGGTAGCGTCGACGTCAAGGGCGCGCGCATCATGGCGCTGTTTGCCGACTCCATCACGACCGACCATATCTCTCCGGCCGGCTCCATCAAGGCCAGTTCGCCTGCAGGCCTGTGGCTGCAGGCCAACGGCGTGCAGAAGGCTGACTTCAACAGCTACGGCGCGCGCCGCGGCAACCACGACGTGATGATGCGCGGCACGTTTGCCAATGTGCGCATCAAGAACCTGATGATCCCGCCCGGCGCCGACGGCTCGCGCGAAGAGGGCGGCGTGACGCTGTTCCAGCCCGGCGGCGAGAAGATGTTTATTTATGACGCCGCCATGAAGTACATGGCGCAGGGCACGCCCACGGTGATTTTTGCCGGCGAGGAATACGGCACCGGCTCGTCGCGCGACTGGGCCGCCAAGGGCACGCAGTTGCTGGGTATCAAGGCCGTGGTCGCGCGCAGCTTCGAGCGCATACACCGCAGCAACCTGGTGGGCATGGGCGTGCTGCCCCTGCAGTTCAAGCCGGGCGAATCGTGGCAAACCCTCAAGCTCACCGGCACCGAAGTCATAGACGTGATCCCGCACCCCGAGCTCAAGCCGCAAAGCGAGGCCAAGCTGGTCATCACGCGCGCCGACGGCTCGCGCGAGGAGGTCACCGTGATCCTGCGCGTGGACACGCCCATCGAGGTCGACTACTACCGCAACGGCGGCATCCTGCCTTTTGTGTTGCGGCAGTTGCTGGCTTGATGTTCAGGCAAGCCCTGATAGCCGGCGGCGGCATCGGCGGACTGGCGGCGGCGCTCGCGGCCTCGCGTGCCGGCTGGGATGTGCGCCTGTTTGAACGCGCCAACGCGTTCAGTGAAGTCGGCGCCGGCATCCAGCTGGGTCCCAATGTGGTCAAGGTGCTGCAGGGCTGGGGCTTGGCCGGCGCCCTGCAGATCGTGGCCGCGTTTCCTGAACGCCTGCAGGTGCGCAGCGCCATTTCAGGCCAGGTGCTGGGCGAGTTGCCGCTGGGTGCCACCATTGCCCAGCGCTATGGTGCGCCCTATGCCACCTTGCACCGCGCCGATCTGCACCGCCTGCTGCTGGAGGCCGTGCAGCAAAACGCCGACGTCAGGCTGCACCTGAGCCGGCCGCTGCAATCCTTCAGCCAGACCGCGCAAGCCGTCACGGTGCAGGCCGACGACGGCCCCGGCATTGAGGGCGACGCCCTCATAGGCGCCGACGGCCTGTGGAGCACGGTGCGCCAGGAATTGCTGGGTGACGGCCTGCCGCGCCGCACCGGCCACCTGGCCTATCGCGCACTGGTGCGGCAGGCGGACCTGCCCGAGCTGCTCAGGAGCCAGCAGGTCACCGCCTGGCTCGGGCCGCGCATGCACGTGGTGCAGTACCCGGTGCGCGGCGGCGAATCACTCAACGTGGTGGCCATCGTGCACGGCGAGGTCGCGGCTGAAGCCGACCTCTGGGACCACAGCGCCAACGCCGCCGACCTGGCCGCCGCGACGGCCGGCTGTTGCGCCGCCCTGCGCGAAGTGATGGGCGCGATTGAAGGCTGGCGCCTCTGGGTGCTGCACGACCGCGCGCCCATGCAGGGCGCCCACCAGCACGCCGTGGGCCGTGTGGCCTTGCTGGGCGATGCTGCCCATCCCATGCGCCCCTACCTGGCCCAAGGCGCCGGCATGGCGATTGAAGACGCCGCTGAACTGGGCCGCGCCCTGGCCCAGGCATTGGACCCGGCCCTGGACGTGCCCACCATGCTGCAGCGCTATGCGCTTAACCGCTGGCAGCGCAATGCGCGCGTGCAGGCGAGGGCGCTGCGCAACGGGCAGATCTTCCATGCCGATGGCGTGGTTCGGTGGGGGCGGGATTTGGCGATGAAGATGCTGGGGGAGAAGCTGCTGGATTTGCCCTGGTTGTATGGAGCCGCAAGCGCGCAGTCCTGACGGCCTTAGGGCCTGTTAACGCTATTTATGCAAATGCGAATGGGGTGAAAACGGCGCCAATCAAGGCGTGCGACGACGCCCAGACCGGGCGTCTGCGCTAGGAGCACAACGCAGAGTGGCGCCGTTTTCACCCCATTCCCTCCGGGTTGCGATCAAAAAGGCCTTGCGCGGCGCTGCAAAGCCTTGACGGGGTCTGCCCCGCCTGCGTTTTGCGCCTTGCTCAAGGCCTTTTTGACTCGCAACGCATCTTGCATAAATAGCGTTAACAGGCCCTAGTCCGCGTAGGCCCCTGCCGCCTTGATCACCGGCGTCCAGCGGGCAATTTCACTGCGCAGGTATTCGCGATGGCCCGCTGGCGTGTTGCGTGCGTCTCGAACCACATCGATTCCTGAAGCGAGTTGCGCCTTTTTGAAGGCGTCCGTCTGGATTGCGGCCAGCAATGCGCTGTTGACCCTGGTTTGCACCGCCTGAGGCGTGTTCTTCGGCGCATACAAGCCGTACCAGACACCCACCCGGACGGAGGGAATCCCGAATTTCTCGAGTGTCGGGATCGCCGAGGCGCCGGGAACGTTGAGCGGCTTGGCCGATGTCACGCCGACGGGCCTGGTCTTTCCGCTAAATACATGGGGAAGCACATTGGCCGTCAGATCGCACATCAGGTCTACATGGCCTCCCAGCAAATCCGCCAATGCCGGGGCGGTCCCGCGATACGGAACGGTGGTCATGCCGATGCCCAGCGAAGACTGCAGCAGCAGGCCGCACAGGTGCGATGCCGACCCGATGCCGCCGTTGGCCAGCTTGACCTGTGGTTGCGTGGCTATCCACCGCACCAGTTCAACCGCTGAGCCCGCGGCGATCTGTGGGCGCGTAACCAGCATCAGCGGCGATTCAGCCATGATGCCCAAAGGTTCGAAATCCGTTTCCGGGCTGAAACCGAGGCGGCGGTACAGCGCGGGGGCTGTCGCCATCCCGATATGGTTCAGCAGCAGGGTATAGCCGTCCGCAGGCGCACGCAAGGCAACGACACTGCCCAGGTTGCCTCCGGCGCCCGACAGGTTCTGGATGATGACGGGCTGCCCCAGCTGCTTTTCCAGCGGCAAGGCAAGCTCCCGCGCGAGCTTGTCCATGGGACCTCCCGCGGGATAGGGAACAATCAATGTCACCGGTTTCGAGGGATAAACACCTTGTGCCTGCGCGCCCATACCGCATGCCAGCAAGGCCCACACAAGCAGTGAAAACATTTTTTTGCTCATAGGTTTCTCCAGGGTTAGCGATGCTTTTCAAGCTGGCATGCGCAGGGCCGCATAGCCGACGGCCGAGGCCCGCAGGGCCCGCCGCGCCTGCGTCGCCGCCAGGCATTTTTCAACGATGGCCGGCTCCGATGTCAAGGGTGTGCCACCTGGAAAGGGCGGCTTGGGGTCGTATTCGATCTGGAGCTGGATTTGCTTGGCCGCTTCGTCTCCCCTCAGCATGGCGACGACCTTCAAGGCCATGTCGATGCCGGATGTCACGCCGCCCGCGGTGAAGATATTCCCGTCCACACACATACGCTCCCGGGTGACGATGGCGCCGAACGCCGGCAGAAAATCAATGGCCTGCCAGTGGCAGGTGCTTCGCTTGCCCTTGAGAAGGCCCGCGGCGCCGAGCAGCAGCGAGCCCGTGCAGATGCCGAAGATGTACTTCGCCGACTGTGCCTGCCTGCGGGTGAAACCAACCCACTCGGCATCCAGTAGGGCGTCGTCGGTTCCAGGCCCCCCCGGCACCACCAGCAGGTCGCAGGGCGCTGCGTTTGCGATGGTCGTGGTGGGTACCAGCGTGAGGCCGCGGTCCGAGCGGACCGGCTCCAGTGACTTCCCCACGAGCTCGACCTGCACTCCCGGCACACGTGCCAGGACTTCAAAAGGCCCTGTCAAATCAAGTTGTGTCAGGGCATTGAAGAGAATAATATTAACTTTCATGAACACGCTCCTTAAGACGCTGAAGGTAAGGCCGAGTGCCGCGGGGACAGCGCCAAAAGCGGGCGAATGTGCGCCAAAATGCGTGGCCTTTCTTTTGTTCGACGGCTTCCAGCCCATTGACCTGGCCGGACCGTGGCAGGCATTTGCCACGGCCAATGAAGAGGTGGGCGTTCCCGTGTATCGCCTGGCCACCGTGGCACAGAAGGACGCCGTCACGAGCGCCGATGGCGCACTGAAAATCCATGTGGACCATGCTCTGGGGGCTGCCGCGGCATTGACTATCGATGCGCTGGTGGTGCCGGGTGGCGGCGGTGTCCATGCCGCATGTGCCGATCTTCAACTGGTCAACTGGCTGCGGGAAAGAGACCCGTCCACGCGCAGAACCTGCAGCGTTTGCACGGGGGCCTTTCTGCTCGCCGCCGCCGGGCTGTTGAGCGGCCGGGAGGTCACCACCCACTGGCGATCTGCCGGGAGGTTGCAGCGGGACTTCCCGGACCTTAAGGTCAATGACGACAAGATTTACTGCGAAAGCGGCAAGTACTGGACCACGGCGGGTGTTACGGCCGGCATCGACCTCGCGCTGGCCCTGATCGAGCGCGACCATAGCGCCGATATCTCGCAGCGTGTCGCGCGGCGGCTGCTTGTCTATTTACGCAGGGACGGCGATCAGCGCCAGTACAGCCAGGCCCTGAGGATTCAGGATAGGGCCGCTGCGCCCTTCCGCCAGTTGATCGAGTTGTTGCAGGCCCGGCTCGACCACGACTGGTCCGTCGACGCGATGGCGGATATATGCAATATGTCCCGGCGCACTTTTCAGCGCAAGTTTGCGGAAAGCTTCGGCATGGGCCCCATCGCCGCACTCAACAGCCTGCGGCGTGAACAGGCGGAAATCCTCGCCAGCTCGGGGCGCCTGTCGGGCAAGGAAGTCCAAAGGCATACCAGACCGACCCGGGGTATTTCCGGGACGGCGGCCGCAGTGCGCAACCGCGCCAGCGGCGCTTGCTGATCACCAAAGCCCCGTTGCCTACCGTTCGGACCACGGTGCGCTTATAAGTCAGTGCGTAGTTTCCAGATTTCCGGAAACAAAACCACGTCCAGCATCTTGCGCAGGTAGCTCACTCCACCCGTCCCACCCGTGCCACGCTTGAACCCGATCACGCGCTCCACGGTCGTGACGTGCCGGAAGCGCCAGAGCCTGAAAGCATCCTCCAGGTCGGTGAGCTCTTCGCCCAGCTGGTAAAGGTCCCAGTATTTTTTCGGGTCGCGGTACACCACCAGCCAGGCTTGCTCGACGGCCTCGCTTTCCGCGTAGCCCTGGGTCCAGTCGCGCTGCGTGTGGCTGGCCGGCACGGCCAGGCCGCGGCGGGCCAGCAGGCGCAGGGCTTCGTCGTAGAGCGAAGGGGCTTCGTAAGCCGCTTGCACTTGCGCCAGCAGGTCGGGCCTGTGGGCATGGGGCTTGAGCATGGCTGCGTTTTTGTTGCCGAGGGCGAATTCGATGCAGCGGTACTGCGCACTCTGGAAGCCGCTGGAGTTGGCGAGGTAGGGGCGTATGGCGCTGTACTCGGGCGGGGTCATGGTGGCCAGCACGTCCCAGGCATGCACCAGCTGCTCCATGATGCGGCTCACGCGCGCCAGCATCTTGAAGGCGCCGCCCAGCTCGTCGTTCGCGACGTTGGCGATCGCGGCGCGCAGCTCGTGCAGCATCAGCTTCATCCAGAGTTCGCTGGTCTGGTGCTGGATGATGAACAGCATCTCGTTGTGGTCGGGCGAGAGCGGTTTCTGCGCGCCCAGGATGGCGTCCAGCTGCAAATAGTCGCCGTAGCTCATGGACTTGCTGAAGTCGAGCTGCGCTTTTTCGTCGCGCACGATGTCTTCAGGGGCTTGGGGTTTGCTGTGGGTATTCATCATGTGACCGCGTGCTTCTGGTTGAACTCGGCTTTTTTCCATTCGCTGGTTTCGAGCACCTGCTTCAAATGCTCAACGGCGTTCCACACGTCTTCAAAACCGATGTAGAGCGGGGTGAAGCCGAAGCGCAGGATGTCCAGGTGCTTGCTGGCGCCGCTGTCACCGGCGCGGAAGTCGCCGATCACGCCGCGTGCAATCAGCGCTTGCACGATGGCATACGCGCCCTCAGTTCTTGTGAGGCAGACTTGCGAGCCGCGCTGGGCATGTTCGCGCGGCGTGGCCAGGCCCAGGCCGTGGCCTGCGCAGCGTTCTTCGACGAGCCGGATAAACAGGTCGGTGAGCGCCAGCGATTTTTTGCGCAGGGCCTGCATGCCGCCCAGCGCTTCGGCAGCCAGCACGGTGTCCAGGCCGCATTCCAGCGCGGTCATGCTCAGGATGGGCTGGGTGCCGCAGAGGTAGCGCGAGATGCCTGCCGCGGGCCGGTAATCGGGCGTGAATTCAAACGGCGCGGCATGGCCCCACCAGCCGGCCAGCGGCTGCCAGAAGCGGTCGGCATGCTTGGGGTTGACCCAGACAAAGGCCGGCGCGCCGGGGCCGCCGTTGAGGTATTTGTAGCCGCAGCCTATCGAGAAGTCGGCGTTTGCCGCATTCAGGTCCACCGGCACGGCGCCTGCGCTGTGCGCCAGGTCCCAGACGGTGAGCGCGCCGGCGGCATGGGCCGCGGCGGTTACGGCGGCCATGTCATGCATGGCGCCGGTACGGTAGTTCACATGGGTCAGCATCAGCACGGCCACTTCGCGGGTGAGGGCGGCCGCGATCTCCTCAGGCTCGACGAGCTGCAGGCGAAAGCCGCGCTCGCGGCACAGGGCTTCGGCGATGTAGAGGTCGGTCGGGAAGTTGCTGCGCTCGCTGACGATCACTTTGCGCCCGGGCGCGTCCTGGGCCGCGATATGCAGCGCGGCGCTGAGCACCTTGTAGAGGTTGATGGAGGTGCTGTCGGTGGCCACCACCTCGCCGGGGGCTGCGCCTACCAGTCGGGCGATCTTGTTGCCCAGTCGCTGCGGCAGCTCGAACCAGCCGGCGCTGTTCCAGGAGCGGATCAGGCCCTGGCCCCATTCGGCCGTGACGGCCTCGGCGACGCGGGCGGCCGCCGTCACGGGCAGCACGCCCAGCGAGTTGCCGTCGAGGTAGATCACGCCTTCGGGCAGCGTGAATTGTTGGCGCAGCGTGCGCAGCGGGTCTTGCGCGTCAAGGGCGCGGCAGTCCTGGAGTGTGGTCATAGCTAAAGTTTTTGGGTTTCAGGGAAGTTCGCGCAGCACGGCGCGCACGGGGGACGCATCGGCCCGGGTCAGTTTGAGCGGCAGGGCGATCAGTTCGTAATCGCCCTCGGCCACCTCGTCGAGCACCAGGTTTTCCAGCACGCGCAGGCCGTGCGCCAGCAACTGGTGATGGCTGGGCAGGTCCTGGCTGGTGGCCGGGTCCACGCTGGGCGTGTCTATGCCGATCAGGCAGATGTTTTTGCGTGCCAGCAATGCCAGCGTTTCAGGCGCGATGGCGGTGAAAGCTTCCCAGGCCTGGCTGGCGCTGTGCGAAGTGCGCAGCAGCACACGCGGCGGCAGGCCGTCCAGCGCGTGGGCGACGTGTTCGGGCAAGACCAGCGGGCCGCAGTCCAGGCAATGGATCACGCGGCAGGGCCCGAGGTAGGGGGCAAGGTCCAGCTCGCCGGCGCTGGCCGCGCCGTTGGCATAGTGCAGCGGCGCATCGGCGTGGGCGCCGGTGTGCGGCGACAGCGTGATGCTGTTGACGTTGACCGGGCAGCCCGGTGCCAGGGAGAAATGCAGTGTCTGGGAGTAGGCCGTGTCACCGGGGAACACGGCGGCGTTCTCATCGACCGGCGGTGAGATGTCCCAGAGTTTGCGCGGTGCTGATGGGGTAAAGGCAGGCATGGATCCAAAGGTAGCACCGGCAAAAAAGCCGTGGTGTCGGTTATTTCCAACAATCTCAAAAATACTTGAGACTTAAAGTATCTGGCGATGATGGCCCGCCCAGGCTCATGCGGCCTTGGCGAGGCTGGGGCACAATCCAGACCTGTGGCCCATCGCTGCATCGATTTACCAATCAGCAATACCTCCCTCCAACCTTTCAAGAGAGACAAGGCAGACCATGAATTCCGAGAACAAGTCCAACGGCAAAGTCGCACTCGTCACCGGCGCGGGCACAGGCATCGGCAAGGCCGTGGCCCTGGCCCTGCTGCGTGAAGGCTACAGCGTGGCGCTGGTGGGGCGCCGTGTGGAGCCGCTCAACGAAGTCGCCAAGGAGTCCGGCACGGACCGCGCGCTGGCGCTGCCCACCGACGTGAGCAAGCCCGAGTCCGTGGCGGCGGCCTTTGCCAAGGTCAAGGAAAAGTTCGGCCGCCTCGACCTGCTGTTCAACAACGCCGGCGTGGGCGCGCCGCCGGTGAACATCGAGGACATCACGTTTGAGCAATGGACCAATGTGGTCGACATCAATCTCACGGGTTCTTTCCTTTGCGCGCAGGGCGCCATCAGGCTGATGAAAGACCAATCGCCCCAGGGCGGCCGCATCATCAACAACGGCTCGATCTCGGCCCATGCGCCGCGTCCCAACTCGGCGCCCTATACCTCCACCAAACATGCGATCACAGGCCTGACCAAATCGATCTCGCTGGACGGCCGCAAGTACAACATCGCCTGCGGCCAGATCGACATCGGCAATGCGATGACGGAGCTTGCCGCGCGCATGGCCAAGGGCGTGCCCCAGGCCAATGGCGAAATCGCCATTGAACCGATGATGGATGCGAAGGAAGTGGCCGAGGCGGTGGTGCACATGGCGTCGCTGCCGCTGTCGACCAATGTGCAGTTCATGACCATCATGGCCACGAAGATGCCGTTTGTGGGGCGCGGTTGATGCGGCCCTGATTGACGCTGCCGCTTGAGCCGCGGATCAGCGTGGGCGGCGCCAGCAAAATGTGTTGTATTGTATGTATATGAACAATACGGCCTCCGACCTGGAACAGTACCTGGACGAGCTTGCGAACAATGCCCGTCCCGGCGATCGCCTGCCACCGATACGTGATTTGATGCGCCGCTTCGGTGTATCGCAAATGCTGGTCCAGCGCGCCTTTCAAGGCCTCAAAACCAAGGGACTGATCGATTCACAGGTGGGGCGTGGGACCTACTTTCGGGGGGATGGCGAGCCTGCGCTGGCTAACACCGGCTCCCGGTTGCAGGCAACGAGGTCGGTGCTTCTGCTGCGGCGCTCCATCAGCATCACCCGCGGCCGCGTTTTGGTGGAAGGCCTGCAGCGCCGGTTCACCGCCGACGGGCATCGGGTGCTGGAAGTTTCATACACCGACCCGGCCCATGCGCGCACCGTATTGAAAGGCTCGCCCCGTTTTGACGCCTGCGTGGTTCAGTCGACTTACAAGACCATCACCATCGATTTGCTCGCCGCGCTGAGGGATAAATGCGATGTGCTGGCGGTGGATGGCGCGACGCTCGCCGGCACGGACGTCGAGGCGGTCGGCATGGAGTGGGGCGAACCCCTGGCCAAGGCGATTGCCCTTTTACGGCAGCAAGGCCATGGCCGCATCGCGTACGCGGCAACGTCGTCCCCCGTTCTGGCAACGCAGATGGGCCGCCGGCGGTTTGAATACCTGCAGAGCACCCTGGCGGACACCGAGTTCCACGAGATCACTGTGCCGCACCTGCCTGACGACAATTACGAAGCGGCGCTTGCAGACCTGATCAAGGCCAGCCTTGATGCCTCAGGGCGGCTGCCGTTCACTGCCCTGGTGGCATGGGGCGTTGAAGATGGCGCCAAATTCCGGCAACTGCTGTCGGATGCCGGCGTCGGCATCCCATCGGCGCTGAGCGTGGTGCTGCTGGGGCGTACGGATCTGGCGAACGAACACGCCAACTTTTTTGACACCATGGGGTGCAGCGTTGCCGACCAGATCGAGTCGCTGTACCAGGCGATCAATGCGCGCTGGGCCGACCCCTCCTTGCCCTACGGCGTGCGCCTGATCCCGGTGACGAGCAAGGCGGGTCAGTCCATTGCGGCGCCGCTGCCGGCCACGCGTTCCACAGTTTCGCGCGTGAGCACCACCGATTCGCCGACATAGCTGCTGGCGACGAGCGCCTGCACCAGGTCGGGCGGAAGCTCGCGTTTTGCAAACAGGGGATGCTCGCCGATCGTCGTCATGAAAGGCATGCCCTCGGACTGGGACCGCTGCGCCGCTTCATAGAGCAATTGATGCGCTTCATGCCGCCCCATCAGCCTGGTCAACCGCATCATCACGGCTTCCGACGCGATCAGGCCGTTTGATAAATCGAGGTTGCGGCGCATCGCCTCGGGGTGTACGACGAGGCCCTGGGCCAGGGTCGCGAGGGTTTCGGCAATCGACGCCGCAATGATGGCAATTTCCGGCAACAGCGTATCGGTCACATTGGTCGCGGACGAGTCACCCTCATCCATGCGAACCATCGCTTCGAGCGCCACCGGTACCCGGGCCCGCATCATGCGCGCCAGACTGGCCAGCAACAGCGCGGTCGACGGGTTGCGCTTTTGCGCCATGGTCGAGCTGCCCACCTTTCCCATGTGAAATGCCTCTGCAACCTCGCCGATCTCGGTGCGCTGCATGAACACGACATCCTGCGCGATTTTTTGCGCAGTGCCGGCCAGCAGCCCCAGCGCAGAGATGTAGTCGCAGACACGGTCGTAGGACGAACGCATGGGCAGCCCCGCCGGCTCAAGTCCCAACTGCGCGGCCATCCGCACCTCGACCTCGCGCCCCGCGCTGCCCATGGCCGCGAAAGTGCCTATGGCCCCGCCCAGGCTCGCCACGAATGACGATGGCAATCGCTGCTTGAGCCGATCGCGGTCCCGGTCGAGTTCGTCCAGCCAGCCGGCGAGCTTGAAGCCAAAAGTCATGGGCAAGGCGTGCTGGCCGTGCGTGCGGCCGGGCATCACGGTGGCTTGGTGCGCCAGCGCAAGTTGGCCGAAGGCGGCGATGGCCGCATCCAGATGGTTCGCCAGCAGCTGATGCGTTTCGAACATCTGCAATGAGCTCGCGGTATCGAAGATGTTCTGCGTTGTCGCACCCCAATGGATGAAACCGGCGGCAGGCTCGCCACACAGCTCTTCGAACTGGTAAAGCACGGGAACGAGCGGGTGCTGGGCGAAGGCAATGTCGCTCGAAAGGCGCTCCAGGTTGAACAGCCGGGCATCTGCTTTCTGCGCAATGGTGGTTGCGGCCTCCGCAGGAATGACACCCAGTTCAGCCTGGGCGCTGGCCAGGGCGGCTTCGACGGTGAGCCAGGCCTGCAGCGTGGCGACATCGCTCCAGATGCGTTTGGCCTCAGCGCTGAACCAGTGGCCGGTGATGAAGGATTCAAACATTCCGATGTTCATGGGGTTCCCGTCAGGAGGAAACGCTTTGCACGGGGGGTGGCAGTGGCGGAGAAAAACCCGATAAGCGGAGCCGTTCTTGCATATTGTATGAATTGCATTGATTTGTGAAATTGGCGAAATTCTGAGGCTGGGCATGCGCACTGGGTTTTGGGGTGGTGCGATGGGGATTTTGATCAATACAATATTAATTGTACTGTAATACAATAAATACATATATACTGCCCCCGCCGGCTGATGGAGCCGGCGCATAACAAGGAGACAAGCTTGAAGACATTCCTCTTTCCACCTATGGGCCCCTGCAGAGCCCGGAGCGCTGCCATGCGCAGCGCATTGCTGGCCGCAAGCGCACTGGCCCCGGCTTTTTCAGTACACGCCCAGTCATCACTGACGATTTACGGCATCGTTGACCAAGGGCTGACAAAAGCGACCAGCGGCACCACGCCAGCCGGGATGCTGCCCGGTAGGGCTCCCAATGATGACTGGAACGTGAAAGCCGGCAACACCTCCCGCCTGGGTTTTCGTGGCGAGGAAGACATGGGCGGCGGCATGTACACGCGCTTTCAGATCGAGACCCGCTTTGCCACCGACACGGGGGCGCTGAGCAACGCCAATGTTTTCTGGCTGGGCCGTTCGGTGCTTGCCATAGGCAGCAAGGACTGGGGCGAGATTTATTCCGGCCGTGAATACTCGGCAGCGTACACGGTTGCGCTCAATACCGATCCCACGCTCTGGAGCTATGTCAGCCAGACCGGCTCCACTTACACCTACGCAAACTACCTCCCGGTCGCTGCGACGGTCGAGGCTTCCAACATTCGCTGGAGCAACACCATAGGCTACAAATCCCCGGCGCTGGGCGCCGTGAGCTTCGAGCTGGCAACCGGCCTGGGTGAAGGCACGCGCCAGCGGAGCACCTCCGCCAACATCCAGTACAAAGACGGCCCGGTCTGGCTCGGCGCAGCCTACGATGGCCTGGACAACAGGACCAACCTCAAGCTCATTGCGGGGGGCTATGACTTTGGTGTGGTCCGCCCCACCGCCAGTTATTCACGCGCCAAGGGCGGCCTCAACGGTGACGCCACTTCGTTCACCGTGTCTGCGCTGGTGCCCCTGAGTTTTGGGCGCACCTATGTCTCTTACGGCAACCTGCGCCCGGCAACCCATCTCAATTCGAAAATGGTGGGGGCGGGGGTTCAGTACGACCTGAGCAAGCGCACCTTGCTGTATACGAATGTAGGCTCCGCCAAGCAGGTCGGCCAGAGCCGCGCGACGGCGTTCGATCTTGGCATCAAGCACACCTTCTGAAAGGAGCCCGGCATGAAACGCAGACTGTTGAATCAACTTGCCTTGTTGGGCGCCGGCGCGTTGTTGTCGGGTGTTGTCCATGCGCAATCCGACAAACCCATCTCGCTGGTGGTCGGCTACTCCGCGGGTGGCAGTGCCGACCTGGTCGCGCGTGTTGTCGGCACCGAGCTGTCCAAGCGCCTGGGGCGACAGGTCATTGTCGAGAACGTGGCTGGCGCCAGCGGCATGATCGCCGCGCAGAAAGTGCTCAATGCGCCGGCCGATGGCAACCTCGTCTATATGGGTGGCACCGACACGGTGCTTGTGCCCATGGTCAATCCCAAGACCCGCCTTGACTGGGATAAAGATCTTTTGCCCGTGGGGCGCATGACCACGGTGCCGATGATTTTTGCCGTTCCCGCGGGCTCCCCTTATGCAACGCTGTCCGACCTGCTCGTTGCGCAGCGCAAAAGCGGCAAGGCTGGCTTCAATTACGCCACCCCCGGCATTGGGACGATGCAGCATATCTATGGTGCGCTCATCAACAAGCAGGCGAAGGTGGAAATGCTGCACATCCCCTACCGCGGCGGTGCCCAGATCGTGAATGACCTCGTCGGCGGCCAGGTGGACAGCGCGATGCTGGTGCTGTCGACGGCCATGCCTTTTCTCAAGGACGGCAAGATCAAGGCTTTGTCGGTGTCGGATGGCGCGCGTGTCGCCCAGTTGCCGAATGTCAGGCGCATTGGCGAGGAAGAGGGGTTTAACGGCATTTCGCTGCCGCTGTGGCAAGGCTTGTTCCTGAAGGCCGGAACGCCTCCCGCCATCGTGGTCGCTTATGAGAAGGCCTTGCTCGAAGCCCTTGCTCAGCCTGAGGTGCGCAGCAAGTTGGCGGAGGCCGGCATCACGGTCGCCCCAATGCCCGGGCGCGAGATGCGCGCGTTCATCGGTCCCCAGGCCGCGCTGTACCGCGATATCGTGAAGACCGCAAAAATCACGATGGAGTGATGGGGGCGGCGTTTTCTGCCAGGGCCGACCGTCGTGAGCCGGTCGCCGGGTGGCATTCTCCGGCCCCGGCCGCGATCAACACCGAGGAATTGATGGCTGCAGTTCCCACCAGTCCTCACGGCAATGCGCGGCTTTTGGCCGACATTGGCGGAACCAACGCACGTTTCGCGTGGCAGAACGGTGCCGGGGAGCCCATCAATCGCCTTGTGATCTTGCCCTGTGCCGGATACCCGGAACTTGCGGATGCGATTCGGCATTACCTGTCGATCCTGGGACGTAACGCGCCCGCGAATTGCGCAATCGCCATCGCCAATCCCGTGTTTGGCGACCAGGTGCAGATGACCAACCATCACTGGGCTTTTTCCATTCGCGCGTTAAAAGTGCAGTTCGGTTTCACGACCTTGCGTGTGCTGAATGACTTCACCGCCCTGGCACTGGCCTTGCCGGCCCTCGGTCCCGCGGAACTGCGTCAGGTGCTGGGTGGGCAAGCGGCTCCTCTCGCCGCAAAGGCTTTGATCGGCCCCGGTACCGGCTTGGGTGTGTCCGGATTGTTGCCTGACGGCCGCGGTGGATGGGTAGCGATCGAGGGCGAGGGCGGCCACGTCACTCTGGCGGCCTGCACGGCGCGAGAGCAGCAGCTGCTTCAGTGGTTCGCCTCCCGGTATGGCCACCCTTCGGCCGAGCGCGCTGTGTGTGGCCAGGGGCTGGCCGATCTTCACCGCGCTGTGCAGGAGATCGACGGGGCGAAGGTTGTTGCCGAATTCGGTGCCGCGGGTGTGGTGGCAGCGGCCATGGAGCACGGCGATTCGCAGGCGCTTGAGGCGCTCGAACTTTTCTGCGCGTTTCTCGGAACGGTTGCCGGCAATCTGGCGCTTACGCTGGGTGCGCGTGGCGGGGTATACATAGGCGGCGGCATTGTTCCGCGTCTGGGTGAGGTGTTCAATCGCTCCGCATTCAGGCAGCGCTTCGAGGCGAAAGGCCGTTTCGCGCGACAGCTGTCGGAAATACCTGTTTATGTGATTCAGGCAGGGCAGTCACCGGCGCTTCGTGGCGCTGCGGCGGCGCTGGAAATTGACCGTCCGCAGTGATCCATGCTTTCTGGAAAGGCTGCTGGCTATGCCGGTTCGACCTTCTCGCCCTGATGAGCAAGTTGCCCAGGGTCTTAGCTAAGCTGCCCGAGCAAAAGGAACTCCATGAACGCCTTCTGCGCGTGCATCCTGTTTTGGCTTCGGCACGCGGCCTGTGGCCGCTTCACGTGCGCTTTGCGCACATGAGCCTGCGCTGAAACAGCATGCCGGCGCTGCGCGCCTTCAGCTCGCGTGTTACGCGAGCTGCCCGAGCAGAAGGAACTCCATGAGCGCCTTCTGCGCGTGCATCCTGTTTTGGCTTCGGCACGCGGCCTGTGGCCGCTTCACGTGCGCTTTGCGCACATGAGCCTGCGCCGAAACAGCATGCCGGCGCTGCGCGCCTTCAGCTCGCGTGTTACGCGAGCTGCCCGAGCAGAAGGAACTCCATGAGCGCCTTCTGCGCGTGCATCCTGTTTTCAGCCTCGTCCCAGACCACCGACTGCGGGCCGTCTATGACTTCGGCTTCGACTTCCTCGCCGCGGTGGGCGGGCAGGCAGTGCATGAAGAGTGCATCGGGCTTGGCGGCGCGCATCATCTCGGTGTCCACGCACCAGTCGGCAAAAGCCTTTTTGCGTGCTTCGTTTTCGGCTTCGTAGCCCATGCTGGTCCAGACGTCGGTGGTGACCAGGTCGGCGCCGGCGCAGGCCTGCATCGGGTCCTTGAAGACCTTGTAGCTTTCGGCCGAGCGTATGCCGGCGATGGACTGGTCCACCTCGTAGCCGCCCGGCGTGCTGACGTGCACCTTGAAGCCCAGGATTTCACTGGCCTGCAGCCAGGTGTTGGCCATGTTGTTGCCGTCACCCACCCAGGCCACCGTCTTGCCCTTGATGGAGCCGCGGTGCTCGATGTAGGTGAAGATGTCGGCCAGGATCTGGCAGGGATGGAATTCGTTGGTCAGGCCGTTGATGACGGGCACGCGCGAATGCTCGGCGAAGCGGTCTATCTTGGTCTGCTCGAAGGTGCGGATCATCACCAGGTCGACCATGCGGCTGATGACCTTGGCGCTGTCCTCGATGGGTTCGGCCCGGCCCAGCTGGCTGTCGCCGGTGGTCAGGTGCACCACGCTGCCGCCCAGCTGGTACATGCCGGCCTCGAAGCTCACGCGGGTGCGGGTCGAGGCTTTCTCGAAAATCATGGCCAGCGTGCGGTCGACCAGCGGCTGGTGTTTTTCGTAGGTCTTGAACTTCTTCTTGATGATGGCGGCGCGCTCGAACAGGTAGGTGTATTCCGCCGCATTCAGGTCGCTGAACTGCAGGTAATGCCGCACGGGGGCGGGCTTGGAGGGGATCGCAGAGGTCACGCGTTTTTCTCTTTCAACAGCTGCTTGATCAGCGGAACCAGGATGGCCACCGCCTCGTCGGCCTCGGCCGTGGTCATGATGAGCGAGGGCACCATGCGGATCACGGTGTCGGCGGTCACGCTCAGCAGCAGGCCGTTTTCGGCGGCGCGGCCCAGCAGTTCACCGCAGGGCACGGCCAGCTCAATGCCCAGCATCAGGCCGCGGCCGCGGATTTCCTTCACGCCTTTTTCGCCGGCCAATTCGCGCGCCAGTGCCGCGCGCAGGTGCTCGCCCACCTTCACGGCATTGGCCAGCAGGCCTTCTTCTTCCATGATGCGCAGGGTTTCCACACCGGCCCGCATGGCCAGCGGGTTGCCGCCGAAGGTGCTGCCGTGGTTGCCGGGGCTGAAGATGTGGGCGGCCTTGGGGCCGGTGACGACGGCGCCAACCGGCACGCCCGAGCCCAGGCCCTTGGCCAGCGGCATCACGTCGGGCTTGATACCGGCCCACTGGTGGGCAAACCACTTGCCGGTGCGGCCCATGCCGCACTGCACTTCGTCGATCATCAGCAGCCAGTCGCGTTCGTCGCAGAGCGCCCGCACCTCGCGCAGGTACTCGTCCTTCATGCTGTTGATGCCGCCTTCGCCCTGGATGGCCTCAAAGAACACGGCGACCACATTGGGGTTGTTGGCGGTGGCGGCTTTGAGCGCGTCCATATTGTTGAGCGGCACGCGGATAAAACCCTCGACCAGCGGGCCGAAGCCGGCCTGCACCTTGGGGTTGCCGGTGGCGCTCAGGGTGGCGATGCTGCGGCCGTGGAAGGCTTTTTCATAAACCACGATTTCCGGGCGTTCAATGCCTTTGTCGTGGCCGAACTTGCGCGCCAGCTTGAGCGCGGCCTCGTTGGCTTCCAGGCCGGTGGAGCAGAAAAACACGTTTTCCAGGCCCGACAGCTCCACCAGCTTGGCCGCCAGGGCTTCCTGCAGCGGCACATGGTAGTAGTTGGAGGTGTGGATCAGCTTGGCGATCTGCTCCTGCAGGGCCGGCACCAGCTTGGGGTGGTTGTGGCCCAGGGTGTTGACGGCGATGCCGCCCAGCGCATCGAGGTAGGCCTTGCCGTTGACGTCCCAGACGCGGCAGCCCTGGCCGTGGTCCAGCGCGATGGGCAGGCGGCCGTAGGTGTTCATCACGTGGGGGGAGGCGGCTTCGATGTGCTTGGGCAGGGCTGCGGTCATGGAAAACTCCGGAACAAGGGCTGTGACAGTGCGGAAAATTCGAGGCCCGCAGCAGTTGATGCGGGCCTGGGCTGATTTTAGGCGCAGACTTTGCGGCCTTTTGTGACGTTCCTGCATCACTGCGATGCAAGCGCCCGGGCGCCGCCCACTATCGTTGCCATTGAAAATTTGTCTTCCAAGTCTTATATAAGAGTCAGAGTTACGCTAGAATTGTTGTGCGCTGCAGCATGGGCCGAAATCCCATCCTTTTCCCATGCCGGGCAGCGCAAAAAACCCTCCACCCGATGGTCTCCAACACCGCCAAAGAAGTCTTTATCCAGGGTATTACCCGCGACGGCAAAACCTTCCGGCCCAGCGACTGGGCCGACAGGCTGTGCGGTGTGATGAGCCATTTCCGCCCGGGCGGCCCCCAGCCCGGCAGCCACCTGACCTACTCCCCCTGGTGTGTGCCCACGGTCATCAACGGCGTGAAGTGTGTGGTCGTCAACGCGGAGCTGCGCGAGGCCGAGCCCATGGCCTGGGATTTCGCCATCAATTTCGCGAAAGACAACGACTTGCAGATGGCCGAAGCCTGTTTACTCCCCGACCAGCCGCCCAAGGGCTGACTGAGGTTTTTGAAGCGCCAACAAAAAAGCCGTCTTTCGACGGCTTTTTTGCTTTGCTGCAGCGCACCCTACAAAACGGCGGACGGTATTTTCGTTAAGAAGATGCCGTCCGGGCGATTTGCCTAATTGCTTAGGCGGCCTTTGCGGGGGCCAGTGCCAGGGCTTTCACCTTGGCGGACAGGCGGCTCTTGTCGCGCGCTGCCTTGTTCTTGTGGAAGATGCCCTTGTCGGCAACCGTGTCCACAATGCTCTGGGCCTTGGCGAACAGGTCCTTGGCTTTGTCTTTGTCACCGGCTGCAACGGCTTTTTCGACGTTTTTCACAGCGGTGCGGTATTTGGAGCGCAGCGAGGTGTTCGCGGCGTTGAGTTTGACGTCCTGGCGGACGCGTTTGCGGCCCGACGCAAGGCGCGGGTTCTTTTTCTTGGGTTTGGCGGTAGCCATATATGTATTCCTTTAATCCTGGGGAGGAGTCTGTGGATGTTGCAGCAAACCTAGCATTATATACCCCCACGGTCGCTCACTGCGAGCCTGCGGCGGCTCCCTGCCCCTTGCACTGAGGAAGGGGCCGCCCGCCTGCGGCCCGGCAAAGCCGGTTCCGCGGCCCCTGCTGGTGAAGAGCCCCAAATACGGCCGTATGAAACACCGGTCGCGCGCCGTCGTGACAGCTAAACTCCCTCGGTGTCACTTTTTAAAGCCGCCTCCACCGTTTCCCTGCTGACCCTGGCCTCGCGCGTCACGGGCCTGGTCCGGGACCTGCTGATGGCCTCGGTGTTTGGCGTCAGCGCCATGACCGACGCCTTTAACGTCGCCTTTCGCATCCCCAACCTGTTCCGGCGGGTGCTCGGCGAGGGCGCTTTCAGCCAGGCTTTTGTGCCGGTGCTGGCGGCCTGCAAGGCGGAGCAGGGGGAAGAGGGCGCCAAACAGCTGATTGACCATGTCGCGACCCTGCTGACCTGGACGCTGGTCCTGCTGTGTGTGGCGGGCGTGCTGGCCGCGCCGCTGATGGTCTGGGCCATGGCCAGCGGCCTGAAACCGCAGGGCTATCACGCCGCCGTGGTGATGACCCGCTGGATGTTCCCTTACATCGGCTTTATGTCGTTGGTCGCGCTGGCCGGCGGCATCCTCAACACCTGGCGCCGCTTTGCCGTGCCCGCCGCCTCGCCCGTGCTGCTGAATCTGGCGCTGATAGGCTCCATCACCCTGGGGGCTCCCTGGTTTGCCAGGCACGGCATCGAGCCGATCTATGCCCAATGCGTGGGGGTGATGGTGGGCGGCATCCTGCAACTGGGCCTGCAACTGCCGGCGCTGCGTCGCCTGGGCCTGCTGCCGCGCATAGGCGCCAGCTTCGCGGCCCTGCGCCAGTCCTGGAACGATCCGGGCACACGCAAGGTGCTGTCCCTGATGCTGCCGGCCCTGCTGGGTGTCAGCGTGGCGCAGATATCGCTGCTCATCAACACCCAGATCGCCTCGCACCTGGCCACCGGCAGCGTGAGCTGGATCACCTATGCCGACCGCCTGATGGAGTTTCCCACCGCCATGCTGGGCGTCGCCCTGGGCGTGGTGCTGATGCCGCAACTGGCCGCGGCGCGCGGCAGCCAGGACGAAGAGCGCTATTCCTCCATGCTCGACTGGGGCCTGCGCCTGGTGGTGCTGCTGTCGGTGCCCTGTGCCGTGGCCCTGCTGGTTTTCTCGCAGCCGCTGGTCGCGGTGCTGTACCACTATGGCGCGTTCAGCGACCTCGACGTCCAGCGCACAACAGCCGCCTTGACCAGCTATGGCGTGGGGCTGATGGGCATCGTGGCCGTCAAGGTGTTGGCGCCGGGTTTTTATGCCCGGCACGACATGCGCACACCCATGCGTATCGCCGTCTGCGTGCTGGTGTTCACCCAGGTACTGAATTATTTCCTGGTGCCCTTGCTGCAGCATGCGGCCCTGACCCTGTCGATCGCCATTGGCGCGCTGGTCAACGCCCTGTGGCTGCTGCTGGGGCTTTTGAAGCGCGGAAGTTACAAACCGATGCCGGGCTGGGGCAAGTTCGCGCTGCAGGTGGGCGGCGCCAGCGCCTTGCTCGCGGCCTTTTTGCTGTGGGCCGCCGGGGCGGTGAGCTGGGTCGCGCTGAAAAGCCATTCCCTGGAGCGCATCGGCTGGCTGGCGCTGGTGTTGCTGGCCTCGGCGCTGCTGTATTTCACGGCGTTGTGGGTGTCCGGCCTCAAGGTGACAAAGCTGCTGAGACATTGACGGGCGGCATGCTCCAGGCCCCGAGCGGCATTTTCCGCATGCCTTTTTGCGCCGGTTTATGAGAAAGTAGGGGCCATGCAATTAAATCTGGCTGTACCGTCACCATTGCAATATTTCTCCAGCCTGGTGGAAAGCGACGAGCATTTCCCCCTTCTGGAAGCCGCCATCAGCCTGGCGCAGGACGAATACCCCGACCTGGACGTGCAGCAGGTATTGGGCGACGTCGACCAGCTGCTGGCCCGGCTCAAGCGCCGCCTGCCGGCCGACGCGCCGGCGCTGCAGCGGCTGCGCGCGCTGAACCAGTTCTTTTTCCACGACCTGAACTTCGGCGGCAACGTCAACGACTACTACGACCCCGACAACAGCTACCTGAATGCGGTGTTGCGCACGCGCCGCGGTATTCCCATCACGCTGGCCGTGCTCTGGCTGGAATTGGCCCTGGGCCTGGGCCTCAATGCGCGCGGCGTGGCCTTTCCGGGGCACTTCATGGTCAAGGTCAACCTGCCCAAGGGCCAGGTGGTGATAGACCCGTTCAGCGGCCAGTCGCTGAGCCGCGAAGAGCTGTCCGAGCGGCTGGAGCCTTTCCGCCAGCACGGCGGCAGCCCGGGCGATGAGTTCGAGGTGCCCATGGGCCTGTACCTGCAGTCGGCGCCGCCGCGCGAGATCATCAGCCGCATGCTGCGCAATCTCAAGGAAATCCACAAGACCCAGGAAGACTGGCAGCGCCTGATCCCGGTGCAGGATCGGCTCATCGTGCTGCAGCCCGAAGCCTGGACCGAATACCGCGACCGCGGCCTGGCCTGGGCCGCCCATGGCGAGCCGGACCGCGCAATGGCCGACCTGGAAATCTACCTGGCCAACGCCGAGGACGCGCTCGACATCGACGCCATGGCCGAGCGCCTGGCCCAGCTGCGCCAGGGCCGGCACTGAGCTTTGCCTTAAAGCAGCTCGATCTCGCTGAGCGTGAGAAAGCAGCTCTCGCGCGTGATCGCCACAAAGTCGGCCAGCCAGGGCCGGCCTGAGGTGGCTTCTGTGCACGCCACATAAAGCCGCCCGGTCAAGCCCTTCTTGCCTATGGGCCTGGCGCTCACATAACCGCGGTCCAGGTAGCTTTGCACCGCCCACTTGGGCAGCGCGGCGACTCCGCGGCCGCTGGCCACCAGCTGCAGCATGGCAATCGTCAGTTCGGTGGTGCGGCGCGCGGGCTTGACGCCGGCCGGCTCCAGCACCTGGCGCACCACGTCCAGCATTTCGTCGGGCACCGGGTAGGTGATCAGGGTTTCGCCCGCGAAATCCTTGGCCGTGAGGTGCGTCTTGGCCGCCAGCGCATGGTGGTTGGCCAGCAGTGCCACGATTTCAAAGCGGAACAGCGGGTGGAAGTCCACGGTTTCATCGGCGTCGGCCTCCGACACGATGGCGATGTCGGCGCGGTCCTGCAGCACCAGCGCGATCGGGTCGGGATGAAAGCCCGAGACGATGTCCAGTTCCACCTCGGGCCAGCGCGTGCGGAAGGCGTCCATGGCCGGCATCAGCCAGTCAAAACAGGTGTGGCATTCAACCGCGATGCGCAACTGGCCGGAGCGCCCCGTCGCCAGGCGCGCCACGTCGCGTTCGGCCTCCTCGACCTGCGGCAGCACCGCATCGGCCAGCGCCAGCAGGCGCAGGCCCGTGGTGCTGAACTGCGGCGGCACGGATTTGCGCTCGAACAGCGGCGCGGCATAGCGGTCTTCAAGCAGTTTGACCTGGTGCGACAGTGCCGACTGCGTCAGATTGAGCAGCTGCGCCGCACGTACCAGGCTGCCACTGTCGCGCAGGGCCGTCAGTGTGCGCAGGTGGCGCAGTTCAAGAATCGATGGCGTCATACTGAATTGTGTGAATCAATAATTTTCATGTTGAAAGACAATATCTTTCGTTTGAATAATAGTTGAATCTGGCCGACCATGGCGTTCTTTGTTGATTCGCAAACGGGAGATAGCCTGCATGGTCCATACACACACCCTGGGTTTTCCGCGCATGGGCGCGCACCGGGAACTGAAATTCGCGCTTGAAAAACACTGGCGCGGCGAGATAGACCTGGCCGCGCTGCAAGCCGCCGGCGCCGAGCTGCGCGAGCGCCATTGGGCGGTGCAAAAAGAAGCGGGCCTGGATTTTGTGACGGTGGGTGACTTCGCTTTTTATGATCACGTGGCCAACCACATCCAGATGCTGGGCTGCGAGCCGGCGCGCTTTGGGTTCACAGGGCAGGAGCCCGCGCTCGGCCGTTACTTCGCGATGGCGCGCGGTGTGAATGCCGAAGCCGGCCACAGCCACAGCGCGGACTGCGGCTGCGCTGAAGGCGGCGCCGGCGGCGGCAGCTTCGCGCTGGAGATGACCAAGTGGTTTGATACCAATTACCACTACCTGGTGCCGGAGTTCAGTCCGAACACCGAGTTCAGCCTGGCCTGCGAACGCCTGTTTGACGAAGTCGCGCAGGCCCAGGAGGCCGGCCATGCCGTCAAGGTGGTGCTGCTGGGGCCACTGAGTTTCCTCTGGCTGGGCAAGGAAAAGACGCCGGGTTTCGACCGCTTCAGCTTGCTGGGCAAGCTGCTGCCGGTGTACGAAAAAATCCTGGCCCGCCTCAAGGCCCAGGGCGTGGAATGGGTGCAGATGGACGAACCCATCCTGGGCCTGGACTTGCCGCCCGCCTGGAGCCAGGCTTATGAATCCAGTTACTGGCGGCTGGCGCGCGGCGGCCCCAAGCTATTGCTCGCTACTTATTTTTCACCCTTGCAGGAGAACCTGCGCATGGCCTGCCAACTGCCGGTGGCGGGCCTGCATGTGGATGCGGTGCGTGCACCCGAAGAGCTCGTCGGTGTGGCCGACTGGCTGCCCAGCCACAAGGTGCTGTCGGTGGGCATCGTCGACGGCCGCAACATCTGGCGCACCGACCCTGATGCCGCCCTGGCAAGGCTGCGGCCGGTGGCCGAAAAGCACCGGGGCGAGCTCTGGCTGGCGCCTTCGTGTTCGCTGCTGCACGTGCCTTACAGCCTGCAGGCCGAGGACACGCTGGATGCCGAACTCAAGTCCTGGCTGGCCTTCGCGGTGGAAAAACTGTTTGAGCTGCGCATGCTCAAAGCCGCGCTGGAAGGCCGCGAAAAATCCGTGGAAGCTGAGCTGGCCGCCGCCCGCCTGGCCGCCCAGGCGCGCCGCAACAGCCCGCGCGTGCACCGCGCCACCGTGGCGGCGCGGCTGGCCCGGGCCGCGGCGGGCGCCGATCAGCGGCTTTCGCCCTTCAGCCGGCGCCAGCAGGTGCAGCGCCAGCGTTTTGCGCTGCCGCTGTTTCCGACCACCTCGATAGGCTCGTTCCCGCAAACCGCCGAGATACGCGCCGCGCGCGCGGCCTTCAAGCGCGGCGAGATCGGCAAATCGCAGTACGCCGAAAAAATGCAGGCCGAGATCCGCCTCGCCGTGCGCAAGCAGGAAGAATTGGGCCTGGATGTGCTGGTGCACGGCGAGGCCGAGCGCAACGACATGGTCGAGTATTTCGGCGAGCAGCTCGACGGTTTTGCCTTCACGGCAAACGGCTGGGTACAGTCCTACGGCTCGCGCTGCGTGAAGCCGCCGGTGATTTACGGCGATGTGGCGCGCCCCGCGGCGATGACGGTGGCCTGGACGGTGTATGCGCAAAGCCTCACCAAGCGGCCCATGAAAGGCATGCTGACCGGCCCCATCACCATCCTGCAATGGTCTTTTGTGCGCGACGACCAGCCGCGCAGCCTGACCGCCGGGCAGATCGCCTGGGCGATACGCGACGAGGTGGCGGACCTGGAGGGCGCGGGCATAGGCATCATCCAGATCGACGAGCCGGCGATACGCGAAGGCCTGCCGCTGCGCCGCGCCAGCTGGAAGCCCTACCTGGAATGGGCCACGCGCGCCTTCCGCATCAGCGCCAGCGGCGTGGCCGATGAAACCCAGATCCACACCCATATGTGCTATTCGGAGTTCAACGACATCCTGCCGGAAATCGCGGCCATGGACGCCGACGTGATCACGATTGAAACCAGCCGCTCCGACATGGAGCTGCTGCGCGGCTTCGGCGACTTCAAGTACCCCAACGAGATAGGCCCGGGCGTCTACGACATCCATTCGCCGCGCGTGCCCACGGTGGACGAGATGGTACGGCTGCTGCGTAAAGCGGCCGCGGTGATCCCGGCGGAAAACCTCTGGATCAACCCCGACTGCGGCCTTAAAACCCGTGGCTGGCCCGAGACCGAGGCGGCGCTGGGCAATATGGTGCGGGCAGCGCGCGAAGTCCGCGAAGAACTCGCCGCAGCCTGACGGCGGGGCCGGCGCGGCGCCTCAGGTGGCGCGTTTGAGGAACTGCGGGATCTGCAGGCCGTCGGGCGAATTCATGTTGCGCGACATGGCCGGTGTGCCGGCGGCCTGGACGGGCCGGACCACGGCGCGGGCTGTGCTCTGGGCGGACATCCGGGCGCCGTGCAGCAGCGATTCCTGCGCCGGCATCAGGCTGCCGGGCAGGGAACTGCCCAGGCGCGGCGCCGCCGCCGCGTTTTGCGCGGGCGCCGGATTGAGCGGCCTGGCGCCCAGTGTCGCAGCGACCGAAGGCCGGGGCGCAATCACCCGGGCCGGGGCCTTGGCCACTGTCCTGGCCTGCGCGTGTTCGGGGGCGTCGTTGGCCGCCTGCGGCGGGTACAGCGTGGGCCTGAGCCAGTTCAGTATGGGCTGCCACTGCGCGAGGTCCGGCGCGGCGGCGCTGGCCGGCAAGTCGAACATCGTCATGCCGCGCTCCAGGCTGCGCACATAGAGCTGGGTTTCGCGCAGCGCGCCCAGGAAAGGCATGCCCAGGCCTTCCGACCATTCCTCCAGGACCTTTGCCGCGCTGGTGCGCCCGTCAATGCGCATGCCCACGGTGGCGAGGCGGCAGCGGCCGCTGGCCACACGCGGCAGGGCCATCAGGTCGGCATGGCATTGCGCGGCCGACTCGCGGTCGAACATGGAATTGCACACCGGCATGACGATGGCGTCGGCAAACATCACGACGCGAGCGAGTTCAAAGCCGTGCATGCCGCCCGGCGTGTCCAGCACCACGTGCGTGATGCCCGTGGGCACGCGCAGCATGTTTTTCTGGTCCACAGCCCAGGGAGCAATGGCGGGGAGGTCGGCGCCGCGGCGTTTGAGCCAGCTGCGTGCCGACTGCTGGCGGTCCACGTCGCCCAGCATGACCGAGCTGCCATTGCGCGCGCACCAGGCGGCGATGTGCGCGGCCAGTGTGCTTTTGCCACTGCCTCCCTTGCGGTTGACGACTGCGATGACCGGCATGTGTGCTCCAAAGACGGACCAGTAGAACAGTTTGATACAGAAATAACAAAAAGTCCAGCGCAAGCCAGTCGGCATCGGTCCCCGCAGCTAGTGTTTTTGTAGCGCGGCCGCCGGGCCGTCCTGTGCCTGCCTGAACCATCCCTTGAGCCAGCGGCAGAACACCCGGGCGGTTTCCGGGGCCATGCTGCGCGGGTTGATATAGGCCGAATAGCTGGCGTCGCCGCGCACCACCACGGGGGATGCCCGCAGCAGGTGGCCGCGGCGCAGCGGCTCGGCCACCAGCAGTTCGGGCACCACCAGGTGGCCCATGCCGCCCGTCGCCGCGGCGATCGCCAGGAAGTAGTGGTCGAAGCTGGCACTGACATGGATGCCGGCCGCCTGAACGCCCAGTTGCGCGGACCAGGCGGCCAGCACATCGGGCCGCGACTGCGCCGCGAGAAACTGCCACTGGCTGACGGGCTGGTCTGCGAACTCGCGGCAACGCGCCGGGGAAGCCACGCACACGATGTTTTCGGCGGCCAGCAGCCAGTGTTCGGCGCCGGCGATGGCCAGGTCGCGCGTGATCAGCACGTCGTAGCTGTCGCCAGGATCCGGCGGGGAAAGCGAGGTCACCAGGTCCACCGCCACCGGAGCCGCGGGCTGGAAGCCGGGCAGGGCAGGAATCAGCGTGGTCATCGCAAAAGTAGGCAGCGAGGTGCGCACGATGAGGCGGGCACCGGCCTGGCTTTGCGCCAGCTGGCGGGTGGCCAGTTCTATGGTCGACAGGGCTTCCTGCACCGTGTCGAAGTACAGGCGCCCCGCATCGGTCAGGCGCACCGAAGTGCCGCTGCGCGTGAACAGCGGCTGTCCGAAGTAGCGCTCCAGTGTGGCGACATGGCGGCTGACGCCGCCCTGGCTCATGCCCAACACGCGGCCGGCGCGGCTGAAATTGAGCTGGCGCGCGGCTTCCACAAACACCCGCACCGCGTTGAGCGGCAGTGTCTGGAGGGTTGAGTCATCTGTTTTACTCATCATTGGAGGCCGCTTTTCTCATGGTTTTGAGTGCAATACAGAAGAAATTCAAGGATTATGGCGATTGACCAGCGTATTGGTTGATCATATTTACTCATTACTCACTGTCAAAGGTTTTCCCTCCATGCCCCTTGTTTTGCACAGCTGCCCCGGCGGTACCCTGCTTCTGCCTGATGCCCTTTTGTGCGACCGCCGTGACGGCGGCCACCTGGTGGTCAATCCGCCGCGGCCGGTCTGGGAGCGCAGCGAACTGGCGCCGCTGGAACTGGCCCATTGGTCCTGCCTGGTGGCCGCCACCGGCCGCGCCATGCTGGACGTGCTGCCCGCCCTGCGTGAGGGCTGCCTCAATTACTGGGAGGCGGGAAACTGGGCGCTCAACGACCAGGCCCCGCCCGCCGGGCCCAAGAACGTGCAGGCGAACCGCCGGGTGCACCTGCATGTGCTGGGGCGCAACCGGCAGGCGGCGCATCCCGACTGGCGCTGGGGCGAGTCACCCAAATTCCCGCGCTGGGAAGACATGGCGGCCTGGGCATCGGGGTTCGCGCCGCTCAGCGCGCAGGAATGCGAGGCCGTGGCGGCGCGCGTCAAAACCTTGCTGGACAGCCGTTTTCGCTTGCCCGGAATTGGCACGCCGGCATGAGCGCCCAGACGCTGGCGCTGGTGCTCGCGGGGGCGGTGTGCCACGCGCTCTGGAATATCGTGGCCAAGCGCGCGGCCGGCGGCCTGCTCTTTATCTGGCTGTTCGGTTGCGTCAGCATGGCGGCCGCGGTGCCGGTGGCCTTGCTCGCCTGGCACCAACACCCCCAGGCCTTCAATGGCTGGATGTGGCTGGCGGCATTGGCCAGCGCGCTGCTGCACCTGGTGTATTCGCTGGTGCTGCAAAAAGGCTACCGCGTGGCCGATTTTGCCGTGGTCTATCCCATGGCCAGGGGCACCGGGCCGCTGCTCGCGGTGCTGGGAGCCGTGGCCTTGCTCGGCGAGCTGCCCAGTGTGCTGGGCTGGCTGGGTGTGGCCCTGGTGCTGGCGGGCGTTTTCATGACATCCGGTGGTGCCGCGGGCATTGCCGGCAGCGGGGATGCGCGGCGGCGGCGCGGAGTGCTCTGGGGCGGGCTCACCGGCCTTTGCATTGCCGGCTACACCGTGGTCGACGGCTGGGCGGTGAAGTCCCTGGGCATGGCGCCGGTGCTGTTTTACGCCGCGGGCCTGGGTTTTCGCACGGTGCTGCTTGCACCCTGGGTGATCCCGCGGCGTGCCTTGCTGTCCGCGCAATGGCGGCAGCACCGCACGGCCATCATGCTGATAGGCCTGCTGTCGCCGCTGGCCTACTGCCTGGTGTTGTTCGCCGTGCAGTCCGCACCGCTCAGCTACGTGGCCCCGGTGCGCGAGATGTCCATGCTGATAGGCACGCTGGTGGGCGCCCGGCTGCTCAAGGAATCCCTCAAGCCTTCGCAGGTGCTGGGTGCGGCGCTGATGCTGCTGGGCGTGGCGGGGCTGGCGCTGGCTTGATCTGCCTGCTTAGTTGACCGTGACGGCGGCGCCGTCGCCCTTGGCGGCGATCACGCCGATCTCATACACCTGCTCGCCCGCATCGCGCAGGGTCTTGGCTGTGGCCTGGGCGTTGGCGGCGTCCACCACCACCACCATGCCGATGCCGTTGTTGAAGGTGCGGTTCATCTCGAAGTCGTCAATGCCCGCGGTTTTTTGCAGCCAGGCAAACAGCTCGGTTTGCGGCCAACTGCCCTTTTTGAGGTGGGCGGCCGTGCCTTCGGGCAGCACGCGGGGAATGTTCTCCAGCAGGCCGCCGCCGGTGATGTGGGCCAGCGCCTTGATCGGGTGGGCGGCCAGGGCGGCCAGCACGTTCTTGACGTAAAGGCGGGTGGGCTCCATCAGGGCCTGCTTGAAGGGCTTGCCGTCCAAGGTGGCGGGCGTATTGCCGGCCGCGCGTTCAATGCATTTGCGCACCAGGCTGAAACCGTTGGAGTGAACGCCGCTGCTGGCCAGGCCCAGCACCACGTCGCCGGGTTTGACGTCCTTGCCGGTCAGGATTTTCGATTTTTCGACCGCACCGACGGCAAAACCGGCCAGGTCGTATTCGCCAGCGGGGTACATGCCGGGCATTTCGGCGGTTTCGCCGCCTATCAATGCGCAGCCGCTGAGCTCGCAGCCCTTGGCGATGCCGCCGACCACGCTTGCCGCCGTGTCCACGTCGAGCTTGCCGCAGGCGAAGTAGTCAAGGAAAAACAGCGGCTCGGCACCCTGCACCAGCACGTCGTTGACGCTCATGGCCACCAGGTCTATGCCCACGGTGTCGTGCATATTCCATTCAAAGGCCAGCTTGAGCTTGGTGCCCACGCCGTCGGTGCCGCTGACCAGCACGGGCTCCTTGTAGCGCTTGGGCACTTCGAACAGCGCGCCGAAGCCGCCTATGCCGGCCAGCACGCCTTCGCGCATGGTTTTTTTGGCCAGGGGCTTGATGCGCTCGACCAGCGCGTCGCCCGCGTCGATGTCAACGCCCGCGTCTTTGTAGCTCAGGGGGGAAGAGGAGGAGGTGGTCATGGTGTCGGCTTTGCTACGGGTAAGGGCGGTATGGGGGCGAATGAGGGGCTGGAAGCCGGGTTTGTGGCGCTGGAGGGGCCTGCAAGCCCGATAGAATTCAGCCTGAGATTCTAAAGGCTACCCATCCGGCCGCTTTCAGGCCCCATCCGGCCTTGTTCCGGCAAGCTCAACCCAAGGCTTTATGCAATTCACCACCGCCCAAAAACGCGCCGCCGCCTGGTGCCTGATCGCTGCCCTGGTCGTCCTCGCGCTGTGGCTGCTGGGGCCGGTGCTCACGCCCTTTGTGGTGGCCGCCGTGCTGGCCTATGCGCTGACGCCCCTGGTCAACCGGCTGGACGACATGGGCAAGGGCCGGTTGCCGCGCGTGGTGGCGGTGGTGCTGGTCGAATTCCTCTTTATCGTGGTGCTGCTGAGCCTGTTTTTGCTGATCGTGCCCATCATGGCCAAGGAACTGCCGGTGCTGCGCGAGCAGGTGCCGCTGCTGGCGGACAGGCTCAACAGCAGCCTTTCCCCCTGGCTGGCGCAGTTCGGCATCCACGTGGCGCTGGACGTGGGCAGCATCAAGGCCTTTGTGCTCAAGTACCTCAATGCCAACTTCGAGGACCTGTTCGGTTCGCTGATGTCCTCGCTCAAGCTGGGCGGCAGCGTGGCGCTGGCCGTGGTCGGCAACGCCGTGCTGATCCCGGTGGCGCTGTTTTACCTGCTGATGGACTGGGACAAGTTTGTCGCCCGCGTGCTCGAACTGGTGCCGCCCCACCTGCGCGGCGGCTTCGACAGCTTTACCGAAGAGGCCGACGCCGTGCTGGGCCAGTACCTGCGCGGCCAGTTGCTGGTCATGTTGATCATGGCGGTGTTTTATGCCGTGGGCCTGGCCCTGTTCGGCCTGGACCTGGCCATGCCTATCGGCGTCTTCACCGGCCTGGCGATGTTCATCCCCTACCTCGGCTTCGGCCTGGGCCTGTTGCTGGCCGTGCTGGCAGGCCTGCTGGAATTCGCCTCGCTCAAGGCGCTGGTCATGGTGGCCGTGGTGTATGGCGTGGGGCAGTTGCTGGAAAGCCTGTACCTTACGCCGCGCCTGGTGGGCGAGCGCATAGGCCTGCATCCGCTGGCGGTGATTTTTGCCCTGCTGGCTTTCGGCCAGATATTCGGCTTTGTTGGCGTGCTGGTGGCGTTGCCGGCCAGCGCCGTTCTGCTGGTGGGCATACGCCGCCTCAAGGCCAGCTATATGGGCAGCCGGCTTTACAAGGCCGGTCCGGGATAAACACATGGCGGGCATGAAACAGATTGCGCTGGACATCGGGCTGGCTTCGGCCCCCTCGTTCGCCAATTTTTTCGGCGGGCCGAACGAGGCCGCGCTCAAGCACCTGGAGCTGTGGGCCGGCAACACGCTGCGCTCGCCCGTGCCCACCTACCTCTGGGGTGAGGCCGCCAGCGGCAAGACCCATTTGCTCAAGGCCGTGCGCGAGGCACTGCGCGAGCAGGGCGCCTCCAGCGGCTGGATGGATGCCTCGCTGCTGGAGCCGCCCGAGTTCAATGAATCCTGGTCCGCCGTCATCCTTGACGAATGCCACCTCTACACCGCGGTGCAGCAGCAGGCGGCCTTCAACTGGTTTGTCAATGCGCTCAGCGCGTCCGACGGCCGGCCGCGCTGGGTGCTGGCCGCCGGCAACGTGCCGCCCGCCGACCTGGCGCTGCGCGAGGATTTGCGCACCCGCCTGGGCTGGGGCCATGTGTTCGCCCTGCAGGCCCTGACCGAGCCCGAGCGGCGCGCCGTGCTGCGGCGCGAGGCTGACGCGCGCGGCGTGTTCCTGAGCGACGAAGCCATGGACTTCATGCTGACCCGCTTTTCGCGCGACCTCGGCAGCCTGATGCAGCTGCTGGACCAGCTCGACGGCTACGCCCTGCAAACCAAGCGCGCCATCACCATCCCCCTGATCAAGTCCATGCTGGAGAGTGAATGACGGGCCCGAAAAAGATTGCGCTGTTTGACCTGGATCACACGCTGATTCCTATCGATTCCGACTACGAGTGGGGCGAATTCACGATCGCGCTGGGCTGGTGCGACAGCACCGAGTTCAAGCGGCGCAATGCGGAATTCTTCGAGCACTACCGCGCCGGCACGCTGGACATCCACGACTACGTGCGTTTCGCCACCCAGGCGATCCGCGAGCAGGGCGCCGCCAACTCGGCCGCCGCCCATGCCCGCTTCATGCGGGAAGTTGTGCAAAAAGCCATCACCCCCCAGGCGCAGGCGCTGGTGGACAGGCACCGCGCAGCCGGCGATGAACTGGTCATCGTCACCGCCACCAATGAATTTGTGACGCGGCCGATTGCCGAGGTTTTCGGCGTCAAGGAACTGATCGCCGTGGAGCTGGAACGCGACGCCCAGGGCTGGCTGACCGGTGAAATCCTGGGCACGCCCTCGGCCCGTGAAGGCAAGGTCACCCGCGTGGAACAATGGCTGGCGGCCCGCAAGCTCGGCTGGGACGACGTGGAAACCACGTTTTACACCGATTCCCTGAACGACCTGGCCCTGATGGAGAAGGCGACCCACCCCGTCGCCACCAATCCCGACGCGCGCCTGCGGGCGCTCGCGGTGGAGCGCGGATGGCGCATACTTGAGCTGTTTATCTAGTTATCCATGATCAAAAAATTTATCGACAAGCTGTTCGGCAAATCGGACAGCGCGGAGCCCGGCGCCAAGCGGGTCAAAAAATCCCCCTTCGGCCAGCGCCAGGATGTAGGCGTCAAGGAACACGGCATCGACGTCAAGCTGGTGGACGACCGCGCCATGGACGTGGTGCGCACCCTCAAGGATGCCGGCTATGAGGCCTACATCGTCGGCGGCGCGGTGCGCGACCTGCTGGTGGGCCTGCGCCCCAAGGACTTCGACGTCGCCACCGACGCCACGCCCGAGCAGGTCAAGTCGCTGTTCCGCCGCGCTTTCATCATAGGCCGGCGCTTTCGCATCGTGCACGTCATCTACGGCCGCGGGCGCGAGCATGAAGTCATCGAGGTCTCGACCTTCCGCGCCCACCTGGACAGCAGCCTGGCCGAACAGGTCGGCGGCAACGAGCGCACCAGCAAGAGCGAGCTCGCCGGCATGAAGCACGCGGTCGATGCCTCCGGCCGGGTGCTGCGCGACAACGTCTGGGGCCCTATCGAGCAGGACGCCGCGCGCCGCGACTTCACCATCAACGCGATGTACTACGACCCTGAAACGCAGGTGGTGGTCGATTACCACAACGGCATCAAGGACGCCAAGAAGAAGATCATCCGCATGATAGGCAACCCGGCCGTGCGCTACCGCGAAGACCCGGTGCGCATCATCCGCGCCGTGCGTTTTGCGGCCAAGCTCAGCGCGCTGGGCTTCAAGTTTGAAGACAAGACCGTGGCCCCGCTGCGCGAAATGAAGGGCCTGCTGGCCGACGTGCCGCAGTCCCGCCTCTTCGACGAAATGCTCAAGCTGCTGCAGACCGGCCACGCGCTGGCCAGCATCGCGCAGCTCAAGTTCCTGGGCTTGGGCACCGGCATCTACCCGCTGCTTGACGTGGTGGTCGAAAACGCCGATGAACCCTTCCTGAAGCTCGCTTTGCAGGACACCGACCGCCGCGTCGGCGAAGGCAAGCCGGTGGCGCCCAGCTTTTTGCTGTCCTGCGTGCTGTGGTCCGACGTGCGCGAGGGCTGGGAGCAGCGCAAAAAGCGCGGCGAGCACCTCATGCCCGCGCTGCAGGATGCGATCGACGATGCCTTCAATGCCAAGATCGGCGACGTGTCGGGCCGCGGCAAGCTGGGCACCGACATGCGCGAGATCTGGACCATGCAGCCGCGCTTTGAAAAGCGCACCGGCAGCGCCCCCTACTCACTGCTGGACCAGCCGCGTTTCCGTGCCGGCTTCGACTTCCTGCGCCTGCGCGCGCAGACCGGCGAGATCGACATGGAACTGGCCGAGTGGTGGGAAAAATTCAGCACCGCCTACGACGACGAACGCCACGCCATGATCGAGGAAGCGCGCCGCGAGCTGCAAAGCAAGCCGCAGGCGCCGCGGGTTCGCGTGAAACGCCCCGATGCCCCAGCCCCTCTCGCCCCGCGCAACCAGGAAGACCGCGATCCGGATGACCAAGGCGCGGATGATGAAGAGCGCATGGGCACAGACGCGCAGGGCGACATGCCTCCCGCCAAAAAGCGCCGCCGCCGCCGCAAGCCCCGCGCGGGCGGTGCCGGGGCCGCGGCCGCCGATGGTGGCGCCCCCGGCGGCGACGCACAATCCTGAGCCATGGCGACCGTCAGCGCCTACATCGCGCTGGGCGCCAATCTGGGGGATGCGGCGGCCGCCTTGCGGCTGGCTGCCAAAGCGATTGCACAGTTGCCGCAGACCCAATTGGTGAAGGCCTCGAGCATCTACAAAACCGCGCCGCTCGTGTCAGGCGGCGATCAGCCTTCAGCGATTGACTCCGCCCCGCTCGGCGGCGACTACCTCAACGCGGTGGTGGAAGTTGAAACTGGCCTGAGCGCTCCCGCATTGCTGCAAAGCCTGCAACACATAGAGCAAGCTGCGGGCCGCGAAAGGCCGTACCCGAATGCACCACGCACACTGGATCTTGACTTGCTGCTGTACGGCAGCGCCAGCATTGACTCAGCGCAGCTGACGGTGCCCCATCCACGCATGTGGGAGCGTGCTTTTGTGTTGGTGCCGTTGGCTGAGATCGCGCCTGGGTTTGTGGATGATTTGCGTCTGCAGGCGGTTCGGCACCAGCAAATAGCCGTTTCTGAAGTGACCTTGGGGTTGTAGTTCAATCCAAGCCGAAGCCCTCGCGATGCGTCCTGGTTCAGTCGAGGGCGTCAAACTGGGAGACCGCATGACCGAGACCAGTCCATTGGATCCATTGCCGCAGCAGGTTGTCTTGGCCTACATCGATGAGCCTCCTTTTGGAAGGCTGGGACGGGACGCGAAAGGGACGGGATGCGACGTGGAGCTTGCGCGGTTTGTGTTGCGCGAGATCGGCATCAAAGATGTCGTGACTCATCTAACGACGTTCGCGGAGTTGCTTCCCGGGGTCGCTGCCGGTCGGTGGGCGCTCAATGTCCCGCTGTTTGTCACGCCGGAGCGCGCGGCAATGGTCTCCTTCAGCCGCCCCGTGTGGGCGCTGCAAGACGGGTTCATCGTTCGAGCCGGTAATCCCAAGGGGCTCGACAGCTATGGCGCTTTGGCGGCAGTGGAAGGTGCCCGATTGGGTGTTGTCACGGGACAGGTCCAGCATGAGGCTGCCGTACGCGCGGGAGTGCCGTCCATCAGAATCAGTCTGTTTTCGACCCAGGAGGCTGTTGTGCAGGCATTGGTTGCGGGCAGTATTGATGCCTACGCCAGCACGGCGCTGGGGAATCGGGTGTTTCTTCGCGCACTCAACAATCCTGCCTTGCTCGCGGTTGATCTGGTCAATAGCGCATCGCTTCCGCCGGCAACCATTCCGGTCGGTGCGTTTTCGTTTGCCCGCGAGAATACCGCGCTACGCCATCGCTTCGATGCCTACCTTGCACACTATCTCGGCAGCCCGGGGCATCGCGAATTAATGGCGCGGCACGGCTTGTCAGCGAGGGAAATCGACCCGATTGTCGGGTTCGAGGAGCGGCGTCCTTAGTTTCCCCGTCTTGCACTCGGCCTCACATTGGAGTCGGTGGCACAAAGCCTCCAACTCAGATTTTCGCAGCCCGCGTGGTGACCTCGAGCTTGCCGGTTCGGGGGTTGCAAAGCCGCTGTGAACGTGAAGCATTTGCTCGCGTTGCCCCAAACCAGGTTGGCAGCCGGGCCCTAAGGCGCCAACCGCTCCCGCAACCACCCCCCATCACCTTGCAAGGTATACCGCAGCCGGTCATGCAGCCGGCTTTTGCGCCCCTGCCAGAACTGCCAGTTGTCGGGCTTGAGGCGGTAGCCGCCCCAGTGCGGTGGGCGCGGGGGCTGCAGCAAAAATTTCGCGCCGTATTTGGCCGCATTGGCTACCAGCACACTGCGCCCGGCAATCACCTCGCTTTGCGGGCTGGCCCAGGCGCCTATGCGGGAATCCAGCGGCCGGGTGTTGAAGTAGGCGTCGCTTTCCTCGGCGGAGACTTTTTCGACCACGCCTTCGATGCGCACCACACGCTCAAGCTCGACCCAGTGGAACTGCAACGCGGCGTAGGGGTTGCCGGCCAGTTCCTGGCCCTTGCGGCTGTCGTAGTTGGTAAACCAGGTGATGCCGCGCTCGTCATAGCCCTTGATCAGCACGATGCGGGTGGAGGGGCGCAGGTTGCTGGCCACGGTGGCCAGCGTCATGGCGTTGGGCTCTGGCACCTCGGCCGCGATGGCTTCCTGCAGCCATTGCTCGAATTGTTTGAGCGGGTCCGCCTGCGAGGCGTCTTCGTTGAGTTCGGCGCGTTCATAGCTTTTGCGCAGGTCGGCAATGGAGGGGGTGGGCTGGCTCATGCCCTTGATTGTGCCCGCTGGCGCCATGTCCCTGCCTGCCGCCGGCCCTTGCCGGGCGTGTTTCCATGGACGCGCTTGCTGCCGAATTAATATTCGCTTATATTTCCAGCTTCCCCATGAAGCCCAAAGACGACGAAAAGCAGCGCGCGATCGCCGAGGCCACCTTCAACCTGGTGGCCCAGACCGGCTTGAGCGGCCTGACCATGGCCGATATCGCCCGCACGGCCGGCATCGCCACCAGCACGCTGTACGTCTACTACCCGTCCAAGGACGAGCTGATCAGCCAGCTTTATGAAGAGGCCAAGACCGCGACCATGCTTCGCCTGATGGACGGCGTGGTTCCCGGCACCCCTTTGCGCAGCCGGGTGCGCCGCATCTGGGGCAACCTGCTGCGGCACCGGCTGGAGCGCTATGCCGAGGTGGTGTTCCAGGAGCAGTACTACAACTCCCCCTGGTTCACGCAGGGCAACCGCGAGCTGTCGACCCGCCTGGCGGCGAGCTTTCTGGCACTGATGGAAGAGGGCCAGCAGCAGGAGATTTTTAAACCCGTACCGCTGCCCTTGCTGACGGCCAGCGTCGTGGGTTCGGTGCGGGAAACCGCCAACCTGATACGCACCCAGGTGCTGCCCGACGATGAGGCCGTGCACCAGGCGGCCTTCAGCCTGTGCTGGGACGCCATCAAGGCTTGATCGCCCGAATCGCCTGAACCCGCCCCGAAAAGGCAATACCCCCTGATATCAGTAGGCCAAGTTATTTTGATAAAAACCCTTTTTTAAGCGAATATATATTCGACAAGTAGTTTTCTCACTTCTCCGCTGACCGTTTTTCCAGCTTCTTTCCCCCCAACAACAACCTCAAGGAGTTCCACGATGCCCACCCTCAACATCAACGGCAAGGACACCGCCGTCAACGCCGATGAGTCCACGCCCATACTCTGGGCCCTGCGCGACACGCTGGGCATGACCGGCACCAAGTTCGGCTGCGGCGCGGCGCTGTGCGGCGCCTGCACCGTGCACCTCAACGGCGCGCCGATACGCTCGTGCATCACGCCCATCTCGGCCGCCGCCGGCCAGAAAATCACCACCATTGAGGCCGTGGCCAGCGACCGCGTCGGCAAGGCGGTGCAGGACGCCTGGGTCAAGCATGACGTGGCGCAGTGCGGCTATTGCCAGAGCGGCCAGGTGATGAGCGCCACCGCCTTGCTCAAGGCCAACGCAAAACCCAGCGATGCCGACATCGACGGTGCCATGGCCGGCAACATCTGCCGCTGCGGCACCTATGTGCGCATACGCGCCGCCATCAAAGACGCCGCCCAAACCCTGGCTTGAAGGAGAACACCATGTATTCCAATTCCACAGACACCCTCGATATCGCCAGCCAGTTGCCCAAAGGCCTGCAGGCCCTGATGCACAAGGCGCAGGACGCCGCGCAAAGCATCGCCGACGCCGCCCTGCAGCGCCGCAGCTTCCTCAAGGTCACGACCGCCGGCGGTTTTGCGCTGGGGGCCTTTCCCCTGCTCGCGCAGGCGCAGACCATGGCGACAGCGGGTGCGCCCGCGGCATCCAGCCTCAAGCCGACCCAGCAGCCCTCGGCCTTTGTGCGCATCGACAAGGACGGCACGGTGACCGTCACCATCAATCGCCTGGACTTCGGCCAGGGCGTGCAGACCGGCCTGCCCATGATCCTGGCCGAGGAGCTGGACGCCGACTGGGCCCTGGTCAAAAGCCAGCACGGCAATGCCGACCCGGCCTATGTGGACCCGGCCTTCGGCATGCACCTCACGGGCGGTTCGGGCTCGATCAAGAATTCCTACACGCAGTACCGCGAGCTCGGCGCGCGCACCCGCGCCATGCTGGTGTCGGCCGCCGCCGCGCAATGGGGCGTGGACGCCAGCAGCCTGCGCACCCAGCAGGGTGTGGTGATTGGCCCCGGCGGCAAGCGCCTGAGCTATGGCGAACTCGCCGAAGCCGCCATGAAGCAGCCGGTGCCCGAGGCGGTCACGCTGAAAGACCCGAAACAGTTCCGCATCATCGGCAAGCCCACGGGCCGGCTGGACGCGCGCGCCAAATCCAGCGGCGGCCAGAGCTATGGCATCGACGTGCGCCTGCCCGGCATGCTGACGGCGGTGGTGGCGCACCCGCCGGTGTTTGCCGGCAAGGTCAAAACGCTGGATGACGCGGCGGCCAAGGCCGTTCCCGGCGTGAAGGCAGTGCTGCGCATGCCGCTGGATCGCGGCGGCGAAGGCGTTGCGGTGGTGGCTGAGGGCTATTGGGCCGCCAAGCAGGGCCGCGATGCGCTCAAGGTCGAGTGGGACAGCAGCGGCGTCGAGAAAGTCGACAGCGCCCAGCAGCTCGCGAGCTACCGCTCACTGGCGCAGAAAACCGGTGCGCTCAAGTACAACGGCGACATCAGCAAGCTGGCAACGGCACCCAAAAAGATCAGCGCCGAGTTTGCCTTCCCCTACCTGGCCCATGCGCCCATGGAACCCCTCAATTGCACGGTGCAACTGAGCGGCCAGGGCGCGGACGCCAAGGCCGAGCTCTGGCTGGGCACGCAGATGCCGGGCCTGGACACCTTGGCGGCTTCCAAGGCCCTCGGCGTGGCGCCACAAAACGTCAAGATGAATGTGCAGATGGCCGGCGGCGGTTTCGGCCGCCGTGCGATTCCGACCAGCGACTACGTGGTCGAAGCCTGCAACGTCGCAAAAGCTGCGCGCAGCGCCGGCCTGACGGCTGCGGTGCGCACGCTGTGGAGCCGCGAGGACGACATCAAGGGCGGCTACTACCGTCCCATGCATGTGCACCGCGCCGAAATCGGCTTTGACGAAAAGGGCGAAATCCTGGGCTGGGACCACGTCATCGTCGGCCAGTCCATTCTCGCCGGCTCGCCGTTTGAAGCCTTCATGGTCAAGGACGGCGTGGACGGCACCATGGTCGAAGGCATGAAAGAGCCTTACGACATCCCGATGCGCCTGTCGGTGCACCATCCCAAGCTCAATGTGCCGGTGCTGTGGTGGCGCAGCGTGGGCTCCACCCATACCGCCTACGTGATGGAAACCTTGATCGACGAGGTCGCGCGCGGCAGTGGTCAGGACCCAGTGGCTTACCGCCTCAAGCAGTTCGGCAGCAAGCACCCGCGCCACGCGGCCGCGCTGCAGCTGGCGGTCGACAAGTCCGGCTACGGCAAGCGCACGCTGGCCGCCGGCCGTGCCTGGGGCGTGGCGGTGCATGAGTCCTTCAATACCGTGGTGGCCTATGTGGTCGAAGCCTCGGTCAAGGACAACACGCCGGTGCTGCACGCCATCACCGCGGGTGTGCACTGCAACCTGGCGATCAACCCGACCAGCGTGGAGGCGCAGATCCAGGGCGCGGCGCTCATGGGGCTTTCGATGTGCCTGCCGGGCGCTGCCATCACGCTGAAAGACGGCGTGGTGGAGCAAAGCAACTTTGGCGACTTCCCGGTGCCGCGCATCACCGACATGCCCACGGTGGCGGTGTTCATCGTGCCCAGCGCCGATGCGCCCACCGGCCTGGGCGAGCCCGGCCTGCCGCCGCTGGCTCCGGCTTTTGCCAATGCCATCGCCAAGCTCACGGGCAAGCCGGCGCCACGCGAGCTGCCTTTTAAACTGGCGTGATGGAAAAGGGCGTGCCCACGGTGCTGGTGCTGGCCTCGGGCCGGGGCGAGCGCTTTGCCGCCTCCGGCGGCGGCACGCACAAGCTGCAGGCCTTGCTGGCCGGCAAGCCGGTGCTGGCGCGCACGCTGGGGGCCGTGGCCGCCAGCGGCCTGCCCTGGCACCTTGAAGACGCGGGCCACCCCGGCATGGGCGACAGCATCGCGGCCGCCGTGCGGGCCGCACCTGAAGCCTCGGGCTGGCTGGTGTTGCCGGGTGATTTGCCTCTGGTGCAGGCCGCCACGCTGCTGGCGGTGGCCGATGCGCTGGTTCGGCATGCGGTGGTGGTGCCCATGTTCAAGGGCGCGCGCGGCCATCCGGTCGGGTTTTCGGCCGCCTGCCGTGATGCCTTGCTGGCGTTGACGGGGAGCCGGGGTGCGTCCCCGGTGGTCCAGGCGCAGGCCGCGCTGAATGCCGTCGGCTTTATCGAGGTTGCCGATGAGGGGACGGTTATCGACATCGACACGCTGCTGGACTTGCAGCGCGCCGAAGCCTTGCTGGCCCAGCGCTTTTAGCTCAGCGCAATGACGGCGCAGGCCAGCCGCGGGCCGGAATTGCCGGTGGGCTGGGTCTTGAAGTCGTCCGGGTCGCGGTGCACGATCAGGCCCTTGCCCACGATGTTGTTCATGCCGCTGCCGATGGCAATGGTCTTGGATTCAAAGCTGAACTTTGCGACGCCACTGGCATCGGCCTTGAGGCTGGGCAGGTCGCCGGCATGGTGGGCCATGTCCGAGTGGCTGCCGTGCGGCTGGCCGCTTGGGTTGAAGTGGCCGCCGGCGCTCATGCCGTCGCCGCTGGAGCAATCACCTTTTTCATGCACATGAAAGCCGTGCTCGGCATTGGGCTTGAGGCCGCGGATCTCGCCCGAGACCAGCACCTTGTCGCCGCTCTGGCTGAAGTTCACGGTGCCGGCGGCGGTATTGCCGGTGGTGCTTTGCAGCTGGGCCACGGCGCGCGGGCCGCTCATGGTCGATGCGCAGGCGCTGAGCACAAGGGCCGCGGCAAGCGGCGCGAGAAGCTGGTTCATGAAGCTGTCTCCTGACAGGTTGGTTGGTGGGATAGTGAGAAAAAAGCCCACTGTAGGCCGCATGGCCCGCGATGGCAAGTTCGGGCCGCGGCCGCTCAGGTGTTGACCAGCGCCAGCAGCTTGCCCAGCGCATGGTCGTGGATACCCAGGGTCTTCAGCTTGTCATAGGTGAGCTGCGCGTATTCCCGCGTGGTGCCGTAGCGCCCGCAGGAGTCTGAAAAAATTCGCCGGTAAACATCCTCGCTGAGCACGCCGGTGTGGCTGGGGCTGCGCTTGGACAAGGTGAAGGCCAGCGCCCGCAGGTCGCCCCCAGCGGTCTGGCAGCGCAGCCACTTGGGGTCGTACACGCCGTTGGGCATCTCGCGCTTCCACAGGGCGGGCAGGGCGCCTTCCACCTGCGCCCGCGGGATGCGAAAAGCCATGCCCTTGCAGCTGCCGCCGTGCAGCAGGCCGAAGACCAGGCCCGGGCATTCCGGTGTGCCGCGGTTCACGCGGCTCCACATCTTGAGCGCGCGGTGGTAGCCGTGGATGGTGGCGAAGCGCTCTTCCGCATGCTCGAACTCCGGCCGCCAGATCAGCGAGGCATAGGCAAATATCCAGAGGTCGTCCTTGCCGCCCCATTCGCGCAGGACGGTCTCCAGCATGTGGTCGGGGTTGCGGGAAACGGAAAGGCCCATTGCGGCTGTTTGCTTGGCTGAATTTTCCACAGCCGCACTTTACAATGGGCCGAGTTTTTGTGACGGGAGTCGGGCAATGTTTTCTCAGGACGATGAAGGCCAGCAGGGCCTGGTGTTGGCGCTCGTTCTGGGCCTGATTGTTTTTGTCACCACCTTGGTCATAGGCATCAGCCTGTATCGGCTGCATCGCGGCGAGCCCGCCGGACCGCCCGCAGTTCCCGCCCTTGCGGCCGCCGCGCAAGCTCCGGCACCGGTCGCTTCCGCACCGCCGCCAGCCGCAATCCTTCCCGATGTCAGCCAGGCGATACAAGCTTCGCAGGCCGCGGCCGATGCCGCCAGCGTGAAAGTCGAGCAGGGCGTGGTGCGCTTTTATTTCGCTTCCGGCCAGGCCGAGCTCGCCGCCGGCGCGGTGGATGCCATGACCGACCTGGTCAAGGCGGCCAAGGGCGGCCGCACGCTGGTCATCTCGGGCTTTCATGACGCCACGGGCGACGCCGTCAAAAACGCGGCCCTGGCCCGGCAGCGTGCGGTGGCCGTGCGTGACGCGCTCAAGGCCGCGGGCGTTCCTGAGCGGCAAATCGAGCTCAAGAAACCCGAACAGCTGGCCGGCGGCAACGACGCCGAGGCGCGCCGCGTCGAGATTTCGCTGCAATAAGCTGTCAGGTGCTCTTCGGCGTAGCGGGCCGCTGACAAGCGCAAAGGCGCAGGGCTGACGCCCGGCGCCCCGCCTCGTGGGCAGAGTGTTTGGTAACCGTACCGTAACCACACTGGCGTGAAATGGCCGGTAACCCGTTACCATAGAGTCAGTAATAAAGTTACGGCGACCCGGTGCCCCGCCACCCAAACTTCATAAAGCCCCCACCATGGCCCTTCATCCCAAAGTCTCAGACATCACCGCGCGTATCGCCGCGCGCAGCCGTCCCACGCGCGAGGCCTACCTCGCGCAGCTGCACGCGGCCTCCAGCCGCGACCCCGGCATGGACCGCATGGGTTGTGCCAACGTGGCCCATGCCTTCGCTGGCATGCCACTGGACGACCGTTTCAAGGTGGTGACGCAGCGCGCACCCAACATCGGCATCGTCACCGCCTACAACGACATGCTGTCGGCGCACACGCCTTTGCAGGCCTATCCGGCTTTCATCAAGGACGAAGCCCGCAAGCTGGGCGCCACGGCCCAGGTGGCCGGCGGCGTGCCTGCCATGTGCGACGGCGTGACCCAGGGCACCAGCGGCATGGAGCTGAGCCTGTTCAGCCGCGACGTGATTGCCATGGGCACGGCGATAGCGCTCTCGCACGACATGTTCGACGCGGCGCTGATGCTGGGCGTGTGCGACAAGATCGTGCCCGGCCTCTTGATAGGGGCGCTGCAGTTCGGCCACCTGCCCACGGTCTTTGTGCCGGCCGGGCCCATGACTTCCGGCATCCCCAACAAGGAAAAAGCCCATGTGCGTGAGCAGGCCGCGCAGGGCCTGGTTGGCCGTGATGCCTTGCTGGATTCCGAGTTCAAGTCCTACCACAGCCCCGGCACCTGCACCTTCTACGGCACGGCCAACAGCAACCAGCTGCTGCTCGAAGCCATGGGCCTGCATGTGCCCGGCACCGCCTTTGTGAACCCGGGCAACGCCCTGCGCGAGGAACTCACGCGCGAGGCGGCGCGCACCGTGCTGGGCATCGTCAAGGCCAAACGTTTTGCGCCCATAGGCCTGATCGTTGATGAAAAAGCCATCGTCAATGCCATGGTCGCCTTGCTGGCCACGGGAGGCTCCACCAACCATTTGATCCATTGGGTGGCGGTGGCGCATTCGGCCGGCATCGTGATCGACTGGAATGATTTTTCCGACCTCTCCGACGTGGTGCCCACGCTGGCCCATGTCTACCCCAACGGCAGCGCCGACGTGAACCAGTTCCAGGCCGCGGGCGGCCCGGGGCTGATCATCCGCGAGCTGCTGGACGCCGGCTTCATGCATGAAGACGTGCTCACGGTGCGCGCGGGCGGCATCCGCGAATACACGCGCGAGCCGGCACTGGCCGGCGCGGCCCTGGCCTGGCATGAGCTTGGCAACTCCAAGGACGAAACCATCGTGCGGCCCGTTGCCAAACCTTTCAGCGCCACCGGCGGTCTCAAGCTGCTGCAGGGCAACCTGGGCCGCAGCGTGATCAAGGTCTCGGCCGTGCCCGACGACCGCCATGTGATCGAGGCGCCCGCCCGGGTATTTGATTCGCAGGAAGCCCTGCACCTGGCCTTCAACGCCGGCGACCTCAACCGCGACGTGGTCTGCGTGGTGCGCTGGCAGGGCCCGCAGGCCAACGGCATGCCCGAGCTGCACAAGCTCACGCCGCCGCTGGCCGTGCTGCAGGGCAAGGGCTTCAAGGTCGCGCTGGTCACCGACGGCCGCATGAGCGGCGCCTCCGGCAAGGTGCCGGCCGCCATCCACGTGTCGCCAGAAGCGGCCGCCGGCGGCCCGCTGGCCAAGGTGCGTGACGGCGACCTGGTCCGTGTCGACGCCATCACCGGCGAACTCAAGGTTTTGGTGGCGGAGGCGGAATGGGCTGCCAGGTCCGTGGAAACCATGCCCGCCGAATTGCGCGCAGGCAATGCCGTCGGCATGGGCCGTGAATTGTTTACCGGCATGCGCCGCCACGCGCTGACCGCCGAAGAAGGAGCTTTATCGTGGATGTGAACATCAAACCCGGCGGCAAGCTGACCGCCCTGCAGGTGATGCAGGATGCGCCGGTGATACCCGTCATCGTGCTGACCGACGTGAAACAGGCGGTGCTGCTGGCGCGCGCGCTGGTGGCCGGCGGCATCCGCATGCTGGAAGTCACGCTGCGCACGCCGCAGGCCCTGGCCTGCATCGAAGCCATCGCGCGCGATGTGCCCGAGGCCGTCGCCGGCGCCGGCACGGTGCGCAGCGCCGCCGACGCCCAGGCCTGTGCCATGGCCGGCGCGCGTTTTGCCGTGAGCCCGGGCTACACCCACGCCGTGGGCCAGGCCTGCCGCGATGCCGGACTGCCCCTGCTGCCCGGCGTGGCCACCGGCAGCGAAATCATGATGGCCCAGGAAGATGGCCTGACCGAACTGAAGTTTTTCCCGGCCATGCAAGCGGGCGGCCCGGCCATGCTCAAGGCCTGGAGCGGCCCCTTCGGCGACGTGCGCTTTTGCCCCACGGGCGGCGTCTCCACGGCCAATGCCGCGGAATTTTTAAGCCTGCCCAATGTGGTCTGCGTGGGCGGCTCCTGGCTCACGCCGGCCGACGTGCTGGCACGCGGCGACTGGGCGCAGGTGACGGCGCTGGCGCAGCAGGCTTGCCGTTTGCAGCGCGAGTAAGGCCTAACGCAGGCCCGCGCCGGTTGCGTATTCAGTGCGCTGGATCAACTCGATCTTGTAGCCGTCCGGGTCCGTCACGAAGGCAATCACGGTAGTGCCGCCCTTGACCGGGCCGGCCTCGCGCGTGACATTGCCGCCCGCGGCCTTGATCTTTTCGCAGGCCGCATACACATCCGGCACGCCCAGCGCGATATGGCCGAAGGCCGTGCCCATGTCGTAGCTGTCGGTGCCCCAGTTGTAGGTCAGCTCGATTTCGGCATGCTCGGGGTTGTTGCCGTAGCCGACAAAAGCCAGGCTGTATTTGTACTCGGGGTTTTCCGAAGTGCGCAGCAGCTTCATGCCGAGCACCTGGGTGTAAAAATCAATGGAGCGCTGGAGATTGCCAACGCGCAGCATGGTGTGTAGGAGTCGCATAAGACGATGGCCTGGTGAGTCGTGGTTCGCCCATTGTCGCCAATCCTGGATTCCCTTGCAGGCTGCTCCCTGTGCAAGGGCTACGGCGACGTATGCCTCGGGCATCCCGCTGTAAGAGGCTTCACCGTGCTGAATATTTTGCCGGCTACTGTGTTGCGGCCAGCGCCTCCAGCATTTTCCCCTGCAGCAACTTCATGTCGCCATTTTTCAGGACGTAGCCGTTCATGCCCGCGCCGAGGGCGGTTTTGACATCAAGCTCATTGGAGTTTCCGCTGAGTGCAAGGATAAAAATTCCCTGATGTTCCCAGTCCCGTGAACGGATCGCTTGTGTCGTTTGCACGCCATTCAAGCCGGGCATATTCATGTCCATCAAGATCAGGTCGACGCCCGGCGTATTGTCCAAATGGGCCAGAACCTGGCGTCCTCCTTCGGCCTCCAGCACTGTCAGGCCCCAGCTTTTCAGGCAGTCGCCGACCATCAAACGGTTCAGTTCGTCGTCTTCGGCCAGTATCACGGTTCTGCCTTCCAGCACATCACCGGGGATGACCGGTCTGGCGGCGGGCGGCGTGGGCGCCTGCAGGGTTTCGGGCACCTTGCTTATCCCGGCTTGCGGCGCCATTGGGAAGCTGAGCGTGAATTGTGTGAATTCGCCCTGCACGGACTCGCAATGGATGTCACCCCCAAAGCTTTGCATGGTCCGTTTGCAATAAGAGAGACCAAGGCCCGTCCCTCCGGCTTTTCCCGAAGTCATGAAGGACTCGAACAGGTGAGCCAGAACCTCCTTGGAGATACCGGGGCCCGTGTCCCTGACGATCACCTTGTGATCGGCCACCGTCAGCACGATGATCCCGTCCGGCCTTTGCTCAAGGTAATAAAGCGCGTTTTTGATCAGATTGAAGAGCACAAAAACGTAGGGAGTCTCATCGCCATAAAAAACGAAATCCTTGACGACACGCACCGTGACTCTGTCGCGCAGATTGCCAGAATCATCGCGGACGTTTCGCTCGATAAAACTGTATTCATCCACCGCTTTTTGCGTCGCCTTCGCGGCGGATAGGTATTCAAACTTGCTGCGGTCCACCGCGCTGGGCTTGAGCGACCCAAGAATCAGGTCAATCACCTGGTGGCCCCTGTGCACCGCAATTTCCCCCATGTCGACGTACTGGCGCATACGGGAAACGTGCTCGGCGGGGATGGCGGTGTCCGCGGCAGGCAGCATCTCCCCGATGCTTTCCAGGCTCATCCTGGCTTGTCCCAGTGGATTGCGCATTTCGTGGGCAATCGAGCCGGCCAGGGAGTTCGCAATGCGCAGCTTTTCGGCATCGATCTGCCTTTCCGAGAGCTTGAATGCCGCGCCGCCTATGAGAATCAGCAGGTACGCGGGAAGTTGAGCCACCATGTCCATGGGCACCGCCGGATGAGGCGTGATGGCGGTGTAAAGCAGCGTTGCCGCGCCTCCCCCGATCAAGAGCATGACAATCGTATTGCGCCAGTCGGTCAGCATGACCAGGAAACTCAGCGCGATAAAACAATTGGAGATTGACGGGATGCCTCCGTGCCGCATCAGCGACAGAAATACATTGGCAAACGGCAGGCAAAAAATCAGTGCCCAGTAAGAGTAGGCAAAGTAGTATTTTTTAAATTTTTCGGGCCAATGGCTTCTCAAGGCCAGCACGGTAAACAGGACAACAACCGGCAGCCGGATTGCAAGATCGTCGTAAGGGCGGGGATTCGGTTTCGTGAACCGTATCAGGTAAAACACCACATAGGTCAGCGCACCGATGATGCCGATGTATTTGAGCAGCGGCCTGCCGTGCGCATGGTAGGCCTCGTAGTAGCCAAAGAGCTTTTTGAACCAACCCATGTTTTTTCCAACTCCCCAGGTGCACAAAGCCCTTTGAGCCAGGTGCCGGTTTTTTCGGTGCCATGCGAAAGAGCGCCGTTCCTTATAACAGCAGCCCCCGGAGCTTGAGTATCAGCATGCCGATGCTTTCAGAACATCCGAGACCCGTCCACGCATCAGAACATACGATCCGTCCGTTCCATCCACCCGCAAATTGTTGACGATGGTGGAAAGCCCGAAACGCCTGTACAGGCGGCTCAGCACGGGCGAGCAAGAGGCAAAGAGGTATTGCCCATCGGTATGCTGGGCGAAATACGAAACGCCTAGAAATACGCATTTCTTCACGAGATCGGGGCCACCCCTGTAGTCGGGATTTAATACAAGGCGCCCGATTTCCCAGCTGCTTTGGCAGGTTGCCGGGTCGATCAATTGTCTCTGCGCCAGCAGCTTTTCAAGTGATGTCAGTCCCTTGTGCATGGGAACCAGTCTTAAGGTGCCGATTACGGCCCGACGGACCTCGAACGCAAACACCAAACCCAATTCGTCTCTTTTTTTTCTTGTTCAAAGAACTGCTCGTTACGGCATCCGGACGGCAGCTTGATGTGGTCGCGGAGCCCCTGCACTTTTTCCAGTTTTGATGCGGTGTCCAGATGGGACAGCGTGATTTCCTCGATGAAATTTTCCTGCTGGGGTGACACAAAGGGGTATCCCCCGTTGGGAAAAATGGCCCCCGGAGCATCCAGGGGCTGGCGCAGAGCTTGAAAGGCGGCCGGTGCGTGGTGGTTCATGGAGGTCGTCATTGCATCACTTCTTTTTTTGATGTTCGCGCAGTCTATGCGCCGTGCAAGCTTGAATCAAGCTTTACCCTGCCAGATATGACAGGGGTCCCCACCTATTTCGCTTGAATAAGGGGTCGAGCCAAAAAAAAGAGGCTCAATTGTCCGCATGCGGACAGTCAATCGGGTGCCTGGCCCAGGCGGTGTAGCTGCACACCGCGGGCTACGGCCGTCGCCTTTCGATCAGCTCGAAGATCGCCATGCCGGCCAGCATGGCCAGTACAAACACCGCGGCTTTGGGTTCGCCCATGCCCAGGGCCACGAGGCCCGGGCCTGGGCAGAATCCGGCCAGCCCCCAGCCCGCGCCGAACAGCAGGCTGCCGGCTACCAGCCTGCGGTCGATGCGGCCCGCGGCTGGCAGCTTCATCTCGGCACCCAGCAGCGACAGGCGCCTTTTTTTGGCCTGAAGGAAGGCGAAGAAACCCACGGCGACGGCGCCGGCCATGACAAAGGCCAGCGAGGGGTCCCAGGGGCCGGCAAGGTCCAGGAAGCCCAGCACCTTGGCCGGATTGGCCATGCCCGAGACGATCAGGCCCAGGCCAAACACCACGCCGGCCAGCAGGGAAAAGAGCATCAGCATGGTCTTTCTCCTAAAACTTGAACAGGTGGCGCACCAGGAACACCACCGCAAAACCGGCGGCCATGAAAGCCGCCGTGGCCGCCAGCGAACGCAGCGACAGCCTTGAAAGCCCGCACACGCCATGGCCGCTGGTGCAACCCGCGCCGTAGCGTGTGCCTATGCCCACCAGCAATCCGGCGGCGACGAGCACGCCATAGCCGGCATCCACCTGCACACGCGGCAAGGCCGAGAACGCGGCGTAGGCCCATGGCGCGCCTATGAGCCCGGCGACAAAAGCCACGCGCCAGCCGGCGTCGCCGCGCACCGGTTTGAGCAGCCCGCCCAGAATTCCGCTGATGCCGGCGATGCGCCCGTTGAGCAGCACGAACATTGCCGCGGCCAGGCCTATGAGCAGGCCGCCCGCCAGCGCGGGCCAGGGTGTGAAGGCGTTCCAGTCCAGAGTCATCGTTGACCTCCTTGAGGGCAATAGAGGCGATAGAGCAGCGCCAGGATTTCCAACGTCCCGGTGTCGGCCACGCTGTAGTAGATGTTCTTGCCTTCACGGCGCGGAGTGATCATGCCTTCATTGCGCAGCACACTGAGCTGCTGGGACAGGGTGGGCTGGCGTATGCCCAGGTCCTGCTCCAGCTCGCTCACGCAGCGCGCGCCCTGCGAGAGCTGGCAGAGCAGCAGCAGCCGGTCTTCATTGGCCAGCGCCTTCAGCGCGCCCACGGCTTGCGCGGCAGCGTTGCGAAGTTGCCCGGTGTCTAAAACTGGAGAGGATGATTTCATGGCCATGCGCAGGGATGTGTTCAATATTATATAAAAAGATATAATGTAGGGGTGCGCGCCTTGAATGAAAGAACCCGGTCCATGCAAACCCCGCTCAATCCCCAGGCTTTTTTTGATACCGTGACCGGGACTGTCACCTATGTCGTGGCGGATCGCGGCGCGGGGCAGGCGGCCATCATCGACCCGGTGCTCGGTTATGACTTCAAGTCGGGGCGCACCAGCACGGAGCTGGCTGACCATGTGTTGGCCTATGTGGAGCAACAAGGCCTTCACGTTGAGTGGATTCTGGAAACCCATGCACACGCCGACCATCTGTCGGCAGCCCATTACCTGAAGGCGCGCACCGGCGGCAAGATTGCCATTGGCGAACACATACGCGCCGTGCAGTCCACGTTCAAGAAAATCTTCAACCTGGAGCCTCTATTCGCACCGGACGGCAGCCAGTTCGACCACCTGTTCAAGGACGGCGAGACATTCGCGATAGGCGAGGTGGAGATGAGCGCGCTGCACGTGCCCGGGCACACGCCCGCGGACATGGCCTACCTGGCGGGTGACGCGGTGTTTGTGGGTGACACGCTCTTCATGCCCGACGTGGGAACAGCACGCGCGGACTTCCCGGGTGGCGATGCCCGCCAGTTGTACCGCTCCATCCACAAGCTGCTGCAGTTGCCGGCGCAAACCCGGATTTTTGTCTGCCACGACTACCCGCCCGGCGAGCGCATGCCGCAATGGGAAAGCACCGTGGGTGAGCAGCGCAAGGCCAACATCCACGTGCGTGACGGTATTTCTGAGGATGCTTTTGCGGCCATGCGCGCGGCAAGGGATGCCACGCTCGGCGTGCCCACGCTGATTCTTCCCTCCATCCAGGTCAATATCCGCGCGGGCGGCTTGCCGCCGCCTGAGGAAAACGGTGTCAGCTATCTCAAGATTCCGGTCAACGCGTTGGGGGTTGCCTAGTTCCTCATCGATGCGCTGGTACGCTCTGGGCTTTTATTTTTCGGCGGATGCCAGAGCGCCTATGAGGCCAGGATGGCCCAGCGCTCGTGGTCTCGCCAGCGGCCGCCGATCTTCAGGTAGCGCGGTGAGTACCCTTCTTGCGTGAACCCGCAGGAGGCGACCAGGGCAATGGAGGCCGTGTTCGCCGGCTGGATATTCGCTTCCAGGCGGTGGAGCTTGAGTGACTTGAACGCGTGGCCCACGACGGCCCGCAGCCCCTGGCGCATGAGGCCTTGGCGCTCATGCCCCGCGAAGGCGTAGTAGCCGAGGTAGCCGCTGCGAAACAGGCCCAGCACGACATTCGTGATGTTGATGACACCCACCAAAGCGTGGGTGTCGCGGCGGCAGACAAGAAAAGCGCAGTTGGCCGGCAAGCCCATGCGTTCGATGTAGGCGCGAAACAGGATCGGTGTGTCGGGCGGAGCCGTCCATGGATGATGAAGCCTGCGGCTGGCGCGTACCGCGGAAAGAAATGCGCGCTCATCGGCAAGGGCGGGGTGGCGAATGTAAATGGCGGCGCTCAATGCAGGTGTATTCATGGGGTGTTGTTGGGATCCGGGTTGTGAATTGGGAAGCGGCATACCTGAAGAATGATGTTGTTCTTGGGTTGGAGCAGGCTGGGACCTCCGTTTCCCCCGGCATTTGCCTCAGTTCGATCTCCAGCAGCCCGCGGATCTGCGCCATTGGAACGTCGTGGCTCGCAGCCTGAGGTCAAAGACGCAGGGAACAAGCGGCGGGCTTGCTGGGCCTATCGTGCGGTTTTCATCTCTTCCATGAGCCATTGCACAAAGCATTCCGTCTCGGGTGTTGCACCCGGTGCGAGGCCAAAGTAGTGGCGGCTCAGCGCCATCCGCAACTCGGGCAAAGGGCAGGTCAACCGTCCCGAAGCGATGTCATGGGCGATCAAGGTGGTCGGCGCCAGCGCGAAACCCAGCCCGTCGACGGCTGCCTGAAGGACAAAATGCAGGTGTTCGAACTGCAGACAACTGGCGGGTTCCAGCTCGGGCGCATTCACGTGCTTTTTCCAGTCGCCCCAATCATTGCCGCGTGATTTCGACAGCAGCAAGACGTGCGAGGCCAAGGATTGCGGATCGGTGACCGGACGACGGGCGAACAATGCGGGAGATCCAACGACAAGGACCTCGTCCTCCAGGAATGGGCGAATCGGCATCGCCTGCGGCCATCCCTTGGTGCTCCGCCGGATGGCAAGATCGAATGCCTCAGGCGCCTGATCCGGCGCCAGCGTGCTGGTCATCATCTGCAGTTCGATGTCCGGGTGCTTTGCCACGAACCCCGGCAGCCTCGGAATCAGCCAGCGCACGGCGAAAGTAGGCCTGACGTTGACCCTCACTGCGCGCGATGGTGCCCGCGCCCTGAGCGATTGGGCCGCTTCGCCAATTTGATCGAGCGCGGGTCCGGCCTGCGCATGGAACTGATGGCCGGCCGCCGTGAGGTGGACTTGCCGGGTTTTTCGTTCGAACAGGTCCACGCCCAGAAAAGCTTCCAGCGTCTTGATCTGGCGACTGATGGCGCCGTGCGTGACGTGCAATTCAAGGGCCGCACGGGTGAAGCTCAGATGCCGCGCCGCCGCCGCGAAAGCACGGACCGCATTCAACGGAGGTAAGCGGGGCGACATGCGTGTCATTTTCTCACACGTACTGCGCATGAATATCGTTTGTCGGGAGCGGTGGCGTCGCGCACCATGCGGTCCATGAAACAGCCCATTGCCTCTGACCCGGACCGCAACTCACGCCATGCCGCCATGGCGCTCGGGCTGTCACTTCCGGGAGACACGGTGCTCTACCTGCTCTTGCCGATGTTCGCGCCCGCGTTTGGCGTCACCTTGCCCGAAGCGGGCATTCTCCTGGCCGCGAACCGCCTCGTGCGCATTGCCGGTTACGGGATGGTGGCGAAGTTTTATGCCCGTAAGGGCGAGAGGCTCACCTGCTCCCTGGCGGTGATGGCGGCCGCGGTATGCGCGCTGGGTTACGCCACATTCGCGGGATTCGTCGCTTTGCTGCTCCTGCGGCTCTTGTGGGGCCTGGCTTTTGCAGCGCTTAACCTGGCCACCCAGGCATTGGCCACCGCCGAACCGGCGGGTGCCGCGCGCCGGGCGGGGCGATCCCGTGCGTTTACGGCCTTGGGGCCCATGCTTGCATTGCCTTTGGGCGGTGCGTGTGCGCTCTGGTTTGGCCCAAGAGTCATATTTTTTGTGTTCGCGGCTGTCGCGGTGGCCGGGCTGCTGGTCACGCGGCAGCTCCCGACCATCCCCCATGGCGAGCCGCCGGCAACAAAAAGGGCCAGGTTCCCGGGCAGCCTCGATACCTGGTCGTTCATTGAAGGCCTGGTGCTGGACGGCCTGTTCATCATCGGTTTGTCTTATCTGGGCCGTGACCTCTTGCCGGGCAATCCGGTCATCGTGGCAGGCCTGCTGCTGTCGGTCCGCTACCTGGCGGAAATTCTCCTGGGTTCTGCCGGCGGCCGCATGGCCGAGAAATACGGCATCGAGGTTCTGCTGGTGGCGCTTTCCGTGCTGACCTCCGCGGCCCTTGTGGGTTTTGGCTTCGGCTGGCTGTGGACGTGTGCACTGGTTATCGTGATTTTGCGTGCCTTGCTGTTGCCGCTATTGCCGGCGCTTGTGGCTCTTCGTACACCGGGACCCGGACGCATACAAGCCCTCGCCACACGCTCGGTCTGGCGCGACATGGGCGCGGGCATTGGCCCCGTGCTTGCCGGCCTGTTGTTACCGGTCGCGCCGGCTGAATGGATTTACGGTGTCTGCGCACTTCTTCTGTCATGCGCGGCCATTGCCTGCCTGAGACCGGGCCGTGACTGAAGACACATCGGATATCGCGCCCTGTTTTCAATCCGCCCGGCCTGGCCCGGCGCGCACTTCGCTGGTGCTATTTCTGAGTCACCTCAAACACCAGGCAGGTGGTGGTCGCATGCGCATACAGCTTGCCGTCCGGGCCCACGATGCGGCCCTCGGCGGTGGCCAGCTGGCGGCCGCAGTGGATCACCGTGCCTATGGCGCGCAGCGGCCCGGTCTTGTGCGAGGCGGCGCGCACGATGTTGATGCTCAGTTCGGCCGTGGTGTAGGCTCGGCCCGCGGGCATCATGGTGTGCACGGCGCAGCCCACGGCGGAATCCAGCATCGTGGCGTACCAGCCGCCGTGCACCGTGCCCAGCGGGTTGTAGTGCTTGAGCTGCGGCGTACCCTGGAACACGGCCTTGCCGGGTTCGACCTCGATGAGCGCGAAATCCAGCGTGTCGGCGATGTGGGGGTAGGGCAGCTTGCCGGCCAGCATGGCGCTCATGACTTCCATGCCGGTTTTGCCGGCCATGTCTTCGGGCCGTGCCAGGCCCGGCCTGCCGCCGCCGCCTTCCATGCGGGCGCGCACCGCGGCGCTTTGTTCCATCCATTGAGTCAATGTGTCTTGTGGGGTCATGGTGTCCATAAGTGTTGCATATGCAATAGTTGTAGATACAATTAAATTATGAACGGGAAAACCCGCCTGTCAACCCAGGCCGAGCTCAAGGTGCAGGGCTGCACCAATCTGAAACTGCGCCAGCTGATGCGCCGCGTGGCGCATCACTACGACCTCGAAATGGCCAAGGTGGGGTTGAAGACCACACAGTATTCCCTGCTGACCTATGTGCTCAAACTCGGTCCCATGCGGCCCGGTGAGCTGGCGCGCGGCATGAAGGTCAGCGCATCGACCCTTACACGCAATCTCAAGCCCTTGATCGACGCGGGCTGGATTGAGCTCACCGCAGGCACCGATGCACGCAGCCGCACCGTGGTGTTGACCGACGCGGGCCGCGCCAAGCGCGAGGAGGCCCGCACGCACTGGAGGGCCGCGCAGGAGCAGCTCAATGCGCTGCTGGGCACCGGGCGCGTGCTGGCCCTGCACAACCTGATCAATGAATCTTTAGAGCTTTTGTCCCCCATCGAATCTGGAGCTGATGATGAGTAATCCCGAGCCTTCCAATCCCGCCGCGACACCGGCTCTGCCACCTGCCGCGCGCCGCATCGCGATGTGGCTGGTGCTGCTGGCCGCCGGCGGCACCTTCGCCCTCACCATGGGCGTGCGCCAGACCATGGGCTTGTTCCTCTCGGCCCTCAACACCTCGACCGCGCTGGGCATAGGCAGCATCAGCCTGGCCTTCGCCTTCGGCCAGCTCTGGTGGGGGTTGACGCAGCCCTTTGCCGGCGCGGTGGCCGACCGCATCGGCACGGGCCGTGTGATCTTTCTGGGTGTGGTACTGGTGGCGATTGGCACCATCATCACGCCACTCATGAGCAGTACAGCGGGCTTGATCTTTGCCATCGGCGTGCTCGCCGCGGGCGGTGCGGGCATGGCCGGGCCCTCGGTGCTGATGGCCGCCAGCACGCGCCTGGTGCCGCCGGAAAAGCGCGGCCTGGCGACCGGTATCGTCAATGCGGGAGGCTCTTTCGGCCAGTTCGCGATGGCGCCGATTGCCATTGGCCTTACCGCCGCTGTCGGCTGGGCCAGTGCCATGCAATGGCTGGGCGCGTTGGTGCTGCTGGCGGTGCCGGCGGTGCTGGTACTCAAGGGCAACTCAAATGCACTGGCGGCGCAAGCTGCGGCAGCGTCGGGCACAAAAGCGCTGAGCGCACGCCAGGCCATCAGCCAGGCCATCGCCACGCCCAGTTATCGTTACCTGGCTGCGGGTTTCCTGGTGTGCGGCTTTCATGTGGCGTTTCTTGCCACGCATTTGCCAGGGGTGGTCGCAGCCTGCGGTCTGCCGCCTGAAATCGGCGGCTGGTCGCTGGCGATGATCGGTCTCTTCAACATCGTCGGCAGCCTGGCCATGGGCTGGGCCGTGGGGAAGTGGCGCATGAAGTCTTTGCTGGCCCTGCTGTACGCAACGCGCGGCCTGGCGGTGCTCATCTTCCTGCTCGCGCCCAAGACGCCGGCCGTGATGCTGGTCTTCGCCGCCGTGATGGGCGTGACCTTTCTCTCGACGGTGCCGCCCACGGTGGGCCTGGTCGCCAAGATGTTCGGCACGGCCAATATGGCCATGCTGTTCGGCGTGGTCATGCTGTCGCACCAGGTGGGCGGATTCCTGGGGGCTTACCTGGGAGGTTATGTGTTCCAGGCCACGGGCAGCTACGATTGGGTCTGGTACATGGACATCGTGCTGGCCGCGGGTGCCGCGCTGGTGAACCTGCCGATACGCGAGGCCTTGCTGCCGCGGCAGATAGCGGCCAAGGCCTCGGCCTGAGTACCGCCTCAAAAAAGAGAGGAGTGCATGAGCAATATTTCTGAAACAGGCGTTCCGGAACTCCGTTATCTCGACGACCTGAAGGCTGGTGACCGCTTCGTCAGTGGCGAGCATGCTCTCGATGAGGCGCAGATCACCTCGTTCGCCGCGCAGTTTGATCCCCAGCCGTTTCACCTCAGTGATGAAGCCGCCAGGGCCACGTTGTTTGGCGGCCTGGCGGCCAGCGGCTGGCACACGGCGGCCGTCACGATGCGCCTTCTGGTCGGCGGTGGCCTACCGCTGGCCGGCGGCATCATAGGCGCGGGTGGCGAAATCAGCTGGCCCAAGCCTACGCGTCCCGGCAATGTGCTGCATGTCGAGACCGAAGTGGTGAGCGTGACGCCCTCTGCCTCACGGCCGGACCGTGGCCGGGTCGTGGTGCGCAGCCAGACGATCAACCAGCACGGCGAGGTGCTGCAGCAATCCGTCTACAACCTGGTGGTTCCGCGCCGGCCTGCCTGACGGGGCAAGGGGATACCGCGGCGAGGGCGCAGTTGCGCTTCAGAGCCGCTGTGCCAGAATCCACGCAGGCAGCCAACTTGCGGGAAACATCAGATGCTTATCAATTGTGTGGTCTACCAGAACGGCACCAAGCTCGCCGACATCCCGGTCAGCGAGATCAGCGACTACATCTGCCGGCCCGATGCCTTTGTCTGGGTGGCGCTGCAGGACGCGACGCCGGAAGAGCTCGAGGAAATGCAGCACGAGTTCAGCCTGCATGAACTGGCGGTCGAGGACGCCCGGCACGGCCACCAGAGACCCAAGATAGAGGAGTACGGCGCCTCGCTGTTTTCGGTGCTGCACCTGGTGGAGCGCTCCACCGACAAGCCGGGCGAGCTTCACGTCGGCGAGGTCGACGTGTTCACCGGAAAAAATTATGTGCTCTCCGTGCGCAACCGCAGCAACAAGGGTTTCCTGGGCGTGCGCGAACGCTGCGAGCGCGAGCCCGAGCTGCTGCGCCACGGTTCGGGTTTTGTGCTGTATGCCCTGATGGATGCGGTGGTTGACCGCTACTTTCCCATCCTCGACGACCTCGAGACCGAGCTGGAGCTGATCGAGAAGGAAATCTTCACGCCCGGCGCCGCGCGCAAGAACATCGAGCGGCTCTACGAACTCAAAGGCAGCGTGATGATCCTCAAGCATGCGGTCGCGCCGTTGCTCGAAGGCGCCAGCAAGCTCCACGGCGGCCGGGTGCCGCAGATCTGCAACGGCGTGCAGGATTATTTCCGCGATGTGGTCGACCATTTGTCGCGCATCAATGCGCTGATCGAAAACATGCGCGACACGATAGGCACCGCCATCCAGGTCAATCTGGCGATGGTCACCATCGAGGAAAGCGAAGTGACCAAGAAGCTCGCGGCCTGGGCCAGTATTTTTGCGGTCTGCACCGCCTTTGCCGGCATCTGGGGCATGAACTTTGAAGCCATGCCCGAGCTCAAGTGGCGCTACGGCTACCCCATGGCCATCAGCATGATTGTGGTGGCCTGCTCGTTGCTCTACTGGCGCTTCAAGCGCGCACGCTGGCTGTAGAGCCACTCAAAAATCCTCCTGGCGTTGTTGCGTCGCCTTGCCGTGCTGGTGCACTGTCTGCGGCGACGCGCCTAGCCAGGACCGCTTCGCTGGATTTGTGAGCGGCTCTAAGTTACAACACGCGCGGCGGGGTAAAAACCTTGCGCGCCGCCAGCGCGGCCTTGCGGCTGGCGCAACCCTCAAGGTGATCGTTGACCAGTCCCATGGCCTGCATAAAGGCATACATGGTGGTCGGCCCCACAAAAGTCCAGCCGCGTTTTTTGAGGTCCTTGGACAGTGCGGTGGAGGCCGGCGAGGTCGGCATGGCCTTGACGGCCTCATGCGTGATGCGCGCGGGCCGGCTCTTGGCCTCGGGCTCCAGCCGCCAGACAAAAGCGCCCAGTGAACCGAACTCTTTTCGCAGCTCGATCACACGCTGCGCATTGTTGATGGTCGAGGCGATCTTGCCCGCATGGCGGACTATGCCCGCGTCGTTGAGCAGGCGCTTGATATCGCGCGCGCCGAAGCGCGCCACCTGCTCGGCGTCGAAGTGGGCGAATGCGCTGCGAAAGGCTTCGCGCTTGTTCAAAATCGTCAGCCAGCTCAGGCCGGCCTGGAAGCCCTCGAGGCAGATTTTTTCAAACAGCCGGCGTTCATCGTCCACCGGGAAACCCCATTCGCTGTCGTGGTAGTTGCGGTAGAGAGGCGTTGCCTGGCACCAGGCGCAACGCGTGGTGCGGCTGTCGTCGGTGAAAAGGCCCGCGGCGGGCGATGCGGAAACCGGGGAGGGCGTGGGTGGGGTAGCGGAAGGCATGGGCGATTTTAGGCAGATGCGGCCGGCCGGCGCTATCATGAAACCCAATCCCTTCATTGACCCGCCACTTCGGAAACACCCATCATGTCCCTCCAGCTCTGGCTTGCATTCGTCGCTGCAACCGCCGTCCTGCTCATCATCCCGGGCCCCACCATCCTCACCGTCGTCAGCTACTCCATGGCGCACGGCAAGCGGGCCAATATTCCGCTGGTCGCCGCCGTGGCGCTCGGTGATTCCACGGCACTGGTGGTCTCGCTGTTCGGCCTGGGCGCTTTGCTCGCGGCCTCGGCTTTCTGGTTCACCGTGGTCAAATTGGCGGGCGGCCTCTACCTGCTGTACCTGGGCATCAAGCTGTTGCGTGCCGGCATCTCGCCCATGCAGGCGACAGCACCCGAGGCGCCGGGCTCCTTGTGGAAGCTGTTCGGCAACACCTACCTGGTCACAGCGCTTAACCCCAAGGGCATTGTGTTTTTTGTGGCCTTTTTGCCCCAGTTCATCAACCCGGGCGCCGACGTGGCGCGCCAGCTCTGGATACTGGCCACCACCTTCGTGGTGATGGCCGGCCTCAATGCCACGCTGTATGCGGTGTTTGCCGCCTCGGCGCGCACGCTGCTGGCTTCGCCGCGCGCGCAGCGGCGGTTTCATTTCGCGGGTGGCTCGTTGCTGTCCGCAGCCGGTGTCTGGGCCTTGCTGGCCAAACGGCCAGCCTGACGCCGGGACCTTGGGCCCAGCAGGTCTCGTCGGCAATCACCTCGGCCGGCGCAGCTTTAATGCCAGGCAGCTGCCAGCACAGGCGCAAGCACCCTCTGGTAGTCCGGCGGAAGCGTGGTTTCCCCCGGGTTCGGCGGCGCAAAGGCTGCCATGGCTTGTACCAGTTGGTCGACATGGCTGTCCTGCAAGGTCAGGAAGAAAGGACGGGTGTCGCCGCCTTGCCTTGGGACGGTTGGATCTTCCGGGGCGGGTGTGTTTGCGGCCTGGATTTTTTCAACGTGACGGGCGTTGTCAAGATACCAGCCGTCAACCAATACGATATTCCTGGCACCAAGGACGCGCAGTTCCAGGTCGTCGCCGACCCGGCGCAACCATATTTGGTCGTACCTGATCCCGCCGGAGAATTTCAGCGTATCCACATCTCCCGGCGCCGCATCGTCTTGCACGATATGGTCTGTCTTCTCCATAAATTTATACGCGTAAAAGATGACGTAGGTATCCCGACCTTCACCTCCCCTTAGGTAGTTGGTGCCATCGTCACCATCCAGGGTGTCGCTTCCATCGCCGCCATTGAGCGTGTCGTTGCCGGTTCCGCCGACCAGCACGTCCATGCCATCGTCACCCTGCAGGATGTCGTTGCCGTTTTCGCCATAAAGAAAGTCGTTGTCCGCCTGGCCGTACAAGGTGTCGTTGTTCTCACCGCCCCCCAGAATGTCGCTTCCATCGCCGCCATTGAGCRYGTCGTTRCCGTTCTGGCCCTCCAGSCKGTCATTGCCGGCCTCKCCYTTGAGGTCRTCGTTGCCGTTGTCGCCATAGAGCCTGTCGGCGCCGATGCCGCCCCACAGGACGTCGTCACCCTCATTCCCTCCCAGGCTGTCATCGCCATCGCCTCCCCACAGGGTGTCGCTTCCATCGCCGCCATTGAGCACGTCATTACCCTTCTGGCCCTCCAGCCGGTCATTGCCGGCCTCTCCCTTGAGGTCATCGTTGCCGTTGTCGCCATAGAGCCTGTCGGCCCCTTCGCCGCCCGACACGGTATCGTCGCCTTCGTTTCCACCCAGGCTGTCATCACCATTGCCGCCCAGCAGGGTGTCGTTGCCATCGCCGCCATTGAGCACGTCGTTACCGTTCTGGCCCTCCAGCCGGTCGTTGCCGACCCCTCCCTTGAGGTCATCGTTGCCATTGCCGCCTAGCAGGGTGTCATTGCCGGCCCCACCGTCCAGGCTGTCCATGCCGTCGTCGCCCTGCAGGTAGTCATTGCCGTTTTCGCCGTACAGCTTGTCATTGCCCACCTGGCCGAACAGGCTGTCGTTGTTATCACCACCCCACAGGGTGCCGTTTTCGCCGTAAAGCTTGTCGTTGCCGGCCTGGCCGAACAGGCTGTCGTTGTTATCACCGCCCCACACAGTGTCGTCGCCCGCGTCGCCATTGATCGTGTCATTGCCCGCCAGTCCCCAGACGGTGTCCTTGCCGGCAAGTCCGGACACGGAGTCGTCACCGTCGGTGCCCATCAGGCTGTCGTCGCCGTCCGTGCCCATCAGGCGGTTGACGGGCGCGCTGGCGATGCTGGCCAGGCTTTCCCGGGTGCCGCCGCCATCGGTATAACTGACGGCCAGGCGCACACTCCGGCCGGCAAGCTGGGGCGTGAGGGTGAGGCTGGCGGCCGTGGCCCCGGCAATGGCGCTCCAGCCGCGGCCATCGGCCGATGCCTGCCACTGGTAGCTCACGCGGCCCAGGCCGTCCACATCGGTCACCGTGCCGGTCAGGCTATTGCCTTGGCGCATTGTCGTCGTGCCCGTGATGGGCGTTGTGCCGCCCTGCAGCCTGAGCTCGACCTTGGGCGCGTCGTTGACGGCCGTGATATTGAAGCTCAGGGTGTTGGGCGCGGAGTCGAACAGGCCATCCTGGCTCTGGACCGAAAGCAGCATGCTGGCATAGTTGTCGCCGTTGGCATTGGCCATCGGGCTGAAGGTCAGGCGGCCGGCGGCCAGGTCGGCGGCGCTGATGATTTGCTCCAGCGCGACGTTGGCGCCCCTCAGGCTCAGGCGGCCGGCGTCCGGCAGGCTGTCTATGCGCAGGCCGGTAAAGCTGTCGCGAGCATCGGCGTCGGTAAAGGCCAGGTCCGCGGCCGTGATCGCATAGCTGCCGTCTCCGAGGTTAAAAAGGTAGCTGTCGCTGCCGGCGCCGCCGTTCGTGGCATCCGCGCCGTGGCCGCCGCACATGGTGTCGTTGTCGGCAGGTAGCTCGCGCTTTAGCTGATCAATCCCCCTCTGTGACCAAAAGATGTAGGAGTAGGTTTCAGGCGTGTTTTGGGGGTATGGGTACGAACGTATGAGCTTGTTTGCGGCTTGATCGACGGTCCAGTTGAGCAGTCCGTTTGGCATGGTGTGCGCTCCCTCGGGTTTTGGTGGATTTTGAAGAGGTTTAGCATCCGGCGCCTTGCTGTGGGCTGTGTTGGCGGCATGGGGCTGCCTCCAGAACTTTCCAAGCTACCCGGGTGCGAAGGCAAGCCTAGCCGCCCACACCTTCCGGCCCACAATAAATTGCCTTTCCAAAGACATTCTTTGTGAATTGGTGGTGATATTTTTCAAAGGGAGCGTTCGGCTTGACCGGGCCTGGCCTCAGGCCGGAGCCCTGTCCGTGGACCCGCACCGTGGTCTTGGCCCGGCGGCTGGCCGTGCCGCAAGTTTTATCGCCGGTAGTGGCGTTTAGCGCATGGGGGCTTAAAAACGGCTTGAGAGGGCCTGCTGCATGACCGCCGCGCCCTGGGTCATCATCGAATCAATGTAGCCCTCCAGCGCATCTGGCAGCACGTCGGTGATCCAGGCAAAACGCGTGCGCTTGTCGCCCTCGGCAAACAGCTGGGCGGAGGCCATGTGGTGGCTGGCCTTGCCGCCGACCACGGTGTAGCTGAGGCGATGCGCTTCCTCATGGAGGCCCACCAGCAATTCATGCGCCACCGCGCCGTTGGCAAAGGTCACGGTGCGGCTGCCGTCGCCGGGTTGGCAGTCCACCACAAAGCCGGGCGCCAGGCGCCGGTGCACAGCGTTGAAGTCGCGCAGTGCATCCCAGACACTGTCTATGTCGGCGTCGACGATGAATTCCTTGTAGATCGTGGCCATGGTGTCTCCAGTCTGGCTGGCGCCGGGCGGGCGCCCTGTCATCGCAGCATAGCCATCAAACCGGACGGAGACAGCCCTGATTAGGCGGCGTTTACAAACGTTTTCCACGCAGCCTCAACGCATTGCTGATCACCGACACCGAACTCAGGCTCATCGCCAGAGCCGCGATCATGGGCGACAGCAGCCAGCCGGTGAGGGGAAAGAGCAGGCCCGCGGCCAGCGGTACACCGAGCGCGTTGTAGACAAAGGCAAAGCCGAGGTTCTGCTTCATATTGGCGATCGTCGCTTCCGAGATTCTCCGGGCCTGCGCGATGCCGCGCAAATCACCCTTGACCAGCGTGATCTGGGCGCTGTTCATGGCCACGTCGGTGCCCGTGCCCATGGCGATGCCCACATTGGCCTGCGCCAGAGCCGGGGCGTCGTTGATGCCGTCGCCGGCCATGGCGACGGTATGGCCTTCATCTTGCAGGCGCTTGACCAGCGCCAGCTTGTCGGCCGGCTGCACGCCGCCATGCACCTCGTCAATGCCCAGCCGGCCGGCGATGGCCTTGGCGGTGGTCAGGCCGTCGCCGGTAGCCATGATCACGCGCAGGCCGGCGGCTTTGAGCGCCGCCAGGGCTTCGGGCGTACTGGCTTTGACCGGGTCGGCCACGGCGAGCAGGCCGGCAAGCCGGCCGTCGACCGCGAGGTGCATCACGCTGGCGCCCTCGGCACGCAAGGCTTCCGCTTGGGGCAGCAGCGCATCCACCGCCACACCGGCCTGTGCCATCAACGCGGTATTGCCGAGCGCGAGCAGCCGGCCGGCCACACGCCCGCTGACGCCTATGCCGCTGGCCGACTCGAAGTTCTCGGCCGGGTCCAGGGGCAGACCGCGTTCGCGCGCCGCCGCCACAACGGCGTCGGCCAGCGGGTGTTCGCTGCCCTGGTCCAGGCTGGCGGCCAGCCGCAACACTTCGTCGGCGCTGAACCCGGCGGCGGGAACCGCGCGGTCGAACGCCGGCTTGCCGGCCGTCAGCGTGCCGGTCTTGTCGACGATCAGCACGTCGACGGTGCGCAGGTGTTCAATTGCCGCCGCGTCGCGAAAAAGAATGCCCTGGCCGGCCGCCTTGCCGGTGGCGACCATGATGGACATCGGCGTGGCCAGGCCCAGAGCGCAGGGGCAGGCGATGATGAGCACCGCCACCGCGTTGATCAGGCCGTAGACCCAGCTCGGCTGTGGGCCGAAAAATCCCCAGCCCAGAAAAGTCAGCACGGCCACGGCCACCACGGCCAGCACAAACCAGCCGGCCACCTGGTCGGCCATGCGCTGCAGGGGCGCCTTGGAGCGTTGGGCCTGCGCCACCATCTGCACGATTTGCGACAGCATGGTTTGCGCGCCGACGCGCTCGGAGCGCATCACCAGGGCGCCGCTGGTGTTGAGCGTGGCGCCTATCAGCTTGTCGCCGGGGCGTTTGCTCACGGGCAGAGGCTCGCCGGTCAGCATGGATTCATCGACCGCGCTGCCGCCTTCGGTGACGACGCCGTCGACCGGCACCTTCTCACCGGGGCGCACGCGCAGGCTGTCGCCCACGTGCACATGGGTCAGCGGCACGTCTTCCTCGCTGCCGTCGGCCTTGATGCGCCGCGCGGTTTTGGGCGCCAGGCCTAAAAGCGATTTGATCGCAGCGGAGGTCTGCGAACGCGCCTTCAGCTCCAGCATCTGGCCGAGCAGCGTCAGCGAGATGATCACGTCCGCGGCTTCAAAGTAGACCGCCACACGGCCCATGGAAACAAACGAATCCGGGAACACCCCGGGCGCGAGAGCGGCAACCACGCTGTAGGCAAAAGCGGCGCCCGTGCCCAGGCTGATCAGGGTCCACATATTGGGGCTGCGGTGGGCCACCGATTGCGCGCCGCGCACAAAGAAGGGCCAGCCTGCCCACAGCACGACCGGCAGGCTCAGCACCAGCTCTATCCAGCTCTGCACGGCCATGTTGAACCAGCCGAGCTGGTGGCCGAACATGGCCAGTACCGTGACCACCACGCTGAGCGGCAAGGTCCACCAGAAACGGCGGGTGAAGGATTTGAGCTCCGGATTCTCATCGTCATCCAGACTGGGCATGACGGGCTCCAGTGTCATACCGCAGATCGGGCAGTTACCTGGATGGTCCTGCCGGATTTCCGGGTGCATGGGGCAGGTGTAAAGGGTTTCGCCACCCTGGCCCATATCAGGCTCGCGCGCCGCAGCGGGCGTGGGTGCCGCCTTGGGCGCACCGGCGTAGGCCGCCGGGTCGGCTGAGAATTTGGCCAGGCAGCCGGCGCTGCAGAAGTAGTAAGGCCTTCCCTCGTGCTCAAGGTGGTGCGCGGACGCCGTGCTGACGTTCATGCCGCAGACGGGATCCTTCAGCCCGGCTGGTGCCGCGGGCGGCATGTGGCCTGTGCCGTGTACGCCTCCCGGCGCGGCGTGGTGTGTGTGATTCATGGCGGGTTTCCTTTTCCATTCTGCAGACCTGGACCAGGCCCACGGACAAGCGTAGACCTTCCCCCCGTGGGAAGGTCAAGCCTCATGGATGTGAGGGGTATTTGCCATGGGCGGCGAGAGGGATCTTCAAGGCCTGCCGTGGTGGAGGACCTGATCCATATCAACCGAAGGCGTAAAACCGGCACGCCTGCGCGTGCATGCCGGGCTACACGGGCACGGTGTAGTTCAAAGTCATGCGTCCACCGTCCACCACCACGATCTCGCCGGTGATGTAGCTGGACGCATCGCTGGCCAGGTAGGCCACGGTGTCGGCGATCTCTGAGGGTTCGCCCAGGCGCTTCATGGGTGTGCGGCTCATGATCTTGGCCTTGGCCTCGTCGCTGGTCAGCACGGCCCTGGCGGCCAGCTCGGTGGCGATGGTGCCGGGCGCGACGGCATTGACGCGCACGCCCTGGCCAGCCAGTGACAGTGCCATCACGCGCGTGAGCTGGTTGATGCCGCCCTTGCTGACGTTGTAGCTGGCGATCGTGGGAATCGCGAGCACGCCGTTGACCGAACTCATGTTGACGATGCTGCCCTTGCCGGCGGCCGCCATCACGCGCGCCACGGCCTGGCCCACCAGGAAAGAGCCCTTGAGGTTGATGCGCAGCACGGCGTCGAAGTCGGCTTCCGTCACCTCGAGGAATTCGGCCGCCCTGAAGATGCCGGCGTTGTTGACGAGCACGTCGATGCGGCCGTGTGCGGCCACGGTTTGCGCGACCAGCGCATCGACCTGGGCCTTGTCGCCCACGTCGCAATGCACATAGAGGCCGCCCAGCTCCTTGGCCAGCGCCGCGCCGCGCGCGTCGTCTATGTCGGCAATCACCACATGGGCGGCCTCACGCGCAAAGCGACGCGCGCAGGCCTCGCCTATGCCTTGGGCACCGCCGGTGACGATGCAGACGCGGCCGGCCAGGCCAAAGGAGATGGTGGATGCAGGCGCGGACGTGGGGATGTTCATGCCCGCATGCTACCCGTGTAGGCTGCGATGAAGTTTTTTGCGCTGTCGGCCACCTGGGCGGCCGTCATGCCGGGTTTGTACAGTGCCGAGCCTATGCCGAAGCCGCTGGCGCCTGCCGCGAGGTAGGCGCCCATATTGGCCGGCGTGACGCCGCCCACCGGCATGACAGGGACCGTCGCCGGCAGCACGGCGCGCAAGGCCTTCACCACGGCCGGCGTGATCATCTCGGCCGGGAACAGCTTGAGGCCGGTGGCGCCGGCTTCAAGCGCGCCAAAGGCCTCGCTGGGAGTGATCACGCCGGGCAGGCAGACCATGCCCAGGCGCGCGGCTTCGCGCACGACCGCCGGGTTGAAGTTGGGCGAGACGATGAGCTGGCCGCCCGCGGCCTGCACATTGCGCACGTCTTCGGGCGTCAGCACCGTGCCTGCGCCTATCAAGGCCTCGGGGTAGGCGCTCGCCATGGCGGCGATGCTCTCCAGCGGCTGCGGCGAGTTGAGCGGGATCTCGATCAGCGTCCAGCCCGTGGAGACCAGCGCCTGGCCCACGGGCAGGGCCTCTGCCGGCGTGAGCCCGCGCAAGATGGCGACCAGGGGGAGGGTGGCCAGGGCTTGGGAAAATTTGAGGTGTGCGGTGTTCATGGTGTTCTATCAATGGGTTCGCGGAGTCAGCCCAGCGTGTCGGCAATCGCGCGCAGGCCGCGCCAGGTGGCGCCCGCGCCCACGCGGTGGACGGGCACACCGAGCTGGGCCAGCGCCTGTTCGTAGCGGGCCGTGAGCGCTTCGGCGCCCATGACCACCACGGGCTCGCCGCGCGGCAGCGTTTGCGACTTGAGTTCTTCGCCTATGACCAGGCCCGAGAGGTAGCTGGGCAGGGCTGCGGTATCCATGCGGTTGAACAGCGACAGCGTGCGCGTGCTGAAAGCCGTGTTCAGCAGGCCGGGGCCGGCCAGCGCATGGGCCACGCCCCGGTCAAAGGCGGCGCTGTCCAGCGCGGGTTCGTCCTCCGGCAGCATGCGCGCGAGTATGGAATGGCGGCGCAGCAGGGCATACAGCTCGCCGGTCATCCAGGTCGAAAAATCCTTCACCTTGCGGTCCGTCACGCTCACCCATTTGCTGTGCGTGCCGGGCAGCACCAGCCGGGCATGGTTGAGGCCCAGCAACTGCAGGGCGCCGAAGACCTGCGTTTCCTCGCCGCGCATCACGTCGGGCACGCCGGCCTTGTCAATGCTCAGGCCGGGCACGATGGCGATGCGGCCCGGCTCCACCCACTCAAGCGCGGCGGCAATCGCGTCAAAGCCCGCGGGGCAGGCGCAGTAGGGCGCTTCGCGCCAGCCCTGCTTGCTGCCGGCCATGCCGGAGATCAGGCACAGCGTGCCGGGCGTCATCCAGTCGCCGAAGCAGCCTTGAAAAACCTCGGGAAAACTGCCGGCCTCCACTGTCAGGATGCCGCGCGGGAAGGCGCGTTCTTCCAGCGCCGCGCCATCCGCGCCCAGCAGCGCGCCGCGCAGCGACGAGCTGCCCCAGTCGACGGCCAGCAGGCGGCTCACAGCAGGGCCCTGACCTGTTCGGGGCGCGGCAGCGGCGCCACGGCGCCATAGCCCTGCACCGTGAGGGCGGCCGCCGCATTGGCGTAGCGTGTGGCGTCGAACACCGTGTCGCCCTGGGCGATGCGTGCCAGCAGGTTGCCGCAAAAGCAGTCGCCCGCGCCGGTGGCATCCACCAGCTTGACGCGGTGCACGGGCACGCGTTCGCGCCGCGTGCCGTCGCTGACCAGCGCGCCCTCGCCGCCCAGCTTGAGCACCACGGTTTTGGCGCCCAGGCCGTGGCCCCAGTCCACCACCTGGTCGGGGTCCGTCATGCCGTTGAGGGTGGTGATGTCTTCCAGGCTGGGCAGGAAGATGTCGCACAGCGACACGGCGTGGCGGGTGCATGCCAGCGCGCGGTCCAGCGGCCAGAGCTTGAGCCGCAGGTTGGAGTCAAACGAGACAAGCGTGCCGGCCTCTTTGGCGATCTTCATCGCGGCGAAGGCCGTGTCGCAGGCGCTTGCGGAAATCGCCAGCGAGATGCCCGAGACATGCAGCACCCTGGCCTGGCGCACCGCCTCGGCCGCGCCGGCCTCCCGCAGCCAGGCCGGTGTCATGCGGCTGGCGGCGGAGCCCGCGCGCAGGTAGCTGAACTCATGCCCCTTGGGGCCGTGGGTGACGAAGTAAAGGCCGGTGCTGGCCTCGCTGTCCTGCTGGACGGCTTGCGTGGAGACGTTTTCGGCGGCCCACAAGGCCATCAGCGACTGGCCGAAAGTGTCGCCGCCCAGGCGGGTCAGGTAGGCGGTGCTGGCGCCGGCGCGCGCGGCGGCGATCACGGCATTGCTGGTGTCGCCGCCAAAGCCCTGCAGGTAGTTGGGCTGGCCGGCGCTGGTCTGGTTGAACTCCACCATGGCTTCGCCGAGCGCGACGACATCGAATTTTCTGGCTTGCATTGGGTTTCCTGGCTTCTTGCGCCGTCTTCGGGCATCCCGGCGCGGGGCTTTTCAGGGAAGAAAAACCGGGAAAAGCAGGCCGCGCCTCAAACCACTATGGTACCCGCCGCCTGCGCGCGGCCCGGTACCCGCCTTGTACCCGGCTCAGTGGTTATCGCGCGGCACAAAAGCGCCGCGCTTGCCGACCAGGAAATCCAGGTCCACGCCTTCATCGGCCTGCAGCACATGGTCGATGTAGAGCTTCCAGTAGCCCGAATTCAGCGGTGGCTGGGGCGGCGTCCAGCCGGCCATGCGTTTTGCCAGCTCCTCGTCGCTCACATGCAGGTGCAGGCGGCGATTCGGCACGTCGAGCTCGATGATGTCGCCGTTCTGCACCAGGGCTAGCGGGCCGCCGGCGGCGGCTTCGGGCGCGGTGTGCAGCACCACGGTGCCGTAGGCCGTGCCGCTCATGCGCGCATCGCTGATGCGCACCATGTCGGTAATGCCCTTGCGCAGCACCTTGGGCGGCAGCGGCATGTTGCCGACCTCGGCCATGCCGGGATAGCCCTTGGGCCCGCAGTTCTTGAGCACCATCACGCAGTTTTCATCGATGTCCAGATTCTCGTCGTCAATGCGCGCGTGGAAGTCTTCAATGGTTTCAAACACCACGGCCCGGCCCTTGTGCACCATGAGCGCGGGCGTAGCCGCGCTGGGCTTGATGACGGCGCCGCGCGGCGACAGGTTGCCGCGCAGCACGGCGATGCCGGCCTTGTCCTTGAAGGGCGCGGACAGCGGCTTGATCACCTCGGTGTTGAAGTTTTCCGCGTCGGCGATGTTTTCACCAATGGTCTTGCCGTTGGCGGTGATGGCGCCGGTATGCAGGTGCTGCGCGATTTCCTTCATGACCACCGGCAGGCCGCCGGCGTAGCAGAAGTCTTCCATCAGGTATTTTCCCGAGGGCTGCAGGTTGACCAGGCAGGGCAGCTCGCTGGCGAGACGGTCGAAGTCGTCCACCGTGAGCTCCACGCCTATGCGCCTGGCGATCGCGATCAGGTGGATGACCGCGTTGGTCGAGCCGCCAATCGCCGCCAATGTCTTGATGGCGTTTTCAAACGCCTGGCGCGTGAGGATTTTCGACAGCGTGAGGTCTTCATGCACCATCTCGACGGCGCGGCGGCCGGCCATGCGGGCCAGCACATTGCGCCTGCCGTCGACCGCGGGGTAGGCGGCGTTGCCCGGCAGGCCTATGCCCAGCGCTTCGACCATGCTGGCCATGGTCGAGGCCGTGCCCATGGTCATGCAGTGGCCGTGGCTGCGGTGCATGCAGCTCTCGGCTTCGAAAAATTCCTGGAGTTTCAGGGTGCCGGCGCGCACCTGCTCGCTCATGCTCCAGACGCCGGTGCCCGAGCCCAGCTCCTGGCCGCGCCATTTGCCGCTCAGCATGGGGCCGCCGCTGACGCCCACCGTGGGCAGGTCCACGCTGGAGGCGCCCATGACGAGGGCGGGGGTGGTCTTGTCGCAGCCCATCAGCAGCACCACGCCGTCGATCGGGTTGCCGCGTATGCTTTCTTCCACGTCCATGCTGGCCAGGTTGCGGTACAGCATGGCGGTGGGGCGCAGCAGGGTTTCACCCAGCGACATCACCGGGAACTCGAGCGGGAAGCCGCCGGCCTCGTAGACGCCTATCTTGACCTGCTCGGCAATCGTGCGGAAATGCGAGTTGCAGGGCGTCAGTTCGCTGAAGGTGTTGCAGATGCCGATGACCGGCCGGCCGTCGAACTGGTCGTGCGGAACGCCCTTGCCCTTGACCCAGCTGCGGTAGGCAAAGCCGTCGCGGTCCTGGCGGCCGAACCACTGCTGGCTGCGGAGTTCGTGGGCGGGTTTTTTCTTGGGTGGTGTGCTCATGCGGGAAAGTCCTTAATTCGTCAAACATATTATCGTCATACCATTGACCTGACTATCTTAGTGAAAACCATGACCGCAGGAGCCCGCCCCGTGTCCGTCCCGTCCAGCCGCCCGCACATCCTCACCGTCGCCAAGCTCCCGCCCTTCCTGATGGAGCCGCTGCAGGCGGCTTATGAGGTCCATGACAGGCTGCATGAGAGCGATCCCGCGGCCTTTGCCAAGGTCGCGCCGCTGGTGCGCGGCATCGCCGGGGGTGGGGAGTCCAAGGTTCCGCGCTCGTTGATGGACCAGTTGCCCGCGCTGGAAATCGTTTCCATCATGGGGGTGGGTTATGACGGCGTGGACGTCGCCGCCGCGCTGCAGCGGCGCGTTCCGGTTACCCACACGCCCGGCGTGCTCAACGACGAGGTGGCGGACCTGGCCATTGGCCTGATGCTGTCGGTGGCGCGGCGCATCCCGCTGGCGGACCGTTATGTGCGTGCCGGGCGCTGGGCCAAGGAAGGGCCCATGCCGCTGGCGCGCAAGGTCTCGGGCGCGCGCCTGGGCATCGTCGGCCTGGGCCGCATAGGCCAGGCCATCGCGAGCCGGGCCGAGGCCTTCGGCATGTCGATTGCGTACACCGGCCGCAGCGCCAAGGCGGAACTCGCTTACACCTTTTACCCCACGGCACAGGCGCTGGCCGCGCAGGTGGATTTCCTCATCGTGATCACGCCGGGCGGCGCCGGCACGCACCACCTGATCAATGCCGAAGTGCTCAAGGCCCTGGGGCCTGAGGGCTACCTGATCAATGTGGCGCGCGGTTCGGTGGTCGACGAGGCGGCTTTGGTTGATGCGCTGCAGCGGGGCGTGATCGCCGGCGCGGCGCTCGATGTGTTCGAAAAAGAGCCGCACCCCAGCGAGGCGCTCTGGTCCATGGAGAACGTGGTGCTGACGCCGCACATGGCCAGCGGCACGGTGCAGACGCGCCACGCCATGGCCAAACTGGCTGTCGACAACCTGCGCGCGCATTTTGCCGGGCAAGCCCTCTTTACCCCGGTGCCGGAATGGCATTGAATCCATCCTGGGCTTGGTTCCGGGGCAGGAATGCTCCGGGTTTTCCATAAAAGACCAGGGGGTTAATCATCATATGATAACAATGCGTCCAAGAGCGCATGGCGACGAGTTTTTGCAGTTCAACAACCCACCCGCAGAGGAGACAAGACAAATGAGACTCAAGACAATCCTGGCCGCCGCGATGGTCGCGGCCGGCCTCATATCGGCGGGGCAGGCCTCCGCCCAGGAAAAGCTCACCGTCTGGTGGGTCAAGGGCTTTTACAAAGCCGAAGACGATGCGCTCTTCGCCGCGATCAAGAAGTACGAGGAAAAACACAAGGGCGTGAAGGTCGAGCTTTCGCAGTACCCGGTGCAGGACATGATCCCGAAAACCGTCGCGGCGCTCGACTCCGGCAGCCCGCCCGACGTGGCCTATGCCGACGTCTATGACTTCCAGGTCGCCGGCAAGTGGGCCTTCGACGGCAAGCTTGAAGACATCAGCAGCGTGATCAACCCCATGCGCGCGCGTTTTGCGCCCAACACGGTGGAGACCGCCTTCCTCTACAACGACGCCACCAAGACCCGGGCCTATTACGCCTTCCCGATGAAGCAGCAGACCATGCACATCGAGTACTGGGTGGACATGCTCAATGAGGCCGGCTTCAAGGAATCCGACATTCCCACGGCCTGGAAGGACTACTGGTCCTTCTGGTGCGACAAGGTGCAGCCCGCGCACCGCCAGAAAACCGGCAACCGTACTTTCGGCATAGGCCAGCCGCTGGGCGTGGATTCCAGCGACTCCTTCTATTCCTTCCTGACCTTTATGGACGCCTACAACGTCAAGCTGGTGAGCGATAGCGGCAAGCTGCTGGTCGACGATCCGCAGGTGCGTGCGGGCCTGATCAGCGCACTGACGGACTACACCCAGCCCTACGCCAAGGGCTGCACGCCGCCTTCGTCCACCAGCTGGAAGGACCCGGACAACAACGTCGCCTTCCACAACAAGACCACCATCCTGACCCATAACGCGACGATCTCCATCGCCGCGAAATGGCTGGACGACATGAACAACGCGTCGCTCAAGCCGGAGGACCGCGAGACCGCGAAAAAGAACTACACCGAGCGCATTCGCACGGCGGGCTTCCCGAACAAGCCCGACGGCAGCAAGATGGTGTACCGCGCCGCTGTCAAGGTGGGTGTGGTGTTCAACCAGGCCAAGAACAAGGCCCGCGCCAAGGAGTTCGTGTCCTTCCTGATGCAGGAAGAGAACCTCACGCCTTATGTGGAAGGCTCGCTGGGCCGCTGGTTCCCGGTGACCAAGACCGCGCAGCAGCGTCCGTTCTGGAAAGCCGACGCGCACAGGCTGTCGGTCTACAACCAGTTCACCGCCGGAACCGTCAACTTCGAGTTCACCAAGAACTACAAGTTCACCATCCTGAACAACGAGAACGTCTGGGCCAAGGCGGCCAACCGCGTGATCAATGAAAAGATGCCGGTGGACAAGGCCGTTGACGAAATGATCGCCCGCATCAAGACCGTGGCGAACTGAGCGCTGACCGACTGAAGAAAGCCGCGCCGCCCGCCCCGATTTCCGGGGTGGCGGCGCGCGTCAACAAAGCAAAGCATGAGCACTGCAACCATCCAACAGGCCGCCCCTTCGGTGCGCGCCGAGCGCGCCGCCATGACTTCGTGGGAGAAGTGGGGACTCGCGCTGGTCGTTCCCTACCTGCTGATCTTCCTGGTTTTCGTGATCTACCCCGTGGGCTACGGCCTGTGGCTGGCACGCCATCCGGACAGCTATGTCAGGCTGTTTGCCGACCCGATCTTTTTCCGCTCGCTGATCAACACGGTGGTGTTCATCGTCGTGGCGGTGAACCTCAAGATGGTGGTGGCGCTGTTCCTGTCGGGATTTTTCCTGAACACACGCTGGTGGATCAAGGCGCTGTCGGTGATTTTTATCCTGCCCTGGGCCGTGCCCTCGATCCCGACCATTCTGTCGATGCGCTTCATGCTCAACCCCGAGTGGGGCGTCATCAACACCCTGATTTTCAAGGCCACGGGCATAGACGGCCCCAACTGGCTCAATGACCCGACGCTGGCGCTGTCTTTCTCTATGCTGGCGCACATCTGGAAGTCCTTGCCCTTCTGGACGCTGATCCTGCTGGCAGGACGCATGGCCATACCGGCCGAGCAGTATGAAGCGGCCTCGGTGGACGGCGCCACGGTCTGGCAGAAATTCCGCTTCATCACCTGGCCGTCCATGCGCTCGCTGTACCTGACCTCGACCATCCTGTCCATGATCTGGACGCTGGGCGACTTCAACAGCGTCTACCTGCTGACAGGCGGCGGGCCGGCCGACCTCACGCACGTGCTGGCCACGCTGGGCATCCGCTACCTGCGCCTGGACCAGGTCGACCTGTCCCTGGCCTCCATCGTCGTGGCCCTGCCCCTGGTGCTGCCGCTGGTGTATTTCATGATGAAAAGGTTGTCCAAATGAGCCGCGTCACACTGCGTTCAGTCACCCGGGAGGCCAGGCTGCTGCTGGTCGGCATCCCGGTCTTGCTGTGGACGCTGATCCCGATCTACCACATGGTGCTGTTCGCGATCTCGCCGCGCAACGAAGCCACGACGGGGCGGCTCTGGCCCAAAAAACCCACACTGGACAATTTCGAGACGGTGTTCTGGCAAAAGCATTTTTACCTCGACCACTTCTGGGTGCAACTGGGCAACTCGCTGGTGATCGCGCTGTCGGTGGGGGTGCTGACACTGGTGGTTTCCACCACCGCGGCCTTTGCCATCAGCCGGCTCAAGGTGCGCGGCGGCCGCACGGTGATGAACATGGCGCTGTTCACCTACTTCATCCCCGCCGCGTTCCTGGCCGTTCCCATGTACAAGACCATGGGCAACTACGGCATGCTGAACCACCAGTGGTCGCTGATCCTGGCCATGGTGACCATCGCTTCGCCCTATTGCATCTGGGTGCTCAAGCAGGCCTCCGACAAGCTGCCTTACGAGCTTGATGAGGCAGCCCGCATGGACGGCGCCACGGCCATGCAGCTGTTCCGGCTGGTCTACCTGCCGCTGATGGTGCCCTCGCTGGTGGCGGTCGGCACCTATGCGCTGCTGCTGGCCTGGAACGAATACCTCTACGCCTTCCTGCTGCTGTCCAGGGACACCAGCGTGACGCTGGCGGTGGCACTGGGCAATTTCCTCGCCGCCGACGACTCGCCGTGGGAACTGCTGATGGCCACCGGCCTGATTTACGCGCTGCCTCCGGCGGCAATTTATTACGCTTTCAAACGCTATATGGTGTCGGGCCTCACAGCCGGTGCCGTGAAGAGCTGACCCGGGAAATACCACATGGCTTCTGTATCGTTTCGCAATATTGAAAAGGCCTTCGGCAAGGTCAAGATCATTCACGGCATCAGCTTTGACATCTCCGACGGCGAATTTGTCGTGCTGGTGGGGCCCTCGGGTTGCGGCAAGTCCACGCTGCTGCGCATGCTGGCCGGGCTGGAGGAAATCAGCGGTGGCGAGATGTCGATCGACGGCAAGGTCATCAACGAACTCGACTCCAAGGACCGCGACATCGCGATGGTGTTCCAGAGCTATGCGCTTTATCCGCACATGACGGTGCGCGACAACATGGCTTTCAGCCTGAAGCTGCGCAAGGCCGATGCCGAACTCACCAACAAGCGCGTGGGCGACGCCGCCCGCATCCTGAACCTGGACCCTCTACTGGACCGCTTCCCGCGTGAGCTCTCGGGCGGGCAGCGCCAGCGCGTGGCCATGGGGCGGGCCATCGTGCGCGACCCCAAGGTCTTCCTGTTCGACGAGCCGCTGTCCAACCTGGACGCCAAGCTGCGCGTGGCCATGCGCGCCGAAATCAAGGCCCTGCACCAGCGCCTGAAAACCACCACGGTCTACGTCACGCACGACCAGATCGAGGCCATGACCATGGCCGACCGCATCGTGGTCATGCACGACGGCATCATCGAGCAGATAGGCACGCCGCTGGAGCTGTTTGACCGGCCCGGCAACCTGTTTGTCGCGCAATTCATAGGTTCGCCCGCCATGAACGTCCTCAAGGGCGTTTTGCGCAAGGAGGGCGGCCGTGCCTGGGTTGAAGCCGAGGGCCACCAGTGGCCCATAGGCCAGATTGCCCAGGCGCAGGACGGCCAGCCCGTGCACTACGGCGTGCGGCCCGGCGATCTGTCGCTGTCCGCCACGGGGCAGGGCATTCCGGCCAAGGTCATTGTGGTCGAGCCCACCGGCGCCGAGACCGAGTTGCTGCTCGAGGTGGGGGGCGCCAAGGTCATCGTGGTGATGCATGGCCGCACGGCGGTGCGCCCCGACGACATCGTGCACCTGGACATCGCGGCCGGCAAGACCCATGTGTTTGACGATGCCAGCGGCGTTCGCCTGGATTGAGTCCATCCATGGTTGTGAACTCTTTCAGGCTTGACGGGCGCCTTGCGCTGGTGACCGGCTCTTCGGGCGGCATCGGTTTCGCGTTGGCGCGCGGCCTGGGGCAGGCGGGAGCCACCCTGGTGCTCAACGGCCGCGATGGCGCCAAGCTGGAGCGCGCAGCCGGCGTGCTGCGCGAGGAGGGCCTCACCGTCCACACACGCGGTTTTGATGTCACCGATGCCGCTTCGGTGCAGGCGGCGGTGGAGGACATCGAAGGCACGCTGGGCGGCATAGACATCCTCGTCAACAACGCCGGCATGCAAAAGCGCATGGCCCTGCAGGATTTCCCCGCGCAGGACTGGCATGAGCTGATGCGTACCAATGTCGACAGCGTCTTTTTTGTCGGGCAGGCGGTCGCCCGGAAAATGATCACGCGCGGCAAGGGCAAGATCATCAACATCTGCTCGGTGCAGAGCGAGTTGGGGCGTCCCAACATCGCGCCCTATATGGCCAGCAAGGGCGCGGTCAAGATGCTGACCAAGGGCATGGCGATCGACTGGGGGCCCTACGGCATCCAGGTCAACGGCCTCGGGCCCGGCTACTTCAAGACCGAACTCACGGAAAAACTGGTGGTCGACGAACAGTTCAGCGCCTGGCTCACGGGGCGCACGCCCAGCAGGCGCTGGGGCGAGGTGGCCGAGCTGGCCGGCGCGGCCGTGTTTCTGGCCAGCGATGCCTCCAGCTTTGTCAATGGCCATGTTTTATATGTCGACGGCGGGGTGACGGCGACTTTGTGACGCCGCCGTCCCGCGCAACCAGGGAGAAACATCATGCGTGGACTTGTCTGTCATGCGCCCTTAGACCTGCGCCTTGACGCGCTGGATACCGAAACCCTGGGCCCGCAGCAGCTGCGTGTGCGGGTGGCCTACGGCGGCATTTGCGGCTCCGACCTGCATTATTTTCAGCACGGCGGCTTCGGCACGGTGCGTATCAAGGAGCCCATGGTGCTGGGCCATGAGGTGTCGGGCGTGGTCGAGGCCGTGGGCAGCGAGGTCAGCGGCCTGCGCGCCGGCCAGCGCATCGCGATTTCGCCCTCGCGGCCTTGCGGCGCCTGCCGCTTCTGCCAGCAGGGCCTGCACAACCACTGCATGGACATGCGGTTTTACGGCAGCGCGATGCGCTTTCCGCACATCCAGGGCGCTTTCCGCGAAACCCTGGTTATCGAGGCCGCCCAGGCGCATCCCGTGGCCGACGACCTGCCGCTGTCCGAGGCCGCGTTGGCCGAGCCTTTGTCGGTGGGCCTGCACGCGATTTCGCGGGCCGGCTCGGTGTTCGGCAAACAGGTGCTGGTCACCGGCTGCGGCCCCATAGGCGCCTTGCTGATCGCCGGCCTGCGCCGCGCGGGCGCGGCCCGCATCGTGGCGGCCGATATCGCCGAGCTTCCCCTGGCCTGCGCCAAAAAAATGGGCGCCGACCAGACCATCAACCTGGCCCAGGAGCCGGACGGCCTGGCGGCCTTTGCCGCCGGCAAGGGGCAGTTCGACGTGATGTTCGAGGCCTCGGGCAATGAAAAAGCCCTGGTCGCCGGCCTGGATGTGGTGGCGCCGCGCGGCGTCATCGTGACGGTGGGCCTGGGCGGCCATGTCTCGCTGCCGCTCAACACCCTGGTCGCCAAGGAGCTGGAGCTGCGCGGCACCTTCCGCTTTCACCCCGAATTCGCCGTGGCGGTGGCTTTCCTGAACCAGCGCCTGATAGACGGCCGGCCCGTCATCACCGACATCGTCGCCTTCGAGCAGGCCACGCATGCCTTTACACTCGCCGGCGACAAGCGCCAATCCATGAAGGTGCAGATCGCCTTTGGCGGCGAAACTTCATGAGGCGCCCGCTTTTCACAGCCATTCACCGGAGTCCTTTGTGACCGTTTTTTCCAAAGTCATTCTTTACACCGATACCGACGGCCGGGCCAGATTCCGCGAAGAGGCCGTCCCGCTGGGTGAAGGTTCACCGCAGGCCATGCTGTCCGAAGTGTTCGCTTCGGGCGGCTACCAGTTGCGCCACAGCCCTTTGGGCTTTCGCAGCCAGTTCCATTGCACGCCGAATCCGCAGTGGGTGTTCATCCTGGGCGGCGAGATGGAAATCGGCCTGCAGGGCGGGGTCTCGCGCATCTTCAAGCCGGGCCAGCATTTCTACTCGGCCGACGTGCTGCCGGCCGGCGCCACCTTCGACCCGGCCCTGCACGGCCACTGGAGCCGCCAGGTGGGGCCGGACCCGCTGGTCACGCTGTTTGTGCGGGGCTGAAAGCACGCCATGGCCACCATGAAAAACGTCCACGGCAACACGGTAGACCATATCGGTGAAGCCATCGTCGCGGGCCGTTATGCCGCCGGCATGTCCATGCCGCCGGAGCCGGTGCTCTGCGAGGAACTGGGCGTGAGCCGCACGGTGGTGCGCGAAGCGGTCAAGTCGTTGATCGCCAAGGGCCTTGTCACCACCGGCCCCAAGGTCGGTACCCGCGTGCTGACCGAGGAGCACTGGAACTGGTTCGACCCCGACGTCATCGCCTGGAAGGCCAAGGCCGGCATCACACCCGAATTTTTGCGTGACTTGCTGGAGCTGCGGCGCCTGGTGGAGCCCGCCGCCGTGCGCATGGCCGCCGAGCGCGCCACCGCGCAAGAGATTGCCGAGATCGAGGACGCCTATGCCGGCATGAAGCGCGCCGTGGAAGGAGGCGGCGACTACGTCACCTACGACCTGCGTTTTCACCAGGGCCTGCTGCGCTCCGCGCACAACCGCATGCTGATCCAGATGAGCAAGGCGCTGAGTGCCTTGCTGCGCACCAGCTTTGAAATTTCCACCATCCGCAAGGACGGCCCCAAACGCTCTTTGCCGCTGCACCGGGCGGTGCTGGACGCGGTGATCGCCCGCAACCCGGCCAAGGCCGAAAAAGCGATTCTGGTGCTGATCGACGGCGCGCACGAGGACATCGAGCTGGTGCTCGGCTCGCGGCGGCGTTTGCCGAAACTGAGCAATCCGGCCAAGCAGCTTAAAGCGGCGGCCTGAGACGCTCACAAAACCCTCCTGGCGTTGTTGCGCCGCCTTGCCGTGCTTGGTGCACTGTCTGCGGCGACACGCCTAGCCAGGACCGCTTCGCTGGGTTTTGTGAGCGTCTTTTCTTAGCGTCTTAGCGTCTTAGCGGCGCTGCATGTCGCCGGACAGGACCACGTGGTGTCCCTGGCGAACAGCCACTTCCTCGACCAGCGTGCGCGCGACGCTGTCCGCCGAAATGGACTGGTAGTTCAGCGGTATCACGCGGCTGAGGCGTTTTGAAAGATTGATCGCCAGTTCTTCACCGCCGCGCAAGGGCTGGCCCAGCGACTCCCGGTCGCCCGCCAGAAAAGACGGCCGCACCACCACCAGCGTGGAGAAGCCCAATTGCGAGAGCGCTTGCTCGGCTTCGCCTTTGACGCGGGTGTAAAAGAGCATGGAATGCGGGTCGGCGCCCATGGCGCTGACCAGGCCCAGGCGCGTGGCGCCGGCATCGCGGCCGGCACGGGCCACGGCCAGCACGGCGTCGAAATCCACCGCCCTGAAGGCCGCGCGGCTGCCTGCCGTCTTGATGGTGGTTCCCAGCGCGATGAAAACATCGTCCACCGGCGGGGCCTTGAAACCGGCAAAAGAATCGACCAGGTGCACGGCCAGCCGGCTGCCCTGCCGGGCCGGTGCGCGGCGGCCCACGCAGTGGACCGCCGAATAGCGCTTATCGGCCAGTAAAAGGTCCAGGACCGCCCGGCCGACGAGGCCCGTTGCCCCGGCCACCAGAGCCACCCGCGCCGCCGCCGGAGCGGTTGCCGCGGTAGTTGCCCCGGTTGCCGCCCGTGGGCTGGCCGGAGGAGGGGAAGCCTGAGGAGGCGTGGCTGGCGGGTTGGCGGTCGTCGAAGTCATTGCGTGGCTCCCTGGACTCGTTGCGGGGGGCGCGCGGCTGCTGCTCGTCGCGCTGGCGTGGCGCCTGGGCCTGCCGCGGCGGCTGGCCGTTCTGAGAATAACCTGAAGCCTGGCGTGGCTGGCCGGGGTTGGGGGTGCGCGGGCCGCGGCCGCTGCCATTGCCGCCACCACCGTTGCCACCGCCGGCGGGGCCGCGACTGCGGCCGCCACCGTTGTTGCCGCCGCCGTTGCCGCCGCGCGCGGGCTGGGCGCCCTTGCTGTCGCGGATGCGCTGCATCATCTCGGTGCGGGCAGCCTTGGCGGCGGCCTGCATCACTTCGCGGCTGGGCGGCTTGCCCAGGCCGCCCCAGATGGTCTGGCGGCCCATGGCCAGTGGCTCGGCGCGTTCGCCGGGCTCGGCTTCAAAACCGGGGACGATGATTTTTTCGATGCTCTGCTTGGTGAAGCGCTCGATGTCCTGCATGAAGCCTTCCTCATCGAGGCAGACCAGGCTGACGGCTTCGCCGCTGTTGCCCGCGCGGCCGGTGCGGCCAATACGGTGCACATAGTCTTCGCTGACGTTGGGGATTTCGTAGTTGACCACGTGCGGCAGCTCGTCGATGTCGATGCCGCGGGCGGCGATGTCGGTGGCCACCAGCGCGCGAATCGTGCCGCTCTTGAAGTCGGCCAGCGCCTGCGTGCGGGCGGTCTGGCTCTTGTTGCCGTGCAGCGCCATCGCGGGGATGCCGTGCTTGGTCAGGTGCTCGGCCACGTTGTTGGCGCCGAACTTGGTGCGCGTGAACACCAGCACCTGGCTCCAGTTGTGTTCGTTGATGATGTGGGTCAGCAGCGCTTTCTTCTTGCTGCGGCCCACGGGGTGTATGGTCTGCGTGATGCGCTGCACCGTGGTGTTGCGCGGCGTGACCTGGATGGATTCGGGGTTTTTGAGCAGGCCGTTGGCCAGTTCGCGGATTTCATCGCTGAAGGTCGCGCTGAACAGCAGCGACTGCTTTTGTTTGGGCACCAGGGCCAGCACCTTCTTGATGTCGTGGATGAAGCCCATGTCGAGCATGCGGTCGGCTTCGTCCAGCACCAGGATCTGCACCTGGCTCAGGTCCAGCGTGCCCTGGCTCGCGTGGTCCAGCAGGCGGCCGGGGGTGGCGACCAGGATGTCCACGCCGCGGCGCAGTTTTTCAATCTGGGCGCCCATGCCGACGCCACCGAACATCACCATGGAGGTGAGGTCGGTGTATTTGCCGTAGGTGCGCACGCTTTCCTCGACCTGGGCCGCGAGTTCGCGGGTGGGGGTCATGATCAGGGCGCGCACGGCGTTGACGCCGCGGCGGTTGGTCAGGCGCGCTTCGGTGGACAGGCGCTGCAGCAGGGGCAGCGTGAAAGCCGCGGTTTTGCCGGTGCCGGTCTGGGCGCCGCCCAGCAGGTCCACACCCTTGAGCACGGCGGGGATCGCCTGGGCCTGGATGGGGGTGGGGGTGTCGTAGCCCTGCTCGAGCACGGCCTTCAGAATGGCCGGGGCCAGGTTCAATTCTTCAAATGTCATGATGTGGCGCCGTGGGGCGCTTTGGATCGGCCTGTTGGGCGCCCTGTTGGAAGGCAACCCGCCAGTCAAAGGCAGATGGGGTCAGAAAGTCGGGCCGAAAACATCGAAATAGCCACTTGAAGCGGTACCCGGATGTGCCCAAATGTTGAAGGCAACTGGAGCCAGCAACCCCTGTATTGTCGCACAGCAACGATAATGGGGCATTCACGCAGAAAAACACGCCCCTTCAAAAGGCGTTGGCGCCCCGGCGCGGCGTGTCGTTCCAGCTCGCAGGAAACTGCCGGCGGCCCGTAAAAATAGCGTTTACAGGCCGCAGGCAGCCCGTTTCCCGCAATGTTTTTTTCATTTTTATCAAAGTAAATCCCGATGGCTCAGTACGTATTTACCATGAACAAGGTCGGCAAAATCGTGCCGCCCAAGCGCCATATCCTCAAGGAGGTGTCGCTCAGCTTCTTCCCGGGCGCCAAGATCGGCGTGCTGGGCACCAACGGTTCCGGCAAGTCCACGCTGCTCAAGATCATGGCCGGCCTGGACAAGGAAATCGAGGGTGAAGCCACCCCCATGCCGGGCCTGAACATCGGCTACCTGCCGCAGGAGCCCAAGCTGGACCCCGAGCACACGGTGCGCGAGAGCGTGGAAGCCGGCATGGGCGCGGTGTTTGCCGCCAAGGCGCAGCTCGAAGCCGTGTACACGGCCTACGGCGAGCCCGATGCCGATTTCGACGCACTGGCGGCCGAGCAGGCCCGCCTGGAAGCCATCATCGCCACCGCCGGCACCGATTCGGAGCACCAGCTCGAGATCGCCGCCGATGCGCTGCGCCTGCCGCCCTGGGACGCCAAGATCGGTGTGCTCTCGGGTGGTGAAAAACGCCGCGTGGCCCTGTGCAGCCTGCTGCTGTCCAAGCCCGACATGCTGCTGCTCGACGAACCGACCAACCACCTGGACGCCGAATCGGTGGACTGGCTGGAGCAGTTCCTGCAGCGCTTTTCGGGCACCGTGGTGGCCATCACCCACGACCGCTACTTCCTGGACAACGCCGCCGAGTGGATCCTGGAACTGGACCGCGGCCACGGCATTCCCTGGAAGGGCAACTACAGCAGCTGGCTGGACCAGAAGGGCGAGCGCCTGGCGCAGGAGCAAAAGGGCGAGGAAGCCCGCGCCAAGGCCCTGAAGAAGGAACTCGAATGGTCGCGCCAGAACCCGAAAGCGCGCCAGGCCAAGAGCAAGTCGCGCCTGGCCCGTTTCGAGGAACTGTCCGACTACGAATACCAGCAGCGCAACGAAACCCAGGAAATCTTCATTCCCGTGGCCGAGCGCCTGGGCAACGAGGTCATCGAGTTCAAGAACGTCAGCAAGTCCTTCGGCGACCGCCTGCTGATCGACAACCTGAGCTTTCAGGTGCCCGCGGGCGCCATCGTCGGCATCATCGGCCCCAACGGCGCGGGCAAGTCCACGCTGTTCAAGCTGATCGCCGGCAAGGAGCAGCCCGACAGCGGCGAAGTCGCCATCGGCAAGACCGCGCGCATGGCCTTCGTCGACCAGCACCGCGACGACCTGGCCAATGACAAAACCGTCTGGGAAGACATTTCCGGCGGCCTGGACATGCTGACCGTCGGCAAGTTCACCATGCCCAGCCGCGCCTACGCCGGCCGTTTCAACTTCAACGGCGCCGACCAGCAAAAACGCGTCGGCATGCTGTCGGGCGGCGAGCGCGGGCGTCTGCACCTGGCCAAAACCCTGATCGCGGGCGGCAACGTGCTGATGCTGGACGAACCCTCGAACGACCTGGACGTGGAAACCCTGCGCGCGCTCGAAGACGCCTTGCTCGAATTCGCCGGCTCGGTGCTGGTGATCAGCCATGACCGCTGGTTCCTGGACCGCATCGCGACCCACATCCTGGCCGCCGAAGGCGACAGCCAGTGGACCTTCTTCAACGGCAACTACCAGGAATACGAAGCCGACAAGAAGAAGCGCCTCGGTGAAGAGGGTGCGAAACCCAAACGCGTGCGCTTCAAGGCTCTGCACTAGGCTTGGGGAGCGTGGCCATGACAGACCAGGAGGTTCTGGACAAAACCCGCTTGTGGCTCGAAAAAGCCGTGATCGGGCTCAACCTGTGCCCGTTTGCCAAGGCGGTCTACGTCAAGAACCAGGTGCGCCTGGTGGTCAGCCATGCCCGGCATGCGGATGACCTGCTGGAAGAACTGGACCGCGAGCTGGACCTGCTGGCCGCCACGCCGGCCGAAGAGGTCGACACCACGCTGCTGATCCATCCCACGCTGTTCGAGGACTTCCTGGACTTCAACGACTTCCTGGAGATTGCCGAGGGCGTGGTGGACGAGCATGGCCTGGAGGGCGTGATCCAGCTGGCCAGCTTTCACCCGCGCTTCCAGTTTGAGGGCACCGAGCCCGACGATATCGGCAACTACACCAACCGCGCGCCTTTTGCCATCCTGCATTTGCTGCGCGAGGAGAGCGTGGAACGGGCCGTGGAGGCCTTTCCCGAAGCCGAAGCGATTTTCGAGCAGAACATCGCGGTGCTCGAAAAACTGGGCCACCCGGGCTGGAAGGCGCTGGGCCTTTAGCCTTGCGGGAACAGCCGGCTATTTGGGCAGGTACTGCTTGAGCACCGCCTGCAACTGGGCGAAATTAAAGGGCTTGGTCACATAGGCGCTGGCGCCCAGGCGCAGGGCTTCCTCGAGCCGCTCCGACTCGGCACTGGCCGACAGGAACACCAGAGGCACCTGGCTGAGCGCGGGTTCCGCCTGCAGCGCGGCCAGCACCTCAATGCCGCTCATCTGCGGCATCATCACATCGCAGAAAATCAGGTCCGGCCGCTGCTCGCGGGCCAGCTGCAGGCCGGCGCCGCCGTCTGCCGCTCCCAGGCCTTCGTGGCCCTCGAGCCGGACGAAGCGCAGCAGGTTATCCCGGATATGGGACTCGTCTTCAATCACCAGAATGCGCGCCATTGTTCTTTCGTAGCGAAGGCCCCGGCTGTCATTGTTAGGGGGCGGATTTCCCTGAGCCGCCAGGCTGCGGGCTGCACCGCTGGCCTGGCCTGATGCCCATCTTATAGCCTTGCCCCGGCTTTGGGCCGGTTTTTGCCGCCTTAAATCGTGACGGTGAAGCGCGTGCCCTGGCCCACGACGCTGGCAACCTCGATGCGGCCGCCGTGCAGGTCGACGGAGTTTTTCACGATGGCCAGCCCCAGGCCCGTGCCCTGGATCTCCCCGACATTGCTGGCCCGGTGGAACCACTCGAACAGGTGGGGAAGCTCTTCGGCCGGAATGCCTATGCCCTGGTCCGACACCTCGAAGGCCACCCGTCCCTGCGACGAAGAGACCCGAAACAGGATTTTCCCGCCTTGTGGCGAGTATTTGATGGCGTTGGACAGCAGGTTGCCGAAAATATGGCGCAGCAGCTTTTCGTCAAAAAGCCCGACCGCCGGCCAGGCCTCGAATTCCAGGGCCAGCTCGCAGCCCGCCTCCGAATGCTGGATGCGGGCGTCCTCGACCAGGTCCTGGCACAGTACCTGGAGGTTGACTTGGGCCGGCTGGAACTCCAGCATCTGCGCCTCCACCTTGCCCAGCAGCAGCACGCGGTCCAGCATCTGGGTCATGCGCCGCACGCCGGTTTCTATGGTGGCGATGACATCGGCTTTTTCGGGCCCGGGCAGGCGGTCGCCGTAGTGCTTGAGCAGCTCCGCCGACGACAGGATGAAGGCCAGCGGCGTGCGGAATTCATGCGAGGCCACCGAAATGAAGCGCGATTTCATGTCGTTGAGTTCGGTCTGCCGCTGCAGGGTCTGGCGCTGCGTGAGTTCAGCCTGCAGGCGGGCCGTGGCGTCCACCACGAAGATCAGCGTCGCCTCGCGCTTGCCCCATTCGATCTTCACGGCGGAAAGCTCCAGCGAGCGCACCTCGCCGGACTGGGTGATGACGCGAAAGCTGTACATCGAGTCCACCTCGTCGCCGCGCAGGCGCCGTTCATGGCGCTCGCGCATCACCGGCAAGTCCTCGGGGTGGACCGTCGCCGTGTAGGGCTGGGACAGCAGGTACTCGCGCGGGTGGCCCACGATGCGCTCCAGGCTGGGGTTGACGAACACCATGCGGTCGTCCTGCACCACCACCACGCCGACACCGACGTTTTCAATCACCGTGCGGTAGCGCTCTTCGGATTTGCGCAGCTCGTCCAGCGCCTGGTAGCGCTCGATCGCGCTGCTCACATGGTTGGCGACAAAGGAAAGGATGTCGGCGTCCGTGTCGCTGTAAGCCACGCCCGGTTCATAGCCCTGCACCGCCAGCACGCCGCCTATGGCGCCGCGTATGTGCATGGGCACGCCCAGCCAGGAACTGAAGGTCATGTCGCCGCTGCCTTCGGTCACCTGGCCGCCGGCTTCCAGCAGCTTGAGCCGCGCGGCGTCGATGATCTGCGGCCGGCCGGTGCTCAGCACGAACTCGGTCAGCCCGCGCCGGTAGGGCACATTGCTGCGCTGCAGCGTGTCGCCGTCGCGTTCGTCCACGTAATAGGGAAAATCCTTGCGCTGCTTTTGCGCGTCGTAAAGGCACACGTAGCAGTTCTTCGCGTACAGCAGCTCGCCCAGCAGGCCGTGCACCGACTGCAGGAAATCGTAGAAGGAGAGGTCCGCCGCCGCCCGTTCGGCGATGCGGTAAAACACCCGCTGCAGGGTTTCGGCTTTTTTCTGCTCCCGTGCTTCGGCCTGCAGCTCGCGGGTGCGCTGCTCCAGCCACAGGGTGGCCGAGGTTTCCTGCTTCTGCTTTTCAAGCTGCAGGTCCCGGTAGTCGGCCTGCAGCGCCTGGTATTGCTGTTGCAGCTGCTGGAGCTGGCGGTGCAGGTCGGCGTCAGACGGCATGGCGCGGCTTTCGTGCTCGGGTGGAAAGACGGCCGCCCGGGCCGGGGCCGCCACGCCTCATTATGTGGCCTTCAGGCCGAGCCCAGCCCGTCCACCGTCTGGAACATCGCCTGGCGCGCCTGCGCGATGATCTGCGTGCGCCATTCATCGGTATCGACATAAAAGGCGTTCATCATCTGGCGCTTGATGGCCGCTTGCACTTCGGGCTGCGTCTCGGGGTGTTTGTGTAGCCAGTGGTCGGCGCGCAGGGCGGCGATCATGTCGAGGATGGGCAGGGTGCCGTATTCCATGGCCATGCCGGTGTACTCGGCCTGCGGGCATTCGTCGTACACGGCGCTCCACAGCAGGCCCGTCAGGCGGGCCGAGCTGGACGAGCCGTCGTAGAAGGAAGTCACGGGCGTGGCGCCATCGCCGTCCCACCAGGCGCGTGCGCGGGCCAGGGCCTTGGCGTCGTCTTCGCAGGCAAAAATGCGCTCGCCCAGGCCGCTGGGCCCCAGGCCCGTGTGCAGGTCCATCCAGGCGATGCGGCGGGCCCGCTGCCCGAAGGTGCGCAGCACCTCGCGCAGGGTCTGGTTGCTCCAGCTCGGCGCGGTGCCGCCGAAAAACATGCCGTCGGCGTATTCATGCTGCCCTTGCGACACCGCCGCCTGGTAGCGGGTCACGCCGTGGGTGTCGATGTAGGCCGCGATGGCGGCGTGGTTGTCGTCCGTGGGCGGCCACTGCGCGGGCAGCAGCAGGTCGTGGACCTCACGGTAAGCCTCGTTGACGGGCAGGGGCCGGCTGAAGTCGTGGAAGTTGCGGTTCAGGTCCACGTTTTCGTGGGTGGTGCGCCGCGTGTACGAGAAGCCGTGGGGATTGAGCGCATGGATGTAGAGCACCGCCACGCCGCCGGCGCGCGCCTTGGCGCGCCACTCGGCGTCGCGCGCGGCATACACCTGCACGCCCGAGCCGCAATAGCCTTCGACGCCGTGGCAGGCGCTGCTGACGATGAAGAGGTGCTCGGCGTCGGGCGAACCGTCCAGGGCCACGTCCATGGCCAGGGTTTCGCCGTCGCGGCCTTTGAGCGGGTGTTCGTAGGCGCGAAGCGCCATGCCTGCGGCGCCGGCCGCCTCGAGGAATTTGGCGCGCGCAGCCGCGTAGCTGGCCGAAAAAGCCGCGTGTGGATTCATGGTGATATTGACGTGGTCAGGATTCAGGCCCCGGCGGCCGTGCCCAGCCAGCGTGTGGCCAGCTGGACCCAGTAGGTACCGCCCAGGGGAATGAGGTCGTCGTTGAAGTCGTAGCTCGGGTTGTGCAGTGTGCAGGGGCCCTCGCCGTGGCCCATGTCCCGGTGCGCGCCGTCGCCGTTGGAGATAAAGCAGTAGGCGCCGGGCTTGGCCTGCAGCATGTAGGCGAAGTCTTCGGCGCCCATGGTGGGCTCCTGCGCCAGCACGTTGGCCGGCCCCACGATGTCGCTCATGACCCGGCGCGCGAAATCGGCCTCGGCGGCGCTGTTCACGGTGGGCGGGTAATTGCGATGGAATTTGAACTCGCAGCGCGCCTCGAAGGCGGCGCAGGTGTGTTCGGCGACTTCCTTCATGCGTCTTTCAATCAGGTCCAGCACTTCGATGCTGAAGGTGCGTACCGTGCCCTGCAGTTCGCAGGAGTCGGGTACCACGTTGGTGGCTTCGCCGGCGTGGATCATGGTCACCGAGATGACGCCCGCGTCCACGGGTTTTTTGTTGCGGCTGATGATGTTCTGGAAGCCCTGCACCATCTGGCAGGCCACAGGCACCGGGTCTATGCCGTTGTGCGGCATGGCGGCGTGGCTGCCCTTGCCGCGTATGGTGATCTTGAATTCGTTGCTCGACGCCATCACCGGCCCCGCGCTGACCGCGAAGGTGCCTACCGGCGCGCCGGGCCAGTTGTGCATGCCGAAGACGGCTTCCATGGGGAATTTCTCGAAGAGGCCGTCCTTGATCATCTCGCGCGCGCCGCCGCCGCCTTCTTCGGCCGGCTGGAAGATCAGGTAGACCGTGCCGTCAAAATCGCGGTTCTGCGAGAAGTGGCGCGCCGCGGCCAGCAGCATGGCGGTGTGGCCGTCATGGCCGCAGGCGTGCATCTTGCCCGGCTGCGTGCTGGCGTGGGCGAAGGTGTTGAATTCCTGCATGGGCAGGGCGTCCATGTCGGCGCGCAGGCCCACGGCGCGGCCCGAGGCGCCGCCGTCGCGCCCATGCACGATGCCCACCACGCCGGTGGTGCCCATGCCGCGGTGGATGGGGATGCCCCAGGATTCGAGTTTTTTCGCGACCACGTCGGCGGTGCGCACTTCCTGGAAACACAGTTCAGGGTGGGCGTGGATGTCGCGGCGCACGGCCGCGATGTCGGCCGCCCCGGCCAGGATGGATTCAATGATTTTCACGGCGTTCTCCGTTAAAGGTTCATGGTAACCAAGCTCGCCCCGATTTGCAGGCGCCGCGTGATCTTCAAATTCCGAAATATTCACAATCCCGCAAACAGATTCCTAGATCCGGCCTTCTTCGACCGCATGGCAGGCCACGCGAACGCCTTGAAACTGAAGGAACTCGGGCCGCTCGGTCCTGCAGCGCTCATTGGCATGCGGGCAGCGCGGGTGGAAGGTGCAGCCGCCGGGCGGGTTCAGCGGATTGGGCACCTCACCCGAGACCGGCGTGCGGGCACGGCCGGTGTCGTGCATCTTGGGGATGGCGTCCAGCAGCATGCGCGTGTAGGGGTGGCGCGGCCTGTCGAACAGGCTGTGCTTGTCGGCCAGCTCCACCAGGCGCCCCAGGTACATCACGCCGACCTGGTCGCTGACATGGCGCACCACCGCCAGGTTGTGCGAGATGAAGAGGTAGGTCAGGCCCCGCGTGCGCTGCAGGTCCTTCATGATGTTGAGCACCTGCGCCTGCACGCTCACGTCGAGCGCCGAGGTGGGCTCGTCGCAGACCAGGAATTCGGGTTCGGTGGCCAGCGCGCGCGCGATGGAGATGCGCTGGCGCTGCCCGCCCGAGAACTGGTGCGGGTACTTGACCATGTCCAGCGGTGACAGGCCCACCGACTTGAGCAGTTCGCCCACGCGTTCCTTGAGCGCGGGGCCGCCCTCCAGGATGCCGTGCTCACGCAGCGGTTCGGCGATGATGTCCTCAATCGTCCAGCGCGGGTTGAGGCTGGCATAAGGATCCTGGAAGATCATCTGGATGCGGCTGCGCAGCTGCCGGCCGGCCGGCGTCTTGAACACCGCGTGCGCGTCCTGGCCGTCGAAGGTCAGGCCGCCGCGCGTGGGCTCATACAGGCCCACCAGCAGGCGGGCCACGGTGCTTTTGCCGCAACCCGATTCGCCGACCAGCGCCAGTGTCTTGCCTTTTTCGATCTCGAAACTCACGCCGTCGACGGCTTTGAGCAGCAGCCGGGGCTTGCGCTCCAGCACGCGGTTCAGCCAGGGCGGCGACACGTCAAAGGTCTTGGCCAGGTCATGCGCCCGGACCAATGGAGCCTCCACTTTTTTTTCGGTGCCGCTCATGCCGCCACCCCTGCATGCGCATCATGCAGCCAGCAGGCGGCCCGCGTGGCGCCGGCCGGCATCAGGTCCGGCCTGTCCTGGCGGCAGCGGTCAAAAGCCTTGGGGCAGCGCGGGTTGAAGGCGCAGCCCTGCGGGATGGCGTTCAGGCGCGGCATGGCGCCGTCGATCTGGTAGAGGCGCTCGCGCTCCACCGTGATGTCGGGAATCGCAGCCATCAGGCCCGCGGTATAGGGGTGCGAGGGGTGGTTGATCACCTGGTGCACCGGGCCGATTTCAGCGATGCGCCCGGCATACATCACGGCCACGCGGTCGCAGGTCTCGGCGATCACGCCCATATCGTGGGTGATCAGCATCACGGCGGCACCGCGCTGTTTGCAGATGTTTTTGAGCAAGGTGATGATCTGCGCCTGGATGGACACGTCGAGCGCGGTCGTCGGCTCATCGGCCACGATCAGCTTGGGCTCGGCCGCCAGCGCCAGGGCGATCACCACGCGCTGGCGCATGCCGCCCGAGAACTGGTGCGGGTAATGGTCTATGCGCTGCGCGGCCGCCGGTATGCCGGTGTCGCTGAGCAGCTCGATGGCGCGCAGGCGGGCCTCATGGGCCGTCACCGGCAGGTGGGCCCTGATGGTTTCCACCAGCTGCCGGCCTATGGTGTAAAGCGGGTTCAGCGAGGTCAGCGGATCCTGGAAGATTGCGCCTATCTTGCGCCCGCGGATGTGGCGCATGCGCTCATGGGGCAGGTTGTCGATGCGCTCGCCCTCGAGCAGGATCTGGCCGCCGGCCACGCGCCCGGGCGGCTCCAGCAGGCCGATGATGGCCGCGCCGGTCAGCGACTTGCCTGCGCCCGATTCGCCCACTACGCCGAGAATTTCACCGGGCGCGATGTCAAGGGAAATGTCGTCCAGCGCGCGCAGCGTGCCGCGCCGGCCGGGGAACTCGACCACCAGGTTCTTGATTTGCAGAAGACTCATTTTCTAACTCGTCCTTACCTGAGGCGCGGGTTGAGCGCATCACGCAGCCAGTCGCCCAGCAGGTTCACGCTCAAGGCAATCAGCACCAGCATCAGGCCCGGGAACACGGTGATCCACCATTCGCCCGAAAACAGGTAGTCGTTGCCCACGCGGATCAGCGTGCCCAGCGAGGGCGAGGTCGGCGGCGCGCCCACACCCAGGAAGGACAGCGTGGCTTCGGTGATGATGGCGGTGGCCACCTGGATGGTCGCCAGCACCAGCACCGGTCCCATCACATTGGGCAGCACATGGCGGCGCATGATGCGCAGCGGCGCCACGCCGGTGACGCGGGCGGCCTGCACATATTCTTTGCCGCGTTCCACCATGGTGGAGCCGCGCACCGTGCGCGCGTACTGCACCCAGCCCGACTGCCCCATGGAGATCGACAGGATCAGCACGCCCATGGCCAGCAGTTGGCTGGCATTGGGAAACACCGCGCGGCCCACGCCCGCGATCAGCAGCGCGACCAGGATGGGCGGGAACGAGGACATCACGTCGCAAACCCGCATCAGGGCCGAGTCGATCCAGCCGCCCCTGAACCCCGCAATCAAGCCCAGCGACACACCGGCCAGCATGGACAGGATGACCGAGGCCAGGCCCACCACCAGTGAGATGCGCGCGCCATACATCAGCGCCGACAGGATGTCGCGCCCCTGGTCGTCGGTGCCCAGCAGGTATTTGGAGCTGCCCTGCGCATACCAGGCCGGCGGCAGCCGCGCGTCGCCTAGCTCCAGCGTGCTCAAGTTGAAGGGGTCGTGCGGCGCCACCCAGCCGGCGAACACCGAGCAAAAAATGCAGACCAGGGCAATGGCAGCCGCCACCATCGCCACCGGCGAAGTGCGAAAGCTGTGGCCCACATCACTGTCAAGCCAGCGCGCAAGAGTTCTTTTCATCGGGAGAAAGTGGAGTCCGTGTTATCCAGAGCGAGCGCAGCAAAGCTTGTGCCAGCAACAGCGCAGAACCGGCTTTGCCGGGCTGCAGCTGTTGTCCCCCTGGGGGGAGAGGCCGCTACGCGAAGCGAGAAGGCAACAGGGGGGTCACTTTTTTATTGTCATCCACTTGAAGAACATGAAGTTGTCGGCCAGCTGGACCAGCTCGATCTTTTTGCTCGTGCCCCAGGCCAGCGACTGCTGGTGCAGCGGCAGGTGGCCGATGTCTGCGCCATGGATGTCGAAGGCTTCCTTGATCAGCGCGTTGCGCTTGGTCTTGTCGGTTTCCGACTGGATCTTTTTGGTCAGCTCGTCGACCTTGGGGTTGCAATACGCGCCCAGGTTGAACTGGCCAGCGCCCTTGTCGTCCACGCAGGCGACCAGCGCATTGAGGGCGTTGTGGGCGTCGTAGGTGGCCGGCGTCCAGCCCAGCATGTAAAAGCTGGTGTCGCGGCGCAGGATTTTGGGGAAGTAGGTGCCCTTGGTTTCGGCCTGCAGGTTGATCTTCACGTTGATGCGCGAGAGGTTGGCCGCCACCGCCTGGCAGATGCGGCTGTCGTTCACATAGCGGTCATTCGGGCAGTTCATGGACACTTCAAAGCCGTTCGGGTAGCCGGCGTCGGCCATCAGCTTTTTCGCGGCTTCCGGGTCATAGGGCAGGCGTTTGTTCTGCTCTTGCTGGAAACCGTTGATGCCGGGGCCTATCAGCAGCGCTGTCGGGCTGGAAGCGCCGCGCATCACGGTTTTCTTGATGCCGTCGATGTCGATGGCCTGGTAGAAGGCCTGGCGCACGCGCTTGTCCTTGAAGGGGTTCTTGCCCTTGATGTTCGAGTACAGCAGCTCGTCGCGTTTCTGGTCCATGCCCAGGAAGATGGTGCGCAGCTCGGCCCCGACCAGCACCTTGGTGCCGGCGTTGCCGTTGACGCGGTCTATGTCCTGCACCGGCACGGGTTCCATCACGTCGACCTCGCCCGACAGCAGGGCGGCGACCCGGGTCGCGTCATTGCCGATGGGCGTGTAGATCACTTCCTGGACGTTGCCTTCGATCTTGCCCCAGTAGTTGCCGTTGCGGACAAAGGTGGTGCGGACATTGGGCTGGCGCTCGCGCACGCGGTAAGGGCCGGTGCCGTTGGCTCGGAAGGAGGCCGCGTTCTCTATGCCCTTGCGGCGGTCCACCGGCCGGGTCGCCTGGTTGGTTTCGCACCATTTCTTGCTCATCATGTAGACCAGCGAAATCACGTCGGGCAGGATGGGGAAGGGTGTCTTGGTTTCGATCTCGACCACGTGGTCGTTGATCTTGCGTACTTCCTTGAAGTCATTGGTGTAGCTCTTCATGTCCGAGCCCTCGGCCTGCGTGCGCTGGAAGCTGAAGACCACGTCGTCGGCCGTGAACGGCGTGCCGTCATGGAACTGCACGCCCTTGCGCAGCTCGAAGCGCCACACGGTCGGCGAGGTCTGTTTCCACGAGGTGGCCAGGCCGGGCGCCAGGCTCAGGTCCTTGTTGCGGATGACCAGGCCCTCATAGGCGTTGCCGGTCACGCTGAGCTGCAGCGATTCATTGAGCGAGTGCGGGTCCATGGACAGCGAGTCGCCCTGGTTGGCGACCCTCAGGGTCTGCGCGGACGCGACAAAAGGGGTGGCCGCGAAGGCGCACAGGATACTGGCCGAGAGCAGGGTGGACTTGAATTTCATCAAAAGCTCCTTGTGGAAGGGATGAGGGCTGGCTGGGTAAAAAGGAAGAAAACAGGAGAAAAAAAAGGAAAAGGGGACCTCAGTGGCCCGCGCCGTTGCCTACGCGCAGCCTGGGGTCCACCGCGAAGTACAGCAGGTCGACCACCAGGTTGATCACGACAAAAATCAGCGCGATCAGGCACAGGTAGGCCGCCATCACCGGGATGTCGGCGAAGGTCACGGCCTGGATGAACAGCAGGCCCATGCCGGGCCACTGGAACACGGTCTCGGTGATGATGGCGAAGGCGATCAGCCCGCCCAGCTGCAGGCCGGTGATGGTCATCACCGGCACCAGCGTGTTCTTGAGTGCGTGGCCGAAGTGGATGGCGCGGTCGGGCAGGCCGCGGGCGCGCGCGAACTTGATGTAGTCGGTGCGCAGCACTTCCAGCATTTCGGCGCGCACCAGCCGCATGATCAGCGTGAGCTGGAACACCGCCAGCGTCACGGCCGGCAGCACGATGTGGTGCCAGCCGTCGGCCTTGAAGAGGCCGGTGCTCCACCAGCCTATTTGCACCGTCTCGCCGCGGCCGAAGCTCGGGAACCAGCCCAGGCCCACGGCGAATACCAGGATCAGCAGGATGCCGATCAGGAAGGTCGGCAGCGACACGCCCAGCAGCGAGAGGGTCATGAACACCTGGCTCAGGAAGGTGCCGCGGCGCAGCGCCGAATACACGCCCATGGGGATGCCGACCAGCAGCGCCATGAAAGCTGCCACCAGGGCCAGCTCCAGCGTGGCCGGAAAGCGCTCGGCGATCAGGCGCGAGACCTTGGCGCCCTGGCGCAGGCTCAAGCCGAACTCACCTTGCACGGCGTTCATGAGGAAGTGCCAGAACTGCACGATGAAGGGCTTGTCCAGGCCCAGGTCGGCGCGCAGCTGGGTAATTTGAGCGGGCGAGGCGTCTTGCCCCAGCAGGAATACCACCGGGTCACCGACATACTGGAACAGCATGAAGGCGATCAGGGCGACCACGACCATCACGATCACGGCCTGGATCAGGCGGCGCAGAATAAAAGCAAGCATCGGCCAAAGAAAAAAGTATCGGGCGATACTAGCAGAGCAAATGATATGCCGACACAGGGGTTTACTTTAGGGTTAAAGAAACAACTGAGGGCCTGGAAATGCTTTCCTCGACCCGGTTACCGCCCCAAATAGGGCCCCAGTGCGCCCTTTTTAGGTGCTGCCCGCCCCGCAACGGCGGGCCGGCCGTTAAAGCCGCTGCAGCTTCTTGCGCACCAGGTGAATATTGCCGCGCAGCGCGTACAGCTCGTCGGTATAGGACAGCGGCACCGTGATTTTTTCGGCCCGGCGTTCCAGGTCGTTGAGTTCTTCTAACAGCGCCTTGTTTTTTTCGCTGTTGCGGTCGCTGTCGCCGCTGTTTTCCACACGGTTCTCGATGTCGCGCAGCCGGCCGTACCAGCGGAAGATGCGCGAGCGCACGCGAAAGGCATACAGCGGCGGGATGATGCGCGACAGCGGCAGCATGATGGCGATGATGATGCCCATCACCAGCCACATGCGCTCCACCAGGTTGGCCACCCAGAAGCGCAGGTAGCGCTGCAGCACCGGCGTGCCGTTCTTGATGGCGCGTTCGGCCTCCTTGGCGATGGGCAGCTCGCTGTTGTCGCGATTCGGGTATTCGCGGGCGCTCTTGAACCAGCCGGCCCCGCCGTGGATCTCGTTGCCGGCCTGGGCCAGCAACTGCTGCAGGGCGGGGTGGGTGGTGGTGCGTGTGATCAGCGAGGTGGTGGAGGCCACCAGCCGCACGTCGTCGGGCGGGACGTTGGCGGCCAGGTCCACCACGCCGCGCGGCAGGCGCGTGGGCGTCAGGAAGGCGAAGCGCCTGGAATAGGCCTCGCTCTGGGCGAAGTTCATCAGCTTGACGCCCGGAGTCTGCAGCAACATCTGCACCATCAGCGATTCGGGCGCGGAGGCGAACACGATGGCGTCCAGCTCGCCGCCCAGGAAGGCCACGGTGGCGGGCGTCTGCTCCAGCCGGGATATCTTCAGCGACGCCGGGTCAACATGGTTGCTTTCCAGCAGTTTGGCCATCAGGCTGGGAACCCCGCTGCCGGGCGTGCCGGTGTTGACGCGCAGGCCCTGCAGCTGCGTGAGCGAGTCCAGGCTGGCGTCTTGCGCAGGGTCGGCCTTGCCGGCCGGTTTTTTGGCGGTCCGTGCCGCTGCGGCCACCTTGCGCGCGGCGTCCTCGCGGTAAAACAGCCAGAGCGGCTCCACAAAAAGGCTGCCGAGCGAGGCCAGGTCCTCTTCGTCCTGCTCGGTGTAGTCGCTGGTGCCGCCCTGGACAAAACCCACGTCGACCTTGCCTTCGCGCAGCAGCTGCAGATTGGCGGCCGAGCCTTCGGAGGGCTGCAGCACCACCTCTATGCCCTCGGCCGCCAGCGCCTTGGCGTAGCGTTTGCCAAACTCCTCATACGCGCTTTGCGCCGGGCCGGTGGCCAGCGTCACGCGCTTGGGCGGGTTCGGGTCCAGCCACCAGTAGGCCAGCGCCAGCAAGGCAAAGGCCAGCACAATAAAAGGCCCGGCCGAGGCGGCCAGGTCGCGCAGCGACAGCAGGGTGTAGCGTATGGCTTTGGGCATGCGCCAACCTTAGCATGCGCCGCGGGCGTTTTGTTATGGCGCTTTTTTGTCGATCGCCGTCACCGTGAACTGGCCGTCCACCTTCTCGGCCTGGAAGGCTATCTTGTCCCCCGCGCTGAGCGACTCCAGCAGCTTGGGGTCGCTGACACGGAACACCATGGTCATGGGCGGCATTTCCAGGTTTTTGATCTCGCCGTGCTTGATGGTGAGCTTGCCGGCTTCCTTGTCGATCTTGCGGATTTCACCTTCGGTCAGCGGCGCCGCGGCCTGCGCCAGGGCCGCCGAGGCGGCCAGCGCGGTGAAGAGAGTCGTGAGTGCCTGTTTCAAATGTTTCATGGGGATTCCTTTTCAGCTGCGGTGGTAGCTTTGGTAAACACGGCTGCTGCCGTCCTGCAGGACCAGCAGCACGTCATACGGGTCTTTGCGCCCGCCATAGAGCGGCGCGTCCATGCCCGGCGAACCCACCGGCATGCCGGGCACGGCCAGGCCGATGGCTTGCGGCGCCTCCTTGAGCAGGCGCTTCACCTCACGGGCCGGCACATGGCCTTCGAGCGCGTAGGGCTTGCCCTTGATGCTGACTTCCGCCGTATGGCAGGAGCCCAGCTTGTCGGGAATGCCCAGGCGCTTGCGCGCGGCCGTGTTGCCGCTGTCGTGTACCCGAACCTGAAAACCGTTGGCCTCGAGGTGGGCCACCCAGTCCTTGCAGCAGCCGCATTCGGGGTCTTTCCAGACCTCGACCTGAGGCCGGGTTTGGGCCAGCAATCCGGCGGCCGGCGCCGCTGCGGTCATGGCCATCAGGGTCTGTATCAGATGTCGTCTTTGCATGGTGTGCTCCTTGTATAAAAAATGCCTGGCTCCGCTCAGCGCGCCACGCTGATCTTGCCGACCATGCCGGCCTGGTAGTGGCCGGCGATCAGGCAGGCGAAGTCGAATTCGCCTGCGCGGTTAAAGGTCCAGACCAGCTCGCCCGACTTGCCGGCGGGTATGTGCGACATATAAGGTTCATCGTGCTCCATGCCGGGGAATTTCACCATCATGGCGGCATGCGCGTCGAGTTCCAGTTTCGTGCCGATCACGAGTTCGTGCAAAAGTTTTCCCTGGTTGCGGATCACGAAGCGCACGGTCTCGCCCTGCTTGAAGGCCAGTTTGTCGGGCGTGAAGCGCATGTTGTCGTCCATGGCCAGCGTTACGGTGCGCGTGGCTGATTTGGCGTCGCCGGCAATGCCCCAGTCCTTTTGTTCCTTCCTGACGGCGGCGGGCTTGCCGGCATGGTCTTCACTGCCATGGGCAAAGGCGGCGGGAGCCGCCAAGCTGATGGCGCAAGCGGCAACGAGGGTGAGTGCGGAGGAAAATTTCATGAGGATCCTTAAATGGTGTTGGATGTGAAGAGGGAGTGTCAATGGCTGCCGTGGCCCGAAGGCTTGCGGACCTGGACTTCGGCGGAGGGTGTGGCGGCTGTGCCGCCGGCTTCGGCGCGCGTGGGCTCGGGCAGGGAGCCCGTCCATTCAAAGGCCCGGGTGCCGGGCGGCTGGCGGTACCAGCCCGGGTCCTTGTAGTCGCCGGGTTTCTGGCCGCCGCGCACCTTGAGCATGCTGAACATGCCGCCCATTTCGACGTCGCCATAGGGTCCCGTGCCCGTCATCATGGGCGCGGTGTTGTCGGGAATCGGCATTTCCATGCTTCCCATGTCGGCCATGCCGCGCTCGCCCATGACCATGTAGTCGGGCGCCGCTTTCTGGATTTTCCCGACCAGGCCGCGGTGGTCCACACCCAGCATGGTGGGCACGCTGTGGCCCATGGCGTTCATGGTGTGGTGGCTTTTGTGGCAATGAAAAGCCCAGTCGCCTTCCTCGTCGGCCAGGAACTCCAGCTGCCGCATCTGCCCTACGGCCACGTCGGCCGTCACCTCCGGCCAGCGCGATGCCGGCGGCGTGGGCCCGCCGTCGGTGCCGGTCACTGTGAACTCGTGGCCGTGCAGGTGTATCGGGTGGTTGGTCATGGTGAGGTTGCCCACGCGTATGCGCACCTTGTCGTTCCTGCGCACCACCAGCGGGTCTATGCCGGGGAAGATGCGGCTGTTCCAGCTCCAGAGGTTGAAATCCAGCATGGTCATGATCTTGGGTGTCATGCTGCCGGGTTCTATGTCGTAGGCGTTGAGCAGGAAGACGAAGTCGCGATCCACCTCGGCAATCAGCGGATGCTTCTCCTTGGGATGCGTCACCCAGAAGCCCATCATGCCCATGGCCATCTGCGTCATCTCGTCGGCATGCGGGTGGTACATAAAGGTGCCGGGCCGCCGCGCGACGAACTCATAGACAAAGGTTTTGCCCACCGGGATGGCCGGCTGGTTCAGGCCGGCCACGCCGTCCATGCCGTTGGGCAGGCGCTGGCCGTGCCAGTGGATGGAGGTGTGCTCGGGCAGCTTGTTGCTCACGAAGATGCGCACCCGGTCGCCTTCCACCACCTCGATGGTCGGGCCGGGGCTCTGGCCGTTGTAGCCCCACATATGGGCTTTGAAGCCGGGCGCCATTTCGCGCACCACGGGCTCGGCCACCAGGTGGAATTCCTTGACGCCGTTGTTCATGCGCCAGGGCAGGGTCCAGCCGTTGAGGGTGAGGACCGGCTTGTAAGGCCGGCCGTTGGGCGGCGCAAGCGGTGCTGCGGTGTTGGCATGCGCCATGGTCACAGGCTCGGGCAGCGCGGCCATGGCCACCTTGCTGACCGAGGCGGCGGCCACGGCGCTCATGCCTGCCGTCGCCGCGCGGTTGAAAAAATGTCGTCGGTTCATGAAATGTCCTTGAAGATTCAGTGATGAGGGTTTTGCCTCAGTGCGCGGCCGCGGCTGCGCCGGCCGAAGGGCGTTCCGCGGATGCGCCGGATGCCGCGTCGTAAGGTGCGCCGGCCAGCACGGTGCGCAGGTCGGCGTCGGCGAGCCAGAAGTCGCGGCTGGCCTGGACCGCTTCGCCCGCAGCCTGGGTTTGCGCGCGTGATTCGGCCAGCAACTCGAAGACGCTGGCCAGCATGCCGTTGTAGCGCAGCAGGGTCTCGTCCTTGATGAAGCGCGACAGGGGCAGCACTTGCTTCTCGTAGTGCTGCGCCAGGTCCCAGGCCGTGCGGTAGCCGTGGTAGGCCTCGCGGGCTTCGCTGCGGGCTTTCACCGCCAGTTCGCGCACACGGGCCGCATTGCCCATCGCGTCCCACAGCGCCTCGGCGCCCGGTTCGCGCCGGGCCCTGCGTTGCTGCGCCCACTGCGTAGTCGCCAGTTGCAGGTCCAGTCGCTGTTGCAGCACGCGGCTTTCCACGTCGGGCAATTCCTGGGGCTGTTTTGGCAGTTCGGGCAGGCGGTCCGGCAGCTCAAAGCCGGTTTGCGCGCCCCACAGGCCCAGCACCACGATGAGCTTTTCACGCTCGCTGGACGCAGCCTGCCGGGCGCGCGCGAGTTGCGCCGCCGCATCGGCCAGCAGCAGTTGTTCGCGCGCCTGCTGCAGCTTGCTCCAGTTGCCGGCGCGCGCCATGCGGCGGGCCAGCTCCCCGCCGGCCTCGGCGCTGTCTTTGGCCTCGGCCGCCAGGCGGGCTATCTGCGCGGCCGCCACGGCGCGCGTCCAGGCTTTGCGTGCCTGGGCTGCCAGCAGAACAATGTCCTGGCCCGCTTTGCGCCTAGTCGGGCTGGCGGCCAGAGCGGCGTCCGAAATATTGACGCCGTCCGCCGCCAGCGAAACCTGCAGGCCGGGGTTGTTGAGCAGGGCAATGCGCACCGCCGTGTCGGCGCTGAGCGGGCCGGCGGCCAGCAAGGGCGCGATGGCCGCGCCGGAATCCATGCCCGGCCGCGCGATGGCGACAGGGCCGGAGGCCTGGCCCTGGGCCAGCGCCTCCAGGCTGCTCACGCCGCCGTCGAAGGGTACGGCCGCGCGCGCCGTCAGTGCCAGACACAGCAAGGCCAGCGTGCCCAGTTGCCGCGGGCCGGCCCGGTCGCGAATAAAGAAAGGGATCATGTCCGGCCTCATGGTTTTTTGGCGGCGGGTGCTGCGGGCTGGGCGCCTTGGGCCTGCTCCCACTTCAGCAGGTCGGCATGGCCGCGCGGGAACTGGCCCACGGCGGCATTGGCTTTTTTCCAGTCGTCAAGGGCCGGCTCCACGCCGCCGGGCAGGCCGGCAAAGGCCGATGTGTACAAGGCAGGCGGCACCGGCGCGGCCGGATCGGCAGCCTGTTCGGTGGGCCGGGGGTCGAGCCGCGGATAGGGTGTGGGGGCCTGCGCATGGGCGGCGGCCCCCGCGGGCAGCAGCACGGCCAGCAGCCATGCGCGCGGGTTTAAAAAATAGACGCGGATGTTCACAAAAATCTCCTGAGACAAGCGGGTGCGATGGCGGGCATCGCGTGCTCCGGCTCTATCGACCGCAAGGAGTCGAGCCGGAGGGCAAGTACAGACCCACTACGGGCCTGGAGATCAGGAAATGGGTGGTTTTTGGCGCAGTGCGGTATCGGCACTGGCAAAGGGGTCTGCCGCCGAACGGGGCAGGGTGGGTGCGCTGAAATGCGGCATCAGGCCGGGTGCCGGGAGCGACAGGGCCACCGTGTGGCAAGCCTGGCAGGCGGCGCAGGTTTCGCAATGGCCTTCGCCTGAATGGCTGGCGTCATTTGCAGCCTGGTCCATGCAATCGTGCAGCGCCTGGGTCTGCGTGTGGTGGTCGGCATGGGCCGCATCCATGGCCTCATGCACATGATCCGCCTGGATCGCAGCTTGCGTTTGTTGACGATGCTGAAGCTGGCCGGCCGCCATCTGCGTGGCCATCGCGTCGCCCATCCAGCCGCGCAGGGGCAGCAGGGCGATCAGGATGGCGAACAGAAAATGGCGCATGGGTGAATGATAGGGCAGGACCCGGATAAGTTCCTGCGAGTTCAGTTTTTTGCTTCGTTTTTTTGCAGCTGCAGCCGCGCCTTGTCCAGCCACAGTTGCAGGCTGTCCAGCAAATCCTGCTGGCTGAAGGAGCAGCTTTCCTCGGTGAACAGCGCGCTCGACTCGAGCCGGTTCAGCAGCTGCGAGAGCACCTCGTTAAATCGCTCGGGTAGGGCCGCCGCCAGGCTTTGCTGCTGTATCGCGGCTTGCGAAAAAGCCGCCACGCTGAGTGTGTCGTCGCGCAACTGCTGGAGAGCGGTTTGCAGGCTGTCGAGCTGGTCTTGTGTCGTCATGGTGTGGTGTCAAGCTTATGCGGCGGCCGAGGCCGGTATGCGCGTGGTCCTGCGGTCAAACACCAGGGTCAGCATGGCCAGCAGTCCGAAGGGAACACCCACCCAGCCCAGCTGCGCGAAGCCCACCTGGTCCAGCAACGCGCCGCTGATCACCGCGCCCAGTGCCGTGCCCACATACAGCATGGAGCCGTTGAGGCTCAGCAGCAAGGGTGCCTGTGCCGGCGAGAGGCTGGCCAGCCGGCTTTGCTGCGGCGCCATCAGGCCGAAGCCGGCGATGCCCCACAGCACCAGTACGGCCATGGTGGCCGGCACGCTGCCGCGCGTGAGCGGCAGCAGGCACATCATTGCGACCAGCACGGCCAGCTGCACGCGCAGGGTGCGCAGCGCGCCGAAGCGGTCGGTAGCCCAGCCACCCATCAGCGTGCCGCCCACGCCGGCCAGGCCGAAGACGGCCAGCGTGGCCGAAAGCTGCGCCGAATTCATGGGGTTGAGTGCGTGCAGCACCGGCCCGACATAGGCAAAGACGCTGAAGATGGCGATGAAATACAGCAGGGTGCGGCCCCATACGCGCAGCACCGCGCCCTGGCGCGCGGCCGCCTGAAAGCCCGCGAAGCTGGTGCCGGCGCTGGCCATGTTGGCGGGAATCAGCCAGCTGGCCGCGACCAGCGCCGCGCCGCTGGCGGCCGCCGACAGCCACACCGGCACGCGCCAGCCGAATTCAAAACCCAGCCAGGCACCTATGGGCAGGCCCACGGCATAGCTGATGCTCATGCCCAGGAAGGTGATGGACAGCGCCCGGCCGCGCAGCGCGGGCACCACCATGCTGACGGCCAGCGCCGAGGCCGCCGCGGTGAACATCGCGCCCGCGCCCATCAGCACGCGGCCCAGCAGCAGCAGCGGCAGGTTTGGCGCGAGGGCGCACACCAGGCAACCCATGGTGAACAGCGCCAGCGCCAGCTGCACGGCGCGCTTGCGCGGCCAGCGGGCCGTGAGGATGATGAGTAGCGGCGCCAGCAAGGCGGTGGCCACCGCATAGGCCGTCATGGCCTGGCCGGCCGCCGCCACGCTGATGCCCAGCGACGCGCTCATGGGTTGCAGGATGCCGCCCAGCACAAAGGCGCCGCTGCCTATGACCAGGTTGCACAGCGCGAAGAAATACAGGATGGGAGGCATGGTGTTCATGAAGGCGGCGTCGGGTAGCGGGGACGGCGCAAGCCGCCCAGGGGCGGGCGGCGGCAGCTATCCCATCAAGAGCGGGGCAGGTTCAACTCCGCCATTGTGCGGGAAGCCGTGCGCCCCTGCAGGTCCGGGGGGCAAGCCGGCGCCAAAAAAAAGCCAGGCCCGGGCCGGCCACAGCCTATGGATGCGCAGCTTTGGTGCGTTTTGCGCAATCCCTGGACCGGCCGGGACGCGCTTGCCGCCCGCGCTTACTGGATCATGCCGAGGAACTGCTTGAGCTCGGCGGTCTGCGGATTCGAGAACACTTCGTCGGGTGGGCCGATTTCGTGCACGCGGCCCTGGTGCATAAAGACCACGCGGTCGCAGACCTTGCGGGCGAAGCTCATCTCGTGCGTGACCATCAGCAAGGTCATGCCTTCGGCGGCCAGGCTTTCCACCACCTGCAGCACCTCGCCCACCAGTTCCGGGTCCAGCGCCGAGGTGATTTCATCGCACAGCAACACCGAAGGCTGCATGGCCAGCGCGCGCGCGATCGCCACGCGCTGCTGCTGCCCGCCGGAGAGCTGGTCGGGCCAGGCATCGAATTTCTCGGCCAGGCCCACGCGCTGCAGCAGCGCGCGTGCATGCTCGGCCGCGGGCGCGCCGGCCGTCTTCTTGACCAGGGTGGGAGCCAGCATGATGTTCTTGCCGACGGTCAGGTGCGGGAACAGGTTGAAGCTCTGGAAGATCATGCCCACGCGCTGGCGCAGCTCGCGCATGACCTGCGGGTTGTCGTGCAGCAGGTGTTTGCCGTCCACGCGCAGCGTGCCGCTCTGGAATACTTCCAGGCCGTTGATGCAGCGCAGCAGCGTGCTTTTGCCCGAACCGCTTTTGCCGATGATGGCGATCACTTCGCCGGCCTTGACCTCCAGGTCTATGCCTTTGAGCACCTCGTTGGCGCCGAAGCTCTTGCGCAGCTGGTTGATCTCGACCAAAGTCCTGTCGGCCGTTGCGGGGGATGGGGTGACGTTAACGTCCATGGCGGGCTTTCCTCTCAAGCTTGCGGGCATACAGGGACACGGGGAAACACAGCGCGAAGTACATCAGCGCCACACAGCTGTAGACCACAAAGGGTTTGAAGGTGGCGTTGGTGATCATGGTGCCGGCCTTGGTCAGCTCGATAAAGCCGATCACCGAGGCCAGCGCCGTGCCCTTGATGACCTGCACCAGGAAACCCACGGTGGGCGGCACGGCGATGCGCACCGCCTGGGGCAGCACGATGTAGCGCAGCTGTTCGCCGAAATTGAGCGCCAGGCTTTGCGCGGCCTCCCACTGGCCCTTGGGGATCGCGTCGACGCAGCCGCGCCAGATCTCGGCCAGGTAGGCGCTGGTGTACAGCGTGAGCGCCACCCCGGCCGCCACCCAGGCCGGCACATTGATGCCGAAAAGCGCCAGGCCGAAGTAGGCCAGAAAAAGCTGCATCAGCAGCGGCGTGCCCTGGAACAGCAGCACATAGCCGTCCAGCGCGCGGCGCACCATGCGGGCGGCTTTTTGCGCGCCCGGCGCCGAACGCGCGGCCGACAGCCGGCCCACCAGCAGCAGCGCGCCGACCAGGCCGCCGCCTATGAAGGCGACCAGCGAGAGCACGACGGTCCAGCGCGCCGCGAGCAGCAGGTTGCGGAAGATGTCCCAGATGGAAAATTCAATCATGGTGTTGCCCGGCCTTTCCTGTTACCGACCGAAGAGAAATTTCGGGCCGGCCCAGTTCAGCAGCTTGCGCACGGCAACGGACAGCACCAGGTAAATCAACGTCGCAACGATGAAGGCCTCAAAGGCGCGGAAGTTGCGGCCCTGGATCAGGTTGGCGGCGTAAGACAGCTCCTGCGTCGAGATCTGGCCGCAAACGGCCGAGCCCAGCATCACGATGATGATCTGGCTCACCATGGCGGGCCAGACTTTCTTGAGCGCGGGCGGCAGCACCACGCGGGTGTAGATCTGCACGCGGTTGAGCGCCAGGCTTTCGGCCGCTTCGATCTGCCCGCGCGGCGTGGCTTCAACGCCGGCACGGATGATCTCGGTGGCATAGGCCGCGAGGTTGATCACCATGGCCAGCACCGAGGCCATCTCGGGCGAGAGCTTGAAGCCCAGGGCCGGCAGGCCGAAAAAGATGAAAAACAGCTGCACGATAAAAGGCGTGTTGCGTATCAGCTCGACGTAAGTGCCCACCACCCAACGCAGCCAGCTGGGGCCGCTCGCGCGCGCCCAGGCAAAGCCCATGCCCACAAACACGCCGGCCACAGACGAGATTGCCGTCAGGCCCAGCGTCCACACGACGCCGGTGGCCAACAGCGGCCACTGCGACAGCACGGCCATGAAATCAAGCTCGACACGCATCTGATTCACTTCCTGTTATTGAGGGCTGCTTGCAGGCCAGCGGCCGCAGCGGAACCGGCTTTGCCGGGCCGCAAGCGGCGCCCCCTGCAAGGGGGGAGGCGCTTACGCGAAGCGAAGCGCAACGGGGGTGTGCAACGTTTATTGCGGCAAATCGCCAGCGGGGCGGCCCAGCCACTTGAGGGCCAGTTTGTCGAGGTCGCCGTTTTTCTTGGCTTCGGCAATCACTTCATTGACCTTGGCGCGCAGCTTGTCTTCGCCCTTGGCCACGCCGATGAAGTTGGGGGAGTCTTTGAGCAGCAGCTTGTACTCGGTGTTGAGTTGCGGGTTCTTGGCCATCATGTTGCCGGCCACCGAGGCGCCCGTGGCGATCAGCTGCACCTGGCCGGCGGTGTAGGCCGAGACCGTGGTGTTGTTGTCTTCAAAGCGCTTGATGTCCGTGCCGGCCGGGGCGACCTTGGTGAGTTCCTGGTCTTCCAGGGCGGCGCGCGTCACGCTGATGGTTTTGCCGCTGAGGTCGGCGAAGGACTTCACGTTCACGCTCTTGGGGCCGAACACGGCCTGGAAGAAGGGGGTGTAGGCGGCGGTGAAGTCGATGACTTTTTCGCGCTCCGCGGTTTTACCCAGCGTGGAGATCACCAGGTCGGCCTTTTTGGTTTGCAGGTAGGCGATGCGGTTGGCGCTGGTCACGGGAACCAGTTCCACCTTGACGCCGAGTTTTTGCGCGATGTAGCCGGCCATCTCGACATCCAGGCCCTGGGGCTTCAGGTCGGTGCCGACCATGCCGTAGGGCGGGAAGTCGGTCGGGATCGCGATCTTGATTTCCTTGGCCTTCATGATGTCGTCCAGCGCGGTTTGCGCATGGGCGCCGGTGGCGGCCAGCACCGCGGCTGCGGCGAGGGCGAGAGAAAAAACGCGTTTGCTGGACTTCATAGCAGGGCTCCAAGGTAGGTTGAGGAATCGTCAGAGGGTTTGGCCGCGGTGCGGCCGGTTTTGCGAACACGGGATGGCGCGGAAGACGCCGGTTTGCTGTCCTGCGCGGCCAGCGGGCTCAGCGCGCTGCGCAGTTGCGCCAGCGGATCGCCGGCGCCGGCCTGCAGCTTGAGCGCGGCCTGCACGCTGCCGATATGCGCCTGCATGAGTTTTTCGGCTTTGGCCAGGTCGCCTTTTTCGAGTGCCTGCACGATGAGCACATGCTCCTCGCAGGACTGCGCCGCGTCGTGCGAGGACTGGTACAGCATGGCGATCAGCGTGGTGCGCGCGGTGAAGTCGCGCAGGGTGTCGGCCAGCAGGTTGTTGCCCAGGCATTCGGCCAGGCAGACATGGAAGTCACCCAGCAAAAAGCTGCGCAGGCCCACGTCGTCGCCCTTGATGGCGGCTTTTTCGCGGGTCAGGTGGCTCTTGAGCTGCTTGATGGCGGCCTTGCTGACGTCGGTGGTGCAGCGGATCAGGCCCATCTCGATCACGCGGCGCGCCTCGAAGGCCTCGCGCGCTTCCTCCTGGGAGGGTTCTATGACATACCAGCCGCGCCGGCTGCTGACGGTGACGATGCCGCGCACCGCCAGCCGGGTCAGGGCTTCGCGGACGATGGTGCGGCTGCAGTCAAACAGCAGGGCCAGCTGCTGCTCACCCAGGCGCGAGCCGGGTGCGAGCTTTTGCGCCATCACGGCTTCGATGATGCGGTTGCTGATGTCGGGGGCGGTGGCCATGGTGCAAATGTAGAGGAGTTAACTCAATATTTGTATACAAGATTGGTGTGTCACATCGGGATTTTCTCGGGAGGGGGCTACCCTCCCGGCTGCATCCATTTATTGCGGCAAATCGCCCGCGGGGCGTCCCAGCCATTTAAGCGAAATCTTGTCCAGGTCGCCGTTTTTCTTGGCTTCCGCAAGGATGCCGTTGACGGTCAGGCGAAGCGTGTCTTCCCCTTTGGGCACGCCGATAAAGTTGGGGCTTTCCTTGAGCAGCAGCTTGTACTCGGTGCGCAGCTGCGGGCTCTTGCTCATGATGTTGCCGGCCACGGAAGCGCCCGTGGCGATGAGCTGCACCTGGCCGGCGGTGAAGGCGTTCACCGTCTTGAAGTTGTCGTCAAAGCGGCGGATATCGGTGCCCGAGGGGGCCAGCTTGTTGAGTTCCTCGTCCTCGACCGAGCCGCGCGTCACCCCGATGGTTTTTCCCGCCAGGTCGGTGAAGCTCTTGATATTGAGTGTTCTTGGGCCAAAGACGGCCTGGAAGAAGGGCGAATACGCGCCGGCGAAGTCAATCTGCTTTTCCCGGTCGGGGTTTTTGCCCAGGGTCGCGATCACCAGCGACGCCTTTTTCGTCTGCAGGTAGGGAATGCGGTTGGCACTGCTGACGGGAATCACATCGACCGTCACGCCCAATTTGGCGCCAATGTAGTTGGCCATGTCGACGTCGAGGCCCTGGATCTTGAAGTCCGCCCCCATGGAGCCATAAGGCGGAAAGTCGGGCGGAACCGCGATGGTGATTTTTTTGTTCTTGAGGATGGTGTCCAGGGCGCTTTGCGCATGGACGCCAAAGCTCGACAGGAGTGAAAGAACCGTCAGGCTCAGCGAAAGCAGGAATTTACTTGAGGTCATGGCACGCTCCGTAGGTTGAAAAAGTCATACCGATTTGCGCCGATGCGACCTGAATCCGGAATCTTGCGTGCAAGTCTTGTGCCAATCTTTGGCCAAAAAACGGGAGTCCAATTTCCGGCGCAAAAAGAAGGGCTGGCGGGCCTGCACGGTTTCCTGATGGGCGTATCCGGCCTGAACCGTTGACCTTGTCAGCCTATACCTTCTTCTTATTTTTTGGGCCCGGCATTTACCCTTTTGGGGGATGATTTCGTTGAATTTGTCACTATTTGGTATACAAGATATGTGCACCCGTCTGGCGTGCTTATGCACCAGCATGCGGCTTTTCAGGTAACCGCCCGCACCAGAAAGGGGATTGCCCTTCCCGCGGCCCCTCAGTCCATCTTGGCACCGGAAGCCTTGACGGCCTGGGCCCAGCGCGGCATTTCAGCGGCCAGGAACTGCGTGAACTCCTCGCTGCCCATAAAGGCCGGGTCGGCGCCCTGGGCCACCATGCGGTTGCGGATGTCCGGGTTGTTCATGACCTGCTTGAAGGCGTCGCTCAGCTTGGCGGTCACGTCCCTGGGCAGGCCGGCCGGTGCGAGGAAGCCGTAAAACCCGACCACTTCAAAACCTTTGATGCCCGATTCGATGACGGTCGGGATGTCGGGCAGGGCCGGGTTGCGCTCCTTGCTGGTCACGGCCAGGGCGCGCACCTTGCCCTGCTTGTGGTAGTTGGCGGCCTGCGGAATGGATTCGCCCATGAACTGCACCTGGCCGGCCATCAGGTCGGTAAAGGCCGGCGCGCTTCCGCGGTAGGGAATATGGACCATGAACAGCCCGGTGGCGTTTTTGAACATCTCGGGTACGAGATGGCTGATGCCGCCGTTGCCGGCCGAGCCGTAGTTGACCTGGCCGGGCCTGGCCTTGGTGTAGGCGATGAATTCCTGCAGGTTGTTGACCGGCAGCTTGGGGTTGACCAGCAGGGCCAGCGGCTGCATGGCGGTGCGCGCGATCGGCGTGAAGTCTTTGAGCGTGTTGTAGGGCAGCTTGCTGTACAGCGCGGGGTTGATCACCATCACGCCGGTGTTGGCCAGCATCAGGGTGTAGCCGTCGGGCGGGGCCTTCATGACATCCTGGGCGCCCACGGTTCCGCCGGCGCCCGACTTGTAGTCGATCACGATGGGCTGGCCCAGCACCGCTTGCAGGCGCTCGGTCAGCAGGCGTGCATGCTGGTCCAGCGGGCCGCCGGCCGGAAAGCCGATGACGACGCGTATGGGCTTGTCGGGAAATGCCGCCATGGCGGTGGAGCAAGCCAGTGCGGCGACGGCCAGCAGTGTGAGCGCTTTGCGGGGCAAGGCGAGAATGCGATTCATGAAGTCTCCTGTTGTGCTTGTTTCCGCGTGTAAGCGACGCCCGGGCCGCGCGGTGCTGTTTGATCATAGTGAGCAGCGGTCGCTCAAGTGACAGTGTTTTATCGGGGGCTTCCCGGATGTGGGCGCCGCGGACTCGGGGTAGGCTGAAGCCCCCAAGTCAGCACTTGCCTGGAGCCCTTCTTGTCCCTTGAATCCGATACCGGCCAGGCCGTCCCCGCCGCGACCTCGCATACCTTGCACCACCAGGTCTGGCCCAAGCGCCTGCCGCACAGCATCACGCCACCGGCCACCTCCTTGTGGCACAACCTCGCGGTCAGCGCGCTGCGTTTTCCCGACAAACCCGCGCTGGTGTTCTTCAATCGCGTGCTCAGCTACGCCGAGGTCATGCGCCAGGCCGAGCGCCTGGCCGCCACCCTGCACAGCCTGGGTGTGCGCAGCGGCGACCGCGTGCTGCTCGACATGCAGAACTGCCCGCAGTGGGTGATCGCGCACTTTGCCATCCTGCGCGCCAACGCGGTGGTGGTGCCGGTCAATCCCATGAACCGGGCCGAGGAGCTCAAGCACTACATCACCGACCCCGATGTGAAAGTCGCCATCACGGCGGCCGACCTGGCGGCCGAACTCGCCAGGGCCAATGCGCAGCTGGCGTCCGGCGAGCGGCTCTCGCACATGGTGGTCACCCATTACAGCGACGCCTTCGACCTGGCCGGGGAAGGCGAGGGCGAGGGCGACGCCGCCATGCCGCCGGCCTGGCGCGAATGGCTGGGCACGCGCCATGCGCTGCCGGCGCTCGAAGGCGGCGGCGGCGTGATCGACTGGGCCGACGCAACGTCGGGTAAAGCGCTGGAGGCGGGCGAGCTGCCGCCGCACACCGCCACGCCGCAAGACCTGGCCGTGCTGCCCTATACCAGTGGCACCACCGGCCTGCCCAAGGGCTGCATGCACACCCACGCCAGCATCATGCACAACGCGGTGGCCAGCTGTTTATGGGGCGGCAGCACTTTCGAAAACGTGACGCTGTCGGTGGTGCCCATGTTCCATATCACCGGTATGGTGTCGGTGATGCACGCATCCATTTACGGTAGCGCGACGCTGGTCATCATGCCGCGCTGGGACCGCGAGCTGGCCGGGCGGCTGATCTCGCACTGGCGCGTGACGCACTGGACCAACATCCCCACCATGGTGATAGACCTGCTGGCCAGCCCCAACTTCGCTGCCTTCGACCTGAGCAGCCTCGTCTACATCGGCGGCGGCGGCGCGGCCATGCCGCAGGCCGTGGCACAGCGCCTGTGGGAGCAGTACGGCCTGCGCTTTGCCGAAGGTTACGGCCTTACGGAAACCGCCGCACCCTCGCACAGCAATCCCTATGACGCCACCAAGCAGCAATGCCTGGGCGTGCCCTTCATGAGCTGCGACGCGCGCGTGATAGACCCGCTCACGCTCAAGGAAGTGCCCCAGGGCGAGCAGGGCGAAATCATCATGAGCGGGCCGCAGGTATTCCAGGGCTACTGGAAGCGCCCGGACGCGACGGAGCAGGCTTTTATCGAACTCGACGGCAAGCGCTTTTTCCGCTCGGGTGACCTGGGCCGCATGGACGAGGAGGGCTACTTTTTCATCACCGACAGGCTCAAGCGCATGATCAACGCCTCGGGCTTCAAGGTCTGGCCGGCGGAGGTCGAGGCGCTGATGTTCAAGCACCCGGCCATCCAGGAAGCCTGCATCATCTCGACCCGTGACGCCTACCGCGGCGAAACCGTGAAAGCCGTGGTAGTGCTGCGTCCCGCCGCCAAAGGCAATACCAGCGAGGAAGAGATCATCAACTGGTGCCGGGATAACATGGCGGCTTACAAATACCCGCGCGTGGTGCAGTTTGTCGACGCGCTGCCCAAGAGCGGCTCGGGCAAGGTCATGTGGCGCGCGCTGCAGGAAGCCGAGCAGCGCGGGTCCTGAGCGTGCCGGCCGCCGCGGCCCTGTTTTCTGGAGACCCGTTTGAAAATCACCTCGGTCAAGCCCTTCATCCTGCATGTGCCCGTGACGGGCTCCCAGATCGCCGACAGCACACACACCATCTCGCACTGGGGGGTGGTGGGCGCGCAGATAGACACCGACACGGGGCTGAGCGGTTACGGGTTTACCGGCACCCATGCCCATCTGCCCAGCGACCAGCTGATCACGCGTTGCATAGAAACCTGCCACGCCCCACTGCTGGTCGGAGAGGACGCGCTGGATACCAACCGCCTGTGGCTCAAGCTCGCGCGCAACCCGGCCCTGCAGTGGGTGGGGCGCGCCGGCATCACCACGCTGTCCCAGGCGGCGATCGACATCGCGCTGTGGGACCTCAAGGCGAAAGCCGCTGGCGTTCCGCTGTGGAAGCTGCTGGGCGGCCAGGTGCGCGAAAAAGTGCGGGCCTACAACACCGACATAGGCTGGCTCAGCATCCCCGACGAGCAACTGGTGGCCGGCGCGAAGCGCGCCGTCGACGAGGGTTTTACCGGCATCAAGGTCAAGATAGGCTCCAGCGTGGACCGCGACTTGAAACGCCTGGAGGCCGTGCGCCGTGCCATAGGCCCGTCCATCACCTTGGCCACGGACGGCAACGGCAAATGGGACCTGCCCACCTGCCAGCGTTTTTGCCGGGCGGCCGAAGCCTTTGACCTGTACTGGATTGAAGAGCCGCTCTGGTATGACGATGTGAAAGGCCATGCCCAGCTCGCGCGCAGCACCCGCATTCCTGTCGCGCTGGGCGAGCAGCTCTATACCCACGACGCCTTCGCTGAATTTTTCCACCAGGAGGCGATTCACTGGGTGCAGCCCGATGTGACCCGCATGGGCGGCATCACGGAGGTGCTGCGCGTCTGCGACACCGCGCATTCCTTCCGGCTGCCGGTGGCGCCGCATGCGGGCGACATGAGCCAGGTGCACGTGCACCTGAACCACGCGCACCCGGCCTGCGCGGTGCTGGAATACATTCCCTGGATCAAGGATTGCTTTCTTGAACCGGCCCAGGTGGTGGACGGCCACTTCAGCCTGCCGCAGCAGCCGGGCGCCAGCACCACGCCAACGCCGGCCGCCTGGGCAAAGTTCCGCCAGGCCACGGCCTGATTGCCGGTGCCGCAACTGCAACCCATCCATGGCCAAACCCACTCCGCCCACACTGGATGACTTTGGCGGCAAGCCGCTGGCCGGCTGGCGGCTGCGGCTTTACACCATCATCTTCGAGGCCGACACCCGCGCGGGCCGGCTGTTCGACAAGGCGCTGATCGCCCTGATCCTGGTCAGCATTGCCGTGGTGATGGCCGACAGCGTGCAGTCCGTGCATGCCGCGCACGGGAAGCTGTTCTCGGTGGTCGAATGGGTCTTCACGCTGCTGTTCACCGCCGAGTACCTCGCGCGCCTGGCCTGCGTGCGCAAGCCGCTGCAGTACGCGACCAGCTTTTTCGGCATCATCGACCTGGTCGCGGTGCTGCCGACCTATTTGGCGCTGTTCTTTCCCGAGCTGCACGCCCTCATCGACGTGCGTGTGCTGCGGCTCTTGCGCGTGTTCCGCATCTTCAAGCTCGCGGCCTATGTGGCCGAATACCAGTCCCTGGGGCGGGCGCTGGCCGCCAGCGGGCGCAAGATTTTGGTGTTCCTGTCGGCCGTGGTGATGATGGTTCTGGTCATGGGCACGGTGATGTATGTGGTCGAAGGGCCGTCCAACGGCTTTACCAGCATCCCGACCTCGGTCTACTGGGCCATCAGCACCGTCACCACCGTGGGCTTCGGCGACATCACTCCCAAGACCGACCTGGGCCGGCTGATCTCGTCTTTCATGATGCTGCTGGGCTGGGGCATCCTGGCCGTGCCCACCGGCATCGTCACGGCCGAGATGGCGGCCGAGCGGCGCCTGCAACACCTGCCCTTGCCGACCACACGCAGCTGCCACGAATGCCTGACCGAAGGCCATTTGCCGGAAGCGGATTTCTGCTTTCACTGCGGCGCCAGGCTGCCGCTTTACCAGCGCCAGGAGGCGAAGGCTGAAGCTTCCTAGCCGGCCCTGGTTTTATTCGCCGGCCGTCAGCCGCCGCGGCGTGATCTCCACCGAGCCCAGCGCCGTGCTCATCCAGACCGTGCCGTCCTGCACCGTCACCTGCAGTTGCATGCTGCGCTCGGCGAGTCTGGCCAGCGCCTGGCTCTCGGCCGCGTCGATTTGCCAGACCACCAGGTTGGCGGCACGTGTGAGTTTGCTTTCGATGTTCTTCCACCAGACCGGCGTGCTGCTGGCAAAGCTGTAGACACTGACGCGCTCAGCCCGGCCCGCGGCCTTCATCAGGCGCTTGTCGTCGGGCTGGCCCACGTCTATCCAGTGCAGGATCTGCTCGGTGTAGTCCTTGTGCCAGAGCGCGGCCTCGTCCACGTCCCAGAGGTCCTTGGCGAACTCCAGGTTGCCCTTTTTGTCGTCGGCCGGCACATTGAGCGCGAAGGCCAGCAGGCGGATCATCATGCGCTCATCGGCCTCCGACGGGTGGCGCGCAATCGTCACGCTGTGGTCGGCGTAGATATTGCGGTCCATGTCGGACAGGGCCAGCTGGGCTTTGTAAATGGTGGCTTTGAGTGCCATAGGGTGTGCTTCTTTATCTCGGGTCTGGACGGGAACTAACCCTCTATTGGAACAGAGCGCGCGAGCTTGCCGGCGAAACCCCCGGCAAGCGCGGTTTATCGCTGCTGGCTATAGTGGCCCGACCATGCAACTGTCCGTCCTCGACCAGTCCGTCGCCGTCACCGGCCGCACGGAAGACGCCTCCATCCGTGAAACCCTGACCCTGGCCCGCCATTGCGAGGCCCTGGGCTACCGCCGCTTCTGGGTCAGCGAGCACCACAGCCACCCGACCATCGTCGGCTCCGCGCCCGAAGTGCTGATGGCCGCGATCGCCGCGACCACCAGCCGCATACGCGTGGGCAGCGCCGGCGTCATGCTGCCGCACTATGCGGCGCTCAAGGTGGCGGAGCAGTTCCGCGTGCTCGAGGCCCTCGCGCCGGGCCGCATAGATCTGGGCGTGGGGCGCGCGCCGGGCTCGGACATGCGCACGGCGCGGCTGCTCAGCAGCGACCCGCGCCAGTCGGCCGAGAATTTTCCGATCCAGGTGCGCGAGCTGCAGGCCTGGCTGGCCGGCGTCGACCTGCCAGAAGGCCACCCGGGCCGCGGCGTGACGGCCAATCCCATGGGCCCGAGCACGCCCGAGATGTGGATGCTGGGCAGTTCGGACTACGGCGCGCAGCTGGCGGCGCATTATGGCCTGCCTTATGCGTTCGCTTATTTCATCACCGACGGCCAGGGCGCTGACCAGGCGCTGGAACTCTACCGCGCCAATTACCGGCCCAGCCCGCGCCATCCCGCGCCGCAGGCCGTGCTCTGCGTCTGGGCGCTGGCGGCCGACACCGAGGCCGAAGCCTGGCACCATTTTTCGGGCCGGGAGCGCTGGAAGATAGACCGCAACCGCGGCGCGCTCGCGGCCCTGCCGTCGCCCGAAGAGGTGGCGCAGCGCCCCTACACGCCGGCCGAACAGCTGGAGGCCGACAAACTCAGGGCCCATGCATTTGTCGGCAGCGGCCCGCAGGTCGCCGCCAAACTGCGGGCCCTGGCTAATACACTGGAGGTTGAGGAATTGGTGGTGATCACCTGGGCCCACGACCCGGCCGCCCGACGCCGCTCCTACGAACTGCTGGCCCGCGAGTTTTTCTAAACGCAGGCCGTGAACAAGAAATGATCGAGACAAGGAAACAAGCCCCCATGACGACACCCTCCGCAAGCCCGCTTTTCAGCGCCACCATCGCCGGCAGCCTGCCCAAACCGGCCTGGCTGTCTGAAACCAAAAAACTCTGGCCGCAATGGAAGGCCGAGGGCGAGGAGCTCAAGCAGGCCAAGGCCGACGCCACGCTGCTGTGGATCAAGGCACAGGAAGACGCGGGCCTGGACGTGATAGGCGACGGTGAGCAGTCGCGCCAGCATTTTGTGCACGGCTTTCTCGAGCAGGTCGAAGGCATTGATTTCGAGCACAAGGTCAAGATGGGCATACGCGACAACCGCTACGACGCCATGGTGCCGCAGGTGGTGGCCGCGCTCCGGCTCAAGGGCCGCGTGCATGCGGCCGAGGCCCGGCTGCTGCGCGCCCACACCGGCAAGAAGATCAAGTTCACCCTGCCCGGCCCCATGACGATTGTCGACACCGTGGCCGACCGGTTTTACGGCGACAAGGTCAAGATGGCCATGGCTTTTGCCGAGCTGCTGAACCAGGAAGCACTGGCCTTGCAGGCCGACGGCGTGGACATCATCCAGTTCGACGAGCCGGCCTTCAATGTCTATATGAAGGACGCCGCCGACTGGGGCGTGAAAGCGCTGGAAGTCGCGGCCCGGGGCCTGACCTGCACGACGGCCGTACACATCTGCTACGGCTACGGCATCAAGGCCAACACCGACTGGAAGGCCTCGCTGGGCGAGGAATGGCGGCAGTACGAAACCGTGTTCCCGGCGCTGGCCAAAAGCAGCATCCAGCAGGTGAGCCTGGAGTGCTACCACTCCCATGTGCCGCCGCACCTGATGGCACTGCTGGAAGGCAAGGACGTGATGGTCGGCGTGATCGACGTGGCCAGCGACGAGATCGAAACACCCGAACAGGTGGCCGACACCATAGGCAAGGCGCTGCAGTATGTGCCCAAGAACCGCCTGCTGCCTTGCACCAACTGCGGCCTGGCGCCCATGGACCGCGATGTGGCGCTTAAAAAACTGCAGGCACTGGCCCAGGGTGCGGCGCTGGCGCGCGAGCGCTACAAATAAACCTTATTCAGGTTTGATGAGCGCCAGGCACAGCCGTTCCATCTCCCGCGCCCATGCGGCGCTTTCGATGTCACCAAGGCCAATCAGCAGGCTGTAGCGGCGCCCACCCCAGACCGCCAGGTGCATGGCCTGGATGGTTTCGGCCGGCGGCCGCTGCGGCAGGTCGGTGCAGGCGTCGACCACCCGCGTCCAGGCGGCCAGCAGTTCCTCGTGCACGCGCCTGTGGTGTTTGCCCTCGGCAATGCCAGCTTCCAGCGCCAGCATGCCGGCGTCGAACCAGGGCAGCTCGGGCGTCTTCACACCGCAGGCCAGGCGGACCAGCGTGCGCAATCTTTGTTCCGTGCTGAGCCCGGGCGGCGTGACCGCCTGCTGCTCTATCGCCAGCAGCAATTGCTCCATGCAGTGCCGCACATAACCCGACAGCAGTGCGGCCTTGTTGGGGAAATAGTCGTACAGCGTGCCGACGGAAATGCCGGTTTCCAGGGCCACCGCGCGCGTGCTCACGCCGTCCCAGCCGTCGCGACGCCAAATCCGAACAAAGGCGTCATAAATGGCCTGCACGGTGAATACCGCGCGCGCCTGCGTGGGGCGTTTCAGGGGCTTGGCGGCCGGCGGTTTTCCGAACCCGGGAGGAGGGCGGCGGCTATACATTGGTCATCACTCACCGATCAGGAATGAAAGAGGCACCATGAACAATCCGGCCCCGCTGACGCGGCTGCTCACGCGCAAAAATGCATTGAATCACACCCGGGTGGACCAGCAACAGCCCGCAGGCGACACCCCGGGCGAAGCCGTCCTGAAAATCCGCCGTGTGGCCGTCACCACCAACAACATCACCTATGCGGCCTTTGGCGACGCCATGCAGTACTGGGATTTTTTCCCGACCGGCGAGGCGGACTGGGGCCATATGCCGGTGTGGGGTTTTGCCGATGTGGAAAGCTCCAGCGTGCCGGGCGTGGAAGTGGGTGAGCGCTTTTACGGCTACTTTCCGCTTGCGAGCCATTTGCGTGTGCGGCCCGAGCGCGTCACCCAGCGCGGCTTTTACGACGGCACCGCCCACCGCAAGGCCCTGACCTCGGCTTACAACCAGTACATGCGCTGCAGCGCCGACGCCGCTTACCGCCCCGAGGACGAAAACTACCAGATGCTGGTGCGCCCGCTGTTCATCACCTCCTTCATGCTGGCGGATTTTTTGCAGGACAACGCCTTCTTCGGCGCGCGGCAGCTGGTGTTTTCCAGCGCATCGAGCAAGACCGCCTACGGCACGGCTTTTTGCCTGGAAGCCTTTGCGCAGGTCAAGCGGGTCGCGCTGACCTCGGCGCGCAACAGGGGTTTTGTCGAGGCGCTGGGCTGCTACGGCGAAGTGGCGAGCTACGAGGAATTGCCGAATCTGGACCGCAGCACGCCCACGCTGTATGTGGATTTTTCGGGCGACGAGGGCTTGCGCATGGCGGTGCACATGCATTTCGGCGAATCGCTGGTCTACGACTGCTATGCGGGCTCGGCGCAGAACACGCAGTTCCTGCGTCCGCTGGACATGCCGGGCCCCGAGCCGAAGTTTTACTTCGCGCCGGTGCAGATACGCAAACGCAATGCCGACTGGGGCCATGCCGTGGTCAACCAGCGCTTCAATGAAGCACAGCTGGCCTTTATCCGCCGCGTCAGCGATACGCGGGATCCCTGGATGCTGGTGCGTGAGCACCGCGGGTTTGAGGCCGCGCAAACCTTGATCGACGACATGCACGGCGGGCGCATGGACCCGCTGGAAGGACATGTGGTGGTGCTGGACTGAATGCCGGGCGCTGGTGTACGCTGGCGGCATGAGTACCGACCCCACGCTGCCGCACCACCCGCATGACCACGATCACTCCCATGGCCCCGGGCATACACATCCCCATGCCCAGGGCCAGGCCGACCCGCCGTGGAAACATGACGGCGTGCGTGTGATCGCGGGCAACCAGCTCGACGGCAACACCGCGCAGACACCGGGCATGGACAGGCGCGCCGCCATCAACTTCGCCCGCGTGGGCGCGCAAAAGCTGTGGGCCGGCACCGTCACCATCCATGCCGACGCCAAGACCGGTGCCCACCACCACGGCCACCTGGAAAGCGTGATCTACGTGATACGCGGAAAGGCCCGCATGCGCTGGGGTGAACGCCTGGAATTCACCGCCGAGGCGGGCCCGGGCGACTTTATTTACGTGCCGCCTTATGTTCCGCACCAGGAAATCAACGCCAGCCCGACCGAGGTGCTGGAGTGTGTGCTGTGCCGCAGCGACGGCGAGGCGGTGGCCGTCAACCTGGAGATCGAGCCGGTCGAGAAACCCGACACCGTGCTCTGGGTGGACCCGACCCACCCCCACGGAGGCGTCTAAAAAGGCGTGTAAAGCGCGGGTCAAGGCTTTGTGAGGGCGGCATAAAGGCGGTTGAATGTGCGCATAAACGCACACTTTCAGCGGGATGCGGAAAGCTTTCCTTACGAATGTCACTTCGTCCTACAGGATGTATCCAAGGGCGTGGTTACAACTGGGACTCCCCCTACAAAGGAGTTCCACCATGGATACCCAAAACCAAGTTGTTTCCGCTTCCCAACCGGGCTTTGCCCAGCGCCTGCAGCACAGCAAGGCCCTCGTCGCCCTCGTCGCCGTGCTAGGCGTGACCGTCATGGCGCTGGCCGCCGCACTGGTCGTCAACCGCTCCGACGCGCAGCCCGGCGTATCGGCTTACGCCCCCGCCAATGAACCCGCGACAGCCGCCAAGCTCGCGGCGGACACGTCCAAACCACATACCACCAAGCCGCACACCACGCCTACCGTGGTGGCCCAGGCTTCGCCGCGCGCCAATGCCTGCGCCACCTGCGGCACGGTGGAAGCCGTGACCCCGGTGCAGCGCCAGGGCAAGGTCAATGGCGTTGACGTCGGCAACACCACCATAGGCCTGGGCACCGTCGCCGGCGGCGTGGTCGGCGGCCTGCTGGGCAACCAGGTGGGCGGCGGCAACGGCAAGACGGCCATGACCGTGCTGGGCGTGGCCGGCGGCGCTTTTGCCGGCAACCAGATCGAAAAGAACATGAAGAAGGTCACCGTGTACGAAGTGCGCGTGCGCATGGATGACGGCTCGGTGCGCAATATGGAGCTGTCCAGCGCGGTGGCCGTGGGCGCCAAGGTAATTGTTGAAGGCAAGAACCTTCGCCTCGCCGCCTAAAAGCCCCCACGGTCGCTCACTGCGTGTAGCTCCCTGCCCCCCGAGGGGGCCGCCCGCCTGCGGTCTGGCAAAGCCAGTCCCGCGGCTCATGCTGGATTGAGCGTGGCGTCGTTCACGACCTGTCCATCACAAGAAAGAAGACACCCCATGAAAACACTCAAACCGCTCCTGATGGCCGGTTTTGCCCTGACTGCGGCCTTGTCGGCCGGCACGGCCATGGCCACCGGCCCCTACGCGACCGCCACGGTCGAAGGCGCGCTGTCGCCCGGCGTTTACGGCCGCATTGAAATTGGCAACGCGCCGCCGCCGCCCGTGATTTACACGCAGCCCGTCATCATCCAGCGCCCGGCGGTGGTGGTGCAGCAGCCGCCCCTGTACCTGCATGTGCCTCCCGGCCATGCGAAGAAGTGGTCCAAGCACTGCGCGAAGTACAACGCCTGCGGCCAGCCGGTTTATTTTGTGAGAGTCCAGGGCGATGAGGACTATGAACGCGGCAAGCACAAGAAGCACAAGCACAAGGGCGGGGACGGCGATGACCAGGGCCGTGGCGGGAAGCACGGCCATGGCCACGACTGAGGGCCGGGCCTTTCCCGGCCTCCGCTAAAAAAGCCGGTGCCTGCCACCGGCTTTTTTCTGCGCGCCGGGCGGGCATAAACCCCGGGGTTCGCGGGCCCGCCGCGGGGAGCGTAGCATTGGGGCCCTGTTGACCCCGACCCGCATCCGCAGAAAGACATTCCCATGAAAGCCATCTGGAACGGCGCAGTGATTGCGCAAAGCGACGACACCGTGGTGGTGGAAGGCAACCACTACTTCCCCGAGAGCTCGCTCAACCGCGACTACATCACCTTCAGCAACCACCACACCATGTGCTCCTGGAAAGGGCAGGCCAGCTATTACTCGCTGCTGGTCAACGGCGAGATGAACACCGACGCCGCCTGGTATTACCCCGATCCCAAACCCGAGGCCGACAACATCAAGGGCCACGTCGCCTTCTGGAAGGGCGTCAAGATCGAGCCTTGAGAACCTGTTCTTAGGCGCAGCCACAGCCGGGATGCCGGCGATTCATGGAGGAGACCGGGTTTACCCTTTGTTCTCCGCCATTTGCCTGGAACGTTCTGAATGTAATATGTATGCTTATTAAAAGCGACCTCCCCGGCCGCTGCTGATAAGGAGACTCCATGACGCTTTCCGCTCCCGATCCCACGCTCGTCGAAAAACTTGTGGTTGCCAACCGCATCCTCTACGGCCAGGGCGTGGTGGACGGTTTCGGCCATGTGAGCGTGCGCCACGACAAGTCGCCGGAGCACTTCCTGCTGTCATGCAACCGCGCGCCCGGCCTGGTCAAAAAAGCCGACATCCTGGTGTATGACCTCAACGGCGACCTGGTGGTCCCGTCCACGCTGCGCTCATACCTCGAGCGTTTCATCCACGGCGAGATCTACCGCGCGCGGCCCGACGTCATGGCGGTGGTGCACAGCCATTCGCCCAGCGTGATTCCCTTCGGCGTGACCGGCCAGCGCCTGCGTCCCATCTTCCACATGAGCGGTTTCCTGGGCAGCGGCTCCTCCTTGTATGAAATCCGCGAGTCCAACGGCAACACCGACCTGCTGATCCGCGACATGGGCCTGGGCAAGGACCTGGCCAAGGCGCTGGGCCAGCATAGCTGCGTGCTGATGCGCGGCCACGGCTCCACCGTGGTGGCGCCTTCGCTGGAACGCGCGGTTTACCGCGCCGTCTATGCCGAGGAAAACGCCAAGCTGCAGCTCAGCGCCAGCGCGCTGGGCCCGATTGAATTCCTGACGCCCGAAGAAGCCGACAAGGCCATGAACACCAACGAGGGCCAGGTCATGCGGCCCTGGGAGCTGTGGAGCCGGGCCGTCGGGGCCGTTGAGTAATCCCTTCATCACCGCAACACCACCCGTCAACGAAAAGGCACACCATGAAATTCCCCCGACTGCTGGCGCTGGCCGCCCTGATGTCCCTGAGCTGCCTGGGCGCCGGCCAGGCCCTGGCACAGGACTACCCGTCGCGCGCCGTGCGCGTCATCGTGCCCTACGGCACGGGCGGCGGCTCCGACATCCTGGCGCGGCAGATAGGCGCGCGCCTGCAGGCCATGTGGGGGCAGGGCGTCGCGGTGGACAACCGCGCGGGCGCCTCCGGCAACATAGGCACCGAGGCCGTGGTGCATGCGCCGCCGGACGGCTACACGCTGCTGCTGCAGAACAGCACCATGGTGGTCAACCCGGCCGTCAACGGCAAGCTCAACTACGACCCCGAAAAAGACCTGACGCCCATCATGCTGCTGGGCCTCACGCCGATCGCGCTGGTCTCGCACCAGAGCACCAACATCACCAACCTCAAGGAACTGGTCGCCTATTCCAAGGCCAACCCGACGGGGCTGAGCTACGGCTCCTGCGGTGTCGGAACGCCCCAGCATTTTGTGATGGAGCTGGTCAAGCAGAAGTCCGGTGTCGCCGCCACCAATGTGGGTTACAAGGGCTGCGCCCCGGCCCTGACCGACGTGGTGGGCGGCCAGGTGCAACTGGCCATCCTGAGCGCCAACCTCGCCGCGCCGCACCTCAAGACCGGCAAGCTCAATGCCATCGGCGTGTCGACCGCCACACGCTACCAGCTGATGCCGCAGGTGCCGACGTTTGAAGAGCAGGGCCTCAAGCCGCTGGATTTTTCCATCTGGTACGCGCTCATGGGCCCGGCCAAGATGAAACCCGAAGTGGTCGCCAGGATTTACGCCGACGTGCAGAAGGTGCTGGCCGAACCCGCCGTGAAAGAAAACCTCTCGGGCGCCGGTGTCGAGCCGCTGTCGGGCAACGGCGCGGCATTGTCCAGGCTGATCAAAGCCGACCTCGCGCGTTACGCGCAACTGGCCAAGTCGGCCAACATCAAGGCCGAGTAAGCCGGGGCCGCCGGTTTTCGGCGCCTTGTCTGACGGCGCCCGCGGGCGCCCTGATCTATAAATGATGCAAGGCTGGCCTTTCAAGGGGCCGGCCGGACCGGCATTGACCCGGGAGGGGCTGCGGCCTGAGAATCTTTCCAGCTTCAAGGAGATTCCGTCATGTACAAACACATTCTGGTTCCGGTGGATGGCTCGGCCACCTCGCAAAAAGCCATAGGCAACGCGCTGGCGATCGCGCAGGCCTTCAAGGCCGAGGTGACCATCATCTACGTCATAGACCCCTATGCCTTCACCGGGGTGGGCACCGACTTCGCCTACGGCCAGGCCGAATACCTGGGCGCGGCCACGGCCGAGGCCAACGAGGCCATCAAGGCCGCCAAGCAGGCTTTCGCGGGCGTGGGCATCGCCGCCACCGGCTCGGTCGTCGAAGGCCATGCGATCTACCGCGGCATCCTGGACACCGCCGAGTCGGTCAACGCCGACCTCATCGTCATGGGCTCGCACGGCCGGCGCGGCCTTGAAAAGCTGGTGCTGGGCAGCGTCACGGCCCAGGTGCTGTCGCATGCCCACTTGCCGGTGCTGGTGGTTAGGGACTAAGCTGTTCGTTCCCTCCCCGCGAGAATCCCGCGGCAATCACCGGCCAAACAAGGAGCTTTCCCATGGACTTGCTGAATCACGACCTGGCGCACGAGTTTCCGGAATACCTGCAGAAAATGCGCAGCCTCAAGGTGTCCGACCCGCACTTTGCCAGCCTCTTCACCCAGTACGACACCGACAACCACGCCATCGCCCGCTATGAGCAGGGCGTGGGCGCCATCACCGACGAGGCCCTGGAAGACCTCAAGAAAAGGCGGCTCAAGGTCAAGGACGAGATTTACCAGATCCTCAAGAAGTCCTGAGACTGGCCCTTCGCGGGCTCCGCGCAAAGCCCTCAGGGCTTTTCATCAAACTGCCACGGAAGCCCGCTACGCTGGCGTGTTGCCGGTTTTCGGTTTTTGCGGGAGAGACCCTTGAATTCAAGCGACGAAGAGTTGATGCGGCGTATCCGCAATGACCTGCTCGACAGCCTCGACGAAGAGCTGGAGATGGAGATCGAAGACCGCACGGTGGACGAGCTGGCGGGCGAGGACCGCGGCCGCAGCACCAAGGACGCGGCCAGGGACAAGGAATACCGCCGCCAGTATTTCCGCGAGCTGTTTCGCCTGCAGGCCGAGCTGGTGAAACTGCAGGACTGGGTGGTCGCCACCGGCCACAAGGTCGTGATTTTGTTTGAAGGCCGCGATGCGGCCGGCAAGGGCGGCGTCATCAAACGCATCACCCAGCGGCTCAACCCGCGCGTGTGCCGCGTGGCGGCGCTGCCGGCCCCCAATGACCGCGAACGCACGCAGTGGTACTTCCAGCGTTATGTCTCGCACCTGCCGGCGGCCGGCGAGATCGTGCTGTTCGACCGCAGCTGGTACAACCGCGCCGGCGTGGAGCGCGTCATGGGCTTTTGCACCGACGAGCAGTACGAGGAATTTTTCCGCACCGTGCCCGAATTTGAAAAAATGCTGGGGCGATCGGGCATACAGCTGATCAAGTACTGGTTCTCCATCTCCGACGAAGAGCAGCACCTGCGCTTCCTGGGCCGCATCCACGACCCGCTCAAGCAGTGGAAGCTCAGCCCCATGGACCTCGAGTCGCGCCGGCGCTGGGAGGAATACACCAAGGCCAAGGAAATCATGCTGGAGCGCACCCACATTCCCGAGGCCCCCTGGTGGGTGGTGCAGGCCGTCGACAAGAAAAAGGCGCGCCTGAACTGCATACACCACCTGCTGCAGCAAATGCCCTACCAGGAAACCGAACACCCGGCCATCGTGCTGCCGGAGCGGGTGCGGCACGAGGACTATGTGCGCAATCCGGTCCCGCAGGACATCGTAGTCCCCGAGATTTACTGAGCGTTTTTGCTCAGTCCCGGACGTCAGCTACAGGGGTGGTGCCGAAGTCTGGGCGAGCCAGGTAAGCAATAATGCGCGCCGCCGCATCATCCGGCGAGGTCAGCGATCCGCCGGTCTTGAGGCCCACAAACGAAGCCCGGTCGGGAAAGGCCTCGGCCGGCGCGGCGCGCAGCTGTTCCTGCATGCCGGTGTCTATGACGCCCGGCGCCAGCGAGCAGACTTTCGCGCCCAGCGGCTTCAGGGCTTCATCCATGGCGAGGCTGCGCGTGAAGTGGTCCATACCGGCCTTGGCGGCGCAATAGGCAGCCTGCGAGGCCATGGCGCGTCGCCCCAGCCCCGACGAAATATTCAGTACCTTGCGCGGCGCTTTCCAGTCTTCGGTGGCACGCAGGAAGGCGGCCGTGATTTGCATGGGCGCTTCCAGCCCGACACGCAGCGCGCGCGCCAGGTCGTCGGCGCCTATGGCGCTCAGCGGGGCGATCTGCGGAATCACGCCCGCGTTGTTGATCAGCGTGGCACTGGCCCAGGTTTGCTCGGCTTGCGAATCCTTGAGCCAGCTTTCGAGCTTGCCGGCCAGAGAGCCGCTGTCGGCCAGGTCATGCTCCCATTGCAGCGCCGTGGCGCCCACATGCCTGGCATGCGCGCCCAGCTCGGGCACCGACGTGCGGGAGATGCAAAGCACTGTGTGGCCGGCGGAGAGCAACTGGCGCGCCATGGACAGGCCCATGCCGCGCGACGCGCCTGTGAGGAGGGTGAGATGTTTCATGGCCCCATGTTAGCGCCGGCCAGCCTGGGCTGCCGGCACCGCTAAAAGCCGGGAGCGCTTTCAAACGACAAGGGGAGGCCGCTGGCCGGATGCGTGAAGCGCAAGGCCGCGGCATGCAGCAGCAGGCGCGGTGCCTTGGCCTGCACTTCGGCGGGGGCGTACAAGGCGTCACCCAGGATGGGATGGCCCAGGGCTTTCAGGTGCACACGCAGCTGGTGCGAGCGGCCGGTGACGGGTTCGAGTTCCACACGCGTGGTGTTCGCCGCCGCGTCAAAGCCCAGCACGCGCCAGCGCGTCCGGCTGGGCTTGCCGTTTTCGGCGTCGATGATGCGCAGCGGGCGGTTCGGCCAGTCCACGATGATGGGCAGGTCTATCAGGCCCCAGCCGTCGTCACTGCCTGATGAGGGCAGGCGGCCCTCCACCACAGCCACGTAGCGCTTGCCGACCTCGCGGCTTTCAAAGGCGCGGCTCAATGCGCGCTGCACAGCCGCGCCGCGCGCCATCAGCATCAGGCCCGAGGTGGCCTGGTCCAGCCTGTGCACGACCAGCGCATCGGGGTAAACCGCCTGCACGCGCGCGCTCAGGCAGTCCTGCTTGCCTTCGCCGCGCCCCGGCACGGCGAGCAGGCCCGCGGGCTTGTCCAGCACCAGCAGGTGGTCGTCGGCATGCAGCAGGACCAGGCCGGCGGCTGCGGCGCCATTACCTGCGAGGTCATTGTTTGGCGGCGTGCCGGCCTTCATGATTCAGCCATCAACAAAGTTTTTAACCAAGGAGAGAAAGCATGACCGACGCAGGTGCCATTGCCATTGCATGTGGATTGATCATAGGCCTGGGTGCCATAGGCGCCTGCCTGGGCATAGGCGCGATGGGTGGGCGCTTCCTGGAAGGCGCCGTGCGCCAGCCCGAGATGATGGAGCCGCTGCAGGTCAAGATGTTTTTGCTGGCGGGCCTGATAGATGCCAACTTCCTGATCGGCGTGGGTATTGCCATGATGCTGCTCTTCGCCAACCCGCTTTGAGCTACTCATAAAGCCCTCCTGGCGTTGTTGCGTCGCCTTGCCGTGCCGGTGCACTGTCTGCGGCGATGCGCCTAGCCAGGACCGCTTCGCTGGGTTTTCTGAGTAGCTCTTTGAGCAGCTCTGTGAAGCGGGGTCAGCCCTTGGGCTTGGGTGGCGGAAAGTTATGAACCGTGGGGCCGCTGCGCTTGGCTTCCCGCAGCATGAAGAGGTAAAGGCTTTCGACCTTCTCGCGCGCCCAGGGCGTCTTGCGCAGGAACTTGAGGCTGGAAGCCACGCTGGGATCGCTGGTGAAGCAGCGTATGTTGATGCGCCGCCCCAGCTCTTCCCAGCCGTAGTGGCCTGAAAGCGCGGTGACCATGGCCTCCAGCGTCACGCCATGCAGCAGATTGCCCGGCTGCACGGGTGCTACCGGGGAATTCGCAGGCAGGTCGCCGGTGCCGGCTGCCACGGCTTATTTGTCCTTGATCTTGCCGCGCGGGATCACCTGCGTGACGATGGTCGGGCGCACCGCGTCGGGCGAGACCGGCTTGGGCGGCGAGCTGTCCTTCTTGGGCTTTTTGACCATCTTGTTGTTGTTTTGCTGTCCTTTTGCCATGGTTTTCTCCGTCAGGTTGATAAGAGGGGATGCTGTGATTATCAATGCAACTTGATGCGCGGGCGGTGGGTGCGGTCCAGCATTTCAGACAGCGTGATCAAGGCCGTTTTCTTGAAGCCGCCCAGGGCCAGCTGGTGCTGCTTGTGCAGGCCCCAGTACATGAACTTGGCCAGCTGGCCTTCGATAAAAAAGCTGCCCTTGGTCAGGCTGCCCATCAGGCTGCCGACCGAGGAATACTCGGACAGCGACACCAGCGAGCCCTGGTCCTTGAACACAAAGGGCGCGACCGGCTTGCCGGCGATCAGGTCTTGCAGCGAGCGCGCCAGGTACATGGCCTGCTGGTAGGCGGCCTGCGCGCGCGGGGGCACCCAGGTGCCGTCAGGCTGCTGGCAGGCCGCGCAGTCGCCGAAGGCGTAAATGCTGGTGTCGCGCGTAGTCTGCAGGTTGCCGTTGACCATCAGCTGGTTGAGCTTGCTGGTCTCCAGCGCCTGGCCGCCTTCGGGCGTGCCGCCCAGGCTGCGCAAAAAATCGGCCGCTTTCACACCGGCGGCCCATACTGTGATGCTGGCGGGCACCACCTTGCCGCTGGCCATTTTCAGGCTGTCGGCGGTCACTTCGACCACTTTTTCATTGGTGTGCACCTCGATGGCCAGCTTGCGCAGCTCGCGCATGGCCGATTCGCTGAGGCGCTCGGGCAACTGGGCCAAGAGGCGCGGCGAGGCTTCCACCAGCACGATCTGCAGGTCTTTTTCGGGGTGGATGTGGTCGAAGCCGTAATTGGCCAGCACCCGCGCCGCGGCATGCAGCTCGGCGGCCAGCTCGACGCCGGTGGCGCCGCCGCCCACGATGGCCACTGTCAGGCGGCCGCTGCCGGCCACGCGCGGCACGGTCTGCGCGCGCAGGCAGGCGTTGATCAGCCTGTCGTTAAAACGCTTGGCGGCCTGCGGGCTGTCCAGCTTGATGGTGTGCTCGGCCGCGCCGGGCGTGCCGAAATCATTGGTCTGGCTGCCCACGGCAATCACCAGGGTGTCGTAGGCCAGCTGCTGGGCCGGCGTGATCTCGCGGCCGGCCTCGTCATGGCTGGCGGCCAACTGCACCGTCTTGTTCTGCCGGTCCACGCCGGTGAGGCTGCCCAGGCGGAACTTGAAGTGGTTCCAGCGCGCCTGCGCCAGGTATTCGATTTCCTCGGCGTGCGTGTCGAAGCTGCCGGCGGCCAGCTGGTGCAGCAGCGGTTTCCAGACATGGGTGCGGGCGGCGTCCACCAGGGTGATTTCGGCCAGGCCTTTTTTGCCCAGGCGCTTGCCCAGCTGCGTAGCCAGCGCCAGCCCTCCGGCGCCCCCTCCAACGATGACGATGCGGTGCATAAAACCTCCTGGGGTGTTGCTCTGTAGTTATGCCTCCATGTTAACTGGCGGGCGGGGGCGTCTGGAGCCGCTCAAAAACCCTCCTGGCGTTGTTGCGCCGCCTTGCCGTGCCTTCAGCACTGTCTGCGGCGGCGCGCCTAGCCAGGACCGCTTCGCTGGGTTTTGTGAGCAGCTCTTGAGCAGATCGTTCTATCCACCCTTTCTAATATCCCCTGGGGCGCCGCCTTCACCTGGCGCTGTTAAGCTTCACGCCCGCATGACGACACACACTTTCAAGGATTTGACCCGCCAGCGCGCTTATATGCGCATGTGGTTCGCGCGGATTTTCGGCACCACGGGCAACCAGATGCTGATGGTGGCCGTGGGCTGGCAGATGTATGAGCTGACCGGCAGCGCCTGGGACCTGGGCCTGGTGGGCCTGTACCAGTTCATGCCGGCGCTGCTGCTCACGCTGGTGGCGGGCCATGTGGCGGACAGGGTGCACCGCGGCCGCATCATCGCCGGCTGCCTGGTCACGCAGGCCACGGTGGCGATGATCCTGGTGGCGGCCACGCAGGGCTGGGGCGCGACTCATGCCTGGGCTTCGCGCGAATTGCTGCTCGCGGTATCGGTCCTGCTGGGTGTGGCCCGCGCCTTCCAGATGCCGGCGCAGCAGGCGCTCACCCCGGTGCTGGTGCCGCCCGCCATGCTGCCGCGCGCCATGGCCTTCAGCTCGGCCGGCATGCAGGCAGCGGTGATAGGCGGGCCGGCGCTGGGCGGCGTGATTTTTGTGGCCGGCGCCACGGCGGTGTATGCCACCTGCGCCTGCCTGTTCGCCACCGGTTGCGGCTTGATTGCCGTGCTGCGCTACGACCACGCACCGCCGCCGCGCGAGCCCGTGACCTTGCGCACGCTGCTGGCCGGCGTGGAGTTCGTCTGGCAGCGCAAGGCCCTGCTGGGCGCCGTCTCGCTGGACCTGTTTGCCGTGCTGCTGGGCGGCGCCACCGCGCTGCTGCCCATGTTCGCCAAGGACATCCTGCACGTCGGCCCCTGGGGCCTGGGCCTGCTGCGCGGCGCACCCGCCGCGGGCGCTTTGCTGATGTCGGCGCTGCTCACGCGCTGGCCGCTGGAGCGCCGCGTCGGGCCGACCATGCTGTCGGCGGTGGCGGTTTACGGCCTGTGCATGGTGGTGTTCGGCCTGTCGACCAGCTTTGTGCTGTCGCTGCTGGTGCTGGCCGTCTCGGGTGGTGCCGACATGGTCAGCGTGGTGGTGCGCCAGACCCTGGTGCAGATAGAAACCCCCAACGAGATGCGCGGCCGCGTCAGCGCCGTGAATTCGGTGTTCATAGGCGCTTCCAACCAGCTGGGCGAGTTTGAGTCCGGCGCCACGGCGGCACTGCTGGGGCCTGTGGGCTCGGTGGTGGCCGGCGGGGTGGGCACGCTGCTGGTGGCGGCGGCCTGGTTCAGGATGTTTCCGTCGCTGTCGCGGCGGGACAAGATGGTCACACCGGCACCCGGTTCTTGAGGCCCTCAGGCCGTGCGGCGACCGCCCGCAAACAAACGGTGGCAGCCCCATACCACTACCGCACCCGCAGGGCCGATCACAAGAAGGTTCCAGATCGGCATGAACAGAAGCCCCAAAGCCGCGGTTGACCCTTTTGGCGCCACGAAGACAGAGTAGTGCATATAGAGGTCGGCAAGCAGCGATGCGATGGCCCAGCCGAGGCCGAGCAGGCTGGCGCGGCGAGCGCGCGTGAGAGCCACCGCCACCCCGTAGGGAAGGCAGGACAGCAGCACCAGGCCGAGGAGAAACCAGCTCAATCCGCCATCGGCCCGAAAGACGGCGGTGTACAGGTGCAGCAGCACGCCCGCCGCACTTAGCGTGAGTGTCAGCTTTTCGGGTGTGGAAGCTGCGGCAGGCATATGGCACTCAGTCTCTCAGGTCCATTCTGGTCAAAAATCCGGCTTGGCGCTCAATCGCGAGCAGGTGCGAACTCTTTCGGAACAAGCTGGAACGACAACTGGTCGAAGCTGACGTGCAGCGGGGTGCGGTACTTCTTCGTGTAGTAATTGGCCTGCGCGGATGTATAGGGATGAATGGCCACGCCCTCTTTTGATGTCGTGATTTTTTGGGCCAGGAATGGTCCGTCATTCCAGTTCTCCAGTGAAACCAGGCAAAGCTCCGCATGGCGGCCATTTGCCAGGTCTGTGACTTCCAGCCAAAGGCGCGAGGTCTCATGAAGGGGGCGAACCTCGCCCGCAACCACGAAGCTGTAGCCGCGCGCGACCTTCTCGGCATACCGGACGCGAAGCAGGCTGCCCTGCTGCCGGTATTTGTCTTCCATGTCTTGCAGGCCGGCAAGAAAGTCAGGCGCCAGGAAGCGCAGCGCCGCGAAAGTGGCTGTGCGCACCAGCGAGGACTGCTCTTGCGGGCCGAGCTTATTGAATGATTCATTCAGCCCGTACGCCAGCCATGTCTGCCATGCCTCAGTGGTGTACGCGAGTCGCTGCATTTCCCCTTGAGCTATGACGGGGGTGAAGAGAATGTACAGGGCGCTCCCGCCCCGGATCGTCAGCTTTGCTTCTAAGCATTTCCCGCCAATCAACTGGCCGAACGCAACAGACGACGCTGGCTGGACAAAAAAATCACCCATGTAACGAGGCGTGGGCAATTCATGTGAGGGCAGAGACGGCGACTCAAAATAGCGGATGTCATTGAGCATTCTGTCACGCTTGATCTTGGTGTCCGGCATAAAGGAGGGCTTCACCCGCCGAATCGGCCGAATGCCGGGGCGCCGGTACTGGACAGAGCTGCTCTTGTTGCAAATTCAAGGGGAAGCACCTGGGCCTGTGAGAGGCCCAGGCGTTTGAGCGCTGTGCGGGTTTCCGCGGGCGAGTCGCTCTTGTGCAAAAGCACCCGTCCCCGCGTCGTGAGGAGTGCGATGCCGTCGACCGCCACACCGCCGGAGCTATCCCCAAAAAGGATGGCCGGATAGACCAGGCCGCAAGGAAGCCGCGCTGCCGCGGCCATGCATAAGGCCATGCCGTTGGTCGGTATTACAGGCGACGCGACAGGCTGGACCCATGTCTCATCCTCATCGTCGTTTTCGTTGCCGTCATCCTCCACAAATCGCCAAACGGGGAAAAGCTCAAGGTCGGCGGTGTTCAGGTCTTCAACTGGTTTACGCGTATCGGCTGTGATTTTCATTGGGGCGCCCTTGCAAGCTGGTTCGGATCTTCCACGGATTGACGAAGTATGCATTGATCGCCACCCCAAGCGCGGCTGGAACCACGGAAATGAAACCTTGAAAAACGGTGCTTGATCCGATGAGCGCTTCCCCCAAGGAGCACCCGCATGACCATGAACCTGCGCCTAGCGCCCCGTACTCGCCCGTATCCGGTTCACTTCCAGCGGCGTGATCTCGCTCGCCCGGTTGCCCCAGGACTGGCGTATGTGTGTGAGCACCAGCGCCATGTCGGCGTCATTGAGCACCAGCACAAAGGGCGGCATGCCGAAGGGACGCGGGTTGCCCTCGGTGGCCGGCGCGTAGCCGCCGTTGAGCACGATCTGCACGAGGTTGGAGGCCTGGCCCATGGTGACGGCGCGGTTGCCGGCCAGTGCCGGGTAGGCATTGGCGATGCCTTCGCCTTTGGCGCCGTGGCACTGGGCGCAGTGCTGCTCGTAGAGCTTGGCGGCGCGCGTCACCGACTCGCCCTGCGTCTTGATGGCGGCCGGTTCGGGGGGCGCTGTGTGCGAAGGGGGCAGCTCTTTCAGGAATTGCGCCATCGCGCCCAGGTCGGCGTCGCTCAAATACTGGGTGCTGCGCTGCACGACTTCGGCCATGGGGCCGGTGACCGAGGCACGCGGCGACACGCCGTTTTTCAAGAGGCTCACGATGTGCTGTTTGTCCCAGTCGCCCACACCGGCCTCATAAGGCGAAGCCAGCGAGGGCGCATACCAGTTCTGCATGGGGATCAGGCCGCCGGCCAGGTCCAGGCCCTGCTCGCTGCCGCCCAGCGCGTTGCGCGCCGTGTGGCAGGCCGCGCAGTGGCCCAGGCCTTTGACCAGGTAGGCGCCGCGGTTCCACTCGGCGCTGCGCGCCGTGTCGGGCTCATACACGCCGGGGCTGAAGAACAGCGCGCGCCAGACCGCCAGCGCGGCCTGCGACTGGTAGGGAAAACGCAGCGCGTGCGGCAGGTTGGGCGCCGCCACCGGGGGCAGGCTGCGCAGGTAGGCATACAGCGCGTCCGAGTCCTCGCGCTTGACCTGGGTGTAGCTGGTATAGGGAAAGGCCGGGTAGAGCAGCCGGCCGTCTTTGGAGCGGCCGTTGTGCATGGCACGCCAGAAATGGGCGGCCGACCATCCGCCCAGGCCGGTCTTGTCGTCGGGCGTGAGGTTGGAGGTGAAGACCGTGCCAAAGGGCGTGGCGATGCCGCGCCCGCCCGCAAAGGCCTGGCCGCCCTGGGCGGTGTGGCAGGCCTGGCAGTTGCCGGCCCGCGCCAGGTAGGCGCCACGCGCGACCAGGCCCTCGCTGGGCGCCGCGGCGGCCACCGGCGCTTTCACGTCGACTTCGTCGCGCACGTTAAGGGCCCATACGAGGGCGGTGGCGCCGACGGCGAGCACCACCAGCGCGAGCAGGAATTTCAGGGTCTTCTTCATTTCTGCGCCTTTGTGGACGCAGGCGGGGTCGCGCTGCCGCAGGTGATGGCGCTCGCACCCGGGGGGAGTGGGGGCAGGCTGGCGGCCGGTTTGGTGCTGGCGGGCAGAGGCTGCGCGGCCGCCCAGCTGGCCACGGCATTGATGTCTTCCAGGGTCAGGCGGCTCACCACGTCCTTCATGCAGTCGGGCGCATGCGCGCGGCGCTGGCCGGCCTTCCAGGCGCCCAGCTGTGCATTGAGGTAGTCGCGCGGCAGGCCCAGCAGTCCCGGGATGCCGGGCGCCACGCCGGTCATGGCCTGGCCGTGGCATTGCACGCAGGCCGGCAGCTGGCGCGCGGCGTCGCCTTCGAGCACCAGTTGGCGGCCGTGGCGCAACACCTCGGGCGCGGCGGCGGCGGGCAGTGGTGCCGGGTAGGGCACTTCGAGCTGCGAGAAATAGGTGGCGATCTCCATCAGATAGGCGTCGCTCAGCGGTTCAATCAGCTGCGTCATGAGGCCGTAGTGGCGGCGCCCGTCGCGGAAATTGAGCAGCTGGTTGTAGAGGTAGCCGGCCGGCTTGCCGGCCAGGCGCGGGTAGTAGCCGTCGGGCGCGGCGCGGCCCTGCGGCCCATGGCAGGCGGTGCAGGCCATGGCGCGCTGGGCGATGCTGTCTTCAAAAGGGGGCGGTGCCGCCACAACGGCGCCGGCTGCCGCCCAGGCCAGGGCGGCCGGCAGCGCATGCCGGGCCAGCGCACGCAGCCAGGAATATCCAGAACAGGTCTCATGCATGAAGGGATCATGCCCCACATGGGCAGTCCGCGTAAGCATCAGTTGCCGACGAAAAAAGCGTATCAGATGAAAAACAGCGGAAAATTGCAATATCAGATTGGGCGCTGGCCGGGCCCAAGCCGGGCGCACCCACTACACACTTCATGAAACGCTACGAACAACTGGTCGAACTGCTGGCGACCGACATCCGCAGCGGGCGCCTGGCCCCCGGCACGCGCTTGCCGTCTATACGCAGCATCACCGCGCAGCACGGCCTGAGCGCCTCCACCGCTTTCAAGGCCTATTACCGGCTGGAAGAAAAAGGCCTGGTGCGCGCACAGCCGCGTTCGGGTTATTACGTGACGGCCTCGTCCATGCAGCAGCTCGCGGCACCGGCGCGCGGCGCGGCCGACAGCAGGACCGGCAAGACAGCCCGGGTGGCGCCCCGGCCGGACGTCAGTGAGCTGGTGTTTTCGGTGTTGGGCGCGGCGCAGGACCCGGCCATCGTGCCCCTGGGCTCGGCTTTCCCGGCGCCTGGGCTGTTTCCGCTGCAGCGGCTGGGCAAGTCGCTGGCCCGCAGCGCGCGGTTTATCCAGGGGGCGGACACCGTGGCCAGCCTGCCGCGCGGCGATGAGGGCCTGCGCCGGCAGATCGCGCTGCGCTACCTGGGCCAGGGGCTGGCGCAGCCGGCCGATGAGCTCATCGTCACGCACGGCGCGCTGGAGGCGCTCAACCTGTGCCTGACGGCCGTGGCCCAGCCCGGCGACTTGGTCGCGGTCGAGTCGCCGGGCTTTTACGCCAGCCTGCAGGCGCTGGAGCGGCTCAAGATGAAAGCGCTGGAAATCCCGGTGCACCCGCAGGACGGGTTGGACCTGGCGGCGCTGGCCGACGCGCTGCAGCGCCACCCGGTCAAGGCCTGCTGGTTCATGACTTCCTTCCAGAACCCCACGGGCGCCAGCCTGTCGCTGGAGAAAAAGAAAGCACTGGTCGCGCTGCTGGCAGCGCGCGACATTCCGCTGATCGAGGACGACGTGTACGCCGAGCTGTATTTCGGCCACCGCGGCCTGCTGCCGGCCAAGGCCTTTGACCGCAAGGGCCTGGTGATGCACTGCGGCTCTTTCAGCAAGACGCTGGCACCCGGCTACCGCGTGGGCTGGGTGTCGCCGGGGCGCTTCGGCCAGCAGATAGAGCGGCTCAGGCTGATGACCACGCTGTCGGCCAGCCTGCCCGCGCAGCTGGCGATCGCCGACTATCTGCAGCACGGCGGCTACGACAAACACCTGCGCAAGCTGCGGCATGCGATGGAGTCGCAGCTCTGCAGCCTGCTGGCCGCCATCGCCCGCCATTTCCCGGCGGACGCGCGTGTGTCGCGCCCCGCGGGCGGCTATTTTGTGTGGGTGGAATTCGCCGAGGGTTTTGATGCGCTGGCCCTGCACCAGGCGGCGCTGGAGCTGGGCATAGGCGTGGCGCCGGGCCCGGTGTTTTCAGCGCGGCGCAACTTCCGGCACTGCCTGCGGCTCAATTACGGCCATCCGTGGAGCGAGCGTTTTGAGGCGGCGATGCAAGGCCTGGGAAGGCTGGCGCGGCGGCAGAGTCCCTACGCGCAGGTCGCAAACTGAGCTTTGGCGGCTTGCCTAGCGGTGCTTGTCCGGCAAGGCGCGCACGCAGGCCACAAAATGGTCCCAGCTGGCCTGCACTTCCTTGACGCGCACGCCTTTGTCGAGCACCGCGCCGCAGGCGGCTTCGGCGCGCCGCACCACCTTGGTCAGGGCGCTGGCCGGCAAGGGAGGGATCTGCGCGCGCAGGCTGTCTGCCTTGCTGCGCATCTGGGCGATGGCGTCCTTGGCCAGGGTCTTGTTGCCGGCGCAGGCGATCATGCCAATCATCTCGGCCATTTCGCCAAAGGCCGGGTCGAGGTTCCAGAGCGCCGCCGTGCCCAGCGCCAGCACCCACAGGCGCTTGTTGCGCGTCGGCGCGGCGGCAGCCTGGCCGCCGTCGCCTGGCTGCGGGCCGGCGGGTTGGGTTTCGGGAGGGGAGGGATTCTTCATGGACGGCATGTCTTGTATAGACAAGGCAATATTCTGCCCGAGTCGCCTGGCCGCGCCGGCCCGGGCCGGCAAAACCCGGTTTTGCGCCAAGGAAAGCGTTGACAGCCGAATAAAGAGGGGCGATTCAGCCGCCATCGACCCAGCCGGCAATGCGCCTGCAGACCCAGTCCGCATCATCATGCGGCAGGTCGTGGCCGGCCCAGGGGTGCACGTGGTGGGCGGCCTGCCAGGCCTGGGCCAGCCGGGCCGAGCAGCGCGGGTGCACCAGGTGGTCGGCCGCCGACGACAGCACCAGGGCCGGGCAGGCGGGCGGTGCGGCCATGCTGGAGGCGGCCGCAGCCTTGAGCTGGCGCCAGGCGTTGGCGATGCTCACGGGTGCATCCTGGCGGATGCGGGTCCATGCGGCGATGTCCTGCTCCAGCGAGGCCGCGCGGTTGCAGGTGATGCGGTGGATCACGCGCTCGGCATGCTCCGCGTCGCCCCAGCGCACCGCTACCAGCGCCAGCGGCAGCCAGTTGCCGGGGCGCAGGCGTTCGCTCGCGCGGCCCAGCGGCCGCATGCTGGTGTTGACCAGCACCAGCCGCTCGATTTCCTGCGGATAACGCTGTGCCCAGTCGGCGGCCACCATGGCGCCCAGCGACATCGCCACCAGGCTGTAGGGCGGCGCAATCCCGCGCTGGCGCAGCTGTTCGCGCGCGAAGCCGGCCATGGCGCCCACCGTGGCCGGCGAGGCTTCGCGGCAGAACGCGCCGTTGCCCGGCAAGTCCAGCGCCAGCACGCGGGTGGCGGCGCTGGCCGAGCCCGGCAAGGCGCGCGCCAGCCGCTCGGCGAAATCGCCCCAATGCCGCGCCTCGCGGGTCAGGCCCCTGAGCAGCACCCAGCTCATGCGAGCACCCGCCTGGGCCGCCAGTGCGCCGTGGCCAGCCGTGCGAGCTGAGTGCGCCGCTCGTCCGAGGGCAGCCAGTTCGGCGCGGCAAAGGCGGCGCGCGTGAGGAAGTCCAGCAAGTCCGCATGGCGGCGCAGCACGCGTTTGGTGCGGTGCGCCTTCATGGGGTTGAAGATGCCGTGCCGCGAAAACAGCTGGCGCGGGTTCTTGCGTATCCACAGCCAGGAGCCCAGCTCCAGCGTCATCGGCAGGAACACATGGCGCGGCGGCGAGTGGTCGTAAGCATGGTCCCAGAGGTCGCCGTGCAGCAGGTACTGGTTGCTCTGCGGCTCGAAGCTGTAGGCGTGGTGCGGGTGCGACTGCTCCAGCATGGTCCGCAGCGCGAACATCTCGGGCAGGTGCGCCATCAGCCGGCGCGTCTTGGCATAGGGAAACCACAGGCTGTCGTCAAAACCGTAGCCCGAATGGCAGTCCAGCGCCAGGCTGAAGGGGCGGCTGGCCAGCTGCTCGCTCACCACCCGCAGCAAGGCCGCGCTTTCGGCCTCCATGGGCGCGCCGGGCCGGCCGCAGTACCAGGGCAGCAGGGGGCTGATGGTCTGTCCGCCGGCGAGAAAGGGTACATGGCTTTCGGCTCGCTGCGGCGCGTTGCGCATCAGGTCCACGCCCTGCGGATTGGCGCGCTTGTGCGCCCACATGCCGCCCGGGTTCACGATGGGCATGAAGACCAGCCGGATTTTTTCGAGCTGGCGGTGCAGCAGCTCGTCCCACTCCAGGCGAAACAGCAGCGCGCGCAGGTAGTGCAGGATCAGCTGAGTGCCTATGCGCTCCAGCCCGTGGATGCCGCCGAAAAAACCGACGGCCGGCGCCTGCGGGTCGGCCGAGCCTATGCTGGCCGTGTAGAGCGGAAACGAGGGCCCGGCCGTGTGCGCCTCGGCCACCACCGCCACGTCGAAGTGGGCGCTGCCCGCCAGCAGGATGGCCTTGAGTTCCTCGAGCTCCGCAAAACTCGCGGCCGCGTCGCGCGCCGGCGTCAGGCTGTAGGGGCTGTGCAGGCTGCGGGGGCTCTGCACGGCGGCGGTCGGCGGCGGGATTTCCATCCCTGACATGCTGGCACAGTTGTTTGACAGTGCGCTACATGCCGGCCGGGTTTTTTGTATCGAATGCCCTTCAGCTTCCGGTTCGCTGCTCGATCGCGGAAATCACCTGGCGCATGGCCTTGTTGACCGGCTTATCGCCGCGCATGACCAGCGCCAGCGTTCTTTGCAGCCGCGGGTAGAGCGGGTGCACGGCCAGTTCGGGGTGCTGGCCCGGACCGGTCACCGCCATGGCCGGCAGGATGCTGCAGCCCAGGCCGGCGGCCACCATCTCCTTGATGGCCTCCACGCTGCCCAGTTCCATCACGGGCCTGGGCGCATGGCCGGCATCGCGAAACCACTGGTCGATGATCACGCGGGTATTGGCCGCCGGCTCGAACAGCACCAGTTCGCGTTTGGCCAGGAAGGCCGGTGTGATCCTGGCGGGCAAGCCCGTCTCGCGCCTGGGAATGACCGCCACAAACTCGTCGTTCAGCATCGGCGTGGTGACCAGCGCGCGGCGCTTGACGGGCAGGGTCACCAGCGCCATGTCCATGGTGTTGCCTTCCACCGCCTTGACGAAGTCGGCGGTATTGCCGGTGCTGACCAGCACGCTGAGATTGGGGAAACGTACACGCAAGGAGCGCAGGATGTGCGGCAGCAGGTAGAGGCAGGCCGTCGCGCCGGTGCCCAGCGTCACGCGGCCGGTGACGTCGGCCGAATGCGCGGCCATGGCCGTCATCACGCCTTCCACCGCCGAATCCACATGCCGGATCTGCGCCAGCAAGTCCAGCCCCGCCGGCGTGGGCGCGGCCCGGCGCGCCACGCGCTCGACCAGGCGCACGCCCAGCCGCTGCTCCAGCTGCCGCACCTGCAGGCTGATGGCCGGCTGCGACAGGCCCAGCCTTTCGGCCGCGCCCGAAAAGCTGCCGGTTTCGATGATGAGCGCGTAGGTACGCAGGTGGTCAAGGTTGAGCATACAAAGAAATTCTAATGAAAATCATAAGTTTCCACATATTTACTTATGCTGGACCTTGCGCAACCATGGCGGCATGCAGCATCTTTCTTCACAGACTCTTCTTGCGCCCTCCGCCAGTCCCGGGGCCGGCGCGCTGTCCATACGACCCTGCGCCGAGAGCGACATGGCGGCGGTCCAGGCCATCTATGCCCACTATGTGGCGACCAACCTGGCCACCTTCGAACTCGAGCCGCCCGGCCTGGAGCAGATGCGTGTGCGCCGCGCCGACATCCTGCGCGGCGCTTATCCCTACCTGGTGGCGCTACGCGATGGCGAGGTCGTGGGTTATGCCTATGGCAGTGCTTACCGTTCGCGGCCGGCCTACCGGCATACGGTGGAGGATTCGATTTATGTCGCACCCGGCATGCGCCAGGCCGGCGTCGGCAGCGCCTTGCTGCGCGAACTGATCCGCGAGTGCGAGCAGCGCGGTTTCCGGCAGATGGTGGCCGTGGTCGGCAACAGCGCCAACACCGGCTCGCTGCGGGTGCATGAGGCGCAGGGTTTTGTCCGTGTCGGCACGCTGGGCTGCGTGGGCTACAAGTTCGGCCAGTGGGTGGACACGGTGTTGATGCAGCGCGCGCTGGGCGACGGCGCGGCCTCGCCCGGTGGCCTGCCACCGCCCCAGGCGCTTCAGTCGGCCGGCGCGATCACCACGTCCGACAGCGGATACGCCACGCAGGGCAGGATATAGCCCGCTTTTTTTTCCTCGGCGCTCAGGCCCGGCCATTCGATGCGGTAGTGCACGCTGCCGGCGGCCAGCCGGCGTATGCAGGTGCGGCAGGTGCCGTTGCGGCAGGAACTGGCCGGCGCCAGCCCCGCCAGCTCGGCGGCCTCCAGCAGCGGCAGCATGGCCGGCGCCTCAAACACAGGGCCGTCCGGCGCCATGCGTGCGCTGAAGATCCGGCTTTGTTCTTCTTTTGGGCCGCTGGTGGGCATGGGAGATGAAACCTGGGGGGTGAAAACGGGCGGAAAAGGGCGGGAGTAGCGCGGGAGTAGTGCTGAATTTACCCCAGAAGCGCCCTGAGGCCCGCAGGGAGAGCGGCACAGGCCGCGATTTGCGCGACAATTCCGCTCCCCCCGAATATTTTCCGTACCGATTCACCAGCAAGCGATTTTTCATGTCCAGTTATTCCATCCGTCCTGCCACGTCCCGCGACGCCAAAGCCATCGCCGAAATCCATGTCGCCACCTGGCAAGCCGCCTATAAGGATCTCCTGCCCGAGGATTACCTCGCCAAGATCACCGTCGAAAAACGCCAGGCCTACTGGCGCGAAGCCATCGAATTCAGCGAACCCCAACTGCTGGTGGCCACCGAAGGCGAACAGGTCGTGGGTTTTGTCGGCTTCGACCGCTCCCGCGACGCCGGCACCAAATCCACCGTAGGCGAAATCTGGGCCTTGTATGTGCAGCCCGAACACTGGCGCAAAGGCGCAGGCCTGGCCCTCTGGGACGGCGCGCGCGAAGGACTGAAGGACGAGGGCTGCACGCAGGTCACGCTGTGGGTGCTGTTGCGTAATGAACGTGCTTTGGCGTTTTACGAGCACGCCGCGGGGTTCAAGAGGGAGATGCCCTCCCTCAAGACTGTGGCGTTTGGGAGTGCGAAGCTTGAGGAGATTCGCCTCAAACGTACAGTGGATTGAGGCCGGGTCTCGCCCCGGCGGGCGACTTACTTTCTTTTGCTTCGCCAAAAGAACGTAAGCAAAGAAAAGGCGACCCGCAGTCTGGGTCCCCTCCGCTGCGCTGCGGGGCAACCTGCGGTGCTCGACTACGGCGGGGTCTCGCGCAAACTCGCCTTCGGCTCAAACAAGCGCGATCCCTGATCCGCCTACGTCTGCGCTCCTCGGCCCAGCCAGGACGGGGCAATCGAGAGCGGGAACCGAATACCAAAAGACAAAGAAGACCAATACAAACAAGGACACGCCATGGCGTGTCCTTGTTTCTTCAGGTATTCGGTATTGGTATTTGTATTTTTCTCCCACCCCTTGTGTATGCGCCGAGGAGCGCAGGGCCAGACGGATCAGGGCTGGCGTTGTCTGAGCGAAGCGCAGCGTAGCGAGTTTAGCCAGACCCCGGCTGGACCGAGCACCGCAGGTTGCCCGTAGCGAAGCGAAGGGACGCAGACACCAGGGTCGCCTTTTCTTTTGCTTACTTTTCTTTGGCGAAGCAAAGAAAAGTGAGTTGCCGCCGGGCAACCCCGGCCAGCAAGCCTCAGCAGAGAAAACAGAAAGACGAAGAGAGGAGAAGGAGAGACGGGGGAGAGCGCGCTCGGCCGGAGCAAGACCCGGCCTCAAGAAGGAACATTCACAACCCGCTCATCATCCGGAATGAGCGGCGTCCCCTCATCGGGCTCCACCGGCAACTCCAGGCCTTCATCGTCTTCCGCGGCTTCTTCGGGTGGGCCGTAGCGGGGCTGGCCGTTGTCGCTCAGGCGGGATTTTGGGGTGCGTTTTGCATTCCTGGACATGAAACTCTCCTTGGGTCCGGATGAGGTTTTGGTCAGGCCTTGATGATGGAGGTCTGTGCGGCGCGGCCTGCCAAGCCAAGTGACCGTTCTCCTGTCAGTCCGGTCCGACAGCCGGCCGGGCCTTGCAACACTCTCTTGTCCTACATGCAGCCAGTCCGGCCGCGCACAGCCCGCTGTCTGGGTTGTGCCTACAGTGGTCGGACTTGCCGGATGATCTTTCGATGGCCTTTGGCACCGGCAACGCGACATCCGTATTTTGTGGAATTTTTTTGAAAGAAGCACCATGGACAAAACCACAGCATCGCCCGCCGGCGGCAATCCCATCCAGCGCGGCGTCGAGTCCGCCGGCGCGGCGCTTCACAGCGGCATCGACAAGGTGGCCGATCCGGCGCGCAGCGCGGTGGACCGCGCTTCCTCGGCGGCGCACCAGGGCGTCGATAAATTGGCCGGCACCGCCAGCCATGTGGCCGACCGTTTCGCCGACCAGACGCGCCGCATCAGCGAAGCACCGGCGCACGCGCTGGAAGTCTCGAAATCCTGGGTGCAGGAAAGGCCGCTGGAAGCCGTGGGTGCAGCCCTGGCCCTGGGCTTTATCCTGGGACGATTGACCGCGCGCTGAGTCTGCGCCCCCTGCCCGGAAAAGCCGCCTGCGGGCGGCTTTTCTTTTGCCGCCATGGAAGTTAGGTAAAGTGGCGGCTCTTCCTCGGTGCGCCATAAGTACAACGCCATGCGCCGGATGCCTTTCCCACACTGCTGCGGCCTGACGCCGCGGCCCTGACGAAAAAGAACACCATGGCCAGCAGCCTGCTTGCATTGATTGACGACATTGCCACCGTGCTCGACGACGTGGCGCTGCTCTCCAAAGTCGCCGCCAAAAAAACCGCCGGCGTACTCGGCGACGACCTGGCGCTCAATGCCCAGCAGGTTGCCGGCGTCAGGGCCGATCGCGAACTGCCGGTGGTCTGGGCCGTAGCCAAGGGCTCCTTCATCAACAAGGCCATCCTGGTGCCGGCGGCGCTGGCCATCAGTGCCTTTGCGCCCTGGGCGGTGACGCCGTTGCTGATGGTGGGTGGTGCCTTTCTTTGCTACGAGGGTTTTGAAAAACTCGCGCACAAATTTCTACACAGCGCACATGAGCAGGCGGCCGAGCACGAGGCGCTGGCCGCCGCGCTGTCCAATCCCGCCGTCGACCTGGTGGCGCTGGAAAAGGACAAGATCAAGGGCGCAGTGCGCACCGACTTCATCCTGTCGGCCGAGATCATCGCGATCACGCTGGGCACGGTGCAGGCCAGCCCCTTTGTGACCCAGGTCGCGGTGCTTTGCGGCATTGCCGTGGCCATGACGGTCGGTGTTTACGGCCTGGTGGCGGGCATCGTCAAGCTCGACGACGGCGGGCTTTACCTGAGCCGGCGCACGGGCGAGGGCGCCTGGCCGCGCCTGCAGCGCAGCGGGGGCGAGGCCATCCTGTGGGCCGCGCCCTGGCTCATGAAGGGGTTGTCGCTGGCCGGCACGGCCGCGATGTTCCTGGTGGGCGGCGGCATACTCACGCACGGCTTCGCGCCCCTGCACCACCTGATTGAAACGCTCACACAGCAAGTGGCAACCGGTGCCGGCGCATTCCTGGCCGCGCTCACGCCGCTGCTGATGGATGCGCTGGTCGGCCTGGTGGCGGGTGCGCTGGTGCTGCTGCTGGTCGGCCTGGCCAAACGCCTGCGGCCGCGCGCCTAGGCTACTGGTCCCCGGATTTGCGGGCCGGTTTGTCGTCCGGCGATTCGCGCTGGCCGTCGCCGGCTTCGCCCGCGGGCTGTTCGTCGTTCACCGGAAAAGGCCAGCGCCCTTTTTGCCGGGGCGGCGTAGGCAGCACGGCTTCCCGTGCCCGCTGCTCCAGGGCCTTGCGGCTTTCGGCATCGGGCGCGGGGGCTTTTAATCTTGGCATGTGAGGTCTTTCGCAGGCAGTACAGGACGAATCCAGGAGGACGGATCGGACAGGCCTTCACCTTAATCGGCGAATGCCGCTCGCCCTGTAGGCTGTCAGTGACGCCGGCTGTAGGAGATGCCGGGCCGGTGGCGGCTACTCGACCAGTGCTTCGGCAAGGAGCTGCGCGCGAACGGCGCGGCCCGGCAGGCTGCTTTTGCGCTGGATCAGGTCGTGCCGGGCGAACAGGTCGGCGATCCAGTCGACAAAGACGCGCACCTTGTTGCTCAGGTGGCGGTTCGGCGGGTAGACCACGTGAATCGGCTTGGCCGCGGAGCACCAGCCGTTGAACAGCGGCTCCAGCGCGCCGCTGCTGATGTGCTGCTGTACCAGGAAGGTGACCGTCTGCAGGATGCCCAGCCCGGCCAGCGCCGCCGCCACGCCGGCGTTCGAGTCGTTGACAGAGAGCTGGTGGTAGCCCTCGACCTCCACACTTTCGCCGTCCTTGTGCAGCGTCACGCCGTAGAGCTTGCCGTCGCGCGGCGAAACATAGCGGATCAGCCTGTGCCCATGCGCGAGTTCCTGCGGATGTTGCGGTGTTCCATGGCGCTTGAGGTAAGCCGGCGAGGCGCAGGACATCAAATAGAACTCGCCGATGCGGCGAGCCACCAGCGACTGGTCGGTGATCTCGCCTCCGCGTATCACGCAGTCCACGTTTTCGGCCAGGATGTCTATGGGCCGGTCGCTCACGCCCAGCTCCAGCTGGATGTCGGGGTAGCGCGCATAAAAATCCGGCAGGGCCGGGATCACCACCGCCATACCCAGGGAAGAGGGGATGTCCACCTTGAGCCGGCCGCGCGGGCTGGCCTTGGCGCGCGACATGCTCGATTCGAGTTCTTCCATCTCGCCGAGCAGGCGGCCGGCGCGTTCGTAATACGCCGCGCCGTCAGCCGTGACCGTGACCTTGCGTGTGGTGCGGTTGAGCAGCTTGGTGTCCAGCGACTGCTCCAGCGTCTGGATCAGCCGGGTCACGGTCGGCTTGGGCATGCCCATGGAATCGGCGGCCTTGGTGAAGGTGCCGGCTTCCACGACCCGTACAAAGGCCTGCATTGCGGAAAACTTGTCCATGAAAAGTCCTGTCCTGTGGTCCTGGTAAGGGTCTGTCAATGCACCTGAGGCGCCGCGGGCCGGTGGGCCTGCTGCCTCATCCCCTGTCGGCGGGTGGCCGCGGGGGTCCTGGGGAAAGCCGGGGAGATCCGCGAAGGGAAGTTCGCGGAGAAACTGCGAGGGGCGATTGTGACCATCATGGCGGCTTCCCGTGACGGCCGCCAAATAGCCCTTGGTCCTGTCCGGGTTTTCCCGGAGTCTGTGGACCCTGCCATGGGGGCAAGGCCCACACTTCGCGTCCCAAGCCGTGGCGATGAAGGGGGCAGGGGCTTGCGCGGCAAACAGCCCGGTATGACAGCGTGGGGAGCTCAGGCATACCCCCGATTGTTGCACTGGTGAAATAAAGAATAAACGGAAAGGCTATTTATTAAGTGACACCCCGGGCGTATCTTCTGCTGCATTGCAACAAACCGGAGGCCCTACGCGGTCACGACGATGAAAAGCCAGCAGCCCGCCACGACAGGCGCCGACAAAACCAGCCCCCCGTGGGTCGAAAAGCAGATCCAGCTTGCGCTGAAAAAGCCGCTGGACGTGCGTTTCTACGGCCGCCGCGGCAGCGCGGGCGTGTCGCCACTGGTGCTGCATTTCCACGCGGGTGCCTTTGTGGGCGGCTCGCTGGAAGGCGGCTCCTGCGTGGCCGGGCTGCTGGCCGATGCCGGCGCCGTGGTGATGTCGCTGGACTATCCGCTGGCGCCCGAGCATCCGTTTCCCAGTGCTGTTGAAATGGGCTACGCCGCCCTGGAGTGGGCTTTCAAGGCCCGCCACAAGCTGGCCGGCGCCGGTGCGCCGGTGTTTGTGGCCGGCGAGGAAGCCGGCGGCAATATCGCCGCGGCCGTGGCGCTGATGGCGCGCGACCTGCAGGAGCCGGCCCTGGCCGGGCAGATATTGCTGTCGCCCATGCTGGACCCTTGCCTGGCCACGGCTTCGCTGCGCGACGCCGAAGCCGGCCCGGTCGGCTGCACCTGGGCCGACGGCTGGCACAACTACCTGCCGCGCCTGGAAGACGCCAGCCATCCCTATGCCGCGCCCGGTTCGGCCTTTCGCCTGGCCGGCCTGCCGCCCACGCTGCTGATCACGGCGCAGGACGACCCGCTGCGCGACGAGACGCTGGCCTATGCCGCGCGCCTGCGCGCCGCCGGCCTGGTCGCGCTCGACACGGTGTTGCCGGTTCCCACCGGCTGGCCCTGCAGCTACCTGGAACCGGCCGACCCCAAAAAGGCCTGGGGGCCGCTGCTGCGTGAGCGCTTTGGCCGATTTTTTGCCACCGCGCTGGATGCGCGGACCGCCGCACACGGCGCGGTGGCCTGAGTTTTATCGCCTGTTTTATCGCTTCAATTTTTTCTTTGAGGGAGTTCACCATGCCATTGATTCATCCGGATACCGATCAGCGCCGCGCGCAAGGCCGCGGCGGCTTGATGCCCCTGCACGGGCAGCGTGTTAGGCGCCGCGCGCTTGACCTCAACTTAAGTTGAGGTTTTAGAGTCGCCGGTTTGCCCGACCCTCTTGTTTCCCGATCACTTTTCCATTTATCCGTTTTCTTCATCCATCCCATCTTCGAGAGAATTGACATGCCATCCATACAACTGCATACCCCCAAGCGCCGCCTGCTGGCCGTGGCCCTCGCCGTGCTGGCCGTGACCGGCATTTCCGCCGCCGTGTTCGGCGTCTCCGGCACCCGCGCCCAGTCCGGTCCCGCTGCACCGCAAGCCACCCCCGTCTCGGTCGCCACCGTGGTGCAGAGCGATGTGTCCGCCTGGGACGAGTTCTCGGGCCGGCTGGAGGCGGTCGAGCGCGTGGACGTCCGTTCGCGCGTGGCAGGCACCATCCAGTCCGTGCACTTTCGCGAAGGCGCGCTGGTCAAAAAGGGCGACCTGCTGCTGACCATAGACCCGGCGCCTTATGCCGCCGACGTGGAACGCGCCGATGCGCAGGTCGCCGCCGCCCAGGCCCGGGTCACCCAGGCCAAGGGCGAGCAGGAGCGTTCGCAGCGCCTGTGGAGCGAACAGGCGATTTCCAAGCGTGAATTCGACGAACGCACCAACGGCAAGGGCGAGGCCGAGGCCAATCTGCGCGCCGCGCAGGCGGCCCTGCAGACGGCGCAGCTGAGCCTGGGTTACACCCAGGTGCGCGCGCCGGTCTCGGGCCGCGTCGGCAAGCTCGAAGTGACCGTGGGCAACCTGGTCGCCGCCGGCCCGGGCGCTCCCGTGCTGACCACGCTGGTGTCGGTGAGCCCGATCTATGCGAGTTTTGATGCCGACGAGCAGGTCGTCACCAAGGCCTTGAAGGACGTGGGCGGCAATGGTGGCCCGGCCAGCCGCAACCTCGAGCGCATTCCCGTGCAGATGGGCACCGCCGCCAGCACCGACACGCCCTTCGAAGGCAAGCTGCAACTGGTCGACAACCAGGTCGATGCCAAGAGCGGCACCGTGCGCGCCCGCGCCGTCTTCGACAACAAGGACGGCCAGCTGATGCCCGGCCAGTTCGCGCGCATCCGCATGGGCCAGGCCACCAAGGGCACGGCCTTGCTGATCAACGAACGCGCCGTCGGCACCGACCAGAACAAGAAGTTTGTGCTGGTGGTGGGCGCCGACAACAAGGCGGTCTACCGCGAGGTCACGCTGGGCGCCGCCGTCAACGGCCTGCGCGTGGTCAAGGGTGGGCTCGCCGCCAACGAACGCATCGTCGTCAACGGCCTGCAGCGCATACGCCCCGGCGCGCTGGTCGCGCCGCAAACGGTGGAAATGTCCGCCAAGGCCGAACTCACCGAAAAAGCCGTCAAGGTCGCGGCCAAGTCCTGAGCCGCCCCTTCACCTGAACAAGAAGAATCGCCATGAATCTATCCAAGTTTTTTATTGACCGGCCCATCTTTGCCGGCGTGCTGTCGCTGCTGATGTTCATCGCCGGACTGATCGCGCTGCGCTCGCTGCCGATCGCCGAGTACCCCGACGTGGTGCCGCCCACGGTGGTGGTGCGCGCCAACTACCCGGGCGCCAACCCCAAGGTGATCGCCGAAACCGTGGCCACGCCGCTGGAGGAATCCATCAACGGCGTGGACGGCATGCTCTACATGAGCAGCCAGGCCACCACTGACGGCCTGATGACGCTCAACGTCACCTTCAAGCTGGGCACCGATCCGGACAAGGCGCAGCAGCTGGTGCAGAACCGCGTCTCGCAGGCCGAGCCGCGCCTGCCCGAGGAGGTGCGCCGACTGGGCATCACCACCATCAAGAGCTCGCCTGACCTCACCATGGTGGTGCATTTGCTCTCGCCCAACGACCGCTACGACATGACCTACCTGCGCAACTACGCGGTGCTCAACGTCAAGGACCGCCTGGCGCGCATCAACGGCGTGGGCCAGGTGCAGCTCTTCGGTTCGGGCGACTACTCGATGCGCGTCTGGCTGGACCCGCAGAAGGTGGCCGAGCGGGGTCTTTCCGCCGGCGACGTGGTGCGCGCCATCCGCGAGCAGAACATCCAGGCCGCCGCCGGCGTGGTGGGTGCTTCGCCCGGCCTGCCTGGCGTGGACATGCAGCTGTCCATCAACGCCCAGGGCCGCCTGCAAAGTGAAGAGGAGTTCGGCGACATCATCGTCAAGACCGACAGGAACGGCGCCGTGACGCGCCTGCGCGATATTTCCCGCCTGGAACTGGGCGCTTCCGATTACGCGCTGCGTTCGCTACTGGACAACAAGCAGGCCGTGGCCGTGCCGGTGTTCGCCGCGCCGGGCTCCAACGCCATCCAGATTTCGGATGACGTGCAGGCCGTGATGAAAGAGCTCAAGAAGAACATGCCCGAAGGCGTGGACTACGAGATCGTCTACGACACCACGCAGTTCGTGCGTTCCTCCATCGAAGCCGTGGTGCACACGCTGCTTGAGGCCGTGGCCCTGGTGGTGCTGGTCGTGATCATCTTCCTGCAGACCTGGCGCGCTTCGGTCATTCCGCTGCTGGCCGTGCCCATTTCCGTCATCGGCACCTTCGCGGTGATGCATCTCTTCGGTTTCTCGATCAACGCGCTCAGCCTGTTCGGGCTGGTGTTGGCCATCGGCATTGTGGTGGACGACGCCATCGTGGTGGTGGAGAACGTGGAGCGCAACATCGAGGCGGGGCTGAGTCCGCGCGACGCCACCTACCGCGCCATGCGCGAGGTGTCCGGGCCCATCATCGCGATTGCCCTGGTGCTGATCGCCGTGTTCGTGCCGTTGGCTTTCATCACCGGCCTGTCGGGCCAGTTTTACAAGCAGTTCGCGCTCACCATCGCCATCTCGACCGTGATTTCGGCCGTCAACTCGCTGACCCTGTCGCCCGCGCTGGCCGCCATGCTGCTCAAGGGCCACGACGCGCCCAAGGACGCGCTGACCCGCGGTATGGACAAGGTCTTCGGCCGCTTCTTCGGCGCCTTCAACAAGGCCTTCAGCCGCGGTTCCGAGAACTACAGCCGCGGCGTCAAGGGCGCGATCTCGCGCAAGGCCATCATGCTGGGCGTCTACCTGGTGCTGGTGCTGGCGACCACGGGCCTGTTCAAGGCCGTGCCCAGCGGCTTTGTGCCCGGCCAGGACAAGCAGTACCTGATCGGCTTCGCGCAGCTGCCCGACGGCGCCACGCTGGACCGTACCGAAGACGTGATCCGCCGCATCAGCGACATCGCGATGAAGCAGCCCGGCGTGGAGCACGCGATTGCCTTCCCGGGCCTGTCGATCAACGGCTTTACCAACAGCTCCAACTCGGGCATCGTGTTTCTGTCCTTGAAGCCCTTTGACCAGCGCAAGAGCGCTGACTTGAGCGCGGGCGCCATCGCCGGGCAGCTCAACGGCAAGTTCAGCGGTATTCAGGAAGCGTTTATCGCGATGTTCCCGCCGCCGCCCGTGCAGGGCCTGGGCACCACCGGCGGCTTCAAGCTGCAGCTGGAAGACCGCGGCTCGCTCGGCTACGCCGCGCTGGACAAGGCCACCAAGGACTTCATGGCCAAGGCCTACCAGACGCCCGAACTGGCCGGCCTGTTCTCGAGCTTCCAGGTCAACGTGCCGCAGCTGTATGCCGACATCGACCGCACCAAGGCGCGCCAGCTCGGCGTGCCGGTGACCGACGTGTTCGACACCATGCAGATCTACCTGGGCAGCCTGTACGCCAACGACTTCAACAAGTTCGGCCGCACCTATTCCGTGCGGGTCCAGGCCGATGCGCCTTACCGCGCCCGCGCCGAAGACATCGGCCTGCTCAAGGTGCGCTCGGCCACCGGCGAGATGGTGCCGCTGTCGGCGCTGATGAAGGTCACGCCCAGCTTCGGCCCGGAACGCGCCATGCGCTACAACGGCTTCCTGTCGGCCGACATCAACGGCGGCGCCGCCCCCGGCTATTCGTCGGGCCAGGCGCAGGATGCGGTTGCCCGCATCGCGGCCGAAACCCTGCCGCCCGGCATCAGCTACGAGTGGACCGACCTGACCTACCAGGAAATCATCGCCGGCAACTCGGCCATGTGGGTGTTCCCGCTGGCGCTGCTGCTGGTCTTCCTGGTGCTGGCCGCGCAGTATGAAAGCCTGACCCTGCCGATCGCCATCGTGCTGATCGTGCCCATGGGCCTGCTGGCCGCCATGCTGGGCGTGAAGCTGACCGGCGGTGACAACAACATCTTCACGCAGATCGGCTTGATCGTGCTGGTGGGGCTGTCGGCGAAGAACGCCATCCTGATCGTGGAGTTCGCACGCGAACTGGAGTTTGCCGGGCGCACGCCGCTGCAGGCCGCGATTGAAGCCAGCCGCCTGCGCCTGCGCCCCATCCTGATGACCTCGCTGGCCTTCATCATGGGCGTGCTGCCCCTGGTGCTGTCGACCGGCGCCGGCGCCGAAATGCGCCATGCCATGGGTGTCGCGGTGTTCTCGGGAATGATTGGCGTGACGGCCTTCGGCCTCTTCCTCACGCCGGTGTTCTATGTCACGCTGCGCCGCCTCACGGGCAACCGGCCGCTCAAGCTGCACGGTGAAGTGCCGCACCTCGAGGCCTTCGCGGGCGCAGGCGGTGCAGGCACGCAGGCACAACCCGCAGCGCCCCTCAAGTTGCACGAATAACAACAAGCATCAAGTACAGGAGTTCATCATGAACCGCACATCGACAAAATTGGGCAGCGCGCTGCTGCCCCTGCTGGCCGCCCTGCTGCTGGCGGGCTGCGCCACCAGCGCCTCGGTAGACCCGGCCAGCATTCCCGCCGCGCCCGCGGCCTACAAGGAAAACGCCGGTGCGGCGGCTGTTGCCACGGCAACGGCCCCGCAATCACAAGGCGCCTGGTGGAAGGTGTTTGCCGACCCGGTGTTGGACCGGCTGGTCGAGCAGGCCGGCCAGAACAACAACAGCGTCAAGGTGGCCGCGGGCCGCCTGGCGCAGGCCCGCGCGATTTTGCGCAACACCGACGCCGACCGCCTGCCGCAAGTGGGTTTGAGCGGCGGCGCGGTGCGCCAGAGCAACATCACCACGAATCGCGTGGCGCAAACCACAGTCACGGCCGCCGCCAATTTTTCGTATGAAGTCGACCTGATCGGCAAGTTGTCGCTCAACTCCGACGCCGCCTCGCTGGACGCGAAGTCCCGCGAAGCCCTGCTGCGCAGCACGCAACTGCTGGTGCAGGCCGATGTGGCGCAAACCTACCTCAACCTGCGTTCGCTCGATACCGAGCGCACCCTGGTGCGCGACACGCTGCAGGCCTACCGCAACACGCTGCGCCTGACGGAAGTGCGCTTCAAGGAAGGCGACGTGGCCGAGCTGGACGTGGCCCGTGTGCGCACCGAGGTGGCCGCCACTGAATCGGAAGCGCTGGCGCTGGACCGCCGCCGCGCCGAACTGGAGCATGCGCTGGCCGTGCTGGTCGGTGAGGTGGCTTCGAATTTTGCCGTCGCGCCCACGGAGTGGTCGACGGCGCTGCCGGTCATCCCGGCTGGCGTGCCCAGCACGGTGCTGGAGCGCCGCCCCGACGTTGCCGCCGCGCAAAGCAGCATGCAGGCCGCGCAGGCCCGCGTGGGCGTTGCCAAGGCCGCCTGGTTCCCGACCTTCTCGCTGACCGGCAACGCCGGTTATGCCGCGCCCGAAATCAAGGACCTGTTCAAGGTCTCAAGCCAGGCCTGGGGTGTGGGCGCTTTGCTGTCGCTGCCGATCTTTGACGGCGGCCGCCGCCAGGCGGGCGTGCAAAACGCGAATGCCGAACTCGACATCGCTCTGGCCAACTACCGCGAGCAGATCCTCGTCGCCTTCAAGGACGTGGAAGACCAGCTCGTGGCCATACGCCTGCTGGCCGAGCAATCCGAAGCGCAGTCGCGCTCCGTGGCCTCGGCCACGCGCGCCACAGTGCTGTCGGATTCACGCTACCGCAACGGCTTTGTCAGCCAGCTCGAGCTGCTGGACGCCCAGCGCAGCGAGCTGCGCAACCGGCGCCAGGCGCTGCAGGTGAAAACCTCGCAGTACCTGGCGACGGTGGGGCTCATCCGGGCTTTGGGCGGCGGCTGGAATACTTGAAAAATAAGCACACCCCTATTGGCGCTCACTTCGTGTAGCGCCCTTTCCCCTTGCTGGGGACGGCGCCTGCGGCCTGGCAATGCCAGTTCCGCGGCCCCTGCTTGTAAAAGCAGGCGCGCCGGGGCGGCCGTGCTCAATTGACCTTGTGTGTTTTGCGCGGGATGAATTCCGCGTGGGGGACGGCGTTGATATTGGGCAGGTTCATGCCGAAGCCGGGCGGCAGGTTGTAGCAGCCATCGAGGAAGACCCCGCCCACGCGCAGCGCTTGCGCCACCAGGCTTTCGGCTTCCTCAGGCCGCCAGGCAAAGCCCGGGGAGAGCCTCACGAAGGAGTAGCGGCAGTGGCCTTCCGACTCGACCAGGGCGAACTCCCTGCCTTGGATCAGCAGGTAGCTGAAGGACCAGTCCTTGCCGTTGATGAGGCTGACCTCCAGAAAATAGGCGTCGCGGCCCGGGTCCACGGCCCAGCTGCGGCGGCTCAGGTCAAACCGGTCCCGTGTGGGGTGGACAAAACCCATCAGCTGCTGCGTGAGTTCCGGTGTGTAGACCGCGTCAAAAGCCTCCTGGTTGATGGGCTTGATTTCAAATGGCATGGTGTTTTTTGACAGGCCTGACAGCGGCCTGTCCTCTCCAGAAGCCGCACCATAGGAGCTTTCGCGGCTGGCGTTGGCCTTGAATGTCCGTGCGTGGAACATTGACGCCGGATTTTTGAAAATAGATGCCGTATGCCGGTTTGGGACACTGCATGCACGACAGCTGGCGCGACCTGAACTTTTACGGAAGTTCGACCCGAAAAGCGGCGATTTTCAGCATTGGCGGGCGGTTTTAAGGCCATTCCGTCCAAACAGGCGGCCGCATCTGTTAAAACACTTGGCTCCCTTTGCTGTGTTTGCCCCTGATGCCTGTTTCAACTCCCGTTTCTGTCTCATCGTCCGAACCCGTTCTGATCCACTGGACGGAGAGCGGCGAGGCGTGTTCCGCGCGCTGGCGCTCCGAGCGCGGCGCGGCGCCGCCCAAGCGCGTGGTGCTGGCCGACGACAGCATGAGCGCCGACGCGGCCTACCGCCTAGCCTGCGAGGGCACGGGGCTGCTGTGGCGCGGCGATTTCCAGAATGCCCGCATGCTGGTGCAGGCGCTGGCGCGCCGTGTCGACAAACCGGCCAAGCCCAAGCGCGACAAGCGCGTCAAAGCCCAAAAGGCCGGGGAGCCCGTAGAGGCCGGCACGCCGGCCCCGGCAACAGTGCCGGTATTTCCGCAAGCGTTTCACCTGCACCGCCAGGCCCAGGCGCAGCGTGCCCGCGTGCTGGGCATGGTGCTGGTTCCGTTTGACGCGGATTACGGCATTCCATTGCGCCGCGCGCCCGATGCAAAAAAAGCGTGCGCCGAAGCCTGGGGTCCCGCCAAGGAAGGAGCGGATTCTTCCGTGGCATCGCTGCGTGAACTCATGGGCTTTATCAGCGCGCATGAATGGCGGCGCAAGGGCGTGCCGATTCCCGCGCTTGGCGAAGACGGGCCGCACAACCGCATCCATCCGCATTACGGCGTGTTCTCGCCGGTGCGCGGCGAATACATAGACCTGGTGGCCCAGGCACCCGTGCCCGAGGGCACGGCCGATCTGCTGGGTTTTGACATAGGCACGGGCACCGGCGTGCTGGCCGCCGTGCTGGCTTTGCGCAGCGGCGTGCAGCGCGTGGTCGCCACCGACCTGGATCCGCGCGCGCTGGCCTGCGCGCGCGACAACCTCAAGCGCCTGGGCTTTCCGCAGGTCGAGGTGCGCGAGGCCGACCTGTTTCCCGAAGGCCGTGCCCACATCGTCGTCTGCAACCCGCCCTGGCTGCCCGCGCGCCCCGGATCGCCGGTCGAGCATGCGGTGTACGACGAAGACAGCCGCATGCTGCTGGGCTTCCTCAAGGGCCTGGCCGCGCACCTGGAACCCGGGGGCGAGGGCTGGCTGATCCTGTCGGACCTGGCCGAGCACCTGGGCCTGCGCACACGCGCCTGGCTGCTGGAGGCGATAGACGCCGCGGGCCTCAAGGTCATAGGCCACCTTGACGCCCAGCCGCAGCATCCCAAGGCCTCCGACGCGGATGACGCGCTGCATGCGGCGCGCGCGGCCGAAGTGACCTCGCTGTGGCGATTGGGCGCCAAACCGCACTGAGGCGCGATGAAGGCTCAAGCGCACGCCACCGTCCTGCTGGCTCCCATGGAGGGGCTGCTGGACTTTGTGCTGCGCGACATCCTCACGCGGGTGGGCGGCATAGACCGCTGCGTCTCCGAATTCATCCGCATCACCGACCAGTTGCTGCCCGAGCGCGTGTTCTTTCGCATCGTGCCCGAACTGCATCACGGCGGCCGCACCTTGGCCGGCGTGCCGGTGCGCGCGCAGCTGCTGGGCTCGGACCCGGGCTGCATGGCCGAGAATGCCGCGCGGCTCGCGGGCCTGGGGCCGGACGGCATAGACCTTAACTTCGGCTGTCCGGCCGCAGTCGTCAACCGACATGGCGGCGGCGCTTCGCTGCTCAGGGAGCCCGAAACCCTGACGGCGGTGGTCGCTGCGGTGCGCCGCGCGGTGCCGGCCCACATGCCGGTGTCTGCCAAGATGCGCCTGGGCTATGAAGACGACACGCGCGCCGTCGAATGTGCGCTCGCGATCGAAGCGGGCGGCGCGGGCGAATTGGTGGTGCACGGCCGCACCAAGGCCCAGGCCTACAGGCCGCCGGCTTACTGGGAACGTATTGCCGACATACGCGCCGCGGTGAAGATTCCGGTGGTGGCCAACGGCGAAATCTGGACGGTGGAGGATGCGCGGCGCTGCCGCGAACTCTCGGGCTGCGACACCCTGATGATTGGCCGCGGCGCGGTGCGCGACCCCGGCCTGGGCCTGGCGATCAAGGCGGACCGGCTGGGCATGCAGGCCGCCGTGGGCTGGCCGGCTTTGTTGCCGCTGGTCGCCGATTTCTGGCGCATCGTCTGCTCACGGATTGAACCGCGCGCGCGGGCGGGGCGGCTCAAGCAGTGGCTGAATTTTTTGCGGCGGCGCTTCCCGGAAGCCGAGGCCGCTTACCAGGCGATCAAGACGGTCAATGACCCGGTGCTGGTCGAGGCCTGGCTGGCCCAGGCGCTGCGGAGCAGAGGGCTTGATGAGCCTGCTGTGTGCCCGCGCGTGCCTGAAACCGTCTAGGTGCGGTCCAAGCACCTGCACGCTGCACGCATGAGCGCAGCCGCTATGCCGCCATCGCCGCGGGGGCCTTGTGCATCAGGCGTACGCGGATTTCAGCCAAGGGCAGGACCTGCGCACCCTGCGCATCAAAATTGTCGGGCGAAAGCCAGCTGTCGAAGGCCTTCTTCAAGAGCGGCCACTCCCCGTCGATGATGGAGAACCAGGCCGTGTCGCGGGTCCTGCTTTTGTAGACGCGGAGCTGCCGGAAAACGCCTTCGAAGCTGAAACCGAGCCGGGTGGCCGCGCTGCGCGACGGTGCATTGAGGTTGTCGCAATTCCATTCATAACGGCGGTAGCCGAGTGTTTCGAAAACCAGCTTCATCAGCAGGTACTGGGCTTCGGTGGAGGCGCGGCTGCGCTGCAGCAGTGGCGAGAAGGTGACGTGCCCGACCTCGATCACGCCGTTGGCGGTATCCATGCGCATCAGCGACAGCGTTCCGACCGCGCGCTGGGTGTCGGTGTCCACAACCGTGTAATGCAAAGGATCGGCGCTGGCCGCGTTGCGCTCGAGGTAGCTGTCGAAATCGCTGCGCCGGGTAAATGGTTCGGGGGCGAGGTAGGTCCAGGCCCGGCCGTCGGGTGCGGCAGCGTAGGCCGTGAACAGGTCGTCGCCATGACGCTTTGGATCCAGCGGTTCAAGGCGGCAGTACCGGCCTTCGAGCGTGATGCTCGGCGGTCTTTGCCTTTCCGTCCAGCCTTGCATGGCCTCACCAATGGGTTGCCCGTAGGCGTTTGTGCGTGTGCTCATCGATGCTCCTGTGAATTTGAGCATTCAGGTTAAGATTTTCGTGGCTCTTCATAAAGTGCCATCAAAACGTTATTTCATAGTGCCACGATCCAGGCCGGCCTGGCTGGTCCGGGCTGACTCCCGTCATTCACATAAGCTTTGCGCCATGCCCTCCACCAAGTCCGCTTCCACGCATTCCGCCCGCCAGGGTTTCCTGAAAGCCCCGCTGGAAAAGGCCCACGCCGAGCCTTTGCAGCGCCAGCTCTACCGCAGGCTCAAAGAGGCCATCCTCAAAGGCCAGCTTGCCGCGGGCAGCCGCCTGCCCGGCTCGCGCGCATTGGCGCAAACCCTGTCGGTCTCGCGCAATACCGTGGTGATTGCCTACGAACATCTTGTTTCCGAGGGTTATCTCCGAGCCGGCCGGCAGGGAAGCACCGTGGCAGCCCTGATGCAGCCGGTCCCGCGGGAAGCGCAGCCCGACGCCGGCGCGCCGTCCCGCGTGGCGCTGCGCTTGTCCCGCATCCGCTCGGGCCCCGCGCGCCTTGATAGCAGAACGGCCTTGCGGCCCGGTGTGCCGGCGCTTTCCCAGTTTCCGCTGGGCGTCTGGCGCAGGATGCTGGACCGCGCAGTGCGTGAGGCCTTGCCGGCAGCGCTGCACTACGGCGACCCTTTCGGCCAGGCCGAACTGCGCACGGCCATTGCGCATCACCTGGCGATCACACGCGGCGTGCATTGCGAGCCGGCGCAAATCATCGTGACCGAAGGCGCGCAGGAGGCGCTTACCTTGTGCGTGCGCCTGCTGAGCAACCCGGGCGACACGGCCTGGGTGGAAGACCCGGGCTACCGCGGCGCCAAGGCCGCCATGCATGCGGGTGACCTGCGTATCGTGCCCAAACGCATGGACGGCGAGGGACTGCAGCTCAGCGCCGCGGACTGGCGTTCGCGCACACCGCGGCTCATCTACACCACGCCCTCACACCAGTACCCCACCGGCGCGGTGATGTCGGTGGCGCGGCGCCTGGCGCTGATTTCTGCCGCACGCCAGCACGGCGCCTGGATTATTGAGGACGACTACGACAGCGAGTTCCGCCACTCCGGTGAGCCCATAGGTGCGATGCAGGGCCTGGTTGCCGATGCGCCGGTGCTCTACGTCGGCACATTTGCTAAAACCATGTTTCCCTCGCTGCGGCTGGGCTTTGTGGTGATGCCCCAGCGCTTGCTGGTCTCGGCGCAGGATGCCCTGCGAGAGATGCTTCGCGGCGGGCACAGCCATGAGCAGCTTGCCATGGCTGCTTTCATCGAATCCGGGCAGTTTGCGCGGCACCTGGGCCGGATGCGAAGGCTGTACCGCGAGCGCCAGCAAGCCCTGCGGGACGCGCTGACGAAGCACCTTCGCGTTCCCCACGTCATTGACGGGGGGTATGGCGGCCTTCACCTGGCAGTCCGTTTGCCACAGGACTTTGCGGACGCAGGCATTGCGGAAGCTGCGTGGCGCCACGGGATGGCCCCCATGCCGCTTTCCTCGTTTGCCATGGCGCCGCAGCCTGAAGACAACGGCCTCGTGCTGGGTTATGGCAATACCGCGATCGAGCTGCTGGATCCCCTTGTCAAACGGCTGTCGCAGCTGGTGCAGATGGCGGGACGCTGAGCCCGGTGCTGGCAGATGCTAGTGCGCTGCCGGGGCAGTGGTGGCGCGTTTGCCGCCCAGCGTCACGTGCGCCGTGGCATAAGCCAGCACGGCGCATCCGGCAATGCCCGCCACCATGGGGCGGGCGCTGCCGTCCGCAAAAAGGCCTACCACCGCCATCACCAGCGCACCGGTCACGAATTGCAGGGTGCCCATCAGGGCCGAGGCTGTGCCGGCGATCGCGCCGTGTTCTTCAAGCGCGAGCACGGCGGTGGTCGGCACCACCAGGCCCAGGAAGCCGTAGCCCACCAGCAGCAGGGCGATCATCACGTCCAGCCGCTCAATGCCGGCCAGGTTGACGAGCAGCAGCAGCGCCATCACGGCCGCATAGCCGGTTACCGCCACCTTCACGATGGGCGCCAGGCCGAAGCGCGCCGCGAGCTTGCCGGTGAACTGCGACGCCCCGATGAAGGAGGCCGCGTTGACCGCGAAGGCGATGCTGTATTGGCGCGGCGTGAGGCCGTAGTGGTCTATCAGCACAAAGGATGAGTTGGCCAGGTAGGCGAAGAAACTCGAGATGCCGAAAGCGCCTATGAAGACCAGGCCCATGAAATGGCGGTCGCGCAGCAGCACGCCGTAGGCCTTGATCGCGCTGCCGAAGCTGCTGTCCACGCGCTGCTCGGGCGGGCGTGTCTCGGGCAGGGTGAAGCCCACCAGCAGCAGGCCGGCGGCGGCGGCCACGGTGACGGCCCAGAACACGCTGCGCCAGCCGAATGATTCGATCAGCAGGCTGCCGGCCAGCGGCGCCAGGATGGGCGAGACGCTGAAGACCAGCATCAGCAGCGACATCAGCCGCGCCGCGTCATGGCCGGTGTGCAGGTCGCGCACGATGGCGCGCGGCACCACCATGCCGGCGCAGGCGCCCAGGCCCTGGATGAAACGCAGCACCACCAGCGTGTGGATGTCCGGCGCCAGCGCACAGCCTATGCTGCCCGCGGCAAACAGCAGCAGGCCGAAGTACAGCGGCGCCTTGCGGCCCACCATGTCGGACACCGGGCCGTAAACAATCTGGCCTATGCCCAGCGAAATGAAGAAAGCCATCAGGCTGGCCTGCACCGCGCCCATGGAGGCGCCCAGGGTCTGCCCTATGGAGGGCAGGGCGGGCAAATACATGTCAATGGCGAAGGGGCCGATGGCGGACAGCAAACCCAGCACCAGGGCTGCCCGGTAGAAACTTTTGGTCATGAATGGAAGTGGATCAGGCCGCCCGTGCGTTAAAAAACCAAGGGTCTGGCCCTTGCACGAAAGCGGTTTTGTGAAAGCCACCAGGGCCGCTGCCGTGGCTGCAAAAAAATACTTGGCGCTATTGTCGCCGACCTCGGGCAGTCGCGCTGGCGGGTGGCCCGGATGTGACCCAAGCGGGTGCCCTGTCAGGCCTGACAGGGCCGAACGGACCTGAAATGTAAGCAGCCCCTAGGTGCTGCGTCAAACTGTAATGAAGCGCTGAATTGGGCCTTAACCTGAATACTTCAGGAAAGGGTTTTCATGCAAAGACGCGAATTTTCACAGGCCGCCCTGGCCGCGGGCGCCCTTGCGGCCCTGGGCCCCCTCACCGTGAGCCGCCAGGCGCAGGCCGCCGTGGCGCGCGCCGCGGCCGGCATGCCCGCCATGGGCACCAACCTCTCGGGCATGGAATGGGCCAAGCCCGGCCTGCGGGCCAATACCAGTTCGGCGCCCAACCTGCATTTCACCGTGCCGCGCAAGGCCGACGTGGCCTACCTGGCGGCCTGCGGCTTTATCAAGAACCGGCTGCCCATCCAGTGGGAGCTGCTGCAGCCCATGCTGCACGACACGGTGGCCAACGCGGCCGCGAAAGCGGCCATAGGCAACCCGGGCGCCTTCCATGCGGGTTATGAGGCCTTTATCACCGGCGTGCTCGATGCCCATGCCGCGGCAGGCACGCGCTGCATCATCGACAACCACAACTACGGCCGCTACCAGGACTTCCGTTTCCAGCCCGACGGTTCCGTGATCGGCCTGACCGTGCCGCCCAGCCCCTTGCGGCCTTACACCACGGATGCGGTGCAGATCCAGTCGCGGATATTTGCGCTGGCACCGGGCGCCACGCTCAAGATTGCAAACTTCACCGACTTCTGGACGCGCGCGGCCACCAAGTGGAAAGACCACCCGGGCTTTGGCGGCTACGGCCTCATGAACGAGCCGCACGACATGCCCAAGCCCGGCGGCGTCATCGCATCGAACGAAGAGGCGGTGAAGGGCGGCGAGGACCTGACCATATGGCCCACCTTCGCGCAAGCCGCCATCCAGGCCATACGCGCGGTCGATACCGTCAATCCCATTTACGTGGCCGGCAACCAGTACGACTCGGCCATGTACATAGGCACCAAGAACCCCGGCTTTCCGCTGTCGGGCGCCAACCTGGTCTATGAAGTCCATATGTACCTGGACGCCTTCAGCAACGGCGCTTTTTTTGACTACGACACCGAGGTCGCCAAGAACTACAGCGCCGGTTTCGGCACGGGCGCCATCCAGGTTTCCACCGGCGCGGACCGCCTCAAGATCGCGGTCGACTGGGCCAAGGCCAAGGGCGTGAAGCTGGCGCTCACCGAGGTCGGCATGCCCATAGACGACCCGCGCTGGGAGGCCATGTTCGCGCAGGCGGCGGTCTATGCTGCGCAGTCGGGCTGCGAGGTCTACACCTGGATGGGCGGCAACCACTGGCCCATCCGCAACTACGCCATCAACCACGTGCCCGGCTGGCACCAGAACAAGACACTGGAGCCTTCGGTCTCGGGCGTGCTCAAGGCCGCGTCGGGCATTGTGCAAGCGACGCTGTACGACGACGGGCCGGGTTATGCGCCGGCGGGCACGCCGCTCACCATCACCGTCTATGCGCGCGGTAACCTGGCCCAGCCGGTGGTGCTCACGGTGGCCTCCAACAAGGGCGGCACGCTGAGCAAGTCGCGCCTGACGATTCCGGCCGGCGCCAACGGGCAGGACAGCTTCACCTACACACCGGCGGCCAACCAGGTCGCCACGCTGAGCTACACCAGCGACGGGCAGCTCTCAGGGCAGGTGCCGCCGCCGCGCAAGGTGTTTTCGCTCACCGACCCGGTGGCCTATGCCGTGACCAGCCTTGCCGATGCCGCGCTGGCCATCATCGCCAAATACGGCGCCTGCAAATGGGAGCTGGCCGACGGCTACACCGACTACCTGCTGGGCGCGCCGGCCGCGGCCGGCCAGCCGGTGCGCGCGGTGTCGGATTCGGGCTATGGATCGAGCCCGGGCAATGCCATGGAGATGATCAACTGGATGAACAAGGACGGCGGCGCCGCCGGGCCCATGTCGGTGCCGGTGATGCGCGTGACTAACGGCAAAAAGAACGCCGACCACAGCGTGCCCGAGTCCTTCGGCTTCTGGTGCAAAAAATCCGGCCGCGTGGCCGGCGTGCAACCGAATCCGCGCAACCGCGTACCCTACAACCTGGAGGACGCGCATTTCGCCATCGCGGCCCTCAGCGTTCCCGCGGCTACCAACACCGGCGTGGTGTTCCAGGCCTCCAAGACGGAAGACCTGCAGACCTCGGAGCTGGGTTTTCTCAACGGCCAGCCGCGCGCCAGGTGGATTGATTCAAAAGGCCAGACGGTGCAGTTGCTGGCCCCGGCCAAACTCGCGGTCAACACGCCGGCGGTGCTGGCGCTGGCATCAGTGCCGGGTGCGCAAAAGCTGCGCCTCAATTCCGCCGAAATCGGCAGCGCCGCCGCGACCTTCGCGCCCAGCGCCTTTACCCAGATGCTGATGGGCTGCGGTTACATCAGCTACTACCCGCGCGAGGGCTTTCGCGGCAACCTGTATGCGGTCATCGCGGGCAAGGGGGCGCCCACGGTGGCCGAGCTGGCGGTGCTGGAGCGCTACCTGGCCAGCACGGCCGGTATGACGCTCCCGTGAGCGCCGGGGGCTTTACCAGGCCGCGATGGCGCCGTCTGCCCGCGGTTCAGTGCCGCCGCACAGCACGCCGTCGGCATTGCGCCAGATGATCTGCCCGCGGCCGAAGCCCATGCGGTTGCCCGACCACACCACCTCATGGCCCAGGCCCGCGAGGCCGTGGAACAGGTGCTCGGGCGTGGAGCGCTCTATGCTCACGCGCTTGCCGCTTTCCCATTCCCAGCGCGGCGCGTCCAGCGAGGCCTGCGGGTTCAGGCCGAAGTCCACGGTGTTCATCACCATCTGCACATGGCCTTGCGGCTGCATGAAGCCGCCCATCACGCCGAAGGGGCCGACCGCTTTGCCGTCCCTGGTCAAAAACCCGGGGATGATGGTGTGGTAGGGCCGCTTGCCCGGCGCCAGGCAGTTGGGGTGTTTGGCGTCCAGCGAAAAATTGTTGCCGCGGTTGTGCAGCGCGATGCCGGTGCCCGGCACCACCATGCCCGAGCCGAAGCCCATGTAGTTGCTCTGGATCAGCGAGACCATATTGCCTTCGCCGTCGACCGTGCTCAGGTAGACCGTGCCGCCGCGTGAGGGTTCGCCCGGCATGGGCTGCAGGGCGCGCTCGCCTATCAGCGCGCGGCGTTCGGCCGCATAGCCATCCGACAGCAGGTCAGCCACCGAGACACGCATGTGCGCCGGGTCGGCGATGTGTGCCAGGCCGTCGGCAAAAGCCAGCTTCATGGCCTCGATCTGCAGGTGGTGGGTGCGCAGGCTGTCGCGCTCGCTGAAGTCAAAGCCCTTGAGGATGTTGAGCGCCATCAAGGCCACCAGGCCGTGGCCGTTGGGCGGAATTTCCCAGACATCGTAGCCGCGGTAATTGACGCTGATCGGGTCGCACCAGTCGACCTGGAAGGCGGCCAGGTCTTCCTTCGCCAGGTAACCACCGGCCGACTGCACAAAGGCCGCGATGCGTTCGGCCAGCGGGCCGCGGTAAAAACTCCCGGCGGCCGTGTCGGCAATCGACTGCAGGGTGTCGGCATGCGCGGCGGAGCGCCAGAGCTCGCCGGGCCGCGGTGCGCGTTCGGGCGCGAAGGTGTCGAACCAGGATTTGAAATACGGCTCCTTGAATTTTTCACGGAACAGTACCGTGGCCTGCTGCCAGGCGGATGCCACCGTGGGCGAAACCGGAAAGCCTTCGCGTGCCAGCTCCACGGCGCCTGCCATCGAAGTCGTGAGCGGCAGTTTTCCGAAGCGCTGCGCCAGTGCGGCCCAGGCGGCGGGCGTGCCGGGCACCGTCACGGGCAGTGGGCCGTACTTGGGCACTTGCGTCAATCCCTGGCTGGTCAGTTTGTCGAGCGTGATGGCGCGCGGCGCCGGGCCGCTGGCGTTCAGGCCGTGCAGCTTGCCGCCGTGCCAGACCAGCGCGAAGGCGTCGCCGCCTATGCCGTTGGCATTCGGTTCCACCACCGTGAGCGCTGCGGCCGTGGCGATCGCCGCATCGATGGCGTTGCCGCCGGCCTGCAGCACTTGCAGGCCCGCCTGCGCGGCCAGCGGCTGCGAGGTGGCGACCATGCCCTTGTTGGCATAGACCACGTTGCGGCGGGAGGCATAAGGGTAGTGGAGGGCGTCGAAAGTCGGCATGGTGAATAGGAGGGTGGGCGCCTTGCGGCGCGAATTATTTGTGCTTGGGGTCCAGCGCGTCGCGCAGTCCGTCGCCCAGCAGGTTGAAGGACAACACCAGCAAAAAGATGGAAAGGCCCGGCCAGATCGCCATCCAGGGTGCATTGTCCACGTAATTCTTGGCGGTGTTAAGCATGCTGCCCCAGCTGGGCGCCGGCGGCTGCTGACCCAGGCCCAGGAAGGACAGGCTGGCCTCGGCGATGATGGCCGCGGCAATGGCCAGCGAGGCCTGCACGATCAGCGGCGGCAGCACATTGGGCAGGATGTGGCGCAGCGCGATGCGCCAGTGCGGGTTGCCCACGGCGCGCGCCGCCTCGACAAAATCTTCCACCTTCATGGCCAGCACCTGGGCGCGCGTCAGGCGTATGAAGATGGGCGTGGCCGACACGCCGATGGCGATCATCGCGTTGCTCAGGCTCGGGCCCAGGAAGGCCGCCAGCGCGATGGCCAGGATCAAAAAGGGCACGGCCAGCATGGCGTCGGTAAAGCGCGAGATCAGGCTGTCCGTCCAGCCGCCAACGTAAGCCGCCAGCAGGCCTATGGGCACGCCCAGCGCCATCGATATGCAGACCGACACCAGGCCCGCCAGCAGCGAGGCGCGCGCGCCCCACACCACGCGCGAGAGCACGTCGCGGCCTATCTCGTCGGTGCCGAACAGGTATTGCAGGCTGGGCGGCTTGCGCACGGCGCTCCAGCTGGTGGCGATGGGGTCGTAGGGCGCGATCCACGGGGCGAACAGCGCCAGCAGCACAAAAATCAGCACGATGGCCAGGCCCAGCATGGCGCCGCGGCGCCGCATCAGGCGGCGCAGCGCGCGCCGCGCCGGCGTGGCCTCGCGCGGAACGGCGGCGGGAAGGACTGCGCTCATGCCTTAGCCCCTGAGCCGCGGGTTGACCACGAAGTAGGCCAGGTCGGCCAGCAGGTTGAGCAGGATGTAGACGCTGGAGGTGAACAGCACCACGCCCTGCACGACCGCGTAGTCGCGGTTGAACACCGCGTCCACGATCAGCTTGCCGAAACCGGGGATCGAAAACACCTGCTCGGTCAGCACCGCGCCCGACAGCAGCGTGCCGAACTCGAGCGCGCCCAGCGTGATGATGGGCGTGAGCGCATTGCGCAGCGCGTGCTTGAGCACCACGCGGCGCTCGTTCAGGCCCTTGGCGCGCGCGGTGCGCACATAGTCGGCATTGAGCACCTGCAGCATGGCGCTGCGCGTGTGGCGCATGAGAACGGCCGCGATGGCATTGCCCAGCACAAAAGCCGGCATGATCATGGCCGCCAGGTTGGCCCCGAGGTCCTCAAAAGGGCTGACGTAGCCCGAGGCCGGCAGCCAGCCCAGCTGCACCGAGAACACCAGGATCATCAAAATGCCCAGCCAGAAGTTGGGCGTGGACAGCCCCCACAGCGCGATCACATTGGCCAGGTAGTCCCAGGCCGAGTCCTTGCCCACGGCCGAGACGATGCCGGCCGGTATGCCGATCAGCAGCGCGATGAGCATGGCCATGGCCGCCAGCTGCAGCGTGACCGGCAGCTTTTCCTTGATCAGGTCCAGCACCGGCTGCTGGATGCGCATGGATTCGCCCAGGTCGCCGTGGAACACACCGGAGATCCAGTAGGCGTAGCGCACCGGCAGCGGCTCATCGAGGTGCATCTTTTTTTGCAGGTAGGCGATCACCTCCGGGTCCTGGTTTTCGCCGGCCAGGACCGACGCGGCATCACCGGGCAGCAGTTGCTGCAGCCCGAAGATGATGACGGTGACAAAAAAGACCGTCGGGATGATCGCGGCAAGCCGCTTGAGAAAGTACTGGAGCATGAAAGGTGGTGGCTGCCTGCTTGACTCGTTACGTCTTTACGTCTTCAGGCCCTGGGGCCGCACCAGGCCGTCGGGCACGGCGCGCATGCCGGTGATCTTCTTGTTGTAGGCCCACAGCCAGTTGCGGTGGAACAGGTAGATCACGGGCTTGACTTTCTCGGCCTCGGCGGCCAGGGTGGCGAAGACCTTGATGCGGCCGGCGGTGTCCAGCGTGTTGCGCGAGCGGTTCAGCAAATCGTCCCACTGCGGCCGGCATTCGCCGCTGTAATTCAGCGGCTGCTTGCAGCCGTAGAAGCTGAACAGGTTGCCGTCCGGGTCGGCGCGGCCGCTCCAGGCCAGCACATAGGCGTCGAACTGCCCTTTGTCGGCCAGGTTCAGCGAGGTCGCGAACTCGGTGGACTGGATCTTCACGTCAAAGCCGGCCTCCTTGGCCATGGCCTGCACCACCTGGGCCACGCGCTGGGCATCGGAAGTGGTGGGCGTCATCAGCGTGAAGCTCGGGTTGGGCACACCCGCTTCTTTCAGCAGCTGTTTGGCGCGCGCGATGTCGCGCTTGGGAATGGGGACATTCCTGGCGTAGAAGCTGTTGGCGGGCGGCACCCACTGGTTGCCCGGCGTGGCTTCGCCGTCCATCGCGACCTGCACGATGCCAGCGCGGTCCAGCGACAGCTCAAAAGCCTCGCGCACGCGCGGGTCGCGGCCCAGCGGGTTTTTCTGCGCCTGGTCGCTCTTGCCGGTGTTGATGGTGATGCCCTGATAGCCCAGCTCGGTGATGCGCGTGAAGGCGAGTTTTTTGTCGGCCTTGATGGAGGCGATGTCCGAAGGCGCTACGCGCTCGATGAAGTCCAGCTGGCCGGAGCGCAGGTTGGCCAGGCGCACGGTGGCGTCGACGATGGGCTGGAACACGACCTTGTCGAAATGGATGTTGGCCTTGTCCCAGTAGCCGGCATAGCGCTCCAGCACGATGCGGTCCTGCGCCACGCGTTCGGTGAATTTGAAGGGGCCCGAGCACACCGGCCTGGTGCCGAAGTTGGTGGGCGCGGCCTGCGCGGCCTTGGGCGAAACCATCATGCCGGCGCGGTCGGCCAGCACGCTGAGCAGCGGCGAGAAGGGCGCGCTGAGGTTGATCTTCACGGTGAGCTCGTCGATCACGTCCACCGTGGTGACGGGGGCCAGCTCGCCGCGGCGATTCGAGCCCGCGAGGTTTTTGTGGCGGTCTATGTTGAACTTCACCGCGGCGGCGTCGAACTTCTCGCCGTCATGGAAGGTCACGCCGCTGCGCAGTTTCATGGTGAGCGATTTGTTGTCGGCCGCCCACTGGTAGGAGGTGGCCAGCTGCGGCACGATGTTGAGTTTTTCATCGATGTCGACGAGCTTGTCGCACAGGGAGGAAAACACAATGCGGCTCACGAAGCTGCGCGCCAGCGTCGGGTCCAGCACGTCCGGGTCTTCGGCCAGGCCTATGCGCAGGGTTTGGGCCTGCGCCACGCAGGCGGTGGCGGCCAGCGCCAGGGCCAGCAGGATTTTCTTGCTCATGGTTATTCCTTCACGGTTGTCGGTTGCGGTTGTCGGTGGTTTGGATGGCTGCCTTGCGCCGAGGATTGGTGAGCCAGGGGTGAGCATCGTGGTCTCCATCAGGCCGCTTGCGCATGAAAAGCCGCCTGGAGCCGGAGCAGCCTCTCGTTCACGACGGCGCCGCCCGTGATGCCGGCCGGCGCTTTGATCTCTTCCCAGAAATGGCAGGCCACGGCGTGGCCGCCCTGCGAACGCAACGCGGGCACTTCCTCGGCGCAGCGTTCGCGCGCATGCGGGCAGCGCGTCCTGAAGCGGCAGCCCGAGGGCGGGGTGATGGGGTTGGGCACGTCGCCCTGCAGCAGCGTGCGTTCGCGCTTGAGGCCAGGTTCGGGCACGGGAATCGCCGACAGCAGGGCCTGTGTGTACGGGTGGCGGGGTTGCGCGAACAGGCTTTGCTTGTCGGCGTATTCGACGATTTGCCCGAGGTACATCACGGCCACGTGCGAGGCGATGTGCTTGACCACCGCGAGGTCGTGCGCGATGAACACATAAGCCAGGCCCAGGCGCCGCTGCAGGTCCTGCAGCAGGTTGACCACCTGCGCCTGGATGGACACGTCCAGCGCCGACACCGCCTCATCGCAGACGATGAGCCGCGGCTCGACCGCTAGTGCGCGGGCAATGCCTATGCGCTGGCGCTGCCCGCCGGAAAACTCATGCGGGTAGCGCTGCAGGTATTGCGGTGCCAGGCCGACCAGGTCCAGCAGTTCGGCGGCGCGTTCGCGGTGCCGCCCGCGCGCCAGGCCGTGCAGGGCCAGCGGCTCGGCCAGGGCCTGCTCCACCGTCATGCGCGGGTTCAGCGAGGAATACGGGTCCTGGAAAATCATCTGCAACTCGCGGCGCTTGGCGCGCAGGCGGCCGGCCGGCAGCGCCATCAGGTCCTCGCCGTCAAACCAGACCTGGCCCGAGGTCGCGTCCAGCAGCCGCAGCACCAGCCGGCCCACGGTGGACTTGCCGCAGCCCGACTCGCCCACCAATGCCATGGTCTCGCCGGCGTTCAGCTCGAAGTTCAGCCCGTCGACCGCATGCACGACCGCCCTGGAGCGGCTGAACAGGTGCGGGCGCACCGGGAAATGCTTGACCAGGTTTTCGACTTTCAGCAGCGCGCTCATGGCGTCACCTCGCTGGACACGGCATGCGTGCCGCGCCGGGTTGAGGTGTCCGCATCCAGCGGCGCGCGCCAGCAGGCGGCCTCGTGGCCCTCGCCCATGTCCATCAAAGGCGGCACCTCCTGCAAACACTTGTCGACGGCAAAAGGGCATCGCGGCGCGAAGCGGCAGCCGTCCATGCGTGTCATGGGCGTGGGCACCTGGCCTTCGATCGCGTTGAGCCGCTCCTGCGCCAGGTGCAGCTTGGGGATGGAGCCGAGCAGCCCTATGGTGTAAGGGTGCTGCGGCTCGGCGAACAGCCGGGCCACGGGCGCGCGCTCCACGATCCTGCCGGAATACATCACGGCGACGTCGTCGGCCAGTTCGGCGATCACGCCCAGGTCGTGGGTGATCAGGATGATGGCGGTGCCGGTTTCCTCGCGCAGCGTGCGCATCAGGTCCAGCACCTGCGCCTGGATGGTGACGTCCAGCGCGGTGGTCGGCTCGTCGGCGATCAGCAGCTGCGGCTCGCAGGCCAGCGCCATGGCGATCATCACGCGCTGGCGCATGCCGCCCGAGAGCTTGTGCGGGTATTCGTCGATGCGCTGCTCGGGCGAGGGGATGCGCACGCGGCGCAGCATGTCTATGGCGTGGGTCCTGGCCTCGGCCGCGCTGATGTTGCGGTGGCAGCGTATACCCTCGATGAGCTGGTCGCCAATCGTGAAGGCCGGGTTCAGCGAGGTCATGGGCTCCTGGAAGATCATGGCCATGCGGTTGCCGCGCAGCGCGCGCATGGCGTCCGGCCCCAGTGTGGCCAGGTCGGTGCCTTCAAAGCGGATGGAGCCTGCCGAGACGCGGCCCTGGCCCTTGGGCAGCAGGCCCATGATGGACAGCGAGGTCACGCTTTTGCCGCAGCCCGATTCACCGACGATGCCCAGCGTGCGGCCGGAGTCCACCGAAAAACTGATGCCGTCCACCGCGGCGAATTCACCGCCGCCTTCGAGCTTGAAGCTGGTGCGCAGGCCGCTCACTTCCAGCAAAGCCGTCATTCGGCGGCTCCGTTGCGCCTGGCGTGAAAGCGCGAGATCTCGGCCTCGATCAGCGCGCGGTCGGTGACGCCGGCCGGGCTGCGGCGCGAAGGCAGGCAGGCGCTGAAAGGCTGGTAGCGCTCCAGGCTTTTGTCGTAGAGGCGGCGCAGTTCCTGCAGGGGCTCGGTGTGGTCGTCCACGCGCAGGTCCAGCGCGCAGTAGTCCTCGGTGGTGAAGATAAGGAGTGCCGCGGCCTGCTTGCCGCGCTTGTCGCCGCCCGCGGCTTCGCCGGCGGCGAGCGCGGCGATCAGGCGTTCGGCAAACGGGAGTTGGGCATTGGCTTCATAGGCGAGAGCCGTGGCTTCGATCACCTGCGGGCCGGCCAGCATGTTGCCGGCGACCGAATAGCCGGCGCCCGCCCTGTGGCCGCACCAGTCTATGCAGGCGCTGCCGGTATAGCCGGCGGCCTGGCCGTTTGCGCCTATCAGGTGCAGCTGGCGGTGGTCACGGCCTTCGTCGGCCGAGGTCAGGCGCTTGATGATGTAGTCGGGAGATTGGCCGAAGGCCAGGCCGTCCAGCGCCGGCGCGGCATACAGAGGGTTGACCAGTGCCTGCGTGGCCAATGCGCCCACGCCGCTGCGGGCGTGCGGGCACAGAGCGCCCACGGCAAAAAATTTGCTGGCAACCGCCACGCCAAACGCGCCCGATGAATCGCGCGCGATGAGGGACCATGTCATGTATCAGACTTTCATCGCAACTGCGCCCTTGGTCGGGCGTCTCGTGCTCCCCGCAAACAAAAAGCCGCATGAAGCGACTTTCAAACAGCGAACGGATGACGCATTTATCATGCCACGCTTCGGCGGACTGTGCCTGGCGCCAGGGGCGCCACTTCGCTGTCTATTCGACTTTGGCGCCGGAGGCCCTTACAACTTCCGCCATGCGTTTGTAGTCGACCGCCAGCAGCTTCGCGAAGTCGGCATTGCTCATGGCCAGCGGTTCAATCCCCTGCTTGTCCAGGCGCTCCAGCACCACGGGATCCTTGAGGACCTTGGCCATGGCCGCGTTGACGCGGTTGACCTCGGCCGCCGGCGTGGCGGCGGGGCCCAGCAGGCCGAACCAGGAGTCGAACTGGTAACCGGGCAGGCCGCTTTCGGCGATGGTCGGCACCTCGGGCAGGTACTTGGAGCGCTTGGGCGAGGTCACGCCTATCAGGCGTATGCGGCTGTCCCTGGCGAATGCCAGCGCGCCTATGCTGGCGGCGATCACGGCCTGCGCGCGGCCCGAGATCACTTCGTTGATCGCCTCGCCCGTGGCCTTGAGCGGAACATGCACCACATCGATGCCGGCCAGGCCGTTGAAGTAGGCCATGGACAGGTGGGTGGCGCTGCCGATGCCGGCGGTCGCGTAGTTGAGCTTGCCGGGGTTGGCCTTGGCATAGCGTATGTACTCGGCCGCGGTCTTGGCGGGCACGTCGGGATGGATCATCAGCACGTAATCGGCCGTGCCTATGTGCGCCATGGGTGCGAAGTCTTTTTGCGGGTCGTAGCTGAGCTTGGTGTACAGCGAGCCGGCGATGTTGTGGCTGGCCGCGCCCAGCACCATGGCGCCGCTGTCGGGCGCCGACTTGGCGACATAACCTGTGCCCACGGTGCCGCCCGCGCCCGGCCGGTTCTCGATGATGACGGTCTGGCCCAGCGCCGTTCCCAGCTCGGTGGACATGGCGCGCGCCAGCAAGTCCTGCACGCCGCCCGCCGCGAAGGGCACCACGATGCGCACGATTTTGTTATTGGACTGGGCGAGGGCGCTGCCCGCGGCCAGGGCCAGGCCGGTGCCCAGGAAATCTCGGCGTTGCATCATGGAATGTTTTCTTTCGGTGAGGGGTGCTTGTGCTTGCTTTTGCGGGTCGGATTTTCAGTTCACGCAGATCTCGTCGGCCAGGCGGCGCATAAAGCGCTCGCACCAGGCGAGTTGGTCCAGCGTGACCCATTCGTTGGGCTGGTGCGCCTGCGCGATGTGGCCGGGGCCGCACACGATGGTCGGTACACCGGCCTGGTGAAACAATGCAGCTTCCGTGCCAAAGGAGACCTTGCCGGCGCCCGAGTTGGCATCCACGTCCGCGCATTTGAAGCACAGCCGGGCGATCTCGCTGCCGGCGTCCGTCGCGAAACCGGGCAGCACCGAATTGAGTTTATGGCTGATGCCGGTATCGGCAGCCACGGCCTGCATGGCCGGCACCAGGCTGTCGGCAAAGGCCTTGGCTTCGTTGAACAGCTCGACCGGCGAATTCATGTGGTGGTGGCGAATCTCCCAGGTCACGTCGCAGTCGCGCGGGATGATGTTGAGCGCGGTGCCGCCGGCGATCACGCCGGTGTGTATGGTGGTGTGGGGCACGTCGTAGATCGGGTCGAAGGGGCCCTGCGCCACCAGGCGGCGGTGCATGGACTTGAGGTGGGCGACGAACTCGCAGGCGATCTCCACCGCGTTGACGCCCAGCGGTGTCAGCGAGGAGTGCGCCTCGAAGCCGCGCACCGAGGTTTTGTAGGCGTGCTTGCCCTTGTGCGCGATCACCACCTGCATGCCGGTGGGCTCGCCGACGATGCAGCCGGCGGGTTGGTAGCCCTGCTCCACCATGTCGGCGATCAGGCGGCGCACGCCTATGCAGCCGACCTCCTCGTCGTAGCTGAAAGCCAGGTGCACCGGGCGCTTGAGTCTTCGCTTGAGGAGCTCGGGCACCATCATGAGGGCGGTCGCGCCGTAGCTTTTCATGTCGGTCACGCCGCGGCCGTAGAGCTTGTCGCCTATGACCTGCGCGGCGAAGGGGTCGGTGTCCCAGGGCTGGCCGTCCACCGGCACGACGTCGGTATGGCCCGAGAGCACCAGGCCGCCCAGCCTGGTTTCGCCGTTTTCCGCGGGCAGGGTGGCCCAGAGGTTGGCCTTCTTGCCGCTGTCGTCATAGGTGCGGCGGCATTCAATGCCCAGGGCTTCCAGCCGCGCCTGGGTCCAGTCGAGGAGCGGCAGGTTGCTGTCGCGCGAGACGGAGGCAAAGGACACCCATTTTTCAATCAGCGGCAGGGCGGCGAGGTCGGCGGCCTGGATGGACTGGCGGGCGGAGCTGGGGAGGGGGGCGTTCATGGCAAGACCTTTGAAGGACGGGCGGGGCGGCAAAAATTGTATGACAGCATACTATTTTGCGGTGGGCCGGGCCATTGCCGGCCTGCCGCGCGTTCAAGCCGCAATCCGGCGAGAATGCAGGGCGTCGCGCGCAGACTGCGGCTCCCCATCTTCATTTCTCTACCGAAAGCATTCCATGACCAGCACCATGTACACCACCTCCATTCCCGTCTTCAAGCAGATGCTGGGCGGCCTGAAGGGCGTCCTGACCAAGGCTGAAGCCCATGCGGCCGCCAAAAACATAGACCCCAATGCCTTGCTGCAGGCGCGCCTTTATCCCGACATGTTCCCCCTGCTGCGCCAGGTGCAGGTGGCCAGCGACTTCGCCAAGAGCGTGTCGGCCCGGCTGGCCGGCGTCGAAGTGCCCAAGATCGAAGACAAGGAAACCACGTTTGCCGAGCTGCAGGCGCGCATAGACACCATACTGGCCTTTATCGAGGGGCTGGGCGCGGCGAAGTTCGACGATGCCGCCGTGCGCGAGATCGTCACGCAGGCCGGCACGCCCAAGGAAAAGCGCTTCACGGGCCAGTCCTACCTGCTCAATTACGGCCTGCCGCACTTCTTCTTCCACACCACCACGGCCTACGCCATCCTGCGCCACAACGGCGTGGAAGTGGGCAAGAAGGATTACATCGGCAGTTATTGAGTCGCGAGGGGCCTGAGCCGCCGGCCGCCGGGCCGCCGCGGCTCAGTGCCTGTGCAGGCTCTGCGGTAGCGTCTTGTCGTAAGTGCCGGGGGGATAGGCGGCGTCCGCGCCGCGCACCAGCATGTCGGCATCGCGGATCGCGAAGATGTGCGCGATGTCCTGTTTGATATCGCCGCCCGCCGCCATCGGGTGCGCCGTGGGGCTTTCCCACACATGGCGATCGGGCAGCGAGGTGTAGGGGCAGCTGTCGCCGCAGTCCAGCTGCCACGAAATCCCGTACAGCCACTGGTCGGCGTGCGGCTCGAAGCGGGTGATGTCGACCATCAAGGATTTCTGGAAGGCCAGCGCGTAGGTCAGCAGGCGTATGTCCCAGTGCTTGATGATGATGCGCAGGTACATGCCTTCGCCGCGGCTGCGGCTGGACACCAGCAGCATCTGGCAATCCAGCCATCCGGCCGGAATGCCGTGCCGGCGCATGGAGTCTTTCAGCAAGACCTGGATCAGCTGGCGGCGCAAGGCATTCGCGGAGCCGTCCTCAATCGTGGAGGGGCCCTCATGCGCGGGCCGGGTGCTGACGGGGGCTGTTTTTGCGTGGCCGTTGAGGCCGAATAAGTGCCGTATGTTCATGTTGCTTCCCCTCATCCCGCTCAAGCCGAAATCGTCTTGTTTGTTCCATTCACCCGCGGGAATGGTAAATGTTACAAAGTGTTTTATATGCTCCTCTTGTGGCTTTGACAAGTCAAGCGAGCAGCTTCTCAAAAGCGGAACTTTTTCATGAAAGAGTCTTGTAAAAAAATCTATTTACGTGGATTTAAGAATGAAAAAGCATGCAACTCGCCTAAAGGCAGCTTGAAGAGGGTAAATGTAAATACTTGTAATTTGACCGGTAAAGGCACAGGTCCCTGCCGCAGCACGCCGCGCGAGGGCGGCAGGCGGTACGCGAGCCGCTCCTAGGCCCGCACAAAGTACACAAAGGTGGTGCGCGGAAAAATATGCCGGTACACCGGCCTGGCAATCGCGCGTGCCAGGTTCCTGGCCTGCAGCAGGCCCGAGGCGCTGTTGTACAGCCGGTAAAGGCTGGGCCGCAGCGGCTTGAGGCCAAACTCTTTTCCGAAGGCGACCAGCGAGTCGTGGCTGAAGGCGTTGATGTGCTCCAGCGGGGCAATCGGCATCTGCTCATTGGCAGACAGCGCGCCGAAATTTTTTCCCCGGCCGATTTTTTTCAGCGCGGCCGCCGCGTTGGGTACGCTGATCTTGATGACGCCGTCACCCGACAGCGCGTCGCGCAGCTTTTCGAGCACCTTCCGGGGTTCGGTCAGGTGTTCAAAGACCTGTTCGGTGTTGATGAAACGAAAGCGCCTGGGCGGCAGGTCGGCCAGGCCGACGACGCGCAAGCCCACGGACCTCCCGTACTCGGCGCGCTCTTCGGACAGCTCCACGCCCCACACATTGCAGCCGAAGCCCATGGCCATCCTGGACCAGTGCGCCCAGCCAAAACCGAAGTCCAGCGCATCCAGCTCGCCGGGCGGCAGGCCGAAGTACTGGATCATGAACTGCACCTGTTCGGCAAGGTAGCGGTATTCGTCCAGGCTGTAGTTGCGGTGTTCGCGCTCCAGCTCGGTGCCCGGAACCCAGTCGTTGTAGATCTCGCCCAGCAAGGCGTCGTCGGGCACCTGCTGCTGGAAGACCATGCCGCAGTCCTCGCAGCGCGCGAGGGCATAGACGCCCGCCTCGGCCGTCCTGGACGCATGGCCTTCATAGTGCCTTGCCAGATAGGCCTGCATGCTTGCGCCGGTGTAGGGCTCCTGGTAGACCACGGCCAGCGCGCTTGAAAGGCAGGCGGGGCAGCAGGTCCTGGTCTTCAAGGACGATTCGCGCGGCGCCGTGGCGCCTTCAAACGCGCGCGCCTGGCGCGGTGCCGGCAGGTCTTGCCTGCGGGACGGGGAAGCCGGTTCAACCGGCAGGCGCGGGAATTCCAGCGAAGGGCTGGCAGGCATCATGTTCATGGGTGGGTTCCGAAGCGCCGCAACGCAGCAGTACCAGCCACCTTAGCCGCTGGTGGCGCGCGCGCGGTAACCCGCTGTAATCCATGTATCGGCTTCCTGCCTTGGGGCCGCTGCCCGTGGCGCCGGTTTCTTCGCGTGCGGCAGCCTTGGCTGGCAAGGCCTTGCCGCGACTTTCCCCCGGAGCGGGGAGCGGGGCACCCAGTCGGCGCCCATGCCTCAGGCCATGCGGCCCCTGTTTTCGACCACCACGCAGCCCGTGATGCGCCACGCTTTGTTGCTTTGCCGTTCCAGGCTGTAAACCGCGAGCCATGAAACACCGCTGCTGTCGGCCATCTGCACGCGCTGGACCGCCTGGTCGTCCTTGCCGTCGGGTTTGAGGAAGGCGACCGATGCCGGGCGGTAGACCACCGGGTAGTCGCGGCGCACCATGGCCATGAAGGCCTGGGCCGTTCCCAGGGTTTTGCGGACATTGGGCGCGGCAAATGAAAACGCCTTGGCCGCGTCATCTTTGGCAAAGGCCGCTAGCTGCCCCTCCACGGCGGCGCGCACGCCTTTCTCGTCGGCGGGCGCCAGCGGGTCGGCATGGGCCGCGCCGCACAGCAGCACGGCCGCCGCGAATGCGGCCAGCAGGCGGCGCCATTGCGCCAGGGCCGGGTGTGAATGCGTCTTCATGCTTGCTCCTCTGTTGCCGACGGCGTGCGACCGCCGCGCAAAAAACCAACGCCTTGCCGCATCATGCCGCAAGCAGCCTTGCAGCGGGTACGCGGCCGGCGCTGCCGCGGATGCGCGGCGCTAAACCAGTTCGCCGCGCGCCAGCACCACGACGCCGCCGCTGACCATGATGTCGCCGGCCGCATCGGCCTGCACCATGATCTTGCTGGGGCGTCCGACAAAGCGCCCCTGCTTCAGCGTGATGAGCTCGCCGGCCGCCGCCGCGCCATGCTGCATCAAATAGGCGCCCACGGGGCCGGCCGCGCTGCCGGTCGCGATGTCTTCGACCAGCCCGGCGTTGTCCCAGGTGCGGCCTTCGCGCGCCGCGACGTCGAACACGTAGGCGAACTTGGCGCCCACCGTGGCCAGCAGCGCCTCGAAGGCCGGGTGCACGACGCGCGCCCGGTCCAGGCCGCCGGCCGCGGGCACCAGCAGGTAGGGCAGGCCGGTGGACACCACCTGCAGCGGAAAGCGGATGTCCAGCTGGGAGGCGTCGAGGTTGAGCGCCGCCAGAAAGGCCTGGCTTTCGGCGCGGCCCAGCGGCGGCTGCAAGGAGGCTTTGCCCTGGTTCATGCGGGCGTCGTAGGTGGCCGTCGTGCCTTCCAGCCGCGTGGTGGACAGCGCGACCGCGCGCGTGCCCAGCATCAGGGTCCAGTCGGCGGACGGCTGCCCGGCGGCATGCAGGTGGTGCAGCAGGCCGGCCGCGCCCAGCAGCGGGTGGCCCGCGAAATCGAGCTCTTCCTCCATCGTGAAGATGCGCGCCTCAAAGCGGCGGCCGGGGCCGGCGGGTGTGAGGAAAATGCTTTCAAACTGCCGCATCTCCACCGTCAGGCGCTGCATGGTGCGCGCCGGCAGCGGGCTCTCGGGCAGGAAGACCGACAGGCCGTTGCCGGCCAGCGCTTCATGGGTGAACACGTCGACCTGGTAGTAGCCCAGGCCCGTCAAGGAAGTCATGCTGTTTCTCCTGGAGGCCGCGCGTGACGGCGGCCTGCAGGGGAATTATCGCGGGGCCAGGAACAGGATCTTAGATGCCGAGAATCTTCTTGGCGCTGCCCAGCGCCTTCATCGAGTCGTCGTGTTTTCCTTCCTTGTGGAATTTTTCGCCGTCGGCGCGCAGTTCCTTGACCTTGCTCATGTCGGCGGGCGACAGCTTGGGGTTGGTCATCAGCTTGGCGTCTATGGCTTTCATTTCGTTGGGGCAGTTATGGGCCAAAGCCAGTGAGGATGTGGCAAGCGCCACGGCGGCAATGATGAGCTTCATGGGAATCTCCACCTTCGTCAGAAAATGCTGACGGGAAATACTAGCAAGCCGCGGGGCTGCTCACAAGGGCGCTTGCCCGTAGGGCCTAACCAATCTGCAGCTGGGAATCGCCGATGAACTGGTAGGGCGGAATCTCCAGGTTGGTTGGCGCCGGCACGTTTTTCACCACGCGGCCGGCCAGGTCGAAGCGGGAACCGTGGCAGGGGCAAAAAAATCCGCCGGGCGCGTGCAGCTCGGCATTGAGGGCGCTGTCGTCCAGGCGCAGGGACGGTGAGCAGCCCAGGTGGGTGCACACCCCCACCGCCACCAGGATTGCAGGGCGCTCGGAACGGGTCGCGTTGGCGCAGGATTTGGGCTGCTCGGAGCGCCTGGACTGCGGGTCCGCCAGCGCCGGGTTGGCCTGTTGCAGCGCGCGCACCATCTCGTCGCTGCGGCGCATCAGCCAGACGGGTTTGCCGCGCCAGGCCACCGTGCGCAGCTCGCCCGTCGCCAGCGTGGAAATATCCGCGAGCACCGGGCCGCCTTCGGCGCGCGCCGCTTCAGAAGGCGCCAGGCTGGCGGCAAAGGGATAGGCGGCGGCCAGCAGGCCGGCGCCGGCGGCAATGCCGGTCGCGGCTGTGAGCAGGCTTCGCCTGTCGGCGTCCTGCAGGGTCCCTTCGTCAATCGTGTGGATCAGTTCGGTGACGGTCAGCATGGTTGGGCTTTTTCAGGGTGGCAAGTGGACGCACTGTTTCATGTTGCCATCACACCGTAGCAGGCTTCAGGCGCCAGGTGTTCAGTGCGGCTGGAAACCATTGTTCGCGGGTCAGCTTAGGCTGGACTTAAACGAAAAGAGGGTGGGCGGGCGGACGCGCCTAAAATTCCCGGCAGCTGTTACTTGAACCTTGAACCACCTGGATCCATCACCCCATGCCACTCGAAGTCCTTGAAGCCCAGACGGGCGACAACCCCGTCGCCACCATCCTCATCATGCACGGCCTGGGGGCGGACGGGCGCGACTTTGTGCCGATCGCCGAGCAGCTCAATCTCTCCAGCGTGGGCCCTGTGCGCTTCCTGTTCCCGAGCGCGCCGTCGATTCCCGTGACCATCAACGGCGGCTACGTTATGCCGGCCTGGTACGACCTGCTGGGCGCCGATCTGGTGAGCCGGCAGGACGAGGCCGGGCTGCGCAAGTCGCAGGCCGATATCGAGGCGCTGATCGCCCATGAAACATCGCGCGGCATTCCCGCCAGCCGCATCGTGGTCGCGGGTTTCTCGCAGGGCTGCGCCATGGCGCTGATGACGGGCCTGCGCCACGGCGAGCGGCTGGCCGGCATCGCGGGGCTGTCGGGTTATTTGCCGCTGGCCGACAAGACCGCTGGTGAGCGCAGTGCCGCCAACCGGGATGTGCCCATCTTCCTGGCCCATGGCAGCTATGACGGCGTGGTCGTGCTGCCGCGCGCCAGCGCCACGCGTGATGCGCTCACGGCCATGGGCTACCCGGTCGAGTGGCATGAGTACCCGATGGAGCACTCGGTGTGCCCGCAGGAGATTGTCGACCTCGAAAAGTGGCTGTTAAAGGTCCTGGCCTGAGGCAGTGGCTCAAGCCGGCTGGGCCGTCCGCGCATCGCGCGCCATGCGCCGCGCGCGCCACAGCAGGAAAAACGCGATGCTGAAGTTCAGCAGGTTCCAGGCCACGCCATTGAGAAACGCCGCGTGGTAGGAGCCGGTCAGGTCAAACACCTTGCCTGACATCCAGCCGCCCAGCGCCATGCCCAGCAGGGACGCCATGATGACCGTGCCCACGCGCGCGCCGGCCTCGGCCGGCTCGAAGTATTCGCGCACGATGATGGCGTAGGCCGGCACGAGGCCACCCTGGAACAGGCCGAACAGCGCGGCGATGACGTACAGCGACACCAGCCCGTCAAAAGGCAAAAACAGCAGCAGCGCGATGCCCTGCAGCACCGAGCCCAGTATCAAGGTGCGTAGCCCGCCTATGCGGTCGCAGATCGCGCCAGACACCAGGCGGCTGACCACGCCGCAGGCCAGCATCAGTGACAGCATTTCGGCGCCGCGCGCCGCGCCGTAGCCCAGGTCGGTGCAGTAAGACACGATGTGCACCTGGGGCATGGCCATGGCCACGCAGCAGGCCACGCTGGCCACGCACAGTAGCGTCTGCGCCGCGCCCGGGCTCAAGCCGAAAGGCATGCTGCTGGCGGTGGCCGGCAGGCCGCTGCTGCCGACACTGGAGGCCACGGCCACCGGCGGGCGTTTGCGCATCAGCAGCGCCAGCCCGGCCATGGCCACAAAGCTGAAAATGCCCAGGCCCAGGTAGGTCTGCCGCCAGCCCACGCTTTCCACAAAATGCTGCACGATGGGCGGCCAGATCGCGCCACCCACGTAGTTGCCGCTGGCGCATACCGCCACGGCGAAACCGCGCCGGCGCACAAACCACAGGGATGTGTCGGCCAGCAGCGGCGCGAAGGTGGCGGCCGACCCGAGAAAGCCGATCAGCAGCCCATGCGCCAGCGAGAACATCCACACATTGCCGGCCATGGCCGCCAGCGCGAAACCCAGGCCCAGGCCCGTCGCGCCTATCAGCAGCGGCACCATCACGCCGAAGCGGTCGGCCAGCCGGCCCATCATCACGCCGCCCACGCCGAAACCTATCATCAGCAAGGTGTAGGGAATGGAGGCATCGGCGCGCGTGACGCCGAATTCGGCCTGCACCGCCGGCAGCACCACGGCCACCCCATACATGCCGCAGGCGCCCACGGTCATCAGGGCCAGCGTGACCATCAGCCGCATCACGGCATAACGCGAGTCAACGAGTGACGAGGAATCCTGGGGGTGGGCTTGTGTGGAGGCGGTGGATGCAGGTGGAGGGCTCATTGGCCCCAAGCGTACACCAGCCGCCGGCGCGCTGCAGGGCCGTGGCGGGCTAGGCGCAGGAGGCCTCGCCGACCTGCACGCGCACCCGGCCCACCATATTCATGCACAGGGTGCGGGTGTAGCTGCTGTTGCTGGCCAAGGCGCCCGCCGCCTGCACCAGCCAGCGGCTTTGCAGGCCCACGGCGCGGCCGTTGGCGTCAAAGCTGATGTGGTTGCGGTTGTTGACGGGGCTGCCCGCGTTGTTGACCGCCAGAAAACTCCCGGTGTGCGCGAAAGCGTCCTGGATGCGCACCACGCTGTCGGCGCCACTGTCGAAGGCGCCGTCGCCGCCCTCGTCGGTAAAAACAAACCAGCCCTCGCGCCAGCCGCCGACGGCCGCGCCGTTGCCGCTGGAGCATTTGGGCGGGTTCGCCGCCGGATCGGCGCTTCGGCAGATGGTGACGGTTTTTCCGCGCCGCATGGCTTCGCCGCGGGCATAGCGGGTGTCCAGCACAAAGGCGTTGACGGTCCAGGAGATACGGGTGCTCGCGACCAGTCCCAGGAAGGAAGGAATTGCAAAGCCCGCAACAATCGCGATGATGGCCAGGGCCACCAGCAGTTCGATCAAGGTGATTCCGCGCGGCCGCGGTCGGACTGGCAGGCGGCGCGCGCCGGCCGGTGGGGTGGTTTGTGAGGGGGTGTTGTGAAGGCGCTTGGGCTTGGTCGCGGCAGGGGCGGCTGCGGCCTGGTGCTGCAAATTCATGGCGGCTGGTCCGGATGTTTGGGGAGAACATCCGGACCGTACTGGAGGCCGCCGCGCCGGCGAGGGTCAATTGTCCGCTGCCGGACTTTGATTGCTGGAAATCGTGCGCGATGTCATGCGGCGCGAAGCGAGGGCGGCTTCGCGCGGGCGGCCACAGGGCGTGGCAGCCGTGTTTTTATCAGGAGCGGCCTGGCAGCCTTACAGCGGCGAAGGCTGGGTGGCTTCGTAGCCGACAGGGCCGATGGCGCCATCGGCCTTGATGCCCAGTTCCTGGTCGCGGATGCGAAACAGGCGTTCCAGGTCCTTCATGGCATCGCCGTCGGGAGCCGTGGGTGCGGCCGCGACCAGCGCGGCTTGTTCCGCTTGCGGCGTCTGCGGCGTTTGCGGCGGCTGGGCCTGGGCCAGCGACGCGAGGATGGGCGCGGCGGCGGCTGCCGCGGCGGCCGCGCTCATCGGCGCACTGGCCGCGGCGACGGGCTGGATCAGGGGCTGGCCGGCACGCGGCGGCGCCACGCGGGGAGCGGGCTTGGCGGCGACCGGGTCGGCCCAGTAGGATTTGTCGGGCATGCTGCGGTAAGGGCAGGTGTCCGCGATGTCCAGCTGCCATGAAATGCCGTGCAGCCAATGGGCCGCCTGGGGTTCAAAACGGGTGATCTCGACCATGAGCGCATTCTGGAAGGCGTAGGCATAGTCCATCAGGCGCTCGTCCCATTCGCGCACGACCAGGCGCACATACATGCCCTGGCCCTTGCTGCGGCTGTTCACCAGCAGCATCTGGCAGTCGATCCAGCGCGGCGGTATGCCGTATTTGCGCAGCGCATCGCGCAGCAGCACCTGCACCAGCTGGCGGCGCGTGGCGTTGTCCGAACCGTCCTCAATGGTCAGCGGGTTGTCCCGGCTCGAGGCGGGTGTGTGTTTGGCCGCATTCCCATGGCGTGATCCGCCAAACAGCGAAGTTATCAATTTTTTCATTTTGGCGCGCACTCGTCGCAGTTTCAGGAGAATTTCCCTCGAAGAATCAAAGATTTTTAGAGGTTTGTGATCTGAAACATAGGTGTTACTGAATGTTTTTTATCGTCGTCCAGCTTGACCAACAAGTCAAGGAAGTTTCGACAGCCAAGCCTGGCCGCGTCGCTCGCTTTCCACATTCAAATGGCTAAAGTGTGTATTTGTGCCGCAAACGCGCAGCGTGCCTGTCTGAAATCCGGCCGGCCTGCCGGCCAGGCCGCCAGACCCCACCCGGCCTGTGCTGGCAAGCCCGCGCGGGCCAGCGCAAAGCGGCGGGCTGTGATAACTTCCAGCCAGTTTCAAGAACCTGGGGGAATGACGATATGACCAAGTTGCAGGCGCCCGCGGGCGCGCTACAGGGCCGCCTGAAAGCGCTGACCCCGGACCGGCTCAAGGGCATGCGCCGCGGCATCGAAAAGGAAAGCCTGCGCGCCCAGCCCGGCGGCGGCCTGGCCCTGACGCCGCATCCTGTCGCCCTGGGTTCGGCCCTCACGCACCCGACCATCACCACCGACTTCAGCGAGTCACAGGTGGAACTGGTCACGGGCGCGCACAAAAACCCCGAAGCCGCGCTGCAGGAGCTTACGCGGCTGCACCAGTTCACCTACCGCACCATGAAGGCGCTGGGCGACGAAATGCTCTGGGTCTCCAGCATGCCCTGCGGCCTGCCGACCGACGAAACCATTCCCATCGCGCGTTTCGGCTCGTCCAATGTGGGGCGCGCCAAAAGCGTCTACCGCATGGGCCTGTCGCACCGCTACGGCCGGCGCATGCAGACGATCTCGGGCATCCACTACAACTGGTCGCTGCCCGACGTGAGCAGCGAGCAGTATTTCGCGCTGATCCGCAACTTCCGCCGCCAGGCGTTTTTGCTGCTTTACCTGTTCGGCGCCTCGCCCGCCGTGTGTTCGAGCTTTGTCGAGGGCCGCCAGCATGAGCTGCAGACCCTGAGCGGCAGCACCATGTACATGCCCCACGGCACCTCGCTGCGCATGGGGCGCCTGGGCTACCAGAGCGATGCGCAGGCCTCGCTGGCCGTGAGCTACAACAGCCTGGACGGCTACGGCGCCTCGCTGCAGGACGCGCTGACCCGGCCTTACCCGGCTTACGAAGCAGTCGGCATCCGCAACCCCGGCGGCGACTACAACCAGCTGGCCACCACGCTGCTGCAGATCGAAAACGAGTTCTACGGCACCATACGCCCCAAGCGCGTGATTTACCCCGGCGAGCGCCCGCTGCATGCGCTGCGCGAGCGCGGCGTCGAGTACATCGAGGTGCGCCTGATGGACCTGGATCCTTTCGAGCCGGTCGGCATCAATGCGCAGACCATGCGCTTTCTCGACGTGTTTTTGCTGCACTGCCTGCTCAGCGACAGCCCGAACGACACGCCGCAGGAAATCGCCGAACTCAAGCACAACCAGCACCAGACGGCGGCGCGCGGCCGCGAGCCCGGCCTCAAGCTCAAGCGCGGCGGGCAGGACGTTCTGTTGACAGGCTGGGGCGCCGAGGTGCTGGCGCAATGCGGGCCCATTGCCGCCGCGCTGGACGCCGCGCACGGCGGCACGCAGTACAGCGATACGCTGACGGCCGCCAGCGCCGCCTTGCTCGACCCGTCCACCTTGCCCTCGGCCCGGGTGCTGGCGGCCATGGCCGGCGAGCACGGCAACTCTTTCGTCGGATTCGCGCGCGCGCAGTCCCAGAAAACCCAGGCCCTGCTGCAGGCGCTGCCCCTGGGCGCGGACGAGCTCGCGCACTTCGCGGCGCTGACCGAGGAGTCCATCCAGGCGCAAAAGAAAATCGAAGCCTCGGACACCATGCCCTTCGAGATTTACCGCCAGCAATATGTGTCAGCCGAACGCCTGGGCATGCCTGGCCGCGAGGCCGTGGCGATCTGATACCCCCTGGCCGCGGCCTGGCGCCTTGCGCTCAGTCCGCGAGCTTGAGCAGCGCCTCTTCGCGCCAGTAGTCCACCGCCTCATACCAGCCTTCCCAGACGCAGCCGTTGCAGCCGCGGCCGCAGCAGCTGTCGGGCTCGGAAGGCGGTTGCCGCAGCGTGATGCCGGCGGCGGCCGCCTGCCGCTGCAAGTCGGCAAACATCGCCAGCGCGGCGTCGCGGTCGGTGTTGTCCGGCATGGGCCCGGGGAAGCGCCGTGTCAGGCCTTGACGGGCGTCGCCATCCGTCGGCGCAGATACAGGCCCACAAAGGCACAGCCCAGCACCAACGCGAACCAGCCGACCAGCGAGGATTTGGCGACGATGCCCTGCATGCCCGGCGAGGTGATGAAGTAGGGCGAGACCAGCACGCCCAAACCTATCAGCGTGCAGAGAATGCCTTTGATCAACACCTCGTTGTTGGCCTTGAGGTCGGCGGCGGCCTGGCGGCGGGCGGGAACCACGGGTTTTTGTTCAGGGGCGGCGGGTAAGGGCATGGGGACTCGATGTGTGGGTGGGGTTGCGGGGCGGCTTGCTCGCGGCCCCGGTGCGCGTTGCTGCGTTCCGGTGGGCCCGCAGCCGCGATACCCCGATTGTCCTCCATCGCGCCGCGCCGTACCCCTCTATAGCCACGCAGGCGCAAGTGGCTTGCCACGCGAATATCCCGTGCTTAACGATTTCTTAATACCGCTAACAAGTCCTTAAATCCGCATCGCCATCATTCGCTCAGTCCATGGCGGAACGTTTTCGCCATCGCAAAAAAACGCTGAAAGGGCGCTGATGCTGGATTGGGTACATACACCGGGATTGCCGCCGGTTTCGGTGCGCGCATGATGCAGGGCCTGCAGACGCTTGCCGTCCTGTCGGCGGTACTCCTGCTCCTGCTCGCCGGCAGCCTGGCTTTTTTCTGGCTGCATGCGCCTGTGGGTGCGCCGCTTGACGCGGTCTTCGACACCCGCGCGCGCACCGTGCAGGTCGGCGGGCATGAGCGTTCCTACCTGCTTCACGCGCCGCAATACCTGCAGCCGCATTCGCCGCTGGTGATCGTGCTGCACGGCTCGGGCCAGACCGCCGCGGCCATGCAAAAGAGCACAGGCTTCGCCTTTGAACGGCTGGCGGGCCAGCGCCGCTTCACGCTGGTCTATCCCAAGGCCTTCGGTAGGCACTGGAACGACGGCCGCAAGGCGGCCTCCCACCCCGCGCGGGCCCGGGGCATAGACGACAAGGCTTTCATCGCCGCACTGATCGACAGCGTGGCGGCCGAGCGAAGCATAGACACCGCGCGTGTATTCGTCTTCGGCTATTCGGGCGGCGGCCACATGGCCTTCCGGCTGGCGCAGGAGATGCCCGGGCGCATCGCGGCCATCGCCGTGGTCGCGGCCAATATGCCGACGCCGGGCAGCTCCATCGCCGAAGCACTTGGCCAGCCCGTGCCTGCCATGATCGTCAACGGCACCGACGATCCCATCAACCCTTATGACGGCGGGCGCGTCACGCTGTTCGGTTTCGGCAACCGCGGTGAAGTGCTGTCCTCGCGCGCCTCGGCGGACTACTTTGCCCGGCTCAATGGCGCCCACCTGGCCCAGACCGTGGAACTCGCGCCCGGGCAGCCCACCGACCGCACGCGCGTGGTCAGGCAGACCTGGACCGCGGGCCGGCAGCAGCAGGTGGTCCTGTACTCGGTGCGCGGCGGCGGTCACGTCATTCCGCACCCCCATGGCCGCAACGCGCGGCTGCTGGGGCGCAAGACCACTGCGTTGGACGCGCCAAAGGCTGCCTGTGAATTTTTCGGGCTTTGACGCCCCACCGCTTTTCAACTGTTTTTTAACCTGGAGAACCTGAAGATGATCTCTCGCCCATCGCAACCCGCCGCCAAGCCGGCTTCGCGCGCCCCCCGATCCACCGCCCCGAAAGCGGCGGGCCGGCCGGGCGGCGCAGCCGCCAAGGCCTCGCTGCCGCTCATTTCGCTGTTTCTGATGGCGGCCTTCGCGCAGCCGGCCGGCGCGCAGTCCAAGCCCGCACAGGCCGAGGGCGAATCCTCCTGGGGCCTGGGCCTGGGGGTCGGCATGGAGCGCAAACCCTATCGCGACTTTGACAACAAGACCAGGCTGCTCCCGCTGCTCAGCTACGAAAACAAATGGATCAGCGTCGCCGGCCTTGGCCTGGATGTGAAGCTGCCCTCGGCCGGCCCGGTGTCCTTCCGCCTGCGCGCGCGCTACTCGATGGACGGCTACGATGCCTCGGACTCGCCTTTCCTGGCCGGCATGGATGAGCGCAAGGACGGCATCTGGCTGGGCGGCGCCGCTGTCTGGCGCAACGACATCGCCAATCTCTCGGCCGAGCTGCTGGGCGACGCCTCGGGCAACAGCAAGGGCACGAAGTTGAGGCTGATGGTGGACCGCCGCTTCCAGGCGGGCAGCTTCGACATCACGCCGCGCCTGGCCGCGACCCGGCTCGACGACAAATACGTCTCTTATTACTACGGCGTGAACGCCTCCGAGGTGCGCGCCGGCCGGCCCTTTTACCAGGGCGGTTCGGCCGTCAACCTGGAAGCCGGGCTGCGTGTGGGCTATGCGCTGGCACCGAACCAGAGCCTGTTCCTGGACCTGAGCACCACCAGGCTCGGTTCCAGCATCAAGGACAGCCCGCTGGTCGACCGCTCCAGCCAGAGTGGTGTGCGTGTCGGCTACCTCTACCGCTTCTAAGGCGCGGCGAAACCTTGCGGGGCCCATACCGGGCCGCGGCCCCGCATGTCAATCCCTGGCGGCCCGGACAAGCAGAAGGAGCCATGAGCCATGCAAACCGCAGAATCCACCGACGTGGGCTACCTGATCCGGAAAATCGTCTGGCGCAGCTGGATACGAGGCTTAAGCTGGCTGCGCAGGCATCACGTCCTGCACGCCTGAGGCCGGCTCCGCGCCTGCCGCGGGCAGCGGAAACAGCACCCGCACGCTGAAACCCTTGCCGTCCAGGCCGGTCCCGGTCTCGATGGCGGCCTCGTGCAACTGCGCGATGCCGGCCACCAGGGACAGGCCTATGCCGCTGCCGCGCCCGCCGTTGCCCGCGACGCGGTGAAAGCGCCGGAAGATAGCCTGGTGCTCGGCCTCGGGCACGCCCGGGCCGTCGTCGGCCACTTCCAGGCAGACGCGGCGCGTGCCGGCCCCCTCAGCATCCTCGCGGTAGCCGCAGCTGAGCTTCACGCGCCCGCCCTCGGTGGTGTAGCGCAGTGCGTTGTCCAGCAGGTTGCGCAGCAGGATGCCGATTTCGTCCACGTCGCATTCGATAGGGCAGGGCGTGAGCGCCAGGATGATGGCGCGGCGCTGCTGCTGCGCCTGCATGTCGAACTCCTGGCTCACGTGCAGGATCAGCTCGCTGAGCTCGGCCAGGCTTTTTTGCGGCGCGTGCACGCCCGCGTCCATGCGCGCCAGGTCCAGCAGCTGGTCCGACAGGCGCGTGCTGCGTTCGGCCACGGCCAGCAGCTTGACCAGGGCGGCGTCCTTGCCCTCCAGCGTGGTGGCGCGCAAGGCGACCTGGGCCTGCGCCTGCAGCGCCGACAAGGGCGTGCGCAGCTCATGGGCCGCGTCGCCGATAAAACGCCGCTCGCCCTGCATGGCCTGGTCCAGCTGGTCCAGCAGGTGGTTGAAGGACTCGACCAGCGGCCTGATCTCGGCGGGCAGCTGCGCCACCGGCAGCGGCGTGAGGTCGAACTTGCGCCGCCGGCGCACCGCCGCCTGGATCGCCGTCAGGGGCTGCAGCGACTTGCCCATGGCAAACCACATCAGCAGGCCGGCGACGCCCAGCAAGGCGGTCACGAAGCCCAGCGCGCCGAAGATCTTGTGGCGTATTTCCTGGTCGATCACGCTGTGGCGCATGGCCACCTGCACGCTGACCTCGCCCGTGCTGTCGGACACCGAGAAGATGCGCCAGCGCTCGCCGTCGACGGTGGCGCTGGTAAAACCGTCGGTGAAGGACGGCAGTAGCGGGACACGCGGCGAATCCGGGGCCCGCACGATCAGGTTCTTGCGCTCCGTCCACACCTGGAAGGTCAGGTTGACGTCGCGCGAAATGGAGTCGTCGCGCAATTGCAGGCTGTGGCTGAAGGAGGGCTTGAGCTTCGCGCCGCTGGGGATGGCCAGCAGTATCTTGGTGCCTATGGCCTGCAGCTTGCTGTCCCAGTGGCTGCTCTGGCCGCTCAGGGTGTACACCACCAGCACGGTGAGCGCACCGGCCCAGCACAGCGTGATGGTGATGCCCAGCACCAGCAGCACGCGGCCCTTGAGCGACCTGACGAACCGGCAGCTCACGGCTTGGCCTCGCCGATCATGTAGCCCTGGCCGTGCACCGTGGTGATCAGGTGCTCGCCCAGCTTGCGCCGCAGCTGGTGGATGAACACCGCGATGGTGTTGCTCTCGATGGCCGTGGTGTTGCCGTAGACCACGTCCTCCAGGTGGTCGCGCGTGACCACATGGCCGGGCCGCTCCAGCAGCGCCAGCAGCGTGCGGTATTCATGCGCGCTCAGGGCCACGCGCACGCCGGCGCGCGTCACCGCGCGCTTGCTGCGGTCCAGGCTGATGTCGCCATAGGTGTGCACCGGCACCACCTTGCCCTGGCTGCGGCGCATCACGGCGCGCACCCGCGCCCAGAGTTCGTCGACCTGGAAGGGTTTCACGAGGTAATCGTCGGCGCCCGCATCCAGCCCCTGGATGCGCTCGCTGAGCTGGCCGCGCGCCGTCAGGATCAGCACCGGCGTCACGTCGTAGCGCCCGCGCAGGGCCCGCAGCACCGTCAGCCCCGAATCGCCGGGCAGCCCCAGGTCCAGCAGCACGGCCTCATACACATGGTCGGCCAGCGCCAGCCGGGCGGAGGGGGCGTCGCCCACATGGTCCACCGTCCAGGCGATCTGGCGCGCGGCGTCGCACACCGCTTCGGCCAGCATGGTGTCGTCTTCTACCAGCAGCAGGTGCACAGGAATAGCCTCTTTCGGTCGCTGTTGTTGTGGCTGGCCTGGTTGCCCCTGGCCCGCTTGTCCCAAGCAGCTATCGTGCCGGGAGCTGATTAAGCAGTTATTAACAAGCACCCCCGTCCAGGCTCACTGCGTGTAGCCTGTTCCCCCCTCGAGGGGACGGCGCCTGCGGTCTGGCAAAGCCAGTCCCGCGGCCCCCACTGATTTTTAAATGGAGGGGTGGAGGCCGCCTATTTTGCGGCACGGCGGCCTCCGGGGCCGCAGCGGCGACAATTGGGGGATCGCAGGGGCCTGGAGGCCCCTGGCCCTGAACCCGCAACAAGCAAGCAAAAAGAGAGATTCCCGATGGCCATCCAGTGGTTTCCCGGTCACATGCATCTGACCAAAAAAGCCATTCAAGAGCGCATCAAGGAAATTGATGTGGTCATTGAGCTGCTGGACGCGCGCCTGCCCGGCTCCAGCGCCAATCCCATGCTGGCCGAACTCACCAGTGGCAAGCCCGCGCTCAAGGTGCTCAACAAGCGCGACCTGGCCGACCCCGCGCGCACGCCGCTGTGGCTGGAGCACTACAACAGCCTGCCCAACACCCGCGCCATCGAGCTCGACGCCAGCGAAACCACGCCCGCGCGCCGCCTCATCGACGCCTGCCACGCGCTCGCGCCCACGCGCGGCAGCATGGTCAAGCCCATGCGCGTGCTGATTTGCGGCATTCCCAACGTCGGCAAGTCCACACTCATCAACACCCTGACCGGCAAGCGCGCCACCAAGACCGGCGACGAGGCCGGCATCACCAAGGTCGAGCAGCGCCTGGTGCTGGCCGACGGCTTTTATTTGTGGGACACGCCCGGCATGCTGTGGCCGCGCATCATCGTCGCCAAAAGCGGCTACAACCTCGCCGCCAGCGGCGCCATAGGCCGCAACGCCTTTGACGAGGAAGAGGTTGGGCTGGAGCTGCTCGACTACCTGATCAAGCACTACCCCGGCCTGCTGGAGGCGCGTTACAAAGTGGAAGTGGCGCCCGGCATCACCGACGAGCAACTGCTGGAGGCGATAGGCCGCAAGCGCGGCGCGGTGCTGGCCAAGGGCCGCGTCAACCTGCAAAAAGCCGCCGAAATAGTGATCCACGAATTCCGCGCCGCCACCCTGGGCCGCATCACGCTGGAGACGCCCGCCGAGTTCGCCGAATGGCTGGCGGCGGGCCGCCTGCTGGACGCCGAACGGCAAGTGAAAAAAGACAAGATAGAGACCAACCGGCTCATCAAGTTCAAGAAAATCCCGCGGCCCGACAAAAACCGCGAGCCCGGCGAATCCTGAGATTCACCGGCGGCATGCGCTGGGCTTGATCTTCGTCAAGGCCGGCGGCGGTGCCGGCAGGCATGCTTGGCGGTAATCACCCACCGGAGGCCGCCATTCACAAACATGCCTGCGTGCAAATCATCCTCGATGAGCACGCCTCCCTTTCCGCCATGCTGCGTTCCATGCCCATGATGGTGGCGCGCGGCCCGGGCGACCATGCGCAGAAGTTTTTTGACGTGCTGCGGGCCATGCTGTTTTACATCGACGAGTTCCCCGAGCGCCTGCACCACCCCAAAGAATCGAACCTGCTGTTTCCGCGCGTGGTCCGCCTGGCGCCTAGAGTCATGCCTGTTGTGGAGCGGCTCGAGCGCGACCACATGAACGGCGAGAAGGCCGTGCGTGAACTGCAACACCTGCTGCTGGCCTGGGAACTGCTGGGCGAGCCGCGCAAATCCGACTTTGAGCTGCATTGCAAACGGTATGTGGACTTCTACCTGGAACACATGCGTCTGGAAGAATCGGTCATCCTGCCGGAAGCGGAAAAGGTGCTCAGTGAGGCCGACTGGAAGGAACTGGACGCGGCCTTCCTGGAAAACCGCGACCCGCTCGGCGGCCGGCATGGGGTGGATCCGGTGTATGACCGGCTCTTCTCGCGCATCGTCATGGAGGCGCCGGCGCCGATAGGGCTGGGTGAGGCCTGAGGCCGTCCGGCGCCTGTCCGCGCTCGCGGACGCGACATCCGTACCGGTTAAATGTTCGATTGCCTTACACGGTGCGCCCCTGCGCGGATGAACACTTTGTGCACTGGATCGCATAACAGCCCTTGAAAGGCAGCGCTTCAGCAGAGCAGCTCCGGGAGCCGCTTGCCCGACCCTGGGATGGCACTTCGGCCACCGCAAGCAGCCCTCAGGGTTGCTGGCCATTCCACCAGAAAGCAGGAGAACCCCATGACATCAAAACTGTTGAACGCCTCTTTATTGGCGAGCGCCTTGCTGGCCGGCCTGGGCATGGCCCCGACCGTGGCCATGGCGCAAAGCACCAACACACCGGGTATTGACAACACCCAGCAGGCCATCAGCGCGCGCATCCAGCAAGGCATGCAGGCCGGCCGCATCACGCCGTCCGAGGCGCAGGAGCTGTACGCGCGCGACCGCGACATTTCCATGCGCGAGAGCCGCTACAAGTCCGACGGCAATGCCACGCCCCAGGAGCGCCAGCAACTGCGGGCCGACCTGGAAGGCCTGAAAGCCGAAGTCGAGCGCAAGATCGCCAACAACGTGGTCGTCGGCCAGCCGGGCTACAACCCAAACACTCCCGGCGTGGACAACAGCCAGCTCAACATCAGCCAGCGCATTGACGAAGGCGTGCGCACCGGTCGCATCAGCGAGCGCGAGGCGCGCAGGCTGCACGGCCGTGAACGCATGATTGAGCGCCACGAAGCCAATTTCAAGTCCGACGGCGTGGTGACCAGACAGGAACGCCGCCAGCTGCGCAATGAGGTGGCCGCTTTGCGCGACCAGGTGGAGCGGATGATGCGGGGTGATCGCCGAGGGCGCGGCTAAGGGCCGGGTCTTGCTCCGGCTGGCGCGCTCTGCCTCCTCATCCTCCTCTTTCCTCTGCTGAGGGCGGCTGGCCGGGGTTGCCCGGCGGCAACTCACTTTCTTTTGCTTCGCCAAAAGAAAGTAAGCAAAGAAAAGGCGACCCTGGTGTCTGCGTCCCCTGCGCTTCGCTCCGGGGCAACCTGCGGTGCTCGGTTCAGGCGGGGTCTCGCTAAACTCGCTACGCTGCGCTTCGCTCAGACAACGCGATCCCTGATCCGCCTGAACCTCCGCTCCTCGGCGCATACACAAGGGGTGAGAGAAAAAAATACCAATACCCAAAACCACAAGGACACGCCACGGCGTGTCCTTGTTTGTCTTGGTTTGTTTCTTTGTCTTTTGTCCCCGCTCCCGATTGCCCCGTCCTGGCTGGGCCGAGGAGCGCAGAGACAAGCGGATCAGGGCCGGCGTTGTCTGAGCCGAAGGCGAGTTTAGCCGGACCCCGCTTGGCTCGAGCACCGCA